>NZ_LKKO01000064.1 GCF_001455965.1 Methylobacterium sp. GXS13
ATGTCGCCCGAGTACGTCCGCCCCTACGTCAAGGCGCAGAAGAACGACGACCGCGATGCCGAGGCGATCGCCGAGGCCGCCACGCGCCCGACCATGCGCTTCGTGGCCTTGAAGGCGCAGGAGCAACTCGACATGCAGAGACTGCACCGGGTCCGGTCGCGGCTGGTCGGCATGCGCACCATGCTGATGAACCAGTTGCGCGCGATCCTGCTGGAGCGTGGCCTCGCCTTCCCCCAGGGCCGCCGCAAGTTCGAGACGGCGGTCGGAGGCCTCCTGGAAGATCCCGAAGCACGGGTCGGCGCGCGCATCCGGTCCCTCGTCGCTGAGATCCGCGGGGAATGGGCGGGTCTCGACCGCCGCATCGACGCGCTCGACCGGGAGTTCATCGCGCACGCCCACGCCGACGAGGCGGCGCACCGCTTGGTATCGATCCCCGGCGTCGGGCCGATGACGGCCACGGCCCTGCGCGCGGCCGTCGACGACGGCAGCGCGTTTGCTTCCGCGCGCGACCTGCCCGCCTGGCTCGGCCTCGTGCCACGCCAACACACGACCGGCGGCAAGCCGAAGCTGCTCGGCATCAGCAAGAGGGGCAATGCCTACCTGCGCGGCCTCTTCATCCATGGGGCGCGCGCGGCCCTGGCCTCGCTGTCGAAGGCCGAGGACGCGACCGGACGGTGGCTGCGCGGACTTCTGGCGCGAGCCCACTACAACGTCGTGGTCGTCGCGCTGGCGGCCAAGCTCGCGCGGATCGCCTGGGCGAGGTTGCGCAAAGAGGTGAGCTTCGAGCGGCGTCTGGAGCCGGCGCTAGCTTGAGGCGCCGAGCGGGATCGACCCGAGCCCGAGCCTGACCGCTCGGCGCGGGTCTACGAGGTCTGCGGAAGGACAGTGAAGATGGCCTAACGGTCGAGCGGCGTTCCGGAAGCCTGGCAAAAAAGCGGCCCCCGAGGCCGAATTGCTTATGAGGCCCGGGACGTGCGGCTCTCCATCTTGGCGGCGGTCACCATGCCGACATGCCGGATACGTTTGTGCAGACCGGTCACACGCACCTTCATCGACGACCTTGCAGACGGGGCGGGCCATACGGTTTTTTAAGCAGACGGTTCTCCAGGACGAGATCAGCCACGACCTCTTTGAGCGTCCCCGTCTCGCGGCGCAGACCCCGTACCTCATCCGTGGTGGCCGCACGAGACGTGTCGCCGGACAGGCGCTTCTCGCCAGCCTCCAGGAACTCCTTGGACCAGCCGTAGTCCATCGAGGCGGCGATCCCCTCACGTCGGCACAATTGGCGATGCTGTCCTCGCCACGCAAGCTTTCCAGCACCACACGGATCTTCTCCTCGGACGAGAACTGCGGACGTGTGGCCCGACCGATGTCCTTGATCACCGCTTCTGCCGGCTTCTTGGCCGGCCCGGATGTCTGCTTCATCTTCGCCCCTCAGGGGCTACGATGAACCAGCCATCCTCCGTTCGTAAAGACCCTCAATCTGTCCTACAGGTGCTAACGTCGGACAATACCGGATCGACGCAAGACACAAACGGCCGAGCTACATCAGAGCCTTGGATGCCTCATCGGCTGACCCCGTCGCATCAGCGGATGACGCCGGACCAGTCATCGGCTGACGCCCGAGCCGTTAGGGATCCAACTCGTCATGACCGTCTGACGAGTTGCGATGCTGCCATGGTGACCCGCGACCAGACCGGGTCCCGACACGAAAAAACACCCCAGGAGCGGGTGCTCCCAGGGTGTCGCCGACCTCGCGGCCAGATTGATCGGGCTGGGGATCCGGAGTCCAACAAGTTGCCGGCACCTTTCGCGGCGGCGAGCGATGAGGAGGACCAACACCCTCGCCCGCCGCAACGTCTCCCGGCACAGGAGCCGGGAGCAGTTCGATCCGATCTTAGTACGAGCCGAACTTGTAGTTCAGGCCGGCGCGGACGACGGCGAACTCGTCGTCGCGGCGACCGATGGCGCTGTAGGCGACCGGGACGAGGTTGGCGGCGTTGACGACGAGGGCGCCCTGGTTGCGGTTGCCGCGCTCCAGGTTGACGTACAGGCCTTCGATCTTGAACGTCACGGCCGACGAGCGGAAGAAGTTCAGGAACGACTCGGTCGGGAGGGCGAACTCGACGCCACCGCCGACGGCGTAGCCGGTGCGGAAGCTGTCGTTGCCGGCGTAGCCGCCGAAGGAGCGGTCGGCGCTGCCCGAGCCGTAGGCGAAGCCGCCGGTGCCGTACACGAGGGTGCGGTCGAAGGCGTAGCCGAGGCGGCCGCGCACGGTGCCGAAGTAGTCGAGGCTCGACAGGCCGCGCGGGTCGGTGACGTAGTAGCCCGGGGCCACGGCGCCGCTGATGAAGGCGTTGTTCCGGTTGCGGCCGAAGTCGAGGTACTGGGCGTCGGCCTCGATGCCGACGACCACGCCCGAGCCCGGGGTGAACTGGTAGTTGTAGCCGACCTGGGCGCCGCCGGAGAAGCCGTCCTGGCTGCGGTCGCGGAAGGTGGCGGTGGTGCCGGCGGCGGCGAAGGCGGCGGGGACGCCGAAGACCGAGCTGTTCGAGCGGCTGCTGGCGTCGAAGGCGTAGCCGGCGTTGATACCGAAGTAGGCGCCGGTCCAGGTGAACACGGGCACGGGGGTGAAGACGGGCGGCGGCGCGGCGCGGCGCGGCAGGTCGGCGGCCGAGGCGGCGGCGGTCAGCGCGGTGAAGGCGGCCAGCGAGGCCAGGAGCTTGATCATCGTGTCGGGTCCAGAATTTCTATCTGACGGTAAGGCTACCGATCCATGGGGCAATTGGCTGTAGTTTTACGGACACACCGGCCGACGATGATGGAAGACAGCATAGTAAACCGTTTATGAACCCGGTTTAGACTAGATCAGTACTTTGAAATGTACCGGGCCAAGCGCAATAACGACGAACCCACGACTTAGTTGCATTATGCATCAGGGTTTATAGGCCCTGTTGCTAATAGGATGCAGGCCCGACCATGCATCTCACGGCAAGGTGGCGTATCCCGTCGGGCTCCCCACCACGTCATGCCGATCCGGCCAGAGCACCGCTTCTTCTACCCGATCGACTGGCGCGAGCTGTCGATGGCGATCCGCTTTGGCCGGGCGCAGGGCCGCTGCGAGAGCTGTGGGCGTCCGCACGGGCAGATGATCTATCACCTCGGCGATGGGCGCTAATGGGACGCTGAGGCTAGTCGCTGGCGCGACGGGTGGGGGCGCCGGATCCGAATCAGGTTGGGTACCGACATCCTCGGCCGCGCCCGCAGCACCCATGTCGTGCTGGCAGCTGCACACCGGGATCACGACCCCGCCAACAATGCGGACGCTAACCTCGCAGCCTTCTGCCAGCGCTGTCACATGATCCACGACTGGCCAGAGCATCAGCGTCGGCGCTGGAGCACGCTCTTCAAGCGGAAGGCGATCGGCGATCTGTTCGGTGCGCCTTACTATTAAGGCGTCGAGCGGAGGTCGCCTGCAGTTAAATATTCGTTGCGACCAAAATGCAAATGCCGCTCATTCCGTGAATTTAGCACCAATCAAAAGACAAATTATATGCCGATTCTAAGTTTTGTTAGGCAGCCTACAACTGGTCAATGTCACTTACAGACCGCGAGAAAATTTTTTTGGGTTGTATCCGTGGCCATTTACAATCGACGCCGCCCGCTTTTTTTCAGCGCGCCTATCGCGCTCATGGCAGGGTTACTCGCGTTCGGGCCAGCCCAAGCCGATCTTGCCAACACCGTCCGCGTCGTGCTGCAGAAGGGCAGACACTACAATCCCACCGACCTGTTCCTGCGCCGAGGTGACACAATCGTCCTGGTCAACGGGGACGACGGTGTGATCCATCACGCCTTCATCGAAGCCGATCGGTTCGCGTTCGACGCCGGCGACCAAGAGCCAGGCAAGCAGGCCACGCTGACGCTGAAAGAGCCCGGCGACTTCGTGATCGAGTGCGGTATCCACCCGAAGATGAAGCTCACCCTCCACATCCAGTAGGATGGCCGCCACCGAGCTCCGTCTATCAAGCAGCCTCAGATCACCGGCAGGCCGGTGAGGCCCTCGTACAGGGCCTCGTGGCCGACGTAGTACAACGCCAGGAAGGTCGCGAGCGCACCACCGTAGTAAACCGGCGCCCACGTGATGTCGCGGACCCGCACCGAGGTGCGCGCGTCGTCGGCGGCGATGCCGAGCAGTACGACGATGATCCCGGAATGCCCGATCGAGTCGACCTTGCCGAACTCGAACACCGCAGAGACGAAAATCGCGGCCAGGATGATTGCCGCGGCGCGTCGCACCAATGGGGTCCAGATCAGCGCGAAGGCCAGGGTAAACTCGATGACGCCGGCGGCCTGCATGAACAGTTCGGGCGTCGCGCCCATGGTCATCTGCGGCTTGGCACTGAGCAGCGGATCGGTCCACTGCGGGTAGGCCCACTTCTCTACCGAGGCCCACATCAGCGTGACGGCAGCGGCCCAGCGCACGATGTCCAGCGGGCGCAGGCCGAAGAGCTTCAGGTTGAGGCCTTGGCAGATCAGGTAGATCGCCACCCCGAGGAACACCGGGTAGTCGGCGAGGTGGAAGACGCCGTACTGCGCGGTAGCGAAGCTGAACAGGAAGACGATGCCCAGCCCGGCGAGCGGCATGGTCCGGCGCCAGATCAGGCAGGCGGCCAGCCCGAGCTGGAACCACGGGATCCATGCGACGTCGGTCGCGAGTTCGGGGGTGAGGATGATCCCACCCATCCCCCACAGCGAGACGAAGAAGAAGCCCAGCGTGGCCCGGACCAGCAGCTCGGTGTCGGTGCGGATCCGGGTGGTTACGCGATCCAACGCGTTCATGAGGGCACCGCCGAGCGGCGAGCCCTCGGCCAGGCACCCGAACATCAGGCACAGGATGGCCAGACCGGAGAGCCACTCGAAGTCAGCGCACAGCACCTGCTCGAGACTGCGCGGCTGCCCGGCCACGTCGTACGCGCAGAACCATTTCACGTGAGCGCTGGCGGAGCTCGTACCGGCGAAGAGGGCCAAGGATGGGGTTGCGAGACTTGCCAGCGCGCGCATACCCAGGCGATGCGTCAGCCTGAGCGCCGAGACCCGAACCATGATGACCTCGAAAGACGTGGCGGGCACCGACCCGCCTACGTATTTCCTCACAAACAACGGTATTGCGTCAACGACTTATTAACGAATATTACGCGATGGTTAATAGCAGCCGTATTGCTTATTGCCTGAGCAACGAACGCTAATTCTGATCTTTGCTGACGCTCACGTTCTGGGCCAGGACCCAACCATGGTTACAGGGCCCGGTGTACGCCTGCTCGACGGGCACGAGGATCGTAGTCTGGCAACCGAGCGACGCTGAACCGTAGACGACGCCCAACCACAATCCAAGCTTCTCGCAGACGACGACGATGTCGCCGTCGTGAAGGCGACCGATCTCGCGGAACGGGGCTTCTCCAGGACCGCTCTGCACCGACAAGACGCTCTTCGGCTCAGCCCCAATTTTAATCACACGCCCCTTCTCCGGACAGGCATCGTCGCCGATCGACCCGTGCATCAGGATCGGTACATTCAGAGGGGTCGTTTCGGCCTCGGCTAGGCTGGGCGGCAGGAGCATGAGAAGCAGCCCAAGACGCAGCGCAAGAGATGACATGAACGTGCCGCGCTGCCGCATTCGATAGGGGGCGCTATCACGCTCGCCCGAGTGGGTGTGATGGCGAACAACGCGGCAGGTGCTTCAGGGATCCGGGCCATGAGCCGGCGCTTGCGGTGTCCGGTTCCCCCGCCGCACCGACCCTCACGCGACTGCCCGGCCAAGGCTTCACGGGCGGCCTACGGGGAACTGGACCAGAGAGCGCCTGTCGTCACGTGTTTGCCCGCCGCACGCCTTGCGGTGTCGCGAACGCCTAGGGTGCACAGACGGAAAGAGGCGGTTTTATAGCGGGCGCGAGACAAGCCGTCGTCGGTCAGGCTCTTCCGCGTTGAGCCTTCAGCTGCTGCAAGGCGCGTTCATTCTCGCGATCGAACTGGGCTGGCGTCATTTCTCCAGCGTCCACACGGCGTGCGAGCTGCTTGCGGTATTCCAGCGCGTCCTCTTCCTGCGCGCTCAGCGGCACACTGGCTCGCGCGGCTGCTTGGGTACGTTCAGCCCACTCCGTGTAGCTGATCCGATGCGCATCGCGATCCGCTCTGAGGCGGGCGACCTCTTCTTGGAGGAGCGCAGCGCCCCGGAGCCCTGAAGCGGCTGGCTGCGGTCCTAGAGCGCCTGTTTGGCAAGCGCCTAGCCCAACCGCGATCAGCAGGATTGCGGCGATGTGTTGGTTCATTGACAGCCCCTCGTTCAAGGGAGCTAAACTGGTTCACACCAGTGGGGCGAGAGCGGATCAGACACACTCGACGTCTTGCATTCCGCTCACGGTCGATTGTGTTGAAAAACTCGGAGGCAGCAGCTCAGGCGCCATATAAGGCGATACCTTGAAGAATGTTCGGCTCTCATCGACTGTGCAATCCCACTCAAAGTCCGTCCGAGAGGTCAGGGTGATCGGGCGAGGCGTCTGACGAGGATCATGACGGCTGCGGCGTAGAGGAAAGCTCTGGCGGAGGCGAGGGGCGCTTCCGGGTCCTTCCAGAGGCGCCGGTTGCGACTGATCCAGGTGAAGAACCGTTCAACGACCCACCGGCGTGGATGCACAGCGAAGCCGACCTGATCCGGCGGCTTGCGCACGATCTCGACGGCGATGATCGTCGCGCTCGCGGGCTTGTCGCCGGCATAGCCGGCGTCGGCGAAGGCCTTGGTAATGAACGGGCAGCTTCGGCGTGACACGTGCAGGACCGGCACGGCTCCGTCCCGGTCCCGCACGTCGGCAGGCTGCGGATCGAGGACGAGCGCACGCCCGTCCGTATCGACCAGCGCTTGGCGCCTGCGGCCTTTGACCTTCTTACCGGCGTCGTAGCCGCGCGGCCCGCCGCTCTCCGTGGTTTTGACTGTCTGGCTGTCGAGCACTGCGGCGGACGGCGAGGCTTCGCGTCTGACACGCTCGCGATCAGCCATGAGGAGGTGGTGATTGATCCGGCTAAACAGCCCTGCGTCGCGCCAGCGGCTGAAGGAGCCGAACGTGGTCGATCGCGGCGGCAGATCCTTGGGGATCAGCGGCCATGCGATGCCGCCGCGCAGGACTGAGACGATCGCGTTCAAGATCTCCCGCGGCGTCCAGACCGGAGGCCGCCCGCGTGGCTCAGGCCTCGGCATGAGCGGCTCGATCACCACCCGCTCGGCATCGGTGAGATCGGTTTCATAGCGAAGGCCGGCGCGGCTATGCTGCCGCCGGGTGGTCGGGATCCACATGGCGCTTCCAGGTCAGGCCTCAGCAACCCGCCTGGAATCATCGCCATCCCGGCCCCTCAACCCCGCCTCGGATCATCTTCGGACGGGCTCTGAGGCAGGTAAGTCCCGTCAGCGTGATAGCAGGATCTTTTACATCTGGAGCGGGCCACAATACTATTTCGACCCGGACCGAGTTTTTCAACGAAATCGATCCCGAGCAGCTGTTAGCTCTGAGTAGGACGTGGCTTTTACCACCGCCCCGCAAGCGACGATTGAACGATCACGCTACTTAAAGACTCTGCCTTGTGAGCTGCTCGATCTCATTCCACTACGCGTCCTGCTGGGTTCTCAGGCCTTCAGCGAACGACGGCTTCACGGCGATTTGTAGCACTGTGGTAAGCGCGGCGGTGGTAAAGCCGAGGTCCGCGGCTCTGAGAGTAGCCCGAGATCGGAACCGTCTCGGCTACTGGGTGGGACGGATTGCTTAGGAGCGCCCCGAATAAGCCTCCGGGCCTGTATCCTTGAGCCGCCGCGATCCTGTTCGCCTTTTCGATGCTCATATCGCAGGCGCTCGTCATACCCTGGAGAGCGCCGAGGGCACGCTCATATTCCGGAAGATTGGTGCAGCCCGGTGAAGTCCAAGCCCAAGCCGGAGCTGGGCCTGCGAGCCCAGCGACAAGGGCGGCAACCGCTAAGCTCGTCTGAAATCTCATAATCATCTCGTCTTCATTTCTCTCGCTGGATAACAGTAGTCAGAGACCCAGCGATCCCACCTGCGTCACGTGGCCGGAACCTGCAGGTGACGTCCGGATTGTGGATCGGCGTCGAAGCGTGGGTCTGACGCAATCTCGATGCAGGGCGGCTCATGGTGTGCCGATCAGCCGAGCTTCGAGCAGGTCGAGTTTGGCGCGGCCGAACATCTGCCGCTTTACGAGCTTCAGGCGGCTGATCTGCCCTTCGGTTTGGCCGTTCGACCATGGCTGCGTCAGAGCTGCAGCGACGGCCACTTTGTCTTTCAGCAAGCCGCGCGCGAACGACGACAGAAGACTGCGGGCTGCAGCCTCGATCCAGTGGTCGAGATCGAGTCGCCTTCGTTCGCGGATCATGGCCTGGAAGCGCGACGGCAGGGACCTTGCCTCGTCGAGCATCGGCACCTCCGCCTCAATCGTCGCCACGATGACGGCTTCGGCCTTCGTCAGGCTGTCCCGCCCCGTCGTCATCAGCCGGGAAAGGATGCGTGATGACGGCACCTTGCTGGGAGCGCCCTTCGGCGCACGCTCGCTGCGCCGCCGGCGCGTCGCCCATTCCCCGACTACCCGCAGGCTGCCGGTGAACCCGCTCGCGCGAAGCCGCCGCCAGAGTTCAGCCCCGTTGCGGCAGCCGGCCGCCCATTCGGCATCGAGCCGGGGTAGATAGGCGTCCAGGCTGCTCTGGCGGGCGCGGAAGACGTCGCCGGTCAGACCGCGAAGCACGTCGCGCATGAGTTTGCGGCTGTGCCTGGTCGTCCGGGCAATCTTCTTGATCGACATGCCTTGTCGCGACAGAGCCAGGATCGCCTCGCCGGTCACCTCCCTCCGCAGATAGCCGTCGTACTGCAGGCGCTCGGCGCAAGTCAGCCGTTCGGGATCGACCGTCGCGGCTCCCACAGCGATGCGGATGGCGGACATCGACTTGCGCACGGCATTGAGGAAGGCGGCGCTGGCGTTCTCCATCAAGTGCCATCGGTCAGCGACCTGGATCGCCTTGGGCAGCGCCCGAGCCGTGGCCTCGCCGTAGCAACCCCCGCGGTCGCGGGCGACGACGGTAATTTCGGGATGGGCCGCAAGCCACGCCTCGACGGTGCCGCTCTCCCGATCCGGCAGCAGGGCGATGACACGCCGGCTTTCCAGGTCGCAGACGAGCGTGCCGTAACGCTGTCCTCGTCGGAAGGCCCAGTCGTCGATGCCGATCACGCTCGGAGCTCCACCGGACGGACGGCACGGCGGCGCACGGTCCGCAGCACCGTATCCCGACTGGCCGGGACCATGAGCTGTCGGGCGAAGCTGGCTGCGGGTCTACCGCCGAGGGCGACGCCGAGATGATGCACGATGCAGTCGAGCCGGGCCGTGCGCCGGGCATAGGCGGCGGCAAGGTCAGACGCGAGCCGCTCGGCGAAGATCTTGGTCCGGCAGTCCGATCCGATGCAACGGAAACGACGGACGCGGATATCGAGCGCGACGCGTCTCCCGGCAACCGGCAGGTCCGACAGGGTGCGGGTGTAGTGGCTATGGATTCGAGACGAGGTCCGATCACAGCCCGGGCACCGGGCGGATGCCGCGACCGGCCGGGCTGTGATGGTCAGCACGGCGCCGACCTCGACATGATCGATGACGAGGCCGCGCGGGATGACGGCACCAGCTTGCAGACTGCGAGACATGACAGGATCTCCGACGACGAAAGCCGAGATCCATCAACCCGCCTGCACCGAATGTGAGTCAGACCCGAAGCGTCACCCCTTTCACAAAATTGCTTAAGCTGTTGAGATCAGGCCCGAATTTGATCACGAGGCGGGGTCACGATCGGCGCTGATTGTGACCCCACATCAATCTTAATTCTTTCCACAAAGAACAGAGGTTTAGCTGCATTTATTCCGGGGGCACGCATCAGCGCCGATTAACATCGGTGACCAGATTCGGGTTATTGGTGACCGTCGTCTCGAGACCAACTTTCCCTTTATACGGCTGCAATAGGCCGAGCCGACAAGGACATCCAAACCACATGACGTACGATTGAGTTTCGCGCAACGGCATAACTCGAGATTGCACGATCAACATGGCTTAAGCGATTCCCCTTGGGATGAGCCGGAGCGAACTGAACATCTCGGTAGTTTGCCCCGACTTGCTCACACATTCGAACCGATCAATCATGGTGCCGGTCTGAGCGTTCAGCGGCCCTCAATCCGAGCAATGGCGTAGCCGAGGCTGAACAGCAGTGCATCCGCTGCGGCCTGCACCTCGACGGGGGCGTCGGAGCCCAACGTCTGCTTTAACGTGATCGCCAGATCGGCCGCCCGGTCGAGCGAAGTCTCAGCCTGCGGCGCGCTGCCCATGACATACCGTTCGCCGCCATTACGCATCTCGGTGATGTCGATCAAAATGCCGCGGGATCGCAGCGGTCGGCCGAAGTGATCCTGATAGGTCCGACCACGACTGAGCAGCCAGCATACCGACCCGTCAGGAGCGATGACCCGGTACTCGGACAACACGAGGCCGCCAGCGCGCGCAGCCTTCCGCATATGTTCGGTCAGCCACTCGCGGTCATCGGGATGGACGGCCGCAACCGCGAACACCCCGGTGATCTCGCGCTCGGCCAGATCCGGATCCCCGGTCAGTAGGCGAGCTGCACCGGCATCGTAGCTGACGACCCCACGGGTGTGATCCCAATCCCAGGTCCCGACCACACAAGAGGCTTCCAGCGCACCCCTTAGGCGCTCCATATCCTCGTCAAAACCGTCGATAGCGTTGATGCGCATGGCGCCTCGCGAAACTCAGTTTCTGGCTGCGGCCACTTCGGTACGAGCGAAACAGCACAACCAATCGCTGGCGACCTCTTAAGTTGCATCATGCGTTAGCTTGCAACCCAGCGCCTGCATGGTGTGTTATCCATATCCTTCACATGAAGCCGTCGCCGCATCCGTGAGGCGAGACGCCCAGCGAGGTGCCATGCCCGACGCTTTCAAGGAATGCGACGACGAGCGTGACGTTCGAGGTGCGCTTGGCCGGATCAGCGACGTGCTCGGGGTCCCGGTAGCGTCGTTCTTCGGCTCCAACGCCGACCTATCCGAGTCTCTCCGGCACCAGCGGGAAGAGCAAGTCCTGGGTGTCGTGCGGGCGTATCTCCGGCAGGTTGATCGCGAAGCTGCACGACGCTTCGTCACAGCCGTCCAGGCGCTGGTCGAGACCGACGTGCGATAGTCCGGAGGTTCGAACTTTCCCCGGTCGAACCGTATCGACGAAGCTCGGTCTCAGGATAACGGTTCAGGATGGGGTGACGGCGTGCCCGAGTACCGCTTCGGATCGAGTGGACATCCCGTGTGTATTCTACGGTGTGTGAATCTGCGCCGACCGCCCTCCGCATACGAACCCGAGAGGACGACGACACCCCGGCACGATGGGCAACGTTTCAGGGCCATCGCATAGATGCCCTTCGCCTCGGCGACGCCGATCAAGCGCCATTCCCCTGCGATCTTCACCTCACACGTCTCAGAAGCAGGTGTCGTCATGACTGGCGGCGTTGCGAGTTGAGGCGATCATCGCCAGTCCGGCCATCCCCTCCAGCACCGAAATATGAATTTCCGCCTCTCGCTACTCTGATCGACATTATCCATTTGCCTCATCGAGGGAATCGGTGCAACTTGTACGCGCGGGTATTCCGCTGGATACTACTATTGGGAACACGGGACAACGTGAGGGAAGAAGATGGCCTGGCGCACCAACGCCGCAGATCGAGCCCTGGAGACCGCCCGTGAATTACGGGCAGCCGCCGAGGAGACGCGGCGGACCATCCAGGCATCGCGCGACCTCGTTCAACGGTCGCGCGACCAGACCCTCGCCCTGACGGCTGTTCCCGAGAGCGAGATGTCGCCGCCCGCCAAGGATAACGGACCATCGAATGACCTCGTCCGCTCCCTCATCCGCACCTACGAACTCGCCGAGGATGACGGGGATGCCCGGACCAGGGCCTTGCTCGGGGGCGTACTTCACCATGTCGGATGCCGCATCGCTGCGGTGGTCGGCCCCAAGGCGGCACACATGGTCATGCATTGATCGACGTAGCGCGAGGTCACGCGGATGGGGACGCCATGGATGACGCAGACGCACGGGATCACGATGCCGCTTCTACCCTGGGCCTCATCGCCCAAGCGCTGAACCTCCCAATCGCGACACTCTTCTCGGGCGATCAGGCCGCGCCGCCTACCGAACCGGCGATCATGGTCGAGGGGGACGATCTGGCGCAGACGGCCGAATTGTTGCGCCTGTTCCTGATGCTGAAGGATCTCGAAGCGCGGGAGCGCTGCCTCGATTTCGTTGGGGATCTGGTCGCACGAGAGCCGTGATCCGGGTTGACCGGCCTCGCTCGGCTCGATCGACATCTTCAGTAGGTGGGGTTGAACCACCGCTCTCTTCGTGGCCCTTGAAGGTTCGCAGTGCGAGGTCGGGGTATACGATGACGACACAGGATCGCTTCCCGATCATCGGCATCGGCGCATCCGCGGGCGGGATCGAGGCCATGCGGGCCTTCTTCCGGGGGCTCCCAGAGACTCTCAACGCAGCCGTCGTCGTCGTGACGCATCTAAGCTCGGAACGGGACAGCCTGCTCCCGGAGATCCTGTCCCGGTTCACCGCCCACGCCGTCGAAACGGCAGCCGATGGTGTGCCGGTGCGGCCCGGCCACGTCTACGTTATGCCCCCCGGCGTCGTTCTCGGCATTCGCGATGCTCGGCTGACCGCGACGCCATTGGCTCCGGGTACACGCGAGACCAAGCCGGTCGATGTCTTCCTGACCGACCTCGCGCGCGATCAGGGTGAGCGTGCGGTCGGCGTGATCCTCTCGGGCGGCGACGGCGACGGCGCGATCGGCGTCAAGGCGATCCGGGAGCACGGCGGCCTCACCCTGGCGCAAGTCGCCGACGACGACGGTCCGGAGACCCCGGATATGCCGCTCAGCGCGCTCCGGACCGGCTACGTCGATTTCGGCGTTGGGGCCGAGGAGATGGGCGCCCGGATCGCAGCCAGTCATGCGGACCACCTGGAGCACGTATCGGCCGCCCCTGGCGATGGCGATCAGCACGCGGACGAGGTCCCTGAGGACGTGCTCTTGGCGATCTACGCGATCTTGCGCCGACAGGTCGGGCATGACTTCTCGGGCTACAAGCCGAGCACCTTCCTCCGCCGCCTGTACCGGCGCATCGGCGTCAGCGAGGCGGCCGGGCCGAGCGCCTATCTGGACCTGCTGCGCTCGAACTCGGCCGAGGTCGCCGCCCTGTTCCGGGATCTGCTGATCGGCGTGACCAAGTTCTTCCGAGATGGCCCCGCGTTCGAGGCACTGGCGTCCCTCGTCATCCCACGGCTGTTCGAGGGACGCGGCCCCGGCGATACGGTACGGGTCTGGGTGCCCGCCTGCTCGACCGGCGAGGAGGTCTACTCCCTTGCTATGCTCCTGGCCGAGCACGCGGACACGCTCGCCGCACCGCCGCGTATACAGATCTTCGCCACCGATATCGACGAGCGCTCGCTCACGGTGGCCCGGCTCGGACGCTATCCGAGGGCCTACCTCGATGCCGTCTCACCGGAGCGCATCGCACGCCACTTCGTCCCAGAGGCGGAAAGCGTCGTCGTAAGCAAGCGGCTGCGCGACCTGTGCACGTTCTCCCCCCACAGCATCGTGCGTGATCCGCCCTTCTCACGCCTCGACCTCGTCTCCTGCCGCAACCTGCTGATCTACCTCAGCCTCAACGCCCAGGAGCGGGTGATCCCGATCCTGCACTACGCCCTCTGCCCGTCCGGTTATCTGTTCATCGGCATGGCGGAGAACGTCACGCGCTTCGAGGACCTCTTCGCCACGGTCGAGAAGAAGCATCGGATCTTCCAGGCTCGCGATGTTGGCCGGACGGCCCGGCTGCCGTCGATGATCGAGAACGACGGGACGGGCATTATTCCCACCGGGGAAGGCAGACGCCGGACCGGGACGCGGCACACCACGCTGCGCCACGTCGCGGAGGCCGAGATCCTGGCGACCTTCAGCCCACCGCACGCGGTCGTGACGCGGACCGGTGAGGCCGTGCACTACTCGGCACGGATCGGCGAGTATCTGGAGATCGCCCCCGGCCAGCCGACGCAGGAATTGGCAGCGATGGCCCGCCGGGGACTACGGCTGGAACTCCGCACGGTCCTGCGCGAGGCGATGGAGGGAAACCGGACGACCGTGCGCGATGACTTGGAGGTCAGTCTCCCGGATGGACGTATCAGGAAGCTGTCGCTGATCGTTAAGCCGCTCGCGCTGGCCGCGGGGGCGGAGCCGCTGTTCCTCGTCGTGTTCGACTCGACTGCAGTCCCTGAAGATCCAGCCCATCGACGGGAGCAAGGGGTTGGCAAGCGGGCTGACGAATTCGAGCGGCTGGAGCGAGAACTGATCATCACCCGAGAGCGGATGCAGGGCATCGTCGAGGAGTACGAGACCTCCCTTGAGGAACTGAAGTCCTCGAACGAGGAGTTGCATTCCGTCAACGAGGAAGCGCAATCGGCCAACGAGGAGTTGGAGGCTTCAAAGGAGGAGATCCAGTCGGTCAACGAGGAGCTTCAGACGGTCAACGCCGAACTCAACACCAAGATCGAACTCATGGACCGGATGAGCGACGATCAAGAGGCCCTGTTCGAGAGCACCGATATCGCCAGCGTGTTCCTGGACCGTGATCTGCGCATTCGCACATTCACGCGGGCTGCCGCCGAGATCTTCGGTCTTCAGCCGAATGACAGCGGGCGGCTGTTGAGCAACTTCTCGGCGCCGTTCTCCCTGGCGTGGCTTCCTGAGGACGCCCGAGTGGCCATGGTCGAGCGACGGACCACCGAACGCACGATCGATGGCACGGCTGGTACGAGCTACCGGGTCCGGTTAAGCGCCTCTGCCCGAAAGGGGTCAGCGGTGTCGGGGGTCGTGGTGAACTTCACCAAGTTGGCCAAGTAGGCCCCGCTGCTGCCGATCCTTGATCAGCCCGAGATCCCGGAGCATAGCCATGATGCTCAGGTGCGCTCGGTGCCGCATGCCCTGCGGGTACAGGGCGCAGGCCCGGAAGGCTTCAAGCTGAAGGCCGAGGAGAGGGGTACGGATCTCGGAGGGCATGGGGACGAGCTACGCGCCGAGAGCAGCAACCCGTTCCCCCCAGAGCACCATCGGGAATTGAAGAACGCCGTCGCGGAGGCGTGGGCATGGTTGGAGGGGCAAGGACTGATCCTGCCGAGGCTTGAGATCCTGCGAAGTAACGATCCCGAATTTTATCCGACCAATCGTAGGCTGAGCCGTCGCGGGCAGAGGCTTGCGCGCGATCCTCAACTTGCCCTGGCCGCACGGCAGCTTTCGAAGGGCTCGCTTCACCCACTCATCCGGGAGGATGTCTGGGCTCTCTCTATTGCCGCGGAAAATACGACACGGCTGTGTTCGAGGCGATGCAGGTGGTGGAGGTGCGCGTGCGCGAGGCGTCCGGTCTCGCCGCCACCGACATCGGCACTCTCGTGATGCGCCGAGCCTTCAACAAGGACAACGGCCCACTGGCGGACATGGGCATGTTACCGGCAGAACGTGAGGCGCGCTCGGCCCTCTTCGCTGGCGCGATTGGCAGCTACAAGAACCCGCAGTCGCACCGGCAGGTAGACCTCGACGACCCAGATGAGGCGGCCGAGATCATCATGCTCGCGAACCACCTCCTACGGATCGTGGACGCGTGAGCGGCGACGAGAGACGAGCAGTAGTGCCACGCCGCCCCACCAGTGTGACCCAGGCTGATATCGCTCGAGCGATCCGGGCGATCCGGGCGATCTGGGCGATGCGAGCGGCAGGCTACCCGGATGTGCGGGTGGGTTTTAAGGATGGTGTCGTCATCGTCGAGCCTGCGATGAAGGACGACAGCACGCATCAAGGCTCTGTGCTGCCTGCGGATCAGGAAGACTTCGATATCCTGTGAACCTTATCCACAACGAACGGCTCAAGCTGTCCGCGACGTGGCTGAACGGCCTTGCCACGGCGGCTGTTGCGGTCGGATCCATCGCCCCGTCGATCGCTGCTGTGACCGGTGCCACCAGCCCGGTTGTAGCGGTCGGCCTCGCTCTGTTTTGGCTTTTGGTCGGGACGGGCCTACATTTCACAGCACGCGCCCTTCTCGGGCGCCTGAGAGACACGCCATGAGCCCGCACGACTATACGTGGCTCCTATTCGCCACCCCCGCCGCCGTCGCCGCCATCGGCGCCCTCGTCTACTTCGTGGCCATCCGGCAGGATCGGCCTGGAAGCCAGCACGGCCGGTAACGCACGGCGCGGCTCCAGCGCTGATCTAATCGACGGTGCGCCACTTCACGGGCGGTAGGTCCGGCCCTGGCGTTCGTGGGCTCTCTTGGTGAAACCGCTGCCGGTCGCCGGTCACGACCTCGGCCAGCCCGTCGATCGCATCCAAGATCTTCTCATCGGCCTTGTAGAGCGGCCCCTGCGGCTTGGCTCGGGTCAGGACGAGGATGCACTGCTGCCGCCAGCGCTGGGCCTCCTTTAAGAAGGCGACCTCCTCAGCCCGCAAGAAGACCCCACGCCTCGCCATCATACCACCCTGCGCGCCGCAGGCCGGTAGCTGGAACGGAACCGAAACATTGGCGAGTGCCTGTCCGTCCAATCTTGGCCTGGATCGACTGGCACTGCCGACTGGCATCCCTATCCGAGATCCTCCTCAAGCGTCGCCGTTCTGTCTCTGATAACCATCTTCGATCATTGAGCACCTTGGGCCACATCGCGTACTTGGCCCCGTCGCCGTGAGGAACGGCATCGAGCCCCGCCAGCCTGTGATCAGATCGGGCGGCGAGACAGTGCTATGGATGCTCTCGTGACTGCTATGCTCTCCCACTCGGACACGCTTCTGCATGATCCGCTCTCGCAGGCGGGGCAGCAGGTAGCCGAGGCTGAGGAACGTCGCGAACAGCAGATGCGCGTCCTGTCCGGCCTTGCCCAAGGCTCGCCCGCGCGGGTGTACGCAGAGCATGTCCTCAGCGAGATCGAGCGGACCGTCGTACTCAGCCGCATGCATCTGGAGCTAATTCAGAACGTCTTGGGGTGATCGGCGGGCGCCGATCAGACATGTGGGCAATCCCGCTGGCGGCTCGATCGACGTGCTGTCCACGAGGAGCCGGATCATCTCCGAGCGGCTTCCAAGCATCATGGCAGGTGGTCCCCCTACCATAGCTTCCCAAGCCGCTATGAATTCGGTCTGCGATATGTGAGCGAGCGTATCCTCGCTCTGAGACTCCGGCTTTGCCGATGCGACGCGTCGGTGGGTCATGGGCGGATTACGCCCGCGATCTGCGGTACGTTTCAAGGCCCCCTGAGCAGGGTAAAAGCAACCTTAACCCAGTGCGCGCCACCTAACCCTCGGCCGCGAACGCTGCTTGCGGGTGAGCCTTCACGACGCGTCCGGCAAGCCCACTGCATGTGCAGCCTCTACAGCCTGACCCGCCCGCAGTCCGAGATCGGCAAGGTGTTAAGCGTCGAGCTTGACGACACCGGCAACCTGCCACCGTTGCCCGGTATCTTCCCGAACACCTCGGCACCCGTGATCCGCATGCGCGACGGTGCCCGTGCCCTGTCGATGATGCGCTGGGGCATGCCGTCCCCGGCCTTTGTGCTGAGGGGCCGGAAGGTCGATCCCGGCATCACCAACGTGCGCAACACGGCCTCCCCGCACTGGCGCCGCTGGCTCTCGCCCGAGCACCGCCGCCTCGTGCCGTTCACGGGCTTCAGCGAGAATGAGAAGGCCGCGGACGGCTTGCACCCGCCCGTGTGGTTCGCGCTGACCAAGGATCGGCCGCGCTGAAGCTCGCTGGCGCGCCAGCGAGAAAAGCATTCAACGGTCGCTGCCCCGAGCGATGGCGCGTCCAAGACTGGGGAGCAGCAGGTTGGTCGCTGCCCGTACATCGGCGGGAGCGTCGGCCCCGAGGGTCTGCTTCAACGCGATGGCCAGATTGGCAGACCGTTCCAACGGATCTTCCGCCTGTGAGACATTGCCGACAACATAGCGTTCGCCGACGTCGCGCATCTCGGTGATATCGATCAAGATACCGCTGGAACGTACCGGTCGTTCCAGATGATCGCGATACGTCCGACCACGGTTCAGCAGCTAGTGTACGGCACCGTCAGGTGCGAGGACACGGTACTCGGCAAGCACGAGGCCGCCCACCTTAGCGGCCTGACGCATATGCGTGGCCAGCCATTCCTGATCGTCCGGATGAACGGCTGCGGCGGCCTCCAGTCCTGCAATCTCGCGATCGGCAAGGTCGGGGTCGCCCGTGAGAAGCCAAGCCGCACCTTCGTCGTAGGTCACGACCCCGCGGATGTGGTCCCAGACCCAGGTGCCGACGACACAGGAGCCATCGAGATCGGCACGCAGGCGGTCGAGCTCCTCAGTGAACCCATTGATGGCGTTGATGCGCATAGCGTCTCGTAAGTTCGGTTTTTAACCCACGTCAATTTCTGTACGGTCGTAAACGCTTAACTGCGGGAGTGCGCGCATGGGTTTCAATTTGCGTATATTGCACCGCAGAAATTGTATGCTGGGGTGCATATACACACCGCAGAGACACTGTCGCCGCATCTATCAGGCGAGATGCAAAGCGAGGTGCCATGCGCGATGATTCTGAGACCTGCGGCGATAGACATGGGACACATAGTGTTCTCGTCCGGATCAGCGAGGCGCTCGGTATCCCAGTGACAGCCCTCTTCGGCGCCAGCGCCGACGCGGTCGAGCATCTTCGACGCGAACGAGAGAGACAGGTGCTTGCGGTCGTTCAATCGTATTTGCAGAACGTTGGCCCGGAAGACGCGAAGCGCTTCTTGGCGGCCGTAAAGGCATCAACGGAAGCGAAAGCGCTGTAGTCTGGAGCGGCCTGGGTCGTCATCGCATATCGCCTTAGTGAAAGCGGTCACTTGGATCTGGTGACGCCATACTTCGTGCGAGCAGTATGCCTGCCATCGTCAGGGCCTGCCGTAGAACTGGCAGCAGTTCCTGAGCATGGTCTTGTTCGATGATTGAGTGGGCCATCAGTAGATGATCAGCCACCAGTTCAAGCGTAGATCCAGGTGGCGTCGTCGGACTCATGGGTGGGGGGACGAAGCGGGCGAGCGTGCCGTAGGCGTTCAATGGCTCTGACCCACTCGAGCTGATCTCCGTGAGGGACCCGAGGTAGCCGAGGAACGAGTGGTCGGGCGGTCCGTAGGAGGGCACAGCACCGATCATCACCCAAGCGTAGCTCTGGTCCGCTCGGCGCAAGCGCAGACGCAGGCTGTACTCGCTCTGCTGATCCCTCGCGCCGCGCAGAAATGTGACGGTGGTCTCGCGATCGTCGGGGTGTACGCATTCGAGCCAGCCGTGCTCGCTTGCAGCCTCCGCAGCCTGTCCAGTGAAGGCACACCATTCCGGACTGACGTAGGTCACGCCGCCGGTCGCACTCGCAACGAAGATCATTCTGCATGCTCCTCCGCAACTCTCGATAGAACGCTTGCAGACCAGCGCGGCATCTCACCGATATGCCAATTCCTCCCGGCATGTCGAATGTTGATTAGCCCAGATACGGTACATCCGACCCATACTTGTGAAAATCGTACTATGATCGGGGTGTAGCAAGTCGGGGCGGCGCGAGCAGCAGATGCATATCCTGTCAGGTCTTACCCAGGGCTCAGCACCGTGATGAGCATCAGGTACGGGCCATCCAGAACAGCTTCCACGGCGCATCTGCGAGGACGACGCGGTGATCACCAAGAGCAGGCAACCACGCGTCGAGTTCGCCTCGGACCTGTATGTAATTCGTGGCCTTCTCGAATTGGGTATGCGGCCAGTGACTTCCCCAGACTAGGTGATCGAGACCGAAATTCTCACGCAGCAGCGGTATCGCAGCCGCCGGTAAGTCAGCGCCGTTGTGGTATGGGCCGGAGATCTCGACCCAGACACGGCCTGTGTTCCCCGCAGTGAGCAACTGCCGGAAACCAGGATCATCGATGCCGAGCTTGGGGTCGGGCTTGCCGAAATGGTCCGCTACGACCTTTACGCCGCTCTTCAACAAGCGGGGAAGCAACTCCGGCCATCGACGGGCCTCCGCCTGGACCTCGACCTGCCAGTTAAGGTCGGCGAGGCGCTTCAGCAGCATCGGCCAGGATCGGCATTGAACTGCGGGTTCTGTACACCGATCAGGTTCAGCCGGATGCCGACGACTCCGGCAGCCGCAAGTTCTTGTAGGGCGTCCTGCCGAATATCAGGCTGCACCACGACGATGCCACGGAAGCGATTTGGGTAACGTCTCAGAGCCTCCAGCATGTAGCTGTTGTCGGTCCCGAGGAAGCTAGGCTGAACGAGGAAGCCATTCGACATGCCCTTGGCGTCCAAGTTCCTGATGTAATCCTCCGGCGTCGCATCGTAATCGGGCGCGTACCGGATGTTGGCAGCCAACGGCAGGCCACGCTTGAAGACATGCGCGTGGGAGTCGATGGCTGTCACGGAAGCATCCTGCGCCACGCTGCGTTGCGGCCAAGCACTTGCCGCAGCCAAACCCACGATGGCCCCATGGAACATACGTCGCGAAGTCATCGCCGCTTCCTTGCGATCGCTGCTTCAGTGAGTAAGACCCTGCTGCGTTCGAAAACGCATTGGGCAGGGCCTTCATCGACGAGAAGGCCCAACCATCTCGTCGAAGCCGCTCAAGCACGGCGGCTTCGAAGATCGAGACTATTCTGCGGCGGCCGGAGCAGGGGCTGCGGCCCGAGTGCGCGAGCCGCGGCCGAGGATCAGGGTCATAATCGCACCAGAGCCGGTGAGGAACACGAGCGGTAGAAGTGCGAGGGGGAAGCTGCCGGTCTGGTCCTTGATCAACCCGAGCAGCCATGAGGCGATGCCGGTGCCCAAATGCGAGAGCGTGTTGATCGCCGCGATCCCGGCCGCAGCCGTGCCCACCGAGAGCCATTCGGTGGCCATCGCCCAGAACGGACCCTTGATCGCGTAGTTGCCCATCAGCACGAGGCTCAGCAGCACCATCGTCACCGTGAGTGAAGAGGTGAGGTTGGTGGCGAACAGGCACAGGCAGGTCGCTGCCAACGGCAACGCGGTGCTCCACACCCGCTCGCCAGTTCGATCGGCGCGCAGGCCCCAGAAGATCATGAACATCGAGGCGATGCCGAACGGGATCATGTTCAGCAGGCCCGTCTCCAAGTTTGACAGGCCGAACGCTTTGAGGATCTGGGGCTGCCATAGCGACAGCGCGTTACTGGTGGCCGACGACCCCGAGTAGATCAGCGCCAGCGCCCAAATGTACTTGTTCGTCAAAACCTTATGCAGCGGCAGGTGGTGCGCGACCGGGGAGATCCCTGAGCGATCGACCGCAAGTTGATCTTCCAGCCATGCCTGTTCCTCGGGCGCCAGCCACTTGGCCTCCGCCGGTCGGCTCGGCAGCATAAACAAAGCAGCAAGCCCAAGCAGCACCGCCGGGATCGCCTCGACGATGAACAGCCACTGCCAGCCGTGCAGCCCAGCGGCGCCCTCAAGCTGCAACAGAGCCGCCGAGATCGGCGAGCCGAGGAAGCTGGAGATTGGGATTGCCACCATGAACATGGCGACGATGCGGGCGCGGTAAGCCTTAGGAAACCAGTAGGTCAGGTACAGGAGCGCGCCGGGGAAGAACCCGGCCTCGGCCGCGCCCAGCAGGAACCGGCATAGATAGAAGCTATAGGGTCCGACGATGAACGCCATCGCGACGCCGACCATGCCCCAGGTGATCATGATGCGCGCGATCCAGAGCCGCGCGCCGACCTTCTCCATCGCGATGTTGCTCGGCACCTCGAACAGCACATAGGCGACGAAGAACAGGCCGCCACCGATGCCGAACATCGCCTGCGACAGGCCGAGATCCTTGTTCATGGTGAGGGCGGCGAAGCCCGCGTTCACCCGATCGACGTAGGCGATGAAGTAGCAAAGCACGAGGAACGGCACGATCCGCCATCCCACCCGCTGCATGACGGCGGCTCCATCCACTGTTCGATATGGCGTAGCCTGCGTGGCGGCCATCCTGAATCTCCCATTGTGTCCGCGTGTTTCTTGGCTCCTTCCGTACCTCAAATTGAACAGTCGCAGCACATCATATCCAGCATCCGGGGATCAACGACCTCGATCTGTACGCCCTACGCTGCTGAAGCTAATTGCTGCCTGTATTCGACGCGCCTAAGATAGGCGAGATCGCTATGAACCGCAAAGTGGTCGGTGCAAATTTTGTACAACGAAAAACGTATGGAAGGCCGCCCTAGAAGATCAAAGGGGAGGTGTCCTCAATCTCGCGGGCGCCACTTTCGTACATTAACAACGAGCGGTCGGCCTGATATCGACTCGATGTTCTTGGTTTGGTGGGATATTGGAACGGACGCCGCTACGCAGCGTGCGGTCAGTTCATGAATTGGCGCCGCTCCTGAACCTCCTGCTGGGCCAACCTCGGGAAACAAGGCGGCTTGTAGGGCGCATTGCCGATGCACTGAGGGTGCCATCAGGGGTGCTGTATGAAGTGCCAAACCTGAAAAGCCCGCCGACAGCGCCAGACGCAGGCGTCACGACCACGGATGTCGATCTTGACGGTGAGTGCGCGGCGCTGTTGAGCGCCTACCGCCGTATTCGCGCCCCGGAAATGCGGCGACGCCTTCTGATCCTGGCGCAAGCGGCGGTCGAGTAGGTCCGAACCACGCCTTTGGCTACGCGGACGCGATCAGCATCCAGTTGCGGGCTCGCGCCAAGCGCTTCTCATCCGAACATATCGGCATGTCCGTGATCACCCTGAAGACGATGTGCCGGGTGGTCTCCTCATCAAGTCCGAGTCCTTTAGCGAAGCCACAAAGACTTGCCATCAATCGGAAGGCGACGACCTTGTCGTTGGCGTCGGCTTCTTCAATCATCCCTGGACCGGGAAGCCCATGATCACGGCGGTCATCACTATCGTGCAGCACAGCCCTGCCGTGGCGGTCTTGGGCCGGAACTCAGTCAGCTTGAGCATGGAGCGACAGCATTCAACGCGAAGCTGACAAAATGGAGGAACAGGAGGCAGGAAGGGAACTGTCAGCGGCCTCGCCTACGGCAGTGTGCGTGCTGGCTGCAGCCGCTACCCAACATAAGTCAATATCATCCAAGCTGTAGTGCGTATCTTCTGAGGATGGCCGAACTGAGGAAGCTAACCGGGCTTGGGTCGATCCGCGTAAGCCGCTGCTTCAACCGCAAAGACCCAGCAGTGAGCCATAGAGGCGTTCACGGCAGTCACTTTGATGGTCAAAGTCTGCTTTCCAATTCCTTCATAAACATCACCGCGGCCAGCGCGCGCATCGCGACCACTCGGCTCATCGCGCTCGTTCAAGGCACATTTATTTGTTTGTATAATGATTTTCTACTACAGTATTTACGTGTCGTATCAGCCTAAACTTCCTTGATAATACGCGACAAAAATTTCCTGATTGGGCGCGATAATATTGTGCGCGATGCGAAATATGATTTGTATCTTTCGCATAGATAAGATTTCATAGGATTGCTTGACGATGGACCGCCGTAGGCAGAGGCAGTCGTACCTTCGGCCCCTTTCAGGACCGGTGCTCTGCCGTCGCTGAAGAAGGCCGCGCCCGGATGTCCCAGGACAGACCTCCGAGGGATGACGACAGGTCAGCTCGTCACGACCCGAGCCTCTACGGCTTGCGAGGCAGTCCTGGGGCAGCGCGTGCGCCTTCGCTCGATGACCTGTTCGCGGCCCTCGTCCGCCAATCGCACGTGTTCATCGGCATCGCCGACACGAACCTTCGGCCGGTGTTCGTGAACGCTGCGGGGCGCAAAATGGTAGGGCTCAGCCCTGACGAAGACATCTCGGCCCTTTCGATCTCGGACTTCTTCCAGGCTACCGACCAAGCCGCCCTCCGCGACGTGGCGTTGCCGACGCTGCTGCAAGATGGTCATTGGGAGGGCGAGCTGCGGTTCCGGCATTTCGGCGGCGGCTCCGGGACGACGGTCCATTGGCGCGCCTTCGCACTGTACGATGACGCCGGAGGCTTCATCGGCGCGGCGACGATCACCACGGACATTTCGGCCCGCAAGCGCGCCGAGGCACAGCTACAGACCAGCGAGGCCCGCCTGCAGGCCGCCATCGACCTCGTCGGCCTCTCACCTTACTCCTGGGATCCGCGCACCGGTGCGCTCGATTGGGACGCGCGCCTGAAGGCGTTGTGGGGCCTGCCACCCGACGCGCCCGTCGATAAACAGGTCTGGCTCTCCGCCATTTATCCCGACGACCGCCCGCGCGTCGAGGCTGCGGTGGCGCGCTGCACCGACCCGACCGGTGATGGCGTCTACCATATCAAGTATCGCGTTATCGGAGTGCGCGACGGCGTTGAGCGCTGGGTCTCGACGCACGGTCGCACCAGCTTCGAGGATGGTCGGCCGGTATCGTTCGTCGGCGTCGTGGTAGAGATCACCGGGCAGATGCGCGCCGAGGCGGCTCTGCGCGAGAGCGAGCATCGGCTCTCGGCGACGCTGGAGCAGCTGCCGATAGGAGTCGGCCTCGTCGATCCAAATGGCCGCATCGTGCTGGCGAACCGGGTGCTCGGGCACTACGCGCTTGAAAAGATCCCCTCTGTCGACGGGGAATCTAGCGAACGCTGGCGGGCCTACGCTCCAGATGGGCGGCGGCTGGACCCTGTGGAGTATCCGGGAGCCCGGGGTCTGCGGGGTGAAACCGTCGTCCCAGGCATCGACTTCATTTTCACCCATCCCGACGGGCTGGAATGCTGGACGCGCGTGAGCGCCGCCCCGTTTCATAACGTCGACCGTGAGATCAACGGCGCTATCGTCGTGGTGCAGAACATCGATTGGGAGAAGCGGGCTGAGACAGCTTTGCGAGATAGCGAGGTGCGCTTCCGACGCTTCGCAGAGCATTCGACGAACGTGCTCTGGCTCGCCGACCTGGAGAGCGGGCGACTCGACTATCTAAGCCCAGCCTTCACGCAAGTCTGGGGTATGGCGCCGGCGGATATGCCGGATGTTGCGAGCTGGCTCGCTAGCGTTCACCCGGAAGACCGCGACGGTGCCACACGGGCGCTGGAGCGGGTTGGCAGCGGTGAGACCCTGGTTCTGAACTACCGGATCCAGCGCGCCTCGGACAAAGCCGTGCGCCGCATCCGTGACACCTTCTTTCCGATCCCGGCGATCGACGGGCACATTCGATTAGTCGGCGGGATCGCGCAGGACATCACTACAGAAACCGGCCTGCGGGCCTACGTAATTTCGGCTGGAGACGGCGCCCGGAAGGGACTTGTCGGCTCATTGCAGGCTGCCGACTACGAAGTCCAGGCCTTTGCGAGCGGACGGGCCTTCCTCAACGTGGCGGGCTCGCTGATGCCGGGTTGCGTCGTGCTCGACCTAGAAGAGCCCGGCAACTTAGTCGTCGCAAGCGAGCTGAAGGATGCACGCGCGCAACTGCCCGTGGTGGCGGTCGGTGCGAACAGCGGCGACGTCAGCTTCGTGGTGCGCGCGATGAAGGCGGGGGCAGTCGATTTTCTCGAACCCCCCTGGGCACCGGAAGCGCTGCTATTCGCCGTGCGGACGGCGCTAGCCGAGATCCACGATGTGGAGAAGCGGACGCGTGGGCGCGACGAGGCCCGGGATCGGATCACAGCCCTTACGGCACGGGAGCGCGCCGTGCTGGAGGGCTTGCTCGCGGGCGGTACCAACAAGACCATCGCGCGCACCCTCGGCCTGAGTCCACGCACGGTGGAGATCCACCGTGCCCGGGTCATGGAAGCGCTCGGCGCACGCACCTTGCCTGAGGCGGTTCTCATCGCGACCGCAGCCGGCGTGCGCCCTGCTGGCCAGTCCGACGCGTAGGCGTTAGCCTAGTGGCCTCTCAGGGCCGGACATCGATGCACCTGGGGCACTCTTTGAGCGCTAAAGGTACCCGGCGTCGAACTCCGCGAGTTGGCGAAGCTGCCGGGGCGCGAGGATCCGGAGGCGGCGTTTCCGTAGTGAGATCAGCCCGGCACGTCTCAGGACTTGCAGCACGCGGTTCACGTGCACGCTCGACAACGCGAGCGTGTCGGCGAGATCCAGCTGCGTCAGCGGTAGATCGTATTCGCCATCCGTGGCCTGGCCGATCGACCCCAAGCGCTCTAGCAGTTCGCACAGGAGATGGGCCACGCGTTCGGGGCCCGAGCGTATGCCGATATTGACCACCCACTCACGTGCCGTCGCTTCTTCTGCGAGCCTCGCATACTGCAGCGCCAGCGCGATACCGGGATGCTGGCCAAGTAGGTCGAGGTAGACTGCGCGCGGGACCTTGGCGACTTGGCAGGGGGTTAGGGCCTCGATCGTGTGATCAAGCGGGTAGCGATGGAGAGCCCCGCGGTCGCAGAAATCGCCGGGAACGAGATAGGATACGATTTGGCGACGGCCGGACATGCGGCGCTTATAACGGCTCGCGAACCCAGCGAAGATGATGAGTGCGTGATCGGCTATGCCTTCCTGCTCCACCAGAACGGTGTGTCGTTCGACTGGCCGCGCATAGGCGATCAGCCCGTCAAGCGCTGCTCGATCCTGCCCCGTGAGAGGGGCGAGGCCATTAAGCCTGCGTGCAAACGCACTGAAGCAGCCATCTCGTTCAGGGACTTCGATCGGGTGCAGCGGCAGGCGGACAGCCCGGGGCACAGCGGCATCCATCAGCGTGATCAGGGCAGATCTCTCCATCGATCATCCTCCAGAAGGGGCGCCCTATTCTCCCGGCAGCATGGCGCAGGGACATCCGGCCCGTTCCTTAGGAGACCTCCGATCGGCACCTTCTGCGAAATATCCCTAGGACGATCTCCAAAGGGCCCAGGCGGACGACCGAACATCCAGGCTCGACCTCGGCGCCGTCCCAGGTCTTCCGCCAGGTGGGGCATCCAACCGATAGTGCCGATCGACGGCAGCCCAGAAGGCACCCTTTATCTCGGGACACCGACGATCAAGCACAGCCTCGATCTCGGCGAAGGCCGCGCGCGCGCAGGCGTTGCGGTCATTCTGCGAAAACACATCGCTCACGGTTAGCTGCTCGCTTCCGATCACAGCAAATGTGACCAAGTTGGAACAACGCTCTCAGCTTCTGTGTACAGCTCCGGGCGGAAGCACAAGGCTTCGACGCAAAGCCCTATTGGGTGTTCCGCCTCGCTCCAACACCGCTCCGTTTCCGCCTCCTCGCGGCTGGGTGCGGAGATCACGGATCCGGTCTGAATCGGAGTCAACGTGGCCCGGGCTCGGTTCAAGGGAGGCCTGGACCGGAACAAGGGCTTTCGGGAATGGCTACAACGATCCATGGGCTTGCAGCCAGGGGCGAACGACGCGCGGTGGTCGATCGCTCACCTCACACGCTTCTCCCGACCCAGTCATACCGGCCGCCTGCGCTCGCGATAATTGGTGCTTCGGCCTCGAACAGATCTCGGATCAGGCAGTCAGCCGCCCGTGGTCATGGGGATGCCGCTTCCGCGGCCGCCACTCGGTCACAATCCGCGCCCCTCAGGCCACCGCCAGCAGCCAGATCGCCGCCGTCGCACCCAGCACCCGGGTTATCGAGTACGGCGCCTCGATACAGGTGGCTCAGTGAGGGATCCGAAAGCCCCGCACGCCTTGCACCTGTTCGAGATCTTCAATCAGCGCCGAGATCCAGGACAGATCGAGCGAGCCGAAGATCCGCGCCGGCCCGGTCGGCCAGCCCTCTTTGGGGGCTGTGAGCCGGAGAGAATCTCGGTGGCAAGCCGGACAAGACTCAAACGTCCTCGGCAAACTCGCCAAACGACTTCCCAATAGAGTCTTCTGGAAAAGGTGGGCCCCGGGGCCGAAGCCCCGGGTTCTGTTTCTACGGCTGCCCTGCCGCAAGATGCTTACGCCGCGAGGCGGGCATCCATGACAACGTTATCGTTGGCATTTAGAGTTTTGGTCAGGTGCCCGGAACAGGGGTTGCCTGCGCCGAACCGGTCGAGTCCTTACCGAAAGTCGCATCTTATCCTGCCGAAACAGGGTAGAACTCGCGATCCCTTTACCGTCCAGTCGAACCTAACTTCGCCCCCAGCAGAAGCACCCCGATCCCAGGCTGCGCGAAAAACGCGCGCTCGGGCCCCGTCCGGTATCCGGGGCAGGGTGTTTCTGGTGGAGGCGCCGGGTACCGCCCCCGGGTCCTGAAACGTTATTACGAACCGGTCATCAACCTCACGCACATTGTAGCGCGTGCGACGCGGAAGGTCCACAGGCTCGTGCGGGATCGCCCCCGGGCAACCCGTCGTCTTTCGTCAGGGTCGGCGGACCGGCGGGGAGGGGCCGACCTCAGCGCCCGCCTGCGGCTCGCACCGGCGTGGTTTGGACGCTATGGGCTTACGCGGATAGCCGCTGCCGCGGCCGCGCGAGGCCGTCCGCCAGTCTGGTCAGGGAAAGCCGAACATGCCGAACACGTTGGGCCTCAACCGCACGCTCGGCAGCGCCATCGGCCTGATCGCGCTGGTGTCGGTGCTCAGCAGCGGGGCGGTCCTGCTCACCCGCGGCCAGTTGCGGGAGGCGAACGACGCCCTCGATCGCGCGAACCAGACGATCCGTGGTCTCGACGCGTTCCGAAACGCCATGCTCAATCAGGAGACAGGCCTGCGCGGCTATCTGCTCACCGGCCGGGACGGCAGCCTGGAACCCTACCGGCAGGGACGGCCCGCCCCGGCCGCGGCGATCGACCGCCTCAGAGACATGGTCGGCACCGATGCCGCGTCGGTGCGCCTGCTGGCCGATGCCGTGACAGCCGCGCGCAGCTGGCAGAGCGACATCGGCCAGGCGGCGATTCATGGGGCGGCCGATCCGGCGACCCGGTCTGAGGCGGTCCGCATCGAAACCGAGGGCACGGGCAAGCAGCTGTTCGACACCCTGCGCGACCGGCTCGGCGCCATCGAGGGCTTGGCCGAGGCCAATCGGGCGGCGCTGAACCAGCGCGTAGCCCGGGCTAAGCGCAACGAAAGCCTTGCCCTCTGGGGCGGCACCCTGCTCACGCTGCTAATCTGCGCGGGGATCTGGATCGCCATCAACCGCCTGATCGTCCGCCCTCTCGGGGCGGTCATGGGGTTCGTCGAACGCGTGGGCTCGGGCGACCTTACAGGCCGGCTGCGCGCCGGCGGGCGCGACGAGATCGCCCGCCTCGGGCGGACCCTCAACGCCATGGTGTCGGGCCTGTCGGACCTCGCCCGGACCAACCGGGCGGCCACCGCCGACCTCAACGCCGCCGCCGCCGAGATCCGGGCGTCGGCGCAGCAGCAGGCGGCCTCCGTCGAGGAGCAGTTCGCCGCCGTGCAGGAGACCGCGGCCACCGTCGACGAGATCACCCATTCCGGCGCCCAGATCGGCAAGCGCGCCACCGAGGTCATCGCCACCGCCCAGGCCACCGCCCAGACCTCCCGCCAGGGCCTGCGCGCCGTCTCCGACACCGCCAAGGCCATGGACGCGATCCGCGAGCAGGCCGAGGCCGTGGCCGGCAACATCGTCAGCCTGTCGGAGAAGACCCAGACGATCGGCGACATCATCGAGACGGTCAACGACATCTCCGAGCGCACCCATCTCCTGGCGCTCAACGCCGCCATCGAGGCGGCCGCGGCCGGCGAGAGCGGGCGCAGCTTCGCCGTGGTGGCCTCGGAGATGAAGCTGCTCGCCGACCAGGCCAAGGCGGCCACCGGCCAGGTCCGGGGGCTGCTGGGCGAGATCCAGCGGGGCATCAACACCTCGGTGATGCTCACCGAGGAGGCGGTCAAGCGCGCGGCCTCGGGCAAGACCCGCTCGGACACGACGCAGCGGACGATCGAGGAGATCACGGCGCGGGTGGAGGAGAACGTCCAGACGTTCCAGCAGATCGTGGCCTCGACCAACCAGCAGCAGCTCGGGATCGAGCAGGTGATGGGCGCGCTGCAGAACATCCGCCAGGCCAGTCAGCAGACGGCGGCCGGTACCCGCGAGGTCGAGACCGCCTCGGCCAACCTCACCGAACTCGCCCAGGCCCTCATGGCCCTGGCCGAACGCTACCGGCACTGAGGGCGGCAGCATCCGCGGGGCGAGACCGGCTCGACCGTGCCGCCCGGTCCGGCGGAGCGATCGAGCCGCCCACAAGCAAAAACCCCAGACGCGGATGCGTCTGAGGCTTGGTCGGCTTGATATCCAAACAACCACGCCCGGCCCGGAGGCCGGGCGCGCCTGTGGGTCTTAGTACGAGCCGAACTTGTAGTTCAGGCCGGCGCGGACGACGGCGAACTCGTCGTCGCGGCGACCGATGGCGCTGTAGGCGACCGGGACGAGGTTGGCGGCGTTGACGACGAGGGCGCCCTG
>NZ_LKKO01000065.1 GCF_001455965.1 Methylobacterium sp. GXS13
GTCTCGGCGGGCTGCCGGGCCGCGACGGCGGCCTGTCCGGTCCAGCCGGGGGGCAGCGCCTCGGCCAGCCGGTCCGGCACCCGGGCGGCGGCCTCGCGGTAGAGGCTCTCGCCGGTGAGCGTCAGCGCCCGGTCCGCGACCGCCACCTCCCCGGTCGCCAGGTTCACCACCAGGGGGGCGGCTGCGGCGAGCGCCGTGCCGAGATCGGGCGGCGCGCCCTCGGCCAGGCGCGTCCGGTCGATCACCGGCTCGCGGAACAGGCGCGGCCGCAGGGCGGCGAGCACCCGCTCCCGGGTCGCGTCGTCGGGCAGGTAGGCCGTCAGCGTCACCGCCTCCGGGGTCCGGCGGATCGCCACCCGGTAGGGCGAGAGCGGCCGGGCGGCCAGCGTCACCGGGCCGGGCTTCACCCCGGCGGGCCGGGCCTCGCGCATCAGCGCGGCGGCATCGGGAATCGCCTGGGCGTCGATGGCGTCGCCGGTGACCGCCAGGGTGTCGTCCGCAAAGGTGACGGTGCCGGTCTGGATCAGCTCGGCCAGCTTGAACGCGAAGCCGATCAGGGCTTTCGGGTCGATCGCCGGGTCGAGCCCCCGGGCGGTGAGCAGGCGGTCCTGCACGGTGCCGCCGGGCACGGCCTCCGCGGCGGCGCGCAGGGCCGCCTCCCGGTCCGCCGCCGACGGCGCGAACCCGTCGAGCACGATCCCCCGGGCCGATTTCGCCACCGCGAATCGGAACCGCGCCACCGCGGGCGGCACGATCTCGATCCGCCCGACGCTGAACCCGGCCGGCGGGTCCGCCAGGGCGGCGCGCAACGCCTCGTAGGCGGGCACGTCCAGGGCCTCGCCGGACAGGCTGAGCACCGTGTCGCTCAACGCCGCCCGCCCGCCCTTGGCCAGCTCGGACAAGCGCGCCGCCAGGAAGGCTGCGGCGCCGGCGAAATCGGGGGGCGCCCCCCGGGCCGCCCGGGCGGTGTCGTCGAGATGGGTGCCGGGCGCCAGCGCCCCGGTGATTCGCGCCTCCAGGGCCCGGCGTCCGATCTCCGCCGGGCGGCTGCCCTCCAGCGCCACCCGGGCGGTGCCGGTGCGGATCGCGGCCCATTGGAACGGCGCGGCCGTCTCCACCAGCCCGACCTCCGACACGATCCGCCGGGGCCCCTCCAGGGCGGCGAGCTTCGCCAGCACGGTCTCGCGCTCGGCGACATCCGGCGCCTCGCCCTCCGCCGCGAGGTCGCGCCCCCGGGCCTCCAGCCGCAGCCAGGGCTCGCCGGTGGCGGTGGCGGTGCCGGCCGCGACGCGCGCGCCTGCCGCCTCGAGGCTCTCGGCGATCTGCGGGGCGGCGTAGAGGGTCGCGCTCGCCCAGATCAGCGCGAGCGCGGGCAGACCGGCGAGCCAGCCAGCGCGGCGCAAGCCTAGAGCGAACACTTCGGACAAAATCACAATCGTGGGTTCAAGCGGATCCGGGCGGCGAGACCATACCGCCAATCCGGCAGGATGAAGACCAATTCTGCGACGGGACGGGCCGGAGTTCTTCGCCGGTTCCCCGAACAGCCGCGGGCGGACAATCGCAGCCTTCGCGTGGCCTTCGCCGGATGTCGCCTCAAAAATGCACGGCGCTTGCATCAAGCCTGCAACCCCCGCGAGACACCGCCACGGAGTTGGTCGCTTGGCCCGGACCGTCTGCCCGCACGATTGCCCCTCCGCCTGCAGCCTGGACGTGCAGGTGGCCGACGGCCGCGTCGTCTCGGTGAAGGGCGGCGACAACCCCTACACCGCCGGCGTGATCTGCGCGAAGGTCAGCCGCTACGGCGAGCGCGTCCACCATCCGGACCGGATTCTCCAACCGCTGGAACGGGTTGGCCCGAAGGGCGGCGGCGCGTGGCGCCCGATCTCGTGGGACGCCGCCCTCGACCGCCTGGCCGGCGCCTTCACGGCGGCCGCCGAACGCCACGGCCCGGAGGCGGTCTGGCCATACAACTCAGGCGGCACGATGGGCCTCGTCCAGCGCGATGGCATCCACCGGTTGACCCATGTGATGGGCTATTCCCGCCGCAAGCGAACCATCTGCACATCGATCGCCATCGCCGGCTGGAGCGCCGGCATCGGCCGCGTCGCCGGCCCGGATCCGCGGGAGATGGCCCTCTCCGATCTGATCGTGGTCTGGGGCGGCAACCCGGTCAGCACCCAGGTCAACGCGATGAGTCACATCAGCCGGGCCCGCAAGACGCGCGGCGCCAAGCTGGTGGTGATCGATCCCTACCGCACCGGCACCGCGGCAGCGGCCGACCTCCACCTCGCCCCCCGGCCCGGCACCGACGGCGCGCTCGCCTGCGCGGTGCTCCACGTGCTGTTCCGCGATGGCTACGCCGACCGGGCCTATCTCGCGGCCCATGCCGAGGACACGGCGGCGTTGGAGGCCCATGTCGCGACCCGAACCCCGGACTGGGCGGCTGCGATCACCGGCCTCACGGTCGCGGAGATCGAGGCCTTCGCGGCGCTCTACGGGTCGACGCCGCGCAGCTACATCCGCTGCGGCTTCGGCTTCACCCGGACGCGCAACGGCGCGGTCAACCTCCACGCGGTGACCTGCCTGCCCACCGTGACCGGCGCCTGGCAGCACGAGGGCGGCGGCGCCCTCTGGCAGAACGCCGCGATCTTCAACTGGGACAAGACCCTGACCGAGGGTCTCGACGCCAAGGCCCCGGGGGTGCGCGAGCTCGACATGAGCCGGATCGGCGCGATCCTGGCCGACGATGCGGAGGCCCTCCAGGGCGGGCCGCCGGTGCGCGCCATGCTGATCCAGTCGGCCAACCCGGCGGCCTCCGCGCCGGACAGCAACCGCGTGCGCGCCGGCCTGCTACGGCCGGACGTGTTCGTGGCCGTGCACGAGCAGTTCATGACCGAGACGGCCGCGCTCGCCGATCTGGTGCTGCCGGCCACCACCTTCCTGGAGCATGACGACATCTACGGGGCCGGCGGCCACAGCCACATCCAGTCCGGGCCGGTGCTGCTGTGGCCGCCGGGGGAGTGCCGCTCCAACCACGACCTGATCGCCGCCCTCGCCGCGCGACTGGGGGCCGCGCATGCGGGCTTCGCCTTGAGCGCTCGGGAACTGGCCGACGCCACTCTGGCCCGCTCCGGCTGGGGCGGCCTCGACAGGCTGGAGCGCGAGCGCTGGATCGACGCGCAGCCGAGCTTCGCCGAGAGCCACTTCCTCACCGGCTTCGGCCATCCGGACGGGCGCTTCCACTTCAGCCCGGACTGGTCGTCGCTCGGGCCGCGCGCCGCCGGCATGCCGGCCCTGCCGGACCATTGGGCGGTGTCGGAGCCGGCCGATGCGGAGCGGCCGTTCCGGATGCTGGCGCCGCCGGCCCGCCAGTTCCTCAACACCACCTTCACCAACAGCCCGGAATCGATCCGGCGCGAGGGGCGTCCGACCTGCCTCCTTCATCCGGCGGACGGCGCCCGCCTCGGGATCGCCACCGGTGACGCGGTGGAGATCGGCAACACCCGCGGCCAGGTCCGGCTGCATGCCCGTCTCGCCGAGGGGCAGCCACCCGGGATCGTGGTGGTGGAGAGCACGTGGCCGTCCGCCGCCTTCTCGGGCGGACGCGGCATCAACGCGCTGATCGGCGACACCCCGGCCGCCCCCAACGACGGCGCCACCTTCCACGACACCGCGGTCTGGGTTCGGGCGGCCTGAGAACCGGCTCGCCTTGGCGAAAAGCAGGATCTCATAGGGCGCAGCCCTCTGGCGGGGTATCGGGGCGGCGCCCCGATAGATCCGTGCTTCGTCAAACCTCAAGGTGGAACCCGCCTGAATCGGCACGGTTGGCTGCAGACACACTGTTTCGTGGACGTTACCAGCCATGCGGGTTCTCCTCGCTGCCGCCCTGCTGCTCCCGATCGCCTCATCGGCCTGGGCCCAGAGCCTGTCCGCCACCGCGACTGCACCCTCGGCGGCCTCGCTGGAACCGGTCACGGCGTTCGCCAATCCCGGACAGCTCAGCCTCGGCGGCGGGTCCACCACCGGCCCGTTCCCGACCCTCTCGGCCCAGGGCGGCGGGCTGGTGAATGCGGGCCAGCTCAGCTTCGGCGGCGGAGGCTCCGGAAGCGGCAGCATCGCACCGCCTCCGGGCGCGAGCGGCAGCACCGGCCGGCTCGGCCTGACCGGGGTCGGCACGACCGGCGGCGCCGGCATTACCAGCAGCACGACCTCTCGCTCGACCGGAGCCAGCAGCGCAATTTCCGGCTCGTCCGGGACCGGCAGCACGATCGGGGCGACCGGGACGCGCAGCGGCTTCAACACCTCGTCGAACTCGGCGATCGGGTCGATCTCGGGCAATGCCTTCTCGTCGTTCGGCACGGGTGGGATCGGCGGCGGATCGGCGATCGCCACCAGCCTGAACACGAACGCCAATTCGGCCTCGTCGGCGGCCTCGTTCGGGGCCGGCGGCTTCGGCGGGATCGGTGCCAGCTCGACCGGCCTGAACGTCAATTCGGCCGTGTCGGCGACACCCACGGCGAACGGCGGCGGCTCGTTCGGCGGCGCCGGGATCGCGAGCGGTGCCAACGCGGTCACGGAACCGGATACGACCGGCAGCACGGTTCGGGGTGGCGGCGGAGCGGCCGGGGGCGCGGGTATCGCGGCCGGGACCGCCCAGGCCGACACGGCCTGCACCGGGCCTTTGGCGGTGGCCTGTTTCGGGGGCGGGAACGGCTTCTGACGGGACCGCACGGAGTGGCGGAACCGGTCGGAAGCGCTGCCGTTCCTTCTGCACCGGTACCTCAGCCGGGACGGGAGGCGATGATGCAGAAAGCTATGGGACTGGGCCGCGTTTCGCTTGCGGCTGTTCTCGTCGTCGGGATGTCGAGCGTGGCGCTGGCCCGCGATGCTGGCACCACGATGCCGGGCGCCAAGGGCCGGGCCGGCTTCCTTCACGGCATCGGGTTCAACACGCTGAAATTCGGCTCCGACATCCGGACCGGCAAGGATCAACCCTATACTTGGCCGGTCAGTGACCGCTATCGTCCGGAATCCAAGCCATTCTACGGCCGGGCCTACTAGCACCTCGTCTGATCCGAAAGGCCGCAGCGACCCGTCGGGACGATGCGAGCGAGTGCCTGGCGCCGAACGAGGTACTGGCTTGCCGGATGCGGGCCCCTCACGCTCAACACTCACCCCGTCGGCGCGGAATGGCGCCGGCGATCATCGATCGGGCATGCGCGGAGAGACCTCGATGCCGGTGCCGTGTCGGCTGATCCTCGTCGCCCTGGCCTGCGCGGCCTCGTCCGCTCAGGCCGGCGAGTTCGCCGCAACTCCGCCCGTCCAGGGCATGGTGATGTCCCTGCCCGATTCGGGCATGGCCAACAGCACCCCGAACCCGGCGCCGCCCCCCGAGGCCGCCGCGCCGGCGCCCGCTTCCACTTCAGCGGATCCCGCCAATGGCCGGCGGCGCCTTCAGGCATTCGGCAGCGGCTTCCCGCCGATCGAGGGGCGGCTCCCGAACCAGCGCACCGGACCCCGTCGGGAACATGTGGTGCACGACATCTGCATCGGGTGCTGAGCGCCCCGCGCCGCTCCTGACCCTCCGATCACTGAAGGGCGCGGGACCGCGTGTTCGCTCGGATCCAGCGCGGCGAGAGCACGTCACCCTCCTCGGTGATGATCCAGGGCTCGGCATCCTCGGCTTCGATCGCCTGCGCCGCGACGGCGAGGGCCTCGCGCAGGGTGGCGAAGGGACGGCCCTTCGCGGAACGCCCGTGCGAGCGGCTCGGCCACACGGTCAATTCGGCGCGCTTGTCGAGATCAGCGGGCGTCATGGTCGCGCTCCGGATATGCGAAGATTGGACCTCATCTAGCCCATCTATGTGACGTGGAGCTGGCCATCAGGTTGCTGCTTGGTGTCCGATCGATCAGGGCGCTGCGACGTGTGTTCGCAGCCAATCCCCGGGCCGTCGGCCCCACAACGGCCAGAACCCACGGGCAATCGAAACGTTGCGCGGAACCTCACCGCTCCTGTCGGTTCACCGGACGCCGAGCGAAATTAAATCTGACGCGATTTCAATTTATATTTGAGAGTTCATGGGATGAAATTTATTTCATTTGTTCGGAATGCATGGCGTCAATTGATCTTAGGAACGTCGTTCCCTGCACATGCGATACGATAACCGCAAAAAACTGCATCCTCTGTGTTATGTTGCAATGCGAAAAGAGCATGCCGCACTGCACAAATTCGTGGTCTCATGCGTCCAGCGATCGCATTCCGCGATCGAACCGGAGACGTACCATGCGCACGATCCTCATCTTCGCGTCGGCGGCGCTCACGTCGACCGCCATCCTCGCCGGCCCCGCCGCCGCGGATGACAGCTTGAACCTCACCCCGCCGCTGTATCGGGAGCAGGCCCGCGCCGCCACGCAGGCTCGTTCGGTCAGCGACCTGACCACCACGCCCCAGCCGGTCTCGGCCACCCGCAATGTCGGCCGCCCGGTGGCGACCCTCGATCGGCCGATGGTCCAGGCCTCGGCTGACACGAACCGCTGAGCGCATCACACGGCTTGCCGCGCCGGACGGGGATTCCTGCGGCGCGGCGCCGATTAGACGATATGCAGTTCCTGGGCGGCGATAATTGGTGAGACGCCGCGCTGGATTAAGCGGCGGGTCCGAGCTTGCTGGCCCAGTTTGGCATGCATGGCGGCGCCCGTGACCCGATAGCTCTCCAAATAGAGGTCCAGCCAGGCGTACTGGACGGCAACCGCGAGAAGGGCGGCGTTCTCCGCCTGGCGGATGCTCAGCCGGATGGCCTCGTCCGCCAGACGGCCAACCTCGCCGTACATCATCAGCAACTCCACGCCTGGATAGAAGCGGCGACACCGGGATGCGTCGCCGGCCCACGACCGAGGCGGCGGCTCCGGGAGCCCGCGGCCTCGCGCCTGCAACTCGCTAGTGCGACGCCTGCTCAGCGGCGTGCTGCGTCTGCTGGACGGCATCCTGCCCCTGCTTCATCGCCTTCTGCGTGTCGTCAACGCCCTGCTGCACCGCCGACTTGGCGCGCTCCGCACCTTGCTGGAATGCGCCCTGGGCGAGGCCGCCGAGTTCCTTGGCCTGAGCTTGCATGGCCGCGAAGCGCTCCCGAACGTACTCGGCTTGGAGCTGCATCGCCTCCGGGAACGACCGTGCGGCCGCGATTTTCTGCGCCAGGTCGAAGGCGGCGCGGACGTTCTGCTCGGCGTACTCGAGATTGCGGGAGTACATGTCCTGCGCATTGGTGCGAGCCAGCTCTGTGGAGCCCTGCATCGTGTCGGTGGCGCGCCGGGCGGAACCGATGAAAGTCCCGAAGGCCTTGCGGGCCTGCTCGACGCTGGTCTCGGCCAGATCGCGCATCTGCGGGGGGACCTCGAAGCTCGGGATGTTCGCCATGACTGGTCTCCTGTCAGCCGCATGTCCGGCCGCGGCAGAATTTATTGTGCACTGCACAAGTCGGCAGGTCCAGGGATCATCGGGTAACGGAACGGCGGATCCGTCAGATCTCTGTCTCGCGTCGGACGATCGCGTCCTCGCCGCCCCCCTTCTGCGACAGCCCGACCTCCGGTTCGTCTCCCGGGATCGGCAGAGGTTTTAAGGCATCCGGCACGGTATCCGTGGATACGATCTCCGGATCCGAATTGACGGACGGGGGAGTGGACCGTTCCGGAACGGTCCCGCGTTCACGCGAATCAATCATTCGATACTTCCCTGTGTCGAAACTTGCACCCTGGATACTGCGTTCGGATCCAAGCTTTCGATTCGGAGCACCTTCGGCGAAAGCCGGGCACAACTTTTTTGGGACGATGCCTGAGGCAACGCAGCGTATGCGCCGCAGCTCCCGGAACATCAGTCGCCGAGTGGCCGGGATCGCATTCGCCGCGCTATATGCGGGCGGAAGAACGAGGAGAGTGTCGTGTTCACCGTCAAGGGGATCGATCCGTCCGGCCGCGTCATGACCTTCGCGTGCGGGACCGACGAGCAGGCCATGGAGAAGACCTGGGAACTTGCCCGGCGCGGGTTCCGGGAGATCATGGTCGCCGATCCCAAGGGTAAGGAGATGTCCGCGGCCGCGTTCGAGCGGTCGCTGGACATCGATTGGGGTGAGTGAGCCGACGCGGCGAGCGTCTTAGCGGTTGCCGAGGGACGGGCCACCCGCCGTGCCGCCGGTCCCGGGCGGTCCGCTGGTCGGGGTGCCGCCGATATTCACCCCCGGCGTGGTGCCTGGGACGGATGAATTGCTGGGATTGGCCATCGTGCCCGTGGTGATCTGAGCATTGGGGCCGCTTCCCACCGTGCCAGCCCCCACGCCGCCGGTCGAGGGTGGGGCGGTCACGCCAGTATTGCCGGCGCCGCCGGTGACCACCTGCGCGGCGGCCGGGTCGGGCAGCAGCAGGGTCAGGGCGCTCGAGAGCAGGATCGTCGTGCGTGTCATGAATCCGTCCGGTCTTGGTTTCGGACGGCAACGGGTGTGGGCCGGCGAAGTTCACGCTGGCACGGCGTGAACTGCCAGGACGCTCTCAGTGCAACTCGTAGCAGTTGGTGATCACCCGCGGGTTGCGAGTCACATCGTACAGAATCGAGCACTGCACGAGGTACTTGGTGTCCTTCCGCCGAAACAGGATCAGCGAAGATCGATTGTCGAAAGTGCCGGTATAGCCGGCTATCTCCCAACCGTCGGCACTGAGCCGCTCGATGGTCAGTGGCTCGGCGGCCGAGGCTGCCAGGACCGATCCCAGGCATGCGGAGAAGCTCAGCCACCGGCGCATCGATCGGGTCCTTCGCGTCGTGGTCATAAACCCGAGACGTCGTCGATATCCGGCGCAGGATCCCGGTGGGGCGGCGCGGGATCGTCCTCAGGGGCAGGCGGAAGCCGGGGCGGCGGCATGTCGCCGGTATTCGGCGGTGTCGGCAGCCCCTGGGGCAGATCGGGTATCGGCGCGTCGTCGGCGTTCGGCGATCTCGGATCGGGCATGACGTGTTCCCCGCGTCTTTGCTGCAACCTGCATTCGGTAGGCCCGGCACGAACAGAACGGTCGTCGCGGGCGAATGTGCCGGCTCCTGATCGGCCGCGGCAACCGTTTCGGCGGCTCCGCGGTTCTGTCTCCGCGTGGCTGGCCTTGGCTGCGCGAGCCCGTGAGCTGCCCGTGAACCGCTGCCTTACCCCAATCCTTGCCGCGACCTTGATCGTCGGCATCCTGTCCCCTGCCTCCGCGGTCACCCGGAAGGTCAAGATCCCCAATCGGTACGACGGAGCCTGGACCATCGTGGCGACCACGTCCGAAGGACCCTGTGCCGCTCAGACCAGCTACCAGGTCCAGATCAAGAACAGCGACGCATCGATTCCCGGGGACGAGGTCGATATCGACGGCGGCGTCTCGGCCAGCGGCAGCGTCCAGGCCACGATCACCAGCGGATCCAACACGGTCCCGATCGCCGGCAGCCTGGATACCCAGGGTGCCGGCAGCGGCACTTGGCGCACGAGCGGCGGAGCGATCACGTGCAGCGGCCGGTGGAACGCCCGGCGCTCGGGCTGACCCGCCCGAGGCGCCTTACGCCGGTGCCGCCTCGCGACGAAGGCTCGTTCGGCTCGACCGTCCGGCCTTCGGATCGTTCGTCGCTGCTCCGATCTCCTCAGCCTTGCGCCACACCGCCCGGCAGATGAGGATCTCGCTGCTGCCATCGATGCTGAGCACGAACCGATCGGGTACGATGTCCGCTTCCGGCAGAGCGACACGGACGCCGCCGACGGAACGGTCGTAGACGATGCAGGGCAGGCTGCGATGCTCGTCGACTGAGATGCTGCCGGTCTCGTTTAGGAACGTGCGCGGAGCGCTCCGTCGGTCAAGCATCGCCGCCTCGTGAACCTCAAGGCGCGCAGGATCGGCGCCTCGGGTTCAGAAGAGGTTCTGGAATCGTGTCGGATTGTCCGTATTCGCGTCGAAAGCCCCGCTACCCGGTGACGACCCCGACCAGCGTCGCGAGAAAACCGAGCGCGACGGCACCGATCCCACTCATGAACATCACGTCCCAGCCCGCGAAATCGTTCGATCGAGGCGCGCGGGCGAAAGCGAAGATCGTAAGCGCAGCGCCGAACACGACTAGCGCGATGGCGATGATGATCGGTGTGGACATGGCGTGACCCTCCGACGCCGGTCTCCTGGCCCTTCGGGCTCTTGTCCGGACGATCACAGCCGGCGTGATCTGCTTTCGCTCGTCCGTCGTCGAAACATGACAGACGATCTGAGCGCGAACAAGGAGATAATCTGTTCTGCATTGCAGAACGGGCGTGGTTGAACCTGCCAGATCTCACTTGCGCCGCAGCTTTTTCTGGGGATGGTCCCGGCCGTCCCGAGCGCTTCCATCAACCACCGCAACAGCAGCCCTCAGTCGACGAAGACCCGCACGCCGTCGGTGTTGAGGATATCGCGCTGGTCGGCGCACCATTGCTCCGCCCCGACCTCGGCGATTGTCTTGGCGACGCGCCGCCCTTCTTCCGCGATGGCGGTCCGGGCTTTACGTGCGCCGAGGGCGGCGTCGAGTGCCCTGCGGACGGTCCGGGACAGGCCTTCGGAGACCGTATCGTCCACCGTGTAGAACGTACGGCAATACAGGACGATGCCGGCCTGGGCGCCAACGATCCGCACCAGCCCGTCGATCGTCTCGGCCCGCTTCTCGTCCTCCGCCGCCGTTGGGCCGGACGATAGGGTCGCCGCGGCCAGCGCGGCGGCGAGCAGGGCGCGTCTCATGGTCGAATCTTCCTCTGCGGGCTGAAAGCCGGACCAGCGCGTCGGCGGCGGTCCATGACGCAGAGATAGGGCCGCCCATCCCGGATACAGACCCGGCGAGAGGCGTCGCGAAGCGACATCGCAGCGCGGTGCCGTCGGGCGGCAGCCCGTCATGGCCTTTAAAGCTTGTTCTCTCCGGCCCGCCTTACGCTCCGGTCACTTCCGGGCCGACATCATGTCGTGCGTGAGCACGGTGAGCTTGCCGATCAGGCTGGAGATGTCGGCGCCCTTGCACGACCATTGCGTGCCGATCGCCTCGCCATCCGTGGAGACCGAGACGACGGCCACCGAGCGCAGCCGGCCCTCCCGGGCGAGCGCCAGCTGGTCCTGCAGCACGGCGATCACCGACGCGGTGTCCTCGTCGGCCACGGTGGGCGCGATATGGGCCGGGAACGCCACGACCGTGTCGGTTCTCGTCTGCTCACGCTTCATCATGCTTCGATCCCGCACCAATCACTCTCGGGATCCGGCGTGGGCATCAGCTTTGTGCAGAGTGTGGCAGCTTATCCGTGTCGCTGCATGTCGTCGGCCTGTGTGGCTGCGCGGCAACGATCATGGTCACGGCCTTGGGCCGGCGATCGGGCATCGATCGCATCGCTTGAGAAACGGAATGACGGCACGCGGTCAACGGATGGGGGGAGCCGGAGCGCGTGCACGCCTGAATATCAGCGCGCGGAACGACCTCGGCGGCGTCCGCCGCCGGAGGCGCCCAGTGCGTTCAGGCGGCCTTGCGGCCCTTGCGGTCGCGCTCGGCCATGGCTCCGGGTTGGCCCAGGCCGATCGCCTTGGCGAGGGCGGAGCGCTGCTCGGCGTAGCTCGGTGCGACCATCGGGTAATCGGCCGGCAGACCGTAGCGCTCGCGGTAGCTCTGAGGGCTTAGGCCGTTTGCGGTCAGATGCCGCTTCAAGGTCTTGTAGGTCTTGCCGTCGATGAAGCTGACGATTCCGTCGTGCTGGACCGACTTGCGGATCTGCGCCGGGGTCGGCTTGTCGACCGCTTCACCCACGACCGCGCTGGCCCCGACGGGGCTCGTCCCGGAGGCGAGACCGGCAATCGCGCCGTGCACACGGGCGATCAGCGCCGGCAGCTCGGCAGCCGGAACAGGGTTGTTCGACACGTAGGCGGCGACGATGTCACCGGCCAGTCCGATCAAATCTGGTGTGTGCACAATGGTTTCTTCTGTCACTTCATGGTTCCCGACATGCCCCTCACCGGCGATTTGCTACTTCTCCCGGCCGAATGCAAGTTACAAAACCCTAGAACGGCGTGCATTTCGGTTATGAGCGCTGCGCATGCTGCCGCGTCAGGCTGGGAAATTCTGGCACAACCGTCAGGTGAACTATCCGCGAGGGCAGCGGCTTCGATAACCACTGCGCCAGTGTTTCCGCATTCCAGCCAATCGCTTGCGGGGACCCGGATTAAATGGTTTGCCGGTGCGGACGCGGTTCCGAGACGCCCCCGATCCGACGAGGCGGAGCATCGCAGTTCTTAACGGCGGGTGCGTCGTTTTTACTGATGAAGTTGTTTGATCGCCCGATCGAAGACAGTTCTGAAATGGGGTGCGACCAACTGTAATCAGTTATGGCAGGATTGTCTAAGGCGGCAGTCGATGCGGCGAGATCCTTGTCTCCAAGCGCATGAGACAAGCGCGACCTTGGTGATACGGTATGCGGCGGCGTTTCGGGCTTGCCGCCTCCGCACGATCTTGATTCGGTCGCGCATCTGGATCCCGGACTGGGCGAGATCCGACCTTGCGTGATCGATACCCCTAGGGTTCTCAACTCATGGGCGAACAGTATTTGCCCGGGCCGCTGTTCTCTCGGTGACGACAGGGCCAAGCCGTGGCATTGCGCGATCATGCTCCTGCTTGCTCTCCTCTTCGCCCTTATGGTCGTCCTGGCCGTCATGATCATCACGCGGCGCTGGACCGGCCGGCTGGCCTCGCTCGCCACCTTGATCGCCGGGGCGATCATGGCCCTGTGGCTGGCCCAGGTTGGGTTGCTGCCGGGCTCCACCGGGCCGCTGACGCCGGACCGGCCCCGTGTCCCAGGGCTCGATCGGTAACGCGCCGGTAACCGTCCCGGCGCGAGCATGGGCTATGCCCACGCTGTCAGCCCCGCGCCTCCTCACCTTCCTGGTCTCGGCCGTGCTCATCGGCCTGGCCGTCGCCAGCCTCTACACGCGCATCCCCATGGTCGGGCGGACCGTGGTGGCGCATCGGCAATGGTTCTTCATCGGCGCCTACGCGTTGCTGGCGCTCGGGGTCACGTCCCGCAGTCTGTGACGGGTCCCGCCTCCGGCTTGTGCCGGGGCGCGCCGTATTCGGACGTCATCGCTCTATCGCAACCGCCCCGCGTGCTTCAAAGGTAGCGGATGGCGATGAAGACGACATTCGTGGTGCAGCCGTTCGAGCTGCACCGGAAGCGGCTGCGGCCGGCCCGGCAGGAGCCTGCCCAGAGTGAGTTCGGCGCCCTGAAAAAAGCCGAGGCTTTGGCTGCCCGCATGCCGGGGGCCGCGGCCCTGAAGGTGGTCGCCGACGACGAAACCGGCGAGCTCGAAGGCGTGACCATCCTCGGCCAGTTCGGTGAGGTGCCGGAGGACTTCGCCGAGAGCCTTCAGGGCGGCTGAGGCGCCCATCGGTCCTGGGATCGCTCGGGCAGCTGATGCGACACCAGCGGAATGTATCGGCGTCCCTCTGGACACTACGTAGAAACAACGTAGCACGATGCTGGTGAACGATCGTGTGCCCAGAGCCAATATCCGTGCCCCGATACTTCATCGATCTCCACGATGGCGCGAACCTGGTTCGCGACCACAAGGGCTTCGACCTGCCCGATCTCGGCGCCGCGCAGGCCCAGGCGGTCCGCATGATGACCCGGATCGCGCAGGGGCTGTCTGACCCGCAGGTCCGGCAGGATTACGTGATCGCTGTCCGGGACGAGCAGGGAGCCGTCCGCCTGCGGCTGCGCCTGTCCTACGATGTCGAACCCGGCTGAACGCCGGGGCTGCGGTCGGCGGCGACGGAAGCGGATCTGCGTGCGTTGGTGTCGCGCTGACGACCGAGGAGAATGCATGACACGCGCGACGATCGCGACCGGATCAGTCCTGGCGGCCCTTCTGCTGATGGCCTCCGCCGGAGGGTCGGCCATGGCCCAGACCACACCGCCGCCCCAGACCGGCGCGGCCGCGGCGACGCCGGACAATGCCATCCTGCTCACCGTCTTCCTGCGGCATGACCAGTCGCGCCCCCTGGCCGAGCTGAATGAGCAGCTCGCCAAGCAGGGCTTCTACAAGGCCTTCCCGCCGCCGGGGATCGAGGTGGTCTCCTGGAACGTCGTCATGGGCATCGGGCAGATCATCACCCTGCGGCTGCCCGCCACCCGGCTCCGCGAGATCAACCGCGTCCTGGAGGATACCGCCTGGGGCGCCTACCGGACCGAGTTCTACCCGACCTACGATTACAAGGCCGTCGGCCTCGCGGAGCACGACAAGGCCCGCTGAGCCGGACCGCCTTCCGCGACAGGAAGGCTGCGGCGGGCGGGGCATGGCCGAAGAACCCCGCCGCACGGCGCCGTCATGGTGGCCGGTGCCGCGTCCGCCGCACGATTGTCCGCCCGCGGCAGATCCGATGCGCGCATCGGCTCCGATCCATTCCCGCCCCCGAGGGCGCGGGGATGGAGCCGCTTTTCCCGTCGCGCTCCTGCCTCTCGGCAAGACGGGGATCGTGTGCTTCGAGAAGGCCTCAGGGCGTGTCGTGCACGCCGTGATGCCCGTCGAGGACGGTGTCGCTGGTCGGGACCGTGTCGGCCACGGCCTGCGCCCGGCGGCGATCCGGGGCGGTCGCCTCGTCGACGAAGGCCGCCACCGCCTCGGCGAGCGGCAGCGTTCGGGTCTGCTGGCTGCCGAGCCGGCGGATCGAGACGGTGCGCTCCTCGGCCTCGCGCTTGCCCAGCGCCAGCAGGACCGGCACCTTGGCGAGCGAATGCTCCCGGACCTTGTAGTTGATCTTCTCGTTGCGCAGATCCGCCTCGACCCGCAGCCCGGCACGATCCAGGGCGCGGATCACCTCATGGGCGTAGGCGTCGGCCTCGCCGGTGATCGTGGCTACCACCACTTGGACCGGCGACAGCCAGAGCGGGAAATGCCCGGCGAAATGCTCGATCAGGATGCCGGTGAACCGCTCCATCGAGCCGCAGATCGCCCGGTGCACCATCACGGGCGGCTTCCGGGCGCCGTCGGCGTCGATGTAGAAGGCGCCGAATCGCTCGGGCAGGTTGAAGTCCACCTGGGTGGTGCCGCATTGCCAGTCGCGGCCGATGGCATCGCGCAGGACATACTCGAATTTTGGCCCGTAGAACGCGCCCTCCCCCGGGTTGACCTCCGTGCGGATCCGGCCGGCCGACTGCGCCTCGATCTGCGCGAGCACCCGGGTCATCACCTCCTCGGCATGGTCCCAGAGCGCATCCGAGCCGACGCGCTTCTCGGGCCGCGTCGAGAGCTTCACGACGATCTCGCCGAAGCCGAAATCCGCGTAGGTCGACAGGATCAGATCGTTGATCTTCAGGCACTCTTCGGCCAGCTGATCCTCGGTGCAGAAGACGTGGGCGTCGTCCTGCGTGAAGCCGCGCACCCGCATCAGCCCGTGCATGGCCCCGGAGGGCTCGTAGCGGTGGACCACGCCGAACTCGGCGAGCCTCAGGGGCAGATCGCGGTAGGATTTCAGGCCGTGCTTAAAGATCTGAACATGGCCCGGGCAGTTCATCGGCTTGAGGGCGAACCAGCGCTTGTCCTCGGCCTCGTCGCCCGCCGATTGCGCGGCGAACATGTTCTCCCGGTACCAGCCCCAGTGGCCGGAGGTCTCCCACAGGGCCTTGTCGAGGATCTGCGGCGCGTTCACCTCGGCGTAGTCGCCCCGGAGCCGGCGGCGCATATACGCGATCAGTTCCTGGAAGATCGTCCAGCCCTTGGCGTGCCAGAAGACGACGCCCGGCCCCTCCTCCTGGAAGTGGAACAGGTCCATCTCCCGGCCGAGCCGCCGGTGATCCCGGCGCTCGGCCTCTTCGAGCCGGTGCAGGTAGCCGTCGAGATCGGCCTGGTTCGCCCAGGCCGTGCCGTAGATGCGCGTCAGCATCGGGTTGTTCGAATCACCGCGCCAATAGGCGCCCGCGACCTTCATGAGCTTGAAGGCGGTGCCGACCTTGGCCGTCGAGGTCATGTGCGGGCCGCGGCACAGGTCGAACCACTCGCCCTGACGATAGATCTTCAGGTCCTCGCCGGGCGGGATCGCGTCGACCAGCTCGACCTTGAACTTTTCCTGCTTGCCTTCGAACAAAGCCCGGACGTCTTCGCGTTTCCAGACTTCCTTGGTGAAGGGCGCATCGCGCGCGATGATCTCGCGCATCCGCGCCTCGATCTTCGGGAAGTCCTCGGGCGTGAACGGGGTCTCGCGATAGAAGTCGTAATAGAAGCCGTTCTCGATCACCGGGCCGATCGTCACCTGCGTCTCCGGCCAGAGGCTCTGGACGGCCTCGGCCAGCACGTGCGCGCAATCGTGGCGGATCAGCTCAAGGCTGCGCGGGTCGGTCCGGTCCAGGAACTCGATGCGGGCATCCTGCACGATCGGATCGTCGAGGTCGGCGACCGTACCATCGAGCGCCATGGCGACCGTGCGCTTGGTCAGGGACTTGGCGATGCCCTCGACCACGCTGCGGCCGGTGGTGCCGGCGGCGACCTCCCGCGTGTTGCCGTCGGGGAAGGTGAGAATCGGCATGGTTCAGGCTCTCCAGGCTCAGTCCTGCATACGGGGCAGGTAAGCGTCGTCAGGGGCGCGTCTTCGGGGAGCGGCCGTGTAGACCGATTTCTTTTTCTTGGCGAGGGAACGGCGCGCGGTGCATGCGCTCTGATCGGCTCTATCCTTCGGCACGGGCTGGATTCATCGTTCGACCTCCGGACACGCGTCATCGTCCCCACCCACCGTAAGGCGCCGGGGGCATGGCCCAAGAAACCCAGCACGAGGGACGCGGGACGCCGCGGGGACCCAGGTGTCGGCCAGATACGCGCGGGATCCGATCCCCGCGGCGACCCGCGGCACCGGCCGGGCATATCCCCCGGCCGCTGCCGTCTTTCTCGTCGCGGTGTCTGTGCGACGCCCCGATCCTGCGACTCCAATGCCAGCGGTCACTGCCCATGGCGCCCAAGCTGCACGGCCAAGCCGCTTCGCAGCCGAGACGCCCCCGGAACCCGCATTCACCGCCGTGGTCTTCCACCCGACCTCCGCCTCGTAGTGGGCGGGTCCGCAAGTTGCTCAGGGTCAGCCCAGACCCGGGTCGCCGCGGGAGCATTTTTCCGCCCCCGCCGGGCAAACTGCCGCCCGACCTCACGCCCGCATCCGAGACACGCCCCGCATCGGTTCGCCGCCCGGGGCGATGGCGGCTGAGAGCCACCGACGCGGGCACCGCCCCATCCCCCGAGCCCGCCGGTCAGCCCCCGGACGGACCCCCGAAGCGTGCCCCGGGATCGCGCCCGAAGCACCGAGGGACAGGTGACGGCTAATGAGCACAAAATGGGAACATTGTCAAGGGATGGGACGGGCTTTGCGCCGACGCCTGCGCAGTCTCCCAATCGGTCCTGGACAGCGGCGCAGCGCCTTCCGAGCCATCCCCACCGCGATCTCGTTTTGATGAGGAAGAGGGGTGCGCACTCCGCCTTTCACACGCCGATGCGTGAACGTCGTCGTTCGAATGGGTGGGCGCGTCCGTCGCGGCCTTGTCCGGCCGATGGGCGACAGCCGGAGGCTCGGCAAGGGATCTGTTGAGGCGTTGACCGACATGCCATGCGGCCAAACGCGGACGGCGCGCAGCAAAACGGCCGCGGTGGCTCCTGCCCCCGCGGCCGCTTCGCTTTGCTATATCAGTCGATCAGGTCTGCTGCTGCGTCCGGCGGGGCCGCACGGTCCAGCGCTCGAACACGCCGGCCGATTCGTCGGTCTTCGCGTCCTTCGCCTCGGCGGCGGTGGGCTCCGGATGCTGGTGGATCGCCGCGCCGAGCGCCTGGGACAGGCTCTCGATCACGTCATCGATCCGGGCGTCGCTGTGTATGCTCTCCTGCGGCGCGGGCTGCGGCGGGCTCGGCTCCTGGGCGGTCGGCGCTGCGTGATGCGTGGGCTCCGGGGCAGGCACCGGCTCCGGCTCGGGATGGTGCACGGGCTCCGGCGTGGCCTCGGCGACCAGCGTCGCCGGTGGCGGCTCGACGGCTTCGGGGGCCGGAGCCGGGACTGCAGCCGGGGCTGCCGCAGCGGCCGGGGTCACGATGCGGCGCATGGCGCTCATCGCGCCGTCGTCGGACGGCTCGCTGGTGCGCGCGCTGCTGCCGTAGCGGCCGAAGCCGAACCGCGGCTCGATCAGGTCAAGGACCGCGTCGAGGGCCGCGTTGCTCAGCGGCACCTCTTCGGCGGCCGGCACGCCCTGGATGGCCAGCGCCTGCCGCTCGAAGGCCGGCTCGCTGCTGACCTCGCGCCCGAACCAGTTCGGGGCCTGGAAGCCGGCGGCGTCACCATCGTTGTCGAAGGCGACGCTGATCAGGTCGAGATTGCCCGGGGTGACGTAGCGATCGATCGTGACCTCGCGGCCGCCGATGGTCAGGACGGTCCGGTCATAGGCGGCCTTGCCGGGACAGACATCGAGCAGCGCGTCGCCGTGGGCGCGCGGCACGTCGGTTCGCTCCTCGGCCGGGATGCCGTCCGGCCCCTTGTTCACCAGCACCAGCTGGCAGACTTGGCCATCGACCCGCACGTAGGAGCTCCGGCCCCCCTGCGCGGCGAAGTGCCCCTCGGTGATCCGGGCGCCGCCCCGCTCCTTGCGGATCAGGCGGACCAGGGATGGCGCGACCAGGAATCGGCGAATGGTGCTCATGAACTCAAAACCCCTCCCGCTTCGTCGGCGGTGCGCCGATCCGGCGGACTGCCCTCAGGGCCGCCGGCCCGGATGGATCTGCCAAGTCGAGCGCGCGCCGACGGTGTATAAGCTCGACCGCAACGCCGTATTGGCTCACACATGACCGCATCCATCGCCAATACCGGACGGCGACAACATGAGACGGTTAAGCGCTAAGCAAAATCACGACGAAATCAAGTCCGGAACCCGGCTGCGATTCGCCCGGAACCCCGCCTGTCCCCGATATCCCGTCTTTCGGTGCGGTTTTCTCAACCCAGGTTAGACCCGGGCCCGTCGCCTCAACCCGCAGGCTCGAAGTTCATTGCCGCGCCGTTCATGCAATAGCGCAGGCCCGTCGGGGCGGGGCCGTCGTCGAAGACGTGGCCGAGATGGCCCTTGCAGCGCGCGCAATGGACCTCGGTCCGGACCATCCAATGGCTGCGGTCCACCGTCGTCTCGACGGCGCCGTCGAGGGGCTCAAAGAAGCTCGGCCAGCCGGTGCCGGACTCGAACTTGGTGCCCTGCTCGAAGAGCGGCTGCCCACAACCGACACACGTGAATGTGCCCGGCCGCTTCTCGGCAAGCAGACAGCTGGTGCCGGCGCGCTCGGTTCCGTGCTCGCGCAGCACCCGGTACTGCTCCGGTGTGAGCGACGCGCGCCACTCGGCGTCGCTGCGGGTATCCGGGCTGGTGGTTGCCGTATCGGCCATGAACATCTCCCTTTTCGGCGAGAGATATAGGCATCCCGTGCAGGCGCTGGCAGACCCGTCTCCCTGAAAACGGCTGCACCGGCGGCATCCTGTCGCTCACGGTCCAACGGCTATGCCGCTAGGCCGCGGCCCCCACGGTGTCGGCCATCCGGGCCCGGCGGTGTCCCATCGGCAACGGCGCGCCCGTGGTCGTGTCGCGGCCGGTCTGGTGCTCCAGCTCCGCGTTGATCTCGCCGCCGAGTAGCACGATGGTCGACGAGATCCAGATCCAGGTCATGAAGCCGATCACGGCACCCAGAGAGCCGTAGGTCTCGTTGTAGGTCCCGAAGCTCGCGACGTACCAGGAGAACAGCAGGGACGCGATCAGCCAGAGCAGCCCCGCCACGAGGCTGCCGACGCCGACCCAGCGCCAGCGGGCGTGCTCCCGGCTGGGGCCGAACCGGTAGAGCACCGAGAGCCCGGCGAGCAGCACCAGCAACACCGCCGGCCAGCGCAGGGCCGCGAGCAGCCACGCGCCCGATCCGAGGCCGAGGAAGTTCAGCACCACCGGCACCACCACGATCGCGTTGAGCGCGATGATGATGAACACCAGGGCCCCCACCGTGAAGGTGAGCGAGCGGATGTTGAGCCAGAAGAAGTTGCGCTTCTCCTCCTCTTCGTAGACCACGTTCAGCGCATCGAACATCGCCTTCATGGCGGCGTTGGCGCTCCACAGCGACAGCAGCAGGCTGGTGAAGAAGGTGACGCTCAGGGAGCTGCTGCCCTTGGCGGCGATGCGCTTGATCTGGTCGCCGATCAGCTCGACCGCGCCTGACGGCAAGACCGCGTGCAGCTGTGCGAGGTGCTCGTTGATCGCGGTGACGTCCGCGAACAGGCCGTAGCAGGTCACCAGCGCGGCGATGGCCGGAAACAAGGACAGCAGGGTGTAGAAGGTGACCCCGGCGGCCACAGCCAGCACCCGGTCCTTGTTGAACTCCAGGTAGACCCGGACCGCGATGTCCTTCCAGCCGGCCGGCGTCATCTCGGCGGGGCTGTCGGCGGCGCGGCCGCGCTCGGGCTGCGTCGCGGCCGTGAGCTGCGCGGCGCGGCCCGCGATCGAGCGCGCGCCGACATTGATCGCCTTGTCGCGCACGGACGCGGTTCCGTGGGACGGCTCGGGGCGTTCCGGCAGGGCCGGGGCGCGCCGCCGGGCCGGCGTCGCGGCGAGCGCCACCAGGGCCGAGCCGAGCATCAGGGTCCACAGGATCGAGCCGGTCTCCGGCTGAGGGCTCGGGCTGGGGGGCGACGCGGGCATGGCGGTACAGGAGGGCCGTCCGCGCGGAACTGCCGCGCTCGAAGGCTCAAACGTCGCCGAAGCGCGGCCGTTCCGCGCCCGATTTCGGGCACGCGGGGCGCCGACGCGCGTTGTGCATCCTATGCGCGATCAGCCCCGCCTCGGATTCTGCTGCAAGTTCGTCCTGGACGAGCCCCCCGGCACCCACGCGACCCTCAAGGCGGAGCGTGAGGCCACGCTCCACATGAATTTGACCAGCGTGACGATGGCGCATCTCGCCAAGCTGGATCCCGTCGTCCGGCGGGCGAAGCTCACCGGGATCGTCGCCCACAACCTCGATGCGCTGGCCCGGCAGATCGCCTGGGTCGGGGCCCGGCCGCCGATCGAGCGCCTGCTGCGGATGGCGAGCAACGTCCTGCCGGGCTACACCCACGCCATCGCTGGCGAGATATACGCCGCGCCCGAGATGGAAGCCCTGGTCGCGCGCGGGCTGGCCGAGGCCGGGGCATTGGCGCGCCGGCTCGGCGTGCGCCTGAGCTTCCATCCGGGGCCGTTCTGCCTGCTGGCGAGCCGCAATCCGGCGGCCATCGCCAACGGCCTGTCGGAGCTCGATTACCACGCCGAGATCTTCGACCGCATGGGCTATGGCGGTGGCTGGCACCCCCACGGCGCCCATATCAACATCCATGTCGGCGCCGGCGACCCGGGGGTGGCGGGGTTCCGCGAGACCCTGCCCCGGGCGAGCCAGGTGGCGCGCGACCTCATCACCGTCGAGAACGACGAGAACGTCTTCGGGGTCGAGGCCGTGCTCCAGCTCGCCGACATCGTGCCGGTGGTGCTCGACCTGCACCATCACTGGGTCCAGAGCGGCGGCGCCTATCTCGAGCCCGACGATCCCCACATCGCCCGGGTGCGGGATTCCTGGCGCGGGGTGCGGCCGGTGGCCCATATCAGCGTCTCCCGCGAGGCGGTCTCGGCCGAATGCGACCTGGACGCCCTGCCCGATTTTCCGGCCCTGCGCGCCGCCGGCCACGCGGTCCGGGATCTCGCCGCCCATTCCGACATGATGTGGAACCGGGCCGTGAACGACCTCGTCGCCCGCCACATGGTCTGGGCCGATTTCGAGATCGAGGCGAAGGCCAAGAACTACGCCTCGACCCAGATCGCCCGCCACATCTCCGATGCGGCCCGGGCGGCCCCGATCGCCGCGGAATGAGGGACGGTCTCGACGGCCCTGCCGGACGGCGCTAGTCAACGCGGCATGAAGACCGCCGATTGCGACATCCTCATCGTCCCGGGGCTCGGAGGCTCGGACGAGGACCACTGGCAGGCCCGCTGGGCCGGGCGCCTCGCCACCGCGCAGGTGGTCGCCCAGGACGATTGGCACGCGCCGACTCCAGAGGCCTGGTGCGGGCGAATCACCGAGGCGGTGGCGGCCGCGACCCGGCCCGTGATCCTGATCGCCCACAGCCTCGGCGTCGTCGCCTGCGTCGCGGCGGCGCCGCGCTTCGCGCCCGGCCTCGTGCGCGGTGCCCTGTTCGTCGCCTGCCCGGATGTCGAGGAGGCGCCCGACCTGCCCGAAGCGGTGCGGGCCTTCGCGCCGATGCCCCGGGACCCCCTGCCCTTCCCGTCGCTCCTGGTCGCCAGCCGCACCGATCCGTATTGCACCTACGATCGGGCCGACGATTTCGCCCATGCCTGGGGCGCCCTGATCGTGGATGCCGGCGAATCGGGCCACATCAACGTCGCCAGCGGCCATGGGCCGTGGCCGGAGGGGCTGATGCGCCTCGCCGGGTTCATGAAGGGGCTGTAGGCGCCCCGCCGTGCGTTAACGCGCCGTTTACCCTCGCGGCCTCCAGTGTGGGCTTGGGCGGTCCTTCGCCCCGAAGGCGCCCTCGATGGCGCCCCTGGAGAGCACCGTGACGCGTAAAGAGCTTCTGGAACGACTCGACGCGGTCCAAGCCGCCCTCGGGCCGCGGGCCCACATCAACTTCAACAGCTCGCTGTTCAACGACGTCGCGCTTCTGAAGCGCATCGAGGCGTTCGAGGCGAAGGTCGGCGAGGTCGAGAAGCCGAAGGTCGCCGACTACACCGGCAACATGTTCACGCGAATCGCCAACCGCCGCGCCGCGACGGCCGCCGCCAAGTAGCGAGGCCGGCCTATTTGGCGTCGGGCTCTGCCGCGCGCAGCAGCTCGCCCGCCACATCGGCGAGTCGCGGCGGCGCCTCGCGCACGAACGGCAGCGGCCGGCAGACATTGAGGGCGGCCAGCCCGAATCGGGCGGTCATCAGCCCGTTGAGCACGCCCTCCCCCAGCTTGGCCGAGACCCGGGCGGCAATCCCGAGCCCCAGCACCTGCTGCATCACGCTCTCGCCCACCGCCATGCCGCCGGTGATGGTGAGATGCGCCACGGCGGCCCGCGCCAGCCGCAGGAAGCCCAGGAAGCCCGGACGGCCGCCGTAGATCGCCGCGATCCGGCGCAGCAGCCGGACGGCGGCGAAGACCACGAAGGCGACATCGACGATCGCCCGCGGGCTGAGAGCGGTCACCGCCGAGACCTGCTTGGCGCTGGTCGCGATGGCGTTGCGCGCCTGCCGGTCGAGACCCGCCAGCAACTCGTGCTCGGCCAGGCCGATCCGAGCGTCCACGTCGAGGATCGCGTCGGCGGCGGCGTCGATCCGGGCGCGGCCCGGCGCCAGGGATTCACGATCGGCGTAGAAGGCGGACAGCGCCTGCACCACCGCCTGCGCGCCGGTGTGGTCGCGGCTGCCGAGCGCGTCGATCGCGGATTGCCGCAGCCGCTCGATCTTGCGCTCCCGCCGCAGGCCGGCGAGCTCCCGCGCGACGATCGCCAGGAGCGCCAGTCCGGCGAGACCCATCAGGGCGAGCGCCACCCAGCCGAGCCACGGTGCGGCCTGGAACAGGTCGGCGATCATCCGCTCGATCGACAGCCCGATCCCCAGCGAGACCAGCCCCCCGGCGGCCGAGAGGAACAGCGCCCCCCAGGGTGAGCGCCGTCGCGGCGCCACCGGCACCGCGACGCCGTCGGCCGCATCGACGATCTCGAACGGTTCCTCGACGATCCGGGCCTGCTCGGGCCGGGCCGTAAGCGGCGTGGTGGTCACCCCCGGGCCGGGCAGCGGCTCGGGATTGATCCGGAAGGCGCGGGGTTTCTGGCCTGAGGACATGGCTTACGGCCTCCAGAGAGCTTTGTTCGGTCTTGCCCTCACGGCGATGGGCTGTTGGAGCGTCAGGCGACGAATGGGGCCCGCGGTCGATCCCATGCGCCTCTCCCTCCCCCCTCTGCGGGGGAGGGTGGCCCGCGAAGCGGGTCGGGAGAGGGGAGCGCCGATTCCGGACGCGTCGCGCCGGGGGAGAGATCCCGAACCGTCGCGCTGCCCCTCTCCCGACCCGGCCTGACGACCGGCCCACCCTCCCCCGCAGAGGGGGGAGGGATGGCGCACGCCATGGCTGGACCGGGCATCTTGTCGAGCCTCGCACAGACCGGAACGCGGTCCGCGAGCCTCATGGCCGACCAAGACAGCCACCCTCCCCATCACCCGAGCCTGTCGCCGATCAGAAACTGCATCGCCCGGTCGAGGCGGATCTGCGGCAGGTGACCGGGACGGCCGAGGCCGTCGGGGCGGATCAGCGGCGGGCGGAAGCGGGGGAAGCGGAGCGAGCCCGGGGCGACGGCACCCTCCAGCACAGCCTCGGCGCGGGCCGGCAGCTCGCCGGGGAACACCGCGGCCTCGCTGTTGCCGTCGAACGCCTCGTCGCCCACCCTCTCCCCGGCGTCCGGCTTTCCCGCGACCGCGCGCAGGATCTCAGGCCCGTCATGCACCGTGGTCTCGCGGGTGGCGCGCACGGAGGCGAGTGCCACGGTGCCGACCCGGGCGCCCGCGGCCTCGGTCCGCCGCATGGCACGGGACACCAGCAGGCGCAGCAGCGCGTCCAGCCGGTCGTGGCTGGTCTGGTGGAGATGGTCGGCCTTGGTGGCAGCGAACAGCACCCGGTCGGCCCGGGGCGCGAACAGCTTCGACAGCACCGTGTTGCGGCCGATATTGAGGCTGAGCAGCACCGCATCCAGCGCCTCCTCCAGCTCCGCGAGGGCGGTGGCCCCGGCATCGACGGCGGCGAGCACGTCCACCAGCACGATCTGCCGATCGACCCGCTGGAAGTGGTCGCGGAAGAACGGCGTGACGACCTTGGTCTTGTAGGCCTCGAAGCGCCGCTCCATCAGCCCGGCGAGGCTGTCGGGGGCGATGCTGCCGGTGAGGTTGTCCAGCGGCGCGAAGGTCAGGGCCGGGGAGCCTGCGAGGTCGCCGGGCATCAGGAAGCGCCCCGGCGGGGTCGTGGCGACCGATTCCGGTCCGGCGCGGAGCGCCGCCAGATAGGCCTTGAACGCGTCGCTGGCCCGCTCGGCCGTGACTTCGTCGAGCGGGCCGTTCGGGTCGAAACCCTTGAGCGCCTCGAGCCATGGCGCCGCCACGGCGGTGCGGCCTGGTCGGCGAGTCCCGTTGATGGTGGCCCGGGACCACGCGGTGTAGCTCGTCTCGATCAGCGCGAGGTCGAGCAGCCATTCGCCGGGATAATCGACCACGTCGAGCATCAGGGTCGCCGGGCCGCTGCGCCACCCGGCGGCGCGCTCGTAGGCGATCTCCAGGCGGAACTGGCTGATCCGATCGGTGGAGCGCGGCCAGCGCCGCGCCTCGGTGAGCGTCCCGAAATGCTCCTCGAAGGGAAAGCGTGGCACGTCGTCGTCCGGCTGCGGCACCAGCCGGGCGCGGCGCAGGCGGCCCTCCTGCGCGGGCGCGAAGGCGGGCAGCGCGTGGGCCTCCACCAGGTGGTGGATCAGCGCCGTGGTGAACACGGTCTTGCCCGAGCGCGCGAGCCCGGTGACCCCGAGCCGCAAGGTCGGCTGGATCAGCAGGTCGTGCGAGGCTTCGGCGAAGGCTTTGACGGCCGAGCCGGCGCGTGCGGCAAGGTCGGTCAGGGGCACGGGCGGGCTCGTCGTCTCAGGAAACAGGCCGGGCACAGGTGGCGCGGTTGGGGCGGAACCGCAAGGCTTGCGGTTATGGTGTCGCCGCGTTGGCGGCAGGCGTCAGCGGCTTCAGGCGGGCGATGGCAGCCTCGACGAGATCCGGGCCGGCCCGGAGCGTACCGAGTTCCACCGCCGACATCGCCAGCATCACCGGCGCCAGATTGGGCCGCGGCGTGCCGTCCGGCCCGAACAGGTCGAGGTCGTCGCCGGGCTTCAGCCCGACGCTGCCGCTGATCCGCGCGGCATAGGCCTGGATCCGAACCTCGTCGCCGGTGCAGAGCGGGGCCGGCAGGTGCAGGTCGAGCAGGGGCAGCCCGGCCGCGATGGCGGGCAGCAGCGCCGATTCCGCGACCAGCCGGTCCGGGGCCGGAACCCTGCGATCGAGGAGGGCCGCCGGATCGGCGGCGCCGCGTGCCAGGCTCGGCCGTGCCGGTGCCGCCGGGGACGCGATCCCGGCGGCAATGTCGCGCATCGG
>NZ_LKKO01000066.1 GCF_001455965.1 Methylobacterium sp. GXS13
AGGGCGCGGCCCCGTTCGTCCAGGATACCTGGGCGCGGGCCTGCGCGATCCTCGACGCCGTCCTGGCGATCGCCCGGCAGGCGCCGGAGATCGACCTCATCGGCGCCCGCGAACGCCTCGATGCCGCCCGGGCCAGGATCCCGGCCTGATCAGGCCAGGACGGGTTCGGCGGCGAGGTCCAGCTCGATGGTGGCGCAGTTCTCCAGGAACGTGCCGGTGAGGTGATAGAAGAACGTCCCGTGGCCGACCACCGCGATGGTCGACTCCGGGCGCGTCCGCAGCCACTCCCGGAAGCCGGAGACGCGGGCGTCGAACAGGTGGCGCGGCTCCACCGGGTAGCCGCCGACCTCGCAGCCGGGCTCGGCGTGCCACCAGATCTCGGGCAGGTGCCCGACATCGAGATGCGGGAACTCGGCGGCGATCTCGGAGGTCGCCCGGCCGACGTCGCAGCTGCTCTCCTGGCATTCCCGGTGCAGCACCTCGACCAGCACCCGCGGCTGGCTGGGGTGCTCGCCGAACACGATCGCGGCGGTCTCGATCGCCCGGGTCAGGGGCGAGACCACCACCAGCTCGAACGGGATGTCCGTCAGGCGCTGCCGGGCCTCCCGGGCCTGGGCCTGGCCCCGGGGGGTCAGCCGGGCATCGCGGTGGCCGGGATCGCCCCGGCCCAGCCGGTGGGCGGCGTTGAAGGTCGATTCGCCGTGGCGGATGCAGACGATGCGGGTGGTCTCGGACATGAGGCTCGGATGTGTCGCGTGTGGGGAGGGCGGAACGCTCAGGCGAAGCGGCCGCCGCGCTGGATGACCTCGATCTTGTAGCCGTCCGGGTCGGTGGCGAAGAAGAACCGCGCCAGCACGGTCTCGCCGTGCTTCAGCGTCTTCACGTCGGTGGCCTTAAAACCTTCGCGGAGGTGGCGGGCGTGCTCGGCCTCCACATCGTCGACCACGACGGCGATGTGGCCGTAGCCGTCGCCGAGATCGTAGGGCTTGTCGCGGCTCTTGTTCACCGTCAGCTCCAGCTCGAACGGCGAGGCCGGATCGCGCAGGTAGATCAGGGTGAAATCGTCGAAGTCGTAGCGGTCTGCGGCCTCGAAGCCGAAGGCGCGGGCGTAGTAATCCCGCGCGCGCTCTTCGTCGCGAACGCGGATCATGGCGTGGACGGGCTTGGACATTCCGGTTCCTGCGAAGAATTTTCGACGCGGCCTATGTGGCGCCGCCCCCACCCGGCGGAAAGGGCCGACATCCCGTCGCGGCGCCTCACGATCGTGGGACGGCCGCCGAGCTTCGCCCAAAACATTGCCATTTGGCATTTCAACTTGAACGATAGATGTATTCCGACGCGACCCGATCCGGCGCCGCCGCATTTCATGCATTCGAAGGACATTCCTAACGGAACCCCGCTCCGTCAGGCCCGCATGATACTATCGAAAACTCATATCTCTCATCGAGATCAAAAAAGTTATTTTCAAATAAGAAACGACATAGATTTTAGCGCAAGCTTAACCGAAACGTGGCATCATCTTTCCAGACCAGGCCCGCGATTCGCGAACCATCTTCCTGCCGGAGCCGAACAGACATGCTGCGCCTGTCGAATCTCAAGATCATTACGAAGCTGCTGACGATCGTTTCCCTGATCGCCGTCATCGTCGGCGGCTGCGTCTGGTACGCCCAGTCGCGGATGAACCAGATCGACGATGCCTACAGCGCCTTCATCAGCAACGAAGCCGTCGCCGTGGCCGACGGCCGGCGCGTCAGCCGCGTGATCTTCGAGCTCAACTATTACGTCTATCGGATCATCGCGGAGACCGACGCGGCGCAGATCGAGGCCGCCAATGCCGGGTTCGAGGCAGCCGCGCCGACCCTGAAGGCGGCGCTCGGGTCGCTGCGCGATCATGCGCCCAAATTCGCGAGCCGGATCGACCAGCTGCAGACGCGCGTCGACCGATTCCTGCAGGATGTGACCGAGGTGCGCCGGCTCGGTACCAGCAACCAGAACGACCAGGCGATCGCGCAGGTCCATGCGGCGATCGACCCGACCTTCGCCAGCCTGGTTGTGGACGGCAACGCGCTCTCGGACGACATCAACGCCTTCATGCAGCGGGGATCCGACGACCTCACGGACCAGACCAACGCCACGCGCACGCGGCTGATGACCTTCAGCGGCCTCGGGATGCTCGCAGGCATGGTGGCGGCGGTGTTGATCTCGGTGCTCGGCATCACGCGCCCGCTCGACCGCCTCGTCTCCGTCCTGCAGCGGATGGCCCAGGGCGAGATCGATGCCGAGATCAGGGAGGCGGCCCGCAGGGACGAGATCGGCGCCGTCGGCAGGGCGGTCGAGGGTATCAAGGCGATGGTCGCCCGGAAGGCCGCCGAGGAGGCCGAGGTCCGGCGCGTCGCCGAGGAAGCCTCCGCGGCCGCGCGCAGGCGGACCATGCTGGAGCTGGCCGACGGGTTCGAGCGCGCCGTGGGCGGCATCGTCGGCCTGGTCTCGGCCTCGGCGACGGAGTTGCAGGCGACCGCCCAGACCATGACGGCGAGCGCCACGCAGACCGCCAGCCAGTCGACCACGGTGGCCGCCGCCGCCGAGGAGGCCGCCACCAATGTCGAGACCGTGGCGGCCGCCGCCGAGGAGCTGGGCTCCTCCGTGCAGGAGATCGGCCGGCAGGTCCACGGCTCGGCCAGCCTCGCCCAGACGGCGGTCGGCGAGGCGGACCAGACCCATCATCTGGTGCAGGCCCTGAGCCAGGCGGCCACCCGCATCGGCGACATGGTCGGGCTGATCTCGACCATCGCCGGCCAGACCAACCTGCTGGCCTTGAATGCCACGATCGAGGCGGCCCGGGCCGGGGAGGCGGGCCGCGGCTTCGCCGTGGTCGCGTCCGAGGTGAAGGAGCTGGCGGCCCAGACCGCCAGGGCGACCGAGGAGATCAGCCAGCAGATCGGCCAGATCCAGGGCGTGACCGGCCAGGCCGTCACGGCGATCGAAGGGATCACGGCGCGCATCCGGGAGATCGACTCGGTGGCGACCTCGATCGCAGCGGCCGTCGAGGAGCAGGGCGCCGCGACCCAGGAGATCGTCCGCAATGTCGCCCAGGCAGCCACCGGCACGAACGAAGTGACCAGCAACATCGCCGGCGTCGCCCAGGCCTCCGAGCAGACCGGCTCCGCCGCGAGCCAGGTGCTCGACGCGGCCGGCGAGCTGTCGCGCCAGTCGGAGCATCTCGGCGCCGAGGTCTCGCGCTTCCTCGCCACCGTGCGGGCGGCGTAAGCCGCGCCGCCTTTACGGAAACCCGAGCGGGCTTGCAGAGTCACACATCACGTTCGGCGGCAAGCGCTTGAAAGATAGCGCCTTTTCCCCTCCCCCTTGCGGGGAGGGGGCAGGGGTGGGGGTGGTGCAGGATTGCGCGCAACGGTGCCTTCTGAACCACCCCCACCTCCGGCTCCTCCCCGCAAGGGGGAGGAGAGAGCGCCGCACCGCTCGCCGTGCGATATCTGGAGATCGTAGCCCGACTGGGTGGAAGCGACGCCGAAGGTCACCTCCCTACGCCGGCAGGACGACCACCTTCGTCTTGACCGGCGTGCGCGCGTAGAGGTGGATCATGTCCTGGCTGAGCAGGCCGACACAGCCGCTCGTGATCCCCGAGCCGATCGTCTCGGGATCGCTGCTGGCGTAGATCGTGTAGAGCGTATAGGCGCCGTTCTGGTAGAGATGGAGGGTGCGGGCGCCGAGCGGGTTGTCGAGGCCGCCCGGCATGCCGCGGGCGTATTTGGCCGCCTCGGGCTGGCGCTTGATCATCTCCCTCGGCGGCGTCCAGGTCGCCCATTCGGACTTGCGACCGACATAGGCGTCGCCGCTCCACAGGAACCCGTCGCGGCCGACATTGGCGCCGTACCGGGTGGCGGATCCATCGCCCTCGACCCGGTAGACGTAGTAATTGCCGGGATCGACGATGATCGTGCCGGCGGCTTCCTTGGTCTCGTAGCGAACCGTCCGACGATAGTATTTCGGATTGACCTTGCTGATGTCGACCGCCGGGATCGGGAATTTCTCATTCGGCATCGGCCCGTACACCGTCGCCGCCTCGGCGAGGAGCAGGCCGTCGGTTGTCGCGCAACCGGCGAGGCCGAGCGCGCCGAGACCCGCGACCGAACCGCCCAGAAACGACCGGCGGCTGAGAATCCCAGCCCGGTGCCCGCGCAGAGCGACGTCACGCCTGTCGCCGACATCGGCGTCCCAACCGTCCCTGATCATGATCCCGGACTTCCTATGACTCGCGGCCCAATGCGGTAACGCCCCGGCCTCTATGCAATCGCGCGTACGGCTAAGCTGAGATTGGCAAGACCGCTCGTCCCTGGCAAGCTCGGCTTTTACGTCGAGAGTGTGGCCGAACCTGTTCGGGGTCCGGGTCAGGCGATGGATCCGAGCGCGGCCCCGCACAGTCCAGATACCGGCAAGCTTTGCCTTCAAGGCGTCGCCCGGTCCATGGAGAGGCCATGATCCGCCTCATCCCCAGCCTGCCCGCTGTCTACGTCATCGCGCGGGGGGTGTGGCCGCTGCCATGGCCACTCGCGCTCAAGTTCGGCGTGGCCGGCGTTCTGCTGGTCGCATCCCAGTTCCACCTGTGGAGCCGCCTCTCCTCCGGCTCGGTCTTCGCACCCGAGTTCCCCCGCCCGGTGGTGATCCTGTTCAACGGGGCCTTCGGCGCGATCGCGCTGGCCGCTGTCATGCTGCTCGCCCTCGACATGGCGGCGCTGGCCTCCCTGATCCTGCCGGGGGGCGGTTGGGCAATCCCCGCCGCCTGGCGCTACGCGGTGGCCCTCGCGGCCGCGCTCCTGGCGGCGATCGCCGTGTGGCGGGCCGTGCGCGTGCCGCCGTTGAAGGACCTCACCGTCGCGATCCCGGGCCTGCCCCCCGGCTTCGACGGCTACACGATCCTGCACCTCACCGACCTGCATATCAGCCGCCTGTTCCCGGCTGCCTGGGCGCAGGCCGTCGTCGCGCGGGCCAACGACCTCGGCACCGACCTGATCGCGGTGACGGGCGACTTCATCGACGGTTCGCTCGCGTCCCGACGGAACGATGTCGAGCCGCTGCGCGCCTTGCGGGCGCGGGACGGCGTCTGGGCGGTGCCGGGCAACCACGAGTACTTCTTCGATCACGATGCCTGGATGCGCCACCTGGCGGGGCTGGGGATCCACATCCTCGCCAACGCCCACACGGTCCTGAGGCGCGACGGCGGCGCGCTGGTGCTGGCGGGCGTCACCGACCGCTCGGCGCCCGCCACCGGCCATCCGGGCCCCGATCTCAAGGCGGCCCTGGCCGGTGCCCCGGCGGGCGCGCCGATCGTGCTGCTGGATCACCAGCCGGCGCAGGCCGCCCGGGCCGCGTCGCGCGGTGTGGCGCTGCAGCTCTCCGGCCATACCCACGGCGGCATGATCCGCGGCCTGGACCGGCTGGTGGCGCGCGGCAATGCGGGGTTCGTCTCCGGCGCGTATCGGGTCGGTGCCATGCTGCTCTACGTCAGCAACGGCACCGCGCTGTGGCCCGGCTTCGCCCTTCGCCTCGGGCGCCTGTCCGAGCTGACGCGGATCACCCTGCGGCGCGGGTCGTGACGCGGATCGGATCCTGAGGGTAAGGCGCGACGGCCGATTGCCCAGTCGCCCCCCGTCACGTCCCGATCCGCAGCACCTCGGTCCGGTCGCCCGCCTGTTCGAAGGCGGCCGGGTCGGCGCCGGTCATCCAGACCTGGCCGGGCAAGGCGTCGAGGGCCTCGAACAGGCCGGCCCGGCGGCGGGGGTCGAGATGCGCCGCGACCTCGTCGAGGAGGATCATCGGGGCGATGCCGCTCATCGCCCGGACCAGCCGGGCATGGGCCAGGACCAGGCCGATCAGCAGGGCCTTCTGCTCGCCCGTGGAGGCGGTGCCGGCCGGGACGTCCTTGGGGCCGTGGCGGACGACGAGATCGGTGGTCTGCGGCCCCGTGAGGGTGCGGCCCGCCGCCCGGTCGCGGTTGCGGCCGTTGCGCAGGGCCAGGCGGAAACGGTCCTCCGCCTCGATCGCCGGCCAGACCGCCACGAGGTCGTCGAGGTCGCCCTCCAGCCGGATCGACGCCCAGGGGAAGGGCTGCGCGTCGTCCCGGGTCTCGGCAATCAGCCGGTCGAGGCGCTCGGCGGTCTCGCGGCGGGCGAGCGCCACGGCGACGCCGAGCTCGGCCACCTCCCGCTCCACGGCGTCGAGCCAGCGGCCGTCATCTGGCCGATCCTCCAGCAGCCGGTTGCGCGAGCGCAGGGCGCGCTCCATGGCCGAGACCCGCGCCCCGTGGCCGGCATCCACCGCCAGGACCAGCCGGTCGAGGAACCGGCGCCGGTCGCCGGCCGCGCCGCGGAACAGCCCGTCGAGATCCGGGGTCAGCCAGACCACCCGGACGAACTCGCTGAACGCCACCGGCGAGGAGGCGGGGGCGCCGTCGATCCGGCAGAGCCGGCTCGTGCGCCCGTCCGGCCCCGGGGGCTCCAGCCCAGTGCCGAGGCGATGCTCGGCGCCGTCCCGGTCGAGGGTGAGCGAGACCGCGAAGCCCCCCGGGCCGTCCACGCGCGCCATGGCGGCGAACTCGGCCCGGCGCAGGCCCCGCCCCGGCACGAACAGGGAGATCGCCTCCAGCAGGTTGGTCTTGCCGGCGCCGTTCTCGCCGACCAGGGCCACGAAGCGGGCGCCGGGGTTCAGTTCGAGATCGATGTGATTGCGGAAGTCGCGGGCGATCAACCGGGTGAGGCGTGTGGATCCAGCCGTGTCGAGTTCACTCATAAGGCGGCACGATGGAGCGGTCGCGAGCCGCGTGCGGCACGCGACCGATCGAAATGCGGTCGTCGAGGATGCGATGGAGGATCAGGTAAGATCGGAATATGAGGATCCGTACGGTGAGAGCAATCTCCGGCGCGGGCCTGCCCATCATCGGCTGACGACCGAGCGCACTGACATCGGGTGCGCAGCTCAGAGACGAAGCTGCGGGCCCGCGTCGGATTGTCAGCCGCGATGAAGTCACCGATCTCGCGCAGATCGGCTCGGGCTTGTCGCGACAAGACGACAGGCTTCAAGAGGCGGCCTTTTCCATGGCGGCATAGCGCGCCTCCAAGGCATCCAGCGTGGCGTCGAGCGGTTCGTAATCTCCACTCTCGACGCCCTCCCGCCAAGCCTCGCGCATCGTCCCAAGGCGATCCTCGTGCTGGAGCAGCAACGCGACACCGGCGGCGACCGCCTCCTCCGGCGAACCGTAGCGCCCTGCCGCGATCAGACGATCGAGCGAGGCTTCCTGAACCGGATCGAGGATGACGGCTTTCGGCATGGCAGCCTGATCCTACACCCGCATCGGCATCAGCACGTACAGGGCCGGCGCGCCCTCGCGATCCTGGATCAGGGTCGGCGAGCCCGGGTCGGCGAGCTTGAACAGGGCGGTGTCGCCCTCGAGCTGGGCGGTGATGTCGAGCAGGTAGCGGGCGTTGAAGCCGATATCGAGGCCGGCCGCCTCGTAATCGACGTCGAGCTCTTCCGTGGCGCTGCCCGAATCCGGATTGTTGACCGAAAGCGCCAGGCGCCCCTCGGTGAGCCCGAGCTTCACGGCGCGGCCGCGCTCGGACGAGATCGTCGAGACCCGGTCCACCGCCTTGGCGAAGACGTCGCGCTCGACGGTGAGGCGCTTGTCGTTGTTGGCCGGGATCACCCGCTGGTAGTCCGGGAAGGTGCCGTCGATCAGCTTCGAGATCAGCGTCAGGCCGCCGGCGAAGCGCAGGCGGATCTTGGCGGGCGAGAGATCGACCGCGACGGTCTCGCCGCCGTCGTCCAGGAGCTTCTGGATCTCGGCCACCGCCTTGCGGGGCACGATCACGCCGGGCATGCCGACGCTGCCCTGCGGAGCCGGGATCTCGACCCGGGCGAGGCGGTGGCCGTCGGTGGCGACCGCGCGCATGACGGGGCCGCTCTCGGTCTCCAGCGTGTGCAGGTAGATGCCGTTGAGGTAGTAGCGCGTCTCCTCGGTGGAGATCGCGAACTGCGTCTTGTCGATCAGGCGCTTGAGGTCGGCGCTCGCGATCTCGAAGCCGTGCGGCATCTCGCCGGCGGCCAGATCCGGAAAGTCGCCCTCCGGCAGGGCGCCGAGCGCGAAGCGCGACCGGCCCGAGCGGATCGTCATCTGGCCGGATTCGCCGCCCGTCTCGAGGGAGACCTGGGCGCCGTCGGGCAGCTTGCGCACGATGTCGTAGATCACGTGCGCCGGGACCGTGGTGGCGCCCGGATCGGCCACGTCGGCCGGCACGCTCTCGGTGACCTCGATGTCGAGATCGGTCGCGCGCAGCTGCAGGCTCGAGCCGTCCGAACGCAGCAGCACGTTCGACAGGATCGGAATCGTGTTGCGGCGCTCGACGACCCGGTGCACGTGGCCGAGCGACCTGAGCAGGGCCGCGCGCTCGACGGTGACTCTCATCGCAGTACTCAAGTGATGGGGGAGGGCGCCGCGGCCGGCATCCCTCACAGAAACAGGCCGATCAGCTTGGCGAAGGGGGCGGGCGAACGCAAGGCCGCCGTCGCGGCATCGCACAGCTACGCCGTTGGCCGGTGGGATTCAGGGTTTCCGCGGGGGCCGCCCCGTGCGAAAGCGCCGCGCTCCACCTGAAGCGGCACCGTACCGCCCGAGTCCGAACCGAACCATGTCGCAGACCGTCGAAACAACAGGCCCGCGGGGCGCCGCACCGAGTGCCAGCCCCGGCCGCATCCTGGCCGCGAGCTTCGTCGGAACCGCGATCGAATTCTTCGATTTCTACATCTACGCCACCGCCCTGGTGATCGGCCCGGTCTTCTTCCCGGCGGGCGCCCCCGGGGTGCAGCAGCTCAGCGCCTTCGCGACCTTCGCGATCGCGTTCATCGCGCGGCCGGTCGGGGCGGCCCTGTTCGGGCATTTCGGCGACCGGGTCGGCCGCAAGGCGACGCTGGTGGCGTCGCTGCTGATCATGGGCCTGTCCACCGTCCTGATCGGCTGCCTGCCAACCTACGCCACCGCCGGCTGGTGGGCGCCCGCCGCCCTGTGCGTCCTGCGCTGCGGCCAGGGCATCGGCTTCGGCGGCGAGTGGGGCGGCGCGGCCCTGCTGGCCGTGGAGAACGCGCCGCCGGGCAAGCGCGCCTGGTACGGCATCTTCCCGCAGCTCGGCGCGCCGGTGGGCTTCATCCTGGCCAATCTCGGCTTCCTGGCCCTCAGCTTCGGACTCTCGCCCGAGAGCTTCCAAGCCTGGGGCTGGCGCCTGCCGTTCCTGGCCTCGGCCGCCCTGGTCGGGGTCGGGCTCTACGTGCGCCTCAAGCTCACCGAGACGCCCGCCTTCAAGGCGGCGCTGACCGAGGCGAAGCCCGAGCGCGTGCCCTTCGCCACGATGCTGGCCCATCACGGCCGCGCGGTCCTGATCGGCACCTTCGCCATGGTGGCCGTCTACGCCGTGTTCTACCTCTCGACGGTCTTCGCCCTGGGCTACGGCACCGGGACGCTGGGCTACACCCGGCCGACCTTCCTGCTCTTCGAGTGCATCGCGGTCTGCTTCATGGCCCTCGGGACCGTGATCTCCGGGGCGGCGGCCGACCGGTTCGGGCGCAAGCCCGTGCTGCTCTCCGGCATGGCCGCGGTGTTCGCGCTCGGCTTCCTGATGGGGCCGATGCTGGGGAACGCGGCCGCCGCCGGGACCTGGCCGCCGGTGCTGGGCTTCCTGTGCCTCAGCCTGCTGGCGATGGGCTGGGTGTTCGGCCCCATGGGCGCCGTGCTGCCCGAGCTGTTCCCGACCCGGGTCCGCTATACCGGCGCTTCGGTCACCTACAACCTCGCGGGGATCCTGGGCGCCTCGGGGGCGCCCTACATCGCCCAGGAGCTCGCATCCTATGGTGGCATCGGGTTCGTCGGATTCTATCTCGCGGCCGCGGCGGTGCTGAGCTTCGTCGCCGTGCTGGCCATGCGCGAGACCGTGCATGATTGAGGGGCTCGCCCCTCAGGCACGGTCGGGGGCCGCCGGCTCGTAACGGCCGAGGAACCGGGTCCGGTCCCACAGCTCGATCGCCGCATCCGCGACCATGGCGCGGGTGCGGCGGCGCGCCTGCCTGTCGTCCGCGGCCGGAACGACCTCGGCCGAGAACACGCGGCCGGCCCGGTCGAGCTTGAATGCCCGGTAGGCGCGGCTGCGCTGAGCGGTCTGTGCGTCCAGGGTGAGCATCGGGTCCTCCTCGAAGCCCGAGCCTTCCGGCATCTGGTTAACCGTCCGTGAACGCCTGATGTCAGGTCCGCTTGTCGAGAGGCCGGCCCAGCAGACGCGCGAACTCGGCCTCGATCTCCTCCACCGAGAACGGGTTGCCGGCGGCCTTCGTCTCCGCACGCGGCGCGGGCGACGGCTCAGCCGGGGGCGCAGGCACGGGCGCGACCGGCGTTGCAGGAGGTGGCGCGTGAGGCCGGGGGGCCGGAGGCTCGAGCGCCGGCGCCGGCGCCGCAACGGGTGGCGGCTCAGGCGGGGCAGGGGGAACCGGAGAGGGCGCAGGCGCAGCGGACATCATCGCCGCCACCGGATCCACCGGCTCCACCGTGGGGGCGGGCGGCGGCGCGGGCGTCACCGCCGAGGACGGGCGCGACAGGGCGGCCTGGAGTTGCCGGGCCATGTCGGAGAGCACCACCGGATCGACGGACCGGCGCTCGGACGGGACGGTCAGGCTCGGCGCCACCTGAACGGTCTCGTCGCGCTCGGGCGCAGGCTCCGGCTTGCGCTCCGAGGCAGGATTGGGCCGCGGGTCGGCGAGGGGCGGCGCGGTGCGGCTCAGGATCCGACGGGGCGAGAGCGTCTCCCGGAGCGGCGGGGCAGGGGCCGGCGCAGGCGGCGCGGCGCGGGGTTGCAGCACCGCAGGGGTCGAGACCTCCTGGCCCGGCTCGTCGCCGCCGAGCAGGCTCACGTCGAGGGGAAAACTCACCGGCGGCGCGGCGGCCGAGCGCGGGACAGGCGGCGGCACGACGACGGGCATCTCGAAGCCCGGATCGAACACCGGCTCCGAGCGGCGGCCGGCGATCTCGGCCAGCGCCCGGGGCGGCTCGGTCAGGCGTCCGCCCTGGGCCAGGGGATCCGGCAGCGGCTCGGCCATCGGCTCCGGCCCCGTATCGGCACGCAGGGCGGCCTCGGGGAGGGGACGCTGCGTGCGCTGGATGTTGCGCTCGACCACGACGTCGTTCGGGCCGCCCACGAGCAGCAGGTGCTCGACATTGTCCCGGCGCAGCAGGATCAGCTGCCGGGCCCGGTCGAGCTCGTACACGTCCACGATGCCGAGCCGGGGCTGGCGCCCGCGCGCCGGCGTGCGCCCGGGCAGGGCCAGGCTGCGTCCGGTCAGGCGCCGCACCGTGAACACGATCGCGGCCAACGCCGTGAAGATGACGGCGAAGATCACGACATACTGGACGATGGGGGAGCCCTCAGAACCGAACACGGATTGCAGCCATGGCAAGATTACGCACTCGCACGTTTCAGCCGCCGCAGGGCCGCGCCCGGCACGAGCCTCGCTCATACCACGCCGGCGGCCCCGCAAGGCAAACGACGTTAAGACTTCGTTAACAGGCCCTTAAGTTTAGCGCCATCAAGACAAGAGGTTGTGAAGCACCGCCCGCCGCTGTCCCCAGGAACGTGACCCGCCCCGCGCGCGACGATGGTCCGGGCAGGGGCCGGGGGTGCCGGCACTTAACGGTGCGTTAACTATGCAGGCGGCAGATTTTGCCGAGCCCGCCCGATCCCGCGTGGCGTCGCGAGACCGGAGGCGACCGTGGCCCTGACCGACCTGCCCATCCTGGGGATGCTGCGCACCCGGATGCAGTGGGCGCAGGCGCGCCAGGGCCTGATCGCCGAGAACGTCGCCAATGCCGACATGCCGGGCTTCAAGCCCCGCGACCTGGCGGAGCTGCGCTTCGACCGGGCCACCGGAAGCGCGGTCACCGCCTCGCCCGGCCTGACGCTGACCAGTTCCGCCCATATCGCGCCCCCCGGGCAGTCCGAGGCCGGGGCCGATCCCAAGCGGGCCAAGGGCTTCGAGGTCCGCCCGAGCGGCAACGCGGTCAATCTCGAGGACGAGATGATGAAGGCCGGCGACAACCAGTCGGACTATCAGCTCGCCGCCTCGCTCTACCAGCACAGCCTGACCACCCTGAAGATCGCCATCGGCAAGAGCTGATTGTTTCGGACATCGATCGATCGGACGTGCCGGCGAGGCGCGCGGCGGAGAAGGGGCCCTGAGCCATGGAATTCAGCAAGTCGCTCACCGTGGCGGCCGCCGGCCTCAAGGCGCAGTCGGGCCGGATGCGGATCATCGCCGAGAATATCGCCAACGCGGATTCCGCCCCGGCCTCGGCCGGGGCCGAGCCGTACCGCCGCAAGATCCCGTCCTTCACCAGCCACATGGACCCGGAGACCGGGGCCAAGCTGGTGGAAGCCGGGCGGGTCGGGCGCGACTCGTCCCCGTTCCGGACCAAGTACGAGCCCGGAAACCCCGCCGCCAACGCCCGGGGCGAGGTGCAGATGCCCAACGTCAACGCGCTAATCGAGAACATGGACCTGCGCGAGGCCCAGCGCTCCTACGAGGCGAACCTCAACATGGTGACGTCCACGCGCAAGATGCTCGCGCAAACGCTGTCGATCCTCAAGTGAGTGCGAAGGAAGCCTAGTCGATGGCGACGAGCAATTTCGCAGCGGGCGCCTACGCGGCCGTCCAGGGCATGGCCAACGGCCGGCCCGCGCCCAAGGTCCAGTCGACCGGCGAGGCCGACGGCAACTTCATGCAACTCCTCGGCAACGCCCTGGACAATGTCGGGGATGCCGGGCGGCGGGCCGACGGCCAGGCGATCTCGGCGGCCTCCGGGAAGGCCAACGTCGTCGACGTGGTCACGGCGGTGGCCGAGAGCGAGACCGCCCTGCAGACCATGGTGGCGGTGCGCGACCGCATGATCTCTGCCTACGAAGAGATCATGCGGATGCAGATCTGAGCATTTCTCGCAGGCTTCCGGACTGCCCCTGCCTACTCTTTGAGCAAGACGCGCCCCATGACCGGCCTCGCCATCCTCGACGTCGCCCGCGACGGCATCTTCGTCTTCCTCAAGGTCGCCGGGCCCCTGATGCTGGTCGCGCTCGCGGTCGGGTTGATCGTGTCGCTGGTCCAGGCGCTGACGCAGGTCCAGGAGCAGACCCTGATCTACGTGCCCAAGATCGTGGCGGTGTTCGCCGCGCTCCTGCTGATGCTGCCGTTCATCGGCGACGCCATGGCCGGCTACATGACCCGCATCGCCGCCCGCATCGCCACGGGCGGGTGAGCATCGTCCCGAAAGGTGGGCACCGGCTTTCGGAGCAAGACGATGCGGATCGGCAACCGAGGCCCGCGTCCTGGATCCGCGATCCAGGATGCGGGTCGATTGGACGTCCTCGGCGCGACAGGCGCCGCGCGCCCGTGCCATAGGGGCGGCGATGAACCTGCTCCTGCCCGGCATCGCCTCGGCCTATCTGATCACCTTCGCCCGGGTCGGCACGCTGATCATGCTGATGCCGGGGGTCGGCGAGCAGATGGTGTCGCCGCGGATGCGGCTGGCCTTCGCGCTGCTGACGACGCTGGTGCTGTTCCCGTCCGTGCGCCCGCTGCTCGGCGGCACCGACGGCCTGGCCGGCCCTCGGCTGATCGGGCTCTTGTTCGCGGAGACGATCGTCGGGCTGGTTCTCGGCCTGTCGGTCCGGATGGTGCTGGCAGCCCTGCAGACCGCGGGGCTGATCATCTCGCAGCAGCTCGGCCTGGCCTACGCCATGACGGTGGACCCGAGCTACGGCGGGCAGCAGGCGGCACTGGGCAACTTCCTGTCGCTGCTCGGCATCACGCTGATCTTCGCCGCCGACCTGCACCATCTCGCCATCGAGGGCCTGGCGCAGAGCTACGTGGTGCTGCCCCCGGACGGGGTCCCGGCCTTCTCGGACGCGCTGATGCTGGCGCTCAAGGCGCTGACCCGGGGCTTCACCCTGGCGGTGCAGATCTCCGGGCCGTTCATCGCCTTCGGGCTGCTGTTCAACCTCGGGCTCGGGGTGCTGTCGCGGCTGATGCCGCAATTGCAGGTGTTCTTCCTGGCGGTCCCGGCCTCGGTCCTCATCGGCATGCTGATCCTGATGGGCTCGCTCGGCGTCATGATGGGCGTCTTCCTGGACGATCTCGGCCGGTATCTCGGCGAGTTCGTCGGCCGCTGATCCGCCTTCACGCGCACTGAGCTCGAGCGAACACCATGGCCGAGGGCGCAGAGCAGGAAGACAAGACCGAAGAGCCGACACAGCGGCGCCTCGACCAGGCGATCGAGCGCGGCGATGTCGCGACCAGCGCCGAGATCAACACCTTCGCGATCCTCGGCGCCTTCACGCTGGCCCTGCTGATCGCGGCGCCCACCATCGCCCAGAACCTGACCCAGGGCCTCAAGGCCTTCCTCGCCAACGCCCACACCCTGCCGGACGACGCCACCAGCATGAGGCAGGCGGCGACCCGGGGCCTGTGGCTGTGGCTGGAGGCCGTGGCGGTGCCGGTCGGGATGGCGGCGGCGGCCGGCCTCGCCGCCGGCCTCCTTCAGCACCCGTTGGTGCTCACCACCGAAACCCTGATGCCGAAATTCGACCGCATCTCGCCGATGGCCGGGGTCAAGCGCCTGATGGGGATCGAGGCCCTGTTCCAGTTCGGCAAGGGGCTGGCCAAGATCGGCGCGGTCGGCATCGTCGGCGGCGTGCTGCTGTGGAACGACCGCGACCGGCTGGAGGTGTTCGCGCGGCTCGATCCGGCCGGGTGCCTGCCGGCAGTCTTCTCCCTCAGCCTGCATCTGCTCGCCGGCATGCTGTGCATGCACCTGGCGATCACGCTGGGCGACGCGCTCTACGCGCGCTTCCGCTGGCGCAAGCGCCACCGCATGTCGAAGGAGGAGATGAAGCAGGAGATGAAGGAGGCGGACGGCAACCCGGAGATCAAGGGTCGCATGAAGCAGATCCGCATGGCCCGGGCGAAGAAGCGGATGATGACCGCCGTGCCGACCGCCACCGTTGTGGTGACCAACCCGACCCACTACGCGGTGGCGCTCCGCTACGAGGCCGGCATGGCGGCGCCGATCTGCGTCGCCAAGGGCGTCGACGCCCTGGCCCTGCGCATCCGCACCGTGGCGGCCGAGCACGGCGTCGCGGTGATCGAGAACCCACCGCTCGCCCGGGCCCTGCACGCCACCGTGGAGATCGACCGCGAGATCCCGGCCGAGCATTACCGGGCGGTGGCGGAAGTCATCGGCTTCGTCCTGCGCCTGCGCCGGCGGGCGGCGTAGGCGCGAGGGCTGGTATTCAGCACGCCGATCGCGTGGCAAAGCCTAGAAAAGCCACGCTTCCTCCACCTTTTTTTGCGAGGTTGCATCGAGGCTTGGCGCGACACGACCGGCGCGACGAGAGTGATGCCGTGCTGCCCGAGCCCTGCTATGGCCGGCGGGCCTAACCGGGTGATTGTTCTGGAATGATGCCGATGGCCGACGTCACTGGACCTCCGGCGCCCGCGACGGGCACGCAGATCTCAGGTTCTCAGGGGAACGGCGCGATCGACCGCTCGGAGCAGCCGGGCCGGGTCGGGCTGCTGCTCGTGCTCGCGGGCCTTCTGGTCGGGGCCGCGATCGGCCTGTCCTTCGTGGCCAACGAGCAGGCGCAGTCGCTGATCGTCTGGCTGCTCGCCCTGTTGGCGATGGCCGGCGTGTTCTTTCTCTTCGCGCTCGCCATCGGGGCGCTCCAGCTCAGCGGCACCGCCACCCGGGACGACATCACCAAGGGCATCGTCGATGCCTCCCCCGACGGGGCGCTGGTGGTCGAGGATGGCGGCCGGCTGATCTACGCCAACGAGGCCTATCTGCGGGTGGCCGGCGGCGACGCCTTCTCGAACCTCGTGCCGGTGGAGCGCATCCTGGTCGGCTCGCCGGAGGTCTCGGAGGCGGTCTACCGCCTGTCGCAGGCCTCGCGCGACGGACGGGCGCATACCGAGGAGATCCGGATGTCGCCCCCGCTCGGGCCGCAGGCGCACGAGCGGGGCTTCGGCTGGTACCGGGTCTCGGTGCGTCCCCTGGCGCGCCCGCGCCGGGCCGCCTCGCTCTGGACGGTGGCCGACATCACCGCCGAGCGCGAGCGCCAGGAGAACGTCTTCCAGGAACTCCAGCACGCGATCGACTATCTCGACCACGCACCGGCGGGTTTCCTGTCGATCGATCCGGCCGGCGCGATCGTCTACATGAACGCGACGCTGGCGGCGTGGCTCGGCTACGATCTGGCCAGCGTAGGCCCGGGCGGCCCGCACCTCACCGAGATCGCCCCGGAAGCCGATGTCCTGGTGCGCACCGCCGGCCTGCCCGGCGAGGTCCGCACCGACCGGTTCGACCTCGACCTGCGCCGCCGCAACGGCCACACCCTGCCGGTGCGGCTCTACCACCGCGTCGCCTTCGGCAAGGACGGCAAGCCCGGCTCGTCGCGGACCTTCGTGATCAACCGCTCGGCCGGGGCCGAGACCGACGAGCCGCAGCGCGCCGCCGAAGTGCGGCTCGCGCGCTTCCTCAACAATTCCCCGATCGCCATCGCGACCCTCGACCGGTCGGGCCGGATCGCCCGGGCCAACACCTCCTTCACCCGCCTGTTCGGCACGGTGCCGCGCCAGGCCGACGAGGGCGGCCCCGAGGGGGAGGGCCATCAGGGCGCCGAGCCCAACGTCGCCGATTCGGTGGTCGACCGCGCCTCCCTGGAGGCGGGCCTTACCCGGGCCGCCAGCGGCCTGTCCGATCCGGAGCCGATCGAGGTCCAGCTCAGCGGCCCCGGCGGCCGCTCGGCGCGGCTCTGGCTCAGCCCGGCCGACAGCAGCGACGCGACCCAGAAGGCCGACGAGGCCGAGCGCGTCATCCTGTACGCCCTCGACACCACGGCCCAGCGCCAGCTGGAGCAGCAGGTCGCCCAGGCCCAGAAGATGAATGCGGTGGGCCAGCTCGCCGGCGGCATCGCGCACGACTTCAACAACGTCCTGCAGGCGATCATCGGCTATTCGGACCTGCTGCTGGCGAGCCACCGGCCGACCGATCCGGCCTTCCAAGACATCATGCAGATCAAGCAGAACGCCAACCGGGCGGCGGGCCTCGTCCGCCAGCTCCTGGCGTTCTCCCGCCGCCAGACCCTGCGCCCGGAGGTGATGCATGTCGGGGAGGGGCTCTCGGAGCTGACCCTGCTGCTCAAGCGGCTGCTGGGCGAGCGCGTCGCCCTGGAGCTGAAGCACGGCCGGGACGTCTGGCCGGTGAAGGCCGACGTCAACCAGTTCGAGCAGGTGATCGTGAATCTCGCGGTCAACGCCCGCGACGCGATGCCGGACGGCGGCAAGCTGATGATCCGCACCGAGAACGTCACCGATCCGGGCCCCACGGCGGCCGTGGAGGGACGCGGCGGGGCGCCCGCGGGCGACCACGTGCTGATCGAGGTGCGCGACACCGGCCAGGGGATCCCGCCCGAGCTGATGGAGAAGATCTTCGAGCCGTTTTTCACCACCAAGGAGATCGGCAAGGGCACCGGCCTCGGCCTCTCGACGGTGTTCGGCATCGTCAAGCAATCCGGCGGCACCATCGACGTGCAGTCGAAGATCGGGGAGGGGACGGCCTTCCGCATCTACCTGCCCCGCCACATCCCGGTGGCGGAGCCGGAAGAAGCCGCGCCCGCGATCCCGGCCCTGCCCCGGGCCGACATGCCGGTGCCCGGCCAGGCGCCGGCCAAGTCGGCCGGGACGGGTGAGGCCGCCGAACGCAGCGGCACGTCGAAGGCCTCCGCGAAGCCGGCCCCGCGCAAGCCCGCGGCCGACCATACCGGGCAGGGCACGATCCTGCTGGTCGAGGACGAGGATCCCGTCCGGGCGGTCAACAGTCGGGCGCTCTCGGCCCGCGGCTACACGGTGCTGGAGGCCGCCTCCGGCCTGGAGGCGCTCGCCATCGTGCGCGACGGCAGCCAGCCGATCGACCTCGTCGTCTCCGATGTGGTGATGCCCGAGATGGACGGCCCGACCCTGTTGCGCGAGGTGCGCAAGCACCAGCCGGACCTGAAGGTGATCTTCGTCTCGGGCTACGCCGAGGACGCGTTCCGCAAGAACCTGCCCGAGGGCGAGGCCTTCAACTTCCTGCCCAAGCCGTTCAGCCTCAAGCAGCTGGTCGAGACCGTGAAGAAGACGATGGCCGCCGACTGACCGCGCCGCCGATCACGCCGGTGGAGAACCTGCGCGCCGCCCCCCTCGGGGCGGCGTTCTCATATCCGGCGCCCTTGCCGAAATAGAACAAAACAGGTACACGAACGGGGTGCTCACGCGCGTTGTGAACTGCGCACAACACCTTCATAAGGAGCCCGCCAGATGGCCCAGCCTGCATTGAAAGTGGTCGACATGCCCCCGGTGGACAAGGACAAGTCCAAGGCGATCGACGCCGCCCTGTCCCAGATCGAGCGCGCCTTCGGCAAGGGCTCGATCATGCGGCTGGGCAAGAACGACAAGGTGCAGGAGGTCGAAACGGTCTCCACCGGGTCGATCGGGCTCGACATCGCCCTCGGCGTCGGCGGCCTGCCCCGGGGCCGGGTCGTGGAGATCTACGGACCCGAATCGTCCGGCAAGACCACGCTGGCCCTGCACACCATCGCCGAGGCCCAGAAGAAGGGCGGCGTCTGCGCCTTCGTGGATGCCGAGCACGCCCTCGATCCGATCTATGCCCGCAAGCTCGGGGTCAATCTCGACGATTTGCTGATCTCGCAGCCCGATACCGGCGAGCAGGCCCTGGAGATCACCGACACGCTGGTGCGCTCCGGCGCCATCGACGTGCTGGTGGTCGATTCGGTCGCCGCGCTGACCCCGCGGGCCGAGATCGAGGGCGAGATGGGCGAGAGCCAGCCCGGCCTTCAGGCCCGCCTGATGAGCCAGGCCCTGCGCAAGCTCACCGGTTCGATCTCGCGCTCGAACTGCATGGTGATCTTCATCAACCAGATCCGGATGAAGATCGGCGTGATGTACGGCAGCCCGGAGACCACCACGGGCGGCAACGCGCTGAAGTTCTACGCCTCGGTGCGCCTCGACATCCGCCGCATCTCGACCCTGAAGGACCGCGACGAGGCGATCGGCAACCAGGTCCGCGTCAAGGTCGTGAAGAACAAGGTCGCGCCGCCGTTCAAGCAGGTCGAGTTCGACATCATGTTCGGCGAGGGCGTGTCGAAGGTGGGCGAGCTGATCGACCTCGGCGTGAAGGCCGGCATCGTCGAGAAGTCCGGCGCCTGGTTCTCCTACAACAGCCAGCGCCTGGGCCAAGGCCGGGAGAACTCGAAGGGATTCCTGCGCGACAACCCCGAGATCGCAGGCAAGATCGAGGCCTCGATCCGCCAGAATTCCGGCCTCGTCGCCGAGAAGATCCTGGAGAACGCCAAGCCGACCGAGGACGACCTCGACGAGGGCGAGGCTTAAGTTAAGCCGCCCGCGGCTCCAACCCTTGCCGCGCTTCCGCGCGCAGACGACAATCAACGGCCCCGGCGAGGCATTCGCCGGGGCCGTTCGTCATTGAGGATGCAGCAGGCTGTGACCGACCTTCTGGAAAAGGCCGTCGCAACAGTCCGGCGTATGGCGCCTGAGGCACAGGATGCCATCGCACAGGCCATGCTCGACATGGCGCAGGTTGGCGCGCCGAGCGAGATTGATCCCGACCATCTGAAGGAAATCCTGGAAGGCCTCGACGAGATCGCTCACGGAGACATCGCGTCGCCCGAGGAGGTCGAGGCGGCCTTCCGCCGTTTCAGAGCGTGAAGCTGGTCTACGCGCGCCGTGCGGTCCGGCGTCTAACGGAGATCGCCGACTATGTCCGGGAGCGAAATCCGGGCGCCGCTGATAAGATCGAGCATGCGATTCGCGATACGACCGGGCTTCTCAGGCGCCGCCCTTTCGTGGGCCGAAGCGTCCGACCGGGGGTGCGCGTCTTCGCGGTGCCCGACTGCCGTATCTGATCTACTATCAGGTCGACGAGCGGCGGGAGATCGTGACGATCATCACGCTCCGGCACGCCGCACAGGACCGATTGGCCTAACGGACGGACGCAGACATCTCCGCGGCCGTCGAGAGAAGACAGCTCAGGCGGCTTCGCCGGTCTCGGCGACCGCAGCAGCCTGGTCTTCGACCAGCTTCCAGGTCTTGGTCTTCGAGAAGGGGCGGCACTCCTCGATGAACACCGTCTGCCCGACCTTGGCGGCATTCGCCTCGTCGTGGGCATGGTAGTTCTTCGAGCGACGCACCGTCTTCTTCATCACCGGGTGCGTGAAGCGACGCTCCACCTTCACCACGATGGTCTTCTCGCCCTTGTCGCTGACGACGGTGCCCTGCAGGACGCGCTTCGGCATGGTGTTCTCCTAAGCCCCTGTCAGCTCTTGGACGCCTGCAGCGTCTTCGAACGCTGCAGGGTGCGGACGCGGGCGATGTCGCGGCGGACCTCACGGACGCGGGCGACGTTCTCGAGCTGGCCGGTGGCCCCCTGGAAGCGCAGGTTGAACTGCTCCTTCTTGAGGTTCAGCAACTCGTCATTCAGCTGATCCGGCGACAACGCCTTCAGATCAGACACTCTCTGGGTCGACTTCACGATAGCCTCCGTTCAGTCGGCGATGCGTTGGACGACCCGCGTGCGGATCGGGAGCTTGGCGGCGCCGAGGCGCAGGGCCTCCTTGGCGATGTCCTCGGCGACGCCGTCGACCTCGAACATGATCCGGCCCGGATGGACGCGGGCAGCCCAGTAATCCGGGGCGCCCTTACCGGAGCCCATGCGGACTTCGGTCGGCTTCGAGGAGACCGGCACGTCCGGAAACACCCGGATCCAGACACGGCCCTGACGCTTCATCTCGCGGGTGATCGCGCGGCGGGCCGCCTCGATCTGCCGGGCGGTGACGCGCTCGGGCTCCACCGCCTTCAGGCCGAACTGGCCGAAGTTCAGCTCGAAGCCGCCCTTGGCCGCACCGTGGATGCGGCCCTTGAACTGCTTACGGAAGCGAGTCTTTTTCGGTTGCAGCATGGCTTCCTACCTTACGCGTGCTCGCGCTCGCGGCGTCCGCGCTCGCGGCCGCCCTCGCCATCGCGCTCACGGCGCCCGCCGGAGCGGCCGCCCTCTTCCTGGGCCTTCTTGTCCTGCGCCATCGGGTCGTGCTCGAGGATCTCGCCCTTGAACACCCAAACCTTGATGCCGCACGTGCCGTAGGTCGTGAATGCGGTCGCGGTTCCGTAATCCACATCCGCACGCAGGGTGTGCAGCGGGACGCGGCCCTCGCGGTACCATTCCTGGCGGGCGATCTCGGCGCCGCCGAGACGGCCCGAGCAGTTGATGCGGATGCCCTCGGCACCCAGACGCATCGCCGACTGCACGGCGCGCTTCATGGCGCGACGGAAGGCGACGCGGCGCTCGAGCTGCTGGGCGATCGAGTCGGCCACCAGGGTGGCGTCGATCTCGGGCTTGCGCACCTCGACGATGTTGATCGTCACGTCGGCCTTGGTCATCGTGCCGACGAGCTTGCGGAGCTTCTCGATATCCGCACCCTTCTTGCCGATCACCACACCCGGGCGACCCGAGTGGATGGTGACGCGGCACTTCCGGTGCGGACGCTCGATGACGATCTTCGAAACGGCGGCCTGCTTCAGCTGCTTCATGAGAGCGGCGCGGATCGCGACGTCCTCGTGCATCAGCTTGGCGTACTCGCCCTTGCCGGCGAACCAGCGGGAGTCCCAGGTCCGGTTGATACCGAGACGGAGACCGATCGGATTGACTTTCTGGCCCATGAGATCCTCCTTAAGCCGCTTCGGCCTGGCGGACTTCGCGAACCACGATGGTCAGGTTCGAGAAGGGCTTCAGGATGCGCGCACCACGGCCGCGGGCGCGGGCATGGAAGCGCTTGAGCACGAGGGCCTTGCCCACGAACGCCTGAGAGACGACGAGATCGTCGACGTCCAGGTCGTGGTTGTTCTCGGCGTTGGCGATCGCGCTCTCGAGGCACTTCTTGACCTCGGTCGAGATGCGCTTGCGCGAGAACTGCAGGTCGGCCAACGCGGTGTCGACCTTCTTGCCGCGGATCATCTGCGCCACGAGGTTGAGCTTCTGCGGGCTGACGCGCAGCATGCGCGCGACCGCCTTGGCCTCGTTCTCGGGGAGCGCGCGGGGGGTGGCTTGCTTGCCCATCTCAGCGCCTCTTCGCCTTCTTGTCGGCCGCGTGCCCGTGGAAGGTGCGTGTCGGCGAGAACTCGCCGAACTTGTGCCCCACCATCTCCTCGGAGACATAGACCGGGATGTGCTTCTGCCCGTTGTGCACACCGAAGGTGAGCCCGACGAACTGCGGGAGGATCGTGGAGCGGCGGCTCCAGATCTTGATGACCTCTGAGCGCGAGGAGCCCCGCGCCGCTTCGGCCTTCTTGAAGAGGTAGCCGTCGACGAACGGCCCCTTCCAGAGAGAGCGTGCCATAGCGATTACTTCTTGCGGTTGTGGCGGCTGGACAGGATGAACACGTCGGTCCGCTTGTTGGACCGGGTCTTCTTCCCCTTGGTGGGCACGCCCCACGGCGTGACCGGGTTGCGGCCGCCCGAGGTACGGCCCTCGCCGCCGCCGTGCGGGTGATCCACCGGGTTCATGGCCACGCCGCGGTTGTGCGGGCGCTTGCCGAGCCACCGGTTGCGCCCGGCCTTGCCGAGCGAGATGTTCATGTGGTCCGGGTTCGACACCGCACCGACGGTCGCGAAGCACTGGCCGTGCACGAGGCGCTGCTCGCCGGAATTCAGGCGCAGCGTCACGTAGCCCTGGTCGCGCCCGACGATCTGGGCGTAGTTCCCGGCCGAGCGGGCGATCGCGCCGCCCTTGCCGATCTTCAGCTCGACGTTGTGGACGATCGTGCCCACCGGCATCGAGCCGACCGGACCGGCATTGCCCGGCTTGATGTCGACGCTGTCGCCGGTCACCACCTTGTCGCCCGGCTGCAGGCGCTGCGGAGCCAGGATGTAGCTCTGCTTCCCGTCGGGGAAGTTGATCAGGGCGATGAAGGCCGTGCGGTTCGGATCGTACTCGATCCGCTCGACGGTCGCGGCGACACCCGGCTGCTCGCGACGCTTGAAGTCCACGTTGCGCAGCACGCGCTTGTGCCCACCGCCGCGGAAGCGGACCGTGATGCGGCCCAGGTTGTTACGGCCGCCGGAGGAGCTCTTGCCCTCCGTCAGCGCCTTCACCGGCTTGCCCTTGTAGAGCTCACGGCGGTCGACGAGCACGAGCTGGCGCAGGCTCGGCGTGACCGGTTTGAATGTCTTCAAGGCCATCGGCTTGGATCCCTAAAACCCGTCCTCAGAGCCCGGTCGTGACGTCGATCGTGTGGCCCTCGGCCAGGGTGACGATCGCCTTCTTCACGTCGGAGCGCTGCCCGCGGAGACCGCGGAAAATCTTCTTCTTGCCCTTGGTCACGAGGGTGTTCACCGCCGTGACCTTGACGTCGAACAGCTTCTCGACCGCCTCCTTGATCTGAGGCTTGGTCGCCTTGGGGCCGACCCGGAAGACGACCTTGTTCTGCTCGGTCAGGTTCGTCGCCTTCTCGGTGATGACCGGGGAGACGATGATGTCGTAGTGGCGCGGATCGGCACTCATTTGAAACGCTCCTCCAGCGCGTCGACGGCGGCCTTGGTCAGGACGAGCGTGTCACGGCGCAGGATGTCGTAGACGTTGATGCCCTGAACGGGAAGCACGTCGATCTGCGGGATGGCACGCGCGGCGCGGCCGAAGTTCACGTCGACCTCGGCACCGCCGATGATCAGCGCGTTCGAGAGGCCCATCTTGCCGAAGCGCTCAATGAGACCCTTGGTCTTGTGATCCTCGATCTTGATGTCGTCGACGACGATCAGGGTCGAGGCCTTGGCCTTGGCCGACAGGGCGTGGCGCAGGGCCAGGGCACGGACCTTCTTGGGAAGGTCGTGGCCGTGGTCGCGCACGACCGGCCCGAAGGCGCGTCCGCCACCGCGGAACTGCGGAGCCGAGGCGGCGCCGTGACGGGCGTTGCCGGTGCCCTTCTGCTTGTACAGCTTCTTGCGGGTCCGGTTCACGTCCGAGCGGTTCTTCACCGCGTGGGTGCCGGCCCGACGCTTGGCGAGCTGCCAGCGCACCATGCGCTGAAGGAGGTCGGCCCGCGGCTCAAGGCCGAAGATTTCCTCGTTCAGCTCGACCGAGCCGGCGCCAGCGCCGTCGAGAGTGGTGATATCGAGCTTCATCAGGCGGTCTCCTCAGCCGCAGGGGCCTCGGGGGCAGTCTGGGCGGACTCGGTGGACGCGCCGTTCTCGCGGAACTTGCCCGGCAGCGGCACGTCGGCGGGAAGCTTGCGCTTCACCGCATCACGGATCTGGATCCAGCCGCCGGCGACGCCCGGAACCGCGCCCTCGACCAAGATCAGGCCGCGCTCGGGATCGGTGCGCACGACGCGCAGGTTCTGCGTGGTGACACGCTCGACACCGAGGTGACCCGGCATCTTCTTGTTCTTGAAGGTCTTGCCCGGGTCCTGACGGCCGCCGGTCGAACCGATCGAACGGTGCGAGATCGACACGCCGTGGGTGGCGCGCAGACCGCCGAAGTTCCAGCGCTTGATACCGCCGGCGAAGCCCTTACCCGTGGTGGTGCCCGTCACGTCGACGAACTGGCCCGGTATGAAGTGATCGGCCGTGATCTCGGCGCCGACCGGGATCAGCGCGTCCTCGGACACGCGGAACTCGGCGAGCTTCTTCTTCGGCTCGACCTTGGCGACCGCGAAGCGACCGCGCTCGGCCGCCGACACGTTCTTCACCTTGGCCTTGCCGACGCCGACCTGGAGGGCGACGTAGCCGTTCTTTTCAACGGTGCGGTGGGCCACCACCTGGCATTGATCGATCTTAAGCACTGTGACGGGGACATGCTCCCCCGCGTCTGTGAAGACGCGGGTCATGCCGACCTTCTGTGCGATGACGCCTGAGCGCATAGGTCTCTCCCTCGCGCGATGAAACGGTAAGCTCTAAATCCCGGCGGGACTTAGAGCTTGATCTCCACGTCCACGCCGGCGGCGAGGTCGAGCTTCATCAGCGCGTCCACGGTCTGCGGCGTCGGATCGACGATATCGAGCACTCGCTTGTGCGTGCGCATCTCGAACTGCTCGCGCGACTTCTTGTCGATGTGCGGCGAGCGGTTCACGGTGAACTTCGCGATATGCGTCGGCAGCGGGATCGGACCCCGGATGGTCGCGCCGGTGCGCTTGGCCGTGGAGACGATCTCCTTGGTCGACGCATCGAGGATGCGGTGATCGAACGCCTTGAGGCGGATGCGGATGTTCTGACCGTTCATAATCCTGAAACCTTGAGAGGGACGGCGGGGAGTGCGAGGACGGATCCCCGCCGCGCCCTGCTAAGGATGCTGTCCTGGCTTAGTCGTTGATGGCGGCGACGACGCCGGCACCGACGGTGCGGCCGCCCTCGCGGATGGCGAAGCGCAGCTTCTCCTCCATGGCCACCGGCACGATCAGCGTGACGTCCATGGTCACGT
>NZ_LKKO01000067.1 GCF_001455965.1 Methylobacterium sp. GXS13
GGTCGGCGGCGCGCGCGGAGGGGGCGGGCAGGCGCGGGCCCCCCGGGGCGGCGGGCGGGGGCCCGCGCCTGACCCCCCGGGGCCCGCCTGCGCGGGCGCGGGGCCGGCCGGCCGCTCGCCACGCAGGGGCGGCTCGACTCCGTGCGGGCGGCGCGCGACGTCGCCTTCGCCCCCCTGCGCGACGCCCTCGCGGCCGGCCGGACCACCGAGCCTGGCACGCTCGCCGCCTACGAGCGCGCCCTGTTCGAGGCGGACCGCCTCGCCGACGAGCGCGCCACCGACGCCGCACGGGTCGCGGCCCACGCGGCCGATCTCGACCGCCTCGCCGTCGAGGATGCGGCACTGGCCGAGGCCGACAGCGTGCTCGCCGGGATCGCGGACGAGATCGCCGAGGGCGAGGCCGCCTGGCGCGAGGCCTGGCAGGCTGCCGGCCTCGTCCCCGGCCCACCGGCCGAGATGGCGGCCTGGCTCGCCGAGACCGAGAGCCTGATCGACGGGGAGCAGCAGCTGGCCGAGCAGCGAATCGAGCGGGACCATCTGCAGGCCCGCATCGAATCCGCCCGGGCGCCGCTGGCCGACCTGTTCACCCGGGCCGGGCTCGATCCGGCGCCGGATGGCGATATCGGCCAGGCGCTCGAACGGCTCGAGGCCCGGGTCGCGACGCTCGCGAGCCGCTGGGAGGCCAATCTCGAGACCGGCGGGCGGCTGCGCGCCTCCGCCGCGACGGCGGAGAAGCTGGAGGCGGCTCTAGCCGAGACCGCGTCACGCCGCGCCGCCTGGCAGTCGGACTGGACGGAGGCGCTGCGTCCCCTCGGTCTGCCTGCCACCGCCCGGCCCGAGGAGGCCGAGGGTGCGCTGGAAGCCTGGCGCACGGTGCCGGACCGGCTCGCCGAGCGAGCCGCCCTGCAGCGCCGGGCGGCGGGGCTGCGGCGGGACATGGAGGCGTTCCGGGTTAGTGCGGCCGCCCTGGTCGAGGCTTTGGCGCCTGACCTCGCCGATACGCCGCCCACCGGCGCGATCCGCACCTTGCAGGCGCGCCTGGTCGCCGCCCAGGCCCGGGAGGCCCGCCGGGCCGAGCTGGACCGCCGCCTGGAGGAGGCGGAAACGGCTCTGCGCCACGCCATCGGCCTGCGCGATGCAGCCCGGTCGGACCTCACCCGTCAGGTCGCCGACACCATGCCGGATCTGGCCGAGGCACCGACCCCCGCCATCGAAGACGTGTTCGGCCGGCTGAACGCCCGGGCGTTGCTTCGGGCCGAGCGCCTGCGCCTGCGCGGCAGCCTCGCGGGCGCCGCCGACGGCCTGCCCGAATCCGAGATCCGCGACGGCCTTGACGCCCTGCCCCCGGAGGCCGTGGAGGCGGAACTCGCCCGCCTCGCCATGGAGGCCGAGGAACAGGCCGAGCGCGGCCAGGTCATCTTCGCAGACCGGGACCGGGCCGAAAGGCGCCGGGCGGAGCTCGAAGGCGGCAGCGGCGCCGAGCTGGCCGCCGCCGAGCGCAAGGCGGCGGAAGCCGATCTCCAGGCCGCGTCCCGCTCCTGGGCGGTGCTGCGGCTCGCCGGCCTGATGCTCGGCCAGGCGGTGGCCCGGCACCGGGCGGGGCAGCAGGATCCCCTGGTGGCCCGGGCCGGCGCCCTGTTCCGGGCCCTCACCGGCGGCGCCTTCACCGGGCTCGCCCAGACTTACGACGAGGCCGACACACCCAAGCTCGCGGGCCAACGCGCGGGCGGCGGGCTGGTCGGGATCGAGGCGCTCAGCGAGGGCACCCGCGACCAGCTCTACCTCGCCCTGCGCCTGGCCTATCTGGAGGATTACGCCGGCCGCGCCGAGCCGGCGCCGTTCATCGGCGACGATCTGTTTTCGACCTTCGACGAGGTCCGCACCAGCTACGGCCTCGACGCGCTCGCCGAGATCGGCGCCAGCGTCCAGCCGATCCTGTTCACCCACCACCGCCACGTGGCCGAGATCGCCCGGGATCGGCTGGGGGATGCGGTGGATGTGCTGGAGCTATAGGGGGCGGTTTGCGCGGGCGCGGACGAACGCTTTTTGCCCTGCCGGCTAACGCATTGGCGCATCGTTGACCGCACGAGGCGCGGGTCCCCTCTCCCGTGCCGGAGAGGACAGGGTGAGGGACCAGGTTTATTCGGAGAGGTCGCATCCCTCACCCTGTCCCTCTCCCGCACGGGCTACAATATTCACACAACGGCTTGCGGAAAGCGCGGCGCGCTCTCCTCCCCCTTGCGGGGAGGAGTTGGAGGTGGGGGTCGCTCAGAAGGCACCACTGCGCCTTGTCCGGCACCACCCCCACCCCTGACCCCTCCCCGCAAGGGGGAGGGGAAACGCGTTGTGTTTCAGAGACTTGCGATAGAGCTTGTTGAAGTGTGAATCCGCTAGCCCGCACGGGAGAGGGGGCACGTCGCGCCTAACACAGGCCGAGACGGGACCTTCCTCGCCGGTGGGGAAACAGGGACCTGTGCCGCGTCCGGCATTCAGCCCCCCAGATACCGCCCCTCCAGATGCGCCCGGAACGCCGCCGTCCCCAGGGGCGCCCCCGTTGCCCGGACCAACAGATCATCCGTCCCGAGCAGGCTGCCGACCTCGTGCACGTTGGCCCGAAGCCAGGTGCGCAGCGGCGCGAAATCGCCCGCCGCCAGGCAGCCCGGCAGGGCCGGCTCGGCAGCGCGGGCGGCGCGGAACAGCTGGGCCGCGGCGAGCGCGCCGAGCGTGTAGGTCGGGAAGTAGCCGAAGGCCCCGCTCGGCCAGTGGATGTCCTGCAGGCAGCCGAGGCGGTCTTCCGGCACGGTGAGGCCCAGCAGGTCGCGCAGGCCGTCGTTGAAGGCGCCGGGCAGGTCGGTGACTGCGAGGTCGCCCGCGATCATCGCGGTCTCCAGCCGGTAGCGCAGCAGGATATGGGCCGGGTAGGTCGCCTCGTCGGCATCGACCCGGATGAAGCCCGGCCGCACCTGGGTGTTCAAGGCGTGCAGGTTCTCCGGCGACCATTCCGGCCCGGACCGGCCGAACGCCTCGCGCAGCAGCGGTGCCAGATAGGTGAAGAAATCCCGGCTGCGGCAGGCCTGCATCTCGACGATGAGCGACTGGCTCTCGTGCAGGCTCATGCCCCGGGCGGCGCCCACCGGCTGGTGCCGCCATGCGGCGGGGCGGCCCTGCTCGTAGAGGGCGTGGCCGGTCTCGTGCAGCACGCCCATCAGGGCGCGGCCGAAATCGGCCTCGTCGTAGCGGGTGGTGACGCGCACGTCGTCGGTGGCGCCGCCGCAGAACGGATGCAGGCTGATATCGAGACGGCCGCGGGTGAAGTCGAACCCGAGCGCGGTCATCAGCTTGAGGCCGAGGGCGCGCTGCGTGCCCGTGTCGAACGGCCCCTCCAGGGGCAGCGGCGCCGGGCGCGAATCCTGGATTTCCCGGGCGCGGGCGATCAGGTCCGGCAGCCAGCTGGTGAGGTCGGCAAACAGCGGGTCGATCACCGCCCGGCGCATGCCGGGATCGTAGCTGTCGAGCAGGGCGTCGTAGGGGTCGAGCCCGAGCGCCGCGCCCTTGGCCTGCCCGATCTCCCGCTGGAGCCGCAGCACCTCGGCGAGGTACGGCGCCAGCCGGGCGAAATCGGAGTCCCGGCGCGCCTCGCGCCAGACCATCTCGGACCGGGACACGGCCCGGGAGCTGGCTTCCACCAAGTCCCGGGGCACGGCGCCGGCATGGGCCTGGGCCCGCCGCATCTCCCGCAGGTTGGCCGCATTCCAGGCATCCAGGCCGCCCTGCTGCTCGTCGGCGGCGAGCTCGTCCCGCGTCTCGGGGGCCGTTAGCATCTCGTGGGCCAGCCCGCGCAGGATCGCCAGCTGGTCGCCCCGCGCCTCTGCGGCCCCGTCCGGCATCAGCGTCTGCGCATCCCAGCCGAGGATCCCGGCCGCGCCTTCCAGGGCCGCGAGGCGGGAGAAGCGCTGTTCGAGGGTCTGATAGGCGGTCATGCGATCATCCGTTCCGGTCGGTTCGCGATCGTTGCGGCCCCGCGGGATCAGGCCCGCGGAGGTCTTATAAGACATATTTCCTATGATATGTCAAGGGCGGGCGTCATCCCGCCTGCAGCATCTCCAGCTCCAGCCACCGGTCCTCCGCCTGGGACAGCTCGGTCTCGGCCTGGGCCAGCATGGCGGTGGCCTTGTCGAACCGGGCCGGGTCGCGGGCGTAGAGGTCGGCATCCGCCAGGATCGCCTTGATCTGGGCGATGGCCGCCTCCAGCTTCGCGATGCGGGCCGGCAGCGTCTTCAACTCGTGCTGGTCCTTGAAGCCGAGCTTCGGCTTTCCGGCGGGCTGGGCGGCCGAGGCCGTGCGCTCGCGCGGTTCCTTCTTCGTCGGCGCGACCGTGCGCGCCTCGACGCCCTGCCCGCGCTGGACCAGCATGTCGCTGTAGCCGCCGGCATACTCGACCCAGCGGCCCGAACCTTCCGAGACCAGCACGCTGCTGGCCACCCGGTCGAGGAAGTCACGGTCGTGGCTCACCAGGATCAGGGTGCCCTGGTAGTCGCCGAGCATCTCCTGGAGCAGGTCGAGGGTCTCGAGATCGAGGTCGTTGGTCGGCTCGTCCAGCACCAGGAGGTTGGCCGGTTGCGCCAGCGCGCGGGCGATCAACAGGCGGTTGCGCTCGCCGCCGGACAGCACCGAGACCGGGGTCCGGGCCTGCTCGGGGCTGAACAGGAAGTCCTTGAGGTAGCCGACCACGTGGCGGCTCTGGCCGTTCACCGTGACACTGTCGCCGCTGCCGCCGGTGAGCACTTCCGTGACGGTCATCCCGGGCTCCAGCGTCGCCCGGGCCTGATCCAACACCACCGGCATCAGGTTCGTGCCGAGCACGACCTGCCCCGAATCGGGGGCCAGCCGGCCCATCAGCAGATTGATCAGCGTCGACTTGCCGGCGCCGTTGGCCCCGACGATCCCAAGCCGGTCGCCGCGCATCACCCGCAGCGACAGCCCATCCACGATGGTCCGCTCGCCATAGGCTTTGGCGATATCCCGGGCCTCGACCACGAGGCTGCCCGAGGACTCGGCATCGGAGGCGTTCATGCTGACGCTGCCCACCGGACGGCGGACGTCGCGGCGATTCTGGCGCAGCTCGTGCAAGTTGCCGAGACGGCGGACGTTTCGCTTGCGGCGAGCCGTGACGCCGTAGCGCAGCCAATGCTCCTCGGCGGCGATCTTGCGGTCGAGCTTGTGCTGGTCGCGCTCCTCCTCTTCGAAGAAAGCGTCGCGCCAAGCCTCGAAATTCGAGAAGCCCTGCTCAATTCTTCGCGTTTCCCCGCGATCCAGCCAGATCGTGGCGCGGGATAACGCGGAGAGAAACCGCCGGTCGTGGCTGATCAGGACCATCGCTGCGCGGGTTCCGCGCAGTTCTGCTTCCAGCCATTCGATCGCCGGCAGGTCGAGATGGTTGGTCGGCTCGTCGAGCAGCAGCACGTCCGGCTCGGGAGCGAGGGCTTGGGCGAGCGCCGCGCGTCGCCCCTCGCCACCTGAGAGTTTCGTGGGATCCTCTGCCCCGGTCATGCCGAGGCTCTCCAGCAGGTACCTGGCGCGATGGGCGGATTCACCTGGCGGCAGACCAGCCTCGACGAAGTCCAAGGTATTGGTAAAGCCGGAAAAATCCGGTTCCTGCGCCAGGTAGCGGATCGTGGTGCCGGGCTGGACGAACAGCCGCCCCTTGTCCGGCTCGACCAGGCCGGCAGCAATCTTCATCAAGGTTGACTTGCCCGAGCCGTTCCGCCCGACGAGGCAGGTGCGCTCGCCGGGCGAGATGGTCAGGTCGGCACGGTTGATCAGCGGCGTGCCACCGAAGGTGAGCGCGACGTCCTGGAGGGTCAGAAGGGGGGGAGCGGCCATACCGGGCTTATGGCAGCGCCGGGCTTTCGGTTCAAACCGGGTCGCCCCCGCCGTTCAAGCCTCAGGCGATCGGATTGGCCGGCCCGGTGGGCGGGCTGATCTCTGGCGGGCCGGGATCGTTGACCGGGATCTCCGGCGGTTGGATGCCAGGCGCCTCGGCCGGTGTATTGCCGGGGATCTCGGGGCCAGGTGGCTGCGTCGGCGCCTGCGGCGGATCGTATGGTGTCTCGGGCGCCGGAGCGGGTTGGGGCGGAACTTCCGGCACTTGCCCCGGGTCGGCGAGAGTGAAGTCTGGCACGGATATCCTCCAGAGGGCTCGCGGTGCTGTCCCGCACCGTTCGGGCAGCAACGAGGGCCTGCGGCTGGAGTTCCGGCGCGCTATTTCTTGGTGAGCAAGAGGTTCCCCTCCTTGCTCGCCACCTTCTGGATCTTCTCGGCGAACAGGGCGAGCAGGAACGGCAGTTTCACCTCGAGCCTCACGCTCTCAGGGCCGACATCGATCGTGCCGCCGATCTTCTGGGTCATCGCGGAAACGCCGAAATCAAGGCGGTCGCCGGTCCAGGCAAGCTGGTCGACCGTGACGCCACTTTTGGCCAGGAAGGCCCGCGCTTGGTCAGTGCCATGCTCGAGGCGCCGCTTCGCCTCGTCGCGGCCGAGGTCGTGCGGGATATCGACGATCAGGGGTTTGGGCATGGGGCGGCTGGATCCGGTCTGCTCATCCACCACATGGGGCCTCCCGATGCTGCAGACAACGTCGGGAGGTCGGACGGCTTCAGAAGCTCTTCGGCCTGAAGGCCGTCAGTGCGGGATCTTCAGTTCAAGACCTGGAGCGAGACGTAGCTCGTGCCGCCCATGCCGAGCGCGCGGGCCGAACCCTTCGAAAGATCGATGATGCGGCCGCGCACGAAGGGGCCGCGGTCATTGATGCGCACCACCACCGAGCGGCCGGTCCGGCGGTTCTCGACGCGGACGCGGGTTCCGAACGGCAGGCTGCGATGGGCAGCGGTCAGTCCGTTGGGGTTGAAACGCTCACCGTTCGCGGTGCGCTGGCCGCTCCCGTACCAAGAGGCAGCGCCGCTTTGGGCAACAGCCGGGAGGGTCGTTCCGACGAAGGCAGATAGCATTCCAACGGTGGCCACGAACTTACCGAAACCAGATGTCATTCTTCCCGCATTCCCTTGTTGTTTCCGGGACGGCGCCAGTCGTTTCAGAAATCGGCCGGAATATGGCGAGCGTTTTAGGGGAGTTCAGGTCACATTTTGGCCGGTTTTGTTCTGATCGTGCGGAATACTTGGTGTTTTATTTCGATTTATTTTCGTCCTTACTGTGATGTTTATGGCCGACAGTCTTGTATGGTGCTGGGCAAGTCTTCTTCTCCGGCTCGCCGCCATTCCTTCGATCGGCATATTTGCCTAAGCTGTGCGCTGGGTGTGACCCTGCATCCCGCTCAGCTGGATGCAGGAGGCTTCATCGGCCGGAACGTGTCGTTTTGTGCGGAGGGAAAGGATTGGCCGCTCCAATCCGCTTCGGCGGCGAGATCAGCCGCCGCGCTACGAGAGTTGGCCTGCGTAAAGGCCGTGCCCGACACGCACTTTGTCTGACGAACGGTTGGTGGAGCTGGCGCTAGGCAAAAAGTGCAGCCCCAGAACGGGACGACGGCCCGGCAATTTCGACAACGCGACCTTTACCGTGTCCGACGCATGGTCTGCCGGTCAGTCGCGTAACCGGTGTTTGCCATGGCTTCCCCGCGTACCGTGGCTGCCGACGCCGTCGCCCGGAAACAAGTCTCGCGTGCCGGGCGGCCCGCGTCGGCGCCACGGATGGGTCTCGTACCCACCCAGCGTCCCCTCCCCCTCGACCAAGTGCTGGTCGGGGATTGCATTGCGGCCATGAACGCGCTGCCGGCCTCCAGCGTCGACTGCGTCTTCGCTGACCCGCCCTACAACCTGCAGCTCGGCGAAGCCGGCCTCTTGCGTCCGGACCAGAGCCGTGTCGACGCGGTCGACGACGACTGGGACAAGTTCGCGACCTTCGAGGCCTACGACGCCTTCACCCGGGACTGGCTCGCTGCCTGCCGGCGCGTGATGAAGCCGAACGCAACCCTCTGGGTGATCGGGTCATACCATAACATCTTCCGGGTCGGGAGCGCGTTGCAGGATCTCGGTTACTGGATCCTCAACGACATCGTCTGGCGCAAGGCCAACCCGATGCCGAACTTCCGCGGCAAGCGCTTCACCAACGCCCACGAGACCCTGATCTGGGCTTCGCGCTCGGCGGACTCGAAGGGCTACACCTTCCATTACGACGCGCTGAAGGGGGGCAACGAAGACCTTCAGATGCGCTCGGACTGGTTCATCCCGCTCTGCACCGGCGAGGAGCGGCTGAAGGACGCGGAGGGCCACAAGGTCCACCCGACCCAGAAGCCTGAGGCTCTGCTCGCCCGTACCCTGATGGCGGCGACCAATCCCGGGGACGTGGTGCTTGATCCGTTCTTCGGCACCGGCACCACCGGGGCCGTCGCCAAGCGTCTCGGCCGGCGGTTCATCGGCATCGAGCGCGAGGCCACCTACGCGGAGGCTGCACGGGAGCGGATCGCCGCCGTTCAGCCTTTGTCGAAGGCCGCGCTCATGGTAGCGCCGACGAAGCGGGCCGAGCCGCGGGTGCCGTTCCTCTCGGTGATCGAGGCTGGGCATATCCGCCCGGGTGAGATCGTCACGGACGAGCGCCGCCGCTTCCGCGCCACGGTGCGTCCGGACGGCCAGCTTGACAATGGTCTGGTGATCGGCTCGATCCACAAGATCGGCGCCCTGGTCCAGGGGCTGCCGGCCTGCAACGGCTGGACCTTCTGGCACGTCGAGCGCTCCGGCAAGCCGGTGGTGATCGACAGCTACCGGGCTGGGCTGCGCCAGGCGATGGCGAACGGCTGAGCCGTTCTCCGTATTGGTCATGAGATCCCAAAGGGCTCGCCCTTTGGGATCTTGTTTCCTACTCGGAGCTAGCGACGTCGCGCGGCGCCTGGTCGGCGCGGCGTAGGCCGGGCGTGCGCCGGCGCGACGGGGGCCTCCGGCTCGGCGTCCAGGAAATCGTCCATCTCCGGCGGCGGCTCGGGTGCGGGTTTGGGCCGGGGCTTGGGCACCGCGCGCACGCTCGGTCGCGGCTCCGGATCTTCGATCGAGATCGGCGCCTCCATGGCCGCGAGCAGCGGCATCGCCGGCGGATCCTTCTTCGGGCGACCAAAGGGCTTCTTCTCGGGCTCCGGCTTCGGGTCGAAGGCGTGAGCCAGTACCTTGCGCATCAGGCCGGGCAGCGGCTCGTCGTTGAGCGCGGCGCGCGGTGTGAAGCGCATGCCGGGCGGCGTCGGGGTCGAAAGGGCGACCCGGGCCGAGAACACGGTCAGCTCAAGCGGGAAGTGCGTGAAGCCATGGCGGACGAGCCCCGGCAGGCGCTTCCAGCGGGCGTCGATGGGCGCATCCAACAGGGCGGCGGCGGCGTCATAATTTGGCTCCCAGGCACTGCCCGGTGGTTCGGCCATGTTGCCGAGCAGCCCTTCCGGCGGGCGGGTCCGTAGAAGGACCGCCTCGTCGCCGCTGCGGATCGCCACGAAGGCCGCCCCGCGGCGCAGGGCGCCCTTCGCCACTTTGATCTTGCGGGGAAACGTCTCCTGCGTGCCGCGCGCCCGCGCCTGGCAGGGCAGCATCCAGGGGCAGAGCGCGCAGGCGGGGCGCTTGGGCGTGCAGATCGTCGCGCCGAGATCCATGAGCGCCTGCGCGAAGTCGCCTGGCCGGTCGTGCGGCACCAGGGCCTGGGTCAGCCGGCGGATCTCCGGGCGGCTGCCGGGCAGCGGCGCCTCCACGGCGAAGACCCGGCTCAGGACCCGCTCGACATTACCGTCGACCGCGGCCTCCGCCCGCTCGAACGCGATCGCGGCAATCGCCCCGGCCGTGTAGGCGCCGATGCCCGGAAGCTTGCGCAGGCCCTCGGCCGTGTTGGGGAAGCAGCCCGCAGCCGCCACCGCTTTCGCGCAGGCGTGGAGGTTGCGCGCCCGGGAATAGTAGCCGAGCCCGGCCCAGGCCGACATCACCGCCTCCTCGGGGGCTTCAGCCAACGCGGTCACGTCGGGGAAACGTGTCAGGAAGCGCTCGAAATACGGCCGCACCGCTGCGATCGTGGTCTGCTGCAGCATCACTTCGGACAGCCAGACACGGTAGGGATCGGGCACTTCCCCCGCGAGCGCGCGCCACGGCAGGATCCGGCGGTGCCGGTCGTACCAGGCGAGCAGGTCGTCGGCGCGTGGTCCGGGAGTGGACCCGGGATCCGTGGCTGAGCAGGTCTGCATGGGCCAGGCTGCATAACCGTAGGGATCGGGCGATCATAGGGCCCCTCAACGCCGGGGCCGTGCTCCCTTCATAAACGAAGCTGCGCTAACGTGCGGCGACTTATCAGGGGCGAGGCCCAAACCACCATGGCGCGCGTCAAACCGCTGGCCGAGCTGATCGAGAGTTGCATCGGGCCCGCCTTTGCGGCGCAGGGCTTCGCGTCGACCGATATCCTGGCCGCCTGGCCGGAGATCGTGGGCGAGCGGCTCGCGCGCTACTGCCGGCCCTCGAAGCTCGAGTGGCCCAAGCGCCGTCGTAAGGATGCCGACACGCCGGAATCGGGGACGCTGGTGGTCCGGGTCGAAGGCGTATTCGCGATCGAACTCCAGCATCTGGCGCCGGTGGTGATCCAACGTATCAACGCGCATTACGGCTGGGCCTGCGTCTCGCGCATCGTGCTGCAGCAGGACCGGGTCGGCCGCGGTGGCCGACCGACGCCACGTACCGGCATCGACCCGTCCCGGGCCGTCGAGGTGAAGCGCGCGGTGGCGGGGATCGACGATGATGGTCTGCGTGCCGCTCTGGATCGGCTCGGTATCGCTGCCGTGGCGACGCGGCCGGAGCGATGATCGGCCGGTTTCAGCGGCAATTGCGTCATCTTGCCAGGAAAGCCGTGCCCGAGTACCCGAACCGGGACGCCAAGCCCAAGATGCCAAGACCGACTAAATCCGGCGGAGCCTGCCCATGACCACGCGACGCGACGCTCTCAAGTTCACAGGCCTCGCGCTCGGCGCCGGCCTCGTCCTCCCCTCCCTGATGCGCACGGCTTGGGCTCAGAACGCCGACCTGGCAGCTCTGATGCAGCCGGGCCCGCTCGGCGATGTCTGGCTCGGCCCGGCCGACGCCAAGTGCACGATCATCGAATACGCCTCGATGACCTGCTCGCACTGCGCCGCCTTCCACCGCACCACCTGGCCGGTGCTCAAGGAGCGCTACATCGATACCGGCAAGGTGCGCTTCACCCTGCGCGAGTTTCCGCTGGACCCGCTGGCGACCGCAGCCTTCATGCTGGCGCGCTGCCAGGGCGATGCCAAATATTACCCGATCACTGATCTGCTGTTCGACCAGCAATCCGCTTGGGCCTTCACCCAGAAGCCGGTCGATGCGCTCGAGCAGATGCTCCGTCAGGCTGGCTACACCAAGGAGACGTTCGAGGCGTGCCTGAAGGACCAGAAGGTCTACGGTGCCGTCAACACCGTGAAGCAGCGTGGGCTGGATATCCTGAAGGTGGATTCGACGCCGACGTTCTTCATCAACGGTGAGCGCTACACCGGCGAGATGACGATCGAGGGCATGGAGAAGGTGATCAAGCCGATCCTTGGCGCTTGATCGTCTCTGGGCGATGCGCGAAGCAGCGCCGCCAAGCTTCGGCTGCAACCGAAAAATTGTATCGCAATCAACAACTTACTGTGCACTGAGGTCGCCTTGACACCCAAGATAGGCGAAACTATGGTGCGCCCGCTTGATGGGGGCGTCCAGCCGGTTTCAGATCCTCCCGCCCTGTGAGTTTCAGCCGTGATCGGCGACGATTCCAGGAACGGGAAAGAGACCGAAGGCACGCCGACGGACAGCGAACTCTCCGCGAGGCTCAGACGTCTCGAGACGCAGATTGAACGGAAGCGTCCGCAGGCCGCTCCCGATCCTTCCTTGCGGCCTCGGGGTACCGGGCCCTCCTCGCTTGGCCAGGCCATGACGATCTCCACGGAGTTCGTCGCGGGCGTGATCGCGGGGGGCATACTCGGCTGGATCGTCGATCATGTCTTCGGGACGAAACCCTGGGGTCTGATCGTCCTCCTGATGCTAGGGTTCGTGGCGGGGATCTACAACGTGATGCGGGTGTCAGGTTTTGCCGGCGCGCGTCCCGGACGAGACGACGGGCAGGAGCCATAAGGCACGCCGGTCGATAGAGGTTTGAGGCGATCGACACTGTCGATGCGCCGGATCAAGAGGGGCGGAAGCGGGAATGGCGGTCACGATCGACCCGATCCATCAATTCGAGCTGAAGCCGCTCGTGTCGCTGGGCCATATCGGCCATCAGCAACTCGCCTTCACCCAATCTGCCTTGTACATGTTCGCCGCCGTCGGGGTGATCGCGCTGATCACCGTGGTGGCGACGGCTTCGCGCTCGGTGGTGCCGGGGCGGATGCAGTCTCTGGCCGAGATCTTCTACGAATTCATCGCGGATACGCTCCACCAGGCGACCGGCGATGGCGGCAAGCGGTTCATGCCGCTGGTGTTTTCGCTGTTCATGTTCGTGCTGATCCTGAACCTCTTCGGGATGATCCCTTACGCTTTCGCGGTGACCAGCCATCTGATCATCACGTTCGGCCTCGCCGCCTTGGTGATCTCGGTGGTGGTGATCTTTGGCGTCATGAAGCACGGCACCCACTTCTTCGGCCTGTTCGTGCCGTCGGGCGTGCCGAAGCCGCTGCTGGCGATCCTGGTCCCGATCGAGATCATCTCGTTCATCTCGCGGCCGATCAGCCTGTCAGTGCGTCTGTTCGCCAACGTGCTCGCCGGCCACATCGCGATGAAGATCTTCGCGTTCTTCGTGGTCCAGCTTCTTCTCGCAGGTGCCTGGAGCGTGCTATCGCCGCTTCCGCTGTTCCTGACGATCGCGCTGACCGCTCTCGAGTTCCTCGTTGCCGCGCTTCAGGCCTACGTCTTCGCGACGCTGACCGCGATCTACCTCAACGATGCTCTCCACCCCGGCCACTAGGCGCACGCCCCGGCCGCTCAGCTTCACCCCGGCCTCCGCACTTGGCCGGCTCCACCCGCCGCGAACGTCACCGCACGTTTCGATCTAAAGAGCCTCAGGAGTTATCATGGATCCCGTCGCTGCGAAGTACATCGGCGCCGGCCTCGCCTGCCTTGGCATGGCGGGTGCGGGCATCGGCCTCGGCAACCTGTTCGGTCAGTTTCTCGCCGGCGCCCTTCGCAACCCCTCCGCGGCCGACGGCCAGCGCGCCACCCTGCTCCTGGGCTTCGCCCTGACCGAGGCGCTGGGCATCTTCTCGCTGCTCATCGCGCTGCTGCTGCTCTTCGCCGTCTGATCGACGCGCTTCGGGGGCCGCGGTCGACGCGGCCTCCACCGGGCTTCTACCGCCCGACCACCAGGTGGACGCTTCGCGAACGAGGCGTCCGCCTTCTTCCGTCACCGCGTCGGCGGTGACCTAAGCGAACGGTGTCAGTGTAGCGGTCTCATGGCGCAGCCGAATCCCCTCACCACGCCGCCCCCGGGCGCCGACACGCAAGTCGTGCCTGGCCATGTCGAGCACGCGGAAGCGCATAGCGGTGCGTTCCCCCCCTTCGAGACCTCCGGGTTCCTGTCGCAGCTGATCTGGCTCGCGCTGGCCTTCGGTCTCCTCTACTACCTGATGGACAAGGTCGCGCTGCCGCGGATTCAGGCGATCCTGCATGCCCGGTCCGAGCGTCTGCGGGCCGACCTCGACCAGGCCCAGGCGATGAAGGCCGAAGCGGATGCTGCCGGCCTCGCCTACGAGACCGCTCTACGCGATGCGCAGGGCAAGGCCCGCGACATCGCCCAGACGACCCGGAATGAGCTGGCTGCTGAGGCAGAAACCAAGCGTAAGGCGCTTGAGGCGGAGCTGAACACCAAGCTCTCCACCGCTGAGGCGACGATCCGCACTCGCACTGAGGCTGCCATGGGCAATGTCCGTAGCATCGCCGGTGAGGCCGCGACGGCAATCGTCGAGCGCCTGACGGGTCAGGCGCCCGATCCGGCGACGCTGAACCGCGCCCTCGACGCCACCGCACACTAGACGGGAACCCACGATGCTGCTCGAAGCCGAATTCTGGGTCGCCGTCGCGTTCGTCATCTTCATGGGCATCGCCTGGAAGGCCGGCGCCTTCTCGGCCATGACCAAGGGCCTGGACGGCCGCGCCAACCGCGTCCGTCACGAACTCGATGAGGCCAAGCGCTTGCGCGAGGAGGCCGCCGCCGTTTTGGCGGATTACAAGCGCCGCCGCGCCGAGGCCGAGAAGGAGGCCGAGTCGATCGTGGCTGGCGCCCGCGAGGAGGCCAAGCGCGCCGCCGAGGAAGGTCATCGCAAGCTCGACGACTTCCTGGCCCGCCGCACCAAGGCCGCTGAGCTGAAGATCTCCCAGGCTGAAGCGCAGGCTGAGGCCCAGGTTCGCGCTGCGGCGGCTGATGCCGCCGTGAAGGTTTCCGAGACAATCCTGCGGGAGCGCATGCAGGGGGATGCGGCACAAGGCCTGATCCGTGCCAGCCTCGGTGAGGTCCGGACCCGACTCCGATCCTGATCGTTAAGAACGGATCAGCCGATGAGAAGCCGCCTTCGGGCGGCTTTTTTCGTGCGCTCTGAGGCGAGATGTCCCGAGGTTCGATGCGGGGCTACGGCGCGCGAACAATCCTCAACGGTGCCGCCAGCACGTAGGGGGAACCAGGCAGATGCGCCCCGTCTCCCTCGCGTCGGACGCTGATCGCGTAGTCCTGACGCGGTGAGAGCAAGCCGACCGGCAGGTCCAGTGTGAAGCCGCAACGGCCGGTTCCGAGGCCTTCCACGGCGAGATCCTCTCGGAAGAGGTCTGCCCGGCATCGTCCGAGGACGCGCCGTTCGACCGCGATCAGTACCACCACGGGGATGTCCGGCGTATCCGTCTCCCAGGCCCAGCCGATGACGCGACGATGGCCGAGCACGTCGATACTGCCACGCAGTGTCATGGCGGCCCTATCCGAGGTCAGGCGACCTGTGCCCGGTGCCATGCGCCAGCGGCATCGAGCACCATGGTGCCGATCATCGCGCCGTCCGCTGAACGGCGGACGGTGACGGTGTGCGTTACCCCCGGCGCAAGACGCTCCTCCAGCCCGAGGTCGAAGCCGTGCCGGCCCTGCCCGATCGCGGCCGCACCGAGATCCGGTCGGTCGAGATCAGCCAGTGTCATCGCGACGACGGTCCCATCCACCACGACGTCGAGGCAGACCGGGCCGGTGGGATACGCGGTATCCTGCGCCCAGCCGGCGACGCGCACATCGCCGTTGCGGAACTCGCAAAGATCGAGGTTGCCGCGCAGCGAACCGAATTGAGGCGCTTCCACCGAGAGGCCTGCGCGGAGAATCAGGCGGCGGACGAGGGCTTTCAGCGCGGGGCCCTCTTCCACGCGTTCGGCATAAGGTGTGTTCAGTGATGGCGTGCTCGGCTGCGCGAGTGCGGTGTCGAACTGCGCGCGCAAGCCGGCGGCCGCGAAAAAGCTTTCTGCCGGAACGCCCTCGGCCAGCAGCATGTCGTGGGCGTCGAGTTCGATGTGCCAGTAGGTCAGGTCGGTGGCCGCCTCTCCACGGGTAATGGTTTTACCGTTGACCAGATGACCAGCGGCGACGAGCATGCCGTCCAGCAAGAACGCGTGGTCTGGCGAGACCCGGAGATCGCGAGCGGGTGCGCCGTCCGACAGGGCTCCTGCCCGGATCCGTACCGGCCGGTCGGCTCGAGGCACGGTCGGGCCCGGGTAGTGGCGCGTCCCGATCCACCGGATGGGGCGGCGCTGTCCCGACGCGGTCACCACCCTTTGGCCGACCTGAAGGTCTTCGACGGCTATCGCGCCGTGTTCGGTGAGGATTCGGGTGCCGGTGCAGTAGCAAGGTGCGGGAGTGGCCGACGACGATCCGGTTGAGGCTCCTGTCCCCGCCGGTTCCGTAGCAACACCGCTCGCAGGGACGGGTGCAGCTGTACCGGTTGCAGGCGACGATGTGGCGGCGCCGGACGCGGTTGACGGCGCAGATGCCCCTCCCCTCACGGGTGATGACCCAAGCGATGTCGTCGGGTTCTGGCGGGCGGCGGTGGCGCCATAGACGCCCGGATCGTACCCATCCGGAGGCGAAACCCGGCCCTGCGGGACGGCGACTGCGTTCGTGCTGTTTGAATAGACCCGGATGTAGTCGATGTTCGAGGTAATCGGGCTGCCCGTTGCCGTCCCCTCGCTGCGGACCGCGAGGTTGGCGATCAGATACATTGGGCTGTGAAGGTCAGAGGGCGTATCCTGTGACCCGGTGAACTGACCGTCGACGTAGAAGCTGATCTTGTCCGCCTGCCAGTTCACCCCATAGGTGTGATAGCCGGATGGATTGGCCATCTCACTGTAAACTTGGCGATTTGTCTGCCAAGGTATGCCGTTCTGCGGATCGGTCGTATGGATCGTGCTGTAGACGCCTTTGTCGTTGTTGCCATAATGCTCGACGACATCCAGCTCTTGGTGACCATTGGTGCTGCCCGATTTCGAACTTTGCTGGTTCGGTAACAGCCAGAACGCGTCCCAAGCATTCGAATCGTTCGAGAAGTCGGCTCGGATCTCGAAGTAACCGTAGGTCTGTGAGAAGTTGCCCTGGGTGGTGATCAGGCCGGATTCCCAGCTGCCGGGAAAGCCGTACGCGGTCCGGTCCGGCACGGCTGTAATCGATAGCGCGCCGTTCTGGAAGCTGAATGGATCGTAGCCTGAGGAGGAATCGACGAAGGATGACCGTCCGAACCCGATATCGGACCTGTCGTCGGTCGTCCGCCACTCGGCGCGCGTGTCGGCGTAGGTGGTGCCTGCGCCGGTCAGGGAAATGCTGCGCGTGTTAAATTCGTCGTCGAACGTCAGGCGGTAACCGGTGAGATCGACCATTCAAACCGCCCCTGCTAGGCAGATATTCCGCTAAATTGGACAGAAACGTGTGTGTATCACCTATCTAAATCAATAATTAAATGGTTAATGATTGGTATCTCGCAGTGGTGCGTGCAGCCAGAAAGCGCGTTTAAAGGCCCTCGATCAAAGGCATGTGTCAGGCATTCCAGATTGCCAGCGGGGCGCTGTTATTGTGGCGGTCTCCCTGCGCATTTTCGGTGCTGAACGGACTGTTTTGAACTCCAGCCGGATTTCAGTCCGGGCCAGGCCGCGCGCCACGAACATCGGCTTCCGCCCCGCGTTCACCGGGAATACGCAATCCTGGAGACGGCATGGCGGACAAAGCGCGGATCGTGATCATCGGCGGCGGGGTCGCAGGGATCGAGGTGGCGACCAGCCTCGGCCGTGGCGGCAAGGCCGACGTTGTACTGGCCGATCGCAGCCTGTCCCATGTGTGGAAACCGATGCTGCACACCTTCGCGGCCGGCACGGCCCGGCCCGACCGGCAGAAAGTCGATTTCTTTGCGCAGGCACGTCGCAACGGTTTCCGGTTCCAGCCGGGCACCCTGATGGGGATCGACCGGTCGATCCGCAGGGTTCGGCTCGCAGTCGAGGCGGCGCAGGGACAGCCGCAGGCCGATCTTGCCTACGACCTCCTGGTGCTCGCCATCGGTAGCCGGGCCAATGATTTTGGTACCCCCGGGGTGGCCGAGCACTGCCTGACCATCGACGATCTTACCGAGGCCGAGGCGTTCCACCGGCACTTGCGGCGCCATCTTCTGGCTCGGCTCGACAGCCCGGAGAGGCTCGAGATCGCGATCGTCGGCGGTGGCGCGACCGGCGTCGAGTTGGCGGCAGAATTGAAGCACGCGATCAACTTGGCCTCGGCCTACGGCTCTCCCGATCTGCCGCAACGCTTACGCCTGACCCTGATCGAGAGCGGACCACGCCTCCTGCCGGCGTTTCCGGAGCGGGTCTCCCGCGCGGCGTCACGGACCCTGTCAGATCTTGCCGTGGAGGTTCGGACCGACGCCATGGTCACGGGGGCCGACGCGGCGGGTTTTACCCTGAAGGACGGCAGCCGCATCTCGGCCGGGCTCAAGGTTTGGGCGGCCGGCGTGAAGGCGCCAGACGTGCTGGGCGCGGTCGAGGGACTGGAACGCTCGCGCACCGGCCAACTTGTGGTCGGTCCCGATTTGCGCACAACCCGGGACCCGGCGATCTTGGCCCTTGGGGATTGTGCCAGTCAGGTCGACCTCAAGACCGGCAAAGCGGTCCCGGCCACCGCCCAGGCGGCGCGACAGCAAGCGCAGCATCTCGCGTCCCATCTCGGGCGCGCGCTGGCTCGGGGCGATACGGTCGCGGGGGAGCTGCCAGCCTTTCACTACGTGGAAAAGGGGGCCATCGTCTCCCTGGCCGATTTCAACGGCTGGGGCACTCTCGGGCGCTACACGTTTGGCGGAGGCCGGCTGAACGGCCTTTCCGCGCGGCTCACCCATGACCTGCTGTACCGGCAGCACCAGATTGGCCTTTATGGGCCTCTCCGCGGAACGATGACTTGGATCCTCGACGATCTCGACCACCTCATCAGTCCGTCGGTGAGCCTTGACTGACGTGCCCGTCAATCGGTGCGCTCGCCCTCGACTTCCTTGGTCTCCTCGACCTGCGGCGCGACCTGACCGTAGTTCAGCACCGCTACCAGGGTGACACCGCCGATCGTGTTGCCGAGAAGCGTCGGCAGGAAGAAGCGCAGCCCGTAATCCTCCAGCGAGGCCGCGCTGGTCACCAGCAGGTAGAAGGCCTCAACCGAACCGGCGACGATGTGGGCAAGACCGCAGAGCGCGACCAGCCAAGTCATCAGCAGGATCACGAAGGGGGCTGCGCTGCCGGTGGCTGGCAGAAACCAGACCATCAGGGCGATCATCCAGCCGGCAAACACCCCTTTCACGAAGGTGGACCAGAACCCATGCGCGATCGCGTCATGGCTGATCTCCGCGAAGGCCTTGAGCACAGGCGGCTCGAAGGCACCGGCATGGGCCACCACCGTGGCGATGGCCAGTGTTCCCAATATGTTGCCGCAGAGAACGATGAGCCAGAGCCGCACCACGCGCAACGCCGTCTTGATCGAGCGGTCGTGTAGCAGCGGCAGGATCGGCGTGACGGTGTTTTCGGTGAACAGCTGTTGGCGACCCAGGACGACAACCAGGAAGCCAACCGAATAGCCCATCGTGGTCACGACCTTCGCCCAGTCGGCCTCAGGCAGCCGGCTCTTCAGTACCCCGGGCACGATCAGTGATAGGGCGATGCTCAGGCCCGCCGCGAACGCTGAGAGGAACAGCGCAAGGCTGTGGCGGCGCAATTCTTCGTCGCCTTCAAGCCGGATCACCTCGTGCAACACGTAGGCGTCCGGGCGGCCGATCTCGGACACTTCCTTCAGCAACTCGTCGCGCCGGGCCTCCTTATCGGCACGGTCGTTCTGGTCTTGGATCATTCACTCAGCTCCGTGACGCAATCCGATCGTGACGGTGGGATCTCAGGCCGACAGCCGTGCCACCAGCGCCGCGACCGCTTCCCGCGCTTCCGCCAGGGCGTGCGTATCCCGGCTGCGAACGACGATCCGATTGCGAAAACCCTCCGGCGTCATTGCCGGGTAAGAGCCGATCGACACGGCCGGCCGCGCCTTCGCGATCTCGCCAAGGTCCGCAGCGTATTGACCCTCGGGCAATCCCCCCGCTTCGACGGTCTCGGAGATCATCGCGGCGCCCCCCTTCAAGGTCGGCGCGATCGCGTCGAGCATGGCCTGCATCACGCTCGGCACGCCAGCCATGACGTGGACGTTGCCGATGCGGAAGCCTGGAGCTTTCGAGACCGCATTGGAGATCAGATCGGCACCGAACGGGATCCGGGCCATGCGCAGCCGCGCCGCATTCAGATCCTCGGGCTTGTGACGCTCCAGCAGCATCGCGCGCGCGCGCTCGTCGATGTCGATGCCGACTCCGAACGCCTCGGCCACGCAATCGGCGGTGATATCGTCGTGGGTCGGGCCGATCCCGCCGGTGGTGAACAGGTAGCTGTAGCGCGCCCGCAGGGCGTTCACCGCCTCCACGATCATGGCGGCCTCGTCCGGCACGACCCGCACTTCACGCAAGTCGATTCCGGCGGCGGTGAGGAAGTCGGCGATGGTGCCGATATTCTTGTCTTTGGTACGCCCCGATAAGATCTCATCGCCGATGACGAGGATCGCGGCCGTGATCGAATCGGAAGGCTGGTCCATGGGACTCTGAGGTGGGAGGGATGGCCGCGGCCGGTTCGACTCCGGCTGACGATCCTGCGCGCATCGGTCTCGCCGCCGCAGCGGTGACACCTTCGACGGCGGATGGTCTGCAGATAGCGCGGTCGCCCGCTCGGACCACACGAACCCGGAGATATCGATGCTCTTCGCCGCGCCGCTCACACCGGGACGGCTCGTGCAGCGCTACAAGCGTTTTCTGGTAGATGTCGAGACGGAAGACGGAGTTGTTACGGCCCATTGCCCCAATCCCGGCGCGATGCTTGGCCTGAAGCAGCCTGGCCGACCGGTGCTGCTCTCCCATTCAACCAATCAGGCTCGGAAGCTCCCGCTGACCTGGGAACTGGTGCAGGCCGACCTGCCGGGCGGCCCGCAATGGGTCGGCATCAACACCCTGCGCCCGAACGCGCTGGTGGCCGAGGCATTTCACTTAGGTCTGATCGCTTTGCTCGCCGGCCATCACACCTTCCGACCGGAGGTCCGCTATGCGCAGGCCAGCCGGGTCGATTTCGTCGCGAGCGGCGCGACCGCCGGTCCCTGCCACGTCGAGGTGAAGAATTGCCACTTGATGCGCCGCCCGGGTCTCGCCGAGTTTCCCGATTGCGTCGCCGCCCGCAGCGCCCGGCATATGCGCGATCTGGCTCAGGTGGTCGCCGAGGGCGGCCAAGCGCTGGTGATCATCGTGGTGCAGATGCACGCGGAGGCGTTCGACGTCGCCCGGGACATCGACCCGTCCTTCGACCGGGCGTTCCGCGAAGCGCGCGCCGCGGGCGTGGAGGTGCGCGCCTATCGCTGCGCCGTGAGCCCCGCGGGCGTCGCGATCACCGACGAGATCCCTGTGATCACGCCGCGCTGATGGGGGTGTCGCGCTCGAACATCAGGTTCAGCCGGGAGCGCGAGATCTCGCGATAGCCAAATCCCTCAAGGTGCTTCGGAAGATCGATCTGCCACTGGCCGGTACCGTTCTCGATCAGGAGGATGCGTGGAAGAAGCGCTTCCGGTGCCTCGCGCAGGAACGGCTCAAGGATCAGGTCTTCGGCACCTTCCACGTCGAGTTTGATCGCGTCCACGCGGGTCAGGCCCTCGGCCCGCAGCAGGGCGATGAGCGTCATCGCCGGCACGGTGATCCGGGCACCCTCGTTGGTCCCCACGATTCGCAGGCTCGATTCGCCGCGGTTGCGCGGGTCGATGAACAGGGTCAGCTCGCCGGCCTTGTCGGCCACCGCGCAGGCGACCGCCTTCACCGTGTGGAATGGGTTCTGGGCGATGTTGTAGGTCAGACGTTCGAACACGTCGGGCTGCGGTTCGACCGCGACGATCCGGGCCGCCGGGCCCGAGAATGCCGCTACGCAGAGCGCGTAGGCCCCGATATTCGCCCCGATATCGAGGAACACGCAGTCCTTCGCCAGCCGCTGCTGCAGCATCGCCCGCTCCTGCGGGTCGAAGAATTGCGGCGTGAACAGCACCTTCTTCTCGCAGTTGTTGTTGTAGGGGTGCAGCCGCATCCGGGCCCCGTAGCGGGTCACGTCGAGGGGCTTGCCACCCAGTCGCGAGATGGCGATCCGGCGCAGGAACAGTGCCAGGCGCCGCCCGTACCAGGACTCGGCCGGGATCCGGTTCGTTCGACGCGTGATCGCCGCGACGAGTCCGGCCGGTTCGTAGGTGCCGTAGGGCTTGGTATCGGTCATAACCGGGGCGGTGTGCCAGCCCGTGCCCCGTCCGGCAAGCGGACGCATCCGCGTTGCCCATGCGCGGTTGGCTGGTCTAAGCGGGGGCCGAGCTTCGAAGGCATAGGTTGCGTGGTATGGATTTCTTCGATTCGGACGGGGTGCGGATCGCCTATATCGATGTCCCGCCGGCTGCCACAGCCGGGACGCCGGTCCTGCTGATCCACGGCTTTGCCTCCAACCATGCGGTCAATTGGGTCAACACCCAATGGGTTCGGGCCCTGACCCAGGCCGGATACCGGGCGATCGCGCTGGACAATCGCGGCCACGGCGAGAGCCAGAAACTGTACGATCCGGCAGCCTATAGCTCCGAGGCCATGGCCTGGGACGCGGTGCGGCTGCTCGACCATCTCGGGATCGAGCGCGCCCATGTGATGGGCTACTCGATGGGCGGACGGATTACCGCCCATATCGCCCTCGACCATGCCGATCGGGTGCGCTCCGCCCTGATCGGCGGTCTCGGCATGCATCTGATCGAGGGCAAGGGTCTCCCCTCCGGGATCTCGGAAGCGCTTGAGGCTCCCCCCGGTACACCGGCCCTGAACCCGACCGCCGCCGCCTTCCGGACGTTTGCGGAGCAGACCCGAAGCGATCTCCGCGCACTCGCCGCCTGCATGCGCGGCTCGCGGCAGACGCTCAGCCGGGCGGAACTCGCTCAGATCGAGGTGCCGGTGCTGGTCTCGGTCGGCACCCTGGACACGGTGGCAGGCTCCGGCCCGGCGCTGGCCGCCTTGATTCCGGACGCGCGCGCGCTGGAGATCGACGGCAAGGACCACTCCACGGCGGTCGGCGCCAAGCCGCACCGGGATGGCGTGCTGGCCTTCCTCGCCGCGCAGCCCTGACGTCAGCTCTTCAGACGGTAACCCGTGCGGAAGATGTAGGTGACGAGGCCAAGGCAGATCACCAGGAACAGGGTCGTCATGCCGAGACTGATCGCGATGCTCACATCCGCCTTGCCGAAGAAGGCCCAGCGGAACGCGCTGATCAGGTAGACGACCGGGTTGATCAGGCTCACCGCGTGCCAGAACGGCGGCAGCATGTTGATGGCGTAGAAGCTGCCACCCAGGAAGGTCAGAGGCGTTACCACGAGGAGCGGCACCAGCTGCAGCTTCTCGAACCCGTCCGCCCAGAGTCCGATGACGAAGCCGAACAGGCTGAACGTGACCGCGGTGAGCAGCAGGAAGCCGATCATCCAGAATGGGTGATCGATGCGCAGGGGGACGAACAGGGCTGAGGTCGCCAGGATGATCAGGCCGATCAGGATCGACTTCGAGGCCGCCGCGCCGACGAAGCCGAGCACGACCTCTAGCGGCGAGATCGGCGCCGACAGGATCTCGTAGATCGTGCCGGCGAAGCGCGGGAAGTAGATCCCGAACGAGGCGTTGGCGATGCTCTGGGTCAGCAGTGAGAGCATGATGAGGCCGGGCACGATGAACAGCCCGTAGGGCACGTCGTCCACCGCAGAGACCCGGGAGCCGATCGCGGCACCGAAGACCACGAAATACAGGGTCGTCGAGATCACGGGAGCCAGGATGCTCTGCCCTGCGGTCCGCCAGAAACGGCTCATCTCGAACCGGTAGATCGCCCGAACCGCCGGCCAGTTCATGCTCATCGCGTCGCTCATGCCCGTGTCTCCCCTTCGCGCACGAGGCCGACGAAGATGTCCTCCAGGGAGCTCTGCTCGGTATGGAGATCGGTGAAGCGGATGCCGGCGGCCGCCAGCCCGGTTAGCAACCCGGTGATCCCGGTCCGTTCGGCGCGTGTGTCATACGTGTAGACCAGCTCACGGCCGTCGCCGGCGAGCGCGAGCTCGTAATCGGATAGGTCAGGCGGAACCGCGGCGATCGGTGCCTGGAGCTGCAAGGTGAGCTGCTTGCGCCCGAGCTTGCGCATCAAGGCGGCCTTTTCCTCGACCAGGATGATCTGGCCGCGTCGGATCACCCCGATGCGGTCGGCCATCTCCTCGGCCTCCTCGATGTAATGGGTGGTGAGGATGACGGTGACGCCCTGCTGGCGTAGGTCGCGGACGAGGGCCCACATGTCCTGACGCAGTTCCACGTCGACGCCCGCGGTAGGCTCGTCCAGGAACAGCACCCGGGGTTCGTGCGACAGAGCCTTGGCGATCAGAACCCGGCGCTTCATCCCGCCGGACAGAGTCATGAGACGGCTGTCGCGTTTGTCCCACAGGGACAGGGCGCGCAGGATCCGCTCGATATGCGCCGGATCGGGTCGCAGCCCGAACAGCCCGCGAGAAAAGCTCACGGTGTTCAGTACGGTCTCGAAGGCATCGGTGGTCAGTTCCTGCGGAACGAGACCGATGGCTCGGCGCGCAGCGCGATAATCCGCAGCGATATCGTGACCGTCCACTGTGACCGTGCCTGAACTCGGCGTAACGATCCCGCAGACGATGTTGATCAACGTCGATTTGCCGGCGCCGTTCGGGCCCAAAAGGGCGAAGATCTCGCCGCGCTCGATACGGAGATCGATTTCGCTCAAGGCGGTGAAGCCGGACGTGTACGTCTTCGACAGCTTCGAGATGGAGATGATCGGCATCAGGGCCTGAGTGGAATACGGAGCATCGTGCGACAACAATCGCCGCTCCAGCGAGGGCGAATGCCGCTTGCAAAGGCGTTGCGATGGTTCGGTAGGCCTGCCCGGGCCGGCGGGCCGTTTTCGAAGGCGGGTGCCCCTATAGCACGGCGCGCGCGCCGCTCTCACCGCGCTCAGGTGCGGGAGCGCACAGCGGGACTGGCCTCGTCACAGCCCCCGGCACAATGCTCGATCATCGCCAGACATTGCCGGCGGACATCCGGATCACGGATGCGCACGAAGGACGCCAGGATTTTCGAACATTCGCTCGCCGTCGGACCTTCGCTCGACGCGGTGGCACGGGGCCGACGAAAGGTGGATACGGGCAGGTCTAAAGCTTCGGCAATCTGACCGAGGAGCTGCGCCGGCTCGGTGACGCGAGAGTCGGTATCAGCCGGTTCGGACCCTCCTGTGTCGATCATGATGCCTTCCAGCCTAAACGTCAGCTTATTCTGACGACGGGAGCGCCGATCCGCCCGCATGACACAGAGCGAAATCCGCCGCGACCATTCCCAACTTTTCGCGGCGCTGCAACCTACCGTTACGCTTCTCAGTAGTCCTATGTGTCCCGATCACATGCTTAGAGGCTGTTATGGACCTGGGTCGGGCTGATGCTCAGATGAGCGGGGATGAGCGCGACCCGCAAGCTGTATCCGTCCGATGTTTCCGATGAGGAGTGGGCGCTGGTTGCGCCCTACCTGACGCTGC
>NZ_LKKO01000068.1 GCF_001455965.1 Methylobacterium sp. GXS13
CGCCGGCCTCTGGGCCCGGCCTCGGGCCGCTAGGGGGCGGAGTCTGCGCGATGGCGGCGGTCCCGAGCAGCAGCGCTGCGGCGCCGGCCAGGGCGAGGGGTCGAACGGCACGGGTTCGAATCATGGCGGCTCTTTCTCCGAAGGCACCCCGCGGGCGGGGTCGGGCGGACCCGGCGGCGCCGGCCGGTCGAACCGGGGTGCCGCGGGGGTGATCCGGTTCTAGGCGCGGCGGCGCAACCGGTCCTGAACCGGCCCGTTCAGGCCCGGTTAAACAGCGCGGGCCCGCCGGGACCGCCCGGACTTTCGACAGGTCCGCCCGCATCGTGTAGAGGGGGCGCCTTCCTCCCGGAGGCCCCTGTGCTCCACGTCTCGACCCGCGGCGAGGCCGCGCCGCTCTCGTTCTCGGATGCCCTCCTCGCAGGCCTCGCCCGCGACGGCGGACTCTACGTGCCGCAGACCTGGCCGCAGATCGGCCGGCCGGAGATCGCCGGCTTCGCCGGCAAGCCCTACGCGGAGGTGGCCAAGCGCGTGCTGCGCCCGCTGATCGATGGCGAGATCGAAGACACCGATCTCGACCGGATGATCGACGACTCCTACGCCACCTTCCGGCACCCGGCGGTCTGCCCGCTGACCCAGCTCGACGACAACCTGTTCCTGCTGGAGCTCTTCCACGGGCCGACGCTGGCCTTCAAGGACGTGGCGATGCAGCTGCTCGGGCGGCTGATGGACCACGTGCTCACCAAGCGCGACACCCGCGCCACCATCGTGGGCGCGACCTCGGGCGATACCGGCTCGGCCGCCGTCGAGGCGTTCGGGGGGCTCGACCGGGTCGACATCTTCATCCTCTACCCGCACGGGCGCGTGTCGGAGGTCCAGCGGCGGCAGATGACCTCGGTGCCGGCCCAGAACGTCCACGCGCTCGCCGTGGACGGCACCTTCGACGATTGCCAGAACCTGGTCAAAGCCCTGTTCCAGCACGCGGATTTTGCCGATTCCGTGCGCCTGTCCGGGGTCAACTCGATCAACTGGGCCCGGGTCGCGGCGCAGGCCGTCTACTACTTCACCAGCGCGGTGGCGCTCGGCGCGCCCCACCGGCCGGTCTCCTTCGCGGTGCCGACCGGCAATTTCGGCGACGTGCTCGCCGGCTGGGTCGCCAAGCGGATGGGGCTGCCGATCGAGCGGCTGATGATCGGCACCAACGCCAACGACATCCTGGTGCGGACCCTGGAGCACGGCGCCTACGCGCTGCGCGGCGTCGTGCCCACGACCTCGCCCTCCATGGACATCCAGATTTCTTCGAATTTCGAGCGCCTGCTGTTCGAGGCGCTCGGCCGCGACGCCTCGGCCCTGTCGCGGCTGATGGCCGGGCTGAAGCAGTCCGGCGGCTTTTCCTTGAGCCCGGAGATCCTGGCCACGGTCCGCTCCGAGTTCGACGCCGTCGCGGTGCCGGAGCCCGACGTGATGGAAGAGATCGCCCTGACCCAGGCCGCCACCGGGATCGTGCTCGATCCCCACAGCGCCATCGGGGTGCGCGCCGGTCGCCGGCTCCTGGAACGGGATCCCGCGACCCCCGTCGTCGCCCTGGCCACGGCGCACCCGGCAAAATTCCCGGACGCGGTCGCCAAGGCCACGGGTGGCCTGCGCCCGCCCCTGCCGCCGCACCTCGCCGACCTCATGGACCGGCCCGAGCGCATGACCCCGGTGGCCAACGACCAGGCCGCGGTGGAGCGGCTGATCCGCGAGCGCGCCCGCATCACCCGGGGTGGGGCAAACCCGCGATGAACCAGCATTTCTCCACGCATGCCGCCTCCCCGGACCTGCGCACCACGCGGCTTGCGAACGGCGTCACGGTGGTGACCGAGCCGATGCCCGGGGTCGCGACCGCCAGCCTCGGAGTCTGGGTCGGGGCCGGCTCGCGCAACGAGCGCGCCGACGAGGCCGGTTTGTCCCACCTCATCGAGCACATGGCGTTCAAGGGCACGCGCACGCGCTCGGCCCAGAGAATCGCCGAGGAGATCGAGAATGTCGGCGGCGAGATCAACGCCGCCACCTCCACGGAGGGGACGAGCTACACGGCCAAGGTGCTCGGCGAGGATGCCGGCCTCGCCCTCGACGTGATCGGCGACATCCTTACCGATTCGGTGTTCGATGCCGGCGAGCTCGCCCGGGAGAAGGGCGTGATCCTGCAGGAATACGCCGCCGTCGAGGACACCCCCGACGACGTGGTCTACGACGCCTTCACGGAGGCCGCCTTCCCGGACCAGCCGGTCGGCCGGCCGATCCTCGGCCGCCCCGAGACGATCCGGAGCTTCGACGAGGCCGGGATCCGCGCCTATCTCGCCCGGGAATACACCCCGGACCGCATCGTCGTGGCCGGCGCCGGCGCGGTGACCCACGAGGCGATCGTCGAAGCCGCCGAGCGCCATTTCGGCGCCCTGCCGGCGACAGTAGCGCCGGCCGCGGTGCCGGGCCTCTACGGCGGCGGCGAGCGGCGGATGCCGCGCAAGCTCGAACAGGCCAACGTGGTGATCGGCCTGCCCGGCCTGTCGTTCCGGGACGATCGCTACTACGCGCTGCACATGTTCGCCCAGGTGCTCGGCGGCGGCCTGACCTCCCGGCTCTGGCAGGAGGTGCGCGAGACCCGCGGCCTCGCCTACGAGATCCAGGCCTTCCACTGGCCCTTCTCCGATTGCGGCCTGTTCGGCATCGGCGCCGGCACTGCCGGGGCGGACCTGCCCGAGCTGGTCGACGTGACGCTCGCGGCCACGGCCCGGGCCGCCCGGGACCTCGCCGAGCCCGAGATCGCCCGGGCGAAGGCGCAGCTGAAGGTGTCCCTGCTCTCGGCGCTGGAGACGCCGGGCGGCCGCATCGAGCGCAACGCCCGCCAGATCCTGGCCTGGGGCCGGGTGATCCCGGCCGGCGAGGTGATCGACAAGGTCGACGCCGTCACGGTGGCGGACGTGCGGGCGGCCGCGGCCGCGATGCTGAAGGGCGCCCCGACGCTCGCGGCAATCGGCCCGATCCGCAAGCTGCCCGCCCTCGACAAGATCGCCGCCGCCCTCGGCACGGCCTGAAATCCACCGCCTCCGCAGACAAGCGACCCCGGCCGGGCCCCTCCCCGCCGCACCCAACTTGATTTGGCCGCAAAAGGGCGCGATCCGCGGAGTCCGGATCCGGACCGGGGCGGCTGCCCCGGGATCGGGACCTTTCTATCGATCGCGGCCGCCCGGGTGGCCGATGCCGAAGCTCGCACGGCCGGAACTCAAGACACCCTTGCGCATCCTCGCCCTCCTCCTGACCCTGGTCGGTGGCCTCGTCGGTGCCTTGTCGCTGGCCGTCTCGGCGAGCGCCCCGGCCCTGGCCGTCGAGGCGGTGCGCGTCACCCTCGACGCGCCGGTGATCGACCTGACCACCGCGATCGAGCGCTACCGCTCGGACGGCGACCTGATCCAGATCTCCACGGCGCCCGGCAAGGACGGCATCGTCCGCCGCATCGTCGTGAAGGCGCGCGATGCCGGCGCCCGGCCCGACTGGATCGTGTTCGCGCTCACCAACGACACCGACGAGCAGATCGACCGCATCCTGGTGGCGCCGCATTTCCGGCTGGTGGATTCCGGGGTGATCTGGCCCGATCTCGGCGGCTCGCGGATCGCCGCCATCACAGCGAGCCAGGGCATCCGCCCGGAGCGCGACGAGAACCCGGAGGCCGACCAGTTCACCATCACGCTGGATCCCGGCACGACCGTCACCTACGTCGCCGAGCTGCGCGGCCCCAACGTCCCGCAGCTGCACCTGTGGGATCAGGACGCCTATCGCCGCAAGACCGCCGGGCTGACCCTGTACAAGGGCATCATCATCGGCATCAGCGGCTTGCTGGCGCTGTTCCTGACCATCGTGTTCGTGGTCAAGGGCGCGATCATCTTCCCGGCCGCCGCGGCTCTGGCCTGGTCGGTGCTGGCCTATGCCTGCATCGATTTCGGCTTCCTGCAGCGGGTGTTCCCCGTCACCGAGCTCGCCGAGCGGGTCTACCGGGCCTCCGCGGAGGCGGTGCTCGGGGCGACGCTGCTGGTCTTCCTGTTCGCCTACCTGAACCTCGCCCGCTGGCACGTGCGCTACAGCCACGTGGCGTTCTTCTGGCTCGCCTTCCTGGCCGGCCTCATCGCCCTGGCGGTGTTCGACCCGCCGGTGGCGGCTGGGGTGGCGCGCATCTCCATCGCCGCCGTGGCGGGAGGCGGCCTGCTGCTGATCGTCTACCTCGCCGCCCATAACGGCTACGACCGCGCCATCCTGCTGGTGCCGACCTGGCTGCTGCTGGTGGTCTGGGTGACGGCTGCGGGCTTCGCGGTCACCGGCCAGATCGGCAGCGACCTGGTGCAGCCGGCGCTGATCGGCGGCCTCGTGCTGATCGTGATGCTGATCGGCTTCACGGTGCTCCAGCACGCCTTCGCGGGGGGCGGCCTCAGCCACGCCCTGGTGTCGGACACCGAGCGGCGGGCACTGGCGCTCACCGGTGCCGGCGACGTGGTGTTCGACTGGGACGTGCCCGCCGACCGGGTCTTCGCCGGCCCCGAGATCGAGGCGCAGCTCGGCCTCCCCCGCGGCACCCTGGAGGGCCCGGCGACGAACTGGCTCGGCACCCTCCACCCGTTCGACGTGGAGCGCTACTCGGCGGCCCTCGACACGGTGATCGAGGAGCGGCGCGGGCGCATCGTCCACGATTTCCGCCTGCGCTCGGCCGCCGGCACCTATTTCTGGTACCGGCTGAAGGCGCGCCCCGTGATCGGCGCCGACGGCGAGGTGATCCGCGTGGTCGGCACCATCGCGGACGTCACCGAGATCAAGACCGCCGAGGAGCGCCTGCTCCACGACGCCGTGCATGACAGCCTGACCGGCCTGCCCAACCGCGAGCTGTTCGGCGACCGCCTCGACGCGGCCCTGGCCTTCGCCGGCCAGGACCAGCGGCTCAAGCCCACCGTGATCGTGCTGGATGTCGACCGGTTCAAGGGCATCAACGACGCCATCGGGTTGTCGGCGGGCGATTCGATCCTGCTGAACCTGAAGCGCCGGCTCGGCCGCCTGCTGCGGCCGCAGGACAGCCTGGCCCGGATCTCCAGCGACGAGTTCGCCGTGATCCTGCTGTCCGAGCGCGACCCCGACCGGATCCTGGCCTTCGCCGAGATGATCCGGCGGGCGATCGCCACGCCGATCACCTACGCCGACCGGGAGATTTTTCTGACCGTCTCGATCGGCCTCGCCCTCTACGAGGCGGGCGCCAACCTCAAGCGCGACGAGGTGTTCAAGAGCGCCGAGATCGCCATGATCCAGGCCAAGCGCAACGGCGGCGACCGGATCGAGGTGTTCCGCGCCCATATGCGCACCGACCGCTCCGACCGGCTGATGCTGGAGAGTGACTTGCGCAAGGCGATCGAGCGCAACGAGCTGAAGGTGCTGTTCCTGCCGGTGGTCCGCCTCGAGGACCGCACCGTGGCGGGGTTCGAGACCGTGCTCCGCTGGGACCACCCGAAGCTCGGGCGCATCCCGGCCTCGACCTTCATGCCGCTGGCCGAGGAGAGCGGCTTCGTGGTCAATCTCGGCATCTTCGCCCTGGAGCGCACCGCCCTGGAGCTCGCCGCCTGGCAGCGCTCCCTGGAGGTCGAGCCGCCGATCTTCGCGGCCTGCAACCTGTCCTCCCGCCAGCTCCTGCGCCACGACTTGCTGCACGATGTGAAGACCGTGCTGGCCCGCTCCGGAGCGCTCCCCGGCTCGCTCAAGCTGGAATTCAGCGAGAGCCTGGTGATGGAGAATCCGGAATATGCCGCCCAGATGCTGGCCCGGATCCACGATCTCGGGGCTGGCCTGTGCCTGTCGGATTTCGGCACCGGCTACTCGGCCCTGTCCTACCTCCAGCGCTTCCCGTTCGACACGATCAAGGTCGACGCCACCTTCGTGCGCCAGATCGGCACCGGCCAGACCGCGATCCTGCGCTCCATCGTCCGGATGGCAAGCGAATTGAACCTCGCCATCGTGGCCGAGGGCTGCGAATCGGAGAGCGACGCCCAGGCGCTGGCCGGGCTCGGCTGCGAATACGCGCTGGGCCCCGCCTTCGGCGAGCCGATGACCATGCTCCAGGCCCGCCAGATCGTCGGGGCTGCGCCGGAGGCCGCCTAGAGCCGACAAGTCGTCCGATCAGTTTAAGCCCCCCTTAACCATGCCCGCGCAAGCTCCTGTTGATGGATTGGCGCTCCGGCGCCCGGGATGGGGATGGGCGGATGGCCGAGGCGGCGAGGCGTTACCAGCAGGCGGGCAGCTCGGATCTCGTGCGGCGCCTGATCGCCCGGCCGGTCCGGCTGGAACAGCAGGCCCGCACCCGGCTGCCCCTGCCCGGCCAGGAGGCGCGCGTCTCCGGCGCCCCCCAGGACGACCTGTCCGAGGATTCGGACGAGGCCGACGAGATCGCCCGGCTCGAGACCGAGCTGCAGGTGATGAAGGCCGTGCTCCGGGCCCAGCGGCAGGAGGTCGAGGCCCTGCGGGCGCAGCGCCAGCTCCTGACCGAGTCCGCGGCGAGCGACGACGTTCGGGCGACCCGCGAGCGCTGGGCGTCCCTGGTCGACACGCTCCTGATCCGCGCCCGGTGATCCCTCTCCAGACCAAGCGGGGTACGGCCATGGGCGCGCGCTGCTCGCTCGTCGTCAACGGCCGGTCGGTGCGCGTCTCGACCGGCGACACGCCACTCGAAGCGGCGCTCGCCGAAGGCATGATCGCGCCCGTCCAGGCGCAGCTCGCCAACCAGATTGCCGGCCAGGGCAGCGCCGCCCCGGCGAGCCGCCGGCCCCCGGCCCGCCGGGCCCGGGCCGAGGCCCTGCGGCCGAGCCTGCCCGGCGCCCCGATCCTGGGCCAGGAGGAGGCCCCGCCCTCGCCGGTGGCGATCCGCAAGGGCACCGTCTCGGAGATCCGCCGGCTCTGCCCGGGCATCGTCGAGGTGGTGGCCACCCTGACCCGGCGCCCGAACCTCGAACCCGGCCACCAGGCGCTCGTCACCTTCGCGGGCCTGCCCGCCCTGACCCTGTCCCCGACCCTGCGGGTCGACGGCTCGGCCGAGATCAACGAGGCGGTGTTCCATATCCCCCGGGATCCCGAGGGCGACCCGGTCGACGCGATCCGGCTCGACCAGCCCGTGCGCCTGAAGGGGCCCGTCGGCCGCGGTCAGTACCGGCCCGGCGGCGGGCGCCTCGTGCTGGTGGCGGCCGGCGCCGGCTTCGGCCCGATCTGGTCGATCGCCCGGGCGGCCCGCTACATCGAGCCCGCCCGCGAGATGGCGCTGGCGGTCGGCGCCCGCGACGCCCTCGACCTCTACATGCGCGAGAGCCTGGACTGGCTGCGCTGCACCGGCGTCGGCCGGATCGTGCTCTGCGCCGACCGCGGCCGCCAGCGCCCGCCGGACGTGCGTTCCGGGCCGCTCACCGCCCATCTGCCGAGCCTGCGCGCCACCGACGTCGTCCATGTCGCCGGCGACATCGCCACCATCGGCGCCGTGCAGGTGCTCGCCGCCTCGGTGGGCGCGCGCTGCTACCCGATCGTGCTCGACTGAATACGACGGCCATCCGCGGACCGCGCCCGATCGATCAGGGCTCCGCCCCGATACCCCGCCAAAGGGCCGGGGACCCTTCGGGAACCCGTGTCTTCCCGTGAGTCGGTCTGCGTCGATGCTCCGCGTGCTCTGCCTCGGCTACAGCGTCACGGAGCTGCCGGGCTATGTCGAGCGGGCCAACGCCCTGGCCGCGGCCGAGGGGCGGCCGGTCACCTTCCTGCGCAGCGGCTGGGGCGGCCACTCCCTGCCCTCGATCGCCGGCCTGATCGACGCCATCCTCGACGCTTGTCCCTGCGACCACGTCCTGCTGGAGCTGTTCACCGGCAACGTCCGCTACTTCGACGGCGCGACGATGCGGGACTACCTGGACGACATCCTGGCGGCGACCGCGCGCCGGAACCTGCCGGTGGCCTTCCTCAATCTCCACCAGGGCGGGGTCGATTACGCGGCCGAGCCCGTCGCCGGCCTGCTTGGCGAGTACCGCGCCCTCTACGGCATCCCGTATCTCGACCTCGCCGCCCCGTTGGCTGCCGCTGGGGCGGGCGATATCACCTACCTGCTGAAGGACGGGACCCATGTCGCCCCGGCCGGGGCCGAGCTCTACGGCACCCTGGTCTACGCGCTGATGCGGGCGCCGCCCCCGGGTCGCGCCTATATCGATCGGTTCCGGGGGGTGCCGGTCCGGTTCGAAATCCTGCCGCTGCGCACCCTCCCCGGCCTGGAATGCGGGTTCGCGCTGCACCGCAACGGCCTCCCGCTGCACTTCCTGGAGATTCCCGAGGGCGCGAGTGTCGAGATCCCGCTGGGGCGGCCGCGCCACGTTATCGGCCTGCTCGTGACCTACGGCCCCCGGGCCGGCACGCTGATGGTCCAGGATCCGGCCACCGGGCGGGACCGCGCAATCACCGCCTACGACGCATTCTCGTACTACACGCGCTCGGTCTACCGCAGCGCCGTGTTCCCGGCCGCACGGTCCCTGACGATCACGCAAACGGCGGCGCTGCCGGACGTCGCCCTGCGCAAGGGCGAGCCGGACCGGGGGCCACGGCTCGGGCGGGTCTCGCACATCTTCTTCCGGCGCAGGCTCGGCCTCGCCGAGCGCGCGGCCCTGCTCCGCCACCGGCTCTGGCGCCGGCTCAGGGGTTTCCGAAGGGCCTGAGGCCCTTCGGCGGGGTGTCGGGGCAAGACATCCAGGACTTGGCCCCGCCTTCGGGCGGAGCCCGGCACCAGGGCTCTGCCCTGGACCCGCGAAAGGTCTCGGACCTTTCGAAACCGGGACTTCGTCAGCTCAGGCGGACGCGCCAGATCTCGTCCGCGTATTCGCGCATCGACCGGTCGGAGGAGAACCACGCCATCCGGGCGGTGTTGCGGATCGCCTTGGCCCACCAGCCGCGCGGGTCGCGCCAGGCGGCGTCGATGGCGCGCTGCACCCGCCAGTAATCGTCGAAGTCGGCGGTGAGCAGGTACTGGTCGCGCTGGCGCAGGTCGTCGGTGAGCGGACGGAACCGGCCCGGCTCCTCCGGCGCGACCCGCCCGGAGGCGATCATGTCCAGCGCCGCCGCCAGCCGCGGCGAGGCCTGGATGGCTTTCGCCGCGTAGCCCGGCTCGGCCTCGCGGGCCTGCACCCCGGCCGCGTCGAGGCCGAAGATGAAGATGTTGTCCGCCCCGACATGGTCGCGGATCTCGATATTGGCGCCGTCCAGCGTGCCGACCGTGAGCGCGCCGTTGAGGGCGAACTTCATGTTGCCGGTGCCCGAGGCCTCCATGCCGGCGGTGGAGATCTGCTCCGACAGGTCGGCGGCCGGGATGATCGTCTCGGCGAGGCTCACCGAGTAGTTCGGCAGGAACACCACCTTCAGCCGGCCGGCGACATCGGGATCGTCGTTCACCGCCTTGGCCACGTCGCAGGCGAGCTTGATGATCAGCTTGGCCCGGACGTAGCTCGGCGCCGCCTTGCCGGCGAAGATCTTGACCCGGGGCGTCCAGTCCCGGTGCGGCTCGGCCTTGATGGCCTGGTAGAGCGCCACCGTCTCGACAACGTTGAGGAGCTGGCGCTTGTACTCGTGGATGCGCTTGACCTGGACATCGAACAGCGCGTCCGGATCGATATCGATGCCGGTGCGCTCGGCCACGACCTTGGCGAGCGCCTCCTTGCGCTGCCGGCGCACGGACGCGTAGCGCGCCACGAAGGCCGGATCCTCCGCATGGGCCTCCAGGCCCCGGAGCAGCGCGGGATCGTCGAGCACGCCCGCGCCCACCGTCTCCACGGCGAGCCGGGTGAGGCCCGGATTGGCGTTGTGGAGCCAGCGCCGGAAGGTGATGCCGTTGGTCTTGTTGACGATCTTATCGGGATCGAGCGCGTGCAGGTGCGCGAACACCGTGGAGCGCATCAGGTCGGTGTGCAGCGCCGAGACGCCGTTGACCCGGCGGGCGCCGTGGAAGGCGAGGTGGCCCATGCGCACCCGGCGGCCATGGGCCTCGTCGATCAGCGAGATCGAGGCCAGGTAGGCGGCGTCCTGGTGGGCGGCGTCCCGGCGGCCGTGCTTGGCCTGCTCTTCCAGGTGCATCCAGTTGATCAGGTAGATGATCTGCATGTGGCGCGGCAGCAGCCGCTCCATCAGCTCCACCGGCCAGGTCTCCAGCGCCTCGGGCAGCAGGGTGTGGTTGGTGTAGTTCAGCGTGTTGGTGGTGACGTGCCACGCATCCTCCCAGGAGAGGTCGTGGTCCTCCATGAGGATGCGCATCAGCTCCGGCACCGCGATGGCCGGGTGGGTGTCGTTGAGCTGGATCGCGGCGTGGTCCGGCAGGGAGCGCACGTCGCCGCGCTCCATGACGTGGCGGGCGATGAGGTCCTGGAGCGAGGCCGAGGTGAAGAAGTATTCCTGGCGCAGGCGCAGCTCCTGGCCGTCGGCCGACGAATCGCTCGGATAGAGCACCCGGGAAATCGCCTCGGCGCGCATGCGTGCCGCGACCGCGCCGACATGGTCGCCGCCGTTGAAGCGGGCGAGGTCGACGGGCTCGCCGGCCTCCGCCTTCCACAGGCGCAGCCGGTTGACGTGGCGTCCGCGCCAGCCGACCACCGGGATGTCGTGGGCCACCGCCCGCACGGTCTCGGCCGGCTGCCAGTGGCGGCGGATCACGCCCTCATTGGGCGAGGACAGGGTGACGGTGCCGCCGAACCCGATCGTGTAGGCGGCGTCGGGCCGGACGAACTCCCAGGGATTGCCCTCGGCCAGCCAGGTCTCCGGCGCCTCGCGCTGCCAGCCATCCTCGAAGGATTGGCGGAACAGGCCGTGATCGTACCGGATGCCGTAGCCAACCGCCGGGATGCCGATGCTGGCCATGCTGTCCATGAAGCAGGCGGCCAGCCGCCCGAGGCCGCCATTGCCGAGCGCCGCGTCCGGCTCGGCATCCTGCACGGCGTCGAGATCGACCCCAAGCTCGCGCAGCGCCGCCCGGGTCGTCTCGGTGAGGCCGAGATTGTTCATCGCGTCCGACATCAGCCGGCCGATGAGGAATTCGAGCGAGAGGTAGTAGACCCGCTTGTTCGGCACGGCGTGCTCGGAGGCCATGCAGGCCGCCACGATCCGCTCGCGCAGGGCCATCGCGGTCGCCGCGAACCAGTCGCGCGGGCGGGCATTCTCGGGGGTCCGGCCGAGGGCGAAGGTGAGCTTGGCGCGAATCGATTCCCGCAGGTCGACCACGGCATCGCCGGTCTGCGACAGGAGCGGGGCGGTCCAGGCGGCGGCCGCCGGGATCTCGGACGCGTTGTCGTCGCGCAAGGCGTCCCGCTGGGCGGGCGGAGTGAGAACGTCGTTCAGCACGTGCGGGTCCCCCAAAAGTCGGCGCCCCGGATTCTAGCGCCAGGGCTATCGGGGGCGGATTATCTCTTTTGACGGATTGCCAGCGAATGAACGGCCGGACGATCCGTGCCCCGAAGCCGCGAGTGTGCGACCGGCTTCCGGGCGAAGTCGTGGCAGCGCCGCCCCGACCGGGGCGTGCGACGATGCGGCCAGAGATATGGCGCGACTACGTGACATTCTAGACACAACGATCTGCGCCGCCAGCCCGCGACGCGCGCATCTGAGCCGTCGCCAGCGCGCGGCTCAGCGGTTAACCGTGCGTCGGGGATTCGCGAGGCGCAGCATGACCGAGACCGTCTGGTGGAAGCGCGGGACCGTCTACCAGGTCTATCCCCGCTCGTTCCAGGATACGAACGGCGACGGGGTCGGTGACCTGCCGGGTATCACGGCGCGGCTGGACTATCTCGCCTGGCTCGGGGTCGACGCCGTGTGGATCTCGCCGGTCTACCCCTCGCCCATGGCGGATTTCGGCTACGACGTGGCCGATTACTGCGGCATCGATCCGCTGTTCGGCACGCTCGCCGATTTCGACGCGCTGATCGCCGAGGCCCACCGGCGCAAGCTGAAGGTGATCCTCGACTTCGTGCCCAACCATTCCTCGATCGCGCATCCGTGGTTCGCGGAGAGCCGGTCGTCGCGGTCGAGCCCGAAGCGGGACTGGTACATCTGGCGCGACCCGGCCCCGGGCGGCGGTCCGCCGAACAACTGGGTGTCGAATTTCGGCGGCCCCGCCTGGACCCTCGATCCGGCCACCGGCCAGTATTACTACCACGCCTTCCTGACCGAGCAGCCGGACCTGAACTGGCGCAACCCCGCCGTGCGGGCCGCGATGCACGACGCGCTGCGCTTCTGGCTGGAGCGTGGCGTCGACGGGTTCCGGGTCGACGTGATCTGGCACCTGATGAAGGATGCGGGATTTCGCGACAACCCGGCCAATCCCGCCTACGCGCTGGGCACGCCGGAGATCAACCGCTTCACCCAGGTCTATTCCGCCGACCGCCCGGAGGTGTTCGACGTGATCGCCGGGATGCGGGCGGTGCTGCGCCAATACGGCGAGCGGGTGCTGATCGGGGAGATCTACCTGCCGATCGAGCGGCTGGTGGCCTATTACGGCCCCGACCTCACCGGCGCCGACCTGCCCTTCAATTTCCAGCTGATCCAGACCCCGTGGCGGGCCGACGCCGTCGCCGACCTGGTGGCGAATTACGAGGCGGCTTTGCCCGAGGGCGGCTGGCCGAACTGGGTGCTGGGCAACCACGACCAGCCGCGGATCGCCGCCCGGGTCGGCGAAGCGCAGGCGCGCATTGCCGCGATGCTGCTGCTCACCTTACGCGGCACCCCGACCCTCTATTACGGCGACGAGATCGGCCTGGGCCGCGTGCCGATCCCCCCGGAGCGTGCCCAGGACCCCTGGGAGCGCAACGAGCCCGGGCACGGCCGCGACCCGGAGCGCACGCCGATGCAGTGGGATGAGGCCCCGAACGCCGGCTTCTCCGCCGCGGAGCCGTGGCTGCCGCTGTCGGCGGATTGGCCGGTCCGCAACGTCGAGGGCCAACGCTCGGACCCCGCCTCGATGCTGACCCTGCACCGGCGGCTCCTGGCGCTGCGGCGCGACCACGCGGCGCTCTGCGCGGGCGGCTACCGGGGGGTGCCCGTCGAGGCTGAAGAGGTGTTCGCCTACGAGCGGTTCGCCGACGGGGAGAGCCTGCGGGTGGTCCTGAACTTCGGTCACGCCCCGCAGAGCCTGCCCCTGCCCGAGGGCGACTGGACGATCCTGCTCTCGACGCTGGCCGGGCGGGCGGGCGCGCAGGCCCGCACGACGCTCGCCCTCGGCCCCGACGAGGGGGTGATTCTCCGCCGCGCCTGAACCCGGCCTGCCATCTCTTGTCGCAGTGCAGCGCAGTTATTCGGCCGTAGCCGAATCTGTAACCGAAGCTTAAGGCTGCCGCTGGCCTAAATTGTGCGTCGCAACGGAACCGTCGTGACGGAGGAGCATTGGACATGGTTGAGGCCGTGACAGCCGTGTCTGCCCGATCCTCTGCCCGACCGGGGCATCCCGCCCGGCCAGGATCGATGCCGATGCAGGACGCGCTTCGCGGTGGCCCCCTCGCCGATGACGCCTTCGGCGAGAGCGGCGGTGCCGCAGCGCAGGTCACGAATCCGGCTTGGCCGGCCTCGCTGCGCCGCCGCATCCTCTACGCCACCCCGGAGATGGCCGACTTCGTGAAGACCGGCGGCCTCGGCGAGGTCTCGGCCGCCCTGCCCCGGGCCCTGGTGCCGCATTACGATATCCGCGTCCTGATCCCCGGCTACCGGCAGGTCCGCGCCGCGTTCCCCGAGATCCCGGTGGTCGCCCGGCTCGAGGGCTTCGCGGGCGTTCCGCCTTGCGACCTCGGCCTCGTCGAGGCTGCCGACGGCCTGCGCATCTACGTCCTGCTGGCGCCCGAGCTCTACGAGCGCGACGGCACGCCCTACGGCGACGCCCACGGGGATTTCGGTGACAACGACCTGCGCTTCGCGCGGCTGAGCCTGGCCGCTGCGGAGATCGCCGCCGGCGCCGATTCCGATTGGGCGGCGGACCTGCTGCATCTCAACGACTGGCAGGCGGCGCTGGCCCCGGCCTACCTGGCCTGGCGCGGCCGGCGCATCCCGAGCGTGCTGACGATCCACAACCTCGCCTATCAGGGCCTGTTCCCGCGCGACAGCCTGGGTCGCCTCGGCGTGCCGGACGCGGCCTTCCAGGTCGACGGCGCGGAATTCTACGGCCAGCTCTCGTTCCTGAAGGCCGGCATCTTCTACGCCTCGCAAGTCACCACGGTGAGCGAGACCTACGCAAGGGAGATCCAGACCCCCGAGATGGGCTGCGGGCTCGACGGGCTGCCGCGCACCCGCGCCGGCCAGGGCCGGCTCGCCGGCATCCTCAACGGCATCGACGAGAGCTGGGACCCGAGCACCGACCAGCACCTCGCCACCCGGTTCGAGGTCGACGACTGGAAGGGCAAGCGCGCCAATGCAGAGGCGGTGCGCCAGCAATTCGGGCTCGCCGTCTCCCGCGGCCCGCTCTTCGCCATCGTCTCGCGCCTGGTGCACCAGAAGGGCATCGACCTGAGCCTGCAGGCGGCGGAGGCGATCGTGGCCGAGGGCGGCCAGCTCGTGGTGATCGGCCAGGGCGAGGGCCGGTTCGAGCAGGCCCTGCGCGGCCTGTCCAAGCGCCATCCCGACGCGGTCGGCGTCCATGTCGGCTTCGAGGAGGCCCAGGCCAGGCGGATGTTCGCCGGCAGCGACTTCCTGCTGATGCCCTCGCGGTTCGAGCCGTGCGGGCTCGCCCAGATGTACGCCCAGCGCTTCGGCTCCCTGCCGATCGTGCACCGCACCGGGGGCCTGGCCGACACGGTCGAGGACGGGGTGACGGGCTTCACCTTCCCGGAGGCGTCGGCCTCGGCCTTCGGCACGGCGGTCCGCCGGGCCTTCGAGGCGTTCGGCCAGAAGAAGCGCCTCAACGCCATGCGCCGGCGCGCCATGGCCGCCCGGTTCGGCTGGGACCAAGCCGCCGACAGCTATGCCGGCCTCTACGCCCGCGCCATGGGCAACAGCCCGGCGCTGCGCTGGCGCGCCGCGTAGCGTCGGGTTTCCAAAGGGCTCAGCCCTTTGGCAGGGGGTCGGGGCGGAGCCCCGAAAGATCGGATCGGGCGAAGCCCGACACCAGGGCGCCGCCCTGGACCCGCGAAAGGTCACGGACCTTTCGGATCCGTGACCATCAGGGACGAGAGCCCTCAGCGCTCCAGCACGAAGATCATCGTGGCCAGCGGCGGCAGGGTCAGCGACAGGGATTGGGCCTGGCCGTGGCCCGCCGCGTCGTCGGTGTGGTGGCCGCCGTTGTTGCCGAGGTTCGAGCCGCCGTAGACGGAAGCGTCCGAGTTGAACGCCTCGCGGTAGAAGCCCGCCTCCGGCACGCCGACCCGGTAGCCCTCCCGGGGCAGCGGGGTGAAGTTCGACACCACGATCGCGACCTCGCCGGGATTGGCGCCCTTGCGGGCCCAGGCGATGACGCTGTTGTCCTGGTCGTCGGCCACCAGCCACTGGAAGCCGGTCTGCTCGACGTCGCGGGCGTGGAGGGCCGGCGTCGAGACGTAGAGCCGGTTGAGATCCCGGACCACGTCCTTGACGCCCTTATGCAGGGGATCGTCGAGCAGGTGCCAGTCCAGGCTGTTGTCGTGGTTCCACTCCCGCTCCTGGCCGAACTCCCCGCCCATGAACAGCAGCTTCTTGCCGGGATGCCCCCACATGAAGCCGAAATAGGCCCGCAGGTTCGCGAATTTCTGCCAGCGGTCGCCCGGCATCTTGCCGAGCAGCGAGCCCTTCCCGTGCACGACCTCGTCGTGGGAGAGCGGCAGGATGAAATTCTCCGAGAACGCGTAGAGCAGCCCGAAGGTCAGGTTGTGGTGGTGGTAGCGGCGATGAATCGGATCCTCCGACACGTATTTCAGCGTGTCGTGCATCCAGCCCATGTTCCACTTGAAGCCGAAGCCGAGGCCGCCCGTGTAGGTCGGGTGCGAGACCCCCGGCCAGGAGGTCGATTCCTCCGCCACCGTGATCGTGCCCGGGGCGTGGCTGTAGGTCGCCTCGTTGGTCTTGCGCAGGAAGTCGATGGCGTCGAGGTTCTCGTTGCCGCCGTAGCGGTTCGGGATCCACTCGCCCTGCCGGCGCGAATAGTCGAGGTAGAGCATCGACGCGACGGCATCCACGCGCAGGCCGTCGAGGTGGTAATGCTCCAGCCAGAACCGGGCATTGGCGGCCAGGAAGGTCGCGACCTCGGTCCGGCCGAAATTGTAGATGTAGGTGCCCCAATCCTGGTGGAAGCCCTGGCGCGGGTCGGCGTGCTCGTAGAGATGCGTGCCGTCGAACAGGCCGAGCCCATGCGCGTCGAGCGGGAAATGGCCGGGCACCCAGTCGAGCATCACGCCGATGCCGGCCTCGTGGGCGGTGTCGACGAAGGCAGCGAAATCCTCGGGCGTGCCGAAGCGGCTGGTCGGGGCGAACAGCGAGACCGGCTGGTAGCCCCAGGACCCGTCGAACGGGAACTCGGTGATCGGCAGCATCTCGATATGGGTGAAGCCCATATCCTTGACGTAGGGGATCAGCCGCTCGCCCAGCTCCTTGTAGGTGAGGTAGCGGTTGCCCTCCTCCGGCACCCGCGCCCAGGAGCCGAGATGGACCTCGTAGATCGAGATCGCGGCGTGGCGCGGGTCCTTGGCGCCGCGGGTCTTCATCCAGCCGGAATCGCGCCAGGCGAACTCACCGGTCCCATGGGTGATCGAGGCGGTCTCCGGCGGGTGCTGCGCCGCGAAGGCGACCGGGTCGGCCTTGAGCGGGATCAGGGCGCCGTCGGGGCCGCGGATCTCGAACTTGTAGCAGGCGCCGGCCTTGAGGCCGGGCACGAACAATTCCCAGATCCCGCCATCCTGCCACAGGCGCATCGGGTGGCGCCGCCCGTCCCAGTCGTTGAAATCGCCGACGACGCTGACCTTGCGGGCATTGGGCGCCCAGACAGCGAAGCGGAAGCCGTCGATGCCGTCGAGCTGGCCGGACTGGGCACCGAGCATCCGGTAGACCAGGTTGGTGCCGACCTCGCGCAGGGTCGCGACGTCGTATTGCTCGATCGAGGAGCCGAAGCCGTAGGGATCGAAGCGCCGCTTCTTCGTTCCGTCCCAGGACTCGACCTCGATCTCGTAGAGCGGCCGGCCCTCGCCCTCGACCCGGGCGACGTAGAAGCCCTCCGGGTGCCGCTTCTCGAACGGCACGGTGCGCTCGCTCATCACCAGGGCGGCGGCCCGCGCCTCGGGCAGCACGGCGCGCACCTCCCCGAGGTCCGGGCCGACCCGATGGGGGCCGAGCACCGAGAACGGGTCGCCATGGTTGGCGGACATGAGCGCGGCGATCGCATCCGGATGGACGCTCGGCGCCGCCGAGGCGGCCCCGGAATGCGGGACATCCGCATTCCGCGCGCTCGCCGCTTCCGGGTCGATCCGCGGTGCGAAGGTCTCGTCGATCGCCGTCATTCAGTTTCTCCGGGCTCGTGGCCGTCCGTGTCCAGAATGGTGAGAACCCCCCGGGCGGGGATTTCGATCCAGTCCGGCCGGTTGTTGGCCTCGTAATCGACTTCGTAGAGCGCCTTGGTCAGCAGGCAGAGGCGCAGCAGCCGCGCCCGGGTGGCCGGGTCGGTCACGGCCGCCCGCGTCCCCGCCACGGCCGTCTCGTAGCCGGCCAGGAACGCCGCCTCGATCATGCCGCGCCAGGCGCTCGCGGCGTCCCGCGCCCGCTCCTCGGAATCGCCGAACCGGACGGTGATCTCGCGGATCACGGTCTCGGCCCCGTACGCGAAGGAGCGCATCAGGCCGGCGACGTCCCGCAAGGGCATCGACTTCGCCCGCCGCTCGTCGGCCGGGCGCTGGGGCGCGCCCTCGAAGTCGACGATGATCAGGTCGCTCTCGGAGACCAGCACCTGACCCAGGTGATAGTCGCCGTGGATCCGGATTTTGTGGGCCCCCACCGCCGGCTCGGCGGTGAGCTCTTCGATCAGCGCCTCGATCTCGGCCCGCCGCTGGATGAGCGCCGCACAGGCGGGCTTGCCGGCATCGAGGCCGCGATCCACGAGGCCCTTGAGCGCCCGGAAGGCCCGCTCGGCCTGGTGGCGCGCATCCCGGGCCAGCACCGCCAGGTCGTCCTCGGCGAAGGGCTCGGCCGCGAAGGCCGGGTCGTCCGTCTCCATGGCGAAGGCGGCGTGCATCTCGGCGGTGCGCCGGCCGAGCAGGTCCGCCCAGGGGCCGTGGGCCTGGAACGCCTCCTCGGGGCTGGCGGCCTCGCTCTCGGGGGTGAGCACCACGGTCTCGAAGTCCCGGCGCAGGCCCTCCAGCATCAGCGTCCAGGCGTCGCCCTGGTTCATGACGAACTTCTGGAGGACCGCCAGCGCCGTCCGGGTGCCATCCTCGGCGACGTGCTCGAGGGTGCCGAGCAGCGCAGGCGTGTTGGAGAACCCCGCCTGCTCGGTGAGGAAGCGCCCGACCTCGATCTCGGGATGTGTCCCCGGCTGCAGGCGGCGCAGGAGCTTGAGCATCATCTTCGAGCCGATGGCGATCGAGGTGTTGCTCTGCTCCGCCGAGAGCCGGCGGATGTCGGCCACGTCCACCGTGACGTCCGGATCGAAGGCCGAGGTGGTGGCAAACACCAGCCGCCCGCTCTCCGTGGGGATCTCGGTGCCCCGGCGCATGTCCTCGATCAGGCAGGCGGCGAAGGCGTTGGAGCCGGCCGCGCCGTAGAGCAGGCCGGTGCGCGGCCCGCGGCGGACCCGGGCGACCGCGAAGGGCAGCAGCGTCTCGTCCTCGCGGCCCTCCTCGACCCCCACGGGCATGAAGTATTCGTGGCTCTCGCCGTTGGCGAGCTGCACCTGCAGCCGCGGCAGCAGGAAGCGGGCGCTGCCGTCCCCGTCCTTCAGGGCGGCGAAATCGACGACCTTCACGCCCCGGATCCGCGAGCCCTTGGCGCCGAACCAGCGCCGGCTCGACAGGAACGGCGGCACCACGGTGCGCTCGAAGGCGACGCGCTCGCGGCCCGACATCAGGCTCTCGATGCCGCCGGTGAGCACCAGGGTGAACAGCTCCGGGGGCTCCTGCTGCGGGCCGATCGCGCCCGAGCGGGCGGCGCTGAGCGAGAACCAGTAGAAGCCGTAGGACGGCAGGGTCAGCAGGTAGGGCAGGTCGCCGATCGGCGGGAACTCGGTGCCGCCGGTGAGCTCGATCGGCACCGCAGTGCGCAATTCCGACAGGTCGAGCTGCACCGCCTGGGGCGCCCGCGACAGGTTGGCGACGCACAGGACCCGCTCGTCCTCGTGCTCGCGGATCCAGGCCAGGACCTTGCGGTTCGAGGGATACAGGAACTGGATCGTGCCGCGGCCCAAGGCGACGCTGTTGTTGCGGATCGCGATCATCCGCCGGGTCCAGTTCAGCAGGCTGGTCTGCGACTGGGTCTGCGCCTCGACGTTGATCGCGTCGAAGCCGTAGATCGGGTCCTGGATCGCCGGCAGGAACAGCCGCTGCGGGTTCGCCCGGGAGAAGCCGCCGTTGCGGTCCGGGGTCCATTGCATCGGCGTGCGCACGCCGTCGCGGTCGCCGAGATAGATGTTGTCGCCCATGCCGATCTCGTCGCCGTAATAGAGCACCGGCGTGCCGGGCATCGACAGGACGAGGGACTTCATCAGCTCGATCTTGCGCCGGTCGTTCTCCAAGAGCGGCGCAAGGCGGCGGCGGATGCCGAGATTGATCCGGGCGCGGCGCTCGGCGGCGTAGAACGACCAGAGGTAGTCACGCTCTTCCGCCGTGACCATCTCGAGGGTCAGCTCGTCGTGGTTGCGCAGGAAGATCGCCCATTGGCAGCCCTCCGGGATCTCCGGGGTCTGGCGCATGATGTCGGTGATCGGGTGCCGGTCCTCCCGGGCGATCGCCATGTACATCCGCGGCATCAGCGGGAAGTGGAACGCCATGTGGCATTCGTCGCCGTCGCCGAAATACTGGGCGGTCTCCTCGGGCCACTGGTTGGCCTCGGCCAGCAGCATCCGGTCGGGATAGCTGGCATCCAGCGCCGCCCGGATCGCCTTGATGACGTCGTGGGTCTCGGACAGGTTCTCGCAGTTCGTGCCGTCGCGCTCGATCAGGTAGGGGATCGCATCGAGCCGCAGGCCGTCGACGCCCATGTCGAGCCAGTAGCGCATCGTCGCGATGACCGCTTCCAGCACCTTCGGGTTGTCGAAGTTCAGGTCCGGCTGGTGGCTGTAGAACCGGTGCCAGAAATACTGCTTGGCGACCGGGTCCCAGGTCCAGTTCGAGGCCTCGGTGTCGAGGAAGATGATCCGCGTGTCCTTGTACGGCTCGTCGGTGTCCGACCAGACGTAGAAGTCGCGCTCGGGCGAGCCGGGGGGCGCCTCGCGGGCCGCCTGGAACCAGGGATGCTGATCGCTGGTGTGGTTGATCACGAGCTCGGTGATCACCCGCAGGCCGCGCTCGTGCGCCGCCGCCACGAAGGCCTTGAAGTCCTCCATGGTCCCGTAGGACGGGTTGATGCCCTCGTAATCGGCGATGTCGTAGCCGTCGTCGCGCAGCGGCGAGGGGTAGAACGGCATCAGCCAGATCGCCGTGACCCCGAGGTCGCGGACATAGTCGAGCCGCCGGGTCAGCCCCTCGAAATCGCCGATCCCGTCGTCGTTCGAGTCGAAGAACGACTTGACGTGGATCTGGTAGATGATGGCGTCACGGTACCATTGCGGGTCGCTGCGATCGATCATCGCGTCGCTGCCTCGTCGGTCGAAGGGACTGGGACCGGCGGCGGGAACCAGCAGGATCGCGGGCGATCGGCCGCGCGGCGCAAGTGTCGGCGACGGGCGGGCCCGTCGTCGGGATCAGGAGTCATGGTCAGGTGCCATGGGCGGGCTCAGCCCGCAACCCGCCGCGGCGCCCGAAGACGCCAGATGATGCAGGATCGCTCGGCCGGATCGAGGGCGATCCGGTGGGTCTTGCCCCGCAGCTCGAACGTGTAGCCCTGGAGCAGGTCCTCAACCTCCACGGCGCCGTCATCCGGCAGGCCGAACAGCCAGAGCGGCACCTCGTAGGTGCATTCCTGGCGGTTCTTGGGGTCGAGGTTGACCATGGTGAACACGCAATTGTCACGCTCCGGCGTCGCCTTGGCGTAGGCGATGATCTGGTCGTTGGAGGCGCCGGTGAAGGCCACGTTGCGGAAATCCCAGAGGGCGGGGTTCTCGCGGCGGATCTTGTTCAGCGTGACGATGTGCTCGCGGATGTTGCCGGGCCGGTCGTAGTCCCAGGCCTTCAGCTCGTACTTCTCCGAGTTCAGATACTCTTCCTTGCCCGGGTAGGGCGCCGCCTCGCACAGCTCGAAGCCGTTGTAGATGCCGTAGACCGACGACAGGGTCGCGGCCAGCGTCGCCCGGATCACGAAGCCGGCCCGGCCGCTGGTCTGGAGGAAGTAGGGATTGATGTCGGGCGTGTTGGCGAAGAAATTGGGGCGGTAGTACTCGCCCATCTCGCCGGCGAGCTCCAGGGCGTATTCGGTCAGCTCCTGCTTGGTGTTGCGCCAGGTGAAGTAGGTGTAGCTCTGCTGGTAGCCGGCCTTGGCGAGCTTCTTCATCATCTTCGGCCGGGTGAAGGCCTCGGCCAGGAACAGCGCGTCGGGATAGCGGCCGTTGACCTCGGCGATCACCCATTCCCAGAACGGGATCGGCTTGGTGTGCGGGTTGTCGACCCGGAAGATCCGCACGCCCCGGGCGCACCAGCCGAGCAGGATGTCGCGCAATTCGATCCAGAGCGAGGGCAGGGCGCCCCCGTAGAAATGGACGTTCGAGATGTCCTCGTACTTCTTGGGCGGATTCTCGGCGAAGCGCAGGGTGCCGTCGGGGCGCCATTCGAACCATTCGGGATGGTTCTTGATCCAGGGATGGTCCGGCGAGCACTGGATCGCGAAATCGAGGGCGATCTCCATGCCGTAGGCGTGGCTTTCCGCCACCAGCCGCTCGAAATCCGCGAGCGTCCCGAGGTCGGGATGCACGGCCTCGTGACCGCCCTCCTCCGCGCCGACCGCGTAGACCGAGCCGACATCCCCGGGCAGGGCCTTGAGGGTGTTGTTCTTGCCCTTGCGGTTGGTCCGGCCCACCGGGTGGATCGGCGTGAAGTAGAGCACGTCGAAGCCGAGCTCGCGGATCTCCGGGAGCCGCTTGATCACGTCGTCGAAGGTACCATGACGATGGGTATCCATCGATTGCGAGCGCGGAAAGATCTCGTACCAGGCGGAGAACCGGGCCGCGAGGCGGTCGGCGATCACCGGCAGGGTCACGGGATAACGGCTCAGATTCACCCGCTCGACGTTCCGGCGCTCGAGGCTCGGCGCCTCGGGCTGGAGGATCCGGTCGAGCTGGGCGGCCGAGCCGGTCTCCTCGGCGGCCAGTGCCGCCACCAGGGCGGCCAGACGCTCCGCGTCGCGCCCGGCACCGCGGCCCCGGGCGAGGGAGGCGGCGCTCTCCGCCAGGGTGACGCCCTCGATCGTCTCAAGCCGGATGTCGACGCCGGCGGCGCGCTTCTTCAGGGTGTCGCGCACCCAGGAGGAGAACGGGTCGCGCCAGGCGATCAGGGTGAATTCGTAGCGGGCGTTGCGCTCCAGGGGGAATTGCCCGGCCCAGCGATCGTTGTCGACGAAGACCATCGGGTCCTCGCGCCACGCCTCGGTGCCGGCGACCCGCGACAGGATCGCGGCGTCGAGGATCTCGTGGCCGTCGGAGAAGATGTCGGCCTCGACCCGCAGGGATTCGCCGACGATGCGCTTCACCGCCGAGCGGCCGCCGTCGATCTCCGGGCTCACGGCCTCGATCACCACACGGCCCTCCCCGTCCGGCGTGCCGCGCTCGGGCAGCTGGGCGACCTGGGCCGCGCTGGCGCTCAGGATGCGCAGCTCGCCCGGCAGCAGGTCGATGGCGCTGCCGGGATGGAAGGCGATCGGCTCGGCCTCGGGGGTCCGGTCGACGAAGGCGCCGAGCATCCCGCCGGTCCGGGCGACGAGCGTGCCCGCCTCCACCGGCACCGGCTTGTCCGTGGGATTGTAGAGCACGATCAGGGCCGCCTTCGCCGAGGCCGGATGGCCGGTCACGAAGCGGGCGAGCGCCACGAGGTCGCTGTCGGGGGCCGAGATGCGCAGCTGCGCGCCCTCGACATTGGCCGCGGGCAGCTCGGCCCGCAGGGCGTTGATCGCCCGGATCGAGGCGGAGATGTCGATGCCGGTGTCATGCTCGCGGTCGCGCGGGGTGGTCTCCACCACGTGCAGCGCCCGGCGGTAGCCCCATTCGTAGCCGATCGGCATCAGCACGCCGGCCGAGAAGAAGGCGGCGAGCGCGTAGCGGGTGCGCAGGTGCCGCGCCACCGCCTCGCGGCCGGCCTCGATCTCGGCGGCCAGCCGCTGCATGTCGTGGTTTTCCGGGAAGGCGATCGAGGGCGCCAGCACCCGCAGGCGCTCGTACTGCTCCAGCGCCCAGGGCTTCTTGAGGTCCCACCAGGCGAAGGAGTTGAACAGGTAGTCGAAGCCGGCGCCGGCCGTGGCCTTCGCTTCCTCGAAGGTGCAGCCGAGGGTCTCGGCGGCGAACAGGCAGGCGGAATCGCGGCCCTTGGCCTCCCCGATCAGGATGCGCCAGGTCTCGGGCGGGACCTTGTAGGCGGCATCGCACCGGAAGCCCGCGACGCCGAGCGCCTGGAGCCGGGCCACGTAGGCGCCCCAGATCCGGGTCAGCTCGTCCCGGGCGGCGGGCGTGTGATAGTCGAGCTCGACCAGATCGCCCCAGACCGTGCGGATCGAGGGATCGTCCGGATCGACCGCGCCCGGATGCATGATCGAGCCGTCGGGCTCCTTCATGAACAGGTCGGGCCGCTCCACAACCAGCCGGGCGTTGTCGGCGGTGTGGTTGATCACGAGGTCGGTCATCACCGACAGGCCGGCGGCCTCGGCGGCGGCGCAGAAGCGGCGGATCTGCTCGTCGTCCGGGGTGCCGTCCTGGTCCCGGAACCGCTCGTCGAGCCGCTCGGGATCGGCCACCGCGTAGAGGCTCTTCGAGCCGCCGGTCTGGTGGAACGGGTTCAGGTAGATCCAGTCGAAGCCAAGGCTGGCGATCCGGGGCAGCTCGGCCGCCCAGTCGGAGACGCGCCCGACCAGGAGCGGGAACAGGTTGTAGATCCGCGGCCCCGCGGCGCGGGGCGCCAGGGATGCGGGCAGGACGGCTCCGGTCGTCGCAGCGGCGGTGGCGGCGGCGGTGGTCGGTGCGTTCATGCTGGTCTCTGGCTCCTGGTCCATGGTCGTAACGCCCGAACGGCGCGGGCGTGCCTTGTGCGGGGCGGGCGGATGTTCAGGTCCGTGCTACGCGCCTCTCAGTGGATTCGCGTGACAGGTCCGCGAGAGGGGCCCGTCTGCGCAACCGGCGTCATTGCGAGCGAAGCGAAGCAACCCAGGGCAGCGCGCGTTCCCAGATCGGTGCGTCTCTCTGGGTTGCTTCGCTCCGCTCGCAATGACGGAGAGGATCACCCCTCCCGCCGCAGGACCGCGTAGGGCAGGTCGCGCAGGAGCTGGCCGAGATCGGCCCCCTCCCCTCCGGTCTCCACGATCTGCCCCGAGACGAGGTCGCGCCAGATCGTGCCCGCGCCGAGATCGACCCGGGTGCCGGCGAAGGCCTCGCCGGACCAGACCGCCTCGCCGACGATGCCGGCAAACAGGCGCGGCACCGGCACGAACAGGTCGCCGCCCTCCTCGCCGGGATCGGTCCGCCGGTAGGCGATGACGTGGGCCGCCCGGGCGCCCGTGGCCTCGACCGGCTCGTAGGCAGCGCTGGCGTAGAAGGCCGGGCGCTCGGCCCGCTCGGCCAAGAGCCGTGCGAGGGTCGCCTGCTTGACCCGCCCGTCCGGCCAGTGCGGCAGCAGCGCGGCCGGTTCGCCGCCCGCCTCGAGCATCCGCTCCAGCGCCGGGGAATCCACCGGGCGGCGGTTGTCGGGATCGACGAAGGAGAAGGCCCAGATCTCCCGGCCCTGGGAGGGGG
>NZ_LKKO01000069.1 GCF_001455965.1 Methylobacterium sp. GXS13
TAGGCGGCACGGCGGTCGGCACCGCGTCTGCGGCCGGGGGGGCCGGCAGCACGGCGCTGGGCTTCGTGGCCGGCGCGACCGGCACGGGATCCACGGCCATCGGTGCCGCGGCCTCGGCCGCCGGCAACAACAGCGTCGCGCTCGGCAACGGAGCCGCCGCCAACCAGGCGAACACGATCGCGATCGGCGCCAACGTCAAGACGACCCAGGCCAACCAGGTGGCGATCGGCAACGCCGCCAACACCTATACGCTGGCCGGCGTAGCCTCGCAGGCGAGTGCGGCCGCCCAGAGCGGAGCGACGGCGTTCGTGACCACCGACGCCGCCGGCAACCTCGCGGCCTCGGCCTACGGTCCCTCGACCATCGTCGGCCTCGGCAACCGGATCGATTCGGTCCAGTCCCAGGTCAACAACCTGGAGGCCAAGACCGACACGATGCAGCGCTACGCGGTCCAGACCCGGAAGGAAGCCCGCCAGGGCGTCGCGATGGCGATCGCGATGGCGACCGCGCCGATGCCGTCTGCTCCCGGCAAGACCACCTGGGCGACGAACGGCGCCACCTATCGTGGCGAGTGGGCCGGCGGCGTCGCCGTCGCGCACCGGCTGCCGACCTGCTGCGTACCGATCGCGATCACCGCTGGCGTCGCTTACGCCGGCGACAGCAACCTCGGCGTCCGCGCCGGCCTGGCCGGCGAGTTCTGAGGGCAACCTGCGTCAGCAAGGCCGGACCCGCGTTTCGGCCTTGCGCACGGGAGAATCCCCGGCATAGTGTCAAGTTATGTTGACACTCGCGGTCGAGCAGTCGGAACGGCAGGCGACGGATCGGCGACCGCACGCGGTCGTCGTCGGCTCGGGCTTCGGCGGCTTGGCCGCCGCGGTCCGGCTCGGGGCCCGGGGCTACCGGGTGACGGTGCTGGAGCGCTTGGAGCAGCCCGGCGGGCGCGCCCGGGTGCATCGCCAGGACGGCTTCACCTTCGATGCCGGTCCGACCATCGTCACCGCGCCGCAATTGTTCGAGGAGCTGTGGCAGCTCGCCGGACGCCGGCTCTCCGACGATGTCGCGCTGGTGCCGATCGATCCGTTCTACCGGATCCGCTTCGCCGACGGAGAAACCTTCGAGTACAGCGGCGATCCCGAGCGGATGCGCGCCGAGGTGGCGCGCTTCGCCCCCGACGATGTCGCCGGCTACGACCGCTTCATGGACCACAGCCGCGCGGTCTGCCGGATCGGCTTCGAGCAGCTCGGCCATGTTCCATTCGGCAGCGTTGGATCGATGCTGAAGATCGCCCCAGACTTGCTGCGCCTGTCGGGCCATCGCTCGGTCCACGCCGTGGTGGCGCGCTTCATCCGCGATGAGCGGCTGCGCACCGTATTCAGCTTCCATCCGCTCCTGATCGGCGGCAACCCGTTCCGGGCCAGCGCGATCTACTGCCTGATCGCCGATCTCGAGCGGCGCTGGGGCGTCCATTTCGCCATGGGCGGCACGGGCAAGCTGGTCGATGGTCTGGTCCGGCTGATCCGGAGCCAGAACGGCCGGGTCCGGCTCGGCGTCGACGTCGACCGCATCCGGGTCGAGAACGGGACTGCGACCGGCGTCGAACTCGCCGGTGGGGAAACGATCGCGGCCGATCTCGTGGTCTCGAACGCCGATTCGGCGGTGACGCATGCGCGGCTGCTGCCGAAACCCCGGCGCTGGAGTTCCGGGCGGCTGAAGCGCGCGCGCTCCTCGATGGGGCTGTTCGTCTGGTATTTCGGGACGAAGCGCCGCTACCCGGACGTCGCCCACCACATGATCCTGCTCGGGCCGCGCTATCGCGGCCTGCTGGCCGACATCTTCGACAAGAAGGTGCTGGCCGAGGATGCGAGTCTCTACCTGCACCGGCCCACCGCCACGGATCCGAGCCTCGCGCCACCGGGCTGCGACGCGTTCTACGTTCTGGCGCCGGTGCCGAACCTGGCCGGCGGCCAGGATTGGGGCGCCCTCGCCGAGCCGTACCGGCGCCGGATCGCCGAAATGCTCGAATCGAGCGTCCTGCCCGGTCTGTCCGACGCCATCGTGACCTCGAAGGTCACGACGCCCCAGGAATTCCAGGACGATTTCCAGAGCTACCGCGGCTCGGGCTTCGGCCTGGAGCCGGTGCTGACCCAATCCGCGTGGTTCCGGCCACACAACCGGTCGGGCGACGTCCGCAATCTGTATCTGGTGGGAGCCGGCACGCATCCCGGGGCGGGTCTGCCCGGCGTGCTTTCCTCCGCCCGTATCCTCGATCTTGTGGTTCCGGATGCCCGTGTTTCCGCCTGAATTCGCAGCCGCCGCCGACCGCACCGCCTGCCGCGTTGCGATCCGGGCCGGCTCGAAGAGTTTCTTCGCCGCCGGACGGCTGCTCCCCGGCGAGGTGCGCGAGGCGGCCTACGGCCTCTATGCCTTCTGCCGGCTCTCCGACGACCTCGTCGACGACGCCGCCACCGCCTCCGACCGCCGCGACGCGGTGGCGCGGCTCGGCCGCCGGGTCGCGTTGGCCTATGCCGGCACTCCGGCAGATACGCCGGCCGACCGGGCCTTCTCGGAGATCGTCGGTCGTTACGCGATCCCCGAAGCCCTGCCCTACGCGCTGATCGAGGGCTTTGCCTGGGATGCGGAGGGCCAGCGCTACCCCGATCTGTCCGCGCTGCACGCCTACGCCGCGCGGGTGGCGGGCTCGGTCGGGGCCATGATGGCGCTGATCATGGGCGCACGCTCGCCCGACGCGCTCGCCCGCGCCTGCGATCTCGGCGCCGCCATGCAGCTCACCAATATCGCCCGCGATGTCGGCGAGGATGCCCGGATGGGCCGGCTCTACCTGCCCCTCGACTGGATGGTCGCGGCCGGGCTCGACCCCGTCGCGTTCCTGGCTGATCCGCGGCCGAGCCCGGCGCTCGCCGGCGTTGTCGCCCGGCTGCTCGCCGAGGCGGACGGACTCTATCGCCGGGCCGAGGCCGGCATCGCGGCGCTGCCATCGCCCTGCCGCCCGGCGATCCGGGCTGCCGCGCTGATCTATGCCGAGATCGGTCGCGTCGTGGCGGTGCAGGATCATGATTCCATCAGCACCCGCGCCCGGGTCGGCACCGCGCGCAAGCTGACCCTGATCGCCCGCGCCCTCCGCGCCGGTCCGGCCACACCCGGCCTCGCGGCGCCGGCCCTTCCGGAAGTCGCGTTCCTGATCGACGCGGTGATGCGTCAGCCGCCTCTGCCCGATCGACGGCTTTCCGTGCTGCGGCCCTGGTGGGACGTGGGCGGCCGGGTGGTGCACGTGCTCGAGCTGATCGAGCGGATGCGCGAGCGCGAGGCTTACGGCCGCTCCGCCCCATCGTGAAGGTGGCCCATGAGCGACGGCCTCTTCGCCGCCTTCGATATCGGGCTGGTCTTCGCCCTGGCCTTCGGGCTCGGCCTCTGGCAGCTCATCACGGTCCGCCGCAGCATCCGCCGCGACCGCGCACGCGGTGACGCGCGGGAGTGAGCCGGTTGCGGTCGGACAATCCCAATCTCAGCCGGATGCGGGAATTGGGATGGTCGTTGGTCTGCTGACGCCGCCAGCTATTGCAGGTGCCGCGTGTAGGTGTCGCCTGCCGCGTCCTTCAGCACCGCGCCGGCCTCGCGGCCGATCCGCTCGGCCTCCGCCGCCGGGCCCTGCCGGGAGACGGCCCAGTGCCGGCTGCCGTCGGGCAGGAACAGCAGCCCGTCGAGCGTGAGATGGTCGCCGTCGATCCGCGCCAGGGCGGCGATCGGGGTCCGGCAGGAGCCGTCGAGCTCGGCGAGCAGCGCCCGCTCGGCCGCGATCGCCGTGGTTGTGCGGGCGCAGGCGATCGGCGCCAGCAGATCGCGGATCGCGGCGTCATCGATCCGGCATTCGATCCCGAGCGCGCCCTGCGCCACCGCCGGCAGCATCTCGTCCACCGACAGGATGCTGCGGGCCATGTCCTGCAGGCCGAGGCGCTGCAGCCCCGCGAGCGCCAGCAGGGTGGCGTCGCATTCGCCGGATTCGAGCTTGCGCATCCGGGTGTTCGCGTTGCCCCGCAGCGGCACGACCTTCAAGTCCGGCCGGTGCATCAGCACCTGCGCGCCCCGCCGCAGCGACGAGGTACCGACCCTTGCGCCCTGCGGAAGGCCGGCGAGCCCATCCGCATGCGGGGACAGGAACGCGTCGCGCGGGTCGTCCCGCTCCAGAATGCAGCCGATCACCAGACCGTCCGGCAGCCAGGTCTCCACGTCCTTCATGGAATGGACCGCGACGTCGACTTCGTCGGCGAACAGTGCCTGCTCGAGTTCCTTGGTGAACAGGCCCTTGCCGCCGATCTCGGAGAGGGGGCGATCGAGGATCTTGTCGGCCACCGTGGTGACCACCACCAGCTCGGTTTCGAGCCCCGGATTGGCCGCCACGATCTTGTCGCGCACCATCCCGGTCTGTGCGAGGGCCATCGGGCTGCCGCGGGTGCCGATGCGCAGGGGGCGGTTCAACATTGGGGTCCGGACGTTTCTTGCGGCGTTGTCCGCCCGTTATAGCCTGCCCGTCGCCGCAGACCATCGCCGGGTGCGGAATTCAGACTCGCTGAAGCGTCTTCGTGCCAGGCTGGCGGCGCCCCGGTTTCGCCGGACTGCGCGCTTAGCGGCTCGCAGGTCACTTCGAGAGCCTTGGATACCCCATGCTGATCGTGCCGAGCCGACGGCAGTTCCTGACCGGACTAGGCGCCGGCGCCGGGCTCGTGGCGGCCACCGGCGTCTACGCCGTCGATGTCGAGCCGCTGCACCGGCTGGTGGTGACGCCGTACGCGCCCGCTCTGCCGCGCTGGGATCCGGCCCTCCGCCTGCGCGTGGCGGTGCTAGCGGATTTTCACATCTGCGAGCCGTATATGCCGTTCGACCGGGTGGCGGAGATCATCGACGCGACCAACGCGTTGAAGCCCGACCTCGTGCTGATGCTCGGCGACTACCCGGCCGGCAAGATCGCCTGGCGCAAGCTGCCGCTCGAGCAGTTCGCCCGGATGGTCGAGGGCTTGAAGGCGCCGCTCGGCACCCATGCCATCCTGGGCAACCACGACTGGTGGGACGACCACGCCGTCCAGCGCTCCCGGCGTGGCTCGCCCGCGGTCAAGCATCTGCTGGAGGCCCGCGGGATTCCCGTGATGGAGAATGGGGCGGTGCGGCTGGTGAAGGACGGCCGGCCGTTCTGGCTCGCCGGCCTCGCCGATCAGCAGCCGTTCTTCAACAGCTTCGATGTGGGCCTCGACGACCTGCCTGCGACCCTCGGCATGATCACCGACGACGCGCCGGTGATCCTGATGGCCCACGAGCCCGACATCTTCGCCGACGTGCCCGACAGGGTTTCGCTGACGCTCGCCGGCCATACCCATGGCGGGCAGATCCGGCTGTTCGGGCATTCGCCCGCAATCCGGCGGGTGCGCGGGCACGATTACGCCTACGGCCACGTCATCCAGGACGGGCGCCACCTGATCGTGTCCGGCGGTTTCGGCATGAGCCGGATCCCGGTGCGCTTCGGCGTGCCGCCCGAGATCGTTTTGCTGGAGCTCGGATCTGCGGATGCCGGGGCGAGTGCCGCCTGATCCCGGTCCGCTAGCCGACCGTCGCCGGACGGCATGCGTCAAATGGACCGGGCTTATTCAGCGCGGTGATATTGCGGTCTCGAATCGAGGGCGAGGCCGCTTTGCCGATCCTCATCGCCGTGGTGGGTATCCTGGCCGCCATCCTGTTCTGGATCTTGCGGGCGCAGCGCACGGTTCAAGACCTTAATGAGGTCGACCGAGACACGCAGAGGCTTCAGCGGCGGCCGAGATCCGTTCTGGAGGACGTGTTCGGCACGTCCTCGGAGCGTGTCCACGATGTGCGCTTGGCCGCACTCATACGCATGATTCAGATCGTGCGGACCGGGAGCCCGGTCACGGCGAGCGAGAAGACGCAGATCCTAGAGTTCCTGGAGACGCCCCTCGGGATCGACGCGATGTCCGCCGCGTTCGAGCGCTTGGCGATACACGCAGGCGCGTCGGCCTTTCTCTCAGGTTGCCGACCCGTCGATTCCCCTGCTGCACCGACACCTCACGGTCGCGGAGCGTGCCGACCGGAGCGACATGGTGACGTCGTTGGCCGGCGCCTATTCGGCGCCAAGCGCATTGCAACGCAAGGCTATCAGTCGGCTGAAGCGCTGCCTGCTTGAGGAACATCCGACCGATGCCGCCGGCCAGCGTCGCGAGGTCGGCTGCTGGACCAGCAGCGCCCGAACGCCGCGCCCCTCGCGGGTCCCGGTTCCAGCGCTATGTTCTAGCGATGCGCGCACTCCTCTCCATCCTTGCCCTGGGCGTCCTCGTAGCCGGTCCCGGCCCCGCCCGGGCGCAATCCTGTGACACGCTGATCGACAAGGTCACGGCGGAGACGGCTGCGAAGGCGACCGAGCGGCGCAGCGATTATGCCAGCTTCACCGCCGGCCCGGACATGACCCTTTCCCTCGCCTGCGGCACACCGGACCTGTCCTCGGTCGGCGCCCAGTATCGTGGGGCGAACCCGCCGGACGTGTATTACGATACCTTCGGCCGGGCCGGTCACGCGGTCACCGGCATCGACGCCGCGACGATCACGGAAGCCGCGCACCGCGCCCAGGCCGACGCCGTCCGCCTGCGGCACAGCAATGTCGACCTGGGCGGCGCTCGCATCACCTGCTCGACCATGGTCTCGCCCGACAAGGGGCCTCTGACCCTGTGCGCGGTGATCGAGCACAGCGACCGGAGCTGAAAGACCGGCGGCGGAAGCCGCCGCCCCGCGTGGTACGCCTCAGAGCGGGATGTTGTCGTGCTTCTTCCAGGGCTGCTCCATCTCCTTGGTGCGGAGCATGCCCAGCGCCCGGGCGATTCGGCGGCGGGTCGAGTGTGGCATGATCACCTCGTCGATATAGCCGCGCTCGGCCGCCACGAAGGGTGAGAGGAACCGGTCCTCGTACTCGCCGGTGCGGGCGGCGATCTTCTCCGGGTCGCCGATCTCGCTGCGGAAGATGATCTCCACGGCGCCCTTGGCGCCCATCACGGCGATCTGCGCGGTGGGCCAGGCGTAGTTGAGGTCGGCGCCGACATGCTTGGACGCCATCACGTCATAGGCGCCGCCGAAGGCCTTGCGGGTGATGATCGTGACCAGCGGCACCGTCGCCTGCGAATAGGCGAACAGCAGCTTGGCGCCGTGCTTGATCAGACCGCCATATTCCTGCGCGGTGCCCGGCAGGAAGCCCGGCACGTCCACAAAGGTCACGATCGGGATCGCGAAGGCGTCGCAGAAGCGCACGAACCGGGCGGCCTTGCGCGAGGCATCCGAATCGAGCACGCCGGCCAGCACCATCGGCTGGTTGGCGACGAACCCGACCGTGCGGCCCTCGATCCGGCCGAAGCCGGTCATGATGTTGCGGGCATAGGCCGCCTGGATCTCGAAGAAGTCGCCCTCGTCGACCACCCGGCGGATCAGCTCGCCCATGTCGTAGGGCTTGTTCGGGTTGTCGGGTATCAGGGTGTCGAGCGACATGTCGAGCCGGTCGACATCGTCGAAGCTCTCGATCTCCGGCACGCCCTCAATGTTGTTGGCCGGCAGGAAATCGAGCAGGCGGCGGATCTGCAGGATCGCCTCCACGTCGTTCTCGAACGCGCCGTCCGCGATGGAGGATTTAGTGGTGTGGACCTTGGCGCCGCCGAGCTCCTCCGCGGTCACGACCTCGTTGGTCACGGTTTTCACCACGTCCGGGCCGGTCACGAACATGTAGCTCGTGTCGCGGACCATGAAGATGAAGTCGGTCATGGCCGGCGAGTAGACGTCGCCGCCCGCGCACGGGCCCATGATCACCGAGATCTGCGGGATCACACCCGAGGCCATGACGTTGCGGCGGAAGACCTCGCCGTAGCCGCCGAGCGCCGCAACGCCCTCCTGGATGCGCGCGCCGCCGGCATCGAAGATGCCGATGATCGGGGCGCGCATCTTCAGCGCCATGTCCTGAACCTTCACGATCTTCTGGGCGTGCGCCTCCGACAGGGAGCCGCCGAACACCGTGAAGTCCTTCGAGAACAGGAAGACCGTGCGGCCGTTGATCGTGCCCCATCCGGTGACGACGCCGTCGCCGGGGATCTTCTGCTTCTCCATGCCGAAATCGGTGGAGCGGTGCTGCACGAACATGTCGAATTCCTCGAACGACCCGTGGTCGAGGAGGAGTTCGATCCGCTCGCGCGCCGTGAGCTTGCCGCGCTTGTGCTGGGCCTCGACGCGCTTCTCGCCGCCGCCCAGGCGCGCCTGGGCCCGCCGCTCCGCGAGCTTGTCGAGGATGTCCTTCATGGCTGTTCCCGCCCTTACCCTGCTCGTGCCGCCTTGCCCGGTTGATGCCGGGTCGAAGCTTGTGCGTTCACCGATCCAGCGGCCTTAGCACGGGCTTTTCGGGTGGCAAACCGACGCAAATGTCTCGCGCGTCGGACCTTCGGGGGAGGAGAGAGAATGGTGGACGGTGCAGGGATCGAACCTGCGACCTTTCCCGTGTGAAGGGAACGCACTACCGCTGTGCTAACCGTCCGTGCCGCCGAGGGTCGAACCCCATAGGCGGAACCAACGCGGTCGACGGCGCCTGGAACAGGCGGCGACCGGATGTCGGGCCTTCTAGGGCGTGGCGACCCGAAACGTCAAGCACCACGCGTGAGGTTGACAAGACCAGCGCTGCGATGCGCTGTGGCCCCATGCACGAGGAGCAAGCGGGCGACAGGCCCGACAGCGACGTGATGGGGGAGAACGGTGCGCGGGCTGCAAGGCCCCGCGTCGCGATCACGTACTGTACCCAGTGCAACTGGCTGCTGCGCTCCGCCTGGATGGCCCAGGAACTGCTCTCGACCTTCCGCGACGATCTGGGTGAAGTCGCCCTCATGCCCGCCACCGGCGGTGCGTTCCGGATCGAGATCGCCGGCGTGCTCTTGTGGGAGCGGGTCCGCGACGGCGGGTTCCCGGATGTGAAAGCCCTCAAGCAGCGGGTGCGCGACCACCTCGACCCGGAGCGCGATCTCGGCCATATCGACCGGTCATGAAGCGAGGGAACGGCGAGGAGCCCGCGGGGCACCGCGTGCCGGGGACGGGCGCCGCTTGAGCCCGGAGCAGGAGGCCGAGGGCGTGAACCTCCCGGCGGTCCTTCCCGCGCGCCGGTCGTGGCTGTCGCGCCGGCTTCACCGGTTCGGGCAGAACGGCTTCTCGACACAGGTCTACCTGATCGCCCTGGTGATCGCCCTGATCGGCCCGGGGCTGCTGTTCACCAGCATCCTGCTGATGCGCTACGCCTCGGCCGAGCGCGCCCGATTCGAGCAGGATGCTCGCGAAAATGTGCGCGGCATCGGCCTGTCGCTGGACCGGGACACCGCCGGTCTGGTCTCGGTGCTCCAGACGCTGGCGACCTCGCCGCGGATTCGGCAGAGCGATTTCGAGGCGTTCGATGCCCAGGCGCGCCTCGTGCGGGAATCGATCGACCTCGATGTGCTGCTGCGGCGGCCCAACGGGCAGGAGGTCGTGAATACCGGCGTGCCGCGCAGCGCGCCGCTGCCGATGATGCCGCTGCCGTTCGATCCGGAACTGACGCAGGGCGCCCAGCGCGCGATGGTGAGCGGCTACATTCCGGGCCCGACGCCGAACGAGGCGACCTACGCGGTCGGCGTGCCGGTGATCATCGACGGCGAGGTCGCGTACATCCTCAGCTTCACCGTGCCGCTGGCGCGCCTCCAGGGCATCCTGTCCCGCGAGGTGGTGCCCGGCTGGACCACCGGCATCTCGGACCGGAACGGCTTCGTCCTCGCCCGCCTGCCGGACCCGGACGCCGTCGTCGGCAAGCCGCGGCTCGCGAGCCTGCGCCAAGTGCAGACGGCGACGCCGGGCGTCTGGGAGGGCCAGGACCGCCAGCACAAGCCGGTGGTGGTCATCGAGGCGCGCTCGCGCCTCACCGGCTGGATGGTCGCCACCAGTATCCCGCAGGCCCTGGTTGATGCGCGGGTGCGCCGGTGGATCTGGGCGTTCGCGGGCTTCGGCCTGCTGGTGCTCGCCACCTCGTCGGTGCTGGCGGTGAACCTCTGGTCCCGGGTCTCGCGCCCGCTTCGGCTGCTGGCGGCCTCCGGCCCGGCGCTTTCGCGGGGCGAGGCGATCCCCCGGGTGCCGTCTCCGGTCCACGAGATCCGGCGGCTCGGAGCGGTGCTGTCCGATGCGTCCGTGCGGCTGCGCACCCGCGAGGCGGAGCGCGACCGGGCGCTCGCCGACACCCGGCGCGGCCTGACCGCGCTTAGCGAGAGCGAAGCTCGGTTCCGCCACATGGCCGATTCGGCGCCGGCGCTGATCTGGATGACCGACGAGAGCGGGGGCGTCAGCTTCGCGAACCTCCATTTCGAGCACATGTTCGGGATCCCGGCAGCCCAGCTCACCAATGAGGGGTGGGAGCGGATCGTCCACGCGGACGATCTGGAGGGTTTCCGGGCGGCCTTCACCGAGGCCTTCGAGGCCCGCGCGCCGTTCCGCGCCGAGGTCCGGGTGATCGACCGGAGCCAGGCGGTGCGCTGGCTGCGCTGCGAGGGCGTGCCGCGCCTCGACGACGATCAGAACTTCCTCGGCTATACTGGCTGCAACATCGACATCACCGATGCGAAATTCGCCGAGGAGCACCTGCTGCTCCTGATCCATGAGCTGAACCACCGGGTGAAGAACACCCTCGCGACGGTGCAGTCGATCGCCGGCCAGTCCCTGCGCAATCTCGAGGGCCCCGAGGCGGACGCGGCCCGAGCGGCGTTCGAGGCACGCCTCCTGGCACTCGCCCGTGTCCACGACGTCCTCACCCGCGAAAGCTGGGAGGGTGCCGAACTGTCGGCCGTGGTGGCGGACGCGATCCGTCCACTCGAATCGGGCGACGGCCATGCCTCCCGCTTTGAGGTTATCGGCCCGGCCCTGCGCCTGCCGCCGCGGCTCGCCCTGTCGATCGCCATGGCGTTGCACGAGCTCGGCACCAACGCGGTGAAGTACGGGGCCCTCTCGGTCGAAGGCGGCACGGTGGAGATCGCCTGGACCGTGCGGCGGGAGGCGGAGATCCGGCTGCACCTGCGCTGGGCCGAGCGGGGTGGCCCGCCGGTGACGAAGCCGACCCGCACCGGCTTCGGCTCCCGCCTGATCGAGCGCAGCCTCGCCCGCGAGCTGGCCGGCGAGGTGACGCTGACCTATGAGGAGACCGGCGTGATCTGCACGATCGACGCTCCGGTCCCGCCGCCGGGCCTCCTCGAGCGCAAGAGCGCCGCCGCGCCAACCCGGATCGCGCCGCTGCCGCTGGCAGGGTAAGGGCGCCCAGCCGTGATCCGAGAGCCATTCACGGCTGGACGTAGGCTCGATCAGTGCCGATCGAAGCGGCGGGCACTCTGCGCGTCCCGCTGAGCGTTGACGTAGGCGTTTTGCTCTCGCCGAGCTCGTTCGCTATCGCGCTGCGCCTGCTGGCGGGCAAACTCGAGTTGCTGGCGCTGGTTGGACTCGATGTCCTTCAGGATGTTGAGTTCGCGTTGCGTTTGGAAATCATCAGCCGCGGCAGGATTGATCACTGATACGACCAACACGACAATACAGGCGATCATGCGCATAGGTAATACTCCCTAAAGCGATCGATCCACCTCTCGCCATTGGTATCGCATCGGCCATAGATCGAACATGACTGGCGTGATGCGCGGTATCCACTGACATCTTTGGCGGATCGGCTCGATTTTAGGGGTCTGCCGAATGAATATGCTCTGAGTGATCGCCGATGGCGTTGTTAAGCTTCGCTTTGAACTCTGTCGTGATGCCAACACAAGCCGGCTCTTCAGATGCCTCTGCGGTCTCACGATGAGCGGGGCGGATTCGATCCGCCGCCTCAGTGATACGGATCGGCCGCGTCCCGCAGTCCGTCGCCCATGAAGTTGAAGGCCAGCACCGTCACCAGAACCGGCAGCACCGGCAGCAGCAGCCAGGGATAGAGCTGCACCGCCGCCAGATTCTGCGCTTCGTTGAGCAGGACGCCCCAGCTCGTCACCGGCGGCCGGAGGCCGAGCCCGAGGAACGACAGGGCGGTCTCGCCCAGGATCATGGTCGGGATCGACAGGGTCGCCGAGGCGATCAGGTGGCTCATGAAGTTGGGGATCAGGTGCCGGCCGATAACCCGGGCGGGCGAGGCGCCCATCAGCTCGGCGGCCTGGACGAAATCCTCTTCCCGCAGGGCCAGGAGTTTGCCGCGTACCGCCCGGGCGAGACCCGGCCAATCGAGCAGGCCGAGGATCACGGTGATGCCGAGGAAGACCAGCAGCGGGCTCCAGTTTGCCGGCAAAGCCGCCGACAGGGCGAGCCAGAGCGGCAGCTCGGGCAGGGAGCGCACCACCTCGATCAGGCGCTGCACCCCGGCATCGACGATCCCCCCGAAATAGCCCGCAATGCCGCCGAACAGCATGCCAAGCGTGAACGAGATTGCCACGCCCACGAGCCCGATGGTGAGGGAGATCCGCGCCCCGTAGATCATGCGGGAGAAGAGGTCGCGCCCGAGCCGGTCTGTTCCGAGCAGGAACAGGGTGCCGTCCTCCGGCGGGCAGACGACGTGCAGATCTGTGGGGATCAGCCCGAGCCAGACATAGCCGTCGCCGCGGCAGAGGAAGCGCAGGGGCTGCGGCCGCGCGGCATCGACCACGTAGTCCCGTCGGAACGTGTCGAGGTCGAGATGGGCCCGGTAGGGATACACGAACGGTCCGACGAGTCGCCCGTCATGGAACAGGTGCACGCCCTGGGGCGGGGCATGCAGGAAGTCGCCGTTGCGCCGGGCCTGGCCGTAGGGGGCCAGCATCTCCACGAACGGCACCGTCGCGTAGAGCGCCAGCAGGATCAGCGCCGAGGCCACGGCGATCCGGTGGCGCAGGAACTTGCGGATGATCAGCCGCCAGGCCGAGGCGCTGCCCGTGGGATCCTCGCCGAGCGCCTGCGGCTCGAACGGCGCCGGATCGACGAAATGGCCTCGGGCCGTCTCTGGCATCATGGGGATTGTCATCGCGCGCCCATGCGGATGCGCGGATCGAGCCAGACCAGGATGAGGTCGGAGATCAGCATGCCGACCAGCGTGAGGCCCGCGACGAACATCAGGATGAACCCGGCCATGAACTGGTCCTGGCTGCGCAGGGCGTCGAGCAGCAGCGGCCCCACGGTCGGCAGGCTCAGCACCAGGGAGACCAGCACCGAGCCCGAGACGAGGTGGGGCAGCAGGTTGCCGATATCGGCCACGAACGGGTTCAGCGACATCCGGAATGGGTATTTGAGCAGCGCCCGCATCGGCGGCAGGCCCTTGGCGCGGGCCGTGACCGTGTAGGGCTTCGCCAGCTCGTCGAGGAGATTCGCCCGCATCCGCCGGATCATGGCGGCGGTGCCGCCCAGCCCGATCACCAGGGTCGGCACCACGAGATGCGCCAGGAGCGAGCGGATCTTGGGCCACTCCCAGGGCTGGTTGGTCAGCGCCGAATCGTAGAGGCCGCCGATCGACAGGTCGAACCAGCGGTTGGCGTAGAACAACAAAATCAGCGCCAGCAGGAAGCCGGGCACGGCGAGGCCGACATAGCCGAGCAGAGTCACCACCGCGTCGCCGAACGTGTGCCGGTGGGTCGCCGAATAGATCGCCGCCGGGATCGCCACCACGTGGACGAACACCACCGCGGTCAGGTTGATCAGCAGCGTCAGCCACAGGGCATCGCCGACGACATCGGCCACCGGCTTGTCGTACTCGAACGACCAGCCCCAATCGCCCTGAAGCAACCCCGAGAACCCGACCGGGCCGGGCATCAGGCCGATCCACATCAGGTATTGCTGCCAGACCGGCCGGTCGAGGCCGTATTGGCGGATCAGCAATTCGGCCTTGGCCACGGAGCCCGCCTCGCCGGTGGCGCGCAGCTCCATGATCCGGTTGGTGAGGTAATCGCCCGGCGGCAGCTTGATGATGAAGAACACCAGCGCCGAGATGACGAGGAGCGTCAGCGCCATGGTGACGACGCGGCGGAGGATCGCGACGATCACCGGGCCTCCGCGCGCGCGTCGGCGGCCTTGTCCCAGAACACCTCGTCGAGGCGCTGCACGCCGATGAGCGCGGTGGGATCCCAGGAATACAGGGCGCGCGCGGGCAGGTTGACCAGCCGGTCGGCCCCGACCACCGGCTGGAGCGCACCTGCCACCGTGCCGATCACCCAGGTATTCTGCGCGTGGTTCATCAGCATCTCGCGCCAGATCGCAGCTTGTTTCTCGGCATCGTCGGTATGGCGCCATTGCCGGTCGAGTTCGAGGAGATGCTGCACCTCCGGGACGTCGCAGGCCTCCCCGGACTTGCCGCGGCTCTCGACATGGGCGCTCCAGAGTGGCCACGCATAATGCTCGGGCTGGGCCGGGCTCAGCTCGGTCGGCGGCATGATCGCGGTCGGCACCGCGAGGTCGAGGCCTTGGGCGGCGACCATCACGGTCATGCCGGCCACCGAGCGGCGATGGAGGTTCGTCCGTTCCTGCGGCTTGGTGACGAGGCGGATGCCGATCTCGCGCCAGAACTCGGTGATGAGCAGCAGCGCGTCGAGCACCATCTCGGCCTCGCCGTCGCTGTCGACCACCAGCTCCATCGGACGTCCGTCCGGCATCAGGCGGATGCCGGAGCCGTCGCGCCCGGTCAGCCCCACCGCGTCGAGGAGGCGCGTCGCCTGGGCCGGGTCGTAGCCCGCATGCAGCGTGCGCAGTTCCGGCGAGAAGAGCGGGCTGTCGGAGACGATCGTGTCGTTGCCTTCAACGCCGAGGCCGAACAACAGCGTGTTGTTGAGCGTGCGTCGATCGATGGCCAGCGACAGGGCCTGGCGGTAGCGCACGTCCCGGTTCAGCGCCCGCCAGCCGGGATCCCGGGTGGTGAGGTTCGGATAGAGGGCGATCTCGGAGCCCCGTGCCACCGGCCACAGGTTGGTGCGGTAGCGATGCGCCTTCTCGCCCTCCTTGAGGCTCGGAATGTCGGGCATCGACAGGCCGCGGAACATCAGGTCGGCCTCGCCGGCATTGGTCTTGGCGACCAGCAGCCCCTGGGAAGCGACATCCATCACGATCGTGTCGACGTAGGGCAGCTGGGTCCCGGCGGTGTCGACCCGGTGATAGCTGCGGTTGCGCTCGAACCGGAAGCGTGTCGCCGGCGAGCGGGTCTTCGGCACCCAGCCCTGAAGGGTCGGGCAATCGGGATTGTTCAGCTCGTAATTGTCGTCGAGGCGGTTGTGCAGGGCCGCCCAGCCGCGCAGCTTGAGTGCCTTGGCCTTCGCGTCGGCCGCTTCCTTGCCGAGATAGCGGGCATGGACCGTCTTGAGGTAGTGCGCCGGGCGGTAGATCAGCGGATCCCGGGGCGCGGCGAGCGCCGGCAGGAACATCGGGTTCGGCCGGTCCCAGCTGTAGCGGATCGTCATCGGGTCGAGGAACTCGACCTGGGGCGGCTTGCCGTCCACCAGGAAAAACGCCGGCGGCCCTTCGGGGCTCAGCGCCTTCTCGTTGGCGACGTCCTCCCAATAGTAGCGGAAATCCTCGCTGGTGAACGGGTGACCGTCCGACCAGCGATGGCCCTGGCGCAGCGTGAAGGTGAAGGCTCCACCGGCGACATCGACCCGTTCGAGCAGGTCCGGCCGCAGCTGCAGCGTGGCATCGTAGCCGACCAGCCGCGTGTAGCCGTAGACCGACAGGTAGCGGACGTCCCGGGCCTTGGCGATCAGGGTGCGGATCGTCCCGCCGGCGGTCCCGGTGCGGCGGCCCCGGGCGGCGAGGTCGATCACGAAGGGTTTTTCCGGCGGTGCGGGGGCGTCGGCCGGTGGCGTGTCGGCAAGCGCGTTGCGCGGACGATAGAGCAGGGCGGCGGCGCCGGCGCCGGCGATCAGGGCGCGACGGGAGACGCCGGTTTCCCTTCCCCCTCTGCGGGGGAGGGTACCCTGCGGAGCCGGGGGAGAGAGGGGAGCGACGGTGCAGGATAGGGCTTCGCCCGTGACGGCGGTCGCGCCTTGTCCTGAGCGCCGGTGCCCCTCTCCCGACCCCTGCTCACGCAGGGGCCAGCCTCCCCCACAGAGAAGGGGAGAGGGGAAAGCGTCGTGCCTGTCAGCCCCGCTCACGACCCGTCCCCCGCAGGATGCAGCACCACATAGGTCAGCCGCGCCGGCGAATAGCCCGTGGTCCGGTGGAGATCGTCGAAGGCGTGCGCCCGGGCGATCAGGCCGGCCGCCTCCCGCACCAGCGCGTCGTCGGCCGGCTGCTCGAAGTGCCGGCCGTTGCGGGTCCAGCGGATCGGCTCGGGGCTGTGCACGGGGCCGGTGATCATCGCGGGCGGCGGGTGCGCCGGGCCGCCATGAGCGTGGATCCGGTGACCGGCGGCGTCGTCGTCGAACACCAAGCGCGTCAGGCCGCGGGCGTGGGCCTCCACGACCCGGCGCCCCTGGGCGACGTGATCGTCGAAGAACGCCACTGTGCGAGTTGGATCGATGCCGGACCAGTCGGCTGTGGACCAATCGGCGGTGCTGTAGCGGGCCTGGGGGTCGCGGTATTGCAGGCCGGACAGGTCGGGATCGTGGCAGAAAATCTTTGCGGAAGGCCGGGCCATGCGGATCACCCAGGTGGTGAGCCCGCGAAACACGCCCGATTCGATCACGAAATCCGGCTTCAGGGCCCGCATCGCCACGTAGAGCTGCAGCGCGCCGTTGAAGCCGCTGCCGCCCCGGCGCTGGCGGACCGGGGCGGTGGGGATCAAGTCCCAGAAGTGCCGCACGCTCTCCACGAGATCACCTTCCGGCGTCAGGCCTGCGGCCGAAAGATCCTGCTCCAGGATCGCGGCTGCGGATTCGAGCAGGGTGGTCACCTCCCGCGGCGAGGTCGGCCGGTGGCTCCAGTCGGGGGCGGCGGGCACGAGGTCGTAGCCGAGGCGGTCGAACAGGGGCGACAGCACCTTTCGGCGCAGGCGTTCCAGCAGCACGGGCGGGCGCGGCTGCATCAGGCGGCCTCCGCGTCCTGCACGGTCGAGAACCGGACCCGGTGGCCCGGCTCGATCGCCCGCATGATCCCGGCCTCGTCCGCAGCGAGCCGGTAGGGCGCCGCCCAGCGGCTCGGGTCGTTCTGGTCGCCGGTGATCGCGGCGAAATCCAGCGGGTGGTCGAGGCTCGGGTCCGGCACGGCGGCGAGCAGCGCCTGGGCGTAGGGATGGACCGGGCGGCGGAACAGGGCGGCGCGGGGCGCTTCCTCGACGATCCGGCCCCGGCACATCACGCTGATCGTATCCGCCATGTAATCGATCACTGCCAGGTTGTGGGAGACGATCAGGTAGGACAGGCCGAGGGCCGCTTGCAAATCCTTGAGAAGGTTCAGGATCTGCGCCTGCACCGAGACGTCGAGCGCCGAGACCGGCTCGTCCAGCACCAATAGACGGGGGCGCGGGGCCAGGGCCCGGGCGATGCCGATCCGCTGGCGCTGTCCGCCCGAGAAGGCGTGCGGGTAACGGCCGAGACCGCTCGCCTCCAGCCCGACCATCGCCATCAGCTCCCGGCAGCGGGCGCGCCGCTCGGCGGCGGGGATACCGTGGATCTCCATCGGCTCGGACAGGATCTGGCGCACGGTCATGCGCGGATCCAGAGACGCGTAGGGGTCCTGGAACACGAACTGCACCGTGCGTCGGTAGGCGAACAGGGCGTCGCCCGTCAGCCTGTGAACGTCCCGCGGGCCGGTGCCGTCGTCGAACAAAATTCTCCCGGAATCCGGCTCGAGCGCCCGCATGATCATCTTCGAGACGGTGGTCTTGCCGGAGCCGGATTCGCCCACCAGCCCCAGGGTCTCCCCGGCCGCCAGGCTCAGCGACACCTCGGAGACGGCCTGGACGATCTTCGGTTTCTGCCACAGGCGGCCCGACCGGAGCGTATAGCGCTTGCTGACGTTCTCGACCCGCAGCAGCGGCCCCGCGGGCTTCTCCCGCGGCTGGACCGGGGGGATCTCCGCGCGGGCCGGGCGGATCGGAGTGAGACGCTCGCCCGGGGCCATGTCGAACCGCGGCACCGCGTGGAGCAGCGCCTTCAGATAGGCGTGGCCGGGCGCACGCATGACGGTGTCGCGGGGACCGGCCTCGACCAGCCGACCGCGGTAGAGCACGGCGACGTCGTGAGCGATGTTGGCGACCACCCCGAGATCGTGGGTGATCAGCAGGATCGCCATGCCGGTCTCGTCCTGGAGCCGCGCCAGCAGGGCGAGGATCTGCGCCTGGGTGGTGACATCGAGCGCCGTGGTCGGCTCGTCGGCGACCAGAAGGGCCGGCTTCAGGATCAGCGCCATGGCGATCATGGCGCGCTGGCGCAGGCCGCCGGAGAGTTCGAACGGATAGGTCTTCAGGGCGCGCTTCGGATCCGGGAAGCCGACCCGGGCCAGGGCCTCCTGGGTGCGGGCATCGGCCTCCCGCCGGTCGGCACCGGTATGGATGCGCAGGGCCTCGCCGATCTGGTCGCCGATCGTATGGAGCGGCGACAGGCAGGTCATCGGCTCCTGGAAGATCATCGCGATCCGCTGCCCGCGGATCGCCCGCATCGCCGAGCCCTCGGTGTCCAGCCGGGCGATATCGGTGCGTTCCGACGTGTCGCGGAACAGGATCTTTCCACGGGTGATCGACGCGGCGACAGGCAGGATGCCCATGATCGCCTGCGCGGTCACCGACTTGCCCGAGCCGGATTCGCCGACCAGCGCCAGGGTGCGCCCGCGCATCACGTCGAGGGACAGTCCGTGCAGCGCCTCGAACGGTCCGGTCTCCGTGCGGAACGCGACAGCCAGGTCGCGGATGGACAGAAGCGAGCTCAACCGTTCCTCGCAGCGGGGGAGACCGAAAGATTAGATCCCGCTGCGCCGGTTTCCACTGGGACGCCCAGGAATAGGCGTCGCGGATCCAAACATGTCACGGCCGGATGTCCGCAGCACGTCTCCAGCAGGCCGGCGACGAAAGCCCAGAGCGCGGCGTCGTGGGCCAGGTGATGCGTCAGCAGGCCGATGGGCCGCGTCGGGTCGCGGGCGATGCGGGTGGCGAAGTCCCGCAGCAAGGCTTCGGGGTCGCGCAGCGACCGGGTACCGCGCCAGTCGATCGGATCCAGCGTCGCGTCCAGCCGGACCAAACCGGGGATCGCCGGCCCGGGCACGGAGGACAGCCCGCGATAGCCGAGCCCCGGCAGAGCGGCGGCGAGATCCGGCGCGAGCCGGTTCCACGGCGGCACGAAGACCGGAAGCAGCGCCGCCTCCGGCAGCCGCTCCCGGGCGATCCGCAGGCCCGCCGCGGCATCCGCCATCAGCACGTCGATCGGGCGATGCGCGCCGAACTCAGCGGGTTTCTCGCCCGGTGGGGCGTGGTTGTGATGGGCCAAGCCGTGGACGGCGACGCGGACGGTCTTCTCTGCCGCGGCCAACCGTTCTCGAAGGGATGGCTCGATCCGGGCCGGGATGGCGGCCAACAGGACCGGGACGGCATGCGTCTCGGCGAGATCGATCAGCCGGTCGAGGGCCGGGGAAGCCGCCACCGCATCGTCGTCCCGCCACCAGAACGGCACGCGCTGGCCGCAGGCGGCAAGGTCGTCGAGGGTTTTTCGTAGTGCGGTGAAGCTGAGATGCGCGCTCTCCCTCCCCCCTCTGCGGGGGAGGGTACCCTGCGCAGCAGGGGGGGAGAGGGGAGCGCCGTCTCCGGACAGGGCGTGCCGGGAACCGAAACCCGTAGCGTCGCGCTGCCCCTCTCCCGACCCCCTTCGGGGGCCACCCTCCCCCGCAAAGGGGGGAGGGAAGTGCGCGTGTTGGACACCGATGTCTTGATCCGGCATGGCGGCAAGGCTCAGGGCCCACTGCGTGCCGCCCGCGACGCGCCCCCTCTCCCGTGCGGGAGCGGGTTGGGGTGAGGGACCCGGTCTTTCCGGAGAAGTCGCAGCCCTCACGCTGTCCCTCTCCCGCACGGGACTGGGGCCCTCCGCCACGTCCGGCACCGCCCGGCCCACCCCAAAAAAATCCTCCACGATTTTAACCGTCCGCGCCGCCCCGCCGAGATCGATCCCATGCCCCTCGGGCGGCTTGGCGCCGAGCTGGGCATCCACCGCTTGCAGGAGTGATGCCGCGGTGAGGTCCGCCTCCGGCAGAACCCGTGCGAGGCCACGTCCGGCGAGGCATTCTGCGCGCAGCCGCTGCTCGGTCTCGCCGCCGGCCTCGAACGGCACCAGCACCGCTTGGGTCGCGGTCGCCAGGAGGTCGATGGCGGTGTTGTAGCCGCACTGGCTCACCGACAGGGCCGCACCGGCGAGCAGGGTTCGGTAATCGGGGCGCGCCCGCGCGATCGTGCCCTCGGGCAGGCCGTGGCTGAGGGCCGCCAGATCGTCCTCCGGCACGCCGTGCCCGGCGAGGATCCGCCAGCCGAGCGACGGCTGCAGCCGGGCCGCCGCGGCGGCTGCCCGCAGAAGGCAGAGCCCCGCCGGCCCGGATCCGGCCGCGACCAGCACGCCGCTGCGCGTGGCCGCCGGAACGGCAGCCGTGCCCTCATCGACATAGCCGGTGTACCGGATTTTTTGGGCGGTCCCGGCATCGAGGGGCCAGGAGACGTCGAGGGGCACCAGGGCCGGGTCGCCGTGGACCAGCACGGCGTCGTAGAGCCGTGCCACCCGCTCATGCGCCTGCGCGATCCGCTCGAGCTTCGCGGAGGCGACGAGGATATCGCGCACGGAGGCCAGGACCAGCGGGCGCGGCCGGTGCGCCTGCGCGGCATCCACCAGGGCCAGGAACTCGGCGGCCAGCGCGCGGCGGCCGAAGGGGAACAGCTCGGTGATCACCGCATCGGGGGCGAAATCCGCCAGGGCGTCCAGCAGAAGCGCGCGGCGCCGGGCGATCAGCGCTGCGTCGGCCGGGTGTCCATCCGGACCGAGCAGCCGCGAGAAATCGGTGCCGACGACGTGGAGCGACGGCAGCTGCACCAGGCGCAGGCCCTCCGGCCGGACCATCGGCGCCGGCCTTCCGCCCGAGACCAGCAGCGCCTCGTGTCCCGCCGCGGCGAAGGCCCGCGCCAGGGCGGCGGCGCGCGTGAGATGGCCGGCCCCGAGGAGATGCGTGACCGCGATCAGGACGCGCACGCGGTGAGCTCCGGTTCCGCGGCCTCGGTGGGCGGGGGAAGGCCCGCCGAAGCCCGCAAGGCCGCCGCGATCAGGGTGACGGCGGCGGCTTCGGAGAAGTTCTGCACGAGCCGCACCCGCGCCGCCGCACCGAGGCGCAGGCGCAGGGCCGGGTCCGCGGCGAGGCGGGCCAGGGCCTCGGCGAGGGCGGGGGGGTCGCCGGGGGCGACCAGAATGCCGTGTTCGCCGTCGGCGATGAATTCCGGTGTGCCCGCGAAGGCGGTGGCCAGGATCGGCAGCGCCTGGCTCGCAGCCTCCATCAGCACGTTGGGCAGCCCGTCCCGGTCGCCCCCCGGGGCGGGTTTGGTCGGCAGCACGAACAGGTCGGCCGCGCGCATCGCCGCGACCACCTCCGGCTGCGCCAGGGCACCCCGGAAGGCGATTCGCTCGGACAAGCCCCGCTCGCGAACGCGCGCCTCCAGAACGCCGCGCAGCTCGCCGCCGCCGATCAGGTCGAGACGCCAATGCAGGCTGGGGGGCAGGGCAGCCAGCGCGTCGATTAGGTCGTCATGGCCCTTCTTGGCGACCAGGCGGCCGACGCAGAGCAGCCGCAGCGGCGCGCCCGGATCGGTCCCGTCCCGGGGCTCGCGCGGCGGCGGCGCGGCGGGGAACCGGGCGAGGTCGAGGCCGTGATAGGCGAGCCGCGTCCGGCCCGGCGCCAGGGCTTCGAGGCGGGCGAGCCCATCGCGGGTGCAGGTCACCCCCCAGGCCGCATCGCGCAGCTTTTCGGAGAGCTCCCAGGCCGGCGTCGTCCAGATGTCCTTGGCGTGGGCCGAAAAGCTCCAGCGCCGCCCGGTGAGCAGCGCGGCGTAGCGGGCGACGCTGGCCGGCGTGTGCAGGAAATGCACGTGGATATGGCTGACCTCGGGCGCCAGCTCGCGGGCGAGCACCAGCGCCTGTCCGAGGCGGCGCAGGCGCGATGCGGTGGGATCGCGCCACAGATCGCGCGCGAACAGGGCGAGCAAAGCCGGCAGGCGCGGCCGCCGCAGGGCGGCGCCGAGGCCGCGCAGAACCCGCAGGGGCGCGTCGCGGAGATATTCGGGCAGGTAGGCGGCGGGCGCCTGGATCGCCGCGTGCATCGGATGGCGGGCCCGGTCGGTCGGCCGGCGCAGGGACCAGATCTCCAGGGGCAGGCCGCGCCGCTCCAGGGCCAGCAGCTCCTGTGCGATGAAGGTCTCGGACAGGCGCGGATAGCCCTTCAGCACCACCGCGATACGCTGATGCGTCACGAGATGGCCCGCGCGCGGATGCCGATCCTGCCTTGGCCGGCCAGTACCCGCACCCGGCGGGCGACCGCGTCGAGCCCGTCGAGCAGGCCGGGCACCAAGACCCGCGACGGTACGCTCTGGTTGGGCAGGGCGCGGAGCGCCGCGGCCATGCGGGCGGGGGCGCGGCCATCGGCCTCCAGCAGAACCCGGGCGAGGCCGAGCTGCTCGGCCGCCAGCGCCCGGATCGCCTGCTCCCGGCGCGGCTCGGTCCGCGGCACCAGGATCGCCCGCAGATCGAAGGACAGGATCTCGCAGAAGGTGTTGTAGCCGCCCATCGCCACGACCCCGGCCGCCTTGCGCATCAGGAACTCGATCTGGCTGTCGAAGGTGATCGCCGCGATCCTTCCCCCGAGCCGGTCGATCCGAGCGGTGAAGCCGTCGCGGGTGGCATCATCGAGGAACGGGCCGAACGCGATCAGCGCGGGCAGGGGAATGCCGGGATCGGTCTCGTAGGCGGCGATCACCCAGTCGATCAGCGCGGCGCCGTCGCCGCCGCCGCCGGGTGTGACCAGCACGAACGGCCCCCGGGCGATGGCGGGCTCCTCACGGCCCGCGCGCATCTCCGGGACCTCCCGGCGGAGATAGCCGGTATAGATCAGCCGCAAGGCGATCCGCGCCGCCATGTCGGGCTCCATCGGCAGGGCCGCGAGCGGCTCGTGGATGCGGCTGAGGCCGTAGACCCAGATCTCGTCGTAGAACCGCGCCATGGTCTCGGCGGCGCCCTTGCGCTCCCATTCGGGCACGAGGCGGTCGGCATCGTCGAGCACGTCGCGCAGGCCCAGCACCAGGCGGGGGCCCCGGGCGGAAGCGGCTTCCAGCACCGGCATCAGCTCGCCCTGGAACCCGGCCGGTTCCTTGTCGACCAGAATCAGGTCGGGGGCGAAGCTAGCATCGGTCCGGGTGATGATCGCGGCGCGCTGCTCGACCGTGCGCGCGAGCGGCGTGGCATTGTCGAGGCTGGCATAATTGCCGTCCGCGAACTTGGTCACCGGCGGCAACCGCACGGTGTAGACCCCCGATGCGAAGGCGTAGCGGTCGATCACCGGCGAGCCGGAGATGATCATCGCCCGCGCACCGCGGTTCGATGCCACGATCGCGTTGGCGATCGCCCGCGAACGCCTCAGGTGGCCGAGCCCGAACGTATCGTGGCTGTAGATCAGGACGCGCGGGGCGGGGGAGGCGTCGTCCGCTCGCATCGTCATCGCCGCCCCCGTTGACGGCGCGAATGTCGCAGCCGCGCCCCTCTCGCACAACCCGCGCCGTTGGGCAAACCGCACGTTAACGGCGCCGGAACCGGCTGCGCCTAGGCTCAACGCGATAGATCGCCGCCGAAAGCCGCCATGTCCGCGCCCATCACGATCGAAGCGTCGGGATTCCGTCCGGCCGCGCTCTGGGCCGATCTCAAGGACCTCGCCGGCAGCGATGCGCGGCTGTTCGCCTTCGCCAAGCGGGCCGCCTGGGTGCTGGTGCCGCTCACGCTCGCCATCGTTGTCGGCGTGTTCGGCACCGGGCCGGAGCCGCGCCGGAACTGGTACGGCGACATGCTGGGCAACGATTTCAGCCAGGTCTGGGTGGCCGGCCGGGCCGCCCTCGAAGGACGCGGCGGCGAGCCCTACGACCTGCCCGTCCATCTCGAAAACCTGAAGGCCGCCTTCGGGCCGGAATGCCGCTTCGCCTGGCACTACCCGCCGGTCTTCCTGATGCCCGCCGCCGCCTTCGCCATCCCGGAGCCACAGCCCGCCTTCCTGCTCTGGACGGCGCTCTCGCTGGCGGTCTTCACCTGGGCGATGCGGTTCGCCGCCGGCCGGCGGGATGCGGCCTGGATCGCGGTCGCCCATCCGCTGGTGTACTGCACGCTCTCCTACGGCCAGAACGGGTTGTTCACCGCCGCGCTCCTGACCTTCGGGACGCTGCTGGTGGACCGCCGCCCCTGGCTCGCCGGCCTGTGCTTCGGCCTGCTGGCCTACAAGCCCCATTTCGCCGCCCTGGCGCCGCTGCTCCTGCTGATCACCGGCCGCAGGGTCTGCCTGACCTCCTGCCTCGCCACCGTGCTCGCCCTGTGCCTCGCCTCGCTCGCCCTGTTCGGTACCGCGCCCTGGATCGGCTTCGTCGGTACGTTGGGCGAGACCAACCGGATCATCCTGCAGAAGGCTGCAGCCGGGCTCGAGCTCAACGCCAGCGCTTTCGGGGCCGTGCGCCTTTGGGGCGGCCCGATCGCCGCCGCCTGGGCGCTCCAGGCGGTGGTGGCCGCCCTCGCGCTGGGGCTGGCCATCCGGGCCTGGACGAAACCTGTGGAGCCGAACCTGCGTGCCGCCGCCCTGCTCGCCGCCGCGCCGCTGCTCTCGCCCTATCTGCCGGTCTACGACCTCGTGCCACTGGTCCCGGCGACGCTGCTCTTGGTGCTCACCGCGCACCGCGCCGGCGGCCTGCGCCGCCACGAGCGGGCGTTCCTACTCGCGACGCCCCTGTTCGCGCTCCTGCGCGAAGGTGCCGGGCTGACGGGTGTTCCATTCGGGCTGGTGCTCGGCCTCGCCGCCCTGGCCTGCATCGCCGACCGGATCCGCCCATCAGGATCTTTGGACGGGCAGCACTCCGCTCTGGTTTGAGCGCCTGCGCCGTTCCCAGAACCCGCACGCCATCGTTGCGAGCGCAGCGAAGCAACCCAGGGGAGCGGGCGACCTCCGGGCGTAGCGTTTCCCGAGGTTGCTTTGCTGCGCTCGCCATGACGGTGGGGCGTTTTCTTGACACCGACACGACGTCGTGTCTCGATCATAACAAGTCCTGACGCAGACGCCTCGACATACCAGTTCGAGATTTATTTAAGAGGCGAAACATAAGACAAACGAAGATAGGGATTTTCTCGGTTTTATCTCGGGCTCTGTTTATTGATAGCCAAACATCATACGCGGGAGAATCATTGTGTTTTCAGCGTTCCTGAAATCCCTTGGCAGCGCCTATCATCCGCACGCGGAGGCACCGAAGACTGCCACGCACTCAACCTTCGATCGACGTACCCGGACGACATCGACAGCGTCGGCCACCGCCGCGGACACACAAAGCTTCTCCCAGGTCGCCGTCGACACCCGAAAAGCCCTGGATGCGGGCTATCGGAAGCTCGGCAAGGCGGCGGATGCCGGCACGACGGACCAGGATTGGCACGGCACCATCCGCATTCAGAAGCTGGACCGCCGCGCGCTCTACGCCATCACAACCAATCACGGCGGCCTGTTCTCCGCGGCCGAGGTGAAGGCGGCTCAATCCGAGGTGGCGGCCATCGAGTCGCGCGCGTCCCACGCCGCCAATCCCCGCGGGACTGACGCGGCGGCGGCCGCCAAGGCGACCATCACGGTGCTGGACGGCGCCGGCCCGGAGGAGAAGGCGTCCCTGGAGTGGGCGCAGAAGCGCGCCGCGGCGCAGGTCCGGTATCAGGCCCTCGCGAAAGAGCGGCACCAGGGACGGGCCGCCCTGAGCGTCGAGACCGGCGACCCGGTCGTCAACCGGTTCGTCAAAGCCTGGGGCGAACTGGAGAAGGCGCAAGCCTACGCCGAGGATCCCAAATCCATCCGCATCGGGGACATGCCGTCCTGGTCGAAGGCGATCGCGCTCTGGACGAGCTTGCAGGAGCCGCACACGAAGGTCTTAGGGCGGCTTTGAAGCAGTATGCATAGCGTGAGCAACACGGTCCAGACGGGTGACATCGTGTCCTGGCAGGTGCATTGGCTCGAAGCGTCGGGCGATCTGTGCTCTTGGCGGGAGACCGTCGCGGCGGAGATCGCAATCGCCCGGGATGCCGTGGCGCGTATCGTGCCGGTCCCGGCCCTCGATATCGGCGTGGTGCGCGATGCCAGCGAGGCCATCCCCGAGATCGGCACGGCGGCAAATGTGCTTAGTCCGCACCTCGTCTTGCTGACGCTGGATCCCGACAATCCCAACTTCGAGACCTCCCTGCGCACGGGCGATATCCGCCGGACGATTGTCCACGAGGTGCATCATTGCCTGCGCATGGCCGGCCCGGGCTACGGCGCGACACTTGGCGAAGCCCTGGTCAGCGAGGGTCTGGCCGGCCAGTTCGTCCGGCACCTGCTCGGCACGCCGCCCGAGCCGTGGGAAGCCGCCGTCTCCGACGCCGTGCTCGCCGCCCACCGGCCCGATTCCGCCACGCTCGCGGGCACGGATCACGATCACGGCGCCTGGTTTTTCGGGCGCGGCGGGCGCCACCCCCGCTGGCTCGGCTACACGCTAGGCTACCGGATCGTCGGGGATTGGCTCGCGGCGGGGGCGGCGCCCGATGGCGACACGTGGGTCAATGTTCCTGCCGACTCGGTGCTGGCAGCGGCGCGGGGGCGTACGCTCGCCGAGGTTTGAGATGGGAAGCCGCGATCCCATTCGCTCTTTGATGCTCAGGCTTGTGGATCCACGCGCTTCCAGATGAGGCGCAGGTCCCCCCGTACGCATGGGCGACGATGTTCAACCAACGCCCTCGGCGCGGCACGACGCGCGCTCCTCCCCCTTGTGGGGAGGAGTTGGAGGTGGGGGTGGTTCAGGAGGTACCTTTGCCCCCTAGCCTGCACCACCCCCACCCCTGACCCCTCCCCACAAGGGGGAGGGGAAACGCGTTGCCTTTCAACAGCTTGTCAGAAGACGAGGCCGATACGTCATTCTGCTGGACCACAAAGGGGGGGGGAGGGAGAGCCGGAGCGTCTCTCGGTATCCTGCCGACCCCGATGCGGGTATTTGCACGTCCTTGCGGGAGCGGGGGCGAAGCGCTCGGCGCAAAGGAGGATCGAAGAACCCGATAGCGTTCCGCGAACGCCTTATTGCACTGCAGAGCGTCAGGATCAGCGCGACGATGGGACGGTCGAGGCCGATAGCCTTCACGTGATCCGAGCGCCGGCCCGGACGCCGCGCGAACCACCACACGCCAGTCCATCCCCAAAAGTTACCGCTCATACGGCCGCGGCATGCGGAATGGCAGCATCAGCTGCACCAGCGGGTTGCGGAAGCGGTCGAGCGACAGGCTCTCGTGCACCGCCCGCACCGGCTCGCCGGCCAGCGTCGAGGCGAGCAGGGAGCGCGAATAGAACGGCGTGTCCTCGAAGGTGGTGAGCACCCGGGAGCGGCCGTCGTCGCTGCGGGTCTCGCGGGGCATGCGCCAGAACGATGTGGCCGGCAGCGGCGCGGCCAGCGGCGGGCGGATGTCGCGGCGGCTGCCGTCGTGGCCGAAGCGCAGCGACAGGTTCTGCCCGCCGCCGTCGCGGTGGCGCACGTCGTACAGGATCGCGGCGCCGTCGGGCAGGTCGGCCCGGCACCAGGTCCAGCGGGTGAAGGCGGCGGCCAGGGGCTCGTCGCCGTCGTTGGTGTCGAAATAGCCGCTGCCGCTCCAGCCCAGGCCGGGCTGGTCCAGATCGACCTCGACCCGCGAGGACGGGGACATCGGCCACCAGCGGTGGCGGCCATTCGGGTCCAGCTGGAACGGGCCGGGGGTGAAGCCCCGCGGGGTGAGCCGGACCGTGCCGCGGATCCGCCGGGGCAGGGGGGCGCCGCGCTCGTCGATCCGGACCGTCAGCGCCGTGCCGTCCCAGTCCATCGCACTGGGGCCAATGGCGATGGAATGCCGGCTCCGGGACAGGCTGGCGGCACCGCGCTCGGTCATGGCGAACCGGCTGCGGTCGCCGTACAGCACCACGTTCATGGCGCAGTGGGCGAACGGGTTCCTGTCGGCGCTCCAGCCATAATACGGCGAGAACACGCTGCCGATGAAGGCGATGATCGTCAGCCCCTGGCGTCCGTCGTCGCTCACCGCATCGACGTACCACCACGCGTAGCCGTTCTGCGCGACCGGGCCGTCGAATCGAGGTCCTGCAGGATCGCCGCCGCCGCCAGACGGCCCGATTGCGCCGCCATCGGCACGCCCGGGCCGGGATGGATCGAGCCGCCCGCCAGGTACAGGCCCGGCAGGGCCGTCCGGGCGCCCGCCCGCTTGAAGGTCGAGGCCCAGCCCTGCGGCGCCCGGCCGTAGAGCGCCCCCGCGCTCCCGGGAAACCGGCTCTCGAACCCCGCCGGATCGGTCACCACCGGGGGCGAGGTCATCGCCAGAGTCAGCCCGCAGGCTTCCAGGCGGCGGCTCAAATGCGTCGCGCATGTCTCGATCTCCGAGGGCATCGGCGGGCGGTCCCGGCCGTCGGCCGGGGCGTTAACGAGCAGAAGCAGGCGCTCTGGCCCGGTGGGCACGGCGTGCGCCTCGGTCCGGTCCTGAGCGCAGACGTAGACCGTAGGGTCCTCGGGCAGGCGCCGCCGCCGCAGGATCGCGTCGAACTCGGCCCGGTAATCGCCCGAGAAGAAGACGGTGTGGTGGGCCAGCGGAAATCCATTGGGTACCGCGACGGCGCTCAGGGTCATGGCGGAGAGCGAGCGCTCGGCCGGCGCCAGGCGCTCGCCCATCGGCGCCGCCTCCCTGCCGAACAGCCCGGCGCCCAAAGCCGAGGCGTCCGCGTTGCAGACGACCCGATCGGCCGGGATCGTCGTGCCGTCCGCCAGGACCACGCCGGAAACCCGGCCGCCCGCGGTTTCGACCCGCTCCACATGGGCGCCGTAGCGGAACGTGGCGCCGCGCGCCGCCGCCAGGTCCGCCACCGCCTTGGCGAGCGCGCTCATGCCGCCCGCCACGGTCCAGACCCCCGCCTGCTCGACATGGGCCACCAGCATCAGCGTCGCCGGCGCGGTGAACGGCGAGGCGCCGCAATAGGTGGCGTAGCGCCCGAACAGCTGCAGCAACCGGGGATCGCGGAAGAACGTGCCGAGCGCCGACCACAAGGTGGCGAAAGGCTGGATCCGCCACAAATCGCCCAGTCCCGAGATCCCGACCCGCTGCGCCAGGCCGGTGGGGCTCGTCCGGCCCTCACGGATGAACGGCCCCTCCAGGGTGCGGTAGACCTCGGCCGACCGGGCGCAGAACCGGCGGTAGCCCTCGGCTTCCCGGGGGCCGGCGAAGGCCTCGATCGCCGCCGCCGAGGTGTCAAGATCGGCGGACAGGTCCAACCGTGCATCCTTCGTCCAGGCGTGACGGGCGAGGAGGCTGGCGGGGGTAAGCTGCGCATGGTCTGCGAAGGAAGCGCCGGATTCGGCGAACAATTCTTCGAAGATCCAGCGCATCGTGAACACGGTCGGACCGGTTTCGACGCAGGCATCGCCGACCCGGACGCTCGCCATCTTGCCGCCCGGCCGCGCGGCACGCTCAACCACCGTTACCGCGAGCCCGGCATGGGCCAACCGTAAGGCGGCAGCCAAGCCGCCGATCCCGGCTCCGATCACGACGACGCGTTCCTGCGCCACGCTGAACCCCGCCTCCAACCGCTCCGATCGGGATTGATCTGCGGCCCGACAAGTGTCAATAAGAAATGACACTTGTCGCTGACAACCGATGCTAACACGGGAGGCGCGCCATGGAGTCGGGCCGGCGGATCGAACAGGCGCTGGACCGCGCCGTGGCCTATGCCGAGGCGCCGGGGGCGCCCCCTCTGCTGGCCGAGGCGCTGCGTTACGCTGTCTTCCCCGGTGGACACCGCATCCGGCCCCGCCTGTGCCTCTCGGTGGCCCTGGCCTGCGGCGACGACGATCCCGCCTCGTCGGAGGCCGCCGCGGCTGCGATCGAGTTGCTGCACTGCGCGTCCCTGGTCCATGACGACCTGCCCTGCTTCGACGACGCGCCCCTGCGCCGCCAGAAGCCGACGATCCACGTCGCCTACGGGGAGCCGATCGCGGTGCTCGCCGGCGATGCCCTCATCGTGCTCGCCTTCGAGACGCTAGCCCGGGCCGCCGGCCCCTATCCGGTCCGGCTCGGCCGCCTGGTCGGTCTGCTCGGCCGCGCCGCCGGCTCGCCCATCGGCCTCGCCGCCGGCCAGGCCTGGGAATCCGAAGCCCATATCAGCCTGAGCGACTACCAGCAGGCCAAGACCGGCGCCCTGTTCGCCGCCGCGACCGTGCTGGGCGCAGCAGCGGCCGGGTCCGACCCGGAGCCCTGGCGGCGCCTGGGCGAATGCCTCGGCGAGGCCTATCAGGTCGCCGACGACCTGCGCGACGTCGCCTGCCGCCAGGAGGAGATCGGCAAGCCCGCCGGCCGGGACGCCACCCTCGGACGCCCCAACGCTGCGGCATTGCTCGGCACCGACGGCGCCCTGGAGCGCCTGGCCCGCCTCACCCGCGAGGCGGTGGCGGCGATCCCGGCCTGCCCGGGCGTGGCCCAACTCACCGCCGAGATCGAGGCGCAGGCGCGGCTGTTCCTGCCCGCGAGCCTGCGCGCGGTGGCGGCCTGACCGCCGGCTCGGTTCCCGGCCCCGGTGCGGCCTTGGCCGCGCCGGCTTCGCTGCGCGACCGCTGGCTCGGCTGGCGCAACCGCCTGGTGGCCAGCCCACGCTTCCAGCGCTGGGCGGCGGGCTTCCCGCTGACCCAGGGCATCGCCCGGAAGAACACCCGCGCGTTGTTCGATCTCTGCGCCGGCTTCGTCTACGCGCAGGTGCTGACGGCCTGCGTCCGCCTCGACCTGTTCCGGATCCTCAGCGAGGGGCCGCTGACCCTCGACGCGCTGGCACGCCGGCTCGATCTGCCGGTCGAGAACGCCCGCTGCCTGCTGCGCGCTGCCGCCTCCCTAAATCTCGTCCAGGCGCTCCCCGAGGATCGGTTCGGTCTGGCGGATCTCGGGGCCGCGCTCACCGGCAACCCCGGCATCGCCGCGATGGTCGAGCACCACGCCCTGCTCTACGCCGACCTCGCCGATCCGGTCGCGCTGCTGCGCGGGCAGGCGGGGCCGACGCGGCTCGCAGGCTATTGGCCTTATGCGGGCGGCGTGAGCGCCGATGCGGCGGCGGTCGCGCCTTACGGTGGCCTGATGGGCGCCTCGCAGGCGCTGATCGCCGACGACGTGCTCGATGCCGTTGACCTGTCCGGGAGCCGGCACCTGATGGATGTCGGCGGCGGCGAGGGCGCCTTCCTGCAAGCGGTAGCAGCTCGACACAAGACCTTACCCCTGACGCTGTTCGACCTGCCGGCCGTCGCCGGCCGCGCCGCCGAACGGCTCGCGCAGGCGGGGCTGTCCGAACGGATCGCCTGCCGGGGCGGCAGCTTCCATGACGGCCTGCCGGCCAGCGCCGATACGATCACGCTGATCCGGATCGTCCACGATCACGACGATGGCCCGGCCCAGGCGCTTCTCGCAGCCGCGCACGCGGCGCTTCCCCCCGGTGGGACGCTGATCCTGGCAGAGCCGATGGCCGGCACGCCGGGCGCGGAGCCGGTGGGGGACGCATATTTCGGCTTCTACCTCCTCGCCATGGGCTCGGGCCGGCCGCGCCGGTCCGAAGAACTTCGGGCCATGCTGCGGACGGTTGGTTTCGCGACCGCTTACGAGCAAAAGACCCGCCGCCCCCTCCTGACACGCCTGATCGTCGCGCAGAAAGACGTTCGCTGGTGTAAGAATGACTTGACGCAGCATTGTGTCTATCTAGGATGACACATCGCGATCCCGCACCGGCGAGAGTCGCAAAAACATCGGGCGGAAAATTCCAGTCATGGACGCGCTCGCCGTCATCCTCGAACGTCCGGAGCATTTGGCGCTCAGTCGCCTGGCCCTGACACCTGCCGGAGCGGCCGACGCGGTCGTTGCCGTGTCCTGGAGCGGCATCAGCACCGGCACCGAGCGCCTCCTCTGGTCCGGCCGCATGCCCCCGTTCCCCGGAATGGGCTACCCGCTCGTCCCCGGCTACGAGTCGGTCGGCACGGTGGTCGAAGCCGCCGAGGATGCGCCGATCCGGGTCGGCCAGACCGTCTTCGTTCCGGGTGCACGCTGCTTCGGTGCTGTGCGCGGCCTGTTCGGCGGCGCAGCCTCCCACCTCATCGCCCCCGCCGCCCGCCTCGTGCCTGTCGACCCGGCCCTGGGTGAACGCGCCTGCCTGATCGCGCTCGCGGCCACGGCCTACAGGGCGCTGGGCAGCCTCCGTCCTGGGACGACGCCGCTCATCGTCGGGCACGGCGTGCTCGGGCGCTTGCTGGCCCGCCTCACGCTCGCTGCCGGCGCCGAGCCGACCGTCTGGGAGATGGACCCGGCCCGGCGCGACGGCACGCCCGGCTACGCGGTTCTGGCGCCGGAGGACGATCATCGGCGCGATTATGCGGTGATCACCGACGTCAGCGGCGACGCCTCTGGCCTCGACGGCTTGATCGCCCGGCTCGCCCCCGGCGGCGAAATCGTCCTGGCCGGCTTCTATGAGGCGCCCCTGTCCTTCGCGTTTCCGCCGGCCTTCATGCGGGAAGCCCGCATCCGGATCTCGGCCGAGTTTCGCCCTGACGATCTCGCCGCCGTCACGGCGCTGATCGAGAGCGGCCGGTTCTCCCTCGACGGGCTGATCACCCACCGCGTCCCGGCGGCACAGGCCCAGGACGCCTATCGGACTGCCTTCGCCGATCCCGCCTGCCTGAAGATGATTCTCGACTGGAGGGACGCCGCGTGAACGTTCAGCTGAACAAGGCTGCCCTCGACCAGGCCACCAAGCTCCGCGCCGAAGCGGCGATCGAGCCGGATGCGGTCGCGACCGCCCCGGTGAAGAAAGAGACGCAGATCATCGCGATCTACGGCAAGGGCGGCATCGGCAAGTCGTTCACGCTGGCCAATCTCAGCTACATGATGGCCCAGCAGGGCAAGAAGGTCCTGCTGATCGGCTGCGACCCGAAGAGCGACACCACCTCGCTGCTGTTCGGCGGCAAGGCCTGCCCGACCATCATCGAGACCTCGACCAAGAAGAAGCTCGCCGGCGAGGCGGTGGCGATCGGCGATGTCTGCTTCAAGCGCGACGGCGTCTACGCCATGGAGCTCGGCGGCCCCGAAGTTGGGCGCGGCTGCGGCGGCCGGGGCATCATCCACGGCTTCGAGCTGCTGGAGAAGCTCGGCTTTCATGAGTGGGGCTTCGACTTCGTCCTGCTCGACTTCCTGGGCGACGTGGTCTGCGGCGGCTTCGGCCTGCCGATCGCCCGGGACATGTGCCAGAAGGTCATCGTCGTCGGCTCGAACGACCTGCAATCGCTCTACGTCGCCAACAACGTCTGCTCGGCCGTCGAGTATTTCCGCAAGCTCGGCGGCAATGTCGGCGTCGGCGGCCTGGTGATCAACAAGGACGACGGCACCGGCGAGGCCCAGGCCTTCGCCGACGCCGCCGGTATCCCGGTCCTGGCCTCGATCCCGGCTGACGACGACATCCGCCGCAAGAGCGCGAACTACGAGATCATCGGTCGGCCGGAGAGCCGTTGGGGCAGCCTGTTCTCGGACCTGGCCGCCAACGTCGCGACGGCGGCGCCGCACCGGCCGACGCCGCTCACGCAGGACGGGCTCCTCGGCCTGTTCTCCAGCGATGTCACGGGCCGCGACGTGGTCCTGGTTCCTGCGACCCACGAGGACATGTGCGGCGTCGCCCACGTGACCAAGCCGTCCCTCGAAGTCGTCTACGACGAGGTTTGAGGCATGGCCGTCTCCCTCGACATCTCCGACCTGCGGGCTCGTCCCCGCCCCGCCGCCCCGCCGGCCGAGGCGATCAACCTCGACGCCACGAAAGGCGACGGGCTGGGCTGCCATTCCGGCAAGGATGCGATGCGGGAAGCCGCGGAAGCGGCCGGGATGTCGGAAACCCTGGCGCAGCTCCGCAGCGATTACCCGCAGGGGCCGCACGACCAGCCGCAGAGCATGTGCCCGGCCTTCGGCTCGCTCCGGCTCGGCCTGCGCATGCGCCGGACCGCCACGATCCTTTCGGGCTCGGCCTGCTGCGTCTACGGCCTGACCTTCACGTCGCATTTCTACGGCGCCCGGCGCAGCGTCGGATACGTGCCGTTCAATTCGGAGACCCTGGTCACCGGCAAGCTGTTCGAGGACATCCGCGACGCGGTCCACGCGACGGCCAAGCCCGAGGACTACGACGCAGTCGTCGTCATCAACCTCTGCGTGCCGACCGCCTCGGGCGTCCCGCTCCGCCTCCTGCCGAAAGAGATCGACGGCGTCCGGGTGATCGGCATCGACGTGCCGGGCTTCGGAGTCCCGACCCACGCCGAGGCCAAGGACGTGCTGGCTGGGGCCATGCTCAAGGTCGCCCGCACCGAGGCCGAACAGGGACCGGTCGCGACCCCGCGCGGCGGCCGCTCGGAGCGCCCGAGCGTGGCACTGCTCGGCGAGGTCTTCCCGGCCGACCCGGTGGTGATCGGCGCGCTGCTGGAGCCGTTGGGCCTCGCGGCCGGACCAGTCGTGCCGACCCGCGAATGGCGCGAGCTCTACGCTGCCCTGGATTGCGCCGCAGTGGCCGCGATCCACCCCTTCTACACCGCCTCGATCCGCGAGTTCGAGACCGCGGGCCGTCCCGTGATCGGATCCGCCCCCGTGGGCGTCGATGGAACCGCGGATTGGCTCGACCGGATCGGCGAGGCCTGCGGCGTCGCCCGGGCCACCGTCGAGGCCGCCAAGAACACGATCCTCCCGGGCATCCGCGGCGCCCTCGCCGCCATGCCGATCAAGGGTCGGATCACGCTGTCCGGCTACGAGGGCTCGGAACTGCTGGTGGCGCGGCTGCTCATCGAGAGCGGCGCCGAGGTCCCGTATGTCGGTACCGCCTGCCCGCGCACGCCCTGGTCCGAGGCCGACCGCGACTGGCTCGAGGCGCGCGGTACCGAAGTCCGCTATCGCGCCTCGCTGGAGGACGACCTCTTCGCCCTCGACGCGCTGAAGCCGGATCTGGCGATCGGCACGACTCCGGTGGTGCAGCGGGCCAAGGAGCGCGGCATGCCCGCCCTGTACTTCACCAATCTGATCTCGGCCCGCCCGCTCATGGGTGCGGCCGGCGCCGGCTCCCTGGCGCGGGTGATCAACGCGGCGCTCGCCAACAAGCCCCGCTTCGACGCCATGCGCGACTTCTTCGAGGGCGTCGGCACCGGTCACGCGGCTGGCGTCTGGCAGGAAACCCCGCAGAAGCGCCAAGGCCCGAAGATCGAAGGCCCGAAGAAGCCGATCGGGGAGATGGCGTGATGCTGATCCTCGATCACGACAGGGCCGGGGGCTACTGGGGCGCCGTCTACGTCTTCACGGCGATCAAGGGCCTGCAGGTCGTCATCGACGGCCCGGTCGGCTGCGAGAACCTGCCGGTCACCTCGGTGCTGCACTACACCGACGCGCTGCCGCCGCACGAATTGCCGATCGTCGTCACGGGCCTCGCCGAAGAGGAACTCGGCCGCCATGGCACCGAGGGCGCGATGAAGCGCGCCCATGCCACCCTCGATCCGGGCCAACCCAGCGTGGTGGTCACCGGCTCGATCGCCGAGATGATCGGCGGCGGCGTGACCCCCGAGGGCACCGGCCTCCAGCGTTTCCTGCCGCGCACCATCGACGAGGACCAGTGGCAGGCTGCCGATCGCGCCATGCGCTGGCTCTGGCAGGAATACGGGGCCAAGAAGTTCGCCAAGAAGGGCATACCGGCCCGGCCCGAGAAGAAGCCCGGCGAGAAGCCCCGGGTGAACATCATCGGGCCGGCCTACGGCACCTTCAACATGCCCTCCGACCTCGCCGAGATCCGGCGGCTGATGGAGGGAATCGGCGCCGAGGTGAACCTGACCTTCCCGCTGGGTTCGCACCTCGCGGACGTGCCCAAGCTCGTCAACGCCGACGCCAACATCTGCCTCTACCGCGAGTTCGGCCGCCTGCTCTGCGAGGATCTGGAGCGGCCCTACCTGCAGGCGCCGATCGGCATCCTCTCGACAACCAAGTTCCTGCGCTCGCTGGGTGCGATTCTCGGCCTCGACCCGGAGCCGTTCATCGAGCGCGAGCGCCACACCACGATCAAGCCGGTCTGGGACCTCTGGCGCTCGGTCACGCAGGATTTCTTCGGGACCGCCAGCTTCGGGATCGTCGCCACCGAGACCTACGCCCGCGGCGTCCGGCACTTCCTCGAGGACGAGATGGGCCTCCCCTGCAACTTCGCGTTCAGCCGGTCGGCCGGATCGAAGCCGGACAACGAGGCCGTGCGCAAGGCCGTGATCGAGAAGCCGCCGCTGGTCCTGTTCGGCTCGTTCAACGAGCGGATGTACCTGGCCGAGGGCGGAGCCCGGGCGACCTACATCCCCGCCTCCTTCCCCGGGGCGATCATCCGGCGGCATACCGGCACGCCGTTCATGGGTTTCGCCGGCGCGACCTACCTGGTTCAGGAAGTCTGCAACGCGCTGTTCGACACGCTCTTCCACATCCTGCCGCTCGCCCGCGACATGGATAAGGTCGAGGCCACCCCGGCGCGTCGCCATCGCGAGCTGCCCTGGGACGAGGCTGCGCGCGCGGCGCTGGACGATCTGGTCGAGGCGCAACCGGTGCTGGCGCGCATCTCCGCCGCCAAGCGCCTGCGCGACGCCGCCGAGCGCGCCGCCCGGACATCAGAATCCGCAGCCGTGGCCCCCGCCCATGTGGCGCGTGCCCGTGCCGATCTTGCCGGGGGAATCCCCGCATGAACCACCTTTCCGTTCCCCCGAGAGGAGACCTGACGATGCGTACGATGGTCCCGACCGCGCGCCTGCACCAGGAAGCGCTGCAGTTCCGGCTGATCCTGGCCGCGACCTACCCGTGCTTCCTGGCCGCCGCCGCGTTCGCCCGCTTCAAGCCCGCCCGGGATGCGTCCCGCTCCGGCCTCGCCCCGGCGCCCCGCTCGGTCTTCGGCGAGGCCCGGGCCATGGCGGTCCAGACGATCCCCTTTGCCTTCATGGGCTGAACGCCCTGTTCGAGACGCTTCCGTCCGGTGACGCGGGGGAAGTCAAGCCGTGACCGCCAAGGGCGCCACGGCGGAACCCGTCGCGCTTCGTCTGGAGCGCGGCCAACATACGGAGGTCTGAACGATGGCCGGTGGACCCGTTGCAACAGAAAGACCGAGCAGCCTGTCCGGGCTGACGGAACCGGAAGCCAAGGAGTTCCACGCGATCTTCCTAACGAGCTTCCTCATCTTCACGGCGATTGCCGTGGTCGCCCACATCCTCGTCTGGCTGTGGCGCCCGTGGCTCCCCGGACCGCAGGGCTACGCCTCCCTCGAGGGCGTCACCGATGCGGCCCGCGCCCTCGTCACGATGATCGGCTGAGGAGGATCGGATGCACAAGGTCTGGTTACTGTTCGATCCGCGGCGCACGCTGGTGGCTCTGTTCACCTTCCTCTTCATCCTGGCGCTGCTGATCCATTTCATCCTGCTCTCGACCGACCGGTTCAACTGGCTGGAAGGTCCGAAGGCGAACAAGGCGGCGAGCAACATCACGCTCGTCCTGCCCAGCATGCCCGCCTGATCCAGGCCGGCCGGGACCGCGGCGCACGAGGGCCGCGGTCCCCAAGATACCAAGACTGATTTCGGCCGGGCTGAGGAGTGTCCGCCATGGCGATGCTGAGCTTCGAGCGAAAGTACAGGATCCGCGGCGGCACGCTGCTGGGCGGCGACCTGTTCGACTTCTGGGTCGGGCCGTTCTACGTCGGATTCTTCGGCGTGACCGGGCTGTTCTTCACCGTGCTCGGCACCGCCCTGGTGATCTACGGCGCGGCGATCGGACCGACCTGGAACGTCTGGCAGATCAATATCGCGCCGCCCGACATCAGCTACGGGCTGAAGCTCGCCCCGCTCAAGGAAGGCGGCCTCTGGCAGATCATCACGATGTGCGCGCTGGGCTCGTTCCTGTCCTGGATGATGCGCGAGGTCGAGATCTGCCGGAAGCTCGGCATCGGCTATCACGTGCCGGCCGCCTTCGGCATGGCGATCTTCGCCTACTTCACCCTGGAGGTAATCCGGCCGTTCCTGATGGGCGCCTGGGGCTACGGCTTCCCGTACGGCATCCTCAGCCACCTCGATTGGGTGTCGAACACCGGCTACCAGTATCTCCACTTCCACTACAATCCGGCGCACATGCTGGCCGTGACGTTCTTCTTCACGACCACTCTGGCGCTGGCCATGCACGGCGGCCTGATCCTCTCGGCGACCAACCCGAAGAAGGGGGAGACCGTGAAGACCCCCGAGCATGAGGACACGTTCTTCCGCGACACGATCGGCTACTCGATCGGCACGCTCGGCGTCCACCGGCTCGGCCTGTTCCTGGCCCTGTCGGCGGGCTTCTGGAGCGCCGTCTGCATCGTGATCAGCGGGCCGTTCTGGACGCAGGGCTGGCCGCAATGGTGGGGCTGGTGGCTCAACCTGCCGGTGTGGCGCTGAAACAACGCATCGCCCGCCGAGACTCGGGCGAACCGATACCAAGGATCCAAGCCGGAGCCGCACGACGCGTGCGGCCGACCGGGGGGAGGGCGGGCGATGGCCTATTACCAGAACATCTTCACCCAGGTTCAGGTGCGTCCGCTGGAGCCGGAGAACGGCGTTCCGGTGAGCTCGAACGAGCGCGTCGGCAAGCCGTTCAACAGCTACCTGTTCGGCCTGCTGGGCAACAGCCAGGTCGGCCCGATCTACATCGGCTACGTCGCCGCTCTGTCGATGGTCTGCGGGCTGATCGCCTTCGAGATCATCGGCCTCAACATGTGGGCCTCGGTGAACTGGGATCCGGTTCAGTTCGCCCGGCAATTGCCCTGGCTCGCCCTGGAACCGCCCTTGCCGAAATACGGGCTGAAGATCCTGCCGCCGCTGAACGAAGGCGGCTGGTGGCTGATCGCCGGCTTCTTCCTCACGGCGGCGATCCTGCTGTGGTGGGTCCATCTCTATCGCCGGGCGCGGGCGCTCGGCATGGGTACCCATGTGCCGTGGGCCTTCGCCTCGGCGATCTGGCTCTACCTGGTCCTCGGCTTCATCCGGCCGGTGATGATGGGCTCGTGGTCGGAGGCGGTGCCGTTCGGCATCTTCCCCCACTTGGATTGGACCGCGGCGTTCTCGCTCCGCTACGGCAACCTGTTCTACAACCCGTTCCACATGCTCTCGATCACGTTCCTCTACGGATCGACCCTGCTCTTCGCGATGCACGGGGGCACCATCCTGGCCTGCTCACGCTACGGCGCCGACCGCGAGATCGACCAGATCGTCGATCGCGGCACCGCCACCGAGCGCGCCGCGCTGTTCTGGCGCTGGACCATGGGCTTCAACGCCACGATGGAATCGATCCACCGCTGGGCCTGGTGGTTCGCGGTGCTGACCACGCTGACCGGCGGCATCGGCATCCTGCTCACCGGCACCGTGGTCGACAACTGGTACCTCTGGGCCGTCAAGCACGGCGTCGCCCCCTCCTATCCGCAGGTCTACGGCCCGATCGTCGACCCCGCCCATCTCGCACCCGGCATGAAGCCGTGAGGAGGCCGTCATGAAGACGATTCTGGCGGTGGTCGGCGGGGCGCTGGCCCTGTTCCTCACCATCGCGATGTTCGGGGGCGCGGGCTGGACCCATCCCCCCATGGCGGCCAAGCAGATCGGCTTCCGCGGCACCGGCATGGACCTGATCCGGACCCGGGCCGGGAACGAAGCGCTCTCGGCCGCCAATGTCGCCCCGCCCCCCGCCGACCCGGCCGATGCGGGCGGCGAGAAGGCGTCGGCCGTCTACGAGAACGTCCAGGTGTTGGGCGACCTCTCGGCCGAGCAGTTCAACCGGCTGATGGTTTCGATCACCGAATGGGTGGCGCCTCAGCAGGGTTGCACCTACTGCCACAGCACCGAGAACATGGCCTCCGACGAGCTGTACCAGAAGCGGGTCGCCCGGCGGATGCTGCAGATGACCCAGACGATCAATTCGTCCTGGAAGGAGAAGCACGTCCACGAGGCGGGCGTCACCTGCTACACCTGCCACCGGGGCAATCCGGTGCCGGCCAACATCTGGTTCGACCGTCCCGTCCAGGGCGAGGGTAAGTTCAGGCCGCGCAACAACAGCCAGAACCTCGCCTCCGCGGAGGTCGGCAACACCTCGCTGCCCTACGACGTCTATCAGGCCTTCTACCAGCACAAGGAGACGTCCGAGGACGCGGTGCGGGTCAACGGGACGACGGCTCTGCCCGAGACGAAGGGCAAGCCGATCCAGGACGCCGAGAAGACGTTTGCGATCATGATCAGCATGTCGCAATCGCTCGGGGTGAACTGCACCTTCTGCCACAACACCCGGTCCGTGGCGCAGTGGGACACCAGCACGCCCAATCGGGTCCATGCCTGGTACGGCATCCGCATGGTGCGCGACCTGAACCAGGACTACATGGAGCCGCTCACCTCCACCTTCCCGCGCAACCGGCTCGGGCCGATGGGCGACGTGCCGAAGATCAACTGCGCCACCTGCCACAACGGCGCCAATAAGCCGCTCAACGGCGCCAACGTGATCGGCCCCTACCCGGAACTGTCGCACCCGACCATCGAAGCCAGTCTGCCGACCGGCGAGGCGAAGGATCCGATCCCGGGGACGAACATTCCGGCGCTCAAACCGTCCAAACCCTGATGCGAGCGCACGAAGCGCCGGACACATCCGGCGCTTCGTCGTGGGTCAGCGCCGGGGAACCGTCACGTGCTACGGGCGTCGACCGTGAACGGCCGAGCTCGGCCATTTGGAGGCGCCCGTGACTGTTACGATCTCGAACCTTCAGCCGCTGATTGCGATCCTGGCCGGGATCCTGATCCTGATCGTCCCGCGGCTGCTCAACTACATCGTGGCGATCTACCTGATTGTGGTCGGCGTGATTGGTCTCGGGCTGCTGCGCGGCCTCTCCTGAGACCCTCAGCAAGGTTAAGTCCTGACAGACCGCGCCGGGCGTCAGCCTGATGCGCACAAGCCCGCAATGCGTTCATCTTGCGTTGCGGTGCGGGATGGTCCAACCCGCGCCCATCAGCTCGGCCTGCGCCGGGTATCAGACACGGACGGGATCGACATGGCGACCGGCAGCGCGAAGTGGGTCTATGCCTTCGGCGACGGCAAAGCGGAGGGCAAGTCGCAGATGCGCGACCTGCTCGGGGGCAAGGGCGCCAACCTCGCCGAGATGTGCAATCTCGGCCTTCCGGTCCCGCCCGGCTTCACCATCACCACCGAGGTCTGCACCTCCTATTACGATAACGGGAAGGCCTATCCGCCCGAGCTGAAGGATCAGGTCGCGGCCGCGCTGAACCAGATCGGCACGCTGACGGGCCGCAAGTTCGGCGATGCAGCGAACCCGCTCCTGGTCTCGGTCCGCTCGGGCGCCCGCGCCTCGATGCCGGGCATGATGGACACCGTGCTGAACCTCGGCCTCAACGACCAGACCGTCCTGGCGCTGGCCAGGGAGGCCGATGACGAGCGCTTCGCCTACGATTCCTACCGCCGCTTCATCACCATGTATTCGAACGTGGTGCTGAATGTTGAGCACCACGCCTTCGAGGAGGCGCTGGAGCACTACAAGGAGGGCAAGGGCTACGAACTCGACACGGAGCTCGGCGCCGAGGATTGGAAGACCCTGATCCAGACCTACAAGAAAATCGTCCGCGACGAGCATGGCTCCGACTTCCCGCAGGTGGCCGAGGACCAGCTCTGGGGCGCGATCAGCGCCGTGTTCAATTCCTGGATGATCCCGCGGGCGAAGAAGTACCGCGAGCTGAACAGCATCCCGGAAAGCTGGGGCACGGCCGTCAACGTTCAGGCCATGGTGTTCGGCAACATGGGCGATACCTCGGCCACCGGCGTCGCCTTCACCCGCAACCCCTCCACCGGCGAGAAGGCGCTCTACGGCGAGTTCCTGATCAACGCCCAGGGCGAGGACGTGGTGGCGGGTATCCGCACGCCACAGAACATCACGGAAAAGGCCCGGATCGAGGCCGAGAGCGACAAGCCTTCGATGGAGAAGGCCATGCCCGAGAGCTACGCGGAGCTGACCCGGATCTACGGGATCCTGGAAGCGCATTACCGCGACATGCAGGACATGGAGTTCACCATCGAGAAGGGTAAGCTCTGGATGCTCCAGACCCGCAACGGCAAGCGCACCGCCAAGGCGGCCCTGCGCATCGCCGTGGATCTGGCCGGCGAGGGGCTGATCTCCCGCGAGGAGGCGATCGGCCGGGTCGAGCCCTCGGCCCTCGATCAGCTGCTGCACCCGACCATCGACCCGAAGGCGGACCGGAAGGTCATCGCCTCCGGCCTCCCGGCTTCCCCCGGCGCCGCCACCGGCGAGATCGTCTTCAACTCCGAGGACGCGGAGGCTCTGCGCAAGGTCGAGCGCAAGTGCATCCTGGTCCGCATCGAGACCTCGCCCGAGGACATCCACGGCATGCACGCCGCCGAGGGCATCCTGACCACCCGCGGCGGCATGACCAGTCACGCGGCCGTGGTCGCCCGCGGCATGGGCAAGCCCTGCGTCTCCGGCGTCGGCTCGATCCGGATCGACTACAAGGCCCAGACCATGAAGGTCGGCGACGCCACCCTGAAGGCCGGCGACCGGATCACCATCGACGGCTCGACGGGCCAGGTGATCCAGGGTGAGGTCAAGATGCTGGAGCCCGAGCTGTCGGGCGACTTCGCGACCCTGATGGAATGGGCCGACCAGTTCCGCGGCATGAAGGTGCGGGCCAATGCCGACACGCCGACCGACGCCCGCACGGCGCGGAATTTCGGCGCCGAGGGCATCGGCCTGTGCCGCACCGAGCACATGTTCTTCGAGGGCGACCGCATCATCGCGGTCCGCGAGATGATCCTGGCCGACGATGCCGAGGGCCGCCGGGCCGCGCTCGCGAAGATCCTGCCCTACCAGCGCCAGGACTTCGTCGAGCTGTTCACGATCATGTCCGGCCTGCCGGTCACGATCCGCCTGCTCGATCCGCCGCTGCACGAGTTCCTGCCGCACACGGATGCCGAGGTCGCCGAGGTCGTGAAGGCGACCGGGGTATCCGAGGACAAGATCCGCCACCGGATGCGCGAGCTCTCCGAGCACAACCCGATGCTCGGCTTCCGCGGCTGCCGCCTGGCGATCGCGTTCCCGGAGATCGCCGAGATGCAGGCCCGGGCGATCTTCGAGGCCGCCGTCCAGGCTGCCGCCGATACCGGCAGCCCGGTCACCCCCGAGGTGATGGTACCGCTGGTCTTCACCCGTACCGAGTTCGACATCGTGAAGGCCCGGATCGACGCCATGGCCAAGGCTGTGTCCGAGGAGAAGGGCGCCACCCTGGACTATCAGGTCGGCACCATGATCGAGCTGCCGCGCGCTGCGCTCAAGGCCGGCGAGATCGCCCAGACCGCCGAGTTCTTCTCGTTCGGCACCAACGACCTGACGCAGACGGCGCTTGGCATCTCCCGCGACGACGCGGCGACCTTCCTGGGCCCCTACACCCAGAAGGGCATCCTGCCGGCCGACCCGTTCATCACCATCGACCAGGAGGGCGTGGGCGAGCTGGTCCGCATCGGCGTCGAGCGCGGCCGGGCCACCCGCCCGAACATCAAGCTCGGCATCTGCGGCGAGCATGGCGGCGATCCGGCCTCGATCGGCTTCTGCCAGGAGGTCGGGCTCGATTACGTCTCCTGCTCACCCTACCGGGTGCCGATCGCCGCCGTCGCCGCGGCCCAGGCGGCGCTGGGCAAGGTGTTGGGCAAGGAAGGCTGACACCAGTCGACCGTATCGGGGGGGCGTACACCGCCCCCCCGATACGGGCCATCAACCAAACCAACCGAATCGCCGTTGATAAATGCTCGTCCCCGTTGAACGCGAGCTACGGTGGCACGTTTAGTGATTGAACCGACGGGTTGCGCGTGCTGGTAATCAGTCCGCCTCGGATCCAGCGTCAGGCGCCAGACTCCTCGCCATGATTGATCGCAGCCTTTCTCCGCTGGACCTCGCCAATGGTGCAGCGGCCCCTGTGCCGCGGGCTGCGGTCAGGGCCTATCTGGCCTTGGTATCGGGCCTTGGCGCCATCATAACCGCCGTGATGCTGATAATGTCGGTCGCTTCCAACAGCGGTGGCGAGGCTGAGCGCATTGCCGACACGCAGGACGACGGTTACGCCGCGACCCTCGTCTCCGCTCTGGCGATCAATCTTTCCAAGCCGCTGCGGTAAGCACAGCCTGAACGTATACGATCGGACGGTCAGCGCGTGCTGCGCGTCGCCGAGCCGGTGAACCGGGCGGCGGTGAGTTCGTCGCCTGGGCTCTTCGCGCTGAAACGGGTCGAGACCGGGCCGGGTTTCGCCGCCACCACGGCGTCCGGCGCCGTATCGCGAAGGCGGGTGGTCGCAACGCGGACCGGTACGCTGCGGCTTGCCGGCGTTGCGACCGGACCGGCCGACGCCGCCTCGAACAGCGAGCGCAATTGCGCCTTCGCGTCGGCATCCGCAGCAACCAGAGGCCGCCGTGGAGTCGGCTCGACAGCCGAGTCCCTCGCCAGAGCCCGTGTCGCATTCGGAGCCGCAAGGTTGGCCATGCCGCCACCGAGCGCGGCGAATTGCACGGGACGCGGCGGCGGCAGCGGCATGCTGATGGCGGCCGCGGCGACGGCGGAGAAGCCTGAGGGCCGGCGCGGCGGCAGGGGCGCGATCACCGCCGAGACGGCCTCGTCGGCGACCGGAGCCGGCTTGTCCACGGTGAGGAGGGCTCTGGCGTCGACCGGCCTGCCCTCGGCCGCTTGATCCGGGCGGCCCAAGGTGTTGCGGAGCGTCTCGTCGGTCGCCGGAGCCGCGTAGGCCAGGGCGACCCGGGTGCCGATCGGATCCTGTGGATCGGCGCTGGCCACGGCCACCACCGGCGCCTGCCGGCCCCGTTTCGCGACGGGCGCGGGCGGCGGAGCCGCCGCCGGCTCGGGCGCGGAGGCGCCGCCGCCGAACAGGCTCGCCAGGAATCCGAACAGGCCCGGCCCATCCTCCTCCTCGCCGCTCGCCATCTGGGTGGTGAGGCCGGCCACGGTGCCGCCGCGGGCCAGGATCTCGGCCTTGGCTTCCTCGTAGCGGGGGAAGGGGCGGTTGTCGCTCGCGAGGTGGACGGTCTTCCCGTCCGGGAACAGCCGCGCGAGCTGATCGTGGGTCATGCGCGGCCACATCCGCACCGAGCCGACGTCGAGGTGGATGAAGGGCGTCCCGGCATGCGGATACCAGCCCACGCCGCCGCGCTGCATCTGGAGCCCAACCTCGCGGATCCGGTCGATCGAGACCTCGGGCAGGTAGAAGTCCATCGCCTTGCCGAGCATGTGCTGGCTGAACTCGGCGACCATCCGGGAGCGCCGGCGCAGCATCGCGTTGGTGCCCGGCGAGCGATAGGCCGAGACCACATGGATCGGCTGCGTCGCGCCGACCTGCCGGTACGCCTCCCAGACCGTGTCGAACAGGCGCGGATCCATCTTGATCGGCTCGTTCACCCGCCAGTCGCGCAGCAGCCAATTCATCTGTTCGAGGGCCGCACGATCGTAGCGGCCGTCGCGCTTGAACGTGATGGTCGCGCTTTCCTTGGTGTGCGTGTGGAAGATCGTGAGCGAGCGCGTATCGCCGTTGGCCACCGCATTCTCGGTCTCGGCTGCGCCGGCGATCAGGCCGAGCGCCGTGCCACAGAGGGCGAGGACGAGGTGTCGGGCGGTTCTGCGAAGGCTCGGCACGGCGGTCCTGATCCTCTCCCGAACCCGCGAAGGGTGCTCGGCGGATGTCTGGTCGAGGCGGTCGGCCTGTGACGGCCGAAATCGCTTCCCTTCGCCGAGTATGCGAAGGAAACGGCTAAGGCTGGACCGTGGCGAAATCGTGCCCGGCTGTGCGGCCGCGCACCTATGAGTTGACGGCGCAGTGTGGTGGCGAGCCTACCACCAGCCCCGCGATGCCGGCGCCGGAGCCGGTGTCCACAGGCCCGGCTCGCCGTATTCCGGTGCGCCGTCGGCGCGCGCTGCCCGGCGAACGGACCGACGCGGCGAGTCGTACTCGTCGTACCGGTCGCTCGGTTGCACGTCCGAGTAGCGGCGGGGGCGCACAGCCTCGCGGCGGGGCGCCGCATGCGCATGAGCCACCGGCGCGGCCTCGGGCTTACGGCGGGCTTTCTCCTCCGGGAGCTTGGCGATCGCCGGTCCGCCGCCGCCGGGCAAGCCGAGCGCCGCGCGCATCGGTGCATCGTAGCCATAGAGATCGGGCAGCGTGCGGAACGTACCACCATCGTCCACGTAGGCGGTGAAATAGGCGAGGTGCACCGGCAGCTTGGCCGGCAACCGGAGCGTGCGCTCGCCCTTGCCGATCAGCTTCTTGAGCCGCGCCTCGGACCAGTCCGGCAGCACCGCGTCTGCGAGACGGAACGGGTCGTCGACGCGGACGCAGCCATGGCTGAAATCGCGCTTGGCTGCCGAGAATAGTGACCGGTTCGGCGTATCGTGCAGGTAGACCGCATGCTGGTTGGGGAACATGAACTTGATGAAGCCCAGCGCGTTGCGCTCGCCCGGGGGCTGGCGCAACGAGACGTGCCCACCATGGCGCACCACCTCGTAGCCACCCCAGGTCTTGCCGCCGTAGCCCGCGAGCTTCGGCGCCATGGTCTTCAGGATCGAGGGCGGCACGTACCAGGATGGGTTGACCACCGCGTATTCCATCAGCCCCGAGAACAAGGGCGTGCGCGATTCCGGCTTGCCGACGATGACCCGGGCCTCGTCGCGCAAGCTCCCGCCGCGATAGGCGCGCAGGCGGTATTCCGGGATGTTGACCAGGATGTAGTCCGAGCCGAGATCCCCCGGCAGCCAGCGCCAGCGCTCCATGTTGACGATCAGCTCGGCTTCGCTGCCACTCGCGCGCGCTGGGCGGCCTGCATCCGCCAGGGCCAGGACGGTCTGGATGTTGAGCACGCCGTTTCCGGGCAACCCACGGCCGCGCTGGAATTTCGCGACCGCGTCCGCCACCGTCGCATCGTATTCCTCCGGTTCGCCCGGGCCACGATCGAGGGTGCCGGCCGGACGCGTTTCGAGGCCGAAATGTGCGCGTAGCAGCGGCACACGGGCATCGCGCATGCCGACCCGCAAGGCAGGCCCCGGTGGCAAGCGCAGGGGCTTCACGGCCGCAGGCGCAGGCCCGCGCGAGCTCCCAAGACGCGCCTTGAGGGCCTGGTAGCCAGCCGTGGATGGGTTGTAGCTCTGGAGCGCATCGCCAGCCTTGGATCCAGCATCGGTGAGCTTGGACAGCACCGCGTCGGCATTCGGCAGATCGAGCTGCGGCGTGATCAGCCGGGAGATTGACGCAAGGTTGATGCGACCGCCCCGAGCGTCCCGGGCATAGCGCAGGGCCGCCGCGGAGAAACGCAGGTCGGCATCGGCCACCGCCTTATCGTCGGGTTTCTCGGCCAGGTTCGGGATCGTGTAGGCGCGGGCGTCGAGCCCGTCCTCTCCGGCTGCGGCCAAGCGCGCTGAGACCGAATTTGCACCCTCGGTCCAGGCACCGTCCGCGATCCACAGCGGCTTGTAGGCATGAGCCTCGTAGAAGGCGCGGATGCCGTCGCGCTCTTTGCTCGTGAGCCGCGGGAGCAGCGGCGCGGTGTCGGCTAGCCGGGACACAATTGCAGCGCCGAGCGGATCGGTGGGAACGACCGGGGTGGTGACGACCGGAGCCGGAGCGGGCTCGGCCGAAGGCGCCTCGGGCTTGTAATCCGGCAAGGCTGTCGAGACCGGGTCGGATCCGGCTGGAACCGTTTGGGGGGGTGGTGCGGGGTCAGCCGGATTCATAGGTGCGCCGAGCGGCGCCGGATCGAGCGCCGCCATCTCGGCGCTGAGCGCGCCAGCCGAAGCCAGCGTTCCGGTCATCAGGGCGGCCAGCGCGACGAGGCTGGAGCGCGGGACGCGCATCGTAATCTCCCAAGACACGGCGGCAGGGCCGCACGCTCTGATTGTGATTATCCGCTCAAGCGTGGCGTTGAGCAACTGCAGTCTTCGTCCGACAAAGTTCAGTTCTGATCAAACGAGATCTTAGAAGATCACCGTACGATAGGTCCTTGATGGGCCGGCGCCTGCGTGTTCGCCGGACTGCGAAGTTGTCCCGAAGATTGTGCCGTCTGGAACGGCACGGTGCGCCAGCACACCAGCGCTGCCTTCAAGCCGCATCCTCGGCTTTGTCGTCGCCCTCCAGACCGAGGTCCTTCAGCTTGCGATAAAGCGTGGATCGGCCGATCCCGAGGCGGCGCGACACTTCCGACATGCGCTGCCTGTAGAATTGCAGGGCGAAGCGAATGATCTCCGTCTCCAGCACCTCCATGGTCTTCATCTCGCCGGTCTCCTCCGTGACCAGCGACATGGCGTGCGGATCACGAACCTCGACCCGGACGATCTCGCGGACGGGCTCCGGCGCGTAGGCCGGCATCTGCGGCTGGGTGGGGGCGGCCGGGATCCGGACATCGAAGCCCTCGACCTGGGCGGCGATCTGCGGGAACTCGGCGACCGTCAGTTCGTCGCAATCGGCAAGCACCACCGCACGGAACAGCGCATTCTCGAGCTGGCGAACGTTGCCCGGCCAGGGATAGCGGGTGAGCAATGCCATCGCCTCAGGAGCGATCGCCCGCACCCGTTTGCCCTCCTCGGCAGAGAACCGGGCGCAGAACGAGCGCACCAGATCCGGGATATCCTCCCGGCGGGCACGCAGGGGCGGCAGCGTCATCGGAAAGACGTTGAGCCGGTAATAGAGATCCTCGCGGAACTTACCCTGCTTCACGAGGTCGAGGAGCGAGCGGTTCGTGGCCGAGACGAGGCGGATATCGACCCGTACCGAGCGTTTGCCGCCCACGGGATCGACCTCGCCTTCCTGGAGCGCGCGCAGCAGCTTCACCTGGGCGTCGAGGGGCAATTCGCCGATCTCGTCGAGGAACAGGGTGCCGCCAGAGGCCTCGACGAACTTACCGGCATGCTTCTCGGTGGCACCGGTGAACGCCCCCTTCTCGTGGCCGAACAGGGTCGATTCGACCAAGTTCTCCGGGATCGCCCCGCAATTGACGGTGACGAACGGCTTGCCACGCCTGTCGCCCGAGCCCTGGATCGCCCGGGCCAGCACTTCCTTGCCGACACCGGATTCACCCTCGATCAGTACCGGGATGTTGGATTTGGCCGCTCGCTCGGCGAGGCGGATCACCCGCTCCATGTCGGGGCTCTTGGATGTGAGGTCCTTGAAGGTCAGCACCCCGGAGGCGCGGCGGCGCATGCGGCGCACCTCCTCCTCGAGCACATCGACCCGCAGGGCGTTCTTGATCGAGACCTGCAGACGCTCGGCACCCGCCGGCTTGACCACGAAGTCGACGGCGCCCGCCCGCATCGCGTTGACGACCGCATCAATCGAGCCGTTAGAGGTCTGGACGATCACGGGCGTATCAAGCCCGCCGCTGCGCATCTCGGCGAGCACGCCGAGGCCGTCCAGCCCCGGCATCACCAGATCGAGGAGCACCACGTCCGCGCCCTCAGTTTTCAATACGGTCAGCGCATCGGCGCCCGTCTCGACAACCCGTGCGTGGAAACCGAACCGACGCACCGCTGCCTCGGCCAGGCGCCGCTGGACGGGATCGTCGTCCACGATGAGAACGGTGGTGGACATGGCGGCTCCCTGCGCGGCGCGTCAGACCAATCACGGCGCGGGACCGGCCCGCGTCGCACCGTCTGAGTCGGCGAGTGTTTCGTTTCGAACCGGAGGGTGCCGGACAGACGTAAAGTCGCCCTTAACGACGTTTGCCGCGTGGGCGCGTTGTGCCGAACGCGATGCCGCGGCCACCCACGTTGAACGCGTGGCTGCGCGCTCGATATCAAGGTACTGGCCTTCGACCCCCTACGAGGATTGCGAGACATGATGCCGAGCCCCACCGCGACGCCGGTGAACGTCCGTTTGCCGGAGGGCGTGAGCGCCGCTCGCGCCGCCGCCAAGGCCGTCGACCTCGGTCATCTGCCGGAATGGGACCTATCCGACCTGTATTCCGGCATGGACGCGCCGGAATTTTCGGCTGACATGACCCGGGCCGAGGAGGAGTGCCGCCGCTTTTCGAAGACTTATGCCGGCCACATCGCCACGTTGGCTGCAGCCGCCGACGCCTCCGAGCGCCTCGCCGAAGCGGTCCGGGGCTATGAGGGCATCGAGGAGTTGCTCGGCAAGTTGATGTCGTTCGCCGGTCTGATCTATTCCGGGGACACCACCGACGAGGCACGGGCCAAGTTCTACGGCGATACCCGGGAGCGCCTGACCGATGCTTCGGCCGATCTTCTGTTCTTTGCACTCGAGCTGAACCGGGTCGAGGATGCGGTGATGGATGCGGCGATGTCCAAGGGGCCGCTCACCCATTACGCCCCGTGGATCGAGGACCTGCGCCGGGAGAAGCCGCACCAACTCGACGATCGCACCGAGAAGCTGTTCCTGGAGAAGTCGGTCACCGCGAACGCCGCCTGGGACCGGCTTTTCAACGAGACGATTGCTGGCCTCCGTTTCACCGTCCAGGGCGAGCAGATGCCGCTGGAGCCGACCCTCAATAAACTTCAGGATACGGACGGGGCGGTCCGCAAGGAGGCGGCCGGGGCGATTAGCGAGGTTCTACGGACCAATCTCCGGGTGTTCACGCTGATCACCAATACTCTGGCCAAGGACAAGGAGATCTCCGACCGCTGGCGTGGCTTCAAGGACGTCGCAGACGCACGCCACCTCGCCAACCGCGTCGAGCCGGAAGTCGTGGCGGCGTTGGTGGACGCTGTGCAAGAGGCCTATCCGCGGCTCTCGCACCGCTACTACAGGCTGAAGGCCAAGTGGTTCGGGCAGGATGCGCTGCCCTATTGGGACCGCAACGCGCCACTGCCGAAGGTCGAGCAGCGCACGATCCCCTGGACGGAAGCACGCGACACCGTTCTGTCAGCGTACGACGCCTTCTCGCCCAAGATGGCCGGGATCGCGAAGCGCTTCTTCGACGAGCGTTGGATCGATGCACCGACGCGACCCGGCAAGGCGCCGGGTGCCTTCGCACATCCAACTGTGCCCTCGGTCCACCCCTACGTGCTGGTGAACTACCAAGGTAAGCCGCGGGATGTGATGACCCTCGCCCACGAGCTGGGCCACGGGGTCCACCAAGTGCTCGCCGGTCCGAACGGGGCCCTCATGGCATCGACGCCCCTGACGCTGGCTGAGACCGCCAGCGTGTTCGGTGAGATGCTGACCTTCCGCAAACTGCTGGCCGCCACCACGGATACGACCCAGCGTCGGGCGATGCTCGCCGCCAAGGTCGAGGACATGATCAACACCGTGGTGCGCCAGATCGCGTTCTACTCGTTCGAGCGGAAGGTCCACCTGGCCCGAGCGAAGGGCGAGCTGACCAGCGACCAGATCAACGCCCTCTGGCTCTCGGTTCAGGCTGAATCCCTGGGGCCGGCGATCACGCTTGATGCTGGCTACGAGCCGTTCTGGGCCTACATCCCACACTTCATCCATTCGCCGTTTTACGTCTACGCCTACGCATTCGGCGACTGCCTGGTGAACTCTCTGTATGGGGTCTACGCTCAGGCGGAAGCGGGCTTCGTGGAGCGCTACTTCGCGCTGCTCTCGGCCGGTGGCTCGAAGCCCTATGGTGAGTTGCTCGCGCCGTTCGGGCTCGACGCGAAGGATCCGGGCTTTTGGCAGATCGGCCTCGGGATGATCGAGGGGATGATCATCGAGCTGGAGGGGATGGAGGGCCCGGCCTAACCTGCTTCGGAGCCGGATCACGTTCCTGGGGCTCAACGATATTGATTTCGTCGCCGACGAAGCCGAAGCGGTGGTGATGATACGTGGCCTCGCCGCGGGCGAGATCGACGAGTCCGGCCTCACCCGCTGGATCCGGGACAATTGGCCGGCTGGCTGAGCCGCCGCGGCGCAGCGACCCGGCGGGCTGGTGCGGGGTACCGAAACGCTTATGTCCGGCCCAGCACCGAGGAAGATCCTGGACCATGGCCGAGACCGATCGCGAAGCCAATCGCTTCTCCGCCCGCGCGGGCCGCTATGCCAGCGTCGGCGCCAATGTCGGCGGCGTCGCCGCTCGGATGGCCATGTCCCGGTTGTTCGGCAAGGAGGGCACGACTAGCGCCGCCGCGCTCGCGCAGGCCCTCGGCGGCCTCAAGGGTCCGATCATGAAGGTGGCGCAACTGCTCGCCACCATCCCCGACCTGCTGCCGCCGGAATACGCCGCCGAACTCCAGAAGCTCCAGGCCGACGCGCCACCGATGGGCGCGGCTTTCGTCAAGCGGCGGATGCAGTCGGAGCTGGGGGCTGGCTGGCAGGACAGATTCGGGAGCTTCGACCTGAAGCCCGCTGCCGCGGCCTCGCTCGGGCAGGTGCATCGTGCCACCGCGAAGGACGGCGAACGGCTCGCTTGCAAGCTGCAATATCCGGATATGCAGTCGGCCGTAGAGGCCGACCTGAAGCAGCTCGAGATCGCCTTCGCGCTCCACCGCCGGATGAACAGTTGGCTCGACACCCGCGAAATTGCCAAGGAGATCGGCGCGCGGGTGCGCGAGGAGCTCGATTACGAGCGGGAAGCCAAGCACGCACGCCTCTATGGCGAGGTACTCAAAGACATCGAGGCGGTTCGCGTGCCGGGCGTGTTCACCGATCTGTCGACCAAGCGCCTGCTGACGTTGAGCTGGCTCGACGGCGACAAAATCCTCGGCTTCGCGGAAGAGCCGGTCGAAATACGCAACCGCATCGCGCAGGCGATGTTCAAGGCGTGGTGGCACCCGTTCAGCCGTGCCGCCGTGATCCATGGCGACCCCCATCTGGGCAATTACACGGTCTTCTCGGAGGGTGGCGAAGCGGCGGGTATCAACCTGCTCGATTATGGCTGCGTCCGCATCTTTCATCCCCGCTTCGTCGGGGGCGTCGTCGATCTGTATCGCGGCCTGTTGGAGGAGGATGGGGCACGTATCGTCCATGCCTACGAGGTCTGGGGCTTCAAGAACCTCGATAAGGAAAAGATCGAGATCCTGAACATCTGGGCGCGGTTCATCTACGGACCACTCCTGGAGGACCGGACCCGGACCGTGGCCGACGGGGTCAAGCCCGGAGAATATGGCCGGCGGCAGGCCTTCCAAGTGCACCAGGCGCTGAAGGAGCGTGGCCCAGTGACCGTGCCGCAGGAATTCGTCTTCATGGATCGGGCCGCCGTCGGTCTCGGCGCGGTTTTCCTGCACCTCCGCTCGGAGCTGAACTACCACCGGTTGTTCGAGGCCGAGATCGAGCATTTTTCCCTGGATCAGCTCGGCGTACGCCAAGACCAGATCCTGGCCCAGGCCGGACTGCCGAGGCCGGCGTAAATTCGCGCACGGAAGTCCACCGAGAGGGCAATCAACTTGCGTGCGTCCGATTGCGGCAGGAAAACGCTTGAGCTACATCCCGGGGTGACCACAAGAAGTCGCATCTAAGGGAAACGAGCGCACGATGGCCGAGAGTGAGACGGTGGCCGGGCACACCTACAGCCCGGCGATGGACGCGAACACCCACGAGCAGACCTATCGCGGCTTCGTTCGCTTCGTCGAGATCGGCACGGGCGTCGTGATCTGCTGGGTGCTGGCCCTGGCCGTGGGCGGCATTCGGGAAGCTTGGCTGCTCGCGATTCTCAGCGTCATCGTATCGGGTGCCGCTGGCGCCGTCGGGGCCCTGGCCCCCGCCATTGGTTGGCGCGCCCCCCTCGTCGTCGGCATCCTCTTGTTCCTGTATCTCGCCTTCGCCTGAGGCTGAAGCAGCGGCCGCTCACGCGATAGGGCCGAGCGGTCGAACGACGCGTCGAAGTGTGGCTGCCGGGTCGGCACGCCGCGGGTTACATTCGCTCTTATTCCATCAGCGCAACCTTCTTTCGCGTCTCGAAAATCCGTGCCGGTTCGCGCATTCGAGAGGCCAAGCTTATACAGGGGAAGCCTCGCATGCGCATTGCTGTGCTGTCCGAGACGGACTCTGCGGAACCGCGGGTGGCCGCGGTCCCGGAGACCGTGAAGAAATTCAAGACGCTCGGCGCCGACATCACCGTGCAGGCGGGTGCCGGTCTGAAGGCCGGGATCCTTGATGCCGAATACGAGGCCGCCGGCGCCGAGATCGCCGGCAGCGCCTCCGACGCAGCGCGGGATGCCGATCTGGTCCTCAAGGTCCGCCGTCCGGCTGCCGAGGAGCTGTCGCTGTTCAAGCGCGGCGCCACGATCATCGCGATCATGGATCCCTACGGCAACGAGCCGGCGCTGCAGGCGATGGCCGATTCGGGCGTCTCGGGCTTCGCCATGGAGTTGATGCCACGGATCACCCGGGCGCAGGTGATGGACGTGCTGTCGTCGCAGGCGAACCTGGCTGGTTACCGGGCTGTGGTAGACGGCGCTGCCGAATACGGTCGGGCCATGCCGATGATGATGACCGCGGCTGGTACCGTGCCGGCCGCGCGCGTCTTCATCATGGGCGTCGGTGTCGCCGGCCTCCAAGCGATTGCCACCGCCCGACGCCTCGGCGCGGTCGTCACCGCCACCGACGTGCGCCCCGCCACCAAAGAGCAGGTCGAATCCCTCGGCGCGAAGTTCGTCGCGGTCGAGGATGACGAGTTCAAGCAGGCTGAGACCGCAGGCGGCTACGCCAAGGAAATGTCGGCTGGCTATCAGGCCAAGCAGGCCGAGCTGGTGAAGGGCCACATCGCCAAGCAGGACATCGTCATCACGACGGCGCTGATCCCCGGCCGTCCGGCCCCAAAGCTCGTCTCCGAGGAGATGGTCGCCTCGATGAAACCGGGCTCGGTCCTGATCGATCTCGCGGTCGAGCGCGGCGGCAACGTCGCTGGCGCCAAGCCGGGCGAGATCGTGGTGACCGACCGCGGCGTGAAAATCGTCGGCCACACCAACGTGCCAGGTCGCCTCGCAGCCACGGCGTCGAGCCTCTACGCGCGCAACCTCTACGCGTTCGCCGAGACCCTGATCGACAAGGAGAGCAAGGCGCTGGCGATCAAATGGGACGACGAACTGGTCAAGGCCACCAACCTGACCCGTGACGGCTCCGTGGTGCACGCCTCCTTCCAGTCGAAGACTGACGGCCCCGCCTCGGAAGCCGCAGCCGTGGGCCTCGCCAAGTCGGAGACCGGCAAGGCCGAGTCCGCCCCGCCTCCGTCGGGCGCGAACTGAAGATCGATCGAGAGGAGAAGCAGAATGGCAAACCTTGTCGTCCCTCCCGATCAGGCGGCTGATCAGACCCGCGTGCTGGCAGATGCGGCGCGCGCCGCAGCTGACGTGGCACGCAACGCGGCCGATCAGGCCCAGGCTATCGCGTCCGGCATGGGCCACGGGATCAGTGCGGCCACCGGCGGCGCCGTCGATCCATTCATCTTCCAGTTCGCCATCTTCGTGCTGGCGATCTTCGTCGGCTACTACGTGGTCTGGTCAGTCACCCCGGCCCTGCACACGCCGCTGATGTCGGTAACCAACGCGATCTCGTCGGTGATCATCGTCGGCGCGATCCTCGCGGCCGGCGTGCCGCTCCTCGAGAAGGGCACCGGCTGGGCCCGGGCCTTCGGCTTCATCGGCATCGTGCTCGCCAGCGTAAATATTTTCGGGGGCTTCCTCGTCACCCAGCGCATGCTCGGCATGTACAAGAAGAAGGCCTGAGACGATGTCCCAGAACGTCTCCGCGCTTCTCTACATCGTTGCCGGCGTCCTGTTCATCATGGCGTTGCGGGGGCTCTCGCACCCAACCACGTCGCGGCAGGGCAACCTCTACGGCATGATCGGCATGGCGCTGGCCGTGCTCACCACCCTGGTCGGCCATCCGCCGGCCGGCTTCGGCGCCTGGATCCTGGTGATCCTCGGCATCGGCATCGGCGGCGGTGCCGGCGCGGTCATCGCCAAGCGTGTGCCGATGACGGCGGTGCCGCAGCTCGTGGCGGCCTTCCACTCGCTGGTGGGCCTCGCTGCCGTGGCGGGCGCCGCGGCGACGCTCTACGCGCCGCAGGCGGTCGGCATCCTCGAGAACGGCCACATCCACAAGCAGTCGCTGTTCGAGATGGCGTTGGGCGCAGCGATCGGCGCGATCACCTTCACCGGCTCGGTCATCGCCTTCGCCAAGCTTGACGGTCGGATGTCCGGCAAGCCGATCATGCTGCCGCAGCGTCACCTCATCAACATCGGCTTGGCCGTGGCGTTGGTGGTGCTGATCGCGCTGTTCATCGGCAACGAGAGCAAGGCGGTCTTCTGGCTGATCGTGCTGCTGTCCTTCGCGCTGGGCGGCCTGCTGATCATCCCGATCGGCGGCGCCGACATGCCCGTCGTCGTGTCGATGCTCAACTCCTACTCGGGCTGGGCGGCAGCCGGCATCGGTTTCACCCTGGGCAACCTTGCGCTGATCATCACCGGCTCGCTGGTGGGCTCGTCGGGCGCGATCCTGTCCTACATCATGTGCCACGCGATGAACCGGTCGTTCATCTCGGTCATCCTGGGCGGGTTCGGCGGCGACGCCGCCGCTGCGGCCGGCCCCGGCCAGGTCGAGACGCGCCCGGTCAAGCAGGGCTCGGCCGACGACGCCGCCTACATCATGAAGAACGCCGAGCGGGTGATCATCGTCCCGGGCTACGGCATGGCGGTAGCGCAGGCGCAGCACTCGTTGCGCGAGATGGCCGACATGCTGAAGAAGGAAGGCGTCGACGTGAAATACGCCATCCACCCGGTGGCAGGCCGCATGCCGGGCCACATGAACGTGCTACTCGCCGAGGCGAACGTGCCGTACGACGAGGTGTTCGAGCTTGAGGACATCAACGGCGAGTTCCCGCAGGCCGATGTCGCCTTCGTGATCGGCGCCAACGACGTCACCAACCCGGCCGCCAAGACCGATAAGGCCTCGCCGATCTACGGGATGCCGATCCTGGACGTGGAGCGGGCCAAGACCGTTCTGTTCATCAAGCGCGGCATGGGCTCTGGCTATGCCGGCGTGGAGAACGAGGTGTTCTTCCGCGACAACACCATGATGCTGTTCGGTGACGCCAAGAAGGTGGTCGACAACATCCTAAAGGCGTTCTGAAAACGCTACTGGGTCGGTTGGTGCGAGGGGCGGGCAGCGATGCCCGCCTTTTCGTTTTGCCAGCTAGGCTTTGATCGCAGCCGCTGTGGCCCCAGCGCCCGCACTTACGAGACCGACCCGGTGTAGAATGCCGCCCGTGTCCGACACCGCCGCCTCGCTGATCGCCACTGCGCCGCCATTCCTGGGCGTCACCGCCTCCGTGACCGGGCGGCGCTGGCAGGAGCGCTGTACCGGGATGACGGTGCAAAACCATATCGCGAAGATGGTCCAGGCCCATGGCCTGCCCGAGTTGCTGGCTCGTGTCCTGGCGGGTCGCCAAGTGTCGCCGGACGACGCCGCCCGTCATCTGGCGCCACGCTTGCGCGATCTGATGCCGGACCCGGACATCCTCCTCGACATGGATTTGGCCGTGCGCCGGCTCATGCAGGCGATCCGCGCTGGCGAGACCGTCGCCATCTTCGGTGATTACGACGTCGACGGCGCTGCAAGCGCCGCGATGCTTGCCGGCTACCTGCGCCAGTTCGGCGTGCGGGCGCCGATCCACATCCCGGACAGGATCACCGAGGGTTACGGCCCCAACGTCGCAGCAATCACGGCGCTGGCGGCCGAGGGCGCGACCCTGTTGGTCTGCGTGGATTGCGGCACCAGTGGCCACGGACCGCTCGAGGAGGCGGAGAAGCTTGGCCTTGATGTGATCGTGCTTGATCACCATGCCGCCGCCGAGCTGCTCCCCCCCGCCAGGGCTGTCGTGAATCCAAACCGTCTCGACGATCTGTCCGGGCTCAGTCATCTCTGTGCTGCCGGTGTCGTGTTCCTGACGCTGGCAGCGTTGAGTCGCGCCCTGCGCCGCGATGGGTTTTTCGGCCCGGATCGCCCGGAGCCAATCCTTACCGACGCCCTGGATCTCGTCGCCTTGGCGACAGTCGCCGATGTGGTACCGCTGATCGGCCTGAACCGTGCCTTCGTCACCCAGGGTCTGACGGTGATGCGCCATCGCGGCCGCACCGGTCTTGCGGCATTGCTCGATGCTGCTTCGCTCAACGAACCTCCGGAATCGTGGCATCTCGGTTTCGTGCTGGGTCCGCGGATCAACGCAGGCGGTCGCATCGGCGATTCGGCCCTTGGCGCACGCCTGCTCACGACAGCCGATCCCGCCGAGGCCGCCCGGATCGCCGCCGATCTCGATCGCCTCAACCGCGAGCGTCAGGCAATCGAGGCGCATGCAGTGTCCGAGGCAGAGGCCGAGATGGACCGTGCCTTGACCCTTGACCCGACCCGCGCCGTGCTGGTGACCGGCAACGCCGAGTGGCATCCCGGCATCGTCGGGCTGATCGCGGCACGCCTCAAGGAGCGGTTCAATCGACCCGCCTTCGCCTTTGCGATCCGGGCGGATGGCAGCGCCACCGGCTCCGGTCGCTCGATCCCCGGGGCCGATCTCGGCCGCGCGCTGGGCGCCTGCGTCGAGGCCGGGCTCGCCAGTAAGGGAGGCGGCCACGCCATGGCCGCGGGCGTCACCCTGCGGGCGGACGACATTCCCCGATTCGAGACGCACCTGGCTGCATTGCTCGGCGCCAGCGTCGCGGTCTCACGCGCGGCAGACGCGTTGATGATCGACGGCAGCCTGAGCGCCGGGGGGGCCACCGCCGAGACCGTCCGCCTTCTGCAGAGGGCCGGCCCGTTCGGGCAGGGTGCGCCAGAGCCGATCTTCGCACTCGGCCGTCATCGACTGGTCGATGCCGCGGTGGTCGGTTCGAGCCATGTCCGCGCACGGCTGCGCAGCCGTGACGGTCAGGCCGTGGGCGCAATCTGCTTCCGAGCGGCGGAACGTCCGCTTGGTCAGGCCCTGCTGCGGGGCATCGGCCAGGAGATGCATGTGGCCGGGACGCTGTCCTGCGACCGCTGGCGTGGGGCCGAGCGGGCCCAGTTGCGGATCATTGATCTGGCTCCCGCCGAGACCTGATCGCGCTCAGCCGCCGGCCATCACCAGCGCCCAGAACCGCTTGTAGCGGGTGTTCGGTGCATCGACCCGGGCGATACCGATCCGGCGGATCTGCGGGAGCAGCATATTTTTGTTGTGCTCGGGGCTGGCCTTCCAGCGGGCGAGCACCTGCTCGAAGGTCTCCGACCCCGCACTGAGATTCTCCGCTGCCCAGGCCTTCGCCAGACCGGCTGAAGCCATGCGGGACGTGAAGCTGCCGCCGACATCATGGCTCAGCTGACCGTGACGCGCATTGTTTCCGGCCTGGAACGCGGCGGCCTTCACCAGGCCGTTGTCAACGATGACCGGGCTCAGCCCGTGCTGGACCCGGTAGGTCGAGATCGCGGCCGCAGCGGCGACCTCATCCAGGATCGCGGTATGCGTCGCGTTTTCCACGCTGGGTTCGGGTGAGAAAGACAGGCCGCCGCAACCGACAAGCGACAGTGATAGACCGGCAGCGACGGCGAGGGAAAATTTCGACACGGGGGCCAGCGATTCTCGGAGGGGTACGCTTCCCTCAAGCGCGGTTGCGGCGAAAGCGCGGCGCACGACGAAGGTCCGGATCGTCCGCGCCAAACCGTGGCGCGAAGGCCACGGCGATCATGCGGCGAGCGCGTCGCCCCCGAGCATGACGGGTGCGAACACGCGCAGAAGATCGGGGTCGAGATGGCCGGACCCGTCGACCATGATCGCCAGGGCCTCAGCCGGGCTGGCGGGCTTCCGATAGGCTCGGCGCTCGGTCAGCGCGGAGAACACATCGCAGATCGCCACGATCCGGACCAGATCGGAGATCGCCGTGCCTCGGAGCCTGTTCGGATAGCCAGTACCGTCGAGGCGCTCGTGGTGGTGTAAGACGACTTCGATCACCTCGTCCTCGAACGTCCCCTGGGCTCGCAGAAGATCGGCGCCGATCACCGGATGGCGCTGCATCAGCCGCAATTCCTCCGGGTCAAGATGGCCGGGCTTGTTCAGAATCTCGCTCGGGATGCGCGACTTACCGATATCGTGGAGGAGGGCGGCGCGTACCAATCGCGCGAGATCGATGCGGCTCAGCCCAATCTGCGCACCGAAGCTCGCGGCATGACCGGCCACACCCAGCGTGTGCTGATAGACGCCGATATCGTGGCGCCAGACTTCAGCGAGCCAATCCATGATGCCGCTTTCCGAAACGGCTGTGAGCACCAGCTCGGTCCCGCGCTCGACATCGGCGCGCTGCAGCCCCGCTCCGAGCGCCGCGCTATCGAACAGTTCGGACACGATCGCAGTCGCATCTGAGACCCGTCCGACGAGTTTCCGCCGACGCGTCTCGACCGAGCGCGTCACTGCCTCGATCATGGCGAAGACATTCGCCAGAATAACCTGCCGCGGCGCGGCCGCAGGCAGCTGGCGCATATGAGGCAAGGGCTTGGCGGGCTCACCGCGGACCAGGACCAGGCGTGGTACCGGGCGCCCCCGAAAGGTCAAAGCCGGCTCCAGCGCTTCCACCTGAGATGGCGGCAGATCCAGAATGATCAAAAGTGGGCGTCCGGGCGGGACCGAGCTTCCGGCAGCGACCGCCCGGCAATCCATCACCAATGCGATGGCACGCTCGAGGGCGGTCCGTTCCGACGGGCGATCCGAGATCAGCAGGACGAACGGACCATCCGCCGTCCGCGAAGAGGTGCCGAGGGCCAACGCGGTTGCTCCCTCGCCCGCATGGTCAACGATCCGTTGACTCTAGCGGAAACCTTTGAGGAAATCGTTAACCCTACGCACTCTGCCAGCGTATAGACGCCGGATACTCAGTGTTCAGGCAAGGCTGACGGCACCGTGCTGACGGACCGTCTGGGTGGCGGTCTTGCCAGCATCGGATGCCTGGCTCAGGACGTCGGCCAGCTTGACAGCCAGCAGGGCCTGGCATGCGGCGAGGGCGACGAACACGACGACGAAGCTGGCGATCATCGGGGAACTCCGGAATGGCGCGGCAACACGCTTTATGGTGCGACGCAATAGATGCCATGCCGCATCGCAAACTGGCATGCCAAATACCGAATGCCATCCATGCTGGAAACGCATGCTTAAAAAGGGGATTAAAAACCTAGCTCTGATCCTGCCGCAGCATGCACCGGTCCGACAGCCTGATAAGGTGAACGGGACAAAGCGCGGCAATCATATTGCGCTGCAGTCAGATCGCCTTCAGCTGTTTGCTTGGAGGCAGGTAAACGACTGCCTAAACAGCCGCCGCATGCCACGCAGTGTGTGAAGGCCACCGACGTATCGACCGATGTCGATTGAATATCTCACATCGTTCTATGGACAGAACTCAGTCCAGATAATCGCCATAGGTGTCCACGTGCTGTGCCAAGCCGAGGCCATGTTCCCGTACGAGTCGCTCCGCCATGTCCGCGTCCCGGGCTTCGAGCGCGGCGATAATCGCGACGTGCTCGCGGATCGACCTCTCCGCCCGATCGCCCTGTCGAAGCGCAGTGCTGCGAATCCCGCGCACATGCATCAGCAGGTTACTGGTCAGCTCAGCGATCGGCTCGCAATGACCCAGCGCGATAATCCGCTGGTGGAAGCGAATATTGGCATCCGAGTATTCGTCGATATGCTCTGCCGGCTGTCCCTCGTAGAACTCCGGGAATGATTCGCGGAGGGACCGAAGCTGCGCATCGGTGGCGCTGGCGCAGGCCAAGCGGGCCGCCATACTCTCGAGCGCGGTCCACGCATGGATCATCCCGACAATTTCGCGCTTGTTCTTCTTAATGACGAAGACACCACGACGCGCCTCGGAGCGGACGAACCCTTCCTGCTCCAGAACGGTAAGTGCCTCGCGGACGGGCGTACGGCTGACGCCTAGATCCTGCGACAGCTTCCGCTCGTCGAGCCGCACCTCATCGGCCCGCCCGTAGATGTCCATGTTGGTGATAGCAGTCTTGAGCGCTTCATAAGCCAAGGTCCGTAGACTGGAGCTGGCGACGATCGGTTTAACGCTCAACGGTTCAGAGTTCGACATGCCTCGTCCAGTCGGCCCATGCTCGTCATTTTCTCGCACGTGTTCTGCGTCGTGCGCCCTTTCACCGAACTAGCGCAAACCTTTGACAGATCCTAGCTGATTGCAAGCCGACTCCACAGAGCGCTCACTCGCCGTGACACGCCGCAACCCCGACATCGCGGCCGAAACTGGAACGGTAATGCCATATTCGATGGCTACGTTTCATCCACGTCGGTAATCCTGCGGCAAAATCATGTATTTTTATGCCGGATCGATTGACAGATCCGCCCGACCTCCGCACCATTCTTCTGGCATATCGTAGACCAGAGATATGCCGAGGAGACCTTTCGGCAGTGGAAGCCGGCGCCGTCGAGACTTCATTTGTCCGTCAGACAAGAATTTTTCAAAGCACGCCCCTCGCTTTGTACTGCCACGGGCGGCTCCGTCGGGTCATAAACACAGCCGGCGATCGCGAGAAAATAATAAATCCAATCTGGAGGGAAGCGTATGTCCGAGATCAGCAAACCGGTCGGGCGGAGCCGATGGTTGCAGCTCGCGTTCGGCGTCGTCTGCATGTGCATGATCGCCAACATGCAGTACGGCTGGACGTTCTTCGTGAACCCGATGCAGGAGCGGCATGGTTGGGATCGCGCGGCGATCCAGATCGCCTTCACGCTGTTCGTCGTCACCGAAACCTGGCTCGTGCCGATCGAAGGCTGGTTCGTTGATAAGTACGGTCCCCGGATTGTCACCCTGTTCGGCGGCCTGCTCTGCGGCATCGCCTGGGTGATGAACTCCTACGCGGAGACGCTCACGATGCTGTACGTGGCCGCGGCCATCGGCGGCACGGGTGCTGGCGCGGTCTACGGGACTTGCGTCGGCAATTCCCTCAAGTGGTTCCCCGACCGCCGCGGCCTCGCCGCCGGCATCACCGCGATGGGTTTCGGCGCCGGCTCGGCCCTCACGGTCGTGCCGATCCAGGCGATGATCAAGTCCCAGGGCTACGAGGCCGCGTTCTTCTACTTCGGCATCGGCCAGGGCCTGATCGTGATGCTGATCGCCCTGTTCCTACGCTCGCCTGCCAAGGGCCAGGTCCCAGATGTGGCCCGGGTCAGCCAGTCCAAGCGCGACTTCAAGCCGGGCGAAATGGTGCGCACCCCGATCTTCTGGGTGATGTACGCGATGTTCGTCATGATGGCCGCCGGCGGCCTGATGGCGACCGCGCAGCTCGGGCCCATCGCCAAGGACTTCAAGATCGCCGACGTGCCGGTGTCGCTGCTCGGGATCACGCTGCCGGCGCTCACCTTCGCGGCGACGCTGGACCGGGTGCTCAACGGTGTCACACGGCCGTTCTTCGGCTGGGTCTCGGACCATATCGGCCGCGAGAACACGATGTTCATCTCCTTCGCGATCGAAGGCCTGGGCATCTACGCGCTGAGCCAGTTCGGCGAGAACCCGATCGCCTTCGTGCTGCTCACCGGTCTCGTGTTCTTCGCCTGGGGAGAAATCTACTCGCTGTTCCCGGCGACCTGCGGCGACACGTTCGGCTCCAAATACGCCGCGACCAATGCCGGCCTGCTCTACACGGCCAAGGGCACGGCGGCGCTGATCGTGCCCTATACCAGCGTGCTCACGACCATGACCGGCAGCTGGCACACGGTGTTCCTGGTTGCGGCCGGGCTCAACATCCTGGCGGCGTTCCTGGCCCTGTTCGTGCTCAAGCCGATGCGCGCGGCCTACACCAAGGCGCCGCAGGCGAACCTCGCACCGGTGCTCGCCCAGTAAGACAGCGGACCAAACGACAGGAGGCCCGGCGCCGGCTTTACGGCGCCGGGCCTTCGCGCGTACCCGGTACCGGGGTCATCCGAGGATCGGGCATGGATAGGGACGAGCGGATTGCACGCGAGAGCGTGGTGGTGGCGGCGCGGGACCTCGACGCGCAAGGGCTGAACCGCGGCACCTCAGGCAACGTCTCGGTACGCTTCCGCGACGGCATCCTGATCACGCCCTCGGGGCTGCCAACGGCGCGGATGAGCCCGGACGACATCGTGTCGTTGGCCTTCGACGGGACGCACCCGGACGGGCTCAAGCCGTCCTCGGAATGGCGGTTCCATCGGGACATCCTCGCGGCGCGGCCCGAGATCGCCGCCGTCGTGCACGCCCACCCGATCCATTGCACAGCCTTCGCCCTGTGCGGGCGGGAGATCCCGGCGGTGCATTACATGATCGCGGCTTTCGGCGGACCGAACGTGCGCTGCGCGCCCTACGCGTCCTACGGCACGGCCGAGCTCTCGGAGCTGGCCCTGGCGGCGCTTAAGGACCGGAACGTCTGCCTGCTCGCCAACCACGGCATGATCGCCGCCGGCGCGACGATCGAGAAGGCCTTGTGGCTGGCGGTCGAGTTGGAGACGCTATGCTGGCAATACGCCGTGGCGCTCCAGGTCGGCGCCCCGAACATCCTATCCGACCACGAGATCACCAGCACGGTCGAGCGCTTCCGCGGCTACGGGCTGAACGCCGCCGACAAAGGCTGAAGCACGGCCCAGGCCGACTTACGCCGTTCACACATCGTCTTTGGTCAGGCGTGACGCGCTCTCCTCCCCCTTGTTGGGAGGGGAAAACCCGCGGTGTTTTCAGCACTGACTACCGATAGGCGTGTGTGAATCCACTCGGCTCAGCGGCCGAGGACTTGCCCGAGCGCGATGCCGCCGGAAGCCGCGAACTCGGAAGCCGCGATCTTCTTGCCGTCCTCGGGCTTCACCTTGCGGATCTCGATCCGCCCGCCCTGCGCGCAGACGCTGAACCCGTCCTCGTCCACGGCGATCACCTCGCCAGGCTTGCCCTTCACCTCGCCAAGGCGGCGGACCGGATGGAGGCGCGCGTCGAAGATCTGAAGCTTCTTGCCGTCAAGGGTCGTCCAGGCGCCGGGGGCCGGGTTGGCGGCGCGGATCAGGTTGTAGATCTGATCGGCATGGCCGGACCAGCGGATCTCGGCTTCTGCGGTGCGGAACCAGCCCTCGTAGCTCGCCGCGTCCTCGTCCTGATCGACCTCGATATGCTCGCCGGCGACCACAAGGTCGGCCGCCTCCAGCATCGCATCGACGCCCATCGGGAACAGGTTGTTGAAGTAGATGTCGCCGAGCGTCGCGTCGCCGCCGATCTCGCAGGTCTTCTGCAGGATCACCGGCCCCTCATCAAGGCCGTCGGTGGGGCGGAAGATCGTGAGCCCGGTCTGCAGGTCGCCCTTGGCGATCGGCCAGTTGATCGAGGATGGGCCGCGATAGCGCGGCAACAGGCTCGGGTGGTACTGGATCGTGCCGTGCTTCGGGATGGTGACGAAGCTCTGCGGCGCGAATTGCAGCACGTAGGCCATGATGCCGATATCGGCGTCGAGGCCGCGCATCGCCGCCTCGGCCTCCGGGCTCTTCAGGCTCGGGAACTGGAAGACAGGCAGGTCCTTTTCCAGCGCCGCGGTCTTGAGCACGTCGGGCTTGGCCCCGGGCTTCTCAGGCGCGCAGAAGACGCCCGCGACGGTGTCCCCACGTTTCAAGAAAGCTTCCAGGACGGCCTTGCCGAAATCCTGCTGACCGATGACGGCGATGCGCATGGGAAATCCCTGGCGTCGTCCGGCCCCGACACGGGGCGGGAGTTTTTTCGAATGTGACGATGGTGGCGTGCCGCTGGGCGGCGAGCCCGGGCGAATGGCCCGGGATCGCCGGCCGTTCTCATTCCGCGGCGATCTTCTGCACGCCGCCGATGGCGCCGGACCCGGCGATCTCCTCGACCTCTTCGGGCGAGTATTTCAGCACGTCGCGGAGAATCTCGTCGTTGTGCTCGCCGAGTAGGGGCGAGCGCACCACCTCGGTCGGGCTGGCCGACAGCTTGATCGGGTTGCCCACCGACAGGTAGCGGCCGCGGGTCGGATGATCGACTTCGACAATGGTGCCGGTCGCGCGCAGAGCCTCGTCGGCGGCGATCTCCTTCATGGACAGGATCGGGCCGCACGGGATGTCGTGGCCGTTGAGGATGTCCATGGCCTCGAACTTGGACATCTTCATCGTCCAGGCTTCGATGCGCGTGAAGATCTCGTTGAGATGCGGCAGGCGCGCCTTCGGGGAGGCGTAGTTCGGGTCGGTCTTCCAGCCCGGCTCGCCGATGATGTCGCAGATCGGGTCCCAGACCGCAGCCTGCGTGATCACGTAGATGTAGGCGTTCGGGTCCTGCTCCCAGCCCTTGCAGCGCAGGATCCGGCCCGGCTGGCCGCCGCCGGAATCGTTGCCAGCCCGCGGGGTTGCGTCGCCGAACGGGATGCCCTCGCCGAACTGGCTGTATTCCTTGAGCGGACCGTGCTCCAGGCGCTGCTGATCGCGCAGCTTCACCCGGCACAGGTTGAGCACGCCGTCCTGCATGGCGCAGTCGACCTTCTGGCCGAGGCCAGTCTGGGTCCGGTGGTAGAGCGCCGTGACGATGCCGAGCGCGAGGTGCAGGCCGGTGCCGGAATCACCGATCTGGGCGCCGGTCACCATCGGGATGCCGTCCCGGAACCCGGTTGTGGAGGCCGAGCCGCCGGCGCATTGCGCGACGTTCTCGTAGACCTTGCACTCCTCGTAGCGGCCCGGCCCGAAGCCTTTCACCGAGGCGAGGATCATGCGCGGGTTCTTGGCGTGGATCTTCTCCCAGGTCAGACCCATCCGGGCCAGCGCCCCGGGCGCGAAGTTCTCGACGAGGACGTCGCATTCCTCGATCAGACGCCAGAGCACTTCCTTGCCCTTCGGGTTTTTCGAATCGAGCGTGAGCGAGCGCTTGTTGTGGTTCAGCATCGTGAAATACAGGCTGTCCACATCCGGGAGATCCTGCAGCTGCTGGCGGGTGGCGTCGCCGACCCCCGGCCGCTCGACCTTGATCACGTCGGCCCCGAACCAGGCGAGGAGCTGGGTACAGGTCGGGCCGGATTGAACGTGGGTGAAGTCCAGGATGCGGACGCCTTCGAGGGCCTTGCTCATGATCGGTCTCGGATCTCGGGTCGGGTTTCGGGATGCGGCGGCGGGACGGGGTTCAGACCCGTCTCACGACCGCCGTGTCGTCGCGGAGGCTGCGCGGCGATTCTGGAAACACGCGCCTGGTGTCTTCGGACGGACCATGCCGACACTCCCTCCCGATGCGCGGTCCCGTCGAATCGCGGTTCCGTCACGCTAGCCCGGTCTGGCGGGCCTTCCTGCTTGTATACCACATGCCATCTGCGCGAGGCGAGTAGAAAGAAGCACACGCGAAAGTAGGGTAGAACGTCTGTGCTTAGACCCAAGAGTTTCAAGTCTCAACGCGATCGCGCAAGTGCAACGTGGGAACCGGACGTCGCCCCCTTGGCATACGTCTCAAGGCGGTTCATCATTCCGCCAAAATCGATCGGCCGCGCCGTGGTCGATTGCGTAACAACGCTGAACGAGGAACGCCCATGCTCGCCAGCACCAGCCTGATCAAGTCGTCCTGGATTGCCGTCGATGTCGATCGCGACCGGGCGGAGCGTGTGCTCGTGGTCGAGACGTACATCGCCGTTAGCCCGCTCGAGCCGAATTTCGACGCCGCGCAGTACGATCGCGTCCTGTGTTGCGTGCAGAAGGTACTGAAGGCACATCCGGAAATCGATCGGGCTTCGATCCTGAGCATGCACCGCGGCTCCGGCTGTACGGCCCTGTTCCGCGAGCCGCCGGCCGAGGTGGCGCGGCCGGCCGCGGCCTGACGGTTGGTTCGACTCAATTTTCGTGCGGCTGAGATAGGCCGCACAGCGACGAGCTTAAGGGTTCTCCGGCTCGGGTCCGATCTGCGGGTCGTGTGATTCCAGCGCGACCCGGGCGGCGTGAAACCACCAGAGCGGGATGTCGCGATTGGCCTTGGTCAGTTCCGACGCCCAACCCTCCTTGGGCATCACCTCGGCCCTGTCGGCGAAGAGGCGCAAGGCGCTCTCGGCCCGTTCCCGCCGGCAGCGCTCGCGGATCGCGGTGCGTTCGGCTTCCGCCCGGGCATCGGTCTGCTCGATCAGGCGGCGGGTCGCCAATTCATCGGCATCAAACGCGAAACGCTGCCAGAACGCCTCCGCCTCCCGGGAGACGTCTCGCTCCCGCTGCGCCACGGACAGGGCAGCCTCGGCAGCCTCCTGGGCCGCTTCCGCGGCATGAACCCGCGCGAGCACGCGGTTGTTCGCCTCTAAGAGCTCGCGCTCACGCTCGGGCGCCATGCGCTGCCGACGCAGCACGCGCAACTCCTCGTCGCGCGCATTCCGGTCGTTCAGATCCATGATCAGGCCGGCGAGGGGACCGGCGGCAAGGGCGTCAGCGCGTTGCAGATAGCGCTCGCGCAAGCCCGGATGGTGCGTATCCAGCGCATCCCCATCCCAGGCCGGATGATCGGCGTTCTCGGTTCCATCGTATTCGTAGAGCGTGCGGGCGAGGGCGCTGCGTAGGTCGTCGGCAGACGGGATCGCGGCGTGTTCATTCATGACGCTACGCTGGCGGTGAGTAACGGGACGGCCATCAACGCGTTCGTGCAACCCAACGACTCATGGACACCTGACGATCCGGTGTTGTCGTTCCGAGATTCGTCTTCGGTATGCAACGGCCTAACCGCTCAGCGACGCAACAGGGTGAGGACGCTCGTCTCGCATGGTCGTTCCGGCGGACCGATAAAGACAGCATCGCGGTTTTTACCGGGCGGCGGAATCTTCAGGTTCGCCTACATCGTCGCGAGCGAACCCGCCATTGCGGAGGATTGCGGTTCGAGCTTGGCACCGCACGCGAATTTTTGTGTGTCCGTCGGCAAAGACCGCCAGCTCCACGCATTCCGTGGCCCGTCCAGCGGGGTCAAGCTTCGGATTTCCGGGCCATGCGCTCCAGTGCCTCGAACATCGGCTCCAGCGCGTCCACGTCGAGCTGGTGGAAGCCCAGGGTCCGGCCCATGATAACCCCCAGGATCGCGAAGAACAGGACGGAGCCCTCACCGGGGTATGCGCTGTTCATCGCCGCGAGCCGGTCAAGCTGGTCGGCGACGAAGGCCCGGTAATCGTTCAGGGCCTCGGGCGACTCGACCGAGGCCAGGAGCAGCGCTCGGGAGGATTCTTCGTCGTCGCAATAATGCGACCGGACATGCGCCACCATGGCCATCGGCAGCTGCGCCGGTCCGGGCGGGATCTCGGCCTCGCAGGCGGCGATCTCCATGCGCAGCTCCGAGAGCTTTCGCGCCACGAGGGCCAGGATCAGCGCGTCCTTGGAGGCGTAGTGATGCAGCACGCCACCCTTGCTCAAGCCTGCCTCGGTCGCAACGGCGTCGATGGTCAGCGCCCGTGCCCCCCCCTTGCGCAGCACCGCGTCGGCCGCCTCCAGAATGATCTCCGGCCGTTCCGCCAGCCGCTGCCGTTTCACGCGCATGGGTCACCGTTCTAGAAACCGACTGGACGGTATGTAAGCGATCAAGTAGGAACGCGTCACGTGGCCGGATCCCGCTCCGCCGCGATGGTCGCCCGCAAGATCCGTATGACCTGTCATCGATACACAGCCGTGGTGGTGGCGACGATCGCCCTCACATCGGCGGCCCGGGGCGCCGAACCCGCGGTGGCGCCGGACACGGCTCTGGCACGCGTCCGCGTGGTCGAGGCCCGGCGCACGCCGGCCGGCGCCGAGGTCGTGCTCACCGGCGACATCCAGGCTCAGGCGCAGGTCAACGTCTCGTTCCGCACGAACGGCAAGGTCGCCGAGCGCCGGGTCGAGGTCGGCGATCACATCGCGGCCGATCAGGTCCTGGCCGTATTGGAGCCGCTGACCCAGCGGGCCAATCTCGACACCGCCAAGGCCGCCCTGGCCTCCGCTGAAGCGCTGCTGACCCAGGCAAAGATGGCCTTCGAGCGCCAGAAGCAGCTGCTGGCAGGTGGCTACACGACGCGGCCAAGCTACGACAATGCCGAGCAGGAGCTGCGCACCACCCAGGCCGCGGTCGATTCGGCCAAGGCGGCAATCGGAACAGCTCAGGAGCAGTTCTCCTATACGGAGTTGCGGGCCGGCGTGTCCGGGATCGTCACGAGCCGCAGCGTCGAGGTCGGCCAAGTGGTCCAAGCTGGTCAGACCGTTCTGGTGCTCGCCCAGGACGGGCCGCGGGACGCGGTTTTCAACGTCTACGAATCGCTGACCGCGCGACCACCGGGCGACAAGACCATCACCGTCTCGCTGCAAGCGAATCCGGCGATCACGGCGCGCGGAACCGTGCGCGAGGTCTCGCCGACGGTGGATGCGTCGAGCGGCACGGTCCGGGTCAAGATTGGCCTGGAGCAGACGCCCCCGGCCATGGGGCTCGGCGCCGTCGTCATCGGCCACGGGCGCTTCGCGCCGCACGAAGCGGTGATCCTGCCCTGGTCGGCACTGTATCGCTACGACGGTCACCCGGCGGTCTGGGTTTATGATGCCGGACGCCGGACCGTATCGGTCCGCACCGTCGAAATCGACCGGTACGGGCCAGACGTCATCGCCTTGAAGAGCGGCGTCGAGCCGGGCGAGCGCGTCGTCATTGCGGGAATCCAATTTTTGCGTCCGGGGCAGGAGGTTGCCGCCGCCCTCGTTGGAGGCAACCCATGAGGGCGCGCGCGGTTCTGGCGAGCACGACACTCGCGCTCGCACTCGGCGGCTGCGACGGCCATGGCGATGCGCCCAAGGAAGCGACAGCCCCCGTGCGACCGGTCCTGACGCAGGTGGCCGTGCCCAGCGACAGCATCGCGTTCGGCCCCTTCGCAGGCACGATCGAGCCCCGCTACCAGTCGCAACTCGGCTTTCAGATTCCTGGCCGGATGGTGGCGCGCGACGTGACCGTCGGCGACATCGTCAAGAAGGGTCAGCGCCTGGCCGCCCTGGACACCGTGGTGACGCGCTTCGACCTGACCCGGGCCGAAGCCGATCTCGCCGATGCGCGAGCACAGACCGAGAATGCAGAGGCCGCCGAGGTGCGCGCCCGGCGTCTCATGGCGGGGAACAACGTCTCGCAATCCACTCTCGATCAGGCGGTGGCCAAGCGTGACACCGCCCGGGCGCGGCTCGATCAGGCCGCAGCGAGCCTTCAGAAGGCCCGGGATCAGATGGGCTATACCGAGCTGAAGGCCGAGTTCGACGGTGTCGTCACCCAGCGCCTCGCCGAGATCGGACAGGTGCTGAGCGCCGGCCAGGGGGTCGTCACCGTCGCACGGCCGGAGATCCGCGAAGCGGTGGTCGATATCCCGGAGCAGTATGTCGGCGCCCTGCCGGCGGACGGAGTGTTCACGGTGGCGCTCCAGAGCGCGCCCGAACTGACGGCCAGGGGCCGCGTCCGTGAGATCGCGCCGCTTGCCGAGGCCGGGACGCGCTCCCGGCGCATTCGCATCACCCTGGAGGATCCCGGACCCGCCTTCCGGCTCGGAGCGACCATCGATGTGTCGCTGATGCGCAAGGTCCCGCGCCGCTTCCTCCTGCCGGACTCCGCGCTGCTCCAAGACGGCGAGCGCCGCTCGATCTGGATCGTCGCCGCGGACGGCAAGTCGGTGGTGCGCCGCGACGTGACGCCGGCCTCCGCCCCGGAGGGAGACGAGGGCGGGCGCATCGCCATCAGCGCGGGTCTCGCGCCGGGCGAGCGGATCGTCGTGGCAGGCGTCCACACCCTGCGCGAAGGCCAGGCCGTGCGCCTGACCGACGACGCCCGTTGAGCCGGTCGGAGGAGGGCTTCCCGTGAAGGATTTCAATCTCTCCGATTGGGCGCTCGGGCATCGCTCGTTCGTCTGGTTCCTGATGGCGGTCTCGCTGGTGGCGGGCGTGATGGCCTATAGCCGCCTCGGCCGCGAGGAAGACCCACCGTTCACGATCAAGACCGTGGTCGTCCAGACGACATGGCCGGGTGCCACGATCAGGGACACGATCGATCAGGTCACGGACCGCGTCGAGAAGGAGCTGCAGCAGCTCAACGGCCTGGACTATGTTCGCAGTTACACGACGCCGGGCTCATCGACGGTGTTCGTGCAGTTCCGCGATACGCTGAAGAAATCCGACGTGCAGCCGGCTTTCTACCAGGTCCGCAAGCGCCTCGGCGACATCAAGGGCCAGTTCCCGGACGGCGTGCAGGGCCCGTTCTTCAATGACGAGTTCGGCGACGTCTACGGCAACATCTACGCCTTCACCGCCGACGGCCTGACATACCGGCAGCTGCGCGACTACGTCGAGGGCGTGCGCACCGAGGTCCTGCGGGTGCCCGACATCGGCAAGACCCAGTTGATCGGCACTCAGGCCGAGACGATCTATCTCGACTTCTCGACCCGCAAGCTCGCGGGCTACGGGATCGACTTCCAGGCGTTGATCAAGGCGCTTCAGGCGCAGAACGCCGTCTCCGCCTCCGGGGTGGTGCAGGCCGGGCCGGAGCGCGTCTCCCTGCGGGTAAGCGGCTCCTTTACCTCGGAAGCCTCACTTCAGGACGTGAACCTGCGGGTCAACGACCGCTTCTTCCGGCTGGCCGACATCGCCGAGATCAGCCGCGGCTACGAGGATCCGCCCGCCCCGATGTTCCGGGTCAACGGCGAGCCCGCCATCGGCCTCGCCATCGCCATGCGGCCGGGCGCCAACCTGCTGCATGTCGGCGAGGCCCTGAAGGATCAGATGCGGCGGATCGAGGCGACGCTGCCGGTGGGCGTGGGCGTCCACCTGATCTCGGACCAGCCCAAGCAAGTCGAGCACGCGGTTGGCGGATTCACCGAGGCGCTGGTCGAGGCCGTCGTGATCGTACTCGCCGTCAGCTTCGTGAGCCTCGGCGTTCGAGCCGGGTTGGTGGTCTCGGTCTCGATCCCCCTCGTGCTGGCGATCGTCTTCGTCGTCATGCAGATGATGGACGTAACGCTGCAGCGCATCTCGCTCGGTGCTCTGATCATCGCGCTCGGCCTGCTGGTCGATGACGCCATGATCACGGTCGAGATGATGGTTGCGCGGCTGGAGCAGGGCGACACGCTCCGGAAGGCGGCGACCTTCGCCTACACCTCGACGGCCTTCCCCATGCTCACCGGCACCCTGGTGACGGTGGCGGGCTTCCTGCCGATCGGCTTCAACGGCTCGGGAGCCGGCGAGTACACCTACTCGCTGTTTGTGGTGCTGGCCGCCTCGCTGCTGGTCTCCTGGGTGGTGGCCGTGCTGTTCGCGCCCCTGATCGGCGTCACGCTTCTGCCGAAGACCGTGAAGCACCATGCCGAGAAGCGCGGGTTCCTCACCCGAATGTTCCTGGCGGTACTCAAAGTCGCCATGGCCTGGCGCTGGACAACGGTCGCGCTCTGCCTCGCCCTGATGGCGGCGGCGATCGTCGGCATGGGCCACGTCCAGCAACAGTTCTTCCCGTCGTCCGATCGCTCGGAGGTGCTGGTCGACCTGACGCTGCCGCAGAACGCCACCATCGCCGAGACCAAGGCGCAGATGGACCGGTTCGAGGCCAAGCTGAAGGACGACCCGGACGTGGCGAGTTGGTCGTCCTATGTCGGCCAGGGCGCGGTGCGCTTCTACCTCCCCCTCGACCAGCAGCTCTCCAACGCGTTCTACGGCCAGATCGTCGTCGTCACGAAGTCTCTCGAGGTTCGCGACCAGGTCATGGCCCACCTCCAGGCGATCGGAAAGCGCGACTTCGTCGGCACGGACGTGCTGGTCCAGCCTTTGAGTCTCGGGCCGCCGGTGGGCCGACCGGTCCAGTACCGGCTGAGCGGCGCGAACATGGAAACGGTCCGCCGCCTCGCCCTCGACCTCGCCAATGTGGTTGCCACGGACCGCCGGCTCGACGTGCCAACCTTCGACTGGAACGAGCCCGGGAAGGTCCTGCGGGTCGAGATCCTTCAGGACAAGGCACGCCAGCTCGGCGTGACCAGCCAGGACATCGCCGGCATCCTCAACGGGATCGAGGGCGGCCAGGCGATCACGCAGGTGCGGGACTCGATCTACCTCGTGAACGTCGTCGGGCGGGCGCGGGCCGCCGAGCGCTCGTCGCTCGATACCCTGCAATCCTTGCAGGTCGGCCTGGCCAACGGTTCGGTGGTGCCGCTGCTCTCCTTTGCGCGGATCGGCTACGACCTCGAGCAGCCGATCGTCTGGCGGCGCAACCGGCTTGCGACGGTGACGGTGCGTGCCACGATCCGCGACACCACCCAGCCCGCCACCATCGTGACCGCCCTGCAGCCGGGGATCGACGCGTTCGCCAAGGCGCTACCCGAGGGCTACACCCTGGAGACCGGCGGCGCCGTCGAGGAATCGGCCAAGGGTCAAGGCCCGATCGCCGCGGTGGTGCCGGTGATGCTGCTCACGATGGCGCTTCTCCTCATGGTCCAGCTCCAGAGCGTCGGCCGGATGCTCCTCGTCTTCACGGTGGCGCCCCTCGGGCTGATCGGCGTCGTCCCGGCCCTGCTGCTGTTCGACAAGCCGATGGGCTTCGTTGCCATCCTCGGCATCCTGGCCCTGATCGGGATCATCATCCGCAACGCGGTGATCCTGGTGAGCCAGATCGAGGAGTTCCGGGCCGAGGGCATGGCGCCCTGGGATGCGGTCTACGAGGCGACCCATCACCGGATGCGGCCGATCCTGCTCACCGCCGCCGCGGCGAGCCTCGGCCTGATCCCGATCGCCCGCGAGGTATTTTGGGGACCCATGGCCTTCGCCATGATCGGCGGCATCCTGGCGGCAACGTTCCTGACGCTGCTGTTCCTGCCTGCGCTCTACGTCGGCTGCTACCGGATCCGTCCGGAGAGCCGTGACCCGGTTCCGGCGCAGCCCGCCTGAGCGACCGGCGACACCGATCGCAGCGTGGTTCCACGCTGCGATGAGCGGTCGGCCCGCCCCTCCGCCCCCTCAGGGCGGGCCGACCGTGATTCCTCTCGTCGGGCACGTCGTGCCGCAGGCCGAAACTCCCGGCTGTCCTCGCGCGTAAGCGAGACCAGAACCGAGGAACTCCGCCCGCATGAACGCCTTCATCGCCGTCGTCCTGGTCTGCGCCAACGGTCTCGCCCAGGAGGCCTGCACCGATGCCGAGGCGCTGGAGGTGCGCAAGGTCCGCGTGGCCAACGAGCTCGGCTGTGCCACCGGCTGGCAGGAGATCATCGCCCGCACCGAACGGCGCGAGGAGATCGGCAAGTCTGCCTACCTCAAGACCGAATGCCGCCGGGTGAAGGAGCCGCAGTGACCGCGCGGAGCAGGGCGCCGCTACGTGTCGTACTTGATATAGGCGAAGCGCGGATCGGACGGCGTGCCGTCCAGACCCTGGCCCTCCAGGGCCGGCTGCCAGGCCACGACCTCCTCGATCTTCTTGGCGAGGGCGAAATCCTTCTCGGTGATGCCCTTGGCCGCGTGGTTCATCAGCCTGACCTCGACCCAGGCATAGGAAGCGGTGATGTCGGGATGGTGCCAGGCGGCCTCGGCGAGGTGGCCGACCGTGTTGATCACCATGAGCGTGCCTTTCCAGCCCGCCGTCTTGTAGGTGCGGCGGATCCAGCCCTCCTCCAGCCGCCATTGCGGCAGCTCGGCCTTCAGCCGCGCCTCCACCGCCGCCTCGTCCAGAACGCCCTCGCGCCGCTCGCTCATTCGCCTCGTCCCCTGCGTCTTGGTATCGGAAGGCGAGGGTGCCCGCGCAGCCGGCGGCACGCAAGCGCGCAGCGGCATCCGGCACGGTGGACGGCGTGTCGCGCGAGCCCTATGACCTTTTTCCAATGGCGTTAGGACAAGTCCACGCCCAAGTCTGCTGTCTTCGAAGACCGCGCAATACGATGGGAGAAGGCGTGATGCTGTCACGGCGCGCAATGCTCGCCGGCGGCCTGCTCGGCGGCCTCGGCCTGCGGGCAGCGCGGGCGGACGTGCCGGTGATCCGCCTCGGGAGCCTGCCGTTCGGCACCTCGACCTGGGAAGCGGCGGTGATCAAGGCCCGCGGCCTCGATACCGCCAACGGCTTCCAGCTCGACGCAGTCAAGCTCGCCGGCAACGACGCGGCGCGGATCAGCTTCATCGGCGGCCAGGTCGACACGATCATCGGCGACCTGCTCTGGGCGGCGCGGCTGGGCAACGACGGCCAGGCGGTGCGCTTCATCCCGTACTCGACCTCGGAGGGCGCCGTGATGGTGCCGGCCGACAGCCCGATCAAGAGCCTGAAAGACCTCGACGGCAAGCGCTTCGGCGTCGCGGGCGGCCCGCTCGACAAAAACTGGCTGCTCCTGCGGGCGCAGGCCAAGGACGCCGCCGGGATCGACCTGGAGCACGCAGCCGAGATCGCCTACGGCGCGCCGCCGTTGATCACTCTGAAGCTGGAGCAGGGCGCCCTAGACGCGGCGCTGACCTACTGGACCTATTGCGCCCGGCTTGAGGCCAAGGGCTTCCGCCGTCTGGTCGGCGCCGAGGACATCATGCACGCGCTGGGCGTCGCCGGCGACGTCTCCCTGATCGGCTACCTGTTCCAGGACGTTACCGTGAAGGAGAAGCCCGAGGCGGTGGCCGGGTTCGCGCGGGCGTCCCGCGCCGCCAAGGAGATGCTGGCGGTCGATCCCAGCGCCTGGGAGATCGTGCGCCCGCTGATGGCGGCCGAGAACGACGCGACCTTCGAGGCGCTGAAGCGCGACTTCCTGGCCGGCATCCCGCGACGCCCGGTGGCGGCGGAGCGCGTCGATGCCGAGAAGCTCTACGCCGTGATGTCCCGCCTCGGCGGTCCCCGCTTGGTCGGCAAGGGCTCCGGCTTGCCGCCGGACCTCTACTACGACAACGGCCGCAATGGTTGAGCGGCCGGTCAGGCTGCCCCCAATGTCGTGGCTTCGGATCGCCGGGACCGCATGGGCGCGCTGACCCGCATCGCGTCCCTCGTCGTGCTCGTCGCCGCCTGGCAAGTCGCCGCGCTGGAAGCCGGGTCGCGCCTGCTGCCGGCGCCGATGGCGGTGCTGCACTTCATCATCCAGGAGGCCGAGCGGGGCGACCTCGCGCACAATGTCGGGGTGACGCTGCTGCGGGTTGCGATCTCCTTCGCGGTGGCGATGGTCCTTGGGATCCTGCTCGGCGTCGCCCTCGGCCGCTCGAAGGCCGCCGATGCGACCCTCGACACCCCCCTCCTCGTCCTCCTCAACACGCCGGCCCTGGTGATCACCGTGCTGGCCTATGTCTGGGTCGGGCTGACCGAGACCGCCGCGATCCTGGCGGTGGTGCTCAACAAGCTGCCGAACGTCGCGGTGATCGTGCGCGAGGGCGCACGCAATCTCGATCCCGGCCTCGACGAGATGGCCCGCGCCTACCGGTTCGACCAGCGCACTTGGGTGCTGGACGTGCTGGTGCCGCAGCTCCAGCCCTACGTGGTCACGGCGGCGCGCTCCGGCCTGTCGCTCGCCTGGAAGATCGTCCTGGTGGTCGAGTTGCTCGGACGGCCCGACGGCGTCGGCTTCGCAATCAACTACTACTTCGTCCAGAGCACCGACGTGGCGGCGATCATCGGCTACAGCCTCGTGTTCATGACCGTGATGATCGGCATCGACGTCCTCCTCCTGCAGCGGCTCGAAGCCCATGTCCGCCGCTGGCGCTGAACCGGTTCTCCAGATCGCGATCGCCGCCAAGCGGTATCGGTCCAAGGGCGCCGAGCCGGTGGAGGCGGTCCGCGATCTCAGCTTCGGCGTCGGCGCCGGCGAGATCGTCTGCCTGATCGGGCCGTCCGGTGCCGGCAAGACTACGACCCTGCGGATCCTGCTCGGCCTCGACACGGATTTCGAGGGCCGGGTATCCGGCGCCGATCACGCCGGCATGGTGTTCCAGGAGCCGCGGCTGCTGCCCTGGCGCAGCGTCGAGCACAATGTCCGGCTGGGGCTGCCGCGGGCGCGGCGCGGACGCGATCTCGACGGCCTGTTCGCCCAGCTCGGCCTGACGCCTTGGCGCGGCAGCTACCCGAAGGCGCTGTCGCTCGGGATGCAGCGGCGGGTGGCGCTCGCCCGCGCGCTTGCCGACGCACCCCGGGTGCTGGTGCTCGACGAGCCCTTCGTCTCCCTGGACGATACCGCCGCGGCCGAGCTGCGCGGGCTGGTGGTTGACACGGTCGACGCCGCCGGGATGAGCGTCCTGATGGTGACCCACAACGTCACTGAGGCGATCGGCATCGCCGACCGGCTGCTGCTGGTCTCGAAGCGACCCGCGACCCTCATGGCAGACGTGACCCTCGACCGCCCGCGCGGGCAGCGCGACCGCGCCTGGGCGGAGGCGACCCGGGCCGCGCTGGCAGCGCAGCATCCCGGGATCATCGCAGAATAGCCTGCACCTCCTGACCGGCAGCAGGCGGCTCTTTTCGAGGGCTCAATTCGCCTTGGCTTCGACGTCGATCCGATCGAGCAGGGCTGCCGGCGAGCGGGCCGCGCCGATATCGATGAAGCCGATGCCGGCGGGCTCCTTGGACTTGGCGTGCAGTACGAGCTTGCCAGGCTTCATTACGAACTGGCCCATCGCTGCACCGATACCCTTGGCGGCTGCGGTGTTGCCGAGGATCACGGGGACGCCGAGCAGGCTGGCGGTCACGTATTCCTTGCGCAATTCATCGGGCTTGAGGCTCAGGTCCTTCGACTGGGCTGCGAGGAAGCGTTCGAACAGACCCGCATTTTCGATCGTGAGATCGAGACTCTTCGCACTGCCGGTGAACATCACCATCGTCGTGGCCGGCAGGGTGCCACTGAACAGTTCCGGTCCGATGCCGCCCAGCGTGCCGGCAAGCCGTACCGTTCCGATGTCGCGGCCCGAGATCGTAACATCGCGCAGGGACAGGTCGCGTGCCTTCCCGTCCAGCGCCGCGTCGGCCACCACGTCGAGATCCAGGTCCCGGTAGCCGTAGGCCGGCAGCGCGCCGACGATTGGCACACCGGCCACGAGATCGGCGGGCAGGCTTAGGCCCGAGAGGGTAAGGCGGCTGGCGCTCGGCACGCCGTCCTGCGGCGGCCCGAACGACAGGGCGGCCTCGCGCAGGGCGACCCGGCGGGTGGATGTCGGCGTGATCGTGACCGCGAGTGGGTCGCCGGGCTTGGGGGCCGGCGCCTTGGCGTCCGCCGGCTTGGCCTGGGAGGGCTTGCCGGACGCAGCCGCACGGGGGGCTGGGCGCGGGTCCTGCGGCGGGGGCTTCGGAAGCTCGGCGTCGGATGGCAGGTCGATGCTGAGATCGGCCAGGGTCAGGCCGCCCAGGGCCGGCGTCAGGCGGCGCATCTCGGCATCACTGAAGCCGGGCCGAGGCTCGGGTTCGGCAGCGAAACTGCGCAAGGCCGCGATCGTCGGCGCCAGCGAGACGTTGGCGAGCGCGAGGCGCCCGAGATGCGCGCGCAGGCTGCCGCGCGACACGGTCATGTTCTCCAGGACCGTGCCGGAATCCGGGCCGGTAGCGTAGGTCGCCCGCCCGATCTCGAACAGGACAGGCCCTTGCGGATCGGCATTACTGACGCTCAGACTCTGCATGTTGAGGCTGCCGAGGGCGGTCGCCTCGATCAGGTCGGCGGCGGCCGCCGCGAAGGTCCGCCGGTCGTGGGGCGGCTGGAAGCTCGCGGCGACGATCTCGAAGGCGCCGTTCCAGCCGTCCGGAACCTGCCGGCCACCGAGATCGCGGCCGTCCAGGCGCGCGATCTTCACAGTGGTGCCGCGGGCGTCCGAATAAATCACATCCGCGACTTGGATCGTGCCGTAGACCCGCTGCACCGGCCCCTTGCCGTCACCCGGAACCGTGTAGAGGCGGCTCAGTGCCGCGAGATCGAGGTCGGTCGCCCGGACCTGGCCATACGTGCCGTTGCCACGGTTCGGGCCCGCCGCCGCGCTCACCGTCGCGCCCGCGGCGGTCAGTTCCCGGACGCGGCCGGACTTCACGTCACGGGCGACCACGTGCCGGTAGGTCACGGTCTGGCGGTCGTCGCCCGGGCCGGCATGTTCGGACGTCAAGACCGGAATGGTCAGGCTGCCGGCGTCGAGGCGTGCCAGCCGGGTCTCCCAGGGCTCGGTGGAATCCGACTTCAGGATCGCCGCGAGCTCATCCTTGGAGAGACGCGTGCCGCTCGCCGTCAGCTTCGGCGCCCGGAGCAGCGTGCCACCCAGCGGCAGCATGACGTCCGTGACCGTGACGTCCTGGACGGCGGCGGCACCTTCCTGGGCCGCCAGCGGGGCGGGTAACCCTATCCCGGTGAGGTAGGCGAGGGCGCAGGTCGCGGCCAAAGCCGACCGGAGGCGGGATCGGGCCTTCGGATGGATCATGGGATGGTCCGGATCACGGCGCAGGCGGGGTCGCCGCATGGGTGCCGCGTTTTGCCGGTCGAAGCAATTGAACATGCGACGCAGGGGCCCTGAGCCGGCTCCAGTGTCGTAGACGCGCAACGGCCCCGGAAGCGGGACCGCTGCGGCCGTTCAAAGCGAGAACGAGGTGCCGCAGCCGCAGGAGGCGGTCGCCAACGGGTTCTCGATCTTGAAGGACTGGCCGATCAGATCGTTGACGAAGTCGATGGTCGAGCCGGACATGTATTCCAGCGAGACTGGATCGACGATCACGGTGGCGCCGTCGCGCTCGATCGCAAAGTCCTGGGCTTCCCGGGACCGGGCGATGTCGAACGCGTAGGAGAATCCAGAGCAGCCGCCGCCGTTGACGCTGATGCGCAGCGACGAGCCCGGGGGCTCCGCGCCCATGATCTCGTTGATGCGCTTGGCGGCGCGGGGGGTCAGGGTGATCTCAGCCATTTGTGCTTTGGCCACGCAAGTGTTCGGTGGACGGCATCGCTCGGCCGTTGCCGAGCCCGCCTCAGCCCACAAGATATGGGTTCGAGGCCCGCGCCGCAACGCGCCGGGCGAGGAGGGGTCATGATCGGGCTGCGTGAGATCGAGAGCAGGCGCCGTGCGTCCGAACGGTGAGCGCTGGCGGGCGCCCAGCGCCACGGATCCGTCGCAGACGCGCGGACGGCTGATTGTCGAAGATTCGTCGCCGACCCGCAGCGATTTCCAGCGCGACCGCGATCGGATCATCCATTCGACGGCGTTCCGCCGCCTGAAGCACAAGACACAGGTCTTCGTGCATCACGAAGGCGACCATTACCGCACGCGCCTGACCCACACCCTAGAGGTGAGCCAGATCGCCCGGGCGCTCGCCCGCGCGCTGGGCCTCGACGAGGATCTGGCCGAAGCCTTGGCGTTGAGCCACGACCTCGGGCACACCTGCTTCGGGCATACCGGCGAGGACGCCCTCGACGCCTGCATGGCGGCCCATGGCGGGTTCGACCATAATGCCCAGGCCCTGCGGATCGTCACCCGGCTCGAGCGGCGCTACGCCGGATTCGACGGCCTCAACCTCGCCTGGGAAACCCTGGAGGGGCTGGTGAAGCACAACGGGCCGCTGCTCGCCCGGGACGGGCAGCCGACCGCGCGCTACATCGAGCGCGGCATCCCGGCGGCGATCCTCGAATACGACGCCCAGAACCCGCTCGACCTGTGGAGCCAGGCCGGCCCGGAGGCGCAGGCTGCGTCGCTGGCCGACGACATCGCTTATGCGGCCCACGATCTCGACGACGGCCTGCGGGCCGGCCTGTTCGATATCCCTGAGCTGCGCGCAGTTCCGTTCCTGGCCGACCTTTTGGATGAAATCGACCGTCTCCATCCGGGCCTCGAACCGTCCCGGGTGATCCACGAACTCGCCCGGCGGGTGATCACCCGCTTCGTGGAGGACGTGATCCGTGAGGGCGGCCGCCGCATCGCCGGGCTCGATCCGAAGAATGTCGAGGACATCCGCCACGCCGCCGAGCCGGTCATCGTGTTCTCGCCGGCGATCGTGGAGGCCGATGCCGAGATCATGCGCTTCCTCTGGGCGCGGATGTACCGGCACCCGGGGGTGGTGGCCGTGCGCAGGAAGGCTGACACCATCGTCAACGACCTGTTTTCGGCCTTCTCGGCCGCGCCGTCGCGGATGCCGGAGGAATGGAGTGCCGGTTTGGCCGACGCCCCGGAGGGCCGTATCGCCCGGCGAGTCGCCGACTACATCGCCGGCATGACCGACACCTACGCGGTGCTGGCCCATCGCAAGCTCTACCCGACCACGCCCGATCTCTACTGGGAGCTGCCGAGCCGTGGCCTGCCCCTGACCGAACCTTGATGTCCGGCCAGGGATTTCGGCGATCAGCAGCCGCAGCCGCAGGTAAAGCTGCCGTAGCAGCCCGAGCCGTAACCGCCGTACCCGCCGCCATAGGCGGCCGGGTAGGCGTAATCGTAGCCGCCATAGGCAGCGGGGTAGCCATACCCATAACCGCCTCCATAGCCGCCATAGAGGCTTCCCGCTGCGAGGCCGAGGCCCAGCCCGGCGCCGGCGCCGGCCAGCCCGTAGCCGAGTCCGCGGCCGTAGCCGCCGCGGTATCCGTAGCCGCGACCATACCCGTAGCCGCGGCCGTAGACGCCACGCCCGGCGAAGCCGCCGTGATATCCGCCGTAGCCGCCGTGGAAGCCGCCGCCCCGGAAGCCGCGCGCTTCAGCGCTTGGCGCCGCCATAGCCACCGCGCAGAGCGCAGCGCCCGCCATCATCAATGTCTTCATGAAGATCTCCCCGATCGAGAATTTTGCGATCGGGGAGATCACATAGACTCACGTCGGCCAAGACAAGATGCGCTGCTGGGCGTCGGTAGTCATCGCGTGGGGATAAACTGCCCTCATTCGATCGAATGCGGATTCGTTTTTCGGCGCGGTTAACGCCGGCTTTGGGCGCTCCGCGGCCCGCTAACGCTGCCGCGCCGTGACACCCTCCCGCCCCCTTGCTAGACGGCTCCGAGCGGGCGCAGGCCGAGACGGCCGGGCGGCAGCATCCCCCGCACGAGCGAGACCGAGACCGATGAACATCTTCGCCCTGTTCGAGGTGCGTGTGCGCGAGGCCGTGGAGGCCCTGACCCGCGCCGGCCAGCTGCCGGAGGGCCTCGACCTCGGCGGCGGCGGCGTCGAGCCGCCGCGCGATCCTTCCCACGGGGACCTCGCCACCAATGCAGCTTTGGTCCTGGCGAAGGAAGCGCGAACCAACCCGAAGGCGCTCGGCGAGGCGCTGGCCGCCGAGCTGCGCACCGATCCGCGGATCCTGGAGGCGAGCGTTGCAGGCCCGGGCTTCATCAACCTGCGCTTGGCCCCCGGAATCTTCCACGACGTGATCCGCGGCGCACTCGCAGATCCCGAGAACTTTGGCCGCGCGCAGCTGCAGGGCGGGCCGATCAACGTCGAGTATGTCTCGGCCAATCCCACCGGCCCGATGCATGTCGGCCATGGCCGCGGCGCGGTGTTCGGCGATGCCCTGTGCAATCTCCTGGTCGCGGCCGGGCGGCAGGTGACGCGGGAATATTACATCAACGATGCGGGCGCCCAGGTCGATGTGCTGGCCCGCTCGGCCTACCAGCGCTACCGGGAGGCTCTGGGCGAGCCCTTCGCCATCGCCGAGGGGCTCTATCCGGGCGACTATCTCAAGCCCGTCGGCGCCAAGCTCGCGGAGACCCATGGCCGCGCGCTCCTCGACCAGCCGGAGGCCGCGTGGCTGCCGGTGGTCCGCGAGATCGCGCTCGGCATGATGATGGACATGATCCGGTCCGATCTGGCGGCGATCGGCATCCGGCACGACGTGTTCTTCTCAGAACGGACGCTTCTTCAGAGCGGCGCCGTGAAGGCGCTCCTTCAGGAGTTGCGCGAGAGAGGCCTCGTCTACGAGGGCCGTCTGCCGCCGCCCAAGGGACAGCTGCCCGAGGATTGGGAGGACCGCGAGCAGACGCTGTTCCGCACCCAGGAATTCGGCGACGACACCGACAGGCCGCTGCTCAAGTCGGACGGATCCTACACCTACTTCGCCTCGGACATCGCCTATCACCGGGCGAAGTATCTCGCGGGCGCCACCGAGTTGATCGACGTGCTCGGCGCCGACCATGGCGGCTACGTCAAGCGCATGCAGGCGGCGGTGAAGGCGGTGAGCGACGGCAAGGCGACGCTGGACGTGAAGCTCTGCCAGCTGGTGCGGCTGTTGCGCGCGGGCGAGCCCGTGAAGATGTCCAAGCGGGCGGGCGAGTTCGTGACCCTGCGCGACGTGATCGACGAGGTCGGTCGCGACGCGATCCGGTTCATGATGCTCTACCGGAAGAACGACGCGACGCTCGATTTCGATCTCGCCAAGGTGGTCGAGCAGTCGAAGGACAACCCGGTCTTCTATGTCCAGTACGCCCATGCCCGGGTCCGCTCGGTGCAACGGCAGGCGCGCGAGGCTTTCTCTGGCGCCGACCTTTCGCCGGCAGCGTTGCTGCGCGAGGCCGATTTCGACCTCCTGACCGATCCCGGCGAGGTCGAGGTGATGCGGCTGGTCGCCCAGTATCCCCGCGTCCTGGAGTCGGCGGCCGTGGCGCACGAGCCGCACAGGATCGCGTTCCACCTCTATGAAATGGCTGCCGCCCTTCATACTTTATGGAACAAGGGCAAAGACTTGCCGCAATTACGGTTTGTTAATGCAACCGACCGAAAGTCGACCTGGGCGCGGCTGGCGCTCGTCGAGGCTCTCCGGAGTACGCTCGCTGCCGGCCTCGCGGTTCTCGGTGTGAACGCGCCGGACGAGATGCGATAGGCTCGATGTGCATCGGGCCGGTGATCGGCGCTGATGTGAGGATGCTGCCATGACGAACGCTTCGCGCGCTCAGGTCGATTTGGACGCCCTCGCGCGCGATCTGCGTCAGGAGCAAGCTCGTGGCGCCGCGGGTGGCGCCAAGCCCGACCCGTTGGCCGAGCTGGCGCGGATCGTCGGCCAGGACGACCCGTTCCGCGCATTGCTCGCAGCGCGCGACGAGATGCGCGGCGTCGCAGCGGCGCATCCCGAGGCCGGCTGGAACGCTCGAGTCGAGCCGAGCTTTGCCCCGGAGCCGGTCAAAGCGAATCCTGCTGATGCCTTCGACCAGTACCTCGCCTCGGTCGAGCGCGACACGCACGAGGAGCCCGTAGCCTATGGCGTGGAGGCTCAGGATTCCGCCGCAGCGGAGTACGAGGACGGCCGTTCGCTCCGGCGGGTGAACCCCCGCCGCCGTCTCGCCTCTGTAGGCGCCGGCATCGCGATCGTCGCCGTGGCCGTCACCGGTGCACTGACTTACAAGGGTCTACACGGCTCGAGCAGCGGTGGCGGCGTACCGGTCGTCCAGGCTGACTCAACGCCTCTCAAGGTCGCCCCGAAGGTTGCCGACGGTGTCGAGATCCCGGACCAGAACCGGCAGATCTACGACACAAAGGGCAAGACGAAGGAAGGCCAGATCAAGATCGTCAACCGCGAGGAGCAGCCGATCGACGTGGCCGAAGCGGCCCGCGCGGCACAGGGGACTGGTCCGGCCGGCGGTGCGCAGAGCGGCACCACGCCGGGCAACGGCCCGTTCGAGGCCTTCGGCGAGCCGCGCCGGGTCCGCACGGTGGCGGTGAAGCCGGAGGCGCCCCCCGCGCCGGTCCAGCGTGAGGCTCAGGCCGACGCCGCTCCGGCCCCGATCCCCACCATGGTTCTGCCCACCGACGAGCAGGCCCAGGCAAAGGCTAAGCCCACCCGTCAAGCGGCTGCGTCTATGCCGGTCACCAGCCCGGAACAGGTTCAGGCATCACCGCAATCGACCCCGGCTGAAGCCGCCCAACCGAAGCCCGTCGCGGTGAAGGCGCCGCCGAAGGCTGCGCAGCGGGTCGCTTCAGTGGCCACACCGGCCATTGATGCACCGGAAGCCGCCGACGACACCGTCAAGACCGGCTCGGTCGGCGGCTTCTCGGTTCAGCTCGGCGTGCGCGGCAGCGCCGCCGAGGCAAAGGCCGCGCTTAAGCAGATGCAGGCCAAGTACAGCGAGCTCGCTGGCAAACCTGAGTTGATCCGGCAGGCCGAAGTCAACGGCAAGACGATCTTCCGGGTCCGCGTCGGGCCGCTGGCCAAGACCGAGGCCGCGAGCCTGTGCACGGCACTACAAGGCGAAGGTGGCCAGTGCTTCGTGGCGAAGAACTGAGCCATCGATAACGGTGGTCTATAGCTTCCTCCTCCGCGCGAAGCGGGAGGGGTCCGCGGGGAGGGACACGAGTCCGTCCCGCAACACTCAGCCTTTGACGATGTCCCAGTTTGGCAGGGGGTGCGGTTTCGCCTTGCCGGCTCCCTGTTCCCGCCCGACTCTACCGGCACCGATTCGCCGGACCCGTCGTTTTCCTAGCCGCACTCGCGTGGCCACCGAGAAACCCGAATGACCGCCCGTGCCCTGATCCTCGGCTGCGCCGGCAAGACGCTCTCCGCCGAGGAAGCTGCTTTCTTCCGCGATGTGCGGCCCTGGGGCTTCATCCTGTTCAAGCGCAATATCGGCACGCCGGACGAAGTACGCGCCCTGACCGCTTCGCTGCGCGACTGCCTCAATTTGGACGCCGCGCCGATTCTGATCGACCAGGAGGGCGGCCGGGTCCAGCGCATGGGGCCGCCGCATTGGCCGGCCTACCCGGCGGGTGGGCGCTACGGCCGCCTGAACGGCAGCGCCACCGCGATCGCGCGACTCGGCGCCCGGTTGATGGCGCATGATCTGGCCGAGGTCGGCATCAACGTCGATTGTGCCCCCGTCCTCGACGTGCCGGCCCCGGGCTCGCACGACATCATCGGCGACCGGGCCTATGCCTCGAACCCGGATTCAGTGGCCGAGATCGGCCGCGCCGTCGCCGAGGGCCTGATGGCCGGCGGGGTCCTGCCCGTGATGAAACACGTGCCCGGTCACGGCCGCGCCGCCTGCGACAGCCATCACGGCCTGCCCGTGGTGGAGGCAACCCGCGAGGCTCTGGCCGCGCAGGATTTCCGGCCGTTTCAAGCGCTCGCCGACCTGCCGATGGCGATGAGCGCCCACGTGGTCTTCACCGCGATCGACCCGGAGAATCCGGCCACCCAGTCGGCAGCGGTGATCCGCGATGTGATCCGCGCCGCAATCGGCTTCGACGGTCTCCTGATGACCGACGACCTGTCCATGCATGCGCTGACCGGCACGTTCCGCGACCGGACCGAGGCGGCCTTCGCGGCGGGCATCGATATCGGACTGCATTGCAACGGCACGATGGACGAGATGCGCGCCGTCGCCGAAGCCGCTCCCGTCCTCGCGGGCGAAGCCGCCCGCAGGGCCGCCTCCGCTTTGGCGCGTCTCGACCGGGCCGATGATGGGATCAATGTGTCCGAGGCCCGAGCTCGGTTCGCGGCCGCGCTTGCCACCGCGGCCTAGCGCGTCGGCGGTAACGGAAGGTCGGCTTCCGATAGACCGGGCTTCAACCCGCGGCCTTCCACCGCCCCTACACCCGCCTCTGCTTGTGTTCGTGCGGTCCGATCCCTAGGTTCGCCCGGAAATCTTCAACCGGTCGTGGCGTCACGCACCCACAGGTGGGCGCAGGCAGGTCGACGCACGCAGGAGGTTGCCATGGGCAGCATGAGTATCTGGCACTGGGTCATCGTTGCCGTCATCGTCATGCTGCTGTTCGGACGCGGCAAGGTCTCCGACCTGATGGGCGACGTGGCCAAGGGCATCAAGGCGTTCAAGAAGGGCATGGCCGAGGACGAGACGCCTTCGGCGAGCCAGCCGGTCGCGCCGCCGAGCGAGCCGGTCCGCACCATCCCTCACACCGCCGAGACGAGCCCCGGGACCGCGGTACCGGCGAGCCATCTGCCGGGCGGCGAGCGTAAGCCGGTCTGAGAGACTGTCAGGACGCGCGCTGTGGTGTAGAGCCTGATGGGGGCTCGGACTCAGGTCCGGCTCCCCAGGCAGCAGGACCGTCGACGACATGCTGGACATGAGTTGGGGCGAGGTGATGCTGATCGGCGGCGTCGCCCTCATCGTCATCGGGCCGAAGGATCTCCCGAAGGCGTTGCGTACCGTCGGGCAGATCACCACGAAGCTGCGCCGCATGGCCGGCGAATTTCAGATGCAGTTCAACGAGGCGATCCGCGAGGCCGAACTCGACGAGGTTCGCAAAGAGGTCGACGGTATCCGCAACACCGTCCGCGCCGCGAGCTCCGGCTTCAATCCTGTTCAGACCATCCGCGACGAGCTGAAGGGTGCGGTCGAGGGCCGAGTCGCTACCCGGCAGGGCTCCGAAACCCTGGGACCGGAAAAGCCGGCCGCGGACACGCGCTCCCTGGCCGACGCCACCGCGCAGCTCAAGGCCGAGCAGGAGGCCGTCGCGCCGCCGAGCATCGAGAATGCGTCACCGGCCGCTGAGCCGGCCGCGCACGCCGATCCGGTTCCGCACACTGCTCCGACCGAAGCGCCGCTCCCGATTCCGGGCTCGGTGGATGATCCCTACGGGCCTCCACCCGAGCCGCCTTCCACGCACGACACCCCCATGGACCCGAAGAACGGCGCCACTGCCCGATGATGAGCGACGCCGACGAGGCCGAGATCGAAGCATCGCGGGCGCCGCTGCTCGAACACCTGATCGAATTGCGCTCGCGGCTGATCAAGTCGCTGATCGCTTTCGTAGTGATGTTTTTCTGCTGCTTCTTCTTCTCACGCGATATCTACAACATCCTTGTCTACCCCTACGTCTCGATCGTGGGCGTGCAGAATGCCGAGCTGATCGCGACGCATTTCCTCGAACAGGTGTTCACCAACATCAAGCTCAGCGTGTTCGGCGCGGCGTTCCTGGCCTTTCCGGTGATCGCCACGCAGATCTACGCCTTCGTGGCACCGGGGCTCTACCGCAACGAGCGCAAGGCGTTCCTGCCCTATCTCGTGGCCACGCCGATCTTCTTCGTGCTGGGGGCACTCGTCGTCTTTTTCCTGGCGATGCCGCTGCTGATCAAGTTTTCGGTGTCGCTCCAGCAGGTCGGCGTCGCAGGCGAGCCGACGATCAAGCTGCTGCCCAAAGTCGACGAGTATCTGTCGCTGATCATGACGCTGATCTTCGCCTTCGGCATCGCGTTCCAGCTGCCGGTGATCCTGACCCTGCTCGGCCAGATCGGCATCATCGACGCAGCCTTCCTGCGGGAGAAACGCCGGTACGCGATCGTGCTGGTCTTCGTCGTCGCCGCGGTGCTGACGCCGCCGGATGTCATCTCGCAGCTCTCGCTCGCCCTGCCGATGCTGATTCTCTACGAGGCCTCGGTGTTCTCCGTGGCGCGTGTCGAGAAGCTGCGTGCAACGCGGAGGGCCGCGGAGGGACTCGATCCGTAAGGATCGGATGAACCCATCCGGGCTTTGAAAGCACTCGGATCCTCTGCGGCTTCCGGGCAGAGCCCCGCTGCCCTCGGAGCTCTCCGCCTCGCATTGTGCCAAAGGGCCTCGGGCCCTTTAGAAACCTGTTCCGTCGCGTCGCCGCGAATCCTATTCCGTCCGCAGGAGAACGTGCCGCTTCTTGCCGAAGGACAGCTTGATCACCCCGTCCGTGGTCAGATCCGCCGGCGTCAGTGATGCCTTCTCGTCCGTCACCGCGACATCGTTGACTCGCAGGCCGCCGCCCTTGATCTGGCGTCGCGCCTCGCTGGACGATGGCACGAGCTTTGCGACGTCCGGTCCGAAGGCCGTCAGCACTCCCAGACCGGCCTTGAGGGTCGCCGCGGCCACGGTGACGCTTGGCAGGTCTGCGGCCAGAGTCCCCTCGACAAATGTTTTCCGCGCGGTCTCGGCGGCGGCATCGGCCGCCTCGCGCCCGTGCATCAGCGCCGTGGCCTCGGTGGCGAGCACCATCTTGGCCGCGTTGATCTCGGAGCCGGCAAGCGCCGCGAGCCGCGCGACCTCGTCCATCGGCAGCAGCGTGAACAGCTTGAGGAATCGCGCCACGTCCGCGTCCTCGGTGTTTCGCCAGAACTGCCAGTAATCGTACGGCTTCAGCATGTCCGGGTTGAGCCAGACGGCGCCCGCGGCGGTCTTGCCCATCTTGGCACCGGAGGACGTGGTCAGCAGCGGGCAGGTCAGGGCGTAGAGCTGGGGCGTGCCCATGCGCCGGCCCAGATCGATGCCGTTGACGATGTTACCCCATTGGTCAGAGCCACCCATTTGCATGGTGCAGCCGTAGCCGCGGTTCAGTTCCACGAAGTCGTAGGACTGCAATATCATGTAGTTGAATTCCAGGAACGAGAGTTCCTGGTCTCGCTCCAGGCGCAGGCGGACGCTGTCCATCGACAGCATGCGGTTGACCGAGAAATGGCGGCCGATGTCGCGCAACATCTCGATGTAGTTGAGCTTGGTCAGCCACTCGGCATTGTCGACCATCACGGCGTCGTTCGCGCCCTCGCCGAAGCGCAGGAACCGGTCGAAGGTCTTGCGGATCTCGGCCTTGTTGCCGTCGATCTGCTCGACGGTCAGGATCTTGCGGGTCTCGTCGCGGCCGGACGGGTCGCCGACCCGGGTGGTGCCGCCGCCCATCAGGGCGATCGGCTTGCCGCCGGTGGCCTGCAGCCAGTGAAGCATCATGATCGACAGCAGGTGCCCGACATGAAGCGAGGGCGCCGTGCAATCGTAACCGACATAGGTCGTCAACCGCCCTTCGAGCGCAGCGGCGTCGATGCCGGCGAGGTCGGACGTCTGGTGAATGTAGCCGCGCTCGGTCAGGATCCGCAGGAAGTCGGATTTCGGCGCGAAGCTCTCGGCGGTCATGGCTGCGGTCTCGGATCGCGAGCCGGCGCGACAGGCCGAGGCTCTGCGTGCTAGCTCGCGCTGGGGTTCAGGATACGGCGCGCTCTTAGCAGGGCGTTCGCCGAAAGGCACGGGGTCGAGCACAATGGCGATGATGCGCGCGATCGGGCTGATGAGCGGCACCTCGCTGGACGGCGTCGACATCGCTCTGATCGAGACTGACGGCGAGCGGGTCCACGTCGTCAGAGGCCATAACAACTTTCTCGAGCCTCTGGGGCCGACCGGCTATCGCGGCTATTCCGACGACGAGAAAGCGCTCCTGCGGGTGGCGACGAAGGACGCAGAATCCGTGCTGCACCCGGGCGACCGACCCGGGCGCTTGCCCGAGGCCGAGGCGTTCGTCACCCAGGCCCATGCCGAGGCGGTCGAGCGCTTTCTGGTCGAGAACAACCTCAGCGCCGATACGATCGACGTCATCGGCTTCCACGGCCAGACCGTGATCCACCGTCCGGACCAGCGCATCTCGATCCAGATCGGCGACGGGCAGGCGCTGGCCACGCGGCTCGGCATCCCGGTGGTCTCGGACCTGCGCAGGGCCGATATCGAGGCCGGCGGCCAGGGTGCGCCGCTCGTGCCGGTGTTTCACAAGGCGCTGGCCGAGGCCTCGGGCTTCGACGGCCCATTCGGCATCCTCAATATCGGCGGCGTCGCCAACGCGACGCTGATCGATTCCAAGGGCGGCGTGATCGCCTTCGATACCGGTCCCGGCAATGCCCTCATCGACGAATGGATGCAGGAGCGCGAGGGCAAGAACCTCGACGATGGTGGCCGCACCGCCGCCCGGGGGCGCGCCGACGAGCCGTTGCTCGCCTGGCTGCTGATGCACCCGTTCTTCTTCCGCCGGCCGCCGAAATCCCTCGATCGGAACTGGTTCTCGCACAAGCTTGCCGGCCAGCTCACCACCGAGGACGGCGCCGCGACGCTGACGGCCTTTACGGCGCGGGCTGTAGCCCGGGCGCTCGACCACGCCCCCGAGATCCCGACCCGCTGGATCGTGGCGGGGGGCGGTGCCCGCAACGGCGAGTTGGTGCGGCTCCTGAACTATCACCTGCGCGCCGAGATCACGACCGCGGACGCCATCGGCTGGTCCTCGGCCTACCTGGAGGCGCAGGCCTTCGCGTATTTGGCGGTGCGCTCGCTCCGGGGCCTCCCGATCACCTTCCCGCCGACCACCGGGGTGCGTGAGCCGATGACCGGCGGGAGGCTGGCGCGACCGAATGCCTGATCTCTGCATCAGAAACCGATGCATGGCCCGGCGGTTGGCTCCCGATAGAACGCGATCGGGATTAAAGACCTTGGCCGAGACTTACCTGCGCTACCACGACGGCATCGAGACGCCGGCTCCGGACGAAAACGACACCATCGACGCGATCATTGCGTCGATGACCCGCGAGAGCGAGACCACGGCCAGCCGCTACGGCCACGCGGTGCGCGCCTCGCACGCCAAAGTCAGCGGTGTAGTCATCGGCGAGCTTCAGGTGTCGGACGACCTGCCGGCCGAGCTAAAGCAGGGCCTGTTCGCCACGGGCGGCACCTATCCGGTGATCGTGCGCTTCGCCCAGGGGCCGGGCGAACTCCTGAAGGACAGCGTCTCGACCCACCGGGGCATGGCGATCAAGGTTTTGGGCGTCGAGGGCGAGAAGCTGCCCGGTCACGGCGCGACGACCCAGGATTTCGTGCTCGCGACCGGCCCCGTCTTTCCGAACCCGGACGCCAAAGGTTTCCTGGGCAGCATGAAGCAGTTGGAGGCCGGCACGAAAGCGCCGGAAGTCCTGAAGGTCGCCATCTCAGGGGCGGCCCGGGCAATCGATACCGTCGTGAAAGCAGTGACCGGCGAGAGTTCGCCACTGCTCGACTTTTTCGGCCACGAGCCCCTGCATCCGCTGGCGGAGCCGTATTATTCGCAGGCAGCGCTCCGCTACGGCAATCACGTCGCCAAGATCGCCGCCTTTCCGGTCGGCGCGAAGCAGCAAGCCATAGCTGGAGAGCATTTGCATCCGGGCGAGGATCAGGACGCCTTTCGACACGCTGTGACAGCCTATTTTGCCGGCGACACGGCCGTATTCGAGATCCGCGTGCAGCTTTGTACGAACTTGAACGACATGCCGGTAGAGGATGCTTCGAAGCGCTGGGACGAGGCCGCGAGCCCCTATCGCACCGTCGCGCGCCTAGTTCTCCCAGCCCAGGATTCCCAATCCGAGGCTCGGACCCGCTACGCCGACGACGTTCTGTCCTTCCGACCGGCCCACAGTCTCGCGGCGCATCGCCCGCTCGGTTCCCTGATGCGGGCACGGCTCAAGACCTATCAGGCGCTCTCCAGCTTCCGCCACGGCCGCAATCAGATGCTGGAGACTGAGCCAAACACCATCGAGCAGATTCCGGACTAAGCGTGAGCCTCGGCCACGCCCTGCGCCGGATCATCGAGGAATACCCACTCGCCCGGCTTGACCCGCCGGCCGGGCATCCCCTGGCAGCCGTGATCCGGCGCGGCGCGCCGCGGGCGCTGCGCGGCGCCCTCGACACCATTGATGGCGCGTTCCTGGTGAAGGGCAGCCCCGGACGCGGCAGCCACTGGGCGGCCGTGCCGTGGCTCGCCATGTTCGACCCAACTGTGACCACCAGCGCCACGCGCGGCTACTATCTGGTCTACCTGTTTCCGGCCCACCGCGAGGTCGTCCACCTGTCGCTGGCGCAGGGGACGGTGGCGGCGATACGCGAGCATGGGGCACAGGCGGAAGCCTTTCTCCGCACCAGCGGCGATGCCCTGAGGATGCGCCTGTCTGACTTCGTCGACAGGCTGCCGAACACATCAATCACCCTCGGCAGCGTTGGCGAACTACCGGACGGGTACGAGGCGGCACACATCCTCGGTCTCACCTACGAGCTCAAGGATCTGGGGGATGAGCGGCGCCTGCGGGCAGATCTCTCAGTCGGTATCTCGGCTTATCGGGCGCTCAAAGCGCGGGGTGGAATCACGGTTTGAGCGGCACGTGGTTCGCAGCGAGGCAATGCGCGATGCCCGGGAACGTTCAGGGACGGATCCGCACCGTTTGTGCCCCCGGCGCTCCCGCGCTAGACGGACCTCGTCATGTCTCACAACTCGTTCGGCCACCTGTTCCGCGTCACGACCTTCGGCGAGAGCCACGGGGTCGCGCTCGGCTGCGTGGTGGATGGCTGTCCGCCCGGGCTGGCGCTGGAGGCCGAGGAGATCCAGGCCGAGCTCGACCGTCGCAAGCCCGGCCAATCGCGCTTCACCACCCAACGCCGCGAACCCGACCAGGTGAAGATCCTATCGGGGGTGTTCTCCGACGACCGCACGGGCGGGCGTCAATTTACGACCGGCACGCCGATCGCCCTGATGATCGAGAACACCGATCAGCGCTCGAAGGATTATTCCGAGATCCGCGACAGTTACCGTCCGGGCCACGCCGACTACACCTACGACGCTAAATACGGCATCCGCGACTATCGCGGTGGCGGCCGCTCCTCCGCCCGGGAGACCGCGGCGCGGGTCGCCGCCGGTGCCGTGGCGCGCAAGGTGATCCTGGGCATCACCATTCGGGCAGCCCTGGTCCAGATGGGGCCGCACGCCATCGACCGGTCGCGCTGGGACTGGGCTGAAGTCAACAACAACCCGTTCTTCTGCCCGGATGCCGAGGCGGCCGCCCATTACGAGAGCTATCTCGACGCGATCCGTAAGGATGGCTCGTCCGTCGGCGCGGTGATCGAGGTGGTGGCCGAAGGCGTGCCGCCCGGCCTCGGCGCTCCTGTCTACGGCAAGCTCGACGCGGATCTCGCCGCCGCCATGATGTCGATTAACGCCGTGAAGGGCGTCGAGATCGGTGACGGATTCGCGGCCGCCGCTCTACGCGGCGAGGACAATGCTGACGAGATGCGGGCCGGCAATGGCGGGCGCCCACGCTTTCTCGCCAACCACGCGGGCGGCATCCTCGGCGGCATCTCCAACGGCGAGCCAGTGGTGGTACGCTTCGCCGTGAAGCCGACCTCCTCGATCCTGACACCGCGCCGCTCCGTGACCCGCGACGGCGCTGAGGTCGATCTCATCACCAAGGGCCGCCACGACCCCTGCGTCGGCATCCGCGCGGTACCGGTCGCGGAGGCCATGATGGCCTGCGTGCTGGCCGATCACTATCTACGCCATCGCGGGCAGGTGGGAGCGGCCTGACCCGCCGGGGCCGGGCCCGATCGCGTTGCGATCGATCACGGCTCCGGGTCCAGACTTTTCACAGGCTCGCGTGCGCCGGACCGGGATTCTTGTCGGCAGCACGCGAACCAGGCCCTTCCGTCCCTCGGGGTTGGAGGGATGCGAGACGAGAGAGCGATCCGTGCCCCATTGCACCGTCACAGAGGCCATCGCGGCCTTCGCCCGCGGCGAGATCGTGGTCGTTACCGATGATGATGATCGCGAGAATGAGGGCGACCTTGTCGTCGCGGCCTCGCTCTGCACGCCGGAGAAGATGGCGTTCATCATCCGCAACACATGCGGCATCGTTTGTGCGCCGATTACCCAGGACGAGGCTCGGCGGCTTCACCTCGATCCGATGGTCGCGTCGAACGATGCGCCGCTCGGCACCGCCTTCACGGTCACGGTGGATGTGAAGCACGGGCTGACCACGGGCATCTCCGCGGAACAGCGCTGCAATACGGTGCGGGCGCTGGCCAACGGCAACATGGGCGCCGGCGATTTCGTGCGGCCCGGTCACGTCTTCCCGCTGATCGCTCGCAACGGCGGCGTGCTGATGCGCTCGGGCCATACCGAGGCCGCGGTCGATCTGTGCAAGCTCGCCGAATTGCCGCCGGTGGGCGTGATCTGCGAACTTGCCAACGACGACGGCACCGTGATGAAGGGGCCGCAGATCGAGGCCTTCTCAGAGAAGCACGGCCTGAAGCGCGTCTCAGTCGCCGAACTGATAGCCTATCGGCAAGCGCGCGACAGGCTGGTGGAGCGGGTGGGGCACTTCACGGTCCATTCCAACCACGGCGACGTGACAGCCTATGCTTTCTCCACCCCGTTCGAGACGATCCAACAATTCGCCTTCGTGATGGGCGAGATCGGTGATGGCCAGGACGTGCTGGTTCGGCTGCACCGGTCGAACGTCGCAGCCGACGTAATCGGTGGCGGCAAGCAGATCGACGCGGTGCTCAAGCGCTTCGCATCCGCCGGCCGCGGGGTGCTGGTCTACCTGCGCGACGGCACCGCGGGCGTCCCGCTGAAGAGCACCAAGGAGGAGGGGACGGAGGCCGTGCGCGCCCGCCAGTGGCGCGAGGTCGGTCTCGGCGCCCAGATCCTGCGCGATCTCGGCGTCGTCTCGATCCGCAACCTTGCAACCTCGACCCGCTCGTATGTCGGCCTGTCGGGCTTCGGCATCGAGCTTCTGGGCGACGAGCCCCTAGATGGGTGACTTGATCCCGGACGCGTCTCAGGGGCGCCTCGCGACGGTCCAGATCGCGGCGCCGGCCATGATGGCGGCCGCGCTCCGGTTCAAACGGACGCGGAGGACGGGTTTCCGCAGCGAATCCCGTGCCCGGGCTGCCAGGGCGGCATAGGGGGTCATGACGGCCACGAGCACCAGCGTGGTCAGACCGACAAGGGTGGCATAATCGCCGCCCGTGACGATCCGCAGATCAACGATCGTGGGCAGTACGGCGAGGTAGAAGACGATCGTTTTGGGGTTGGCGAGGGTGACGGTGATCCCGGCAATAAAACTCGCCAGCGGCCGGGCAGCTGGGCCGCCCTCGATCCGATCGGTTTTCCCGGCCGAGCGCCAGAGCCGTACTGCTAGGTAGGCGAGATAGAGACCGGCGCAGAACCGGACGACCAGAAAAACCTCGCCCAGCGTTTCCGCGATCAGGGCCAAGCCAAACACCGCCGCGGACAGGAAGATCAGATCACCCAGGATCAGCCCGACGGAAAACGCCATCGCAGCCCGGAAGCCCGAACTGAGCGCGCGGGCGACCAGGGCAACGACGCCAGGGCCGGGTACGGCGGCGGCAACGCTGAGCGCCAGCGCGTAGGCGATAAAGCCGGTGCCCGTCATCGACTGCTCCACAGGCAGATCGGCGGCGCGATCCTGTTGCGGGCAAGCTTCTGCGATGGCCGCGCGACAAGCTTCGATGTCAGCATGATTCTGATCGTTCACAGATCGGCTGATCATGCCGCCGTTTGCGGCGTCTGCAACCCGAATCGGAGCGCGCGCCGTCACCGCCCCATCAGTGCGTCCACATGGGCGGACACGGATTTGGACAGTCCCTCCAGACTGTAGCCGCCCTCCAGCACCGAGACGATCCGACCGCCGGCACAGCGCTCGGCCAGCTCCATCAGCTTGCGGGTCGCCCAGCCAAAATCCTCCGCCTCGAGCCGGAGGTTCGCCAGTGGATCGAGGCGGTGGCCGGCGAACCCCGCCGAGATCACGATCACGTCGGGCCGGAAGGTCTCCAGTCGCGACAGGATGCCGGCATCGAACGCCTCGCGAAACGCTGCGCCGTCGTCGTTGGGCCGGAGCGGCACGTTGACGATCGTGTCCTTCTCACCCCGCTCGGAGGCGGCGCCGCTGCCCGGGAACAGCGGCATCTGGTGCGTCGAGGCATAGAGCACGCTGGCGTCGTCCCAAAAGATGTCCTGGCTGCCATTGCCGTGGTGGACGTCCCAATCGACCAGGGCCACCCGCTCGGCGCCGTGCTTCTCCCGGGCGTAGCGGGCCGCGATGGCGGCGTGGTTGAACAGGCAGAAGCCCATCGACCGGGTTCGCTCGGCGTGGTGGCCGGGCGGCCGCATCGCCACGAAGGCGTTCCGGCACTCGCCGGCCATCACCGCGTCGAGGGCGTGATTTGCCCCGCCGATAGCCCGCAGCGTCGCCTCCAGGCTGCCAGCCGAGAGGATCGTGTCGGCATCGATCCCGACCATGCCGTGTTCCGGGACGGCAGCGACCAGGGCGTCTACGTAGTCGCGCGGATGCGCCAGGGTGGCGACTTCAATTTCCGCCCGTGGCGCGGCCACTCGCACGAGGCCTGCGAAGCGCTCGTCTTCCAGGGCTCGCTCGATCGCCCGCATCCGCGCCGGACGCTCCGGATGCCCCTCGGGCACCTCGTGGTCGAAACTCGCGGGATGGCTGACGTACAAGGTGGTCACGACGGTCGCTCCCGGGTGCGGTCCTGTCGCGCGCCTGCAACAAGAGCCGGCAATGTGCCATGGGCGCAACGCGCCGACTACGGTGGGGTGCCCGTTCTGGTTATAGTTGCTCAAATCTTCCATGGGACGGGTCTCGACCAGGCCGTAAGTCCAAGGTCCGGAAGCTGTCCGAAGAAAGCCGCATGCGCATCATTCCGGTCATCGCCTGCGCCATGCTGCTCGCGAGTTGCACCTTCAAAGCCGTACCGGATCCAAAAGTCTCGGCCCGTGACGCCGAGTTCATGGCGCTCGTCCCCGAGGCCGAGTTCGACCCCCACTTCGCCCGCTATCAAGTGGAAGACCCGACCGGGCAGCCTCCGGGCACAATTGTCGTCGAAACCAAGGAGCGGCAGCTCTACCTCGTGTTGCCGGACGGCAAGGCGATCCGCTACGGCGTGTCGGTGGGGGACGAGGCGTATGGCTGGGCGGGCACCGCCACAGTCGACCGGAAGGCTGAGTGGCCGGCCTGGAACCCGCCGGCCGAAATGATCAAGCGCTGGCCCCACGTCCATGCCATGCAGGGCGGCCCGATGAATCCGCTGGGTGCCCGCGCCCTCTACCTGGCCGATCACGGCCGGGATACGCTCTACCGGATCCACGGCACCAACGAGCCGGAGAAGATCGGCCAGGCGGTCTCCTCCGGGTGCATCCGCATGCGCAACATCGACGTGGTGGACCTGTTCGACCGCGTGCCCGTCGGGGCCACGGTCATCGTCCGGTAACGCAACTGATCAACGTCCCAATAAGCCTGCTTGCTCGGTCCGTGTTTACCTGAACTTCCGTTCAGATCTTGCCGTTAACTTCCGGCAGGGGTGCCGTCCCGTAAGTTCAAATCACACCGGGACAAACACCGACCACAGCAAAGGTCGGAGGAGCAGGCAGCCATGACCATGATCTCCGTTCAACAGTTCTGCAACCATGCTGTTTCGACTGGCACGATCAGCGACGAGGACCTCCTGGTCCTCAAGCGCGAGGTCCTGCCGGAGGGGATCATGAGCCGCGACGAGGCGGACATGCTGATCGCCCTGGAGCGCGCGGTGATCGGCTCGGACGCCTTCGCCGACTTCCTCGTGGCCTCGGTGGTCGATTTCGCCGTGTGGGGCTTGCGCCCGACCGGCTATATCGACCGCGAGGTCGCCGCCTGGCTCGCCGGCTCGCTCACTGGCCGCGACGGGCCGAGCCCGGTCGGCGCCCGGATCGCCATGGAGATCGTCCGCGAGGCGCAGGGCAGCGCCGAGGCCCTGATGGCCTTCGCCCTGGATGCGAACCGCTGGACCCGCGAGGCCCAGGCTCCGCGCGTCACCTTTGCGTTGGCGGCTTGAGCCTTCGACCAAGGCGTAGCTTCCGTCTTCGGCGCAACTGATCTATCGGGACAGTCAAGCCGGTGTGCAATCCGGCGATCTCGAGAGCGATGCGCCAGCGATGTTCGATAAGATCCTGATCGCCAACCGGGGCGAAATCGCCTGCCGGGTCATCAAGACCGCCCGGAAGATGGGCATCAGGACGGTCGCAGTCTACTCGGACGCCGACCGCGATGCGGTCCACGTCGCCATGGCGGACGAGGCGGTCCATATCGGCCCCGCCGCCGCCGCCCAGTCTTATCTTGTCATCGAGAAGATCGTCGAAGCCTGCCGGCAGACCGGCGCCCAGGCGGTCCATCCCGGCTACGGCTTCCTGTCAGAGCGCGAAGCTTTCCCGAAGGCGCTGGAAGCCGCCGGCATCGTGTTCATCGGTCCCAATCCTGGCGCCATCGCCGCCATGGGCGACAAGATCGAGTCCAAGAAGGCGGCGGCTGCCGCCAATGTCTCCACCGTCCCGGGCTATCTGGGCGTGATCGAGAGCCCCGAGCACGCCGTCGAGATCGCTGACGGCATCGGCTATCCGGTGATGATCAAGGCGTCGGCCGGCGGCGGCGGCAAGGGCATGCGCATCGCCCATTCGTCCGGCGAGGTCGCGGAGGGCTTCGCCCGCGCCAAGTCCGAGGCGTCTTCGTCCTTCGGCGACGACCGGGTGTTCGTGGAGAAGTTCATCACCGATCCGCGGCATATCGAGATCCAGGTGATCGGCGATAAGCACGGTAACGTGATCTATCTCGGCGAGCGCGAATGCTCGATCCAGCGCCGCAATCAAAAGGTGATCGAGGAGGCGCCGTCGCCGCTGCTCGATCCCGAGACCCGCCGGAAGATGGGCGAGCAGGCCGTCGCCCTCGCCAAGGCGGTGAATTACGACTCCGCCGGCACGGTCGAGTTCGTGGCAGGCCAGGACAAGTCCTTCTACTTCCTGGAGATGAATACCCGACTCCAGGTCGAGCATCCGGTCACCGAGATGATCACCGGTCTCGACCTCGTCGAGCTGATGATCCGGGTCGCGGCCGGCGAGAAGCTTCCGCTGACGCAAGAGCAGGTGAAGCTCGACGGCTGGGCGGTCGAGAGCCGCGTCTACGCCGAGGATCCGACCCGCAACTTCCTGCCCTCGATCGGCCGGCTTACCACCTACCGGCCGCCGGAGGAGGGCCGCCAGGGCGGCGCGATCGTGCGCAACGATACCGGCGTGGAGGAGGGCGGCGAGATCGCGATCCACTACGATCCGATGATCGCCAAGCTGGTGACCTGGGCGCCGACCCGCACCGAAGCGATCGCCGCGCAGGGCGATGCGCTGGACGCCTTCGCGATCGACGGCATCCGCCACAACATCCCGTTCCTCTCAGCGCTGATGGCTCATCCGCGCTGGCAAGAGGGCAATCTCTCAACCGGCTTTATCGCCGAGGAATTCCCGAACGGCTTCGTCGCCCCCGAGCCCGCGGGCGCGGTGGCGATCCGCATGATGGCCGCCGCAGCCGCGATCGACCACAAGCTCAACCAGCGCAAGCGCGGGATCTCCGGGCAGATGCGCGCGCCCGGCCTGTTCGCCTTCGAGCGCGACCGCGTCGTGATCCTGGCCGGCCAATCCTATCCGGTCACCGTCGAGCCCGAGGGCGAGGACCTGATCGTCACCCGGGACGGCGGCACCTCGCTGTCCGTCGCGAGCGCGTGGCGGCCGGGCGAGCCGGTCTGGATCGGCACGATCGGCTCCGAGCGCGTCGCCATCCAGGTCCGCGGCCTGCTGAACGGCGTGTTCCTGCAGCACGCCGGCGCGGCGGTAGAGGCACGGGTCTATACCCGCCGCGAGGCCGAGCTCGCCGCGCTGATGCCCGTGAAGGAGCAGGCCGGCTCGGGTAAGCAGGTGCTCTGCCCGATGCCGGGTCTCGTGAAGCAGATCCTGGTCACCGAGGGCCAGGAAGTGAAGAACGGCGAGCCGATCGCGGTGGTCGAGGCGATGAAGATGGAGAACATGCTCCGCGCCGAGCGCGACGCCACGGTCGCGAAGATCCACGCCAAGGAAGGTGACAGCCTTGCGGTGGATGCGGTGATCCTAGAGTTTGCCTGAAGGTTCTTTCACCCTCACGTCGTCATGACTGCCGCATCCAACGAGCAGACGAAGCTGTTGGCGTCCGCCATCAACAACGTGGCGGTCTCCTTCGTCGTGATCGGCTTTGTGACGCCGGTGGTCGCAGTGAGCTTCGGTGGGCCCGCGGGCGTTATCCAGCGCGTTGAGAACGTGGTCTTTGCCTTCGCCTGGCTTTGCACCGGGTTCGTACTACATTGGACAGAGAGGCAGATTCTGCGGGGGATCAAGCCATGAGCGCCGACTGGCTTTTCGTCACATTCGTGATCCCGGCGGTGGCCATCGCCGTCGCCTACGTGGCGATGCGCGCAAACGAATGGTCCATTCAGCGCGACGAGCGGAAATCCGGGAAGTAATTCAGCGACGCGACGCTCAACGGTCGCTGCATGCCCTTATACTTCGCCTACGGCGCGAACATGGATGCCACCGCGATGGCCCTGCGTTGCCCGGTCTCGCGGCTGATCGGCTGCGGGCGGCTGCCGGGATACCGCTTCATCATCATGCGCGAGGGCTACGCCTCGGTGGTGCGAGACTCTGCCCGCGTGGTCCATGGCGTCCTGTGGGAACTGGCCCTCGACGACATCCCGGCTCTCGACCGCTACGAAGGCGTTGCTGGTGGCCTTTACGCGAAGGCGACGCTGCCTGTGACCACAGCCAGTGGGGTCAAGCGTGCCCTGATCTATCTTGGCCGGTCGACCGCATCTGGCCGGCCGCGGCCGGGCTACCTCGAAGCCGTCATGGCGGCTGCCCAGGCCGCACAACTGCCGCCAGCCTATATCCGCGAACTCGGTCGCTGGACGCGTGGCGCGCCCGCCTGATCATTCGGCAATTGGTACGCAACCTGCTTGCTCGCGATCGACCGGGGCGGCGACACCATCATGCGCCTCAGTCAGCTGTGATGATTGCGCAGCGTGCCCCTCGGTCAACGGCGATCGGCGGCCGCGTGCGAGGGAGAGGTTCGCATGTCCTATCTGGCGCCCGCCGATTTCGTGAAGAAGGCCGTCGATGCCGGTGAATCGAAGGTCTTCATGGCCACCAAAGACACCTTTATCCGGGCCTACATGGCAGGCGCGATCCTGGCGCTCGCGGCAGCTTTTGCGGTGACCATCAATCAGACCACGGGCCAACCGCTCGTCGGGGCGCTGCTGTTCCCGGTCGGCTTCTCCATGCTGTACCTGCTCGGCTACGACCTGTTCACGGGCGTCTGCGTCCTCACGCCACTCGCCCTCATCGACAAGCGCCCGGGTGTCACCGTGGCCGGCATCGCCCGCAATTGGACTCTCGTGTTCTTCGGGAATTTCGCCGGCGCCCTTACCACGGCGTTGATGATGGCGATCGTCTTCACGTTCGGCTTCGCAACTGAGCCGAATGCCGTCGGCAAAGCGATTGCCGGCATCGGCGAGGCGCGTACCCTCGGCTACGAGAAGTACGGCGCGGCCGGCATGCTGACGCTCTTCGTGCGCGCCATGATGTGCAACTGGATGGTCTCCACCGGTGTCATCGGCGCAATGCTGTCGACCTCGGTCCCCGGCAAGGTGATCGCCATGTGGATGCCGATCACGGTGTTCTTCTTTATGACCTTCGAGCACTCGGTCGTGAACATGTTCCTGTTCCCGTCGGCGATCCTGATGGGCGGCCACCTGACCGTCATGGATTACCTTTTGTGGAACGAGATCCCGACGCTGCTCGGTAACATCGTCGGCGGCCTCGCCTTCACCGGCCTGATGCTCTACTCGACCCACGTCCGGACGGGCGAGAAGCGTTCGGCCCCGGTTGGTGTCGACGCGCGTCGCCCGATGGCGGCCGAGTGAGGTTTGGCGGCCCGCGCCCCGGCGCGGGCCTTTCGTAGGCGGTGTGATCTCGATGAGTGCGACCCGCACCGTCTCTGTCATCATCACGGGACGCGTTCAGGGCGTCTCCTACCGAGCCTGGACACAGGCCGAAGCGCGTGTGCGGGGCTTGTCCGGCTTCGTCCGCAATCAGGACGATGGTTCCGTCGAGGCCCTATTCAGCGGGCCGGCGGAGGTCGTCGATCAGATGGTCGCGCTGTGCCGGTCCGGCCCCCCAAGCGCGCGGGTTTCCGACATCAGCGTGCGCGAGGGCGGCGACCCGCCGGATACGAGCCAGTTCGAGGTCCTGCGACGTTGAGGGGGCGCAAGTCGGCGCGACGGGTTCTGCGGCACGGGCGGGACTGGTATGGCCTCGGGCCGCTTCCGGTTCCGAATGCTGGCGCCACGAATCCATGACCGACCTGACTGCAGGCAGCGCAGCTTTCTCGCCCCTGGATCTTGGAGCGCTGGCGTATTTTATCGTTGCCTGGGTCGCGTATGGCCTATCGGTCGGCCGCCTGCGCGGCCGCATGATCTCGCTGAGCCAGATCATGAATGTTCACCGGTCGAACTGGGCTCGGCAAATCATCGGCCGCGAGAACCGGGTGGTCGACACGCAGATCAACGCCTCACTCCAGAACGGCACCGCCTTCTTCGCATCCACTTCGCTGATCGCGCTGGGCTCGGTGCTGACTCTGTCGCGTTCCGGCGACGACGTCCTCAACCTGTTCGCGACGCTGCCGTTCGGTACGGTGGCGAACCGCACCACCTGGGAATTGAAGGTTGCCGGCCTCGCTGTGGTGTTCGTCTACGCCTTTTTCAAATTCGCCTGGGCGTATCGGCTGTTCAATTACGCGGCGATCTTGCTCGGTGCAGTGCCTCCGAAAGGCTCGGATGTCAGCGACATCGAGATGATGCGGGCGGTCCGCCGACTTGCGGCGATGAATGTCAGCGCCGGCCGGCATTTCGCCCGGGGACAGCGCGCCTTCTTTTTCGCGCTCGCTTATCTAGGCTGGTTTGTGAGCCCGTATGTGCTCATCGCCTCGACAAGTGCCGTCGTCGTCATCATGTGGCGTCGACAGTTTGCCTCGGAAATCCGCAAGGCGCTGCTGGAGGCCGGTGAGGGCCCGCATGAGGGACCGCTGCTGGCTCCCGCCGAGGAAGCACGGACATGATTACGACCAGGGCGGACGAAGCGGCGATCGAGGAGACCCTGCTTGGCCTCGTGGCCGAGCGCGGGGCTGGCAAGACGATCTGCCCCTCCGAAGTCGCCCGCGCGCTGGGCGGCCCGCATCCAGACGGGTGGGGGCCGCTGATGCAGCCGGTGCGGCGGGTCGCGGTGCGGCTGGCGCATGCCGGCCAGGTTGCGATCCTGCGAAAAGGCAAGCCTGTCGATCCGAACGATTTTCGCGGTATCTATCGGCTGGCGTTGCCGGGCGCCGCCACTGGCTCGGGCCCCGGCAGCCAATCCGACGTGTAGCCGGCGAGCCGGTAGGCCGCGAGGCCAATCCACTCCTTCACCGCGAGATCGAGTTGAAGGAGACCGTCGGAGGCAAAACCGTGGAAGCGTGCGATGTCGCCCCAGCCGCGGGTTCGGTAATCGACCGGGAACGCGTCGACGGTGAAGCCGGCCTCCCGGAAACAGCCGATCGCCCGGGGCATGTGCCAGGCCGAGGTGATCAGCAGCCAGCGCTCGCCCGGCTTCGGTAGGACCAACGCAGCCGTAAAGGCGGCGTTCTCTCGCGTATTGCGTGATCGGTTCTCGAGGATCATCCGGGTCCGAGGCAGGCCGAGAACATCAGCGTGGCGACTGACGATATCGGCTTCTGCGATGCCACCGCCGACGAAGCCGCTCCCGCCTGAGAAGACCAGCCGGGCCGCCGGGAAGCGCCGCGCCAAATCGGCGAGGTAGATCGGCCGTTCGCCGGCATCGTTGACGATGACCTGATCGCGCGTTTCGGACAATCCGGCCTCGATGCCGCCGCCGAGCACGATGATGCCCGCCGGAGCCGGCCCGTCATCCGGGTAGGCCGGGAAGCGCTGCTCCAGCGGCAGCAGGGCAATCTCCGACAGGGGCGCCAAACCGCCAAGGACAAGTCCAAGCACGCCGAAACCGGCGAGACCGAGGCCGGTCCGGCGCAAGCGCGTCAACGCCAGCAGAAAGAGCCCAGCGAAAATCGAGAATATGAAGGCGTTCGATGGGGTGATCAGGAAATAGACCACCTTCGAGAGCGGGAAAAACACGACCGTGTCTCAGGTCGGTTTCGTCTCGGCTTCAAACCGGGACAGGGCAGCGGCGTCCGGGGGCAGCAGGGTAGCAAGGCTCCCGCCCTTCTCCACTTCACGCTGGATCCAAAGGTCTAGGCGCTGCTGCTCGACGGCTTCCAGGGCAACCCGCTCGGCGATATCTGCCGGCAGCGCAACGATGCCGCTGGAACCGCAGACCATGATATCACCCGGATAAATCGCGGCACCGCCGCAGGAGACCGGCTCCTGTGAGCCGACGAGCGATAGGGTGTCACTTCCGCCCACCGGAGCGGACCAGACCGGCAGGCCGACGGTATCCGGCACCGCGGCGTCGGTGACGAGACCGGCCACGCCGCGCTGGGCGAGCCGCGCCGCGACGATCGCCCCGAAGGGCAGGGCGAGGCTGGAACCGGCCGCATCGATCACCAGGACCGCGCCCTCCGGAACCGCATCGATCGCGGCGGCCAGATCGCCGGCGGCGTCGTTGCGGGCCGGAATCATCCGCACCGTATAAGCAGGTCCGATAGCACTGCCGCCGCGGCCGGATAGACCATGCGGGCTGTACGCTTTCACGCCGGCCCGCGTCAGCGCCCGGGCCAGACTCGCCGGGGTCACGGCAGAGAGCGCGTCGCGCAAGGTCGGGTCGATCGCCATCAGAGGCTCCGTGGAAGGCCGGCGCCGGACGGATCGGCGAATTTGCAGAAGGTGGATCGCATGGGCGCGCCGACAAGGCCGCGCTTGCGGCTTCGCCCCGAAAGGCTGCCACTTGGCACGACGACGCGCATGAACTCAGGAAATCGGCTCGCCGAGGGCCCGAGCCGCCCCGGGCCGGACGGCGATCCTTTCGTACCAGCGGCGCAAGGCCGGGCGCTCGATGCGGTCGGCCGGCAGGTTGAGCCAGCGATGCGCCGCGCAGCCGAGGGCGATGTCGGCGATGCTGAAGCCAGCGCCGACCGCATAATCGCGATCGGCCAGATGCGCGTCCAGAATGGCGGCGAAGGCTTCTGTGCGCTTTACCGAGGCCGCGATCACGGCTCGGTCCGGATCCGGTGACCGGTAGAGCTGCCAGAACGCGTCGCGCATGGCGGGCGTGAAGGTGGTGGCCTGCCAGTCCAGCCATTGCTGGACAAGGGCGCATGTCCGCGGGTCGGCGGGCAGCGCGAGGGCCGGTGAAATCGCCGCGACGTAGCGCAGGATGGCATTGGATTCCCAGAGGATGAACCCGTCTTCCTCGAGCGTCGGGACGAGCCCGTTCGGGTTCATGGCGCGGTAGGCGGGATCATCGACGACGCCGTGGGCACCGCCGGCATCGACCCGCTCATAGGCGAGCCCAGCCTCATCCAGCGCCCATGCCGCCTTCTGCACGTTGACCGAGGTGAGCCGGCCCCAGAGCTTGCGCATCGTCACGACATCTCTCCGCTACGCGTTCGGCGGGTAGGCGTGCTCGCACCCGGACGGGTCGGTCACCCGCGTCTCGCCATCCGAGTCGGCCAGGTAACCGGGTCCGACCGGCACTTTGCCGTGGCCGCCCGGGATGTCGAGCACATAGGTCGGCTGAGCCAGGCCGGAGAGACGGCCGCGCAGGGCGCGCATCAGGTCCTGTCCCTCGGTCAGGCTGGTCCGCAGGTGACCGGTGCCCGGGGCGAGGTCACCGTGATGCAGGTAATAGGGTTTGATCCGGTTCTCCACGAAGGCCCGCATCAGCGCTTCCAGAGTTTTGGCGTCGTCGTTGACCCCACGCAGGAGCACCGACTGGCTGACCATCGGGATCCCGGCATCGACCAACCGGGCGCAGGCGGCGCCGGCCTTTGGCGTTAGCTCGCGCGGGTGGTTGGCATGGAGGGCAACGAAGACCGCCCGGCCGAACTGCTTGAGCGCGCTGACCAAATCGGCGTCGACGAGATCCGGTTTCACCACCGGCACGCGGGTGTGGATCCGCATCACCCGCACGTGCTCGATCGAAGACAGCCGCTCGGCGATCACGCCGAGGCGCCGGGCCGAGAGCGCGAACGGGTCGCCGCCGGTGAGCACCACCTCCCAGATCCGCGGATCCTGCGCGATGTAGGCCAGGGCGCCGTCGAGCTCGGTTTCGGTGAGCGAGCCCAGGCCGTCCGGCCCGACCATCTCCCGGCGGAAGCAGAACCGGCAATAGACCGGGCAGATATGCAGTGGCTTCAGCAGCACCCGGTCGGGGTAGCGATGGACGATGCCCACCACCGGAGCGTGTGCCTCGTCGCCGATCGGGTCTGCCCGCTCCTCCGGGGCAACCACATTTTCCGCAACCTGCGGTATGAACTGACGGGCAATCGGATCGCCCGGATCGTGGATGTCGATCAGCGCGGCCATGTCCGGCGTGACCGAGACGGCGTAGCGTTCCAGCACAGCGCGCAGCCCATCCGCCTCAGGTCCGGACAGCAGGCCGGCGTCGGTGAGGTTGGCGGCGCTGCGCAGGGTGCGGTTCACGACAGCGTCTCCGCCACGGGGGTCCAGATCACGTCGTCGATCCGGTTCGCGCCGCAGGCCAGCATGGCCAGGCGGTCGAAGCCGAGGGCGATCCCCGAAGCGTCGGGCATCACCGCCAGAGCGGCGAAGAAATCCTCGTCGATCGGGTAGGTCTCTTCGTAGATCTGCAGCTTTTCCGCCATCTCCCCTTCGAAGCGCCTGCGAAGGGAAACCGGATCGGTCAATTCGCCGAAGGCATTGGCGAGTTCGACCCCGCACGCATAAAGTTCGAACCGTTCCGCCACCCGCGGATCCTCCGGGGCCGGCCGGGCGAGCGCCGCTTCGCTGATCGGGTACGCGCACAGGATCGTCGGGCGTCCGATGCCGAGATGGGGCTCGATCCGGGCCACCAGCACCCGGGAAAACAGATCGGCCCAGGTGTCATCGGACGCGACCCGCAGGCCCGCTTCGGACACCGCACCGGCGAGGCCATCGCGATCGGTCTCACCGCTTGAGGACACCGTTGCCAAAAGATCGATGCCGGCAAAGCGCGTGAAGGCCTCGGCGAGGGTGAGGCGCTCCGGCTCGGCGAACGGGTCGGTCTCCCGGCCTCGGTAGGCGAAGCGGCGGCCGGCGGCGGCCTCGGCGGCGAGCGCGAGCAGGTCGGCGCAATCGGCCATCAGGTCGGTGTAGGGTACCCCGGCGCGGTACCACTCCAGCATGGTGAATTCGGGATGGTGCAGCGGTCCGCGCTCGCGATTGCGGAACACCCGGGCGACGCTGAGCAGCCGGGTCTCGCCGGCCGCCAGGAGCTTCTTGCAGGCAAATTCCGGCGAGGTGTGCAGGTAGAGCGGCGTCCGCGCCCCGCTGGCGCCGATCGCCTCGGTGGCGAAGGCCGAGAGATGCGCCTCGTTGCCGGGCGAGACCTGCAGGCAGGCGGTCTCGGCCTCCACGAAATCGCGCGCGGCGAACCAGGCCCGGAAGGCGGCCAGGATCCGGTTGCGCATCAGGAGCCGCGGGCGCCGGTCGGCGTGGCGATCGGGCGACCACCAGGGGGAGGGGGCGCCACTCACAGCCCGGCCCCCGCCGGAATCCCGCGTCCGCGGACGCGGGGGCAAGCCGCGTGATCGGCGAGCGAATGGGCAGACATCATACTCGGTCGCCTGCGGGCAGAGCGCCCACGCGCCGCGGTTGCGCCCCGCCGGCTGGCAACGGCGTCGCAGATGCGATAGTGGCGGGGCCTGAGATCCAGTGCACGCGCTTGGCGTGTGCCGACCCGCCTTGTCAATGCAGGACGTAATTCCGTGAAGGTGATCGCCTCAACGCTCCGTAAGGGCAACGTCGTCGAAAAGGACGGCAAGCTCTACGTGATCCTGTTCGCCGAGAACATCCACCCCGGCAAGGGCACCCCGGTAACCCAGCTCGACATGCGGCGCATCACGGATGGCGTGAAGGTGTCCGAGCGGTACCGCACCACCGAGCAGGTCGAGCGCGCCTTCGTCGAGGATCGCGAGCACACCTTCCTGTACAGCGACGCGGAAGGGTTCCACTTCATGAACCCGGAGAGCTACGAGCAGGTCGCCGTGCCGGCCGACGCCGTCGGCGACGCCGCCCCCTACCTTCAGGAGGGCATGGCGGTGATGCTGGCGAGCCACAACGACGTGCCGCTGACCATCGAGCTGCCCCAGCGGGTCACCCTGGAGGTCGCCGAGACCGAGCCGGTGCTCAAGGGACAGACCGCCTCCTCGTCCTACAAGCCGGCCACGCTCTCGAACGGCGTGCGCACCACCGTGCCGCCGCACATCGCGGCCGGCACCCGGGTCGTGGTGATGACGGCGGACGGCGCCTACGTCGAGCGCGCCAAGGACTGATCGGGTTTGGGGGTTCTCGCCCCGGGACGACAGTCGCGCGGGCGGGACCCCTCTAGCCGACCTCTACCCCTCATCCTGCGTTGGCGGCGCGCAGCGACGCCCACGAAGGAGGGCTCCGGGGATCGCGAGCAAACCAAAGGCCTCTTGCGAGGCTTGCTGTGCGCGCACCTCAGAATGGGGTGATCGGTTCTGGTGCCGCAGGTCCCGTCGCCGCTATCGAACCCGCTGCCTCACCGTGGCGCGCGAGATGCGGCCTCGATCGCCCCGTAGCACCCCTGAGACAAAGCCTGTGCCCGCAGCCGCTCCGGCGCGCTGAACGGCCGTCCATCCTCTCGGAACAGATCCTCCTTGAGCAGTGCCTCGGAGGTGCAGCGGGCGGCGATCCGGCAGAGCGGAAGCTCGCCGCCGGTGCGGGTGCAGATCCGCACGTAATCGGCCCGGAACGCCCGCAACCCGGCATGCGGGTTCGGCCCCGTCAGGGTGACCAGCCCGGTGAGCAGTCCCAACAGGACCGGCTGGTGGACGAGATACACGACGAGGCTGTGGCGCCCCGCGAAGGTCGCCGCGCGGCCGGCCGCCGAGCTCGGCGCCCAGGCGCCGAGGCTTGACCGTCTGAGCCGGGGCAGGCCGAGCCGCCCGAGGACGATCCCCGTGAGGACGAACCCGAACCACGGGAACAGCGGAACATAATCGTTGGTCCGCGGCGTCCCGGTACCGAGGCCGAGAAAAAACAGGATCGGTGCGTCGAGCACCGGCGCATGGAGCCACAGCGGCGCGGCGAAGATTGCGGCGGCGGCCAGCATCGTCACGGGCAGCGGCAGGAACAGGAACGGCAGGCCGAGCACGCTGGCGACGGCGATGCAGTGTAGGATCCCGAAGAACACGTAAGCGTCCGGGAAGGCCAGCCAGGTTCCGGCCGTGACCAGCAGCGCCGCCCCGCCGATCCGGGCGAGCCGCGTCAGGGTCGGCCGAACGCGAACGCCATGCCCATTCATCAGCACCAGCCCGACCCCGACGAGGGTCAGGAAGGTGCCGGCGATCGCCTCGGCTGCCCGGTGGCCGGCCGGCGTCAGGGCGTAATTCTCGGCCGTCAGACGCAGATATCCGAGGTCCCAGAGCGTATGGTAGCTCGCCATCGCCAGGAGCGCGGCCGCCCGCACGGCATCGATGATCGGCAGCCGGCGTTGCCCGGAAGCCGGGGCGGGGCGGGACTGCTCGGGGCGGTTCGCGTCGGTCGACATGCGACGGCGTCAAACCATGCCGGCGCCCCCGGCGCCACCGCAGCGAGGCTTCGCGACCGTCTTCGGGGTGCCGGGCCGATGACCCTCTCGAAAACGTGAAGCCCGCTGCTTGCCGCTCGCGAAAACCTGACTCGACGGCGTGCCGGAAGAGATCCAGACGACGCGATCGGCGTGAAAACGCCTTTCCCCGGTCCGGCCTGCGACCGATCGACTGTTGCGGGGCTGCCTCCCCCGGGCAAGATTGCAACTCGGCAAGGCTCCTATGCCGGTCATATGGGCTTTCCGGGAATCAGGACTTCGTTAATCTTGCTGTGTGAGCGCGCGGCGTGATTCGGTGTAGGTTGCTCGGCCATGTCTGACGAACGCGGATCCGGGCCGGAAACCCCCAATCGGATTGAGGAAGCCCGGGGTGCCGAGACGGCGCAGGACGAGCCGCTCGACCTTGTCGAGGTCTCCGGTCGGATCAAGTGGTTCGACGTGTCGAAGGGCTTCGGCTTCATCGTGCCCGATGACGGCGCCCCCGATATTCTGCTGCACGTCACCTGCCTGCGCCGCGACGGCTTCCAGGCGGCCAGCGAGGGCGCGCGCATCGTCGTGGAGGCGGTGGAGCGTCCGCGCGGGTGGCAGGCGTTCCGGGTGGTCTCCCTCGACCAGTCGGCGGCCTTGCATCCCTCCGAGATGCCGATGCCGCGGACCCATGTCTCGGTCACGCCGACCAGCGGGCTGGAGACGGCTGTGGTGAAGTGGTTCAACCGGCTGCGCGGCTTCGGCTTCCTCACCCGCGGTGACGGCACGCCCGACATCTTCGTGCACATGGAGACCCTGCGCCGCTACGGCATCGCCGAGCTGAAGCCCGGCGAGGCGGTGCTGGTGCGCTATGGCGACGGCTCCAAGGGCGTGATGGCGGCCGAGATCCGCCTGATCGACGGCACGCTCCCGACCTCGCACTGACGCCACGACCCGGACGCGTTATTGGACAGCGCCCTGTGCGCGTTTCCTGAAGAGGCATGAGCCCGTGAAATCTCTGTTCCGCGTCGCTCAGGCGGCGGCCATCGCCGGCCTGGTCCTGACCGCGCCCGCGGCCTTCCTGCCCGTCTCCGCCCAGAATCCGGCGCGCGAGCGTGCCGCCAAGACAGAGCCGCTCACCATCGTGAGCAAGACGGGCCCGAAGCGGTTCGCCGTCGAGGTGATGCGGGACGATGCCGGCCGATCCCGGGGCCTGATGTTCCGCCGGCACATGGCCGCCGATCACGGCATGCTGTTCGATTTCGAGCGCACCGAGCCGGTGACCATGTGGATGAAGAACACCTATCTGCCGCTCGACATGCTGTTCATCCGCCCGGACGGCGTCGTCAGCCGGATCGCGGCCGACACCGAGCCGCTCTCCACCGCGATCATCCCGTCGGGCAGCCCGGTCTCGGCGGTGCTGGAACTCAATGCCGGCACGGCGGCCAAGCTCGGGATCCAGGCGGGCGACACGATCGAGCACCCCTTGTTCAAGGCGCGCTGATCCGAATCGGATTTTTGCGAACGCAGCGGGAACAATCGCCTTGACCGCTGCGATGTTCCGCGCCAATGTTCCGGCATTGTTCCGGTGCGTCGGAATGCCGGCACAGCGCGGAGGACCCGATGAGCGATGTGGCCGATGCCGAACTGTTCGGCAACGACGATTGGTCGGTGAGCGCGGACGGGCTTGAGCACCGCGGCACCGGCTATTTCATCAGCCGGGGGGCCCTGTCGGCGCGGCGCGCCGAGGGCCTCTGGGACTGGCCGCTGCAGATGGCGGAAAAGAGCTGGTGCCGTCCGAGCCTGTTCCGCGACGCGTTCCTGAATGCCCTGCAGCTTTTCGGGATCGCCCGCGATGCCGGCCTGACCCGCTCCTTCGCCCTGGGCTACGGCATCCGGGCGGTTGAAGCGCCGGTCGCGGAGACGTTCGTCACCCTGGCCGATGTGCTCAAGCCCCGCGCCGTCCCCGAGACGGTCCGCGTCGCCGTCCCGCGCCCGGCACGGGCGCTCGCTGCGGCCGGCGCCTGAGGCGTCCGGTCATTTGACCGCGCCTGTCTTCGCCGGATAGCCCTCTTCGCGAGATTGCGGGAGAGATGATCATGGCGAATGCTGATAATGCCGGGCTCGACGGCCTGATCACGTCACCGCTTTCGCGGCGCGGCTTCGTGATGACCAGCCTGATCAGCGGCCTGACCGTCGCGACCACGCGCGTCGAGGCGCAGGTGATCCACACCGATGCGTCCGGGATCGAGGCCGGGGAGGTCAAGATCCCCGCCGCCGACGGTCCGATGCCGGCCTACCGGGCTGTGCCGGAAGGCGCAGGTCCGTTCCCGATCGTGCTGGTGATCGAGGAGATCTTCGGGGTCCACGAGTACATCAAGGACATCTGCCGGCGGCTCGCCAAGGCCGGCTACTGCGCGGTCGCGCCCGAGCTCTACGCGCGGCAGGGCGATCTCTCGACCATGACCGATCCCAAGGTCATCATCCGGGACGTCATCTCCAAGACACCCGACGCCCAGTGGATCGGCGACCTCGACGCCACCGCCGCCTGGGCGGCTTCGGCCGCGAAGGGCGATTCCGGCCGGCTCGGCGTGATGGGCTGGTGCCGGGGCGGGCGGGACGCGTGGCTCTACGCGGCGCATCGTCGCGACCTGAAGGCGGCCGTGGCCTGGTACGGGCCGCTCGGCGGCGAGCGGAGCGACATCCAGCCCCGCACCGCCGGGGATGTGGCGGGTGAGATCCACGCGCCCCTGCTCGCCCTCTATGGGGGCGCCGATGCCGGCATCTCGCCAGCGACCGTCGAAGAGGCCCGGGACAAGGCGAAGGAAGCCGGCAAGAGCGTCGAACTGGTGATCTACCCCGAGGCGCCGCATGGTTTCCACGCGGATTACCGGCCGAGCTATCGCAAGGACGCGGCCGAGGACGGCTGGAACCGGGCACTTGCCTTCCTGAAAGCCCACGGCGTCGGCTGAACCGAGGGGTTTCCCGGGTCTTGGTCGGATGTTCCTCGGTCGCTGTGCTTCCCGGGACACGGCCACAACTTGCTGAATATGCCAGGGTCGCGGGAGGATCTGTGCCTGCGCGGGTCCGGCCGACCGCGGCGATCGGGCTGTTGAACCGATCGTCGCGACCGCCGTTCAGCCCCTGTAGAGTGTCCCGGCCCATGAGCGACTCGGTACAGCCCGGACAGAAGCCCGTCATCCTCGTCGTGGAGGACCAACCCGACGAGCGCTTCCTCGCGGCCACGCTGCTGGAGGATACCGGCTTCACCGTGATCGAGGCCGAGGCCGCCGACCGGGCGCTGGCGATCCTCAACGACCGGGCCGACGAGGTCAGCGTCGTCTTCTCCGATGTGCGCACGCCCGGGCCGATCGGCGGCTTCGAGCTGGCCCGGATCATCGGCGTGACCTGGCCGCGGGTGCGGGTGCTGCTCACTTCCGGCGATGCCGGCGACCAGCCGAGCGATCTGCGCATGTCGGCGACGTTCATTCCGAAGCCCTGGCGGGCCGAGGATATCCTGGCCTGGGTGGAGCAGGCCGCCGGGCGGCCATCGGGCGCGACCGGGCCTGCGGTGATCGGTCCGGGTGGTCAATTAATTACACCGGGCGTGGAAACCTGAGGCCAACTCCGGGTTGTACGCCACTCTCGGAGCGCGCCGCGCCCCGTCCCGTGTCACGCCGTCGGCCCCGACAACATCATGCGCATCGTCGCCATCAACCATGCCGAGTCGCTCTGGCGCCGTCCCTGGGACGACACGCCCGACACGCAGGTCGTCGATACGCTGAGCGACGAGCTGCGGGCCCATTACGGCCCGGCGGCCGACGAGGTCCCGGCCGAGATCCTGGCGCTGGCCCTGCGCCTCGACGGGATGGATTCCGAACGGGTCTTCGCCGCCTGACGCCGCCCCTGAGTCGCCAAGGCGGGGGAATCTGCTATTCAGCGGGCTCTGACCTGCCGGCGCATCGCGTCTCTCAGTCGAGCCCCTCATGCGTCTCACCGTTCTTCGCGGATCGCTTGCCGTTGGCCTGATCCTGGCGCTCGCCGGATTCCAGACCGCGCAGGCCGCCGCGCCCCCGCCGCAGCCCGCGGATGGCCCCGGCGGCGTCGGTGACCGCAAGGCCACGATCGTGAAGCGCCTGGTCGGCCGCGGGACGGGCAGCCTGTTCGCATTCCATGCGGCCGGCGCGGCGCCGGAAGCCGGCCGGCCCGTGGCCGTGTTCCTGCACGGGTGGGGCGTGGTCAATCCGCAGAGCTACGGCGGCTGGATCGACCACCTGACCCGCCAGGGCTGGCTCGTGCTCTACCCCCGTTTCCAGGACGTGAACCGGACGCGTCCGGCCGACGCCCCTGGCATCGCCGAGACTCTGGTCAAGGCCGCGCTCGCCGACCTTGCCTCCGATGCCGACGCCAAGCCCGATCTCGGCCGTGTGGCGCTGATCGGGCATCTGGCGGGCGCGCCCATCGCCTTCGACATGGCCGCCGACGCCAAGCAGCAGGGCCTGCCGGTGCCGAAGCTGATCTTCGCCGCGGCGCCGGGCGGCATTGCCAGCGGGCCGAAATCCCGCGGCATCGCGCTGACCGAGCTGTCCGGGATCGACCCGTCGACGCTGCTGATCGCCATGGTCGGGGACAAGGACACGCGCGCGGCCGACCTCGCGGCCAAGCGCCTGCTGCGCGAGGCCAGCGCCGTGCCGATCGAGCGCAAGCTGTTCGTGCGCGCCCTCTCGGACGATCACGGTTTCCCGGCCCTGACCGCGACGCTCGCGGCCCCGGCCGGCCTCGACAGCGCCTATGATGGCGGGGCGATCAAGCCGGGACCGGAGCCGAAGGACGCGGCCAAGGACGCTCCGAAGCCGCCGCCGTTCCGCTGGTCCGCCGACATGGCGCTCACTGGCGAGCAGCAGACGCTGGTGTCCCAGATCAATATCGCCCGGGTCGATGCGCTGGATTACCTCGGCTTCTGGAAGACGTTCGACATCGCCGCCGCGGCAGCCTTCGCCGGCTCGGACGCGAACGCCATGAAGGGCAACCCCCGGCTCGCCGACATGGAGCGCTGGAGCGACGGCTGGCCGGTCAAGCGGCTCGCCGTCGAGACACCGCGCCTGGCGCCCCCCGTCCAGGCCGCCCAGCCCGCTGTGGCCGCCCGCAAGCGCTGATCGCCCCGCGCGGCGGGCTTCCCCTTGGCGCAGCGCTTGCTAGTCTCCCTGTGTTCGACACGGGGGATGATGCCATGCCCGAGTTCGTCGCCAGCCTGCTCGCCGCAGCGGCCTTCTGCCTGACCCTGCTCGCGCTGAATGCGCTGACGCGCCTGCTGATCCAGGCACATGGGGCGCCGCCGGATCTGGGTGAATCCGGCTTCCTGCAGATCGGCGGCGCCCTGGTGGCCGCCCGGGTGGCCTACCGCCGGGCGCCGCATCGGCAGATGGACTGAGCGTCAGCGCAGAAAATCCCCAAAGGCCCGCGGGCCGTTGCCGGTGGGGATGGTCTTCAGCACCGTGAGCGAGCGTGCGTCGAGGACGCTGAGCGTGTTGTCGCCCCAGTTGGCGACGTAGAGCTGGCCGTCCGCATCGGCCGCGATCCCCTCCGGATGGTCGCCGACATCGATATCGGCGATCGGCTTGAGGGTCGCGAGGTCGAAGGCCGTGACGCTCCCGGCATATTGGTCGGTGACGAAGCCGCGTCCCGCCGACAGAGCGATCACGTAGGGCCGCCGTCCAGTGGGGATCCGGCTGATCTCGCGGCCTGCGGCGAGGTCGATCACCGAGACATCGTCGCTCGTGACGTTCGCCGTGTAGGCGCGCCCGGCGGCGGCGTCGAGGGTGATGCCGAACGGGTGCTGGCCGACCGGGATTGTCTTCGTTTCCGTGCGGGCCTTGGCATCGACCACAGAGACCGTGTCAGCCTCCCGGTTGGCGACGTAGAGGGTCGCCCCGTCGGGGGAGACGGCGATGCCGGAGGGCGAGGCGCCGACTGCGATCTCGCCGTCGGGAACCAGCGTGCCATCGCGCTCGGTCAGCACGAACAGCCGGTGGCCGTACCAATCCGCCACGTAGACCGTGCCACCCTTGGGATCGGCAGCGACGCCGAGCGGTCCGCCCGGCAGTGGTACCTCCGCCACGACACGCCCGGCATCGAGGTCGAGTACGGCCAGGCCGTGCCCCTCGGGCCGCGTGACGTAGGCCCGCTTGCGGTCCGGCGACAGGGCGATGCCGGCCGGCGCGCCGTCCACCGGGATGCTGCGCAGAACCTTGCCGGCGGCGAGATCGACCACCTCGACCACGCCGCCGAGCTGGGCCGTCACGATCGCTTCCCGCGCCGGTTCGGCGCGGGCGAGCGTGGCGGCGAGGACGAGGCCGGCGGCGAGTGCCGTCCGACCTCTGCCCACGTGAAGACGCAGGTTTGTGCCGCAGAACCGCGGGGCCATGCGGCGCAACCTGCGCGGGCTCACGAGCCCTTCTCGACCTTGGCCTTCAGGTTGGCGAGGCTCGCCTTGATCCAGTCGCCGACGCCCTTCTCGGAGGCTTCGTCGTTCAGCTCGGGCGGCGGATCGTTGTTCATGTAGCCGCGGTAGAACGCCGCCTTCCATTCGACCTTGGACTTGGCATCGCCCGCCGGCTCGACCGTGATCGAAGCGGAATAGTCGTTGGCCGGCAGGTCCTTCACGTCGACCTTGTCGATATAGTAGGAGAACAGCTTCTCGTCCGGCTTGAATTTGTTGCTGGTCTCCTGGATCTGATCGCCGTTCTTGAGCGTCAGGGTCCGCTTGAACTTGTTCGGGACGTCGCCGGTCACCTCGGTCTTGGTGACGTTCTGGATCCAGTCGGCATTCTTCACATCGCCGATGACGGCCCAGACCTTATCGGCCGGCGCGTTGATCTCGATCGACTCGGAAATCTTGCGCCGGGTCGGGCCGTGGGCCTGCGCGGTCGCCGCCACCAGGGCAGCCGTGGCCGCCAGGGCCAGGGTTATTTTCTTCATCGTGTCCTGCTCCTCCCGCCTCCAGGGCGCATTCCGGTGATGGGGATACCGGTTCCGCGCCGCAGAGCGTGTCACAAGTAAGTGTCAGATCCGCATCCGACGGAACGGATACGGATCTAGCGGTCGTCCCGATCGAGGATGCGCGCCTCGGGGCCGAGGGCCGCCGCGACCTTGTCCTCGATCCAGCCCCAGGCTTCGCGCTCGCGCGGGCCCGCGGTCTTGGCGATGGCGATGGCGAGGTAGGCCATCTCCGTCAACACCTTGTCCGGCTCAAGCATGTGGAGCCGGGTCGAAAGGATCGCCGCCTCCAGCACCGCGGCCTGGGCGCGATTGTAGCCGATGAACGGCGCGTGGGCGGCGGAATGGACCATGCGGCCGCGGAAGCGCGGCCTCGTCTCGTGATCGTCCACGGACGCGACCTCGAACTCCGCGTGGCCGAAACTGTCGGCGAGCCGCCGGCCGGGAATGGCCGCGCACGCCACGGTCGGCCATTCGCGCCGCCCCGTCACTGCGCCGGCGATCACCCGGATGTCCCGCGGGCTCGACGCCGCGAAGCACGGGTTGGCCTCGAGATTGGCGATGGTCGGCGAGGGCCGGAACGGCGCCAGCACGTAGCCGTCCGCCTCGCCGATCAGCCCGAAGGGGACGAGGTGCAGCTCGCCGGACGGCGCGAGCGTGGTGACGATCGTCTCAAGGATCAGCGGCATGGCTCAGGCCCTGTCCACCGGCACGAGCCGGCCGCAGACCAGCTTGGTCGCTGGCTGAGCGGGCTCGGGCATAACGTCGACCCGCGCCTCGGAATCCGAAATCGTCTCGGGCGCGTCGGCATCCGCCTCGGGCTTCACCAGCCGGGCGTCGCGGGTGCCGGGCGGCGGCGCATCGGGGCCGGAATGGCGGGTGTGCCCGGCCTTCTTGAAGGCCGTGGAATCCTCGACCTCGGCGTCGGCCGCGCAGCCCCAGTCGAGGGGCTCGTCCTGGACATAGCGCTTGCCGAGCCGCCAGGCGGTCTCGGCCTTGGCGAGCTCGGCCCCGAGATAGAAGGCGTGGGCGCCGTCGCTCGCCACGTCGAGATCGGGGAAGAAGGCCATCGCGTCGGTGCCGACCCTGTGGACGTCGCGGTTGTAGACATGGATCCCGTCCTCGGCGACGGCGATCCGGTAATTCGGGTCGCGGACCTCGGCGGCGGCCTGGGCGACTTCCGCGGCGGTCTGCACGAACGGGCGCTTGTCGTGAAGGGCGAGCAGCGCCCGGCCGTAACCCTTGGGCAGAGCGGAATCGGCCTTCGCCGCGTACATTACCCGCCGGGCGGCGTCGTGCTCCTCGACGGTGCGGCGCGTGTGGTTGGAGACCTGGACGATCAGCACATTGCCGATCGACAATTCCGAGCACATCCCGACCAGAAGGGCGGTGACGCCCAGCGAATCCGCCTCGGTCAGCTCCGTCAGGTTGCCGGTGCCCATCATCATCTGGATGTCGGGCCAGCGGGCGCGGGTGTCGCGGTAGCGGCTGATCGAATCGACGAAGCCGTGGTGGATCGGCTCCAGGATCGGATCCGCCAGGAACGGACGCCCGGCCTTCAGCATCCGCTCGATCGCCCGGTCGAGGGAGGGCAGGTCGTCCGGGCGCAGGGGCACCAGGATCGGTACGGCATCGGTCTCGAAGGCCAGATCCAGCGTGTCGACGTTCAGGCTGAGCAGGTAGTCGGCCCCGGCGCGGGCGCCCCGGGCCAGCTCGTCCTGGGAGAAGGAATCGACGCTGACCTTCAGGCCGGCGCCCTTCAGGGCCACCACCGACTCTTCCAGGTGCGGGAAGGTCGTGTCCGGCAGGCCGCCGAGATCGATCACGTCGGCGCCGCGGCGGGCGAGGTCGAGGCCCTTGGCCAGGATCTCGTCGGGGGTCATCTTCGAGGCGTCGACGATCTCGGAGAAGATCCGCAGGTCGTGCTTCGACAGATCGACCTTGCGGCCGGCAAGCCCCAGCCAGGCCGGCAGGTCGACCACCTCGTCGGGCCCACGCTCCACCGGCAGGTGGAAATGCTCGGCCAGGCGTCCGGTATCGGCCCGGCAGCGGCCGGGCAGGACGATCCGGGTCGCGCCCGCGGGCATCTCGACCCGGCGGCGGATGATCTCCTCGGTCATCAGCGCGGCGACCTTCACGCCGGCATCCGCGATGCTCCAGTGGATCGTCGCCGGCAGGCCGGCCGCGACCTTTTCGAGCCGCGCCCGGGCGAGGCGGCCGGTGACGAAGACGATGTGCTCGGGGGCGCTCACGCCGCCACCCGCTGCTGCTGCAGCGTGACGCGGCGGGTCGGCCCCCAGATCGCGATCGGGCCGCCGTAGCGTTGCGCGAAGGTTGGGAAGGCCGCATCCACCAGCTCGCGCCGGGCCAGGGCGTCGGGGGTTTCTTCCGATGCGGCGTCGGCCGACTTCACCAGCACGCAGCGGCGGGCGCGCAGGCGCGCGGCGAGCCAGAGCGCCAGGCTGTCGGAGGTGACGTCCCAGCTTTCGGGAATCTCGGGCTGGCCGGCGCGAAGACTCGCCGGGTCCCAGACGCTGGCCGTGGCCGTATCGGCCCAAGGCTCGACGCTGCGGACGAGCCGTGGCTCCAAGTCGCAAAAAAATGCGGCCATGCGGCCCATGGCGTCGAGGGCGCGGCGGTGGGCCTCCGCATCGTCGAAGCCGTCGCGGATCTGGGCGGCACGCACGGCTTCCGCGAAGGCGCCGCCGCCCGGCACGACGATGCAGCGCCCGTGGACACCCTGCGCCACCTCGGCGAGCAGGGCGCGCAGCCGTGCCCGGTCGGATTCCAGGCTGCCACCGATCTTGAGGATCGTCGTCACGCGGCATCCCGATGGTGAGGCCGCAAGGCGCGCACGGCTTCGGCGACCCGCAGGGGATCGATGCCGTTGCGCCGGTCGAAATCGCGGCACAGGCCGCCGCGGAAGCCGAAATAGTCCGGGCGATGGGGGCTCAACACCGGGATATCGGTGATCCGGAGCGAGCCGGCGAGCCCGCACATGAGCCCGTGGGTCCGGCACGCGGCCGTGAAGGCAGCCAGCGTATCCGGCTCGGCGAGATCGGTCAGCCGGGCGCCGGTCTTGCCGGCGGTGTCGATCATCACCCCCGCGAAACCCGCCCGCGCCAAAGCCGGGACCAGATCGGCCGCCGGTCCGTCCTCGGCGAACAGGACGGCGATCAAGCGGCCGGGGGCCGCCGCAACGAGGGAGGCAAGCGCGGCCGGATCGCGCCGCTGGCGGAGATCGAGCCCGGTCTTCACCCAGTCGATCCCGGTCGCCACCATCGCGGTGACGGATTCGGGCGTCGGGTCGGCCACCGCGCTCGTCACCGCGGCGCCCGCGACCCGCGCGACGATCGCCGCCACCAGCTGGGCTTCGAGGGCACCGAGCGCGCCGCGCTCCGGATCCTTGGCGTCGATCAGGTCGGCCCCGGCGAGCTGGGCGGCCTCGGCCTCGGCCGGATCGCGGACGCTGACGAGGAGGCGGGGCAGGGGGCCGGGCGGAACAGGGAACGCGGACACGGATCTCTCGAAGATGTGCGGCACGCAATCACGACTTGCCGGGCAGCGGCTCGGCGAGCAGGCGGTTCTTCACGACCCAGCGCATGGCATGCGCCCAGGTGTCGTCGGTATCGGCCCGGATCGTCACCTGGCCGCCGCGCACCATCTTGCCGGTCTCGGCCTCGGCGATGGTGACGTTCAGGTTGAAGATCTGGCCGGATCCCTTCTCCACATAGCCGGTCACGACGAGATCCGCACCCAGGCTCTTGCCGATGTCGGCCGCGCAGCCGTTGCACTTGTACAGCGGCCCTTCCTTGGCGACCACGTCGGCCTTCGGGGCGGTGTCGACGATCTCCAGCCCGGCCTGATTGTGCAGGGCGTTGCGCAATTCGTCGGTCACCAGCGCGAGCTTCTTCGTGTCCAGCGGCCGGACCCGGGTGCCGTAGGTGGCGCCTGGGTCGAACAGCTCGACGGGGAAGACAGCCGCCTTCTCGGCGGCCATGGCCGGGCCGGCGAGGAGACAGGCGGTCACCGCGCAGGTGAACAGGTGGCGCATCCTCGGGGCTCCCGCACGATGGTTGATGCCGTCTCGACCGGCACATTCGATCCTCTATAGCTCGGGCGAGGGGACAAATTGGCAATGTACATCGCCGCGCCGTTGGCTCACGACGCGAACGTGAACGCCCGACGGAGAAGCCGCGGTTGAGCGGCCGGATCGGAAGCTGCTAGAGGCCGCGCCTATGCACGATCCTGCACATGCCCCGGCCCAGCGCCCCCCCAAGCCTGCGCGATATCGGACCGGACTTCGTGTGGCCCTTGCGGCCGGCGCGCTGCTCGCGCCCATCGCCGCATCCGCGCAGCAACCTGCGCCGCAGCCGATCGACACCCATATCGGGCTGATCTACCGCCCCCAGCCGGCGCCATCCTCCTACGATGCCGAGGCTGCTCCGGAGGACGAGGGTCTGGCCGGTGCCAAGATGGCCATCGCCGACAACAACACCACCGGCCGCTTCACCAAGCAGACCTTCGCCCTGGACGCGGTCGCCCTCAGCGACGAGAAGCCCGACGCCGTGGCGGCCGCCAGGGAGCTGGTGGCCAAGGGCGTGAACTACCTTGTGCTCGCCCTGCCGGCCGACGCGGTGCTGGCGGTGGCCGATGCCGTGAAGGACAGCGGCGCGGTGGTGCTCAACGCCGGCGCCCCGGACGACCGCCTGCGCGGCGCCGATTGCCGGACCAACGTGTTCCACATCCTGCCGTCCCGGGCGATGCTCACCGACGCCATCGCGCAGTATCTGACGGTGATGCGCTGGCGAAAGATCTTTCTGATCACGGGCCCGACCGAGGCCGACAAGGCCTATGCCGAGGCGTTGCGCAACTCGGCCCGCAAGTTCGCCCTGAAGATCACCGCGGAAAAGCCCTGGACCTTCGGCCCTCTGGCCAAGGCGCGGGGCGATACCCCGACCCGGGCCGAGGCGATGGTCTTCACCCGGGGCCTCGACTACGACATGGCGATCGTGGCCGACGAGGAGGGCGACTGGGGCGATTACGTCTCCTACCGCACCGTCGATCCGCGGCCCGTGGGCGGCACCCAGGCGCTGACCTCGACCACGTGGTCGCCGGTGCTGGAGACCTGGGGCGCCGCGCAGGCGCAGAACCGCTTCCGGCGCCTCGCCTCCCGGTTGATGCGCCCGCTCGACTACCAGGCCTGGGCGGCGGTCCGGACGGTGGGCGAGGCCGTCACCGCCAAGAAGACGTCCGATCCCGCCGTGCTCGCCCCGTACCTGGTCGATCCGGCCTTCAGCCTGCCGGCCTACAAGGGCGTGTCCCTGAGCTTCCGCCCCTGGGATCACCAGCTGCGCCAGCCGGTGATCGTGGTGCAGCCCAAGGCCCTGGTCTCGGTGGCCCCCGAGCAGGGCTTCCTGCACCAGCGCACGCCCCTCGATACGCTGGGCGTCGACCTGCCGGAGACCACCTGCAAGTTCAAATGACCGGGTCTGCCTGGGCCCATCACGGCCGGCCCAGCTCCGCGGTGGACGTGCGCCGGGCGCTCGCTTGACGGTCGTCCGGCCCGGCGCGCGCCATGAACCGTCAGGCGACGTTGAGCCGTCGGCCGCGGTTCCAGGCCAGGAACGGCACTCCGGAGAGTAGCCCCGCCAGCGCCGCCCGCGATTGATGGCAGCCGTTGATCGAGACGCGCGGCAGGGCGTGCAGATGGCCGGCATGCTCCGCGAACAGATGCCCGGGCCGGGTCGTGACGGCCGTGGCGAATCCGTGCTCCTGCGCCAGCGTGAATTCCCGGGGGCCGGCCGAGGTCGGGTCGCCGACCGGATAGGAGAAATGGCGCACGGTGCCGCCGAGCTCGGCCTCGATGCGGGCGCGGCCCTCGGCGATCTCGCGCACGGCAATTGTCGCGTCGTGCTTGGCGAGCATCGGGTGGCTGACCGTGTGGGCGCCGATGGTCACCGCCGGATCCCGGGCCAGATTCCGCAGCTCGGTCCAGGACAGGCACAGCTCGGACGCGACGGAACCCGGCGCGAAGCCGGCCTGCCGGCACAGAGCGGCGATCCGGGCCAGCAGATCGGCCTCGGTGCGGCGGCGCAGGTCGCGATAGATGGCCTCGAAGGCCAAAGCCTTCTCCTGCGGGCTGCGGGTCGGCAGGTCGAGGCTGCCGGTGCCGATGGAAATCCGAACCCGGTCGAGTCGCGCGATCGCCCGTTCCAGCTCGATCCACCACAGGCGGCCGCCCTGATCGGCAAACCCGCTCGTGACGAACAGGGTCCAGGGGACGCCGTGGCGCTGCAGCACCGGGCGGGCATGCTCGACATTGTCGCGATAGCCGTCATCGAAGGTCAGGACCGCGAAAGGCGGCCCATAATCCGGCGCGGCAAGCCGCTCCGGCACGGCATCGAGCCCGATGATGTCGAAGCCGCGCGCGTCCAGCTCGCGCAGGGTCTGATCGAGGAAGTCCGGCGTGATGCTGAGCAGGCGGTTCGGCGCGAAGTCCGGCACGGGATCCGGGCTGACATGGTGGAAGGTCAGGATCACCCCGAGGCCGCGGGCGGCGGGCGCCAGCCAGCGATCGGCGCCGAGCGCCTGGATCGCGCGGAAGCCGGACGCGAACACCCGATGCTTGGCACGCGAGGAGATCATGGATCGAGCCTGATCGGGCCGCACGGCCCGGACAGACCAGCCATCACCCGCCGGAGTAAAGAAACCCGAAAGCCGAACGCCGACGGAAAACAGGCGGGAAGATTGTATTAGCCAAGGTCGCAATTGGCCGGGTCTTGCCCGCACGCCCGATCGCCGAAGTCACCGGCCATTCAGAGCGTGGCCCGCAAGGTCGGCCCTTGGCTTCGGGCGGCGCCCGGCGCAGCGGGAGACTTGGTATGGCGACCGGCGTCCAAGTGGCGGGAACGGACATGATCGGTGCGCGTGCGTCCGCAACGCTGACCGCGGAGGTGTACTCCGATCTCGCGGCGGTCGAGGCGCTGTGGCGGCGGCTCGAATCCGATCCGGCCAGCCTGCACACGCCCTATCAGCGGTTCGACTGGGTCGGCGCCTATCTCCGGGCGACCGGCACGGAGGCGGATGCCCGGATCGTCGTCCTGCGGGATGCGGAGGGTCGCGCCCGGATTCTGCTGCCGCTGGTGCTGTCGCGGATCCTCGGGCTCACCGTGGCGCGGGTCGTGGGCGATACGCATGCGAATTATCACATGCCGCTCTTCGCCACCCGGGATGCGGCCGCGATCTCGCCGGGCGAAGTCACCGCCGCCCTGATCCGCGCCGGCCGGCCGGCCGGTATCGATGTCTACGCGCTGCAGCATCAGCCCCTCATGTGGGAGGGCGCGGCCAACCCACTTTCCGATGCGGGCGAGCCCGAAGCCAGCGATGCCTACGGACTGATGCTCGGTCCCGATTCCGAAGCGACGGTGCGGCGGGTGTTCAGCGCCGACGCCCGCAAGAAGCTGCGCTCGAAGGAGAAGCGCCTGATCGAGGCCAAGGGCGCCCTGGCGTATCGCCGGGCTGAGACACCCGAGGACGCAGCGCGGTATCTGACGGCGTTCTTCGACCACAAGGCGGTCCGGTTCGCCGGGATGGGCGTCCCCGACCCCTATGCCGCCGAGCCGATCCGCCGGTTTCTGACCGCGGCGGCATCCGGCGCCGATCCGGCGGTCGAGATCCACGCGCTGTGCCTTGCCGAAAGCGGTCGCGTCCTCGCCACCTTCGGGGGGGCCGTCAGCGACCAGCGCTTTAGCGGCATGATGACGGCGTTCGATCCCGATCCGGAGGTGGCCCGGTTCAGCCCGGGCGATCTGCTGCTGCAGCATCTCGTCGCCGACCAGACGGCCCGGGGTCGGCAAGGCTTCGATCTCGGGGTCGGCGAGGCGCGCTACAAGGCGAGCATCTGTGACGAGACGATCGGACTGGTCGAGACGATCGTGCCGGTCTCCTTGCGGGGCCGCGCCTACGGGCTGGCGCAGCTGGGTCTGACCCGGACGAAGCGGCGGATCAAGCGCGATCCGCGCCTCTACGCCGCCGCCGCGCGCCTGCGGAAGCTGACGCGGCGGTCGTGATCCGGGCCTCGCTCGCGTGGCGCGGCGTCCCACGAGGTGATGGGACGCGTCTGGCCGTCAGCAGCGGCGCCCCCACTCAATGCCCTCATCCTGAGGCGGCGCAGCGAAGCCGAGACCTCGAAGGAGGCCTCCCGCAAGCCGCGCGATCCCTTGCGGGCGCCTTCGAGGCCCGCTGGCGCGGGCATCGCAGGATGAGGGCGCGGGGGGGAGTGAGGCCGTGGCTTGACGCCTGCGAACGCTGACCCCGCGGTCTTGGTTCAAGCGGCGTTGAGCCGGAGGTCCGGAGTCGAGCGGTCAACCGTCGCGGCGTGATCTGCCCCGTGGTCCTGAGCGACCAGGATCTGCCCGGCGCCCGCGTCCTCCGCAATGGCGTAGAGGTCGGCCAGGGCCGGATCCTCGGCGGACGCGTTCGACGCGATGACGACGCTGTCCATGTAGCCGCCCGTCAGTTCGAGGAGGTCGACGGCGCCCGGAGCGGCGTGAAGCCGGCAGACGACCCAATCATAGGCCTCGGCGAGAGCCTCGAAGGTCAGGCTGAGGGCATCGGGCTCGTCGAACAGCGCTTCGGCTCCGGCGCGACCCACCCCGATCCGGTGCAGGCCGCTGCCAGCCGCCGGCTGGATCACGTCGAGGAAGGCTGCGTCGCCCGCCATGAGATCGGTGAAGCCCAGTTCGAGGCTTTCGCCATTCAGATCAATAGTGACGAGGCTGGCCTTACGGCCGAGCGCACGGACCAGCGCGTCGTGCAGGGCCTGGTCGCCGTGGGACACTTCCGTTTCCATCACCAGGACCCGACGGCCGGTGCGATCGCCGGGCTCCCGGGCGACGGCCGAGAGACGGGCGATCAGCGGCGCGAGGTCGTAGGCCTCCGCGGGCACCCGTGCGATGGCGGGCGGTGCGGCCGGGGCTTCGGCTGCCTCGGCACCTTCCGCCGTCTCGGACCACTGGGCCGGGGGCATCGCCTCCGGGAAGGCGAAACCCGGGCGCTCCAGCTCTGGTTCGCGGCGCGTGCGGCGGTCGGCGGAATTGAGATCGGCCTCGGCATCCTGTTCGCGGCGGCCGGATTCCGAGAGTAGCGCGCTGGCCAGAACGCCGCCGATGGCCAGCATCAGGGTCACCAGCGTCGCGAACCCGACGATCGGCAGCTTCTTGGGGAAGGACGGGACTTCCGGGGTCACGGCACGCGAGACGATGCGGGCATCGGCGGGCGTGGCGCTCTCGCCGTCGCGGGCGGGGGCCTCGCGGTAGCGGGACAGGTAGGATTCGAGCTGCTCGCGCTGCGCCTTGGCCTCACGCTCCAGCGCTCGAAGCTGGATCTCGCTGGCATTGCCCTTCACGACCACGTCCTGCTGGCCATCCACGGCGGCCTGAAGGCTGTCGACCCGGGAGCCCGCGATCTTGGCGTCGTTCTCCAGGGTGCGGACCACGCGCTCGGCGGAGGTCTTGATCTGGGCGTCGAGGTCCTCGAGCTGCGCGTGAAGCTCCTTGATCCGCGGATGGGCCGGCAGCAGCGTGCGCGATTCGAGCGCCAGCTGCGCCCGCACGGCGATGCGGTTGTCGACGATGCGCCGGATCACCTCGTTGTTGGCCACCTCGGTGATCTCGTAGGCGCGGCCGTCCTTGATCAGATCCTTGATCGCCTTCACCCGGCCGGCGAGGTCGGCCTTCAGGATCCGGGCCTGGGACAGTTGGCTCGACAGCTCGCCGAGCTGCTGCGTGGTCAGCGGCTGACCGGCGGCGCCGCCGCTGCCGACCAGGCCGTTCTTGGCCCGGAACGCCTCGACCTTCGCCTCGGCCTCGGCGACGCGCTTGCGCAACCCGTCGATATTGCCGCCCAGCCAGGAGGACGCGTAGCGCGCGGTGTCGACCTTGTCGGCCTCCAGCGACGAAATATAGAGCTGCGCGATCGTGTTCGCGCCGTCGGCCGCCAGCTTGGCGTCCTTGGCGCGGAACTCGATCGTCAGGATGCGCGACTTGCCGGCCGGATAGACCAGCAGGTGCTCGAAATAGGCATCGAGCACCCGGTCCTCGGCCGGGCGGTCGAGGGGATTGGCGCCGATACCGAGCATCATCATCACGCGCTGCACCGGGCCGATGCTGCCCGAGCCCGGATCGAATTCCGGATTGCCCACGAGCTTGAGCCGGCGGATCGCCTCCCGGGCGAGGTCGCGCGACATCACCACCTGGACCTGGCTCGCCACCGCCTGCTCGTCGATCGGCGCGAGCTGGTCGGTGCGCTCCTGAGCCGTCCGGGCGAAGGCCGGATCGCGGCTCTCCAGGATCAGCTTCGCCTCGCCGGTGTAGCGCGGGCTCACCACGTTGACGAAGAGGCCAGCGCCCAGCGCCACCACGAGCGTCGGCCCGACGATCCAGCCGATCGACCGGCGCAGGATCTGCGGCACCTGTGCGAGGCCGACGCCTTCCCGGGTGTCGGACCGCACGGCGGGCACGGCGAGAGGCGAGCGCAAGCTGATACGAGACATGAGACGCTCTGAGCGCGAAGGCCGACCGGATGACAAGCATTGCCGTCCGGGCGCTATTAGAGGTCGTTAAGGTTGCTTGGACGTTAAGATGCGTGCCGTGCCGATCTGTTCGGAACTGGCAGGTGGAATCATCAAGATTCATTAACCTTAACGGCCTACACCACCCCGACTTGGAACCCATGACGGCGATGGTGATGAACCGGCGCGCTCTCCTTCTCGCTCTTGGATCGACTCTGGCGCTCGGCGGTTGCCTGCGTCCGACCTTCCGCACCGATCAGCTCGATGCCACCGGCACCGGCTCGATCGGCGCGCGCTACCCGCTCTCGGCGGGCGACAAGCTGCGGGTGATCGTGTTCGGGCAGGACAATCTGTCGAACATCTATGCGGTCGACGGCGCCGGCAAGATCGCGATGCCGTTGATCGGCACCGTGCAGGTCGGCGGCCAGACCACGGGTCAGGCGGCCCGGGCGATCGAGGCCAAGCTCGCCTCCGGTTTCGTGCGCGAGCCGCACGTGACGGTGGAGGTCGATACCTACCGACCGTTCTATATCCTGGGGGAGGTGACGACCTCGGGCCAGTACCCCTTCGTCAACGGCATGACCGTGGAGACCGCGGTGGCCATCGCCGCCGGCTTCGGGCCTCGGGCCGCCCGGGACTACGCCGTGCTGACCCGTGATACCGGCGGCGGCCTGGTGTCGGGAATCGTGCCGATGACTTATTCGGTCCGGCCGGGCGACACGATCGTGGTCAAGGAGCGGTTCTTCTGAGACCTCCTTCCGGGGGCTACGATGTTGACGGCCGCCGATCACGTCTGTGATGACGCCGGAACACCTTGGGCTGCTCGGCGCGCAGGGAACGTCGGGCCCGGCTCGGATGCGCCGCTTCCTGCGATCCGTTCGTGACGTTCACGATCGGCCCCGCGCTTCAGATCAGCGGCCGTCATCTCGCTTGAATACCGCGCATGGCGCGTCTGGGGCGTTGAACCCCCACTGCCTCCGCGGATGAGGCCGCGCATGGAGACACCTCGTTCGCCAGGATCTCCGGCTCCATCGCCCCCCTCACGACCGACAGCGCGCATCACGCTGGCGCAATCATACGCGCAGCCGACGACGCGCCCTTCACAGCGCCGACGTTCTAGGGATAAGCCTCGCTGTAGATCCCGGTGCGCGAGGTCTATCGGTCGCAGCCGCGAACGCCGCATCCCCTCGCAACCGGCCAAGATCGCACTACAGTTGGTGCCAGAGAGTGCCGACGAGGGCACCCAGGGAGGATTCGTATGCGCCGCCGCGTCGAGGCAGGTCTGAGTGGTATCGCCCTCGGAGCGTGGTTCGCCCTCGGCGGGCCGGCCCTGGCCTACACTGCCTACGTGACCAACGAGAAGGGCAACTCCGTCAGCGTCATCGACACGACCACGATGGCCGTGACCGCCACATGGAAGGTCGGGCGCCGGCCGCGCGGAATCACCGTGTCGAAGGACGGCAAGGAGGTGTTCGTCTGCGCCAGCGACGACGACCGGATCGACGTGCTGGATGCCAGCTCCGGCAAGGTCGTCCGCTCCCTGCGCTCTGGCCCGGATCCCGAGCAGTTCATCCTCGACGCCTCGGGCAACCCGCTCTACGTCGCCAACGAGGACGACAGCCAAGTCACGATCATCGACATCGAGAAGAACAAGGTCCTGGCCGAGGTCCCGGTCGGGGTCGAGCCGGAGGGGATGGGCCTGTCGCCGGACGGGAAGATCCTGGTCAACACCTCCGAAACCACGAACATGGCGCACTTCATCGACACCAAGACCTTTCAGGTGATCGACAACGTGCTCGTGGATGCGCGGCCGCGGTTTGCCGAGTTCACCGCCGACGGCAAGTTCCTGTGGGTCTCTTCCGAGGTCGGCGGCACGGTCAGCGTGATCGACGTAGCGCAGCGCCGGGTGGTGAAGAAGATCACCTTCAAGATCCCCAGCGTGAACGACGAGGCCATCCAGCCGGTCGGCATCCGCATCACCAAGGACGGCACCAAGGCGTTCGTGGCGTTGGGCCCGGCCAACCGGGTCGCGGTCATCGACGCCAAGACCTACGCGGTCGAGAAATATCTCCCGGTGGGCCAGCGCGTCTGGCAGCTCGCCTTCACGCCCGACCAGAAGATGCTGTTCACGACGAACGGCACCTCGAACGACGTTTCCGTGATCGACGTGGCCGCCGAGAAGGTGGTCAAGAGCATCCCGGTGGGCCTGCTGCCCTGGGGCGTGGCCATCTCCCCGAATTGATTCTTTGCGACTTGGCCGGTGCGCGGGGAAAGCGGCAGGGCCGGCCCGGCGCCCATGATGCGGAACAGGACCGCCGGACCGGCGGCATACGGGTAGGAACGACATGACGCCGACGTTTCGGATCGCAGCCCTCGCCCTGGCCGGCCTGTTCGCGGCCGGGCCGGCCAGGGCCCTCGACCTGACCAAGAAGCGGGAGAACCTGCCCGACCTCGTCCTCGGCGACGACCAGGGCAACGACTTCGCGGTCGAGAACCGGGACATCACCCTCGAATCCGGCAAGGCCTACCGGCTGCGCATCGTCGCCAAGGGTGGCCAGGAGTACAAGTTCTACGCGCCCGAATTCTTCCGCTACATCTGGCTCAACCAGATCGTCATCGAGCACAAGGAGATCCATGGCGGCGGCGCGCCCGATCACCTGGAGTTCGACGAGCCGGGCGAGATCGCCGTCGAGTTCGTCGCGATCAAGCCCGGTGCCTACAAGTGGGAGGCCCGTGGCCTCGAGGCGAAGGGCATGACCGGCACGTTGACGGTGAAGTGATGGGCGCCGGTTTCAGAATGTGGCGCGAGGCCACAAACGCATCTCCCTCCCCCTCTGCGGGGGAGGGTGGGCCGGCCGTCAGGCCGGGTCGGGAGAGGGGAGCGCGGCTTCCGGACAAGGCGGGTTCGGTATGAAGGCCACAGCCTTATCCTGCGCCGTCGCTCCCCTCTCCCGACCCCCTTCGGGGGCCACTCTCCCCCGCAGAGGGGGGAGGAGGTTCGCGCTCGTGCTGCTCAGCGGCCTTCTGACCACGCCCGCCTTCGCGGCCGATGACGCCGCCTCCTGTGCCGCGGGCATCACGATGATCCGTGATGCGCTGGCCGCGAACCAATCCGAGGCCGCGCTGCCCAAACTGAAAAAAGCCCTCCGCGTCGCCGAGCGCGAGCAGAAGGAAGGCGAATTCGACGAGTGCCTCGACGCCGTCGCGGATGCTCGCAAGGCGCTTGGCCGATGAGCGAGACGGCCCTGCTGGTCGAGCATGTCGGCCATCGGTTCGGGGCGCGCGCGGCCCTCGACGACGTGTCGCTGACGGTCGAGCGGGGGCGGTTCGCGGCCCTGCTGGGGCCCAACGGCGCCGGCAAGACGACTTTGTTTTCCGTGATCACCCGGCTCTACAATAACCAGAGCGGCCGGGTCTCGATCTTCGGCCACGGGCTCGATCGCGAGCCGTCCCGGGCTCTGGCCCGGCTGGGCGTGGTGTTCCAGGCCCGGACGCTGGATACCGATCTCACCGTCGAGCAGAACCTGCTCTATCACGCCAGCCTCCACGGTATCACCCGCACGGCGGGGAAGCTGCGGGTGTCCGAATTGCTCGACCGCGTGGGCCTGGCGGACCGGCGCCACGACAAGGTCCGCACCCTCTCGGGCGGCCAGTCGCGCCGGATCGAGATCGCCCGCTCGCTGATCCACCGGCCTGACCTGCTGCTGCTCGACGAGCCGACCGTCGGGCTCGATCTGGAATCCCGCGCCGACATCGTGGCGATCGTCCGCGCCCTCGTGCGGGAGGAGGGGCTGTCCGTCCTCTGGGCGACCCACATCTTCGAGGAGATTTCCGCGGACGACGAGGCCGTGGTGCTGCATCGCGGGCGTATCGTCGCCCGGGGCCGGGCCGGGGATATCGGTGCGCCGGGCGAAGGCTTGGCCGACGCATTCCGCCGGCTCGTCGCCGAACCGGGGAGGGCGGCGGCGTGATGGGCGACCGAACGATACGCGCGCGCTCCCTCCCCCCTCTGCGGGGGAGGGGGAGGTGCGTGTTTCCGGCCCTAGCCCTCGCTGCGAAATCAAAGGCGCGTCGTTCGACATGAGTCAGTTTACATGACGACGCCCCTCGCCACCGCGGTCCCGGCGCCGCCCTCCCAGAAAACCGCCCGCCAGGTGGGCCGGCTCGATGCGGTCGGCTACCTGATCTGCCTGGGCGGCATTGTCCGGCGGGAGTTGCTGCGCTTCTTCAATCAGAAGGAACGGTTCTTCTCCGCGCTGGTCCGGCCGCTGGTGTGGCTGTTCATCTTCGCCGCCGGGTTTCGGAACACGCTCGGCGTCTCCATCGAGCCGCCCTACCAGACCTACGTGCTGTACGAGGTCTACGTGGTGCCGGGGCTGGCGGTGATGATCCAGCTGTTCAACGGCATGCAATCGTCGCTGTCGATGGTTTACGACCGCGAGGTCGGCTCCATGAAGGTGCTGCTGACCTCACCCTATCCGCGCTGGCTGCTGCTGCTGGCCAAGCTGATCGCCGGCGTCTCGGTGTCGATCGTCCAGGCCTACGCGTTCCTGGCGGTGGCCTATTTCTGGGAGACCGACATTCCGGCTCTCGGATACCTCACGGCGCTGCCGGCCTTCCTGGCCTCCGGTCTCATGCTGGGGGCGATCGGCCTGTTCCTGTCGTCGCTGGTGCGCCAGCTCGAGAACTTCGCCAGCGTGATGAACTTCGTGATCTTCCCGATGTTCTTCGCCTCCTCGGCGCTCTACCCCCTGTGGCGGATCCGGGAATCCTCGGAAACGCTCTACTGGATTTGCGAGTTGAACCCGTTCAGCCACGCGGTCCAACTCGTCCGCTTCGCCCTCTATCTCCAGTTCGAGCCGGTCGCCTGCGCGGTCGTCATCGGCGTGACCTTGGCCTTCTTCGGCATGGCGGTCGTCGCCTACGATCCCGGTCGCGGCATCATGGCCCGGCGCGGCGGCCCGGCCGGCGAAACCAACTGACGGAACCCTTCGATGACCCGTATCGCCGCCCGCCTTCTCGCCTCTGCCCTCGGTCTCGTGCTCACGGCCGGACCTGTCCTCGCCCAGCCCCGGCAGGATCCGGACTGGCCCTGCGTCCAGCGCAAGGTCGCAACCTTGAGCCCGGGGCAGTTCTGGACCGGGCCCGATATCGCGGCGGCCGGCGATTGGGGCAGCGACAACGACGCGGCAGTGCTGGCGCAGAAGATCGCGTCCCGCCGCACCGAGCTGACGGAAGTGGCGCCGCTGCTCGACGGCTTCGTCGCGAAGCTCGGGGCCGACAAGGATGCGAAGGACAAGGCGCTGACGCATGTCTACGCCGGCGTCTTCGAAGTCATCAACGGCGAGCGCGACAAGGTGATGGGCGGGATCGCCCGCTATGCCCAGGGACAGCGCCGCATGGCCGAGCGGGTCCGCGATGAGGCCGACAAGATCAGCCAGACCAAGGACGCACCGAGCGCCACGGACGCGACCGAATTGCCGAAGGATCAGTCGGACCTCGAGACCAAGTTCGCCTGGGACCGACGCATCTTCCAGGAGCGCAGCCAGTCGCTCACCTATGTCTGCGAGGTGCCTCAGCTGCTGGAGCAGCGCCTCGGCGAGATCGCTCGACTGATTCAAGCCCGGCTCTAAAGCGAAGCTCAGAGACCGACGGGCGAGATTGCCAAAACATCCCGGGCGCCTTGCCGGATTATCCCTAAGCCTCTGAAATCGTTATAAAAACTGTTGCCGTTACATCACGTGCGTTGGCGTTCGAGTTCGGTATTTCCGAAAGGTTGCCGAAACACGGCGCACGTGGTTTCCAGTCAATTGTGTCCTTTTCCGTCCCCGGCCAAGAGTGATCACAAGCTCGACAGCAACGAGCGCGGGTTCACGGCAAGGGGATTGGAATGTCATTGAGGGCGCTTCGGAGCAGCCTCGTCGCGTCGGCGTCGGTTCTAGGCGGGGCGATGCTGCCCTGCGCCGAGCAGGCACAGAACGCCGTGACGCTGGGCGAAATCAGCGTCGTCTCCACCTCACCGGTCGGCTCGGGCGGCGGCAATTCGAGCCGCGTCCAGAACCTCAACGGCCCGGGTGGGTTGGAGCCCGCCGGCTCGGCGCTGCCGCCGATCGGCCCGGTGCGCCTGCGTGGCAGTGAGCAGCCCCTCTACAAGATCCCCAGCACGGTCGAGACCGTCACGGCCAGCGACATCACGGTCGACCGTGGCACCGACAACGTCGTGGCGACCCTCGCCCGGCGCACGCCGGGCCTCAACCTGTCGGACTCGCAGGGCAATTCGAACCGCCCCGACGTCACCTATCGCGGCTTCACCGCTTCGCCGGTCCAGGGCGTGCCGCAGGGCCTCGCCGTCTACCAGAACGGCGTGCGCATCAACGAAGCCTTCGGCGACATCGTCAATTTCGACCTGATTCCGCCGCAAGCCATCCAGCGGATCGACGTCGTCACCGGCAACCCGGTCTTCGGCCTCAACGCGCTCGGCGGCGCGATCAACATCCAGATGAAGAACGGCTTCACCTGGCAGGGCACCGAGATCACCGCGTTCGGCGGCTCGGACGCACGCACCGCGGGCTACATCGAATACGGCAAGGTTTCGGGCCCGTGGAGCGTCTACTTCACCGGCGACGGCCTGAATGACCGCGGCTGGCGCTACGAGAGCCCGAGCACGATCGGCCGGCTCTACGGCGATATCGGCTACCGCTCGCAGGATTCGGAATTCCACCTGATCGGGCTCGCCGCCCGCAGCTTCTTCGGCGCCGCCGCCGCGACTCCGGTGGACTTCACCCATCGCGACCCGCGGGCGATCTTCACCTACCCGCAGACCACCACCACCGAAGTCGGCACCATCCAGCTCACCGGCCGGGTCGACGTGTCACCGACCTGGGATCTCGCCGGCAACGCCTATTTCCGCCGCTTCAGCCAGACCTATGTCGACGGCAACGACGGCAACTTCGAGAATTGCAGCACCCGCTCCAGCTTCCGCGGCAACCTCTGCTTCGAGGATGACGGCTTCAGCCCGGGGGCCGGGCAATCGCAGCTGGCCTTCCGCAACCAGTTCCTCATCCTCGGCCAGCAGAACCAGCGCATCCCGTTCCGCGCCAACGTTCCGTACGGCACCCTCGACGTGACCAACACGGAGGCCACGGGCTTCGGCGGATCAATCCAGGCGGCCAACCGCGACCGGGTGTTCGGCCTGCCCAACACTTTCGTGGTCGGCGGCAGCATCGATGCGGCCAATTACTCGTTCAAGTCGTCCAGCACCCTGGGCGTGATCAACCCGAACCTGTCGATCACCACCGATCCGAGCAACCCGTTCTACGGCAACATCCCGGGCCTCGGCACGCCGCAGCTCCGGACCGCCGGGGCGCTCGGCATCGCGCCGAGCTCAGTCAACGGCTCGAACCTCTATATGGGCCTCTACACCCTCGACACCCTCGACGTGACCGACCGGCTGTCGCTCACCGCTGGCGCACGGCTCAACTTCGCCCGCATCCAGAGCGAGGATCTCACCGGCTTCTCGCCGGACGTGACCGGCACGCATTACTACAACAAGATCAATCCGGTGGCCGGCCTGACCTACCGCTTCACCGACGCGGTCAACCTCTACGGCAGCTACTCGGAATCGAACCGCGCGCCGACGCCGCTGGAACTGGCCTGCGCCAACCCGGACCGGCCGTGCCTGCTGCCGAACTCGCTGGTGGCCGATCCGCCGCTCAAGCAGGTGACCGGTCGGACCTACGAGGTCGGTTTCCGCGGCGCGCTGCCGAACACCTATGATGGCGGCGTCATCACCTACAAGATCGGCGCCTTCCGCACCGACCTGGCGAACGACATCCTGTCGCTCGCCACCCCGGGCAACACCGCCCGCGCCTACTTCGTGAACGTGCCCGCGACCCAGCGTCAGGGTATCGAGGTCGGCAGCGAATACACGGCCGATTACCTGCGGGTCTATGCCAACTACGCCCTGATCGACGCCACCTTCCAGTTCAACGGCACCCTGTCCTCGCCCAATAACCCGCTCGCGGATGACGGCGCGATCCAGGTCCGGAGGGGCAACGTCGTGCCGCTGGTGCCGACGCATCAGTTCAAGACCGGCTTCGACTACTTCATCACCCCGGCCTGGCAGGTCGGCCTCTACCTCCAGGCCTTCTCGTCGTCCTACTACCGCGGCGACGAGTCGAACCTGAACCGCAAGCTGCCGCCCTACTACGTGATGAACTTCCAGACGAAGTATCAGGTCACCAAGAACCTCGAGGTGTTCGGTCTGATCACGAACCTGACCAACAACCGCTACACCACCTTCGGCACGTTCGCCGAGCCGGGCGCGGTCGCCGGCAACCTGCGGATCAGCGATCCGCGGACCACGACCCTGGCGCAGCCGTTCTCGATCTACGGCGGCATCCGCTACGCCTTCGGCGCCGACCCGGTGCCGATGTCGCCCGAGCCCATCATCCGCAAGTACTGAGAGACATCACCGTCCTAGCAGGGCGCTCCGTGCGGTCTTCGGACCGGGCGGGGCGCCTTTCGCGTTTCCAGGCGCCACGGGACGGAACGCCGTGCGGCCTCACGTCTCAGGAACGGGGTTCGGCGCCCCGCGTCTCTTCCCGGAGCGACAGACGCTCCGGCCGGCCCCCGGCGATCCCCGCGGGTCGTGGCCGGTTGCGACCTGAACGACGTGGAGAAACGCCTCGATGATGATGAGATTCGCCTTCGCTGCCCTGGCGCTTGCCGCCGCCACCATGGCCGGGGCGACCCCGTGCGCCGACGAGGTGTCCACGCTGCAGAAGCGCCTGGACAGCGCGGGCGCCGCGTCGGTGACTGGCACGACGCCGCCCGGCGGTACGACCTCGTCGCATTCCGACAAGGCGCTCGCGACCCCGCCGGCCCTGACCAAGGGCGATGCCGCCGTGAAGCCGACCGCGTCGGGCGTCGAGGAGGCGAAGAAGCTCGTTGCGAAGGCCGCCGCCGAGGACAAGGCCGGCAACGCCGAGGCCTGCCGCAACACGATCATGCAGGCCAAGGAAAAGGCCGGCGCCCTGCCGTAGGGTCTGGATTCTTCCCACCCGGAGGCACGGCTTGGTGCATGGGGTTTGGTACCGGACCCGAAAGAGACTTGATCTCGCGCCCCGACACGCCTGCGCGACCCTGGGCATGCCCAGGGTCGCCGCGGGTGGGTCGGGTATCAATCGGCACCGGACACCGTGTGCGGCTCTCGTAGCCCGCAGAGACGAGCTGCACCGCAAGAGGGTAGCGCGATCACGCGGTCTGCCAGCGCGCTGTGTGGGGCGTCGCTTCGTCGAGGGACACGATCCGCCCTCGGCGCGGCCCGCCGACAGCCTCCGCACGCGCAGACCCGTGACCTAAGCTTTGCGCTGGGCGAACCTCAACGCCGCCGGCGATGCCGATAGCTCGTCGAGAACGAGGCGTATTGCCGACCGCCGCGCCGCGACCGGTAGCGGCCCCGGCGGCCGGTCGACGCCTCGACGGCCTCTTCCGCCTGCGGCAGCGCTTCGGCGAGCGCCGGAGCGGCGGCCGCGTCGGCAGAGGCGTAACCGCCCGCGACATTCCGGGCTGCCGGTCCGAACATCGCCAAGCATTGGTTGTACGCGAGGTCATTCTTCAGCCGCTCGCACTCCCCGATCGAACGCGGCGTACCTTGTGCGAGGACCGGACACGGCGCGAGCAGCACGGCAAGTGCGGCCAGATGCTTGAGGCGCAGGGGCAAGCGATACACGAACGGGGATCTCGACCTCGGATTCCAGGCTTCTGGCGCCCGAGTGCGGCAAAATCGAGGGTCGCCCCTAACGGTCCGGGCGCTCCATCCACCGGATCAGCGGCATCAGCGGGAAGATCCAGGCAATCCCGAGGATCGAGTAGAGCATGGCCTGGATCGCCGCCGGGGTCTCGGCGATGCGACTGTCGGCCAGGGCCATGGCCAGCGGCCCGTACAGGCAGACGAAGGCCAGCATCGTGACGGTGCCGATCAATGTGCGGGTGCGGCGACGCATCACGATTCCCACAGCCTCGTCTCCCCCTGAGGTGAAACGGCTATCGTCCGCGGCCCCGGTTGGCAACGCGCGCTCTGCCGCGGGCTGCGGCGCCACCGACATTGCCCGTCTTGCGCGCATCCCCTAACGCGTCGCCAGGGCCGGGACATCCCGGCAACCGCGGAAGGGATGAAGGTGATGAGAGTCTCGGGCGACCACCGATCGGGCGCCGTGCGGGCGTGGCTCTACCTGATCGCGGCGCCCGTGGTCGCCATGGTGGCGGTCGGCGGCGCGACGCGCCTGACCGGGTCCGGCCTGTCGATCACCGAGTGGCGCCCCGTGACCGGGATCGTGCCGCCCCTGTCGGACGCGGATTGGGCCACAGAATTCGCCAAATACAAGGACACGCCGCAATACGCCATTCTCAACCAGGGCATGGGTTTGGCGTCGTTCAAGGTCCTGTACGGCTGGGAATGGGGCCATCGCGTCCTCGGCCGGCTGATCGGCCTCGTCTTCTTCCTGCCGCTGGTGGTGTTCTGGTGGCGCGGCCTAATCAGCCGCCGCCTCGGACTCGGGCTTCTGAGCCTCGGCATCCTCGGCGGGCTCCAGGGGGCGATCGGCTGGATCATGGTCGCCTCCGGTCTCCAACCCGGCATGACCGCGGTGGCGCCGCTAAAGCTCGCCCTGCACCTGACGACCGCGAGCCTGATTCTCGCCGGGCTGGTGTGGCTGGCGGCCGGCCAGCGCAACGACACGGTCGATCCGGCACCGGATCGCATCCGCTGGGTCGCGTTCCTGCTGCCGGCGCTGGTTCTGGGACAGATCTTCCTCGGCGGGCTGGTCGCCGGGTCGCATGCGGGCCTCGTCTACAACACCTGGCCCAGCATGGATGGCGCCCTCGTCCCGCCGATGGACAGCCTGTTCGCGATCCAGCCCTGGATCGAGAACTTCGTCGACAACCACGCCCTGGTCCAGTTCGACCACCGGGTGACCGCCTACCTGCTCGTCGTCGTCGCACTGCTGCACGCGATCGATGCCCGGATGTCCGGTTCGTCCGGCGCGGCGGGTCGCGCCGGCGGCGTCGCGGCTCTGGCCTTGGCCCAGGCGGGGCTCGGCATCGCGACGCTGCTCCTCGCGGTCCCGCTCTGGGCGGCTCTGGCCCACCAGATTCTCGCGATGGCCGTGCTCACCATGGCGGTGGTGCATGCCCGGATCGGCGGCGGCATCATCGGCGTGCGGCGCGCCGCCCGGGAACCGGCACTCGGATTCGAAGGGCTCGCGCAGCACGGTGCTTAAGGCTTGGTGCGGCGACGCCGCCACGCACAGCAAGACTTTCACCACGCGGCAATAGAACCTTGGGATAAACCCGGCGTCAGCACTTTGCATAGGGAACGACTGAGCTCTCTTAAGCTTTAGGCTGCAGGCGTAGCAGGAGGCTCCATGATGTCTCTCGCGGAGGACGGTCGCCCGCTGACTCTGACGTGGCACTACACGCCGCGCGAGATCGTTGCGGATGGTGTGATCCATGGCCTCGGGGTCGTTCTCGGTCTCGCCGGCGCGGTGGCGCTGGTGGCCACGGCCCTCACCGCCCATCTCGGCTTCGGAGAGCGGGCCGCGATCGTCCTCTACGCCACCGCCCTGGTGCTGATGCTCGGCGTCTCCGCCGTGTACAATCTTTACCCGGTCAGCCCGCGGAAATGGCTCCTGCGCCGCGCCGACCACGCGCTGATCTACCTGATGATCGCGGGGACTTACACGCCGCTGGTGGCGCTCGTGGGCTCCGGCATCCGCGCCTACCTGCTGCTGGCGGTGATCTGGCTGGTCGCACTCGTGGGCATCGCGGTGAAACTGTTCCTGCCCGGCCGGTACGATCGTCTGTCCATCGGACTCTACCTGCTGCTCGGCTGGAGCGGCCTGCTGGCTTACGAATCGGTCATTGCCGCCCTGCAGCCGACGGCTCTCTGGCTCCTGGCGATCGGCGGTCTGCTCTATTCGGTGGGTGTGTTGTTCCACGTCTGGCGCACGCTGCCGTTCCAGAACGCGATCTGGCACGGATTCGTGCTGGCCGCGACGGCCTGCCATTACGGAACGATCTGGGCCAGCCTTAACGGCTTGCCACTGACGTGAATTGATCCACAGCAGTAAAACTCCGCTTACCTTCCCGCTGAAAAGGCCGATCAAGCGGGGGTCCGTTTAAGTTTACTGCGACCGTCACGGCACCACACTCTCGGGACTGTTATTCCCGGGAGCGATACCGTGGCGGCGAAGCCGAACGAGACCCGAAAAGCTCAGTGCCAGCGCATCCTGCACGTGTTCCGCGCGCCGGTCGGTGGCTTGTTCCGCCACGTCATGGACCTGGCCCGGCTGCAGGCCGAGGCGGGACACGCCGTCGGAATCGTCTGCGACGCGAGCACGGGCGGCGAGCGCGCCGCGAAGGCCCTGGCCGATGTGACACCGTCGCTCGAACTCGGCCTGATCCGGGTCCCGATGCGGCGCAACCCGCACCTGTCGGATTGGACCTGTCTTCGGACGATCACGCGCAGGGCCGAAGCGGTCGGCGCGACCGTGCTGCACGGACACGGGGCCAAGGGCGGCGCCTATGCCCGCCTCGCCTCATCACCGGCGATCCGTGCCTACACGCCCCATGGCGGCAGCTACAATTACAGGCCGGGCAGCGCCCTCCACCGGGCCTACATGGCCGCCGAGGCCGTGCTCGCCCGCCGGACCGACGCGTTCCTATTCGAGAGCGAGGGCGTCGCCGGGCGGCACCGGACCTTCGTGGGGGGCCCGGAGCAGGTGACCCGGATCGTCCACAACGGCATCGCCGATGCCGAATTCGCCCCGGTGCCCCAGGCGGCCGACGCCGCGGACCTGCTCTATGTCGGCGAGCTGCGTGAGGCGAAGGGCCTGCCCTACCTGCTTGAAGCGCTGGTCCGGCTCCGCGCCGAGGGCCGGCCGCTGCGGTTGCTGATGGTCGGGTCCGGCCCGGATGCCGACAGCCTGCGCAGCATGGTCCAGCGGCTCGGCCTCTCGGACGCGGCGTCCTTTGAGCCGCCACAGGCGATCCGGTCGGTGCTGGCACGGGGCCGGATCCTGGTCGTGCCGTCGCTGGCGGAATCTCTGCCTTACGTCGTCCTGGAGGCCGCGGCAGCATCGCAGCCGTTGGTCGCCACCCGCGTGGGCGGCATTCCGGAGATTTTCGGACCGATGGCGAGCGACCTCGTCCCGTCCCGTGATTCTGGAGCACTTGCCGGCGCGATCCGCCGGGTGCTCGACGAATCTCCGGACGCGCTCTCCACACGCGTGCGGGCGCTCAGCGCATCCATCCATCAGCGATTTTCCCTGGCGCGGATGGGGGCCGATGTCATCTCGGGCTATGCTGCCGCCTTCCAGGCTCGCGAGGAGCGCCTGAAGGTGGGCTCGGACAAGCTCGCTCAGGCACGCACAGCCTGAGAGCAAGGCTACGCGCATCTGACCCTGGCCGGGGGCCCACGCAGGTGGGCCCTCGATCCGGCGGGCCCGCGGTTAAGTTTCTTTACGATGCCTCGTGCAAGGGTCCCGATCCAGAGCATCACGCTGAAAAGCAGTTTCCGGGTCGCGGAAACAGTGGATGCAACGTGAGGACCGGCGCTTTGCCCGGGAGGAGCCGATCGATGAGCGCGTTCGACATCCGCGATCTTCTTGACGCCACCGGCCCACTCGACCGGCAGACCATGCGGACGCGCGGCAGCGACGGTCCGATGGCGGAGACGCTCGCTCCGGGGCCAGCTGCGCTCTCACCGGTTGTGATCGCAGGGTTGGTGCGGGCCCTCGAACTCACATTGATCTTCGGGCTCGGCGCGCTCCTGCACCTCCTGATGCTGCGCGGCCGGGTCCCCTTCGGTCTGACCTATACCGGTGTGATTGCGCTGATCGCTGCCTTTACGGTGGCGCTGATACAGGCCTCGGGTGGCTACCGGATTTCGGCCTTCCGGACTTTCGCCAAGTCGGCGATCCGGCTGATCGCCGCTTGGTCGATGACTTTCCTGATGGTCGCCGCCCTGTTGGTCCTCGGCAAGATTGCCGACCATTATTCGCGCCTGTGGCTCGCGACCTTCTACGGCGCCGGCCTTGCCGCTCTGCTCGCCGGGCGTTTCGCGCTCTCGCAGGTGATCGACGCGCAGACCCGGGCCGGCCGCTTCGACCGCCGCACGGCCATCGTCGGCGGCGGCAAGCCCGCCGAGGAGTTGATTGCGGCTCTCGAGAGCCAGAGCGACAGCGGCATCCGCATCGTCGGCGTGTTCGACGACCGCAACGCCGACCGCTCCTCCGACATGGTGGCCGGCCACAAGAAGCTTGGCAATGTCGACGACTTGGTCGCGTATGCCCGGCATGCCCGGCTCGACCTGATCGTGTTCACGATTCCGATCACCGCCGAGGCGCGGATCCTCCAGATGCTGGCCAAGCTCTGGGTCCTGCCGATCGACATCCGGCTTTCGGCCCACGCGGCCAAGCTGCGGCTGCGCCCGCGGAGCTACTCGTATCTCGGCTCGGTGCCGGTCCTCGACGTGTTCGACCGGCCGATCGCCGACTGGGACGTGGTGGTGAAGGCGGTGTTCGACCGCTGCGTCGGCCTGTTGATGCTGCTGGCTCTATCGCCGCTCATGATCGGCGTGGCGCTCGCCGTCCGCCTGACCTCGCGGGGGCCGGTGCTGTTCCGGCAGAAGCGCCACGGCTTTAACAACGAGCTGATCGAGGTGTTCAAGTTCCGCTCGATGTATGTCGATCAGTGCGATGCCGGTGCCGCCAGGATGGTCACGCGCGGCGATCCCCGGGTAACCCCGGTCGGGCGGTTCATCCGCAAGACCTCGCTGGACGAACTGCCCCAGCTCTTCAATGTCCTGAAGGGCGATCTCTCGCTGGTCGGGCCGCGCCCCCACGCGCTCCAGGCCAAGGCTGCCAACACCCTGTATGATCAGGTGGTCGACGGTTACTTCGCCCGCCACAAGGTCAAGCCCGGCATCACCGGCTGGGCGCAGGTCAATGGCTGGCGCGGTGAAACCGATACGTCGGAGAAGCTACAGCGGCGCGTCGAGCACGACCTGTTTTATATTGAGAACTGGTCGGTCGTACTCGACATGCAGATCCTGCTGACCACACCATTCGCGTTATTCAAGACCGAAAACGCGTATTGACGCTGTCCAATCGGAGAGGTCGCAAACAGGCATCCGGCTCGTGTCATGAACGATGCCGATGGCGATCGTGGCACCAGATGATCAGTCGTGTCCGTCAAGCAGAACTTGGCGGGTGAATCCGATACCGATTATGGCGCGGCGTTCCAGACATTGATCACACGCATGGCGGTCTGCTGCGACGGGATCGGGGTGGCGATCGGCAACGGGGATTGTGGTCCGCGCGCCACGACCCGGCGGGCCTCGTTCGTGGGCGATGCGCCGACAGGCGTGAAGAGTCCGGCCAGTTGCTTCCGGGTGCCCTTGCTGACGAAGCGCGAGGTCTGAACGGGTTCGAAGTCCCGCAACGCGTGCCGCGTGTCGAGATGGCCGGTAAAAACCTTGGCGCCCGTGTTCAGCACGACGATGTCGCCGGGCAGCAACGTCTCGTCCTTCAGAAGCGCCGCGGCGGCGCCAGACTTCATGTCGATCGCGACCTGACGCGGGCTGAGTTCCGTCTCCTTCACGCGGATCCGGACTGGCAGGGCGGCATATCGCGTCTGGAGGCGATGCCGGGCGCTGCCGAGCCGGGGCGTCGCGCGCCGGTAGACGGCACGGTCCTCGAGGGGGGCGGGGGCTTGGGGCTGTACCTGCTGGGGAGCGGGCCGCGCTCCGAACAGCATCTCGAGAAACCCGACTTCCGCCGCCTGTGCCTGGACAACGGTTCCGGCGAGGAGCCCGGCGGCAGTGATGACGGCCAACGTGCTGCCCGTACGAAACCTCATAACGTCCTCCGGAAACAGCGTCGCTTTCGTGCGCCCGACACTCAACCGCAAGCTGCGCGGGAGGGTTCCGGAATATTAAGAGTTTGACCACGGACTTTGGCGAAGAACCGCAAAGATCCGGTTTTCGAGGGTATCTGTGCAGGATCTATTGCGCAAAACCGTTCTCACGGCGCTCGTGCCGGATCAGGTGAATTGCGGACCGATCCAGGCGCCGGCAATCCACAGGGTAGCGGGCCCGGCAGCGCCCCGGCGAAGGGACCCTGCGCCCAGCGACACCGTTCAGGCCGGCGCGACCTGTTCGCCCTCGCCGATACAATCGAGGGCTCGCTCCACGGCGCTGACCGCGTCGAGGAGATTCTGAACCGTGCGCTCGACCTCGAGTGTCGGACGGCCCATCGCGGCGGCGCGGGCACTCACGTCCTCGAGCTGCTCGAGCAGGGCGAGGAGGTCGCCGGCCACGGTCACGACCTCGCAGCGGGCGAGGCGGGTGACGGTCGGGCGCGGCCGGAAGGGCAGGACGTTGCTCATCGCCGACGGTTCTGGCCCGAAGGACCCGGATTCGCCAGGGGGCGAGGCCGTACTTCCGGCAATTGCCGGCCCCTATCCGCCGCTAACGCGTGGAAAGGTAGATTTTCCGTGGCTGCCGCGCATCGGAGGCGGCAGAATCGGTTTACGTCTCGCCGCTGGTCTTGACGGACTTGGCGCCGCCCTGACCATGCCGCCTCCGACTTTTCAAACTGCGATTCGGCGGCGGATAGCAATCCCTCGCGCGGTTCGGCATCGCCCAGGATCAATCATGCGCTTTACCCTTCTCGCGGCATCGTTCCTGGCAGTCGGCGGCCTCTGCGCCTGCAACACCGACAGCCCGGACGGGCGCAGCGGCCTCGCCGAGAGCTTCCGGCTCGACAATTACCGGGCCTCGAACGACACCAACGGCACGCAGACTCGGCGCGACGTGAACCGCGCCTACACGCAGCCGACCCTGCCTTCGATCGGCAACCGCGGCTTCTGATTCGGGCGAATCAGCGTTTCGCGATCGCGTCCGCGAAGGTGGTGATGCGGTTGCGGGCGTAGACCGGCAGGCCGGCGCTGATCGAGTTGCCGGTGTTGAAGCTCGAATTGCCCATCAGCACCTGGGCGGGGAGCAGGTTCTTCAGCACCGGGACCCGGGCATATTCGGCCTTGCGGTCGAGGACATCCGCCTTGATCGCCAGCGCCATGTAGGTGGTCACCACGGTCTTGGTCGGATCGTTCGGCATCGGCTGGAACACGGCCAGGAACTTGCCGAAGCGCAGGATCTGGTTGACCCAGAAGATCGTCTGCTCCAGCCCGCCGGTGACGGCGGTGTCGATCTTGGTGAGCGCCTTGAGGGGCGCTCCCTGGTCGGGGCCGAGCACCCGCAGCTCGCTCTGGAACGAGACGTACTCGGCGATCTTCTTGGCCGAGCCCTCTTCGAGCTTGTTGGCGAGCTTCACCCCGAGCGGAAGCTTGCCTTCGAGATCGTAACGGGACTCGATGCAGGCGCCGGCCCCCTCGCACCAGGGGCGATCCGGGCGCTTGGCGAAAGCGGCGGCCGGGTCCTTGTTCGGCGTCACCTCACCGGTGGCGATCGCCTTGTGCTTGATCGCCGGGTCCATCTTCTGGACGAAGCCGAGATTGGCGAAGGCCTGGAGGTCGATCGCCTCGGGCGGCCGCGGCACAACGAACCGGCCTTCCGCCACGTAGACCTTCAGGGTCTCGTGCCGGGGCTTGGTCACGCCGTTCACCGTCACCGTGTAGTCGGGTTCCTTGTAGCCGGGGAAGGGCGCCAGCACCGCCGCCTCGTTCGGGCGGGCCTTCAGCCAGTCCAGGTACGGGATCAGGCCGTTCTCCGGCGCCGTGGGGTTGTCGCGGTGATCCGTGAACAGGATCTGCCCGGGCTTGATGGCTACCGGATCGAGGGCGGTGACCGAAGGCACCTCCTTGATCCGCTCCGAGCCCGGCACCGTGTTGGCGGCAGGCGTCTGTGCACAGACCGGGCTGGCAGCGGTCAGGGCGAGGGCGAGGGCGGCAGGAAGCTGCGTGCGCAACGGGTGTCTCATCGATCGAGGGGCGGTCAGTAGCCCGGGTCTTCGCCGAACAGGTAATCCGGGTCGCGGCGGCGGGGCCGGCGCGCGTCCTCGTCCCCGAAGGGCGAGCGCGCGGTCTGGCCGGGCCAGGGCCTGTAGGCGTCCTGGCCGTAGGAATCCAGATCGCCCTGCGCACGGCGGCTGCGCGGTCTCTGGCGCTCGCCGAACTGATCGAGGGGATCGGGCGCGGCACGCTCGCCGGTCATGGTGCCGTCGTAGTCGCCGGCGACGCTGGCCCCGTCCTCGGCGCCGTTGAGATCGCCGTCCTCGGCATCGGGCCGCATGGCGTAGAGGGTCTCGCGGGGCACCAGGCGGAACTGCGTGTCGGCCAGCTTTCCGTCGCCACTCGTGCGGAAATGCTCGATGAAGCCGCCGCCCGCGACCCGCTGGCCGCTATGCGGGTCGATCGGCAGGTCGGCGATGAACGGGCGCGCCTCGGAGGAGGGCCCGCGCAGCGGCGTCTTTGGGATGCCGTTCGCCCAGGCGGCCTGCAGGATCGTCGAGGCGATCGGCACCGAGACATGGCCGCCGGTCTGGCCGCGGCCCAGCGTCTTGCGGCTGCCGTCCGCGTTGTCGTAGCCGACCCAGACCACCACGGTGATCTCGTTGGTGAAGCCCGCGAACCAGGCGTCGTTCTCGTTCTCGGAAGTGCCGGTCTTGCCCGCGACATAGGCCGAGACTTTGGAGAGCGCGGCGGCGGTGCCGTGCTGGGTCACGCCCTGCAGCATGGTCTTGAGTTGGTAGAACGCGACCCGGTCGGCGGAGCCGATCCGCACCGGCTCGCGGGGGGCGTGGGTGTAGAGCGCCTTGCCGTCCCGCTCCACCGATTCGAGCGCGTAGGAGGCCGGGCGGGCGCCCTCGTTGGCCACCGCCGCGTAGAAGCCGGCCAGATCGAGCATCCGCACCGGCTGGGCGCCGAGCACGAACGGGTAATAGGGCTCGCACTCGGCGTAGATCTGCGCCTCGAGGGCGATGTCGCAGACCCGCTTCAGGCTGGCCGGCGCCTTCGGCGCGATGCCGCCCTGGAGCAGCCGGGCCGTGACGAGGTTCTTCGAGAATTCGAGACCCCTTCGCAGCGTCGTCGGCCCCGAGCCGCCGCCTTCGTAATTCTTCGGCGACCAGCTATCCCCGGCGCCGCCGATCGGCGGCAGGGTGACGGCCGAGTCCAGGACCAGGGTGTTGGGTTGGAGCCCCGCATTCAGCGCGGCCAAGTAGGTCAGCGGTTTCAGGGTCGAACCCGGCTGGCGCACCGCCTGGGTGACCCGGTTGAGCTGGCTCATCGGATAGGAGAAGCCACCGGCCATCGCCAGGATGCGGCCAGTCTGATTCTCCAGCACCAGAGCGGCGCCCTGGACGCTGGGCCGGACCCGCAGCTGCGCCCGCGCCGCGCCGCGCCCTTCCGTCAGCTTCACCCGCACCACGTCAAAGAGCTGCAGACGGTTGCGGGCGATGCCCGGGTCGAGGATAGCGGTCCGGCCATCGGCCAAGCCGACCTTCACCGGCCCACGGCCGGCGTCGAGCACCACGGCGACCGGCCAGTGCACGTCGTACAGGGTCGGCCGGGCGCTCTCCAAGGCGCGCAGCCAGACGGGCTTGGCCTGCGGAGCGGCGGCCACCTTGGTCCGGGGCGCCTTGGCACCGGGCTTCATGTCGGACTTGGGCGGCTCCTTGGCGGGCTCCGCCCGGGCGCCGGTCACTCCGGGCGCGGCCTGGACCGCGCCTTCCGGGGCGGGCGTGGCCGCCTGGATCCGGCGGATGCTGTCGGCGAGGTTGAGCTCCGGACCCGTATAGGTCTGCCGCCCGGTCCCGCGCTCGTAATTGGCGAGCCCGTCCTGCAACGCACCTTCCACGGCGCGCTGGAGCCCGGCATTGATGGTCGAGCGCACGGTGAACGAGCCGGCGGTCAAGGAATCGACGCCCGCGAAGGTGCGCGCCTCGCGGTTCAGGTAGTCGACGACGTAGAAGCCCGAATCGCGCCGGGTCGATTCGACCGGCTTCAATCCGAGATCGGCGTTCACCGCACTCGCCATCTCGGCGTCCGTGATCGTGCCCTCTTCCTTGAGACGGGCGAGCACGTAGGCGCGCCGCTCGCGCGCGCGCTCGGGATACTTGTCCGGGCTGTAGAAGTTCGGCCCCTTGGGCATGCCGGCCAGCAGGGCCGCCTCCGGCAGGGTCAGCTGCCCGACCGACTTCCCGAAATAGCTCTGGGCCGCCATCTCGATGCCGTAGGCACCGCGGCCCAGATAGATGCCGTTGAGGTAGAGCCCGAGGATCTGCGGCTTCGTCAGGATCCGCTCCAGGCGCGACGCGACGATCATCTCGCGGATCTTGCGCTCGTAGGTGACGTCGTCGCCCACCGAGAGGTTCTTGACCACCTGCTGGGTGATCGTCGAGCCGCCGGCCGGGCGCCCCGGCGAGGCGAGGTTGCCGATGAACGCGCGGATCACCCCGCGCTCGTCGATGCCGTGGTGGCTCTCGAAGCGCTTGTCCTCGGCGGCGATGAACGCCTTCTGCACCAGGTTCGGGACCGCGGTGATCGGCACCACCAGGCGGCGCCCATTCGGCTCGAAGGTCTCGGCGAAGGGCTTGCCCGAGCCGTCGAGGATGCGGGTCATGCCGGGCAGCACCTTGTCCCGGAGCGCCTCGGCGGTCGGCAGATCCTTGGTGGCGTTGTCGTAGAATTCGATGACTTCTCGGGCGTTGAACGGCGAGATCGCGGGATTCTCGCCCTTGCAGAATTGCTTGTAGCTGGTGTTCAGCTCGTCGAGGTTGAGCCCGTGCAGGATCTTGGGCGCCCCCGGCCCGGCGACGCTCGTCGGATCCTCCATGGCGGTGGTGATCAATTCATCGAGATCGATATCCTCGATGTCGAACGCCTTGCGCATGTGGGCGCAGCCGTCGCGCAGCAGGCGCACGACCTCGGCCTGGTCGGTGAACGGGTCGAACTGGGTCCGCACCGCGTCCGGCCGCGTGGTGACCTGGCTCAGCGTCAGGGCCGTCGCGAACAGCTTGATCAGGATGGCGTTCATGCGGTCCGGATTCGAGGGGGCGGCGGAGCGGGTGCGGACCTTCCGGGTACGCAGCTGAACTGGGCGTGCACAACGCGGCTGATTTAAGGAAACGCCAGCCGGCGTGCCGCCGCTCGCAAGCCTCGGCACAGGACGTATTGACATGATGTATTGACACTTGGGGGCGGCTGGCCATGTTCGAGTGGGACGAAGCCAAGCGCCGAACGAACTTGGCCAAGCATCGGCTCGACTTCCGGGATGCCGCCGCCCTGTTCGATGGCCGCCCGCGGCTTGAAGGTCCGGCGGCCTTCCGGGACGAGGCGCGCCACTTCACGGTCGGGGTTCTGGGTGAGGTGCACGTCACCGTGATCTGGACGTGGCGCGAGGGCAGGCGGCGGCTGATCTCGTTCAGGAGGGCGCGGCGTGAAGAAAGACAGGCGTACAGTCAGGCATTCGTCGGCGGACCTGACAGCGATGGTTGAGCGCGGCGCGAGCGAGAGCGACTGGGACGCCGTTAAGGCGCTGAGCGATGCCGATGTCGAAGCCGCCGTCGCGACCGATGCCGACGAGGCCGAGACGACGATCGACTGGAGCCAGGCCGTCTTCCACCCCGAGTCGCGCAAGAAGACGATGACGATGCGGCTTGATGCCGATGTTTTGGCCTTCTTTAAGGATCAGGGGCGCGGTTACCAAACAAAGATCAACGCCATTTTGCGCGCCTACATGGATCATTCGCGCAAGTAGCCGGCACGCACTGCATAACAAAACGGAACCAAATCCCGCGGGTCACCGTAGGGTCGCCGGCGCAGCCGGTCCTGACGGCCGAACGGCGCTTCTCGGGGCGCTTGGCGAGGACCGGCATGATCACCGATCTCTGGTACAAGAACGCGGTCATCTACTGCCTGTCGGTCGGCACCTTCATGGATGCCAACGGCGACGGCATCGGCGACTTCGCCGGGCTGGAACGGCGGCTCGACTACATCCAGGGCCTGGGCGCCACTGCGGTCTGGCTCATGCCGTTCCAGCCCTCGCCCAAGCGCGACGGCGGCTACGACATTGCGGACTATTACGGCGTCGATCCCGATTACGGCTCGCTCGGCGATTTCGTCGCTTTCGCCCACGCGGCGAAGCAGCGGGGCCTGCGGGTGCTGATCGACCTCGTAGTCAACCACACCTCGGACAAACACCGCTGGTTCCAGTCTGCCCGCTCGGACCCGAATTCACCCTATCGCGACTGGTACGTCTGGTCGAAGGAGCGGCCGGCCACCACCGACGAGGGCATGGTCTTCCCGGGCGTGCAGGAGACCACCTGGACCTACGACGAGAAGGCCGGCGCCTGGTACTTCCACCGGTTCTTCGACTTCCAGCCCGATCTCAACACCGCCAACCCCGAGGTGCTGGCCGAGATCCTGAAGATCATGGGCTTCTGGATCGAGCTCGGTGTCTCGGGCTTCCGCATGGATGCGGTGCCCTTCGTCATCGCCGAGAAAGGCGCCGATGTCGGCGGCAAGCCGCGGGAGCAGTTCGACATGCTGCGCGACTTTCGCGAGTTCCTGCAATGGCGCAAGGGCGACGCGATCATCCTGGCCGAGGCCAACGTCCTGCCGAAGCAGGATCTCGACTATTTCGGCGACGATGCCGACCGCATGCACATGATGTTCAACTTCCAGGTCAATCAATCGACCTTCTACGCCCTGGCCGCGCACGACGCCCGCCCGCTGGTGAAGGCGATCGAACGGACCAAGCCCCGTCCGCTCTCCTGCCAGTGGGGCATCTTCCTGCGCAACCACGACGAGCTGGATCTCGGCCGGCTCACCGAGACGCAGCGCGAGGCGGTGTTCGCCGCGTTCGGCCCTGAGAAGCGGATGCAGCTCTACGACCGAGGCATCCGCCGCCGCTTCGCGCCGATGCTGGCCGGCGATCCGCGCCGGATCCGGCTGGCCTATTCTTTGATGTTCACCCTGCCGGGGACGCCAGTGCTGCGTTACGGCGACGAGATCGGCATGGGCGACGACCTCGCCCTCAAGGAGCGGGACTGCGCCCGCACGCCGATGCAATGGACCGCCGAGCACCAAGGCGGCTTCTCCAAGGCCGAGCGCACGGTATTGCCGCCGATCGACCACGGCCCCTACGGCTACGCCCATGTGAACGTCGCCGACCAGCGCCACGACCCGGGCTCGCTGCTAAACTGGATGCAGAGCCTGATCCGCCAGCGCAAGGAAGCGCCGGAGATCGGCTGGGGCGACGTCACCGCGGTGCCGACCGGTAAGAACGCGATCCTGGCCCTGCGCTACGAATGGCGCGGGAACGCCGTTCTGTGCGTGCACAACCTCGCACCGGAGCCCGCGGAGGTCGCGCTCCGGACCGGCGAGACCGAGGCGGAGCACGATATCCTGGTCGACGTGCTCACCGGATCACGCAGTGAGGCCGGTCCCGAGGGCGAGCACTGCCTGTTCCTGGAGGGCTACGGCTACCATTGGTTCCGGGTCGGAGGCCTCGACGCCCTGCTGAAGCGGACTCCGGGCTGAAAGGGGGCGCCTCGCCCTCGCCCGGCCGGCGGGGTAAGACCCCGGCGAACAGAGGTGGCAGATGGCCCGGATCAAGCACTACCCCCCGGACGCGACGATCGCGGACGTCCTGCCGGCCCTGGAGGATGCCGAAGCCTATCTCCGGGAGGTGCTGGTGACCATGCGGATGTGCCAGAAGCATTACGGCGATGCCTGGGTCCGCATCGGCGTCACCGGCAAGGCAGCGGCGCCCTCCTATCGGATCGACCGGCCGGACGCGTCCCAGACGACATCGGAAGACGGCGCAACCGAGGCGGGTACGGCGATCTTCGGCGCCTATGGCGGCCGCTCCCACGACCGGTTCACCAAAGTGAACACCGCCGAGACCCGCTGCATCGGCCGGTCGCTCGGCATGGCCGAAATGCTGGCGCTCCACGACAGCCTGCGCCGGCCGAAGGACGGCACGGCCTGACCTGCTCCGACATGGTGCCGCGCGCCTGCTTCTGCGCTAGAACCGGACCAAGAGCGCCGACGGCGGTGCAGCTAACACGCGGAAACCCATGCCAGGAACGCCCCGCGCCGGGATCATCCCGGTCACGCCCTTCCAGCAGAACTGCACGCTGATCTGGGACGACACCACCAAGGTCGGCGCGGTCGTCGATCCCGGGGGCGATCTCGACCGGATCGAGGCCGCCATCCGGGAGCAGGGCGTGCGCGTGGAAAAGATCTTGCTCACCCACGGCCATGTCGACCACGCCGCCGGCGCCGACGAGCTGCGCGAGCGCCTCGGCGTGCCGATCGAGGGCCCGCACCTCGCCGACAAGTTCCTGCTCGATTCCCTGCCCGAGACGGCGGCCAATTACGGGATCGGCGAGGGCAGGGCCGTGACCCCCGACCGCTGGCTCGACGACGGCGACGCCGTGACGGTGGGCGAGCTCGGCTTCGACATCCTCCACTGCCCGGGCCACTCGCCCGGCAGCGTCGTGTTCGTCAGTCGGGATGCGCGTTTCGCGTTGGTCGGCGACGTCGTGTTCAAGGGCTCGGTCGGCCGCACCGACCTGCCGGGCGGCAACCACGAGCAGCTGATCCGGGCGATCAAGGAGAAGGTCCTGCCGCTGGGCGACGACATCTCCTTCATTCCCGGCCATGGCCCGACCGGCACGCTCGGCGAAGAGCGCGTCTCCAATCCCTTCCTCCAGGGCTGATCGCATGGACAAGCGACGTATCGGCCGCTCCGACCTCCGGGTCGCGCCCTTCTGCCTCGGCGGCAACGTCTTCGGCTGGACCGCCGGCGAGGCGACCTCCTTCGCGATCCTCGACCGGTTCGTGGAGCGCGGTTTCGACTTCGTCGACACCGCCGACGTCTATTCGCGCTGGGCGCCCGGCCACCAGGGCGGCGAATCCGAATCCGTGATCGGACGGTGGTTTTCCGCGCGCCCGGGTGTGCGGGACAGGATCGTGCTCGCCACCAAGGTCGGCATGGATATGGGTGAAGCCGGCAAGGGCTTGTCGGCGCGCCACATCGAGCAGGCCTGCGAGGCATCCCTGCGGCGGCTCCAGACCGACCGGATCGATCTCTATCAGTCGCATCTCGACGACGCGGAAGCGCCCCTGGAAGAGACGCTGCAGGCCTACGAGCGCCTGATCGCCGCCGGCAAGGTCCGGGCGATCGGTGCCTCGAACTACGATGCCAGGCGGCTCGCCGAAGCGCTCAAGGTTTCGGCGACCTCCGGCCTGCCGCGCTACGAGTGCCTCCAGCCGGATTACAGCCTCGCCGAACGCGGCTACGAGGCGGAGCTTGAACCCCTGTGCCGGGCCGAAGAGATCGGGGTGATCGGCTATTTCTCCCTGGCGGCCGGCTTCCTCACCGGCAAGTACCGATCCGCCCAGGATGCGGCGGGACGAGCTCGGGAGAACCGGGTCGCCAAGTATCTCACCCCGCGCGGGCTGGCGCTGCTCGACGTGCTCGATTCGGTCGCCCGGGACCACGGCGCGAGCCAGGCGCAGGTGGCGCTCGCCTGGATCATCGCCCGCCCGGGCATCACCGCGCCGATCGCCAGCGCGACTTCGGTGGCGCAGCTCGACGACCTGCTCGGCGCCGCCGGATTGAGCCTGTCGCCGGATGCGGTCGCCCGTTTGGACGCGGCCAGCGCGGGCGGCATCCAGGGCTAACGCGGCGTTAAGCGCGGGGCCTCAGAAAAGCGGGTGCACGGGTCCGGCGCGAGCCCGTAAAATCGTGCAATCTCAACGCGGAACCCCTATATCAGGCGGACCAAGCGAGAGCGCAGGCGTGGGCGCCCGACGGCGCGAGTCCCTCCGTCGCGAACTGGTCCGCCTGCCCGAGGAATTTCATGGCCGACATCCCCCCGAACGAGCCCGCCGAGTACGGCGCGGAATCGATCCGCGTGCTGAAGGGCCTCGACGCCGTCCGCAAGCGCCCCGGCATGTATATCGGCGACACCGACGACGGCTCGGGCCTGCACCACATGGTCTACGAGGTGGTGGACAACGCCATCGACGAGGCCCTGGCCGGCCATGCCGACCTCGTCACCGTGCAGCTCAACGCCGACGGCTCGGTGACGGTGTCCGACAACGGCCGCGGCATCCCCACCGACATCCACAAGGAAGAGGGCGTCTCGGCGGCCGAGGTCATCATGACCCAGCTGCACGCGGGCGGTAAGTTCGACCAGAATTCCTACAAGGTCTCCGGCGGGCTGCACGGCGTCGGCGTCTCCGTGGTGAACGCGCTGTCGTCCTGGCTGAAGCTCCGGATCTGGCGCAACGGCAAGGAGCACGCGATGGAGTTCCGTCACGGCGATGCCGTGGCGCCCCTCGAGATCGTCGCCCCGGGCGACGGCCGGCGCGGCACGGAAGTGACCTTCCTGCCCTCCACCGACACCTTCACCATGATCGAGTTCGATTACGGCACGCTGGAGAAGCGGCTGCGCGAGCTCGCCTTCCTCAATTCCGGCGTCCGCATCGTGCTGACCGACGCGCGCCATGCCGAGCACAAGCGCGAGGAGCTCTACTACGAGGGCGGGATCGAGGCGTTCGTCCGCTACCTCGATCGCTCGCGCAAGCCGATCGAGGGGATGGCGAGCCCCGTGGTGGTCCGCGCCGAACGCGACGGCATCCGGGTCGAAGTCGCCCTCTGGTGGAACGATTCGTTCAACGAGACGGTCCTGCCGTTCACCAACAACATTCCGCAGCGCGACGGCGGCACCCACATGGCCGGGTTCCGGGCGGCGCTGACCCGCCAGATCACCGGCTACGCCGATTCCTCGGGGGTCTCGAAGCGCGAGAAGATCTCCCTCACCGGCGAGGATTGCCGCGAGGGCCTGACCGCTGTCATCTCCGTGCAGGTGCCGGATCCGAAATTCTCGTCGCAGACCAAGGACAAGCTGGTCTCCTCCGAGGTCCGTCCGGCGGTGGAGAACGTGCTCAACGAGGGCCTTTCGACTTGGCTCGAGGAAAACCCGCAGCAGGCCCGCTCGGTGATGAGCAAGGTGGTGCTGGCGGCCTCCGCCCGCGAAGCCGCCCGCAAGGCCCGCGAGACCGTCACCCGCAAGGGTGCCCTCGATATCGCCTCGCTGCCGGGCAAGCTCGCCGATTGCCAGGAGCGCGACCCGTCGAAATGCGAGATCCTGCTGGTCGAGGGCGATTCCGCCGGCGGCTCGGCCAAGCAGGGCCGCGACCGGGCGTTCCAAGCGGTGCTGCCGCTGCGCGGCAAGATCCTCAACGTCGAGCGCGTGCGCGCCGACCGCATGCTGTCCTCGGCCGAGATCGGCACGCTCATCACGGCACTGGGCGCCGGGATCGGCCGCTCTTCGACGGACCGCGAGGGCTTCAATCCGGAGAAGCTGCGCTACCACCGCATCATCATCATGACCGATGCCGACGTGGACGGCTCACACATCCGGACCCTGCTGCTAACGTTCTTCTTCCGCCAGATGCCGGAGCTGATCGACCGCGGCCACCTCTACATCGCCCAGCCGCCGCTCTACAAAGCCGAGCGCGGCCGCAGGGCGATCTACCTCAAGGACGAGCGCGCCCTCGAGGATTACCTGATCGACCAGGGCACCGACGGCGCGATCTTGCGCCTCTCGACCGGCGCCGAATTCACCGGCCCGCAGCTTAAGAGCCTGGTCGAGGAGGCGCGGGGCTTCCGCAACGTGCTCCAGGGGCTGCACACCCGCTACGACCGCTCCGTGGTCGAGCAGGCGGTGCTGGCCGGCGCCTTCGACAACGAGGCATCCTCGCGGCCCGGCGAGGCCGAGGTCCTGGCGGACATGACCGCCCGCCGCCTGGATCTGATCGCCGACGAGATCGAGCAGGGCTGGCAGGGCGAATCCCATGAGGGCGGCTATCGCCTCACCCGGACCCTGCGGGGCGTCAAGCAGGTCGCCACCCTGGATGCGAGCCTGATCTCGTCCCAGGAAGCGCGCCGCCTGTCCGAGCGGGCCGACGCCTTCCGGGAAATCTACGGCGAGCCCGCCACGCTGATGCGCAAGACCGACGAGACCGTGCTGCACGGACCCGTCGCCCTGTTCGAGGCGGTGATGGCCTTCGGCCGCAAGGGCCTCCAGCTCCAGCGCTACAAGGGGCTGGGCGAGATGACCGCGCAGCAACTCTGGGAGACCACGCTGGATCGCGACGTGCGCTCGCTGCTGCAGGTAAAGGTCAAAGACACGACCGACGCCGACGACCTGTTCGTCAAGCTGATGGGCGACGTGGTCGAGCCCCGGCGCGAGTTCATCCAAGAGAACGCGCTGAGCGTCGCCAACCTGGACGTGTAGCGCGGGTCCATTGTCGGCTCGGCCCGGCGACCCAAGCCACCGCCGGGGCGGAGGCATCGAGTAACCGGGGACAGACGCGTTCACGCGCCGTAGGCGTGCCCATCAAGACCATGCGGCCGACCGGCCGCGAGCAGCGTCTCCCAGACAGGGGCCGGCAGCGGCACGCCTTCAGCCAGACGTTCCGCCTTCATGCGGCGCTCGGGCTCGCCCGGCAGGAGCGCCGTGCTGCCCGGCGCCGGCCGGGCGGACGTGAAGAAGTCGAGGTAGCTGCGTGCCTCGGCCGCGATTGCGTCTTCCGAGCCGAAGACCTTCGGCGTCATGTAGAGGGAGAGCATGCCGTTGCAGACCCGGCGCTGGCCGGGTCCCGCGGTGCCGGATCCGGTGAGCGCGCCGGCCAGGAGCTCGCACATCAGCGACAGGCCCGAGCCCTTGTGCTCGCCGAAGGCCCGGATCGCGCCGGCGCCCTTCTGGTTGTCGCGCTCCGGCCCGTCGAGCGGACCGAACAGCGTGGCCGGGTCGGCGCTGAGACGGCCGTCCGGCTCGATCAGCACGCCCTCGGGCAGGGGCTTCCCCCCCTGCGAGGCCACCAGCACCTTGCCCTCCGCCACCGCCGAGGTGGCGAAGTCGAGGACGATCGGGTCACGTCCCGGCATGGGGAAAGCGGCGGCGATGGGATTGGTGGAGAAGCGCCGGTCCACCGAGCCGAACGGTGCCACGAGCAGGCTCCCGGCGACATTGACGAAATGCACCGAGACGAGGCCGGCGGCGGCGGCGCGCTCGGCCCATTCGCCGATCCGCCCGAGATGCCCGGTATGCCGCAGGGCGATGACCGACACGCCATGCTCCCCGGCCTTGGCGATGCCGAGATCGGTGGCGAAGGGGCCGGCAGTCTGTCCGAATCCGTAATGGGCATCCACCAGCGCGAAGGCCCCGCCATCGACCAGCACCTCGGGGGTCTGGTCGGCTACGAGCTCGCCCGCACGCAGCCACGCCACGTAGCGCGGCACCCGAATAACCCCGTGGCTATCATGGCCGGTGAGGTTCGCGGCCACCAGGAACTGGCCGATCCGACCTGATTCCGCCTCCGAGCAGCCCTCTCGAACGAAGATATCGCGCACATAGGCGGTCAGTCCGGCGGCGTCGATCCGCATGATGGTTCATCTCCCGTCGCCGCGCCTCGTCGGGCGCGTTCGGGTAACGATCCTAGGCTTTCTTAACCCGCAAGGCGACTACTTCAGGCGACATGGGATAGACATTGAAGCGCCCCGCATGGCCCAATACTGACAACGTCGGGCGTGAGACCCGGCGACGGGACGGATACGCCAATGAAGACGACGCGCCGCGTTTTCTTGACGGGTGCCGCTTGCGCGGTTGCCAGCGGGCTCACCCCGGGGGTGATCCGGTCGAGCCGGGCGCAAGGCGCCGGCGCGACGATCCGGATCGGCATGGTCCTGCCGGTGACGGGCCCGGGCGCGGATGCGGGGCGCTTCGCCCTCAACGGCGCCAAGATCGCCCTGGAGGCGGTCAACAAGGCCGGCGGCGTGCTCGGCAAGCCGCTCGAGATCGTCACCGAGGACGACCAGACCACCAATCCCGGCGCGGTGCTGGCCTTCTCCAAGCTGGCCTCGCAGCCCGATCTCGTCGGCTTCCTGGGCTCGGTCCGCTCCACGCAGAATCACGCGATGGCGCCGGACATCCTCAAGACCGGCAAGCCGATGTGCTTCGGCGGCACCGATCCGGTGCTGACCCAGCTCGGCAATCCCTGGCTGTTCCGCTTCCGGCCCAATGACAGCTTCTCGGCCCGGGTGATCGCCGAGCATGGCGTCAACGGGCTCGGCAAGAAGAAATGGGCGATCATCCACTCCACCGACGCCTTCGGCACCAGCGGCGCCAAGGCGCTGACCGAGAGCCTCGGCAAGGCCGGCGCCACCGTCGTGCTCGACCAGGGCTACGCCAACCAGGGGCAGGACTTCACCCCCGTGGTGCTGGCGATCCGGCAGGCGGGGGCCGACGTGATCGGCTCGTACTTCACCTTCGAGAACGACCTCGGCATCTTCGCGCGCCAGCTGCGCCAGCTCGGCGTCACCGCCCCCTGGGTCGGCTCGCCCTCGATCACCAACGTCACAGCGCTGAAGCTCGCCGGGCCCTCGCTCTACGGCACCTACGGGGTGGCCGATTACGCGGAGGAATCGAGCGACGCGGCCCGGGCCTACGGCAAGGCCTACCGCGCCGCCACCAAGATTGCCCCCGACAACCAATCCTCCTGGACCTTCGACGCGGTGACGGTGCTGGCGCTGGCGATCAACAAGGCCGGCAAGACCGACCCGCAGGCGATCCGCGAGGCGCTGCTCGCGGTGCGCGGCCACGCAGGCGCCGAGGGCACCTACAACTTCGACAAGAACGGCGACGGCCTGCACGGCTACAACGTCGTGCGCAACGACAAGGGCACGATCACCTTCGACCGGCGCATCGACTTCTATCAGGGGTGAATCCGGGGCCGCGGACGGGGAACGGACGCAGACATGGACCTGATCCTCCAGCTCCTCTTCACCGGGATCGGCATCGGCTCGGTCTACGCCCTCGTGGCCCTCGGCTTCGTGCTGATCTTCCGCGCCACCAACGTGGTGAACTTCGCGCAGGGCGAGTTCTCGATGGTCGCGGCCTTCCTGATGGTGGTGTTCGCCGTCGACCTCGAATGGCCGTACTGGCTCTCGGTGCTGCTCACCATCGGCGGGATGGCCCTGCTCGGCGCCCTGTTCAACCTCGGCGTCTATTATCCCCTGCGCCACCGCACCTACCTGCCGGTGATCATCTCGACGATCGGCGCCTCGATCTTCCTGGCCAACACGACGCTGGCCCTCTACGGGCCGCAGCCGCAGGTCCTGCCGCCGGTGTTCGAGACCCAAGGCTTCCTGCTCGGGCCGGTCTTCCTCGACAGCCAGTACCTGCTGATCATCGCGGTGACCGCGGCGCTCGTGGCGTTCCAGTACTGGTTCTTCGAGCACACCCTGGTTGGCAAGAAGCTCCAGGCGACCTCGCAGGACAAGGAGATGGCTGCGCTCCTCGGCATCCCGGTCGCCGGCATGATCATGCTGACCTTCGTCTACAGCGCCGTGCTCGGCGGCATCGCCGGCATCCTGGTGGCGCCGGTCCTGTTCGTGTCGATCCAGATGGGCGCGACCATCGCGCTGAAGGCTTTCGCCGCGACGATCATCGGCGGGTTCGGCGACGTGACCGGCGCGATCATCGGCGGTCTGGCGCTCGGCATCATCGAGACCTTCGGAGCGGCCTACGTCTCGGTGCCGTACAAGGACGCCTTCGCCTTCATCGTCCTCGTGGTCTTCCTGGTCGTGCGCCCGCAGGGGCTGTTCGGCGAGCGCGTGGCGGAGAAAGCATGAGCGCCGATCCCGCGACGACCGCCGCCCCGGCCGCGCCGGCCGCCGCGCCTCGCTCGATCCCGCTCGGCAGCCTTGCCTATGCGGGCCTCGCCGCGGCTGCGGTTGCGCTCGCGGCCACGACGCCGTTCAGCGGCTACGTCCTCAACATCCTGATGCAGGCCGCGACCTACGCGATCGCGGTGATCGGGCTCACCGTCGTGCTCGGGCTGTGCGGCCAGATCAACCTGGCCCAGGCCGCCTTCTTCGGGATCGGCGCCTACGCGGTCGGCCTCGGCACGGTCGATCACGGCCTGAATTTCTGGCTGTGCCTGCCGATCGGGCTCGCGCTGGCGGTCGTGCTCGGCGCGATTCTCGGCGCCTCGACGCTGCGGCTCGGCGGCCACTACCTCGCCATGGTGACGATCTCGTTCCAGCAGATCCTCACCCTGGTCCTGACCAACTGGATCCCGGTCACCCACGGTCCGGACGGGGTGCCCAACATCCGCCGCCCCGCTTTGTTCGCGGACGGGCAGAGCTACCTCGCGCTGTGCGTGCTGGTTCTGGCGGTGGTCGGCTGGCTGGTCTGGCACCTGCCGCGGACCCGGCTCGGGCGCGCCATGCGGGCGGTGCGCGACAACGAGCTGGCCGCGGGCGTCAGCGGCATCGACGTCTACCGCACCAAGGTCGCGGCCTTCGCCATCGGGGCGCTGCTGGCGGGACTGGGCGGCGGGCTGTTTGCCGGCAGCTTCACGTATATCAGCCCGGACCAGTTCTCCTTCGCCGAGTCCATCGTCTTCCTGACCATGGCGCTCTTGGGCGGCGTCGGCTCGCCGGTCGGCGCCGTGATCGGCACGGGCCTGCTGATCCTGATCCCCGAATGGCTGCGCTTCCTCAAGGAGATCCCGGGCCTGTACCTGGCGATCTACGGGCTGGCGGTGATCCTGATCGTCGTGTTCATGCCCGACGGCATCTGGGGCTTCCTGGGCGATCAGGTCCGGCGGCTGCGGCCCGCCAAGCCTGCGCCTGCGCCCGCCCCGGAGCTGACCCTGAGCCAGGAGCGCGACGCCTCGGCGACGCTGCTGACGGTGTCGGGCCTGTCAAAGCATTTCGGCGGCCTCAAGGCCGTGGACGCGATCGACTTCACCGTCACCCGCGGCGGCATCCACGCGCTGATCGGCCCGAACGGCTCGGGCAAGACCACGACGCTCAACGTCCTGTCCGGCCTCTACACGCCGACCGGCGGCAGCATGCGCCTCCAGGACCAGGACATCACCCGGTTTCCCCCGCACCGGCGCGCGGCGGTCGGGATCGGGCGCACGTTCCAGAACATCCGCCTGTTCAGGTCGATGAGCGCCCTGGAGAACGTGGTGATCGGCGCCCTGCGCCCGAACAACCCGCTCGGCGCGCGCGACCGGCCGGCGCTGGAGGCCCGCGCGCGTTCGGCCCTGGCCTTCGTGGGGCTGGAAGCGCGGGCGCAGGAGCCGATCTCCGGCTTCTCCTACGGGCATCAGCGCCTGATCGAGATCGCCCGGGCGCTCGCCGGCAACCCGACGCTGCTGCTCCTCGACGAGCCGGCGGCCGGGCTCAATTCCAGCGAGAAGAACGCCCTGACGGTGCTGCTGCGCCGGATGGCGGCCAAGGGCCTGACTATCCTGATCATCGACCACGACATGACGCTGGTCAGCGACGTGGCGGGCCACGTCACCGTCCTGAATTTCGGCCGGCGCATCGCCGACGGGGTCACCGCCTCCGTGCTGCGCGAGCCCGCGGTGATCGAGGCCTATCTCGGCGAGGACGCCGCGACCGAGCCGGATGCGGGGCTCAAGACCGCGCTGAAGACCGATCTGGCCCCGGCCTGACCCCGAGGAGCGCCCCCGTGTCACAACCGGTCCTCGAAATCCGCGACCTCACCGTCCGCTACGGCGAGATCGAGGCGGTGCGTGGGCTGTCGTTCTTGGTCGGCACGGGCGAGGTCGTGACCCTGCTCGGCTCCAACGGCGCGGGCAAGTCGACCACCCTCAAGGCGATCTCCGGCCTCGTGAAGCCGGCGGGCGGCAGCATCCTGCTCGACGGAGAGCCGCTTACCGGCCTGAAGCCCGAGGCGATCGTGCGCCTCGGCGTCGCCCACGTGCCCGAGGGGCGCCGGGTCTTCCCGGGGCTCACCGTGCGGGAGAACATCATGCTCGGCGCCTCGAACCGGTCCGGTGTCCCGAAGCGCGCCTTGCGCGACGAGGTCGAGGCGATGTTCGAGCTGTTCCCCGACATCCGGCGCTTCGGCGACGCGCTCGGCTGGACCCTGTCGGGCGGCCAACTCCAGATGGTGGCGCTCGCCCGCGGCCTGATGGCCAAGCCGCGGCTCCTGCTGCTCGACGAGCCCTCGCTCGGCCTCGCCCCGGTGATCGTCCAGGCGGTGTTCGCGATCATCGCGGAGGTGCGCCGCCGCGGCACGACGGTGCTGCTGGTCGAGCAAAACGCCCGCATGGGGCTGTCGGTCGCCGACCGCGGCTACGTGCTGGAGACCGGTCGCCTCGTCCTCGAAGGCGACCCGCAGGCGCTCTGGGCCAACGACGACATCCGCGCCGCCTATCTCCGAGGCCGCGCAGCCTGACGCCGCCGCCGCACCCCGGAACCGCCCTGATCATGCCCGGTTGCCTCTTTTGATCCCCATGGGCGCGGTGAGGCCAATCGTGCGCAACCGCAAGCCAGAATCCCGGCGCCGCCTCCTGCAGGCGCGAGGCGCCGTCGCCGCGAGCGCGGTGCTCGGGATCGGAAGCGTTGCCGGCGCGGAGACCGGCCCCAGCGCGCCCGCCGAGACGGCGACGGGCCGCCGCTCGAAATCCCTCGATACCGAGTACTTCAAGGGCATGTACGCCACGGAATCGGACCCGTGGCGCTTCGCCTCCAGCCCCTACGAGCGCGACAAGTACGCGGCAACCCTTTCGGCGTTGCCGAGGGCACACTACGCTTCGGGTCTCGAGGTGGGTTGCTCGATCGGCGTGTTCACCCACGAGCTCTGCCCCCGCTGCGACACGCTTGTGGGGCTCGACGTGGTGCCGTCCGTCCTGGACGCCGCCCGGGCGCGGTGCGCCGATTGCCCGAACGCGCGCTTCGAACTCGCCGCCGTTCCAGGCGCCTGGCCGGAGGGCCGGTTCGACCTGATCGTGATCTCCGAGGTGGCCTATTATCTCGACCGCGCCGATCTCGCCCGCCTGGTCGCACGGGTCAGGGGCGCGGTGCTCCCGGAGGCGGACATCGTGCTGGTCCACTGGCTCGGCGTCACCCACTACCCCCTGTCCGGCGACGAGGCGGCCGAAGGCTTCATCGCGGGCGCGCAGGACTTCGCGCGGGTCCTCAAGCAATCGCGCACTGACAAGTATCGGCTCGACGTGTTGCGGTCGATCAAGACCGATGTGAAACCCGTTCCCTGACACGAGCGATGGTGGCAGTGTTATGGTAACCGGCTACGCGATTCGGACCCGACGATGAGGCTCACGATCACCGCGGTGGTGCCATGCGGACCTTCCTCCGCCCGCGCGCCGTCACGAGGCGGTACAGAACGAGACCGACCAGCATCAATAGCAGGCTCGCGAGGGACTGGAGCGGCCGGACGGTGACGAGGTGTACGAGCATGAACAGCGTGACCGCGAGGAAGATCAGAGGTGTGATCGGGTAGCCCCAGGTCCGGAACGGCCGCGGCTGGTCGGGGCGCGTGATCCGAAGCTTGATCAGCCCGATCACAGTCAGGAACGAGCACAGGATCAGGCCGAACTGGATGAAGTCGAGCACCGCCTCGAAGCTTTGCGTAAACAGCAAGACAGTCGCGACCCCGGCCTGGAGCAGCAGCGCGGCGACCGGCACGCCGCGCCGTGAGCGCCCGGCGAACAGGCGCAGCGCCGGCACATCCTCCCCCATCGCCACGGTCACCCGCGGGCCGATCCACATCATGGCGCTGATGGTCGGAAGCAGGCCGGCGCAGATCAGCCCGCCGACGATGCGGCCGCCTGCCTCGCCGAAGATGTGACGTCCGGCAATCACCGCGACCTCGATCTGGCCGGCGAGTTCGGCGAGAGGCGTCGTGACGAGGAACACTGCGTTCAACGCGATGGAGAGCACGACGACGATGCTGGTCCCGACGAGAAGCGCTCGCGGCAGGCTGCGCGGCGGGTCGGCGAGTTCACCGACGATGTAGGTCGCGGCGTTCCAGCCCGAATACGCGTACATCACGAAGACCAGGTTGATCGCGAAGCTGGCGCTGACGATCTGCGCCGGATCGAATGTGCCTGGGGCAAAACTGATCGCGGGGTCGCCGCCCCCGGCGAAGCCGACGCCGATGAAAGCTGCGATCAATGCAAGCTTCAGCAGCGTGAACCCGATCTGGAAAACGCTGCTGTGGCGCGTCCCCCGCAGGTGGACGAACGTCACGATCCAGATCGCCGCAAAGCCGAGCAGCAGCGGGGGCGCCCCGGGCAGGACCGCTTTACCGTACTGGCCGAGGGCCATGGCCGCGAGCGCCACCGGCGCGGCGAAACCCACGGTGGCCGAGAGCCACCCCGCGATGAATCCAATCGCCGGACTGTAGATCCGTGTGAGGAGATTGTACTCGCCGCTGGAACGGGGAAACATCGTGGCAAGCTCGGCGTAGCAGAGCGCGCCGCACAGCGCGACAACACCGCCGACGAGCCACAGCAGCAGCACCGTGAAGCCGGACGGAATGTCAGTCACTTGAAAACCGAGACTCGTGAAGACGCCGATGCCGATCATGTCGGCGACGACGATGGCCGTCGCCGCGAGGGGCGAGACCGCGGGTGCTGGTTCAGCAGTGGGGGATGCGCCGGTCATGACTCCTGTTCGCCATGGCCTGACACTGAAACGCGCGGGTCGACAGGAGCTGATGCAGCATTGCTCGCCTCCTGTTGGATCGCAGCAATCATGAGGCACGACTAGGTGACGGCGCGGCGTCCGTTTGCCGCGCACGGGCGGAGCGTTACGCCTGCAAGGCCGTAACTCATCCTCGTGCTGGCAGTCTGCGGCGGCGTGCCCGGCAGTGACCTGACCGGTTGGCTTTGGACCGGGCTGATTGAGAGGATCAGCCTGGACCAGCGGAGTTGGCAATGAAGCGAGGACAGAGGCCGAGCGCGGAGCAGGTCGTGCCGATGATGCCCCAGATCTGATCCTCCCCCCCTTCATGGACAGGGGTTTAGCACGCGTTCCGTTCGGCTTGCTCGGGCGTGATGTAGCTGAATGCCGAGTGGATGCGCTGCCGATTGTCGTAGCCTTCGATGTCGGCGAACAAGTCACGTCGGGCCTCGTCCCAGGTCGCCCATCGTCGCTGGTGGACGCGTTCGACCTTGAGGGTGTGGAAGAAGCTGTCCGTCGGGGCGTTATCGTGTCCCCCAGCCGGTCGAACTCATGGAGGCGATCGCCTTCATGCCGACGAACTGCGCTCTGTAGGCCTCGGCAGCGTATTGGCTGCCGCGATCCGAATGGCAGATGAAGCCAGCCCCCGGTCGTTGCTGTTGGTTGGTCATCATCAGAGCCGCCGACGTAAGGTCGGTCCGCATGTGTGCGCGCATCGACCAGCCGACGATCTTGCGGGTGGCGAGATCGAGGACGGCGGCCAGGTAGAGCCAACCCTCTCCGGTGGGCAGGGAGATGATATCTGCCAGCCAGACTGGGTTGGGCAACACCGCCGAGAACTGTTGCTTCCGAACACGGCGGCCGGAATCAAGGATCTGCGCAAGAAGAAGGGCGAGCCCGACGCGAATCGTCCCTGAACGGACGCGGAGCGCGAAGCCGTCCTGGCCGCCGCGCCGCCGCACATCCTCACGACGGTTGTGCTGATGATGTTCGCGGGGCTTGGGCCGAAGGAAGCCCTCACCCTCCCGGGGGAGGCGTTCCGAGATGGCGAGCTATCGACCAGCCGGGCCAAGACGGGCGAACGGGTGTTCTGGTCCGTCCCCTTGCCGCTCACGATGATCCTGGCCGTCGCCCCGGAGCACAGTAAGCGCTGTCCTCAGGCCACGGCTTTGAGGGCTGGCGTTGGCTGGTAAGCCCATGGCAGCAGATCATCGAGGTGCCGCTGCGGATGGCCCTCGACGATGCGGGTGATGACGTCGGCCAGGTAAGCCTGCGGCTCGACGCCGACGAGCTTGCAGGTCTCGACCAGCGAGGCGATCACCGCCCAGTGCTCGCCTCCGCCGTCCGAACCAGCAAACAGGGCATTCTTCCGGTTCAAAGCCAGAGGCCGGATCGCGCGCTCGACGGTGTTGGAGTCGATCTCCACGCGCCCATCATCAAGGAACAGGCTCAGCCCCGCCCAGCGGCTCAAGGCGTAGCGGATCGCCTCCGCGAGGTTGCTCTTGCGGCTCAGGAGGTCGAGCTTCTCCCGCAGCCACGGCTCCAGCGCTTCGACCACCGGCCGGCTTCGCTCCTGACGGGCCGCCCGTCGCTCCTCGGCCGGACGCCCGCGGATCTCGGCCTCGATCCGGTAGAGCGCGGCGATGCGCGACAGCGCCTCTGTGGCGATCGGCGAGGCCGCGGTAAGGTCATAGAATTGCCGACGCACATGGCTCCAGCAGTGGGCCAGCCGCACTGCGCCGCCCTTGGCCAGCGTCTCGTAGGCCGCGTAGCCGTCGACCTGCAGCACGCCTGCAAACCCGGAGAGATGCGCGATCGGTCGTCCAGCCGTGCGGTCGGGCGCGTACACGTAGGCGACGCCGGGTGGGTCCGTCCCACCCCAGGGCCGGTCGTCGCGCGCATACGCCCAAAGCTGGCCGGTCTTGGTGCGGCCGCGGCCCGGATCGAGTACCGGTGCCGTGGTCTCGTCGGCAAACAGCTTGCCCGAGCGCTTGAGCGTCTCCAGCAGCCCGTGCACGGGCCGGAGGAGGAAGGCGGCGCGCCCGACCCAGTCGGCCAGCGTCGAGCGGTCGAGGCTGACGCCCTGGCGGGCGAAGATCTGCGCCTGCCGGTAGAGCGGCAGGTGGTCGGCGTATTTGGAGACGAGCACCTGCGCGACGAGAGCGTCGGTCGGCAGGCCACCCTCGATCAGCCGCGCCGGCGCGGGTGCCTGCACGACCGCGTCCCCGCAGGCGCGGCAAGCGTAGCGCGGGCGGCGGATCACCAGCACCCGGAACTGCACCGGCACCACGTCGAGGCGCTCGGATACATCCTCGCCGATCCGATGCAGGTCACCCGAGCAGCACGGGTAGATGAGGCTGTCGACATCGACCACGTGCTCGACTCGCGGCAAATGGGCGGGCAGCGCCCCACGGTTCGTGCGCCGCTTGGCCCTCCGCGCCTCCTGCTTGGCCGGCTCATTCTCCTCGTCGGCAAAGCCCGCGGCCTCGACCTGCTCAGCCTCCTCCAGCCCGAGCAGAAGCTGATCCTCAGGCAGGCTCTCGGCGCGGCGGCCGAAGCGGTGGCGCTGCATGGCCAGGATGATCTGGCGCAGCCGCTCATTCTCGGCGCGCTCCTCGGCGAGCAGCGCCTTGAGCGTCTCGGGATCGTCGAACGAGGGCGAAGCAGGCGCGGCCACGAAGCAGATTAGATCAGATCCGCCAGTGACTTACCACCGCGATGAAGCCCGCTGGCCAGCCTTTTTGCTCAGCCGGCAACCGCCGGCACGCCCACGGCACGTGCCGCATGGACGCGCTTCCAGTCCAAACCTTCGACGAGCGCCGCGAGCTGCGCCGCACTCAGCCGGACCACGCCGTCCTCGATCTTCGGCCAGCAGAACTGACCAGCCTCCAGACGCTTGGTCGCGAGGACCAGCCCGCTTCCATCCCAGACCAGGAGCTTCACCCGATCAGCGCGCTTCGAGCGGAACACGTAGACCGTGCCGGAGAACGGATCCGCGCCCATCGCGTCCCGGACCAGAGCGGCCAGCCCGTCCATGCCCTTGCGGAAGTCCACCGGCCGGGTGGCCAGCATCACGCGCACCGCGCCGGAGGGTCCGATCATGGGCAAGCCTTCAGCGCCCGGATCACCGCGGCAATTTGAGCCGTGCTCGCGTCCTGAGCGATGCGGACCGTGGCGCCTGCGATCTCGACTTCGATGCTGTGGCAGCCGCATCGCTCCCCCACCCCGGGGCTCATCTCGGCAGAGGTCGGCTCCTGTAGTCCCACACTCATCACGGCCGGCACGAACTGCAGTAGGCGCTCGCCGTCGTGTCTCCCAACCTGACGCACCAGGCGTCGCCACGTGAACAGCTGCGAGGCGCTCAATCCATGTCGGCGCGCCACCGCACTGATCGAGGTGCCCGGCCCATCGCTCTCGGCGACGATGGCCGCCTTCTCCTCATCAGACCACGTGCGCCGCCGGCCGGCCCCGGTGAACAGCTCCAGGCGCCGGATCGGCTCCGACATAGCCATACGCCCTGACATCGACATGTGACGGAGCTCCCATTCCGCTCCGTATGTCGCCTTCACACCGTCTGCCGGAAGGTGCCGCCCAGACAGCGCTTACGGAGCACAACGCATCGACGCTGTGCGCGAACTCCGAGGCGAAGCCCTGGACGCTCAGCGGATTCCGCGCGTCTTGGTGGCCAATCCGGTTGCGGCTGGAGGAGGCGGGTAAGGTGCAGCCCGCGCTCACGCTGTACGGGCTCCGCCACACGCCGGCGGTGGTTCTGCGCAAGATCGGCTACGACGAGCGGGCGACCTCGGACGCGCTCGGACAGCGCACGATCGAGATGGCGAGGCACGACACGAAGGGGGCAGATCTGGCGCCGAAGCTGCGGGCTCTGCTGGCGACGCTGGACGCCGAATTTGCCCGCCGGAGCGAGAGCCAGCGTCACACCGACGCCGGGAAAGTGTCAATCCGGGAAGTCGGCCACCCGACTGATGCCAATGGAAACAAAGAGTTGGATGGTAGCGCGGGAGGGATTTGAACCCCGACACAAGGATTATGATGCCCCGATTATTCGCCTCTATACAGAGACTTAGACGTTGGAGTTATGTCAACCTTTTTGACCAACTCCAACGCTCTATGGATCCTTTGTCAAACCAACTAGCCGTTTATCACCGCCGGGAATTGAGCCAATCATAGAACTCGTTGATCCAACTAAGTTCCTCGCGCGACTCGGCCATCTTACGGAGCTTCGGCTCTAGACGTTCGAAAAATCTTAGTTGAGGCCCAAGATGCTGCCATAAATCTTTTATATCTATCCCCGAGACGCCGGCAGATAAACTATCGATCTTTGAAGCCAACAAACCAGTCGATGTCATATATACTTTCGATTTTTTAAGGCTCTCCAACGTTAACCATGTTCCGGCGGTAGCTCCTACAGTAGCTACTGCGGATCCAGAATTCGTCGCCACCAAAGCCAATGACGCCATCGTGGAAACCGCTGAAAGTGTAATCGCAACATTTTTTAACGTTCCCGTTGCAACTGCTCCACTTCTCTCAGGAATACGGCCAGCCCCGATTTCTTGAGTGATTTCCTGAACAAACCGCGCCGCTCGGGGTTCAATAATTTCAGGCCGATTCTGTAATTCAAGCGCGAAATCCAGTGCTCTTTCCTTATATAAACTTTCTTCGGCCGGACTGTAGCGATACCGTTCTTCCAGGGCTATACTTTCTATGCCTTCTTTTGTTGAGAGTATGAAGGCGCCATGTAGATGAAGTAGACTATCAGTTATTTCTCTGACGGGAGCTGGCAGCGGTGGAAGATCGGCATCGTGTCTCGACGCTCTTTCAGCGTTGGCCAGCCTAACTCCTTCCGCATATAGCAAAGCGAAATCTATGGATTCTGAATCACAATTGATTAGGTCCTGGTAGGCAATCGCTCGATCCCGAAGCGGCCCCTGGGGAATATTCCCAACACTCAGGGAACGCACCAAATCAGCAGCAAGATCACGAAGTGGTGGATGAAGCTTCTTAAGCCGAGCTACATTGTTGCCGTCAGCATCGATGGCATCTGGCGGCGCAAAGCTTATAATATTGTTTTCATTCAGTTCAAAATGAGGGCCTGACGTTTGCTTTGGGATGCCAGGGAATGAATCTAATGGCGTGAAGTCGAGTTCTTCTTGGTGAATTCTGTCCAACGCCTGAGCGGTTAATTCGCCCCGTAGCCAAGCCAATATATAGTCTGTTGCTTCCGGTTGCTCATGTATAAGTATTTTTGGAAATGGATCAGGCAAAGGATTTTTGTTAACATGCAACCCATAACGCGGCAGATTTCGGTTATATGAAAAAGGTAAGTTTCCAATAATACTCGGTAAACTCTTAATTTGGTTACCAGCCAATGACAGCGACCATAGATTATTTAGGCCTCCAATGGCTTCGGGAAGCTTTGTGATTGAATTGTTGTTGGCGCCAAATAATTCAAGTTTCTTCAGGTTTCCTATCTCTTCTGGTATGCTCGTTACATGATTATCTTGGATTTGCAACTGCGATAGACGGCGAAGATTTCCAATGCCCGATGGAAGCGTATCTAAAAGATTGCTGGATAAATCCAGATCGTTCAGACCACGTAATTCTAAGACCGGAGCTGGCACTTCGACGAAGACATTGTTACTAAGGTTCAAACTTGAAAGTTTCTGAAGATTTGCTATTGATCGAGGCAGTTCGCTCAAAAGATTATTAGAAATATTCAAAACGGATAATTCGTCTAGCAGTCCGATTTCTTCCGGCACAGATTCGATTGCGTTAGAGTTTAAGTTCAAATAGGCCAAATTTCTAAGGCGTTCTAATCCATGGGGAACGTTTCTTAATCGATTGCCGCCAATAGAAAGGAAGGTTAAGTAAGCGAGTGACAAGACGCCAACAGGTAATTTTTTCAAATCATTGTCACTGAGTTTCAAATCTACAAGTTTAGCCAGATCAGTAATCCGCCCCGGCAGATCTCTGATTTCGTTCGCCGTTAGATCGAGGCTTGTAAGATTTTTTAGTTTGGCAATGCCTTCCCCAATCTCTCTTATTTGATTTCCCGCCAAAGACAAAAACTCAACGTCGTGACTGTCGATGACGCTGACTACTAACTCCTCTAAATTATTGTGATCCAATACAATGGACGTCAACCATTTCATTCCCCACAAAACATCGGGAAACTGCGCTATTTCGTTGTTGGAGAAATTCACCGTACTAAGTGATTTGAGGTTATTCAGACCAACGGGCAGATCAGTTAAGATGTTGCGGCTTGCTCTCAGCACCATTAAATTTTTGAGCTCAAAGAGACAAGAAGGTAATTCAGAAAAATGGTTGTCGTCCAAATACAGTTCTCTAAGGCCGGTGAGGCTTGCTAACTCTTTAGGCAGGTCACTTAACTTGTTGTGACTTAAATTTAATACTTCCAATAATTCCAGTTGACCAATTTCCTCCGGCAACTCCTCAAGATGATACCTGGAAAGATCAAGACTCCTCTGTTTTCTACGGAGAGCGTTATTCTGTATGTAGCGCCTGGCAGTTCTATAGCCTTGTTCTGGTGTCTCATATTTTGGATCCTCGCTCATATATATTTACGCTCCCAACCAAGCCTGCTGATACGTAACGTAGATATAGCGCTCACTTCAAGTTGTAGCTTAGAGCTGATACTGAGGACAAGTCGGTGCATTTTAGGTATGCCGATTTTGAACCATCAGTAGAATGTCCCCTAATATTTATTTGACCATCCAAAACAGACTGGTAAGATGTGAACCATCCATAATGAACCATGAGGGATGGTTTTGTTCGTTCGGGCTTATCTGAGAGCGTCAGACGCAAGCCAAGACGCTCTCCGCGCACGTGGGGCACTGGAAGCCTTCGCCGCCGAGAGGGGACTACGGATCGCCGCTTGGTATGTGGAGAATGCGTCTGGGTCTAAGCTGGCTCGCCCCGAACTGTTCAGGCTCCTACGGGACGCACAGCCGGGAGACGTAGCACTCCTAGAGGCCGTCGACCGGCTCACCCGACTCACCGCGGCAGATTGGGAAGAGTTGAAGGCTGAGATTGCGAGCCGACAGGTCCGCATCGTTGCACTGGATCTGCCTACAAGCTGGATGATGGCGACCAACGGGACAGACGCCTTCACCGCCCGCATGTTCGAAGCGGTGAATGGAATGATGATGGACGTGTTAGCCGCCGTGGCTCGCAAAGATTATGAGGATCGAAGGCGCCGCCAAGCGGAAGGTCAGGCTAAGGCGAAGGCGAACGGGCGTTATCGGGGTCGGCCAGAGGACACGAAGCGGAACGCTACCATCGCCGCCATGCTCGGCAAAGGGCTGTCGTGGTCACAGGTTCAATCCGCAACGGGCTGTTCGCGGGCTACAGTCGCAAAGATTGCTAAGCGTGCCGACAAAGTTCAACCTGCGACGGCAAATTAAAAATTCACAAAATGACGACCCCTTGATACTGCGAGGAAATCTTACTTCGTTTTATTCAGAAAATACTGGTGGTTGTGCGCCTCAAGGTTGACTCCCATAGACAAATCTGTATAATACCGATGCTATTATCGGCATTATCACTGTTGAATTCATTTATTACAGTAGATATGGGTCTGCTCTGACCCAACCGCATTGGTAGAAGCGCGCTTAGAACCAATGCCAACGACCAACAGCGATGAACAGTATCTGAAAAACCTTGATATCGCTGACAACGTCGAGGGAGAAGGTGTTTACCGCGTTATATAACAGTCAATATGCCGCAAACTACACACTTGAAGATTATTACACCGCGCTGCCCCATCTTCATAGAGGCAGACGGCATATATATACGTAAAGAAAGGATATTTACGGATGAATAGAAAAAAGAAACTTGCTAACTTTCGATTAGACGAGCTGGATCAAGGTTACTTGTATAATATCGCAGAATTCTTTGGAATAAGTAAAACAGATGCCATCCGTTTGGCAATCAGGCGATTTGTTAGAAAGGAATTGAAAAATGGACTTTAAGTTTTGTTACCAAAAACGAATTCGTCAGCGCACTGAACGTATTCTCTCCGATGTATATGATTTTTGTGAGGCGTCGCGCTTTTGTAATCTGACAATGAAGCAATACCCTCGGCTGTTTTTACATTTTGAAGATCGGCATATCAACATATCCGAATTTTTTGAAGGCGTTGTATTCAAAAACGAAGATTGTTACTGGCTAATCCTGAGCGATATCGCCTTTGCTCGTGATATAATTATTAGAGATAACCTGCACACCGGTTTGGTTGTTTACCTTGAGGCATTACTAAATGACCTAGTAGAGATGAGAAAGGACGATTCAGTTGTCATCTATTCATGATCGAAGAACGGCGCCAGAGTATCCAGTTCGTGGTTGTCGGCACAGCACTCGCGTCCGTCATGCACTCACACTTACGGGGTTCCCAGACCATCTAAGCCGTATAGAAAACTGTAGGCCGAATGATCGTTGCGGGACCAGTTATTGTCCTGAGTGTCGAAAGCGTAATGTCCTCAAACACACAGGACGGATGTTGGGTCTTTATCAAGGCCTGTATAACTGTTGTGAGGATCAGGCGCGGAAGGACATCCGGTTCGTCACGGTCCTTCATGAAATGGTCCAGCCCGATATTAAAGATGTGAAAGCAGGAATTGGAAGGGCGAAGGCAGCTTTTGCTGGCCTTCGTCGATCCTTTCCCGGACTACGAATTGAAGGCCGCTTTGAGTTAGAAGTTATTGATACAGACACAATATTCACAAAAGTTGTTTGCCCTCAAAAATCAGTCGCATTGGAAGATTTGAATGGGGGTAACAGAACAACCCCGCGCCGAGATATGTTGTTACTTCATAGTCACTTCTTTGTTTTCTTGGATGGCCATGATGATCGACTGGTAAGGGACAAGTTCGCTTCAAAGTTCCCTGGGCGATACCGGATCAAATTAGGACCTTTGTTCGAAAATCTATCCGTAAAAGAAAATATCAAAAGAGTGTGTTCCTATCTTTTGAAGGATAGGTATTTTTATAACCATGGCTTTGATGCACAGGGATATAGTCAAGGCGAATACATTAGGATGGAATCACTATCGTTCCTTATCAGAAGTTATATGTCTTCTGGTATCGATATCCAGTCTAGTTTGATCTATACTAAAGGCAAGTGCTCGACACTATGTCATGCGATAAATTCCTACCCCAGCTCTAACACCTGAAATACAATATAATTGTCAATGACTTAAGGCGGATTGCCTTCGCCATACATCTAGATATACGTTAGTTTGTAGGTCGTCACCCAGCAGAGTGAGTGTCCTTTTACTTAGTCCGCAAGCCATTCTCACGGGTCTGGCGCTTTTCAGTTTCGTCAATTTCTCTGATTTGCGCCGGGCAAATTACTGTTATACGAATCCCGTTTCTAAAATCGGGCATGGCTCAGGTCGCACAGCCTCAATCAGATTTCAGATGACCGGGCCGGATCGGTCAGAGTAGTCCAACCACATCGGCGATAGGTGGACATCATAAATATATTTTGCATTCCCTTTTAATCAGAACAGACTACCGCACCATCGCAGCCAAGCTCTAATTAGAAAATAGCGTTTAGCAATATTCCCTACTCAACATAAGTATTCCCTTGACATTGATAACGGCGGATGACATTTCAGACGTTATCTGTTCTGTGGATGTAGCATTCATGCCCGGTTGCGCGATCATCAATCTGGAAGCTAAAAAGATACGTTTACTGACGCGAGAACAGGCGGCAAACTACTGTAATTTATCAATTTCCAAGTTCAATTTTATGTGTCCGTGTCGGCCGATTGAAATGGATGAGCGTATACGTTTATGGGATATACATGATTTGGACGAATGGATTGACACGCTTAAGTCGGATGAAATCAGCGACGATGAGTTAGTTGCGAGACTTCCATGACGATAATCAGAATTAAAGGGTTCCAAATATTCCGGGATCGTCATGGTAAAATGCGCTGTTATCACCGGAAAAGCCGCGAGGCGATAGATTTAACTGTCGCTCCTTTGGGTTCTTCGGAGTTTTTCGCCGAATGTAGTCGCATTTCATCAGTTCAGATGAACTTAACAGCAAAGCCCGGCTCGCTAGGTCGCTTGATTCAGCTTTATCGAGAACACGAAGCGTTTCTAGATTTAGCGGAACAAACCAAATTTGACTACCAAAAAGTCTTCAACTATTTGAAGGGCATCGCCGATGTTGCTCTTGTAAAATTTGATCGGCCGTTGGTAGTGCGTATTAGAGATCGTGCCGCTAGTAGTAAAGGGAGAAGATTTGGAAATTATGTTAAGGCCGTGTTATCAATCGTGTTTGGTTGGGGCTCTGAACGTGGCTATATTCGTGAGAATGTTGCTTCCGGCATCAAGGATATTCGGCGCAAGAAAAGTGCACCCCGTGCTAACAGACCTTGGAGCGATGCAGAACGGGAGGCTGTTTTAGAAGCCGCGCCTGCACACATGCGTTCTGCATTCGCGCTAATGATGTTCACAGGTCTTGGGCCGAAAGACGCGCTGACGCTTCCCCGCACTTTTTATCGACACGGTGAGATTGCAACCCGTCGTTCTAAGACGAATCAACCCGTGTTCTGGCCGGCCCCAATGCCGCTCGCTGAAATCCTGGCTAAAGCACCGGACCATTCTGCAATGACCCTCTGTGCAACATCCACCGGCACACGGTGGACCCTGTCAGGATTTCGGGCTTCGTGGCGGCCAGTTCGTGTCAAACTTGAACAGGCGGGCCGTGTTCAGCCGGGACTTACGCTCTATGGCTTACGGCACACCGTCGCCGTGATCCTTCGCGAGATCGGCTTTGACGAACGCACCATTGCGGATGCCCTGGGGCAACGAACCATCGAAATGGCAAGACACTACGCGGACGGAGCGGATCTTCGACAGAAGATGGCCCCGGTCGTTGCCGCGTTCGATAGCGAGTTGAACAAACGAAGCACGCGGGTTGTCAAACCCGGTGGATGAAACTGTCAAACCAGCCCAACCACAAACACCCGCGACGCCAAAGTATGAATGCTGACAATGAGTTAGTTGGTAGCGAGGGAGGGATTTGAACCCCCGACACAAGGATTATGATTCCTCTGCTCTAACCAGCTGAGCTACCCCGCCACGAGCCGCGCGCGCCCCGGGAGGCCGCGACCAGCGGGCGGGGTATAGGGAGGGCGGGCGCTGGCTGTCAACGGTTCTCTGCGCGGAATGTGGGGGTCCCGGGGGCGCTTCGCTGCGCAGGGACTGCGCCGGGACCGCGGATGAACCGGAACGCTGCGAAGAATCCCGCGGCGAAGACCGCGCCGCCCAGCCAAGTCGCCGGGGTTGCAAAATCCGGCCCGACCAAACTGAGGGTCGAGGATCGGCCGGAGGCCGCGTCGACGGCGGTCAGGCCGATCCCGACGAAGCTTTCGCCCACCAGAAATCCGGAGGCGATCAGCACGCCCCGGAAAGCGGTGGCCTCCAAGGTTTCGGCGCCGGCGCGGCGCCGGGCGCGCAGGCACAGGAAGCCGAGGAGGCCGCCGAGCCCGATGGTCATCTCCACGGAGAGCGGCAGATACATGCCGATCCCCACGGTCAGCGCCGGGAAGCTGAACGCCCGGCGCTTGAGCGCGACTTCCAGGCCGACCATCACGATACCGAGGCCGCAGCCGATCAGCAGCATCGGCCAGGGCAGGGTCCGGGCGACGATGCCGTCGGCGATCTGGGTGACCAGCGAGGCCTGCGGCACGGTGAGCGCCAGGGCCGGATCCATGCCGGGCCGGGGCAGGGAGCCGACGAACCCGTAGGCGCCGTAGAGCAGCGACAGAAGGGGCACGATCACCAGCGAGCCGACGGCGACGCCGACGATCAGCACGACCTGCTGACGCCAGGGTGTGGCATCGACGATCTGGCCGGTCTTGAGATCCTGCAGGTTGTCGTTGGCGATGGAGCAGGCGGTGATGATCACCGAGGCGGCGAGGAGCACCAAAGCGACGGTGACGCGCCGCGCCTCCGGGTCGTCGGCCGGTCCGAGGAGCAGCGGCAGCAGCGCGGCGCCGACCATGGCGGTGAGGATGCCGATCCCGGAGATCGGGCTCGTCGAAGAGCCGAGCAGGCCCGCGAGATAGCCGCAGACCGCCGCCATGGCGGCGCCGAAGACCAGGCAGAATAGCAGGCCGGCGGCCACCACCGCGGCGAGCATCGGGCCGGCAATGCCGAGATTGGCCGCGAAGCCGGCAAACAGCGCGCCGAGCGGCACGCAGAGGACGAGCGCCGCGCCGCCGACCAGGGGCAGCGGCAGATCGCGGTCCTGCCGGGCCGTGGCCCGGGCCGGATTGCCGGCGGCCAGGGCCGACTGGATGCTCCGGGCGATCGGCCGGACCAGCGTCGCCACGGTCCAGAACCCGCCCACCGCGATGATGCCGGCGCCGACGAGCCGCACCTGTCCCGACCAGATGGCCTGCGCGGCGTCCCCGGGCGACAGGCCGGGCTGGGGCGTCAGGGCGGTCAGCACCGGGACCATGAGGCCCCAGGCGATCACCACCCCGGTCAGCAGGGCGAGGCAGGCACCGATCCCGACGAGGTAGCCGACCCCAACCAGCGCCAGGGAAAAGCCGCTGCCGATGCTGAACACCGCGCCGCCCAGGCTGGCGGCCGTGAGCACGCCGTCGGCCAGGATCCGCAGGCCGCTGGTGGCGAAGGCGACGAGGCCCGAGCCCACGGCGGCGATCAGCAGGGTCGCAAGGCCGCGCTCTCCGGTCTCCGTATGGCCGGCGCGCAGGACCTCGGCGGCGGCGACGCCCTCGGGGTAGGGGAGGTCGCTGCCCGAGACCAGCGCCCGGCGCAGGGGGATCGAGAAGGCGACGTCGAGCCAGCCGCCGATCAGGCAGACCAGGCTCGTCTCCCAGAACGGGAAGCCGTGCCAATGGCCGATCAGCACGAGGCCCGGCAGGACCAGGATGACGTTGCAGAGGGTGCCGGCGGCCGAGGCCTGGGTCTGGACGATGTTGTTCTCGAGGATGCCGGCGCCGCCCACGAGGCGCAGGGCGCCCATCGAGATCAGCGCCGCCGGGATCGAGGACGAGAAGGTCATCCCGGTCTTGAGGCCGAGATAGATGTTGGCGGCCATGAACACGATGGTGATCAGTGCGCCGAGCACTATCCCCCGGGCCGTGATCTCCCGCCCGTGCCCGCCCGCCGGGGCGCCCGCGTCCGTCACCGCCATCGCACCCCACCGTCGGCCGGCATGGCCGGACATCTGTCTCACATCGGACGATAACCCGATGGCCGGCACGGCGCCGCTCTCCTATCTTGCGACACGTGGCCCCGCTCGGGGGTCGTGATGGAAGCGGAGCGTTCGATGACACGCCTTGCCAGCACAAGTTTCGCCGCCTTCCTCGCGCTGACCGTGCCGCTGACCCTGTCCGGCGCGCAGGCCGCCGGGGAGAGCATGACCTACAAGGCCGCGCTTGCGGGCGGCAGCGAGGTTCCGGCCACCGAATCGAAGGGCACCGGCGTCGTCACGGCGAGCTACGATCCGGCCACCAAGCGCCTGAGCTGGAACGGCACCTATAGCGGCCTGACCGGCCCGGTCACCGCCGCCCATTTCCACGGCCCGGCCCCGGCCGGCGCCAATGCCGGCGTGCTGGTGCCGGTGACCGCGACCAGCAGCCCGTTCTCCGGCGAGGCGACCCTGGACGATGCCAAGGCCGCCGACCTCGAAGCCGGCAAGCTGTATTTCAACATCCACACCGCCGCGAATCCGAAGGGGGAGATCCGCGGCCAGGTGGAGCGGGCGCGTTAGGCGTGGGAACTCTGTCCCCGGGGCAGGGCGGAACCGGTACGGCTACCGATCCCCATCCTGCTTTCGCTGAGGCAGCGTCGCCCGGCTCGGGACTCCGGCGCGGCCCAGCCTTCGTCCCTCGCCAGGCTGTTCGCCGTTGCGCTCAGGATTGGTCCAGCGGCGATCTCGGGACCGTCGCTCACCGGCGACACGGGTCGGCGTTTGCAACGCTCCGTGGAGCAGAGGGCTCGTTCCTCGCCCGCTCAATGGCAAGACGGCGCGGGCATCTTGCCTTGGAGATCCCATCCCGGGAGATGGATTTCCCAATCCGTCTCGCCCGGAGGCTTCGTGAGCTGCGGACGAGCGCCGGAGCGCCCGCAGAACCGGTCTCCTGGCTTTGCGGGGATCGCCTACACGGGATCCGTGAGCTGGATCCTAACAAGACCCTCACGCGATCGGCCCCGTTGCCCGCTCGAACCCTCATGCGTCCCGGCACAGATTGAGGGTGCGGTCCGCGAAGGATCGCGGGAACCCCCAGACATCCGATGTCGCCCATCATCCAAGTCACCGCCCCCGTCATAGACCCGACGGGGGAATCAGCCCGATTCATCGTCGGGCAAGATCCCGAAGGCTATTGGGTCGCGATCGAGATCCACGGGCGGGCCGGCGGGTGGTTCAAGAACCGGGAGGCTGCGTTCGATTACGCGATCGGCGAGACCGGGCACCGCCCGGATGCCGTGCAGCTTTCCGCCGAGCGGATCGCGCTACGGCTCTGACGCCGTCCGGGGGCCCGGCTTCGGCGGGGAGGGCGGGCCATCGCGCGCGTCGCCTTAGGCCGCAGGCGGCTTGAGCAGCGGCTCGTCGTCGGGCGCGCGCAGGCGGTAGCCGACGCCCGTTTCCGTCAGGAGAAGCCGCGGGCGCTCCGGGTCGGCCTCCAGCTTCTGCCGGAGCTGGCGCATGTAGACCCGCAGGTATTGCGGGTCGGAGGAGACCGAGACCGCCTGCATCAGCTGCGCGTGGGTGAGCACCTTGCCGGCATGCGTCACCAGCACGCGCAGGAAGTCGTATTCCCGCGGGGTCAGCTTCACCTCGGCGTCATCGACCTTCACGATCCGCCGGACGAGATCGATCGAGAGCCGGTCGACCCGGAAGATCGGGCGCTCGCCCTGGACGGCGAGCTGGTGGCGCAGGGCTGCGCGCAGGCGGGCGAGCAGCTCGGCCATGCCGAAGGGCTTGGTGATGTAATCGTCGGCACCGAGATCCAGCGCCTCGACCTTGCCGCCCTCGTCGGTGCGGCTCGACAGCACCACCACGGGCAGCTCCGGATGGCGCGTCCGGATCGTTGCCAGCAGGTCGTGGCCGCGCATGTCCGGCAGGCCGAGATCGAGAATGACGAGATCGACCCGGTCGCGGCCCAGCACCTCCAGGGCGGTGACGGCGTTCGGCGCCTCCAGGATGACGTAGCCCTGGGTGGACAGCCCCGTGCGCAGCAGCTTCCGGATCGGCGGCTCGTCATCGATGACCAGGATGGTCGGGCTCATGCGGCGATGTCCTTGGGCGCGGTCCGGGCCGGGACCGGCAACGTCACGGTGAAGACGGCGCCGCTCCGGTCGCTTCGGTTGGCGGCGGTGACGGTGCCGCCCATGGCCTCGACGAAGCCGCGGGCGATGGCGAGCCCGAGCCCGGTGCCGGCCCGGACCCGGTCGCTCTTGCGCACCCGATAGAACTTGTCGAACACGCGCGCGACGTCCGCCTCGGGCAGGCCGTCGCCCTCGTCGAGAAGATCGAGGCGCACCCGGTTGCCCTCCCGGCGGCCCCGGATTGTGACGGTGGAGCCTGCCGGGGCGTATTTGGCGGCGTTGTCCAGCAGGTTGAACAGCACCTGCTCGAACAGCACCGGGTCGAGCCGGAGCACGGGCAGATCGGGGGCGAGATCAACCGCAACGCGATGGTCGGCCAGCACCGCCTCAGCCCGGCGCAGGGCCGTGTCGACGATCTCGGCGACGTCCTGCGGGGCGAGGTTCGGGGCGACGGCGCCCGCCTCCAGGCGGGTCATGTCGAGCAGGTTGGCGATGAACCGGTTCAGCCGCTCGGATTCGGCGATGATCGTCGCCAGCAGGTCGGCCTTGGCCTCCGGGGGGAGGTCGGCATCGTGATCGCGCAGCGTGCTCGCCGCCCCGAGCACCGAGGCCAGGGGCGTGCGCAGGTCGTGGCTGATCGAGGTCAGGAGCGCCTGGCGCAGGCGGTCGGTCTCGGCGGCGCGCTCGGCCCGGTCGAGATCCTCCACCAGCCGCACCCGCTCGATGGCGAGCGCGCCCATATCGGCCAGCGCGTCGAGCAGGCGGCGCCCCTCCGGGGTCAGGATCGGCCCGGCGCCATCCGCGTCGAGGCCGATCACCCCGATCGTGCCGCGCCCGGTCCGCATCGGCAGGAACAGCCGCTTGGCGCCCGGCAGGGGGTCGGCGCCGCGACCCGCCGGCCTGTCGTTGTCGAAGGCCCATTGGGCCGCCGCGAGATCGGCCGCATCCAGCCGATCCTCCGGCGGGAAGCCGGCCCGCACGGGGCCGGGTTGGCCGGCGGGCGAGAGCAGGACCACCCGGACCCGCAGCAAGGCGGG
>NZ_LKKO01000070.1 GCF_001455965.1 Methylobacterium sp. GXS13
TTATGTCGACAACCACACGGTCGGCTTCAAGGAGCTGAAGGAGCGGGCCGGCTCCCGCACGCCGGAATGGGCCGCGGAGATCACCGGCGTCCCGGCCGAGGACATCCGCAAGCTCGCTTACGAGATGGCCACCGAGCAGCCGGTAGGCATCCGCATGGGCGTGGCGCTGGAGCGGCACTACGGCGGCGGCCAGACCATCCGGGCGGTGACCTGCATCCCGGCGCTCACCGGCGCGTGGCGCCACGTCGGCGGTGGCGTCACACAGTTCGGCGTCTGGGAGCACCCGTACAAGTTCGACGTGATGTGCCGCCCCGACCTGATCCCGGAGGGCACCCGGGTCGTCTCGAACCTGCAGATCGGCCGCGCGCTCACCGGGGAGCTGCAGCTCGACCCGCCGATCATGTCGATGATGTGCTGGAACTCGAACCCGGTCACGCAGGCGCCCGAGACCGACAAGATCGTCGAGGGGCTGATGCGCGAGGACCTGTTCATGGTCTCGGCCGAGCACTTCATCTCGGACACGGCCTCCTACGCCGACATCTTGCTGCCGGCCACGATGGGCGCCGAGATGGAGGACATGATCCTGTCCTGGGGCCACCTCTATCTGACCTACAACACCAAGTGCGCCGAGGCCCCCGGCGAGGCGATCCCCAACAACGAGATCTTCCGGCAGCTCGCGGCCCGGCTCGGCTTCGAGGAGGAGAACTTCAAGTGGAGCGACACGGAGTGCCTGGAGCACTACGTCGACTGGTCGTCGCCGGCCTGCGAGGGCATCGATCTCGCCTACATGCGCGAGCACGGCTTCGCCCGGCTGAAGGTGGGCACGCCCGACGACCGCGCGCCGCACCGGGAGGGCAACTTCCCGACGCCGACCGGCAAGTGCATGCTGAAGGTCGAGGGCGCCACGAACTTCGTCGCGCCGCCGTTCCGGCAGATGTACGAGGGTTTCCAGCCCGGCGAGGCGCTCGATCCGCTGCCCGACTACCTCGGCCCGCGCGAGAGCCATACGAACGACCCGGAGCTGGCTAAGCGCTTCCCGCTGAACATCGTCTCGCCGAAGAGCCACTACTTCCTGAACTCCTGCTATGCGAACATGGAGGACAAGCAGAAGGGCCAGGGCGAGCAGTTCGTGATGATCAGCCAGCACGACGCCGAGGCTCGGGGCATCCGGGACGGCGACAGGGTGAAGGTCGGCAACGACCGCGGCGCCTTCAAGGGCGTGGCGCGGATCACCGACGACGTGAAGGCCGGGATCGTCGTGGCGACGCTCGGCTACTGGCGGCAGCTCAACGAGGGCACGGTGAACAGCATCTCGTCCGGCGCCTTCACCGACATGGGCCACGCACCCTCGTTCTCCGACAACCTCGTCGAGGTCTCAAGAGCGAACTAGCTGAACGGCCATCCGCGCCGGCATTCCCAGAGGGTGCTCGCGCGGATGGCATCCGCTACATGCGGCGCTTCCGGCAATGAAAGGGCGATCCAGGCATGGGCGGCATCACGACGGTAGCAAGGGCCTTCTTCGACGCCTGCGAGACGGGCGGGGGCTGGGAGGCATGCGAGCGATACTGCACTCCCGATGCGACCTTTTCGGCCCAGGCTGATGCCCTGGCCGGCGTGACCTCTCTGCGGGAATACACGGAGTGGATGAAGGGGCTCCTGACCTTCATTCCCGACGGTCGGTACGAGGTGCGATCCTTCGCGACCGACGAGGAGCGCCGGAACGTAGCGGCCTACGGAGTCTTTCATGGGACCCACACTGGCGAGGGCGGTCCATGCCCGCCTACGGGGAAGTCCACGTCGACCGACTATGTGTATGTCATGCAGTTCGAAGGTGATCGCATTGTCGGATTGACAAAGATCTGGAATGACGCCCGGGCCGTGAAAGAACTCGGCTGGGCTTAGCCACTTTTGCGGCGGGCCTCGCCTTTCACCGAGCATCGTGAAGAGGCCGCTAGATTTACGCACCAAAGCTCAGTCGAGGAATGGCAGCTTCCCGCGTCGCCGCTCCCATAAGCGGAACGGCCGAAAACCACCCCGAGCAGCCATTCCGCTACCGACCCAAGTAGGTCGTACCGCTGATCATCGGAGCGGCCGGAAAGCGGTCATAGGCCCACTCCCCATCCCCATGGTGTGGTCCCGGCTGAGATGCGTGACGATGACGAAGGCTGCCCCGAGCGTCTCCGGCACCCCGCGGAAGAAGCCCTGCATCGCTTCGATGCCGCCCGCGGACGCGCCGATGCCGACGATCGGAAAGTGGTCGTGGTCCATCACGATGTTCTGAGCCTTCGGATCGATGCAATGCCGTTCGTCGGGTCCCAGCATCCTGCGTTCTCGCCCGATGTCGAGGACGGCCGTGCGGATCAGCTGTCGTGCGTGGCCTCCTGCACGACGTAGGCGAGGCAGCGGGCCCGGGCCTCGGGGCTCTTCAGCCGCCCGAACAGCCGCAGCAGCGCCACCACTTCGGGGAGATGATCCAGGCCCGCCACGGCGGTTTCGATCTCCGGTGCCCGAGCCGGGTCGGCGGTCAGGAAGGTCGCCACCGGAACGCCCAGCGACCGGGCGATGCGGACCAGCGCACCGGGGTCGTCGTCCTGCGGATCGTCACCGTTCATCATGACCGTCCGCCGATCCCTCTGCCGCGTCGATCAATGCACAGCGATCCCGGCCGCCCGCGGTCCCATCACACCGGCGATGCGACGCCCGACATGATGGAGCACGTGACCGAGGAGCAGGCGGGTCTGGGTGTCGGGGTCGTCTTCCGCGGCCTCGTAGGCCTCGATGAGGGACGTCACCAATTGGTTCGACGGGCCTAGGTCGTCGTCCTTGCGACCTGCAGGCGGCTCTGCGGCGGACTGCTCGCGGGAGCGCCGAACGAGATCGCGCGAGGCCTGGAGCGTCTGCCGCGTCTCTTCGGCCGCCGCGCGCAACTCACGGGCAACCTCCAGGCACCGATCTGTTTGTAGGCGGTCCATAAGGAGCGCTCCGGTTTCCGTTGCATACCCGCACATAGACTACTTCTGTGCGGCGGCTCGGAACGTGCACGCAATTTGTAGATCTGGCAATCCAGAGATTAAATTCGACGGCGATTGGAAGGATCGAAGATCAGCACTCGCCGCAGGTTGGCGTTTTGAGCTTTTCGCAGAAACCAAGTAGACGCAGGTATCCGTGCTAAGTTCCTAGGTCTTCACTCAGTAAGCTACCAGAAAGTGGACCTTTCGGCCTGCCGCAAAGGGTCGTAAGCGGTCCCCACGGCTATGTCCGCTTCGATGCATCCGCTCCCTGGAAGCGGACGGGCAGGAAACCACCCCAAGCGGTCATTCGGCTTGCGACCCAACACTGCCATACAGAAGGCCGTCAACGCGCCCCGAAACCGGACGGTCATGGCCCCCGGTCGCAAACTTAAGCCGACAGAGCCATCGCCACATTGCTCTCCACCAATCGTTGCGGCCGTCCGACTAAGTAGCCCTGGATCGCGTCGCAACCGACATCGCGCATAAGCGCTAGCTGCGATGGCGTCTCTACGCCTTCCGCCTGGAGCGCGACATTCAACGCGCGAGCGATCTGCGTGATGCCTTTCAGCACAGCCAACGAGTGGCGATCCGTCTCCGCCGTGGCCACGAACGAACGATCCACCTTGATGCGGTCGAGCGGCAAGTCGCGCAGATGTGAGAGCGATGAGTAACCCGTGCCAAAATCATCCATCGCCACCGTCACACCGAGGCGGCGAATGGCGTTCAGGACCTTGGCTATCTGAGGTCCATCCTCGACGATCGCTGTTTCCGTGAGCTCGATCTCCAGCCGTTTGGCTGGCAGGCCACTCTTGGCTAGAGCCTGCGTGAGATCGGACAGAAGCTGCGGCGAGCGCAATTGAACCGGTGAAACGTTCACCGCCACGTAGACATCGCTTGGTAACTGAGCGGCCTGTCGGCAGGCCTCCCGCAACACCCAAGCCCCGATCGGGACGATCTGTCCGGTCTCCTCCGCCAACGGGATGAAACGGGCCGGGGAAACAGCCCCGAGTGTCGGGTGATCCCAACGGATCAATGCCTCATAGCCGATGATCCGATCGTCAACGAGTGAGATCACCGGCTGATAGGCCAGATGCATCTCCCAACGTTCAATCGCGGTTCGCATGTCCGTTTCAAGCTGAACCCGATCGGCGACGGTCTTCAGCATGTCGCGCGTGTAGCAGCTCGTTCTACCTCGACCCTGCCGCTTCGACTCGTATAGCGCGATGTCTGAGAACTGCATGAGTTCGATCGCATCGCGCGCATCATCCGTGCAGCACATGCCAATACTGCAGCCAATCGACACTGTGAGGTCATTGATCCCGTACGGGAGGGCAAGAGCCTCGATCACCTCGGTGGCGACAGCCATTGCCTGTGCCTGATCGCCGTAGACCAGCACCGCCATCTCGTCGCCGCCGAGCCGGGCTACGAACCCGTCCGATCCCGCGATCGTCTTCAGCCTATTGGCCACCTGTATCAGCAGCTGATCACCGACAACGTGACCGTATGTATCGTTAATCTGCTTGAAGCGATCGAGATCGATCAGCAGGAGCTTGACGACTCGCTTGGGTACAAAATCGCGATCCAAACGCGCATTCAAGGCGCGGCGATTGGCGAGCTTGGTCAGGGGATCGGAGAAGGCCAATTCCGCGATCCGGCGCTGTGCCGCGCGCTCTTTAGTGACGTCGTCGAAGGTAACGACATTACCACCTTCCTCGATCGGACGGATCTCGACCTGCAGAATGCGTCCGTCCTCAAGCGGATAGTCGATTTGCCTCGAGTTTTCGACGTTCCGCCATTCGTCAACACGCTGGCGCGCCGCTACGCGCCGGTCTGTGGTCCAATGATGGCAATTGCCGACAATGTCGATGATCTGGTCGATTGTTCTGCCTGTTAGGTCAACATCGACAGGAATGCCATAAATTTCAGTGTAACGCCGATTGTACAGGCGCACGCGCTCGGATGCGTCGAGATATAACAAGCCGTTCGACATATTGTCGAGTGCGGTTCTCAGGACCGAAGAATGGGCGCGCTCCTGGGCGTCGAAGCGTTGTGTTGCAATTATAGTCAGGAACGCCCCGAGGAAGAGTACAGCTGCCCCCGCAGTGGTGAAAATGCTGAGCACAATATTCTCGTGCGGGAAGCCGCTATAACCCTGAATGCGCGCTAGCGTCGTGCCAGCAATCGCGGCGAAGTGAGTACCAGTAACGGCGAGGGTGAAAAGAGCGCAGACTACCCGGGGGGTCGCCAAGCGTCGCGGCAGGCCACAAGCCAGCGCGAGGCTGCAGGCACCAATACCGGCAGCCAGAACGTTCATGAGCGGCGAATGTGTCTGTTGGCATCCTTCAATCGCGGCCATGCCGGCGTAGTGCATCCCAACGATGCCAAGCCCAGCAATCGCACCGGCCACAGCACGGATCCGCCACGATGGAAAAAGCCGAGCTACGGCCAACGGCAGGCCCGCAACCAAAATGGCGATCAGCGCCGAGACAATAGTTCTCATGTCGTCAAAGGTCAGCACCATGTCGGGCCGGTAGCCCAGCATGGCGACGAAATGAGTCGTCCAGACGCCCAAGCCGGCAACAACCGCCGTGCCCGCGATCCAGCGATATCGGTAAGCAGGATCGGCATCGCTGACCGTACGCATCAAAGTAGCGACTAGCCATCCAGCCGCGAGGCAGATGACAACGGCAGTAAAAACAAAGCCGAGTGCGTGGTCGGCAGCTAAGCGGGCAGCACCGTAGATCATAGCCCTCCTATAAGCGCTTGCACCTAAAATTCGAATGAAGGGACATGATGAAGATGCGGTTTAGATTGAGGCGGTGGTGTAGCGTTAAAAGAAAACAAGTCCCTGTGTCGCAACGCTCTGTCCTTGAAGAAATAAGTACTTTCTGTAGGCGCGACCTCTCAGAGAAAAGAGTTTCATGACCGCAACTTTCGGTAGACGGAGTGACACGACGCCGAGCGTCGGCCCGAAATATCACGCTTATTTGAGGGGAGAATAACCCGACAGGCCTCACGCCGCCCGCAAATCTTAAGGTTTTCAGGGCGGAGGATTGGTTGCTTGGCGGGCTACCTGTGAGGGCGGGCAGTCGGCCCAGGCTTACCTCTTCGTGCCCGTGCGGTTGCCCGATCCCCTGCGCTCCGGCAGGCGGTGACGCGGCGTTCGGGACGCCTCGTCCAGGACCGGATCATGCGCCTTCGTCTGAATGTCAAAGCGTCGCTCCTCGCCGCCTTCGGCCTCCTCGCGCTCCTGTGCGCCGGTCAAGCCGCTCTGATGTCCATCACGCTCTTGGGCATCCGGACCAACGTCACAGGCGTCGCCACGAACTGGCTCCCCTCTGTCGTGGCGATCACCAACATCCGCGCCGCCGCTTCGGAGGTCCGCATCAAGCAGTTGCGCACGCTGACCCTGTCCGGCAGTCCCGATCAGCGGGTCGAAAACGCGCGGCAGATCGACGAGGCCAGCGTGGCACTCGCCGCCGCCCGGAAGGCCTACGAGCCGCTGATCTCGTCGGCCGAGGAGCAGGCGCTCTACGCCGCGTTCGGCGCCACCTGGGAGCGCTACCAGACCGTCGGCCGCGAGGCGGTGCGCCGCGCAGAGGCGGGCAAGAGCGCCGACGGAATCCAACTCATGGCCGACCCGGCCAACATCGATCTGTATAATGCGGCCCGCGACACGCTGGCCAAGGACGTCGCTCTGAACGAGCGTGGCGCGCACGCGGATGCCGACAGCGCCATGGCGGCGACCCAGTCTGCGACCCTGGCGGCCTATCTCTTCATCGCGCTGAGCGTGCTGGCGGCCTGCGGCGCGACCGCGTTCGTGCTGCTGCGCGTGTCCCGCCCGATCCAGGCGATGACGGGCGCGATGACTATCCTAGCCGCGGGCGACACGGGCGGCGAGGTGCCCCACCACGCGCGCCGCGACGAGGTCGGCGCGATGGCGGCGGCCGTCCAAGTGTTCAAGGACAATCTGATCCGCACCCGGCAGCTGGAGGCGGAGACCGCGCAGGCGCGGCTGACCGCGGAGGAGCAGCGCAAGGCCGGCATGCGGCAGATGGCGGACAGCTTCGAGGCCGCGGTCGGCGGCATCATCGGCACGGTATCGTCCTCGGCGACCGAGTTACAGGCGACGGCCGGCGCGATGAGCGGCACCGCGGCCGAGACGGCCGCGCAATCGACCGCCGTCGCCGCCGCTGCGGAGGAAGCGGCCAGCAACGTCGGCACGGTCGCGGCCGCGGCGGAGGAGCTCGGTTCCTCCGTCCAGGAGATCGGTCGGCAGGTCGACGGCTCCGCGGCGATCGCGCGGCAGGCCGTGGCCGAGGCGGACCAGACCGGCGCGCTGGTGCTCGAACTGAGTGGGGCCGTCGAGCGGATCGGCGACGTGGTCGGGCTGATCTCTTCGATCGCCGGCCAGACCAATCTGCTGGCGCTTAACGCCACCATCGAGGCGGCACGGGCCGGCGAGGCCGGCAAGGGTTTTGCCGTGGTGGCGGCCGAGGTGAAGGAGCTGGCCGGCCAGACCGCCCGGGCGACCCAGGAGATCTCGGGTCAGATCGGTCGGATCCAGGCCTCGACCGGTCAGGCGGTTGCCGCGATCGGCGGCATCACGCAGCGGATCCGCGACATCAGCGCCACCGCCACCTCGATCGCCGCGGCGGTCGAGCAGCAGGGGGCGGCCACGCAGGAGATCGTGCGCAACGTCGCCCAGGCGGCGACCGGCACCGGCGAGGTGACGGGCAACATCGCCGGCGTGGCTAGCGCGGCGGAGGATACGGGTGCAGCCGCCCACCAAGTGCTCGGTGCGGCCTCGGAGCTGTCGCGCCAGTCCGAGCACCTGACGGCCGAGGTCGGCCGCTTTCTGGCGACCGTCCGCGCCGCCTAACACGAGCGGCGTGTTGCTTCCACCTAATGGGATGACTAACACCTCAGACGTCCGCTTCCACCTCCTACTCAAGCGGAAGCGGACCGTCCAACATCCACCCCAAACCGCCCTTCGGCTTCCGACCCAACCCAGTCATCCAATCTCGATTGTGCGGTCCCCAAAAGCGGACGCCCCTACAGCCAGCATTTCGGCGGGGGGGGGGGGATCATCGCAGACGCTGGGCCACGCGCCCCTGGCCGATAGTGCCAAGGGCAATGCCGGTCAGGATGATTGCAGCGGCAAGGACGAGGATGGGATCGAAAGCCTCGCGAAGGATGACCGTTGATAGCCCGATACCGAGAACCGGCGTCGCAAGGACACCGAGGGAGGCTGTCGCAGCCGGCACCCGGCGACCCACCACCGTCATTGCCCAGAAGCCCAGCGCGGTGCCGACCACGCCGTTATAGCCAAGCGCCAGAAGGGCAGGTGTGCTCACCCGGCCGGGATCGGGTGGCGCACCCTCGATGAGAAACGCGAGGGTCGTGAGCACCACCGCGGCCAGCAGGCACTGCCAGGGCATGAGTTGAAGCGGCGTCGCCACCCACCGGTGGGCACGGGTGTAGACGATGCTGACCGACCAGCAGAGGGCGGCGACGAGCAGCAATCCTTGGCCGAGGAGAGCCTGCCGGTTCCCCCAATCCAGGCTGGCAGGCCCGAAGAGCAGCAGCAGACCGGCGAGGCCGACGACGAGGCCAACCGTCTGCCGGGTCGAAATGCGTTCGCCGAGGAAAAGGAAGGCGGCAGGCGCCACCCAGAGAGGGGTCGTGTACCCGAGCACGATGGCCCGACCGGCAGGAACGAGCGCCAACCCTGCGGTCATGAACGCCGCGAAAGCGGTCATGTGGAACCGTCCGAGCACGCGCCCGAGGAGGTTGCCGAGGCTGTCGATCAGCAGGAACACGGCCAGCGCGAAGACGAGGGAGAGCAGGGTCGAGACGATCAGGCCGGCGATGACTGCCACCGCCATGGGCGCCCGAAACTCGCAGCCGACCCCGAATGCCATCGCGGACGGGACCATGCCTTCGATCGCCGGGTCGATGCGGACTTCCGCTCCCGCGATCGATGTCGTCATGTCCGGCGCAACTGAAGCGATGCACCGGGGCGGGTGGGCCGTCTGCGTTCTGCCCGTCCACGGGGGTGTTCGAGAGGCGCTCCGATCCGGCCGTACGCATCATCCCCGGCTCGGCGATCCCGTCGCCCCGCCGGCGTCCCTGTAGTCGGCCGTGACCGTGAAGGAGGGGCGGACCTCCTGCACGAGTCTGAGCTTGGGCAGACGCTCGAGCAGACGATTCTTCATGTCGGCGGGCAGCGGCATGTCCCGCAGAAGGTCCGGCCAACGATCCAGGGCCAGATCTACCGTTCGCCTAGCGTCCCTCAGCAGGATCCTCGGATTGATCTGGGTCAATCGCGCAGCGCCCTCGACCATGCTCAGACCCATGATGTACGGATTCTTCCTGTTGCCGAACTCGAGGGCCATCGTGTCGTCCCCGAACAGGAAGGTCGGTACCACGTCGTAGGCCGGAGTCAGCCTGGTCTCGCCATTCCGGTGCATCAGCGACCAGTTCTTGAGGTGCGCGTCGCCGTTCCCAAGCAGGATGTTGACCAGAACCCTCCTCATCGCTTCAAGGATCTGTCCGTTGCGGTCCGTCGAGAAGCGGCCGGCGATGTTGATCATCGTCTCATCGTTGCCCATGGTGTATTTGTCGTCGCCGATCCCGCCCATGATCTGAGCGAAATCCTCGATATGGATCCGGCGACCGTCCGGACCGCGGTCGAAGCGACGTACCGCGAGCGATCGGGCGCTTCCGGTCAGAAAGCGTTCGGGTATGCCGTCGACGGCGTCCGGGTCGACGAGCCACGCCTCGGCGACGTCCACGCCGGCCGCTCCCGCGAGGGTCAGGGCCGTGAACTCGGCCTCCGGGACGAAGGCATCCCTCCTCGACGGCGTCTTGAGTATGATCTCCCCGGTGCCGTCCTGCGTCGGCACGGTCAGACGCTCGCTCCTCTGCGTCACGGAGAACTTCAGCTGGATGCCTGCTAGGGAGAACCTGATCTTCGTTGTCGGCACATCGACCGCATCGGAGGCCGAGGCCGCCTGGACGCCGCTGGCTGCGCGATGCCGTGGGAATTCTCCGGCTTCCAGAACCGCGACGATGGCTCCCGGCAGATCGCCCCCGAGCTTCGTCAGCACATCGAAGTTGTCGTAGTCGCCGGCGCCGAGCTCCTTCTCGACGAGTTCCCGCAGCGCTCCCTCGGGCAGCAGGTTCTCGAAGAACGGCGGAAGCAGCGATCCCAGCATCACCTTGTCGGCCTTGCTGGCCAGACGGGCGAGGCTGTTCTCTTCGGTGGCTCCCTTCCAGGCGCAGCTCACGATCGGGCGGCCGGCGCCCAACGCGATGTAGGCCGGGTCCACGTTGAAGGTGATCACGCCGGCATTGTCGCGCACGAGACTCCCGACTCTGAGCTGCCGTCCCGGCTCGGTTGCGAGGAAGATCCCCAGGACGGCTGCCGAGTTACGGACGCGCATGGTCGTCCTCCTCGGTTCCGTCCTCGGGAGGTCGGACGAACAGTTCCTCGAAGGCGGACGGGACGTCTTGAGGGACGGGTGTCGTGTTCGGCGCGGAACCGGTGAGTGCCAGCACGGCGTCCAGCTTGTCCCTCGGGACAAACACCAGGGCGAGCCCCAGCGCTTCTCCGACCTCCGACAAGCTGTCCAGCGTGCTGTTCGCCTTGCCGGTCTCCATCTCGCTCAGTCGACCGGGATTGCGGCCCGTTCTGCGCGCGAGATCGAACAGACGCCAACCATGGTCGCGGCGGGCTGCCGACAACTGTCCGGCTAGCCGCCGGCGCGTGTCTTTTTCTCCCATACCGAAAAATCTCCCAGATTTTTCGGTATGGCGCAAAAACCTAAACTCGCCAACCGATTTTCGCTTTAGTGAAAAAATATCGGAATCTTTCGGTAGATGAGAAACTGGTTGGGCATCTCGATGGCCTCCCGAGCGGTCCCGAAGCGCCATGGCTTCGGCAGCAAGACATGAGCACAGGTGCCTCGAAGTCGTGCGCCGGCGTACTGCACCGTGTGCCGCAGGAGGAGCTTCAGGATGTGGAGGCGCTCGACAGGTCGCGTGCGGGCCTCGCAGTTGGGGGTCCTTGTCGGCGGGAGCGAAAGCTGCGCGCGAGTCCGGACTCCATGGGGCCGGGTTCAAGCCGCGGACGAGGCGCCTCTCGTCGTGGATGGTCGGCGCGGCGGCCAGTCGCCTGACCGGCGAACGCATCCGGAACGCGACGGTGCGGGCGCACCTCGCAGGTCTCACTCCGGAAGAACCGGACGTTGGACGAGGAACGGATCGAGCGGAGGCCAGCCGCGATGTAGATGCTGTTGCCGGCCATCATGGGCGCGATGGCGCCGCCGGAGGCGGAAGGGTCGTCGGGCTTCGACGACTTGGTGGATGCGATGTCCGACCTGACGGTCGCGGTGGCGGAGGTGGCTGACGAGGTCTCGAGGTGCTGCGCTCGACCGGCTACGGGCTGCAAGTTGGGCACGCCGCGCCGTGATCCGGCGGCACCTCGCCGCCCCGGATATGTCCCTCGACCGCTACCAAGCCGCCGCCGAACGCGCCCGGGCAGCCGCCGAACGTCCGGATAAGGTCACCGACGACCGTCGGAGGCGAGGCTTGGCACTTTGGGGCGACACCGACATCCGGGGCGTACCTGTTGTCCCGCGATCAGTTCTTCGAGCAGCCCGGGTGCGCCTCGTACGTTAGGGTGGGGGAGGCTTCAGGCTGTTCCATTGTCAAACAGCGTTGAACATTGACCCTGGATCGGCGTCGAACTTTGACCCCCTGGATGGGTATGGCGGGACGCCCCTGATCAGCCCCGCGAAGCGGGTCGGGGTGGCGCAGCCGGGCTGATCAGGGGTCCAGCCAGCGCGATGTGCGCGCCGGCCTCAGGCGCGGTTCTTGAAGCGCCAACTCTCGTTGCCGGTCTCGACGATCTCGCAGTGGTGGGTGAGCCGGTCGAGCAGCGCCGTGGTCATCTTGGCGTCGCCGGCGAACACGCTCGGCCATTCCCCGAAGGCGAGATTGGTGGTGACCACGATCGAGGTGGTCTCGTAGAGCTTGCTGATCAGGTGGAACAGGAGCTGGCCACCCGACTGCGCGAACGGCAGATAGCCGAGTTCGTCGAGCACCACGAGGTCGAGCCGGGCGAGATGGTCGGCGATGCGGCCCTGCCGGCCGGCCCGTGCCTCGGCTTCGAGCCGGTTGACGAGGTCGACGACGTTGTAGAACCGGCCCCGCGCGCCATCCCGGATGCAGGCCCGCGCGATGGCGATGGCGAGGTGGGTCTTGCCGGTGCCGGTGCCGCCGACGAGCACGACGTTGCGCTGATGCGCCAGGAACTCCCCGCCGGCGAGATCACGCACCAGCCCCTCGTTGATCGGAGTGCCGTCGAAGGCGAACTCGGCGATGTCCTTGGCCAGGGGCAGCTTGGCGATCGTCATCTGGTAGCGGATCGAGCGTGCCTGCTTCTCGGAGATCTCGGCCTGGAGCAGGTCGCCGACGATCTGCTGCGGCTCGTGGGTGCGCTTGAGCGCAATCTTGATGATCTCGTCGTAGGCTGCCTTCATCCCGAAGAGCTTCAGCTCGCCCATGGTGGCGAGGATGTGCTGGCGTTCCATCATAGGGCTCTCCTCAGGCTGTCGTAGCGGGCACAGTCGGCGACCGGCTCGTGGCGCAGCCGCAGGCTCTCGGGCGTCAGGATGGTGACGGGCGTGGTCGGCTCGCGCTGCCGGGCGAGGATGTTGAGGACGACGTCGGCCGAGTGGACGCCCTCGCGCAGGGCCTCGGCACAGGCCGCCTCGACGGCCGGCAACCCGTCGGCGAGCACGGCGGTGAGGATCTCCACCATCTGCCGGTCACCCCCGGCACTGCCGGCGAGCTTGCGTCGGACCCGGTCGAGGGCGGCAGGCAGCACCCAGTCCTTGAACGGTGCGCCGTTCCGGAGCGCGCCGGGTTTGCGGGCGAGCACGGGGACATAGTGCCAGGGATCGAACACGGTCTGATCCCGGCCGAAGGCGCGCTCGTGCTCGGCGACGGTGCGCCCGTCCTGCCGGATCTCGACGCGCTCGGCGTAGGCCCGCACCTCGACCGGTCGACCGATGGCCGAGGCCATGACCGAGTAGCGGTTGTTGTCGAAGCGCACGAGGCAGGTCGTGGACACCGAGGCGGTGATGGCGTGGAAGCCGTCGAAGCGACCGGCATAGGGAACGAGGGCTGCCCGCTCGGCCTCGAACCGCTCCCAGACGGTGCGTTCGCGCTCTTCGGGATGAGGATGCACCTTGGCGTAGGCGATCACCTGATCGAGCAGGAGCGCGTTCAGCTCCTCGTAGCTCTTCACCCGGACGCGCGGGGTGAAGAAGCGCTCGCGCACCAGCCCGACCTGGTTCTCGACCTGCCCCTTCTCCCAGCCCGAGGCCGGCGTGCAGGCGACCGGATCGACGAGGTAGTGCGAGCACATCTGTAGGAAGCGGCGGTTGTAGGCGCGCTCGCGCCCGACGAAGATCGTCTCCACCGCGGTCTTCATGTTGTCGTAGATGCCGCGCTGGCAGGTGCCTTGGAAGAACGCGAACGCCCGGTCGTGGGCGTCGAACACCATCTCCTGGCTCTCGCGCGGATAGGCCCGCACGAACAGCATGCGCGAGTGGCAGAGCCGGACGTGGGCGACCTTGACCGTGACGGTCGTGCCGCCGATCAGCACGATCTCGTGGCTCCAGTCGAACTGGTAGGCCTCGCCCGGAGCGAAGGTGAGCGGCACGAAGGCCTGCGCCGTGACCGAGGCCCGCTCGCGCTTCCAGGTTTTGGCATAGCGGCGAACGGCATCGTAGCCGCCCTCGTAGCCGAGCCCGCGCAGCGCCTCGTAGACCCGGATCAGCGTCAGCCGCTCGCGGCCAGATCTGCCGGCGTTGGTGGTCAGTATCCGATCGAGATCGTCGCGCCACGGCCCGAGCTTGGGCAGCGGCTGCACCTCACGCTCGTAGGCGAAGGCGGTGGCTCCCGACCGGATGACCTTCCGGACCGTGTTGCGGGAGACGTGCAGGTCGCGGACGATGTCCTTGATCGCGCGGCCGCGGGTGAAGAACTCGCGCCGGATGCGCGCAATCGTGTCCACGCCCTTCATCCCCCTACACCACCCTTCCGGCCGTACCGGAGGGCAGTCTGCGAGAACGAGGTTAGGGGGTCAGAATTGGACGCCGATCCCCCGCCTCACGGGGTCAAAGTTGCACGCCGAAACACACGCCAGGGCGAGGGACAGGAAGGCCGGAACGATCAATCCGTGTCGCATTCGATCACACCTCGTTCGAGCTCGCAGTTCGGGGTTGTTCGCCTTTTCGTGCCTGGGTCCGGGCAACGCCGCCCGGACTAGAGCCGCAGACCGCCCCCGACCTGCAGTAGTGGCAAGAATCGAAGCGGACTGGCGAACCAGACTACGGCTCGGCTGCCTTCGACGAAGTCGAGGTGGCGTTCAGCACGAGCCCTCGAAGCCATCGATGGCTCGCATCCGCGTCCAGGCGTGGATGCCACATCTGCGAGACCGTGATCCCAGCCAAGCTGAGTGGCAGCTCGAACATCGCGAACGGTGGCGCAAGGCTGGCTGCCGCGCGAGCGACGACGAACGATTGCGGCAGCAGCGCTACGAGGTCGGAGCCCGCGGCAACGGCTAGGGCTGCGGCGAAGCTCGGCACCACGACGATGACCTCGCGTGAGAGCCCAAGCCGAGCAAGGGCATCATCGACCGGGCCCGACCGGACACCGCGCCGCGAAGCGGCTACGTGCTCGCACGCACCGTAGCTTTCGGGCGTGATCGGCACTTCGAGCAACGGATGATCCCTGCGTACGACGCCGACGAACCGGTCGCGGAACAGGGCCTGGACGCGGATCTCCGGGCCGCTTGCGCCGAGCACGCCGATCTCCAGATCGACGGCGCCTTCGCGCAGGAGCCGCGCGTCCTTGTCGAACTTGGGCACGAAGTGCAGCCGCACTCCTGGCGCCGCGGCCCGGGCAATGGCAACCAGCCTCGCGCCGGCTACCTCCACAAAGCCGTCGTTGGCGCGGATCGCGAACGTCCGGGCGAGCGAACCGAGGTCGAGCGTCTCGCCGTCGGGCTGCAAGAGCGAAACGATGTCGTGGGTGGCTCGATGTACGCGGTCGCGCAGTGCTTCGGCGCGCGGTGTAAGCACGAGGCCACGTCCCGCTCGCACCAACAGGGGGTCGCCGGTCGTGGTGCGTAGTCGATCCAACGTACGGCTCATCGCGGACGGACTGAGGCCGATCTTGCGCGCAGCGCGGACCACGCTGGCTTCTGTCAGGAGCGCGTCGAGCGCGGGCAGAAGGCTGAGGTCGGGCATGGCCGAACGGGGCCCGGGTCTGCTCGCGTCATCGGGACTGCACATGGCGCATTAATCGAGTGCGTCCGCTGCGCGTTCCGCACTGTTTCACGGGGATCTATCTCGGACGCTCCAGGCTCCAGGCGCAAGGGAGGATGTGAGATGAGGTTGATCGCCGTCGAGGAGCACCTGCTTACCCCTGAGGTCAGGGCAGCTTGGGCCGACCCCACCTCGGCGCCAGACCCGGCCTCCGCCTTCGACGTCGGCGAGATCGGCCGGCGCCTGGAAGACCTTGGCGAGGAGCGCCTGCGATTGATGGACGAGGCCGGCGTCGACGTGCAGGTGTTGTCCCTCACCACGCCGGGGCTGCACAACCTCGCACCGGATCGGGCCGTGGAGTTGGCGCGGCGCATCAATGACCGCATCGCCGAGACGACGACGCAGCATCCCGGGCGATTCCAAGGTTTCGCGGCGCTGCCGACCTCCGTGCCGGACGAGGCGCCACGCGAGCTTGAGCGCGCCGTACGTGACCTCGGCCTCAAGGGTACAATGCTCTGCGGTCGCACCCGTGAGCGTAACCTTGACCATCAGGACTTCCGGCCGCTTCTGGAGCACGCGGCGGCGCTCGGCGTGCCGCTGTTCATCCACCCGCAGGTACCGCAGCGGGCGGTGTGCGAGGCACTCTACGCCGGCATCTCGCCACAGGTTGATCTGGCGCTGTCGGCCTACGGGCTCGGTTGGCACTACGAGGCCGGGGTGCAGTTCGTGCGCCTCGTCGCGGCCGGCGTGTTCGACCGCTTGCCGGGCCTACAGGTCATCCTCGGTCATTGGGGCGAGGTGGTGCTGTTCTACATCGAGCGGCTCGCCGCCCTCGACCGCGCGGCAGGGCTGCAGCGGCGCCTCGCCGAGGTAGTGCGCGAGAACCTCTACATCACCGCGAGCGGAATGTTCAGCGAGGCGTACCTCCGGCGCTGCTTCGAGATCGTTGGCCCGGACCGCCTGCTGTTCTCCACCGACTACCCCTACCAGTATCGTTCCGGGCGGGAGGCGCGCGGCTTCCTTGATCGCGTGCCGCTCAATGAGACGGATCGGGCGAAGTTTGCACACGGGAACTGGGAGCGGCTAACCGGATCGAGCTGAGGTTGCAGCTATCCATCATCGAAGCGACCAGCTTGTGAGCAGCCATCCTAAACGCCGTGGAAGGGTCGTGGACCGGCGCGACGCGGCGTCTGCTTCTGCCGATCCCAACCAGGAAGCGGACCGTCTCAAATGGGTGGATTTCGGCCGGTCCGCTTTCCGGCGGGCGACCCATCCGAGCGGACGTATCGATGCGCCCGCCTACGTCTCTCCACGGGCCCGTTGATGGTTCGTCTCCTGGCTCGTATCGACTGGGAGGCGTCCGACGACCGACTAGTTCGCTCGAAGGGTACGTCGCGCCACGAGGCCGAGGGTCGAGCCCTGTACGACGATGGTGAACAGCACCACGGCGTAGGTCGCCGCGAGGATGGCCGGCTTGGCATCGCTTTCCGGGATCGAGAGTGCCAGCGCCACCGAGATGCCGCCGCGCACCCCCGCCCATGTCAGAAACGGCACGTTGCCGAGCGAGAGGTTGCCGCCCCAGCGGAACAGCAGGACCGGTGTCGAGACCGCGACGAGGCGGGCGACCAGCACGATGGGCGCGGCGCAGGCGGCCAGGGCCAGGCCGGCGACCTGGAAGCGCAGGACGAGTACCTCCAGGCCGATCAGGAGGAACAGCACCGAGTTCAGGACCTCGTCGATGAGCGTCCACAGGGCGGAGACGTACTTTTGGGTGGTGTCGCTCATCGCGTAACGCGGTGCGCGCTCGCCGATCAGCAGCCCGGCGGCCACCACCGCGAGCGGCCCGCTCGCCCCGAGCTTCTGCGCGATGGCGTAGGTGCCGGTCACAAGGGCCAGGGTGATCAGAACCTCCACAGGGAAGTCGTCGATGGCCTTCATCGCGCGGTAGGCAACGTAGCCGGTGACGACGCCGAGCAGCACGCCGCCCCCGGCCTCGTGCACGAGCAGCGTCGCTACTCCACCCGCGCTCGTCGCCTCGCCACCCTTGCCGGACGCAAGGGCGACGAGCACCGTGAACAACACGATGCCAATGCCGTCGTTGAACAGCGCCTCGCCCTGCATCTCGACTTCGAGGGCTTCCGGCACCTCCACGTTCTTCAGGGTGGCCAGCACCGCGACGGGGTCGGTCGGGCTGATCAGCGCGCCGAACACCAGGGCCCAGGCCAGCGGCACCGGGGTTCCGAGCGCCTGCCCCGCCGCCCAGAACGTGCCGCCGACCAATGCGGTCGAGATGACGGTCCCGAGCAAAGCGAGGGTCGCCACCGCCATGGCCCGCTCCCGGAGCGCCCGGAGGTCGAGGTTCATCGCCCCGGCGAACAGCAGGAAGGCCAGCATGCCGTTCATGACGACGCCGGTGAAGTCGACTTGGTCAAGGACGCGGGTGAGGTCCTGGTAGAGGTGCTGAGCCGGGAAGGCGACGTCGGCGAGCACCAGGGCGAGCGAGGCGAGGAGGCCCATCACGAGCAGGCCGATGCTGTGCGGCATGCGCAGGAAGCGGCGGTTCAGCCAGCCGAACAGCGCCGACAGCGTCAGCAGCATCGCCGCGAGGTCGAAGATCGAGATCAAGGGCCGTCCTTCCCGCCAGCGGTCATCCGGAACGCCCCATCGTGCCGGTCGTTGCCGGGCTCGGAAGGGATCGGTCCGTAACGATGAGCGCGCGCGTCAAAGCCTGGCTGGAAATCCTCGGCGACATGTTCTGGCTTCGGCCGGCCCTCGTCGTTCTCGGCTGCATCCTGGTAGCTCAGTTCGGGGTCTGGCTGGAGACGGCCCACGTCGCCGGCTTCGATCCCTCCTCGCCGGACACGAACTGGGGTTATTCCGGCGGGGCCGAGGGCGCGCGGGCGCTCCTCAGCGCCATCGCCTCCTCGAACATCGGGGTCGCCGGCACGACCTTCTCCATCACCATAGCCGCCCTGACCCTGGCCTCCGGGCAGATGGGTCCCCGACTCCTGCGCAACTTCATCCGAGACGGCCGTAACCAGACGGTGCTCGGTATCTTCCTCGGGACCTTCGCCTACGCGCTCATGGTCCTGCGCACGGTGCGGACGGTGGAGGAGGACCCGTTCGTCCCGCACATCGCGATCACCGGCGCCCTCGTCCTGGCGCTGGTCGCGGTTGGCACGCTGGTCTGGTTCGTCCACCACATCGCCACGAGCATCAACATCGAGACCGTGGTCGACGCCGTCCAGCAGGACCTCTGCCGGGCCATCGCGACCCATTCCTGTGACGAGCCGGGGGCTGCCCGCCCCGGCGACGCGCCAATAGGAAGGGCCGTGTCCGCGACCGGCGGCGGCTACGTCCAGGCCCTCGACGAGGACGCCTTAGCGGACTGGGCCCAGGAGCACGGGGTCACGGTCATCCTGCGGGTGCGGCCCGGCGACTATGTGCCGAGCGGTTTCCCCATCGCGTTCTTGTCGAGCGAGATTGAGGGTGCCAAGGCCGCCGTCCTCGACGCGGTGACGCTGGGCCGCCGCCCCGCCGCGCTCCAGGACCCGGAATACTCGGTGCGGCAGTTGGTCGAGATCGCGGTCCGCGCGCTTTCCCCCGGCATCAACGACCCGTTCACCGCCGGCAGCGTGGTCGACCATCTCGGCGACGCCCTGTGCCGGATCGCGCCGCGGCACCTGCCGACTGGCGTGGTTCTACGCGAGGGCCGCGCCGTGCTCGTCCATCCGGTCACGGACTACGACGGGCTGTGCGATGCCATGTTCCACATGATCCGGCAGAACGCGGCCGGCTCGGTCCACGTGCTTGGCCGGATGCTCGACGTGCTTGCCCGCGTCGCGGAGGTCGAGAGGCGGCCCGACCGGGCGGCGGAACTCTCCCGCCATGCCGACCTCGTCGTCGCCGCGGCCCGCCGCGACGTGGCTGACCCGTCTGACCTTGCAGACCTGGAGGACCGCTACCGGCGCTTCCGCGACGTCGCCTCGGACGGCTAGTATGCCCCCTCGTCGGGGATGTTCAGGATGTTGCCGCACGCTTTGCAGTGGACAGCGTCCGGCTCGTGGCGTTGCAACCCACACGCGGTGCAGGGGAAGCGCACTTTGTAGGGTCGGAACACCACCTGCGCGAGGCGGAAGAACAGCGTTACGCCGCAGATCATCACGAAGACCGACAGCAGCCGGCCGGTCGGCCCGGGCAGGGTGATGTCGCCGTAGCCCGTCGTCGTGAGCGACGTCACGGTGAAGTACAGGGCATCGACCGGCGTCTGTATGGCCGGATTGGAGCCGTGCTGGGTGGCGTAGACGATGCCCGTCATCGTGAACACGAACACCACGAGGTTGGTCGCCGCCAAGATCGCGTCCTCGTTGCGGCGAAACAGCCCGCTGTCCTGCCGCAACCGTTCCAGCAGGTGGTAGGTGCGCAGCATGCGCAGCGTCCGCAGGATGCGTAAGAAGCCAACGCCCTCGACCAGCAGCGGGGCCAGGAACGAGGCAACCGCCACGAGGTCCGTCCAGGTGCTGAGGTGCCGGAACTCGCGCAACGGCGCGCGGCTGACGAGCAGGCGGGCGGCGAAGTCGAGGAGCACGCACAGGCCGACCGCCACGTCGCAGGCAACAATCCAGGGGCTCAGCGGCAGGAACGAGGTGACGACCACGAAGGCGATGGTCGCCACATCGAACACGAGCAGGGTGTAGCGGAAGCGGTGTGCGCGCTCCGTCTCCCCTTCGTAGAGTTCGCGCAGCGTCGCGGTGAACGTCGTCATCGGTCTTCGGTTCGCACTGGGGCGGTGTCAGCAATCCCGCGTCATGCCGTACCCGGCCATGGCGCCTTCGGCATCACCCGACAGCCACGACAGCAGCATCAGCACCCCCATCCCGAGGAGCAGGACCCCGGTGAGGGCGAGGATGAGGTCGGAGAGACGGCCCTCGATGGCGCCGGGACGACGCCGCGGGAACTGACGAGGCATGATGCTTCACCTGGTTCTGGGATGTCGATTGGGGCGCCGCGCCCCGATGGAGCGCGGCTGGTCGCGGCTCAGCGGCCGGCCGGGCGGGCCGGGGCGAACCGCAGCACCAGCGCCCCGGCGGCCATGCAGGCGAGCGAGCCGATCAGCACGCCGACCTTGGTCTCGGCCTCAAGCTCCGGCGCGTTTGCGAAGGCGAGCAGGCCGATGAACAGGCTCATGGTGAAGCCGACGCCGCACAGGAGCGAGACCCCGTAGACTTGCCACCACCCGGCATGGGCCGGGCGCTGCGCCAGACCGAGCTTCACGGCGGCGATGACGAGGCCGAACACGCCGATCTGCTTGCCCACGAACAGACCGAGCGCCACGCCGAGCGTCACCGGGTCGAGGAGCATCCGCGGCGTGATCCCCGCCAGGGACACGCCTGCATTGGCGAAGCCGAAGACTGGCAGGATGAAGTAGGCCGACCAGGGATGGACGGCGTGCTCCAGGATGTGCAGCGGCGAGGTCGGATCGTCCGGCTTGCCGGCGCTGAGGCGCAGGGGAATGGTCAGGGCCAGCAGCACGCCGGCAATGGTCGCGTGGATGCCCGAGGCGAGCACGAACACCCAGAGGACGATGCCGAGGAGGAGGTAGGGCCACAGGCGCGCCACGCCGGCCTTGTTGAGCCCGTAGAGCACGGCGAGCGTCGCCGCGGACCCGCTCAGCATCGGGAGCGACAGGTCGGCGGTGTAGAACAGGGCGATGATCAGCACGGCGCCGAGATCGTCGATGATGGCGAGCGCCGTCAGGAAGATCTTGAGGGAGACCGGAACCCGGGACCCAAGCAGCGCCAGGACGCCCAAGGCGAAGGCGATGTCGGTGGCGGCGGGGATGGCCCAGCCGCGCAGCGTCTCGGGCGAGGTCCAGTTGACCGCGGCATAGACGAGGGCCGGTGCGGCCATGCCGCCCAGCGCGGCGAGCCCCGGCAACACCCGGTCGGGCCATGTGCGCAGGCGCCCGTCGAGCCCTTCGCGCTTGATCTCCAGTCCGACGAGCAGGAAGAACACCGCCATCAGGGCGTCGTTGATCCAGTGCAGGACCGAGAGCGGGCCGAGATGGGTCTTGAGCGCGGCGAAGTAGGCATCCGCCCACGGCGAGTTGGCCACGGCGAGCGCCAGCGCGGCGCTGGCCATCAGGACGAGGCCGCCGCCGGCCTCGCTGACCAGGATGTCGCGAAGCGCCGACACGGGGCGGCGACGCCGCGGAACGGCGTGGGAATGGGACGGCACGGGCACGGGTCTCCCGCGCTGGCGGCCCGACCAGCGCTCGACCTGCCGGCCCGACTAGACGGACCGCGCACCCTGCTGGGCCTATCGCATTGAAAGCGATTGGGCTCAACCCGTGCTTATGTGTCTCGCCGGCAGCGAAGGACCTTAGAAGCAACCTTCTAACGAGCGCTTCCTGGGAGAAACAAAGGTCGAAAGTCAGCCTTCCAGCGATTGTGGGCTTCGTCTGCTTTGGGGATCCCGGCTGCGGGCATTTAATGGCCGTGTCGGGTCGAAACCGGAATGGCCGCCTGGGGTGATTTTCTACCGGTCCGCTTTCTGGCGTCATGGTGCGCGAAGCGGACACCCGGGTGTGCTCGATTTCGACGAACACCCGGGTGTCCGCTTCGTTCTCAGCACAGGCTGATCAAAGGGCTGCTATCCAAAAACAAACGCCACGTAGGGCGCTTGTTTGTCGCTCGGCCGATCGGTCGCGCTCTCAGTTCGCCCGGGCAACCTCGACGAGGTTGTCCGAGAAGGACGGCGCGTGGCCCATGTCGGTGAAAGCACCCGACGAGATGCTGTTGACCGTGCCCTCGTTGAGCTGACGCCAGTAGCCCAGCGTCGCGACCACGATGCCCGCCTTCACGTCGTCGGTGATGTGCGCCACGCCCTTGAACGCGCCGCGGTCGTTGGCGACCTGCACCTTGTCGCCATCCCGGATGCCGCGGGCGTCGGCATCGGCCTGGCTGATCATCACGAACTGCTCGCCCTGGCCCTTCTGCTTGTCCTCCATGTTCGCGTAGCAGGAGTTGAGGAAGTAATGGCTCTTGGGCGAGACGATGTTCAGCGGGAAGCGCTTCGCCAACTCCGGGTCGTTCGTGTGGGACTCGCGCGGGCCGAGATAGTCCGGCAGCGGGTCGAGTGCCTCGCCCGGCTGGAAGCCCTCGTACATCTGCCGGAACGGCGGCGCGACGAAGTTGGTGGCGCCCTCAACCTTGAGCATGCACTTGCCGGTCGGCGTCGGGAAGTTGCCGTCCCGGTGCGGAGCGCGGTCGTCCGGCGTGCCGACCTTCAGCCGGGCGAAGCCGTGCTCGCGCATGTAGGCGAGGTCGATGCCCTCGCAGGCCGGCGACGACCAATCGACGTAGTGCTCGAGGCACTCGCTGTCGCTCCACTTGAAGTTCTCTTCCTCGAAGCCGAGCCGGGCCGCGAGCTGGCGGAAGATCTCGTTGTTCGGGATCGCCTCGCCGGGCGCGTCCGCACACTTGGTGTTGTAGGTCAGGTAGAGGTGGCCCCAGGAGAGGATCATGTCCTCCATCTCCGCGCCCATCGTGGCCGGCAGCAGGATGTCGGCGTAGGAGGCCGTGTCTGAAATGAAGTGCTCGGCCGAGACCATGAACAGGTCCTCCCGCATCAGCCCCTCGACGATCTTGTCGGTCTCGGGCGCCTGCGTGACGGGGTTCGAGTTCCAGCACATCATCGACATGATCGGCGGGTCGAGTTGCATCTCCCCGGTGAGCGCGCGGCCGATTTGGAGGTTCGAGACGACGCGGGTGCCCTCCGGGATCAGGTCGGGCCGGCACATGACGTCGAACTTGTAGGGGTGTTCCCAGACACCGAACTGGGTGACGCCGCCGCCGACATGGCGCCAGGCGCCGGTCAGCGCCGGGATGCAGGTCACCGCCCGGATAGTCTGGCCGCCGCCGTAGTGCCGTTCCAGCGCTACGCCCATGCGGATGCCTACCGGCTGCTCGGTGGCCATCTCGTAAGCGAGCTTGCGGATGTCCTCGGCCGGGACGCCGGTGATCTCCGCGGCCCATTCCGGCGTGCGGGGGCCGGCCCGCTCCTTCAGCTCCTTGAAGCCGACCGTGTGGTTGTCGACATAG
>NZ_LKKO01000071.1 GCF_001455965.1 Methylobacterium sp. GXS13
CCCAGAACCCGATCCCATCTCGAACTCGGCCGTTAAACACGCCAGCGCCCATGGTACTGTGTCTCAAGGCACGGGAGAGTCGGTCGCCGCCAGACCCGCACAACGCAATCACACCCAACATCCCCTCGACACGATCAGCGAACGCGAACAGGCCGCCCCTTACAGGGCGGCCTACTCGCGTTTTTGCCGTTCGCTGCGGCGAGCTTCCTTACCGCAAAGTCATGCCGGCGCGATCATCCGGTAATTCGGATGGTGGCAGGATCCGATGGCCGCTCGCGCGGCCGGAGCCCGCATCCGACCTCGTGCCCTCCGAGGTCCTCGGCTTCGGAGCGGGCCGGGATCCGCCCCCGGACTCGGCCCGCTCGCGCATCCGAGAGGGGAGGGGAGCTGGGGATGGCCGTGGTGACAGAGCAGCGTTCCCCCCTCTCGCGAGCCGCGCTATGGACTGGGTCCATGCGATTGCTCATCATCGAGGACGACCGGGAGGCGGCGGCCTATCTCGTCAAGGCGTTTCGCGAGACGGGGCACGTCGCCGACAGCGCCCATGACGGGCTCGACGGCTACGCGCTCGCCCGTGAAGGCGCTTATGATGTCCTGATCGTCGACCGGATGCTCCCGAAGCTCGACGGGCTGTCGCTGATCCGCTCCCTCCGCGAGCAGGCGGTCACGACACCGGTGCTGATCCTCTCCGCGCTGGGCCAAGTCGACGACCGGGTGAAGGGCCTGCGCGCCGGCGGCGACGATTACCTGCCGAAACCCTATGCGTTCTCCGAGCTGCTCGCCCGCACCGAGGCGCTGGCCCGGCGCCCGGCCGGTTCGGGTGCCGCGGAGGAGACCCGCTATCGGGTCGGCGATCTCGAACTCGATCGCCTCTCCCACCGCGTGACCCGGGCCGGCCGGGAAATCGTGCTGCAGCCGCGGGAATTCCGCCTGCTGGAATATCTGATGCGCCAGGCCGGCCAGGTCGTGACCCGGACGATGCTGCTCGAGCATGTCTGGGACTACCATTTCGATCCGCAGACCAACGTCATCGACGTCCATGTGTCGCGCCTGCGCGGGAAGCTCGACAAGGGGTTCGCGTCACCGATCATCCATACCGTTCGGGGGGCCGGCTACGTGCTGCGCTTCGATGAAAGCAGCACCGGGTGAGCGCGGGCTTTTCGGTCGAGCCGATCCCGCGCGAGACCGTCGGCGCGCGGGTCCAGAAACTGTTCCGGACCACGGCGTTCAAGCTGTCGATCGCCTATCTGGCGATCTTCGCCCTCTGCGCCTTCCTGGCGCTCGGCTACGTCGCCTGGAACGCCCGGGCAGTCCTGGACGACCAGATCGTCTCCACCATCGATGCCGAGATCAACGGCCTGTCGGAGCAGTACAATACCGGCGGCCTGCGCCGGCTGATCACCGTGGTCGAGCGCCGATCGCGAGAGCCCGGCGCTTCGCTGTACCTGGTCACCACCGCGAGCGGCGAGCACGTGGTCGGCAATGTCGGGTATGTTCCCGCCGCGGTGCTCGCGAATCCGGGTCAGAGCGAGACGCGTTACGGCCGCAGCGACTCCGATACCGACCCCCATCGCGCGATCGTACGGGTCTTCACCCTGCCGGGCGGGTTTCGGCTCCTGGTCGGCCGCGACACGGAGGAACGCGACCGGCTACGCGCGGTGATCGGCCGGGCCTTCGGGACGTCGCTCGCCGCGGTGGTGGTGCTCGGCGTGATCGGCGGCTGGCTGGCGGCGAGCCGCGTCCTGCGGCGGGTCGATGCCATGACCCAAACCACCCGGGCGATCATGGCGGGCGACTTGGACGGACGGCTCTACGTGGCGGGCAACGGCGACGAGCTGGACCGCCTGGCTGCCAGCCTCAACCTGATGTTGGAGCGGATCGGCGAGTTGATGCGCGGCATGCGCGAGGTCTCCGACAACATCGCCCACGACCTGAAGACGCCGCTGACACGTCTGCGCAACCGTGCCGACGAAGCCCTGCGCAACGCCGGCTCACCCGAAGCGCTGCGCGCCGCCCTGGAGGCGGTGATCGAGGAGAGCGACGGGCTGATCCGCGTGTTCAACGCGCTCCTGATGATCGCGCGGCTCGAGGCCGGCAGCGCCCAGGAGATCCTGTCACCGGTGGATCTCGGCGCTGCGGTGCGGGGGGTGGGCGAACTCTACGAGGCGGTGGCTGAGGATCAGGGATTGACCCTCGACGTCCGGGCCGAGGACGGCCTGATCATCGCGGGCAATCGCGAGCTGATCGGTCAAGCGCTCGCCAACCTGATCGACAACGCGTTGAAATACGGCGCCGACGGGAGGGAGGCCCGGGTCACCGTGGAGGCCGAGCGGGCTGGGGATGCCATACGCCTGATCGTGGCCGATCACGGTCCGGGCATCCCCGAGGCCGAGCGCGCCCGTGTGCTCGGGCGCTTCGTCCGGCTGGAAGATGCGCGCTCGCGGCCGGGTTTTGGGCTCGGGCTCAGCTTGGTCAACGCGGTGGTGCGGCTGCATCGGGGGACGCTGCGGCTCACGGATAACGGGCCCGGCTTGCGTGTGGACCTCGCCTTCCCGGCGCAGGATCAGGCTGTCGCGGCGGACATGCGTGACGGTGGGGCCGAACCGATACCGGCTGCCGCAACGCGCGCTCCGGAAGGGTCGATTTCGCACCTTCCTTGAGGCAGGTACGGGATCACGACGTCAAAAGCCCCGTCTTGCGCGTCGTCGCGTCCCGAAAGCCGGCACATCTTTAGCGGGACGAAGCTCAGGAGGCCCCATGACCCTTACGTCCAAGACCGCCCTCGTCACCGGATCCACCAGTGGCATCGGCCTCGCCATCGCCCGCGCCCTTGCGGGACAGGGGGCCAACGTCGTGATCAACGGCTTCGGAGACGCGCAGGTCATCGAGGAGACCCGCGCCGGTATCGAGCGCGACCACGGCGTGACGGCGCATTACTCGGCGGCCGACATGAGCAAGCCGGAGGCTGTCGCCCAGATGGTGCGGGAGGCCGAGGCGGCGTTCGGTGCCATCGATGTGCTAGTCAACAATGCCGGCATCCAGTTCGTCTCGCCGATCGAGGAGTTCCCGCCGGAGAAGTGGGAGCAGATCATCGCGATCAACCTGTCCTCGGCGTTCCACGCGATGCATGCCGCGATCCCCGGCATGAAGGCCCGGGGCTGGGGGCGGATCATCAACACCGCCTCGGCGCATTCGCTAGTCGCCTCGCCGTTCAAGTCCGCCTACGTGGCGGCCAAGCACGGGATCAGCGGGCTGAGCAAGGCTGCGGCCCTCGAACTCGCGCCCCACAAGATCACGGTGAACTGCATCTCGCCGGGCTATGTCTGGACGCCTCTGGTCGAGGCGCAGATTCCGGACACGATGAAGGCGCGCGGCCTGACCAAGGAGCAGGTGATCGAGGATGTGATGCTGAAGGCGCAGCCGACCAAGGAATTCGTGACCGTCGATCAGGTCGCGGCTCTGGCGGTGTTCCTGTGCTCCGAGGCGGCGAGCCAGATCACGGGCGCCAATATCAGCATGGATGGCGGCTGGACCGCGCAGTAAGGCCGGAGCGGCTCCGCCTCTGGAGGCGGAGCCGCGTGTGAGTCAGCGGCGCCCGTGGAACAGCAGTGCGATACCGTAGCCCACCGCGCCGGTGATCAGCAACGCGACCAGCGGGTTCTCCTCGACCCGGGCGCCGACCGCGGCGCGGCCCTCGCGCAGGTAGGAGCCGCCCCGCTCGTAGGCGTCTTCCGCGACGTCGCCGGCGCGCCCATAGGCGTCGCCGGCATAGTCACTGGCCTTGTCGGCGATGTCCCGGGCCTTGTCCTTGACCTGCCCGTAGGCGTTCTGGGCCTGACCCTGGACGTCGCGGACGCGGCCTTCCGCCGAGTCCCGGTTCGAGCCCACGAAGTCGCCCGCGGCGCCCTGAACCTTGCCGAGGGCTTCCTTGGCGCCGCCGACGATCCGATCCGTATCCACCATGACTCTCTCCTCGACGTGAGCGCGGCACCGGTACGAGAGGAGGCGCCGCAGGATCCCTCGTCGTGCAGCGAACGCACGAGACCCAGTTTGCGCACCGCGCCGCGGTGATTTTCTCAGATCCGGCCCGCCGGGTGCGGAACAGGGTAAACGCCAGCGGCGCAGCCTCAGAGCCCGATCAGTTCGGCGATGGCCGCCGCGCCCGCGGCTGGAGATGTCTCGCCCCGGGCGACGCCAGACTCAGCCTCGGCGGTGCTGCGCCGGACCTCGGGCGAGCCGACCAGGCGCTGGTGAAGGCGCTCGTGGACCAGGGCCCACATCCACTTCACGTCCTGGGTTCGGCGTTTGGCCTGGATCTCCCCGGTGGCGGTGAGCTTTTCCCGGTGATCGACGATCTTCGCCCAGAGGGCATCGAGGCGCAGGTTGTGGAAGCCGGAGATCGTCACCACCGGCGGCGTCCAGGTCGCCGAGGCGGGGGTGAGGATGTGCAGGGCGGCGCGGTATTCGGACGCCGCGGCGTTGGCACGCTGCTCGGCCTCGCCGGAATCGGCCTTGTTGACCGCGATCATGTCGGCGAGTTCGAGGATGCCTTTCTTGATCCCCTGGAGCTCGTCGCCCGCCCCGGGCAGCATCAGCACGAGGAAGAAGTCGGTGAGGTCGGCCACCGCAGTCTCCGACTGGCCGACGCCCACGGTCTCGACGAGGATCACGTCGAACCCGGCCGCCTCGCAGAGCAGCATGGTCTCACGGGTCTTGGCCGCGACGCCGCCCAAGGTGCCCGAGGACGGGGACGGGCGGATGAACGCCTTCGGATCGTGGGCGAGCCGGGCCATCCGGGTCTTGTCGCCGAGGATCGAGCCGCCCGTGCGCGACGAGGACGGGTCGACAGCCAGAACCGCGACCTTGTGGCCGGCCTCCGTGAGGTTCGACCCGAGGGCGTCGATGGTGGTGGACTTGCCGACGCCGGGCACGCCGGTGATGCCGACCCGGATCGCCTTGCCGGTCTCGGGCAGGACCGAGTCGATCAGCGTGGCGGCGAGCGCCCGGTGATCGGGCCGTTTCGACTCCGCCAGGGTAATCGCCCTTGCCAGGGCGGCGCGGTCGCCGCGCAGCAGGCGCTCGCGCAGGCTCTCGATGTCGATGGACGGCGTCATGAACCCTTCATGGCGGCGCTTGGCGCTGCCGTCGAGGGGGTATCGCCGCGAGGGCTCGGCTCGGCACGCCGCTCGGTCAAATGCCTGTGTCCGCCGCACCACGAACCGCTGATTACCCGTACTCCACAGGTCCGGCCCATGATCGTGCCCCGCCATGGTCACGATCCTGCGCGACGGTTGGCGCCCCGCCCGAACGCACCCGGATCATGTCGAGCCACACCGTCTCACGCCGCGCACTCCTCCGGATCGGCGCCCTCGCGGGGGCGGCGGGGCTCGCCCCGTCCCTCGGTGCCTGCGTCACCGATGACCTCGGCACCTCCGCGCTGCCCGAGAAGCAATCGGCGCTCGACGTCATGCCGGTGCTGCTGGTGGCGACGACGCGCAAGCCCGTGGGGACGCCGCCCCGGCCGCCGTATTTCAATTCCGAGCGCGGCCGCGGCCTGAGCTTCGCCGAGGTGCGTCTGTCGCCGCCCGACCGCTCGCTGCTCGGCAAGGTCTCGGCGGTGATCACCGGCGACTGGACCATCGGGGCGGTGCCCAAGACCGAGACCGGCCCGGGGGCCGCGGAGGCCTTCGCGCAGGCGGCGCTCGGCCGCGACGTGCTGATCTACGTGCACGGTTACCGGGAATCGTTCGAATCCGCCGCCGTCAGCGCGGCGCGCCTGTCCGACGGGATCCGGTTCCGGGGCGTCTCGGGCCTGTTCACCTGGCCGTCGGCGGCTGCGACCTTCGATTACAACTACGATCGCGAGAGCGCGCTCTGGTCGCGGGACGCCTTCGAGGACCTGTTGAAGGCTATAACCGCGAGCTCGAGCGGCGGGCGTATCAACATCGTCGCGCATTCGATGGGCACGCTGCTCACCCTCGAGACCATCCGCATGCTGCGAGCCGAAGCCGGCGAGGCGGCAATGTCGCGCATCGGCGCTGTCGTGCTGGCCGCTCCGGACATCGACTTCGACCTGTTCTCGAACGGCGTGTCCCGGCTCGGTCCCGACGTGTCGAAGATCACCGTGATCTCCTCGACCAACGACCGGGCTCTCGAACTCTCCGCGGCGCTCGCCGGCGGCGTCCGGGCCGGCGCGGCCGACCGCGCCAAGCTGGAGGCTCTCGGCGTGCGTGTCGCCGACGCCTCTGATTACGGCGGCGGCCTGATCAACCACGACCTGTTCCTGTCGAACCCGGAGGTGCAGGCGGTGGTCAAGCGCGCCATCGCCCGCGGTGCCGGGGTGTAGGACGCCGAAAAGAGCGGGTTTCCAAAGGGCTGAGCCCTTTGGCGGGGTTCGGGGGCGGAGCCCACGAGGCGTTCCCGGGCGCGGGCTTACCCCGTCCGGGTCGCCATGCTCTGCGGCGGCAGGGGCTCTTCCGGCAGGACCGGGGCGTCGCCGGAGGCGTCGAGATGGTCGATCCGGTCGGCCCAGACCCGGAAGCCGACGAGGGGATTGGGGCCGAACGTGTGGGTCAGCGGCACGTCGGCGGCGTCGCGGCCGTAGGCCACCATCACCCGGCCGATCCGTGGGCTGTTGTTGCGCGGATCGAACACGTGCCAGCGTCCGCCGAGATAGACCTCCATCCAGGCGGCGAAATCGCCGGCCGGGTGCGGTTCGGGCTCGCCGATGAAGCTGATATAGCCGGTGCAGTAGCGGGTCGGAACGTTGAGCGCGCGGCAGAAGGCCACGGCCAGGTGGGTGAAATCTCGGCAGACCCCGCGCCCGCCGGCATAGGCATCCTGGGCTGTGCGGTCGCCATGGGCGAACTCGTAGCCGAACGCGATGTGGTCGTGGACGAAGTCGCAGACTGCCTGCACGCGGCTCCAGCCCGGCTCGATATGGCCGAACAGGCGCCAGGCCTCGTCGGCAAGCAGGTCCGATTCGCAGTAGCGGCTCGGGAGCAGGAACACGATCGTCTCGGCTGGCAGCGCCTCGATCGCGTGCTGCTCGGCTTCCCGGTGTACCGGGTCCGGGTGCCCGTCGTCGCCGATCACCGCGTCGGTGCCGATGGTGAAGCCCCCTGCCGGCGCGGTCAGGCGCCCGCACAAATTGCCGAAACCATCGCGATAGAGATCCACCGGGACCGGCGGATCGGTGCGGAGCGTATCGGGTGCCTCAAGCGCGTCCGCCCGGGTGGGATGCACGTTGAGCATCACCACCATCGGCACCGGATAGGGGAAGGCGTAGCGCATCTCGCAGCCGAGCCTGATCCGCATCCGCGGTGATCCTTCTTCCCGTCCGGTTTCGTTGTGACCGCCGCCCGGCAGGATTCGCGCCACGGCTTTCGGGGCGGTCTGGCCGAGACGGGCTTGGCGGGCGTCCGGTTCACCCCTACAGCATCCGCGCGCGGCGCTCATGACCGCCGGGGTAAGCTTAGGCATTTCTCCCCGGGGCGGTGCGTCGCACCCGAGCGCGATCCCGCTGACCGGGCGCGCCCAAGGACGGTTACAAGAAGGATGCCGGCCATGTTCACGCTCGAGATCGAGGGCACCGCCGTCGCGGTGATCAACAGCGACGAGGCGTCCGCCAAGGACCTCTTCACCTGCGAAGGCTTCAAGGAAGACATCCGGACGATGACGAGCGAGGGCAAGCCGCTCTGGAACGGCACCGCGCCCCTCATCATCCGGGCCGCAAACGAGGACGAGATCGAGATTTTCGAAGACGCGCTGGCCGAGGATGACGGCGAGGGCGAGTTCACCGACGACAAGCACCATGCCGGCGGCGAGACCGACGACGAGGACGAGGACGAAGCCGATATCGTCTTCCTGGTCGATATCGACGAGGCGGACGAGGACGACGAAGCCGACGCCTGACATCAATTCCTGAACCTGGCCGCCTCCCGGGGGTTTCCGATCCGATTCGGAATGAACCCGGGAGGATGGACATGGCGGATAGCAGGCAGATCGTCGACGCGCTGGTGCGCGCCCGGCGCGGTGGGATCGCCGCCAGCGCAGCGCTCGGCGGTCTCTCGCTGATCGGCGGGATTGCGTACCGAGCCCTGCGCGGTGCGGCGCCGCCGGCCAAGGACGGTCCGGACTTCTCGAAGGTCGACGAGGACGAGGCCCGGTTGATGCTTCGGGCCATGGTGGCTGCCACCATTGCGGACGGCATGATCGATACGGCCGAGCGCAAGCGCCTCGACGCGGCCGTGGCGGAGGCCGGCCTCGATCCCGACGGACGCGCCTGGCTCGATCGCGAACTGGAAAGCCCCGCCGAGATCGACGAGATCGCCGAGCGGGTGAACGAGCCGGAGGCGGCGGCGCGGATCTACGCGGCGGCACGGCTCGCCATCGACCCCGACACGATTCAGGAGCGCCAGTTCCTGAAGATGCTCGCCGAGGCGCTGGACGTGCCTGGCGCGGCTGCAGCCTCGATCGAGCGCGACATCGGCGCCTGAACCAACTTCATTTCCGGCTATGCATCTCCCGCGACTGCCGAGCTTCGTGCTAGGCCGGTGCGGGCGGTGAACCGGGCCGATGCGTCCCGGCCGCATAGGGCCGGGACGTTTCATGCCGACGCTGTCATTGCCCGCTCCGTCCCGTGCGCGACGGGCCGTCCGCTGCCTCACCGGAGCCCTGCTCGCCGGAGGCCTGACCGCGATGAGCGCACCTGTCCTCGCCGCCGACCCGGCTCCCGGCCCCCTGACGCTCGCCGGCCAAGGCAGCTTCTTCGTCGGCGGTCGCGACAGCCAGTCCGACACGCTCTCGACCCTGCCGGCCTACGCCCCCTCGGGGACGATCACGGTCGATCAGGTCTATGTCCGCTATCAGATCCCGGTGGAGCCTGTGCGCCCACCCCTGGTGCTGATCCACGGCTGCTGTCTCACCGGCAAGACCTGGGAGACGACTCCGGACGGGCGCATGGGCTGGGACGAGTTCTTCGTCCGCCGGGGCTTTCCGACCTACGTGATCGACCAGGCGTGGCGCGGGCGCTCGGCGATCAGCCCGGCCCAGATCGATGCGGTGAAGATGGGCAAGGCGGAGCCCGATTCGCTGCCGCCGGTCTTCTCCGCCGGGCGCGAGCCGGCCTGGGCGATCTTCCGGTTCGGGCCGGAATACCTGAAGGTGTTCCCGGGCATGCAGTTCCCCCTGGAGGCCCAGGGCGAGTTCTGGAAGCAGATGGTCGCCGACTGGTCCGCCGCCCTGCCGGTGCCGAACCCGACCGTGCCGGCCCTTTCGGAGCTGGCCAAGCGGCTGAAGGGCGCCGTGCTGGTCTCGCACTCGCAATCGGGCATCTACCCGTTCCAGACCGCCGCCCTCGACCGCACCGGTATCCGGGCCATCGTGGCGATCGAGCCCGCCGCCTGCCCGGATCCGGCCAAGGACGATCTCGCCCCCTACAAGGACCTGCCGATCCTGGTCCTGTTCGGCGACTTCGTCGACGCCTCGCCCCGCTGGGCGCCCCGGCTCAAGCAGTGCCGCAGCTTCGTCGCCGCGGCGAACGCGGCCGGCGGCCGGGCCGAGCTGATCCTGCTGCCGGAGATCGGGATCCACGGCAATTCGCACATGCTGATGCAGGACAAGAACAGCCTCGACATCGCCGACTGGCTGGCGGGCTGGATCGAGAAGCGGGCGGGGAAATCCTGATCGGGCAGCCGGCGTCGTAACAGGCCCGTCCCCCAATCACCCCCTCATCCAGACCACGCCCTCCTCCTGAGGTGCGCCCGCGCAGCGGACGCCTCGAAGGAGCTCTCCAGCCGCCGCGCGATCCCTGGAGGCCTCCTTCGAGGCTTCGGCGCAGCACCTCAGGATGAGATCGAGGGTCGGAGGTGAGGGCGTGACGCGGCGGTCAGCCCGGCTTCCGCTCGGTCAGAAACCGACCCATCCGCTCCAGCGCCCGGCGGATGTTCTCAGCCGAATTGGCGTAGGACAGGCGGATATAGCCCTCGCCGTGAACGCCGAAATCTGGGCCGCCGATCACCGCGACGCCGGCTTCCTCCAGCAGGGTGGCGGCCAGGGGCTTGGCCTTCCAACCGGTCTGCGAGATGTTCGGGAAGGCGTAGAACGCGCCCTTCGGGGCGATGCAGGACACGCCCGGCAGGGCATTCAAGCCATCCACCACGATCGCCCGGCGGCGATCGAACTCGGCAACCATCTCGGCCACGCAATCCTGCGCGCCGTCCAACGCCGCGATGCCGGCCCATTGGGTCGAGGCGTTCACGCAGGAATGGGCGTTGACCGCGAGCTTCCGGGCCGCGTCGTAGAGCGGCTTCGGCCAGACCGACCAGCCGAGCCGCCAGCCGGTCATCGCGTAGGTCTTGGACGCGCCGTCGAGATAGATCAGCCGGTCGCGAATTTCTTCGTACTTCAGCAGCGAGTGATGGGCCTCGCCGTCATACGTCATCGTGCCGTAGATCTCGTCCGACAGCACCGCCACGTCCGGGTGGTCGGCCAGGCCCGCCACCAGGGCGTCGATCTCGGCCTTGGGCGTGACGCCGCCGGTCGGGTTGGCGGGCGAGTTGACGATCAGCAGGCGGGTCTTCGGGGTGATCAGCGCGAGGGTCTCGGCGGCCGAGAACGCGAAGCCGTTGGCCTCGCGGATCGGCACCGGCACCGGCGTCGCCCCGGTGAACTCGATCATCGAGCGGTAGATCGGGAAGCCGGGATCCGGATACAGGATCTCGGCGCCGGGCTCGCCGAACATCAGGATCGCCATGAACATGGTGACCTTGCCGCCCGGCACGATCATCACCGACTCGGGCGAGACCTCGACGGCGTGGCGGCGGTGGATGTCGCGGGCCACTGCCTCGCGTAAGGACGGGATGCCGGTTGCCGGCGTGTAGCCGTGGTGCCCGTCGCGCAGGGCCTTGATGCCGGCCTCGACCACATGGGCCGGCGTCGGCATGTCGGGCTGGCCGATGCCGAGGTTGATCACGTCCCGCCCCTGGGCGGACAGCGCCTGGGCGCGGGCGAGCACCGCGAACGCGTTCTCCTCGCCGATGCGCGAGAAGGCCGGAACGACGTGCAGCATCGCGCTCTCCGCGGGACTTGAGGCTTTAGTGCTTGGTGCGCTCGGCCAGCTTCATGGCGCCGAACGACATCGCTCCGGCGATCACCGCCAGGATCACGAAGGTCTTCACCGAGGCGTAGAACAGCGCCGGCTCGATGCCCGGGTCGGTGTAGAGAACGAGGCCGATCGCCGCGAGCGGCAGGGACAGCAGGATGAACAGGGGGACGAGCGGGTTCATGTTGGGCACTCGGATCCGGCGCGCGGTTGGCCGCGGCTCATGGGCGTCGCGCCTGCATACCATCCTGCTGCACAGGTTGGGACCCCGGGGCCAGGAGTTTTTCGCCCGATCGATCGCCCACTCACCGAAGTGCAATCATTTGGCCGGATACTGGCTTTACGGGAGGAGATGCCAGTATGCGCCCATCAGAGGTGACGTGGAACGGCAGAGGGGCGAATGTATCGCCGCTTGATATTTTGACGGCCCAGATCGGCCGGCTGCTGCGGCATCCTGCCTACCGGCGCGAGAGTATCGTCAGCTCGCTGCTGCAGCGCCATCTCCCGAAGGAAGCGGGCTACGCCTGGAACGACGAGGCGGCCTTGCGTGAGCGTCTCGGCCGCGCCGGTCTCGACGCGGCCAGCATCGACCATCTCATTCGCAACACACAGGCCGAGATCCAGCGTCTGCGTGGCCCGGCCGACGCCTGACCGGCCTCAGGCCGGCACCCGGACCGTCGCCCGCAGGCCGCCCAGCGGGCTCTCGTGCAGGGCGATGTCGCCGCCATGGGCCCGGGCGATGTCCCGGGCGATGGCCAGCCCGAGCCCGGAACCGCCCGCATCCTGCCGGGAATCGTCCAGGCGCACGAACGGCTTGAATACCTCCTCGCGGCTCTCGGGCGGGATGCCGGGTCCGTCATCGTCGATCGAGACGTAGAAGGCCCGGGCCTCCAGCCGGCCGGAGATCGCCACCGTCTCGCCGTAACGGGCAGCGTTGGCCGCCAAGTTGAAGAGGCAGCGCCGGAACGCCCCCGGGCGCACGGTGACCTCGGGTGCGCCAACCAGATTGACCTCCGAGACATGGGTGCCCAGGCGTTCCACGTCGCTGCGCAGGTCCTCCAGGAGGGTCCGCATATCGGTGGGGGTGGCGGGCTCCGCCGAGTCGCCGCGGGCGAAGGCGAGGTAGCCCTCCAGCATCCGGCTCATCTCGTCGACGTCGCGGCTGAGATCCTCGATCTCGCTGGTCTGCTCGAACAGCGCGAGCGACAGGCGGAAGCGGGTCAGGATGGTGCGCAGGTCGTGGCTCACGCCGTTGAGCATCGTCGTGCGCTGCTCCATGGCCCGCTCGATGCGCCGCTTCATCTCGATGAAGGCGTGCCCGGCTTGGCGCACCTCCCGGGCTCCGCGCGGCCGGAACTCGATCTCCCGGCCCTTGCCGAATCCCTCCGCCACCGCGGCGAGCCGCAGGATCGGCTTGATCTGGTTGCGCAGGAACAGGATCGCGACGCCCAGCAGCACCAGCGAGGAACCGATCATCCAGACCAAGAAGATGTGCGAGTTGGACGCGTAAGCCTGGCTGCGCCGGGCGGTGATGCGCATTACCCCGTCGGGGATCGCCACCCGGATCTCGATCAGGTTCGAGCGGCCGACCGTGTCGATCCAGAACGGCCGGCGGATCTGGCGCTTGATCTCGTCCGAGAGGGCTTCGTCCAGGATCGAGAAGAACGGCCGCGGACCCTGGGTTGGGAGCTTGGCGCCCTTCAGGATGTCGAGGTCGAGGTTCAAGCGCTCGGCGGCGATGCGCGACAGCGTCTCGGCGTCCCGGTCCTGCGGATAGCTCTCGTAGATGTCGATCAGCGCAGCCACGTCGGCGGTGACCGCGGCGGACAGGCGCTTGGTCACGAGCTGCCAGTGCCGCTCCATGAACGTGTAGGCGATCACCGACTGGAGCAGGACCACGGGCGCGATGATGATGATCAGCGACCGGGCGTAGAGCCCCTTCGGCAGGGCGTCGCCGATGGCGCGGGTGAGGCGCTTCCACAATCGGTGCGGCGCCGAGCGGGGTCGCGGCGGATTCGTCCGCAGGGTGCGCGCCAAGCCGGGATCGGGTGCGTTCATGATCGCGCGCGCCCGCGCCGCGGCGGGCCGCCGAGGCGGGGCCGGAACTCGCGGCATAGGGGCCGTGTCATGAAGGCGGACATGGGGCGGGGGCATGGGGGCGGCGGGACGTTATCGCACCCGCGCCGCCATCGGCCAAGGCGACCGGGGAACGGCACCCCCGCGCCTTGCACCACGGCGCGCGGGCCATACCTGAGGCAGGCGGGGGGCCCCCGCCGGCCGAGGTCTCGAGGGCCATGCTCAGCACTGATACAGACATCCTCGCCGCCGCCTCCGCCTGGCGGCGGGACGGGCGCGCCGTGGCGCTCGCCACCGTGATCGAGACCTGGGGCTCGGCGCCGCGGCCCGTGGGCAGCCATCTCGTGGTCGATGCCGAGGGCAATTTTTTGGGGTCCGTCTCGGGCGGCTGCGTCGAGGGCTCCGTGATCACCGAGGCGATCGAGGTGATCGAGGCCGGAGCGCCCCGCATCCTCGAATTCGGCGTCGCCGACGAGACGGCGTGGCGGGCCGGGCTGTCCTGCGGCGGCCGGATCCGGGTCTTCGTCGAGCGGGTCGACTGATGCGCACCGAGACCCTGGAGGTCCTGAACGCCGAGCGCGCCGCGCGCCGGGCGACGATCCTGGTCACCGATCTGGCCGACGGGACGCAGCGCCTCGTCCGCGAGGCCGAGATCGCCGCCGATCCCCTGGCGGAGGTGCTGGGCAAGCACCTAGCCTCGGGCAAGAGCGGCCTCGTGGAAGCCGGCGGCCGGCAGACGTTCCTGACCGTGCAGGTCCCGCCGGTCCGCCTCGTGGTGATCGGTGCCGTCCACATCTCGCAGGCGATGGCGCCGATGGTGGCCGGGCTCGACCTCGCGCTGACCGTGATCGACCCGCGCACGGCCTTCGCCAGCCCCGAGCGCTTCCCGGGTGTCGAGCTTGTCGCGGAGTGGCCCGACGCCGCCCTCGGCGGCCGCGTGCCGGCCCTCGACCGCTACTGTGCGCTCGCCGCCCTGACCCACGATCCCAAGATCGACGACCCGGCCCCGAAGGCCGCGCTCACGGCCGAGTGCTTCTACATCGGGGCCCTGGGCTCGCGGAAGACGCACGCGGCCCGCACCGCCCGGCTGGCGGAGGCTGGGTTCTCGCCTGAGCAGATCGGCCGGATCCGGGCCCCGATCGGGCTCGCCATTGGGGCGGTCAGCCCGGCCGAGATCGCGCTCGCCGTCCTGGCCGAGATCGTGGCGGCGCTCCGTCGGGTCCCCCGCCCGGAGGTCGCGTGAGGTTCGGCCCCGTGCCGATCGCCGAAGCGGCCGGCCTGATCAGCGCCCATACGGTCCGGCGGGACGGCATCACCCTGCGCAAGGGCGCGGTGATCCCGGAGGAGGCGGTCGCCGGCCTGGCCGGAGCCGGGCTCTGCGAGATCGTGGCGGCCTCCCTCGAACCCGGTGATGTCGGCGAGGACGAAGCCGCGGCGCGGCTCGCCGCGCATCTGCGCGGGGCAAACCTGCGCGCGGAGGCGCCGTTCACAGGCCGCTGCAACCTGTTCGCCGAGATCGCCGGCGTGCTCACCCTGGCATCGGCCTGCATCGACGCGGTGAACGCCGTCGACGAGGCGGTGACGGTGGCGACGCTGCCGCCGTTCAAGCCGGTGGTCGAGGGCGAGATGGTCGCCACCGTGAAGATCATTCCCTACGCCGTGCCGGGTGCCGTGCTGGCCCAGGCCTGCGCGGCGGATACGGCCGGGACGCTCGCGGTGGCACCCTACCGCCGTCGGCGCGTCGGCGTGGTCTCGACCCGCCTGCCGAGCCTCAAGGAGACCACCATCGACAAGACGCTCCAGGTCCTGGCCGAACGCCTCGCCCCGACGGGCGCCGAGATTGTTTCTGAGGATCGCGTGGCGCACGCGGCCGATTCCGTGGGCGCGGCGCTCGGGGAGGCGATCGACCGGGCTGGGGCGGATCTGGTGGTGGTGTTCGGCGCCTCGGCCATCGCCGACCGGCGCGACGTGATCCCGGCCGGCATTACGGCGGCCGGCGGACACGTCGCGCATCTGGGCATGCCGGTCGATCCCGGGAACCTGCTGCTCGTCGGCAGCCGGGCGGGCGTGCCGGTGATCGGCGCGCCGGGCTGCGCACGCTCGCCGAAGGAGAACGGCTTCGACTGGATCCTGCACCGGCTGCTGGCGGACCTGACGGTCACCCGCGCCGATATCGTCGCCCTCGGGGTCGGCGGCTTGCTGATGGAGATCGTCTCGCGGCCGCAGCCCCGGGCCGGCGGCGCGGCCGCGGATTCCGATGCCTGAGATCGGGACGATCCTGCTGGCGGCGGGGCTCGGCACCCGGTTCGGCCCGGAGCCCAAGATGCTGGCGCCGCTCGACGGCAAACCGCTGGTCCGCCACGCCGCGGAGGCCACGCTGGCGGCTCGGCCGCGCCCGGTCGTCGTGGTGCTCGGCGCCCATGCCGAGGCGGTCCGGGGCGCGTTGGCGGGGCTCGATCTGACGTTTATCGAGAACCCGGATTTCAACGCCGGCCTGTCCACCTCGCTGCGCGCCGGCGTCGCCGCGCTTCCGCGATCCTGCGAAGCGGCGGTGGTGGTGTTGGGCGACATGCCGCGCATCACCCGAGTTCATATCGACCGTTTGGCTGAGTCCTTCGCAAATGCGTCGCGGCCGCCCGCCGCCGTCGTTCCGGTGCAGCATGGCCGGCGCGGAAATCCCGTGCTCCTGAATCTGCGCGTTTTAGCACCCGAGATCGCCCGGCTCACCGGCGACCGCGGCGCCGGGCCGCTGCTCAAGGACCGGGTCGATATCCTGGAGATCCCGGGTGATCCGGCCACCGCGCTCGACATCGACACGCCGGCCGCACTGCGGGATGCCGACCGCGCCTGATGCTCAACGGTGCGCGCTCGCGGGGGGGCGTCCAGCCTTGGCGTCGCTCCGGCAGCGGTCGGAACAGTAGCGGACCTCGTCCCAGACCCGCTCCCACTTCTTGCGCCAGGCGAACGGCCGGCCGCACTGGGCGCACATCTTCTCCGGAAGATCGCCCTTGCGGCGCATCCGCGGCATGTATCGTGGCTCCTATGACGGACAGACGGGGGGCGGAAACGGGCCTCGGCTCAAGTCCGTTCCCGGAAGCCGCTCAGCGACGGGCGGCTACGGCGCGGGCGTCGAGAATGCGGGCCAGTCCGAGCATCGCCGCGAGTCCCCCCAGGTTGACCGCGATCTGGAGCGGCGCGGTCGGATCGAAGGTACGGTACAGAATCCGCCCGATCAGCGCGGCCAGGCAGCCCGCGGCGAAGATCTCCAGGGAGTGCCGGCCGCAGGCATCGAGCAGCCGCAGGCGCCGCGATCCCGAGAGGCGCCGCAAAGCGGGCGCGCTGAAGATCAGGTAGGTCAGGGCCAGGATGTGCAGAAGGCGCAACGGCGCGACATGGCTCTTGTCCGGCGCCCCAATCGACAGCGGCCGGAGGTCGGGCAAGCCCCAATCCTGCCAGGCGCCACCCTGCAGCAGGCCGAAGGCCAGGTAGGCGAAGGCCACAGCGGCGGCCCAGTTCCGCCAGGGCAGCAGACCGTCCCCAGCCCGGACGGCGACCGCCAGGGCCGCACCGATCACGAACAGGAATTGCCAGGCGAAGGGGTTGAAGTACCAGCCGTCATCCACCGCGGCGGCGTTGGGCAGGTTCAGGGTGTGGTCGACATTGGCGGCGAGCCATAGCGTGGCCGAGAGCGCCAGCACGCCCCAGATCCCCCGTCGCATCCCGAAATATACCGCGGGGAACAGAGCGAGCAGCAGGATGTAGAGCGGCAGGATGTCGAGGTAGTTCGGCAGCGCGTTGAGGGCGAGCCCGCGCAGGAGACCCGGCAGCAGCCCCATCTGCAGCAGCGGCGCGACGCCAAAGCGCGGCGTCAGCCCGGTCAGGTCCATCCAGATCCGGACGATGACGAGGGTGGCGAGCAGCAGCCCGGCCTGGAACAGGTAGATCCGGAGGCAGCGCCGGGCGATGCGCATAAGGGTCGCCCGCACCCCGGCCCGGCCGAACAGGCCGCCATAGGCGATCATCGACGAATACCCGGCCAGCAGCACGAAGATCTCCGCCGCGTCCGAGAAGCCGAGATTGTGCAGGGTGAACAGGGCCGGCGTGTTGCGCGGGATGTGGTCGATGAAGATCATGAGCAGGGCGAGCCCGCGCAGCACGTCGACCCGGGCGTCGCGGACGGATTTCTTCGGTGTGGGCTCCGGCCCGGGGGCGGGCGTGGGCGCCGGAGCCACGCCGCCACCGAAGGGTGCCCGCTCAAGGTCGTCGAGGCTCTTCACGCAGCCATCACCGGAACACCCGCCTGTCGGAATCGAGGCAATGATAGTCGGTCGCCGCGGGAATGCGGGGACAGACTTCACCATTCACGCGCCTGTGTCCGAGATGCGCGCTCTGGCCATGGTCGGGTCGATACCCCCCGGCGGGACCGGGTCATCGCGCGGACGGAACGCTCCCCCGAACGTATCCCTGTACTTGGTTCGACCAGGTGCGCGTCGGAAGGACGGGATGGGCCCCCGAGTGATCCGTGACATTCCCGAGCCCGCGAATCGATGGAGGGCCGCTGTCGGATCGTCCGACCCGCTGAGGGAGATCGTGGCGGCCGCCGTCCGAGGGGCGGTTGTCACGCGAGCGGGGGGATTTGGCCCACGAGGTCCGTCGGACGATTCAACGTCCGATCCACGCCGCTCGCATCGCCCGCCAACACGCTGTAGAGGCGTCGGATCGATCCCGGCTTTTGCCGGGGAAGGGCAGGGTTCATGCGCGTCCTCGTCACCGGAGCCGGCGATTTCCTCGGCCGCCGCCTGCTCGCGGCGCTGCGTCGGAATCTTCCCCCGGCCAGCCGGATCCTCGGCATCGACCGCCGCCCTCAGCCGCCCCTCGACGGGGTCACGCTCCTCGACGTCGATCCGTTCGATGCGGACAGGCTCACCGCGGTGGTCACCGATTTCGACCCGACCTTCGTGTTCCACCTCGCCGCCCTCGCCTCGGTGGCGCGATCGAGCGAGACGCCGGCCTATGCCTGGCGGGCCGACCTGCTGGGTACCCTGAACCTGGCCGAGGCGGTGGCCCGGACCCGCGCGACCCTGGTCTTCCTGAGCTCGACGGTGGTCTACGGCGAGGCGTTCCGCGGCACGCCGCGGCCCGACGAATCCGTAACGCCCCGGCCGGACACGATCTCCGGTCGCACCAAGAACGCCTGCGAGTACATCCTGCGCGACGTGCTCGCCACTGCCGGCGTGAAGCACCTCGTGCTGCGGGCTGCGAATTATATCGGCCCGGGCCAGAGCGAGACCTTCATGGCCGCCTCCTTTGCGGGCCAGATCGCCCGGATCGAGCGCGGGCTGGCGCCCCCGAACGTGGCGGTGGGCGACCTCGCGGCGGCGCGCGACTTCATCGATGTGTCGGACATGACCGCGGCGTGCCTGCGCGTCCTGGACCGCGTGGGGGAGTTGCCGGATGGCGGCATCTTCAATGTCGGCACGGGAGTCGTGACGCCCGTCTCGGCGATCCTCGACGCGTTCCGTGGGCTGACGGAAACACGCTTCACCGTCGACGTCGCACCGGACCGGGCCCGGCCGACAGGGGTACGCAGCCAGGGCTGCGACCCGTCGGCCTTCATGGCCGCCACCGACTGGATTCCGGCGATACCCCTGGCGCGCAGCCTTCAGGCGATGCTGGACGCGGCGCGGGTGGGCGCGGGCTAACCGGCCTTTCTTACGATTTGGTCCCGCCCCACGACCTCATCCTCAGGTGCGTTCGCGGAGCGGACGCCTCGAAGGAGGCTTCCAGCCAGCCGCGCGATCGCTGGAGGGCTCCTTTGAGGCTCGCTGCGCTCGCACTTCAGGATGAGGGCAATGGATTGGAGGGGCGCCGATAAGGTTCCGGCGATCCCCTGTTGCTTATCGCACAAGCGCGCGTGCCGCCGCGGGTGTCGGTCCGGCCCGAAGGCCGTGACCACTCTCTACCGCGAAAACTTCTTGTACTTGATCTTCTTCGGCATCAGCGAATCCGCTCCGAGCCGGCGCATCTTGTCGGCCTCGTAATCCGAGAAGTTGCCCTCGAACCACTCGACGTGGCTGTCGCCCTCGAAGGCCAGGATGTGGGTGGCAATGCGGTTCAGGAACCAGCGATCGTGGCTGATGATCACCGCGCAGCCGGCGTAATCCTCCAGCGCGTCCTCGAGGGCGCGCAGGGTCTCCATGTCGAGGTCGTTGGTCGGCTCATCGAGGAGCAGCACGTTGGCGCCGCCCTTCAGCGTCCGGGCGAGGTGGACGCGGTTGCGCTCACCACCCGAGAGGGTGCCGACCTTCTTCTGCTGGTCGCCGCCCTTGAACGCGAAGGCCGCGCAATAGGCGCGGGAATTGATCTCGCGCTTGTTGAAATAGATGATGTCGTTGCCGCCCGAGACCTCCTGCCAGACCGTGGCATTCGGATCGAGGGCATCGCGCGACTGGTCGACGTAGCCGAGATGCACGGTCTCCCCGATGGCGATCTTGCCGCCGTCGGGCGACTCCTGGCCCGTGATCATCTTGAACAGGGTGGTCTTGCCCGCGCCGTTCGGGCCGATCACCCCGACGATGCCGCCCGGCGGCAGCTTGAACGACAGGTCCTCGATCAGCAGCCGATCCCCGAACGCCTTGTTCAGGTGCTCGAACTCGATGACGTTGTTGCCCAGCCGCTCGTCGATCGGGATGACGATCTGCGCGGCGGCGTCGACCTTGTTGTTCTGCTTGGCGACCAGCTCTTCGTAGCGGGTGATGCGGGCCTTCGACTTCGACTGCCGGGCCTTGGGCGAGGCGGCGATCCACTCCTGCTCGCGGGCGATCGAGCGCTGGCGGGCCATGTCCTCGCGGCCCTCCTGCTGGAGGCGCTTCTGCTTCTGCACAAGCCAGGCGGAGTAGTTGCCTTCGTACGGGATGCCCCGGCCGCGATCGAGCTCCAGGATCCAGCTGGTGACGTTGTCGAGGAAGTAGCGATCGTGGGTCACGATCAGGATCGCGCCCGGGTAGGACTTCAGGTGGCCTTCGAGCCAGTTCACCGTCTCGGCGTCGAGGTGGTTGGTCGGCTCGTCGAGCAGCAGCAGTTCCGGCTCCCACAGGAGCAGGCGGCAGAGGGCGACGCGGCGGCGCTCGCCGGCCGACAGGGTCGCCACCGGCTGCTCGTCGCTCGGGCAGCCCAACGCCTCCATGGCCTGATCGACCTTCGAGTCGAGCTCCCAGAGGTTCAGAGCCTCGATCTTGTCCTGGAGCGCCGTCATCTCGTCGGCGGTCTCCTCGGAATAGTTCATGGCGAGTTCGTTGTAGCGGTCGAGCATCGCCTGCTTCTCGGCGACGCCCTCCATCACGTTCTCACGGACCGACTTGTTCGGATCGAGCTGCGGCTCCTGCGGCAGGTAGCCGACCCGGGCGCCCTGGGCGACGAAGCCCTCGCCGGTCCACTCGGTGTCGATGCCGGCCATGATCTTGAGCAGGGTCGACTTGCCCGAGCCGTTGATGCCGAGCACGCCGATCTTGGCGTCCGGGTAGAACGACAGGTTGACGTCCTCCAGGACCTTCTTGCCGCCCAGGTAGGACTTCGTCAGTCCCCGCATGTGGTAGATGAATTCGCGAGCCATCGCGGAACGTCCTCGGCGCGTTGTTCGGGACTGCGCGGTGCGTGCCAGCGGCACGGGTCAGGCGCGGGGTCTTCGACCCGTCCTGTCAGCGCGTTCCCTACGATATAAGAATGCCTTCGACCGAGTATCAGGCCCGCCGGGCAGCGGCCCGGCGCCGGGGCCGGCCGTCGTCGGCTCAAGCGAAGGGGTTGGGCACCGATTTCGGTGCCGCGTCCGGGGCCTCCGCCACCGCCTCGGGCAGGTCACCGGCCTCCAGAACTTTCACGATGGCCTCCAGCGTGTCCCGGAGCAGGCGGGCCTGGGCAAGGCCCGCCTTGTCCCTGGTCAGGTCCAGGGAGCCGTGCAGGGCGATCCGATCGGTGCCGTTCTCGAAGCTGAGAGCACCGATCGTCCGCACCGACGCATCGTCGGCGAAGGGCTCGAAGGCATCCGGTTTGGGCGTCCGGCGGCTCGGCTTGTCCTGTGGCATGGCCCCTCTCAGAAGATCGAACGCAGCAGGTCGCGCAGGATCTTGCGCACGGCGCGATTCAGTTCGCGGCTCAGCCAGTCCTGCCAGCTCTGCTCCGGCCGGGGCCGGTGCCCCTCCGAGCGCGCCCCGGCATGGGGATCGGGCAGAGTCATCGCGCTGGCCCGGGCGGCGGCCGGGATGCCCGGGAACACGTCGATCCCGGCCTCGCGGGTGAGGTCGTCGATCGAGACCGCGCGCCAGTCCCGGGCCTCGTCGTTGCGGGCCAGATAAGCACCGGCTTCGCCGCTCGCGGGGTCGTAGAGCGCCTTGAACAGCTGGGTGGGCACGAGCACGCCGCCCTTGATCTGCTGCACCGCGTCCCCGGAGAAGATCACCCCGGTGACGACGAAAATCGCGCCGCGCCGGCTCGCCAGCCGCCGCGTGCCCTCCTCGATATCGGCCCAGAGCCCGCGGTTGAGCACCCGGTTCTGCGGCACGATATTGGCCAGGCTGAACGATTCGGTCTGGGCGCTCAAGGTCGGCATGTCACCCGCCGGGGCAAGGTGACCGCGGTCGAAGCCGCTGCGGACGTAATCCTCCAGCGAGGCGCGCTCGGCCTCCGGCAGCCGCGTCTCCTCGTGGAACGCGTCGTCCCGGGCGACCGTGCGGGCATCGGCGATGCTGGCGCGGGTGAGATGCTCGGCGGAATAGAGCGGCGTGCGCGTCACCCCCGAATGAAGGACCGCGAAGGCCTCGAAGCACAGCGGCACCGTGCGGGCGGCCAGCTTCGCATTGGTCAGGACCGGCGCCAGGCCCTTGGCGAACAGGGCCGGGCAGGCGTCCTGGGCCGCGGCCGAACTCGCCAGGGTCACGAACGCCAGGGCCGCGACGAAACGATCGCGCCGGCACCTCACCAGCATGCGCGCACCCGCCGGGGGCCCTCCGGGGTCGGCCGTTCGCGCCAGGCGCAGGGGCGGCCGAGGCTGCGGGTGAACGGCCGGGCGTCGCGATCAGGGGCGCCGGGGTAGACCCGCTCCGGGCAGGCACCCAGGAAGTTGCAGGGGAAGCCGAGGTTGCCGTCCGGCGGGCGCGGCCCGGCATAAGCTTGGCTGGCGGGGGTAATCGCCAGCATGAGCAAAATTGTGCACAGACGAGCCAGGCTCAAGAGCGGACCTCATGTGGCGGTAAGGGCACGTAACTGAAAAAATCGCCGGTCGGACATTGATCGCGCCGGCGATCATCCGTACCTGGCACTATCATGACAGCGACGGACGGGTCGGTTCTAGCATGAACGCGTGCCCCCGGGTGCAGGCGTCGTGACGGCAAGAGCCCTCTCCCGGGAGCCCGCGTGATGGGGCCGTCGCCACACTCGAACGAGCGGATGCGATCCTTGGCGATATCCTCTGAACACGCGGCGTTGCTGGACCGTGTCCCGGAGCCGGCTGCGCTGCGCCAGCTTCCCGAATCCGAGCTGCAGGCGGTGGCGGATGCGGTGCGGGCGGAGATGATCGACGCGGTGTCGATCACCGGCGGCCATCTCGGCTCCGGGCTCGGCGTGGTCGAGCTCACCGTGGCGCTGCACCACGTGTTCGACACGCCCGACGACCGCATCGTCTGGGACGTCGGCCACCAGTGCTACCCGCACAAGATCCTCACCGGGCGCCGCGACCGCATCCGGACGCTGCGCCAGGGCGGTGGCCTGTCCGGCTTCACCAAGCGCTCAGAGA
>NZ_LKKO01000072.1 GCF_001455965.1 Methylobacterium sp. GXS13
CACGCGCGCCGGCGCGCCGGTGAGGCGGGTCGGGCTCGCGGCCTTCGACATCGGCGAGACGCCGTAGGGATCGTCCTCCTCGACGTCCACGGGCGCCTGCGGGGCGGCCGGCTGGCGCGCCGGCGGCAGCGCGGTCGACAGGGGCCGCTCGGTCCCGGTGCCGAGCTGGGGCGTGAACTTGATGAACGGCTGGCAGATCCGCTTCAGCCCGCGCGGGTCGTGCCGGGCGAGGTCGACATGGATGTGGTCGTAGTGGAACACGTTGGAGCCCGGGGCCAGCACGGTGGTGAAGCGCTGGCAGGCGCCCAGAAAGATCTCGCGCAGGAAGCCCTGCTCGGCTTCCGTGCCGCGCCAGCCACCCTTGACGGTGATGACGTGGCCGTCGGCGAGCTTGATCGACATCACGTCGATGGCGTTGCCGAAGCCGTGCTCGGAGAGCTTGGCGCCGGGCTGGTTGTTGCGCCCGCGGCAGGAATAGGAGCCGGCGTTGATCTCGGCCACCGGCACGCCGAAATACAGGTCCGCAGCGGGCTGGATCGTGTCGGCGAGCCAGGCCTCGGCCTCGGCGAGCGCCGGGCAGCCCAGCGTCATCCGCTGCTTCATCACCACCGTGCCGCCGGCCAGCCGCGTCACCCGGAAGGGCTGCTGCATGCCGCAGGGGCCCGGCCCGTCCATCGCCGCGATCGGCGTGATGAACTCGGTCGGCTCGACGAGCTTCTTGGCCAGGCAGACTTGCTCCGCCTGGTCGCGCCATGGGTCGCGCCGCTCGAACCGGTTGATCGAGCACGCGGTGAGCCCGGCGCCGAACAGCGCCAGGGCGGAGAACAGGGATACGCCACGCCACATGACCCAGACGATGCGCATGACCGCGTAAAGCGTTCGTCAACGCCGATTCGGGAATGGCCCGGCCTGTGGCCGATCGGTTGACAGCGACCCGGCCAGGGGACTGAATACAGTATGCTGTCACTCCTCGATCTCCGCGCCCGCATCGACGCCGGCACCCTGACGCCCTCGGGCGCGATCGACCTGTGCCGCGCGGCGATCGCGGCGCGGGAGCCCGAACTGCGCACGCTGGTGACGCCGGACGACACGCCCGCGATCCCGGATTCCGGCCCGCTCGCCGGCATCGCGGTCGGCGTGAAGGACATCATCGACAGCGCCGGCCTGCCGACCCAGATGGGTTCCGCGCTCTACGCGGGCTGGCGGCCCCGGGGCGATGCCGCGGTGGTGGCGCGTCTGAAGGGCCTCGGCGCGGTGGCTTTGGCCAAGACCACCACCACGGCCTTCGCCAGCAGCGACCCGACCGAGACGGTCAATCCGCATGATCCCGGCCACACCCCGGGCGGGTCCTCGGCGGGCTCGGCCGCCGCTGTGGGGGCGGGGCTGCTGCCCCTGGCGCTCGGCACCCAGACCGCGGGCTCGGTGATCCGGCCGGCGAGCTATTGCGGCTGCGCGGCGGTGAAGCCATCCTTCCGGCTGATCCCGACGGTCGGGGTCAAGACCTATTCCTGGGCGCTCGACACCGTGGGCCTGTTCGCCGCCGGGGTCGCGGATGTCGCCCACGCCCTGGCGCTGGTGACCGGCCGCCCGGAGATCGCCCGGGCCGAGCCGGGCTCGGCCCCGCGCATCGGCCTCGTGCGGCAGGACTTTGCCGAGGCCCCGGAGCCGGAGGCCGAGGCCGCCCTGGCCCGCGCGCGGCAGGCCGCCGAGCGGGCGGGCGCGCAGGTGACCGACCTCGCGCTGCCGCCGGAGCTGGCGCTCGCCTTCGAGCGCCACCGGATCATCCAGAACTACGAGGGCCGGCTGGCGCTGGCCTGGGAGTACGATTCGCATCGCGACGCCCTGCCGCCGCGGGTCCGGGAGCATCTCGATGCCGGGGCCGCGATCGCGGCCGCGGAATATGACGACGCCCGCCGCCACGCCCACCGGGCCCGCCGGGTGCTCAAGGGCCTGTTCGCCGACTACGACGCGATCCTGACCTTCTCGGCCCCCGGCCCGGCCCCCGCGACCCTGGCCTCCACGGGCGACCCGCGCTTCAACCAGCTCTGGACCCTGATGGGCGTGCCCTGCGTGAACGTGCCGGTGCCGGGCGACCATCTGCCGGTGGGCGTGCAGGTGATCGGCCGCTTCGGCGACGACGGACGGGCGCTGGCGGTGGCCCGGATGATCGAGGCTGGCTTGCGCGGCTGACGGGTCGCCGGCTGCAGGCGCACGACAGGGGATTCAGGCGCGGCGGGCTTACACCGTCCGTGCGCCCAGCGCGGAGCGTAACCCGGAAGCGGACGCACGGGTGGTTCTCGACCTGAACCGTCCGCGGCTCTGGCTCCGAGGCTCGGCTGCGCGATGGCTGCTTTCGGCACAACCCGGCCGCCTGGATCGACACGGGCGCGGCCCGAAAACAGCCGTTGGTCTGTCGTCGGGCAATTTCGGCTTGGAGTCGGAACCGGCGCCCCGCGGCGGGTACCAAGCGTCCGGATATGGACCATCAGGCATCGCAGGAAGTCGGAATCGAGAAGCCAACGGCTGCTAGGCTCCGAAAATCGGCACCCAAGAACGGCCTCGTGAGCTTTGTCGGCGGCAAGACCGACAAGACTTCGATGCGGCTTCTGACCGCCAAAGGCCTGAGCCCACGGAGCTATCGCGCGTGCTACAGCCTGCCGGTCGACTACCCGATGGTCGCTCCGAGCTACGCCGAGCGGGGCACTGCCATTGCCAAGGCGATCGGCCTGGGTCGGCCCGCCACCATGGCCGCGCGCAGTCGGAAGGGTCGCCAGGTCGCCGAAACTGACTTTTGTCGCTCCGTCCTTCGATCCGCTCACGGTTGGCAGGGTGTGCCCGTGTTCCGACGCGTCAAGGCTAAGCTTGGAACTGCTCTACGAGTTTCCTGTTGCTACCTTAGGTCGTTCTAGTCCGGGTCGGCTCGACCTGCGGGGCAATAGATGTCACCTTCTCTAAAAGCCGCTCTCGAAGCATCAGGCTATATCGGCATCTGGGAGACAGATCTCACGACCCAAACCATCGAGCTAACGGGTGCGCTGCCGGACTTTCTCGGGCTCGACGAGAAGGATGCAGCAGCTGGTCTGCCGATGAAATCTTTCTTGGGTGGAATACATCCCGACGATCAAGTACGCGTCGCTCATCTTGTTCAAGAAGCGCACCGCTCCGCTGGCCGTTTCGAGGCGGAGTTCAAGACACTCGATGGAAAAGGCTGCGTGCGCCGGGTGGTGGCGCGTGGCCGTGTCGAAATCGACGAGCATGGTCGCGGCCTACGCTGCATAGGCGTCGCGCTCGATCTGACCGATAGCTACTTTGAGACCCAAAAGTCCGCCGACCAGCAGATGGACACAATCGATCGTGTCGCAGATGCCCTGATCGCGGTTCGGCCGCTGATGGATCAGATCGGCTCGCCCATTCTGCGCAAGCTGATCGATGCAGCGCTCTTCGAGGTCGGACGGGTGCTGGCTCGACAATCGGATCGCCCAGAGCGGCGTTTTCATTGAGATGTTGGTCAAGCCGTCCTCTGACGTTTCAAGACCGACTGGACGAAATTGATGCAAGCTTTGCGATCGTTTGGATCGACGATCTGATCGAAGGCGGCCAGCAGTTCAACGACTTCGTGTAAATCTTGCGGTTCGCTGCGTTCGGTGAAGAAATTCTCTACACCTGTTCCGAGCGCGTCCGCGATACGCTGCTGGGTCCTAGTGCTCCTAGAGTGATCATGAGACATCGGCATGCTCCAGTCGAAAGACCAAGCTGCATGGACCGCATCCTGCTCAATGAATGGATCAAATGGTAGCAACCAGCCTAAAGTGCGAACAAGCGCAGGGATGCGCCGCTCGACATAAAGAAGTCAATCAGGTGACTGTAAAAACGGTTGCAACATAACTGATTTGCATGCGGGGTATTATCAGCAACGTGTTTGCTGGGGTCCTCGCCGAAGGCCGGCGCTCAGCCGTGCGCCCTTCCAGATCGGAGCCCCGCCCCGCGGTCTTCAACGCGAAGCCCTCCGAGCCTGCGCCCTGTACGCGCAGGGCATGCAGCGCGGGGCGCACGTGAGCGTCATGCTGCTGGTGTCAGACCTCGGACTGGCCGAGGAGCGGCAGATGCGCGGGACGGCCGGGCGGAAACTGTGATTCCTATTCCTGACCGGGTGGGTATTGCTGACTGAAGTCGCGATGGGCGAGTGGCGGGAGCCCTAGCTGGTCTCGGCTGCGAACGCCTCGATCGGCCTACTCAGTGCAGGCTCAGCCGATCCGGACTGATCGTTGGCTGTCCGCACACCAAGATGTGAAGCGTCGGCCTTCGCGGCGACGGCGTGCGCGAAGTTGAGAACCGTCCGGCGGGCTTGTGCCCCCTGCAGAGCATGCCACACCCGCAGCATCTCGCACGTCTCGTCGAGCTCACTCCATGCGCTCGCCTCGCCGAAGAGCGCCGCCTCGGGTTCGCCGAGGGCTGACGCTATGCGCCCGAGCATGCTCGCAGGTTGGATGACGCCGTTGCTGCCGTGATCGACCGCGTTTCCCGCCAAGGCGGCCTCCATCCTGTGCACTGAAAGCGCCTGCCGACGCCTCGTCGATATAGCCCTTAAGTGTGGTTTCGTACATACGAGTCTTGTGCGATGACGCGCCGGCGCTGCGATCGGATGGTTGCATGGTCACCGAGACGCCACGGGAAAGCGAGGCGAAGACGCCCGACGCGTTCGATGCGATGGCAGGCGCCTGCATCGACAACCACGAGGCAATTATGCGCCACGGCTCGCCCGAGATGCAGACGGCTTCGCGCATGTTGCTCTACGCCCTGGCCGAAGAGGTCCGGCGCCGGTCAGACGGCATGATTGCGGGCGACGAGGATTAGCCGACCTTCGGCTTGAACTCCCGAATCGGCGGCCCGACTGTCGTCCGGCCACGCTCTGGTCGATCGCGGTCCGCTTGGACACGACCGATCCACATCGACCGCCCCGCCCTTCCGAACGGCCAACCAGCAGCACGGTCGCTGAACCACCGGGGCGATCGGAGGTATGGTTCGAGCCGCTCTTCGATCGAGCGCACCGACTCCGCCTCTGCCCCACCGTGGCTATCACCAGCGCGACGCCCGTGCCCGTCCACCTGAACCGTCCTGCCCGGGGCATCGTCGAGGTCACCCGATCGCTGTGATGACCGTTCTGCACCGACAGGGGGCTTCTGCTTATCCCAACGCCCGATCGGGAGCGGCCGGGCATAAATCGACCCGTGTCGGACATCATCCCGGTCAAAGCCACTCGCCTCAACCGTGAGCGGCGGGTTCCCCGTCCTGCGCCTCAGCTGCTCGCCGGCTCGTGCAGCGTGTCCTCCACGTAGAGCTGCTCCAGCAGGACCTTGATCACCGCCATCAGCGGCAGCGCCAGGGCGATGCCCCAGAGCCCGAAGATCACGCCCAGGATCAGCTGGCCGGCGAAGATCGTGGCCGGGGGGATGTCCAGCGCCCGCTTCTGGATGAACGGCGTCAGGCCGTAGCTCTCCAGGCACTGCACCGCCAGGTAGACGCCCACGGCGCCGATGACCGCCTTGAGGCCCGAGGCCAGGGCCGCCAGGATGATCACGATGCCCGCCACCAGCGGCCCCACCGTCGGCACGAAGGCCAGCAGCCCGGCCTGGAGGCCGAGGATCAGCGCGCCGCCGATCCCCAGGAAGGCCAGCCCGGCCCAGGTGCAGAGGAAGATCGCCGCCATGATGATCAGCTGGCCGAACAGCCAGTGCCGCAGGGTCTCGCCGGCGCCGTCGAGGACCTTGGCCGCGCGCGGGCGCTTCTGCGGCGGCACGAAGCGCAGCGCTCCGTCCCGGTAGGCCTTCGGGTCGGCCGCGAAGGCGAGCCCCAGGAAGGCGATCACCAGCAGGTTGCCCAAAGCATCGAACAGCCCGAGGATCACGGCCGCCGCCGGCCCGAGGACGCTGCCCGCGTCGGAGACGATCGAGCTACTGCCCTTGAGGAGGCCGTTGGCGAGGCCGCCGAGGCCGCCTTCCTTCTGGTTGGACTCGGTCGAGCCGTCCTTGCCGCCGCCCTGGGGGGCGAGGCTCGGCACGTCGATGCCGCGCTCGGAGAGCCAGCCCGAGACCGTGCCGGCCTGGTCCTTGATCGTGGTGCCGAGGTCGCGCCCCTGCTGGACGACGGTGGCGCCGCCATAGGTTCCGAAGCTGAGCACCGCGACGGCGACCGCCAGGCTGGCGATCGTCAGCCGCAGGCCCCGGGGCAGGGGCAGGACATGGCCGAGCCCCCGGGTCAGGCCGTCGAGGAACACGCCGAGCAGCACGCCCGCGAAGATCAGCAGCAGCGTGCCCACCGACATCCAGGCGAGCGCCAGCAGCGCCGTGAAGCACACGACGGCGATCCCCGAGGCCGCCAGCGGCAGGGCACCGCGCCAGGGCCCGACCGGGCCGTCCAGATCCTGAAGCTTACCGTCCGTCATCATCGCTCCCGTACCGCGGGCTCACGAACGCTCCGGGCCGGCCTGGGTCAAGTGCGGCGCCCGACCAAGCTTGTGTGCGGCGGCTCGCGACCAGACGGCGTTTCACGCGTTGTCGGCCCGCGTGACCGCTCTCGACGGGAGCCGGGCGCATCCGGGAGAAACCGCGTGAGCAGCAACGAGCCCCACACCCATTCCCTCGGCCCCGGCCGGACCGTGGATACGGGGGACCAGCTCAGCAGCGTGGTGATCCTCGGCCTCGCGATCGCCGGCGCCGTCGTGGCGGTGTTCCTCAACGCGATCCTGTAGGCCGGATCAGCGCCAGCGCTCGGCCGCCGCATCGTCATGGGCGGCGGCCTCGACCCAGCCGCCGGTGGTGCCGTCGGCCAGGTGCTCGCGCTTCCAGAACGGCGCGCGGGTCTTGAGATAATCCATCAGGAAATCCGCCGCCTCGAAGGCCGCGACCCGGTGGCTGGAGGCGGTCACCACCAGCACGATGCCGTCGCCCGGTGCGACGCGGCCGTGGCGGTGGATGACCCGCAGCGCCTGGAGCGGCCAGCGGGCGGCGGCCGCCTCGGCGACCCGGAGGATCTCGGCCTCGGCCATGCCGGGATAATGTTCGAGCTCCAGGGCGGCGAGGCGCCCGTCCTCGTCCCGGCAGAGACCCGTGAAGGTGACGACCGCCCCGGCCCGGCCGCCGAGCGCGGCGCCGATCCGGGCGATCTCGGCGGCGGTGTCGAAGGGTTCGGCCTGGATGGCGACGCTCGGGGCGGGGGCGGTCATGGTCCGGTCCTACGATGCTCGTCCGGTGGTCTTCGGGCGGCGCGGGCTGCGCCGGCGCCTGTCACACTCGGCCGCGCCTCTATATGGCACAGCGAGCCGCCGTCGCCCCGGTCGCGGGCGCGGCGGCGCGATCGGCGGAGAAGGATGACCGTGTGACCCCCGACCTGATCCTGCCCTACGCGGGCGTCCTGCCGGATTTCGCGAGCCGCCCGGTCTGGTGCGGGCGCGGCAGCACGGTGATCGGTGCCGCCCGCATCGGCGCGCAGGCCTGGATCGCCGCCGAGGCGGTGATCCGCGCCGACGGGCAGACCATCATCCTCGGGGACCGGTTCTGGCTCGGCCACCGCTCGACGGTGCATATCGCCACCCTCACCCACGGGACGCGGGTCGGCGACCGGGTCACGGTCGGGCGCAACAGCGTCGTGCATGCCTGTACGGTCGGCTCCGACGTGGTGATCGAGGACGACGTCGTGATCCTCGACGGGGCCGAGATCGGCGACAACGCCGTGATCGAGGCCGGCACGACCGTGTTCCCCCGGACGAAGCTCGACAGCGGCCACGCCTATGCCGGCAGCCCCGCGCGGCCGAGCCGACCGGTCGGTCCCGACGAGGTCGCCGAACGCGCCGAGCGCCTGCGCGAGCGGATGGGCGAGAGCTCGGCCGCCGAGCCCGGGCTCCCCCCGGAGGTCGAGGACAGCGTGTTCGTGGCGCGCACCGCGCGCCTGCGCGGCCGGGTCAGCCTTGGGGCCGGCGCCAGCGTACTGTTCTGCTGCGATCTGAACGCCGAGGTCGGGCCGATCGTGGTCGGGGCCGACACCAACATCCAGGACAACACCACGATCCGCACCCGGGGGGAGGGGGTGGTGATCGGGCGCGACACCACCATCGCCCACAACGTCCGGATCGCCGATTGCCGGATCGGCGCGCGGGCGCTGATCGGCATCGGCGCCAGCATCGCCCCCGGCACGCTGATCGCCGACGACGTCATGCTGGCGGCGGGCGCCACCACGGATCCGGGGCAGATCCTGGAGGCCGGCTATCTCTGGGGCGGCCGCCCGGCCCGGATCCTGTCGCCGCTGGACGCCGAGAAGCGCGCCATGATGATCCGCATCGTCGAGGGCTATTGCCAGCACGGGCGGGAGTATCGGGCGGCACAGACGGGGATCGTCTAGGTCCGCCGACGCCGCTCAGCCTTCGGCCGGCCAGCCGCAAGGAGAGGAGCCTCTATGACCAAGCGTAAGGCCGGCCCGATCAGCGATGCCGAGGAGGCCCGGATCCAGGCCGCGATCGCGTGCGATCCGGACGCGCCGGAGGTCACCGACGAACAGGCTGCGCAGATGCGCCCGGCCTCCGAGGTCCTGGATCCGGCACTCTTCGCGAGGCTCACACAGCGCGGCCGCCCGCGATCGGAGACCCGCAAGAAGCTGGTCACCCTGCGCCTGCCGCCGGACGTGATCGCGGGTTACCAAGCGACCGGCCCGGGATGGCAGGTGCGGATGGGGGAAGTTCTCGCCGCCGGCCTCAAGCGGACGGCGTGACGCGGGCGGGTAGCGCCTTCGTCACACCGTGATCACCAAATCCCAAAAAAATCAGTGCTGCAGGATCTTCGACAAAAACGTCTGGGCGCGCTCGGAGCGGGGGCTGCCGAAGAAATCCTCCTTCTTGGCGTCCTCGACGATCTCGCCGCGATCCATGAAGATCACCCGGTCGGCGACCTTGCGGGCGAAGCCCATCTCGTGGGTCACGACCATCATGGTCATGCCCTCCTTGGCGAGCTCGACCATCACGTCGAGCACCTCGCCGACCATCTCCGGGTCCAGCGCCGAGGTCGGCTCGTCGAACAGCATCACCACCGGGTTCATGGCGAGCGCCCGGGCGACCGCCACGCGCTGCTGCTGGCCGCCCGAGAGCTGCCCCGGGAATTTGTCCGCCTGGGCGCTCAAGCCCACGCGGGCCAGAAGGTCGAGGCCGCGCTTCTTGGCGTCCTCGGCGCCGCGCCCCAGGACCTTGCGCTGGGCGATGGTGAGGTTCTCGGTGATCGACAGGTGCGGGAACAGCTCGAAATGCTGGAACACCATGCCGACCCGGGAGCGGAGCTTGGGCAGGTTGGTCGTCTTGTCGACGACCTTGGTGCCGGCGACCGTGATCTGGCCCTTCTGGAACGGCTCGAGGGCGTTGACGCACTTGATCAGGGTCGACTTGCCCGAGCCCGAGGGGCCGCAGACCACCACGACCTCGCCCTTGGCGACCTTGGTGGTGCAGTTCGTCAGCACCTGGAAGTCGCCGTACCATTTGCTGATGTTGTCGATGGAGATCATCGTCTCGCCGGGCGCCGCCGCCGGCACGCCGGAGACGAGGCTTCCCGGCTGCAGCCCGGCATCCCGGGGGGCGTGGGCGGCGTCGGCGACGGACTCCTTGACGGACGGGGCCGGCATCGGGGTCGAGGTCATGGCGCGGACTCCAGTGTCGGTCAGCGGATGATGGCAACGCGGCGCTGCAGGCGACGCACCAGGAACGAGGCCGTGAAGCAGATCACGAAGTAGACGATGGCGGCGAAGATATACATCTCGACCAGGCGGCCGTCGCGCTGCGCCACCTTCGAGGCCGCGCCCATGAAATCGGTGAGCGACAGCACGTAGACCAGGGAGGTATCCTGGAACAACACGACGGTCTGGGTCAGCAGAAGCGGCAGCATGTTGCGGAAAGCCTGGGGCAGGACGACGTTCGCCATCGTCTGCCAGTAGTTCATCCCGAGCGCCAAGGCCGCGCCCGTCTGCCCCTTGGGGATCGACTGGATGCCCGCCCGCATGATCTCGGAAAAGTAGGCCGCCTCGAAGGCCATGAAGGTGATCAGCGCCGACGGGAAGGCGCCGACCTGGATCGGGGTCGAGGCGCCGGTCACGTAAGCGCCGATATATGGCACCAGGAAGTAGAACCAGAAGATCACCAGCACCAGCGGCAGCGAGCGGCACAGCTCGACATAGCCCTTGGCCACGTGGCTGAGGCCCGGCACGCTCGAGAGCCGGGCCATCGCCAGCAGGGTCCCGATCACCACGCCGCCGACGACCGCCATGGCGGTGAGGGTCACCGTGAAGACCATGCCCTGCCCGAACAGGTAGGGCAGGGAGGAGAGGATGACATTGAAATCGAAATTCGAGAGCATCGGGGCCTGTTCGCGGTGGCCGGGTGCCGGCGGAGCGGGGAAATCGAGGGGCGGGCCGGCGCCTCAGCGCTGGCCCGGGATCGCGACGGCGCGCTCCAGGTAAGTCGCTGCGGTGACCACCACGAGATTGATGATCACGTAGAGCAGGGTCGCGGCGGTGAACGCCTCGAACACCTGGAAGGAGAATTCCTGCATCGACCGGGCCCGGGCGGTCAGTTCGAGGAGGCCGATGGTCAGGGCCACGGAGGTGTTCTTGAGATTGTTCAGGAATTCCGAGGTCATCGGCGGCAGGATGATCCGGTAGGCGTTCGGCAGCAGCACGTACCGGTAGGTCTGATAGACCGTGAAGCCCATGGCGGTACCGGCCATGCCCTGGCCGCGCGGCAGCGACTGGATGCCGGCCCGGACCTGCTCGGCCACCCGCGAGGCGGTGAAGAAGCCGAGGCACACGACCGCGGTGTAGAACGGCGCGTCGGGCATCTGCTTGATCGCGTCGCCGAGCTGCGTCGGCACCACCTCGGGCAGCACGAAGTACCAGAGGAACATCTGTACGAGCAGCGGCACGTTGCGGAACAGCTCGACATAGGCCGTGCCGATCCCGTTGGCGGTCTTCGACGGAAGGGTCCGCAGCACCCCGATCAGGGAGCCGAGGAAGAACGCGATGAACCACGAGCACAGGGCGGTCGCGATCGTCCACATGAGCCCGGAGAGCAGCATGTCGAGATAGGTGCCGTTGCCTTCCGGCGAGGCGTCGAAGAAGATCCGCCAGTTCCAATTGTAGTTCATCGTGCCGCTTCTACCCTGACCTTAAAAGACGCACCGCGGGCGCGAACCCGCGGTGCGCAGCATCCTCGGCGAACGCTCAGTAGGCTGCCGGATCGGGGCTGGCGATCGGCGTCGTGAACTGCTTCTTCATCTCCGCGCTCATCGGCAGGTTCAGGTTGATGTTGCGCGGCGGGATCGGCTTGGTGAACCACTTGTCGTAGAGGGCTTTACCCTCGGGGCTTGTGTAGAGCTTGGCGGTCGCCTCGTCGGCGACCTTCTTGAAGGCCGGATCGTCCTTGCGCAGCATGATGCCGTAGGGCTCGGGCTTCGACAGGGCCTCGGTGGAGATCTCGTAGGCCGACGGGTCCTTGGCGGAGGCGGCCAGCGACGCGAGCAGCACGTCATCCATCACGAAGGCCACGGCGCGGCCGGTCTCGACCATCAGGAACGCCTCGGCATGGTCCTTGGCCGGCAGGATCGTCAGGCCGAGCTTCCGCTCGGTGTTGGCCTCGTTGATCTGCTTGATGTTCGTGGTGCCCGAGGTCGACACGACGGTCTTGCCCTTCAGGTCCTCGATCGTGTGCAGGTTGGCCGACTTCTTCGAGACGTAGCGGGTCGCGGTCAGGAAGTGCGAGTTGGTGAAGTTCACCTGCTTCTCGCGCTCGGCGTTGTTCGTGGTCGAGCCGCATTCGAGGTCGATCGTGCCGTTCGCCATCAGCGGGATGCGGGTGGCGGAGGTGACCGGGTTGAGCTTCACCTCGAGGTTCGGCAGGCCGAGATTGGCCTTCACGGCGTCGGCGATCTTGAAGCAGATGTCGAGGGCGTAGCCGACCGGCTTCTGGTCGCCGCCGAGATAGGAGAACGGCACGGAGGCGTCGCGGTAGCCGATGACGATGGCTCCGCTATCCTTCACCTTCTTGAGGGTACCGGTGAGTTCCTCGGCCCGCAGGCTGAGGGGGGCCAGGGCGAGGCTCAGGCCGAGCGCCGCGGCAAGGCCGCGGCGAGCGATATCAGACTGCATCGGTACGGAACTCCTGGATCAGGCCGAACGGGATCGGCTGGCGGCTCGGCGCTCGGGCTCGCCCGTTCGGGCGACGCCTTTGCAATGATGGTGCCGGGAGGCTGGCAGCGGCGCCACACGGGACCGCGGCGGACGACGGAAGAACAAGCGCCACCGCCGCGCGAGCGTCCACGGTCGGCTGTTCCGCTCCCGTCATCCGGCCTCCTCCGGCACGTCGAGTCGCCGACCCGCTCGCGCCGACGGCATCATGCACAATTCTTGAGCGTACGCACGGGGTGGCGCGGTTGTGACGGCGATTAAGGCTGACGATTCCACGGCTTCCGATACGGCGACGCCGCCCCGCGCGGTCGCGCGGGGCGGCGTCGGTCCGGAAGAGGGTGCGTTTTACTTGGTCAGTTCGTTACCGGTGTAATCGATCTTGCCGTCGGCGCCCTTCTTCCACTCGTACAGGACGTAGTCCGGCCGGGTGATGTCGCCCTTCTTGTCGTAGGCGATCGGGCCGACCACGGTGTCCACCGGCTTGCCCTGGTGCAGCCACTCGGCGAGCTTCTTGCCGTCGCTGGAGCCGGTCTCGGCCATCGCCTTGGCCAGCACCTGCACCGCCGCGTAGGAATAGAGGGTGTAACCCTCGGGATCGATGTTCTTGGCCTTGAACGCGGCGAGCGCGGCCTTGGCGTTCGGGTTCTTGCGGGCATCCGGCGGGAAGGTGGTCAGGGTGCCCTCGGCGGCCGGGCCGGCGATCGCCACCAGCTCGCGATCGACCATGCCGTCGCCGCCCATCACCGGAGCCTTCAGGCCCTGGTCGCGCATCTGGCGCAGGATCAGACCGGCCTCGGTGTAGTAGCCACCGAAATAGACGATATCGACGTTGGCCGACTTCAGCTTCGAGACCAGCGCCGAATAGTCCTTCTCACCCGGGTTGATGCCTTCGAACATCACCGGCTTCACGCCCTTGGCCTTGAGCACCGCCAGGGTCTCGTCGGCCAGACCCTTGCCGTAGGGGGTCTTGTCGTGGACGAAGGCGATCTTCTTGTCCTTGTAGTTCGCCACGAGATACGCGCCCGCCACCGCGCCCTGCTGGTCGTCGCGGCCGCAGGTGCGGAAGGTGTTCCACATTCCGCGCTCCGTGAACTTCACGTTCGTGGAGGCCGGGGTGACCTGGATGATGCCGGCGTCGAGGTAGACGTCCGAGGCCGGGATCGACACGCCGGAGTTATAGTCGCCGACCACCACCTTCACGCCGTCGCTGGCGAACTTGTTGGCCACCGAGACGCCCTGCTTGGGATCGGAGGCGTCGTCGCCGACCGTGACCGACAGGGTCGTGCCCTTCAGGGTGCCGGCCTTGTTGAGGTCCTCGACGGCCTGGCTGGCGCCGTTCTTGATCTGCGCCCCGATGGCGGCGCTGTTGCCGGTGATCGGCGCAGCGATGCCGAGCTTGACCTCCGCGGCCTGGGCCGCAGCGATCATCGTGCCGAGGGCAAGCCCGGCCAGCAGAATCGATCTCATCGCGAACATCCCCTTCGATCGTTGGTCCGGCCCGGTGGATCCGGCCGAACTTACCCGACCTCACCGGAGACGGGCGCCCGTTCGCGCCACGTCAGCGGAGAGGTCTTCTCGTAGAGCCAGCGGTACTGGCTCGTCATCTGGCGCGTGCGCGTGACCCGAAAGCCCACCGTGCCGATGATCATGACCACGATCGCGTCGACCGCATAGTAGTGCGGCGAGACCAGCGTCCCGGAAAACAGCGCGAAATGAATGAAGCGCACGGCTGCTGCCACGAGGAGCAAGGCCCCCAGGCATTGCCAGAACGGCCGCCAGCCCCGGGCGACCGCGCGGGCGGCCATCCAGCCGGCCCAGCCGCCCATCACCACGGTGACGAGCAGGAACAGCCAGGCCGATTCCTCCTCGTACAGAATTCCCTGCAGCATGCTCATGCGCCGACCGGGCCGGTATGGCCCCCCTCCAGATAAGCGGCCTTGACGTTCGGATCGTCGAGCAGCGCCCGCCCGGTGCCGCTCATCGTGACCCGGCCGTTGACCAGCACGTAGCCGCGATGCGCGAGCTTGAGAGCGTGATAGGCGTTCTGCTCCACCAGGAAGATCGTCATGCCGTCCGTGCGGTTCAGCTCGCGGATCGCGTCGAAGATGCCCTTCACCACCAGCGGCGCCAGGCCGAGCGACGGCTCGTCCAGCAGCAGCAGCCGCGGGCGGCTCATCAGGGCGCGGGCGATGGCGAGCATCTGCTGCTCGCCGCCCGACATCGTGCCGGCGCGCTGGTGCAGGCGCTCCTTCACCCGCGGGAACAGGGTGCAGACCTTCTCGAGATCCTCCTGGAAATAGCGCTCGCCGTGGAGCGAGGCGCCCATCTGCAGGTTCTCGAACACGCTCATGCGCGGGAAGACCCGGCGGCCCTCCGGCGACTGGGCGACGCCGAGCCGGGCGATGGCGTGGGTCGGCAGCCGGGTGATGTCGCGCCCGTCATAGGTGATCGTCCCCGTGCGCGCCTGGGGGCTGCCGAAGATCGTCATCATCAGGGTCGACTTGCCGGCCCCGTTGGCGCCGATCAGGGTGACGATCTCGCCCTCGGCGACGTCGATGTCGACGCCCCGGAGGGCGGCGACGCTGCCGTAATAGGTGGAGACGTCGCGCACCGCGAGGAGCGGGGGCTTGCCCCCCGCCTGGATCGCCCGGGTCTCCTCGACCAGGACATTGATGCCGGCCACGCTCATACCGACGCCTCCGAATGCGTCACGTCTCCATGCGGCACGGTGATGCCGACCTCCGCCTCCACGGCTTCCACCTCGTCGTCCTCGACGCCCAGATAGGCGGCGATCACCTTCGGGTCCGCCCGCACCTCGGCCGGAGTGCCGTCGGCGATCTTCTGGCCGTAATCCAGCACGACCACGTGGTCCGAGATCTCCATCACCACCGACATGTCGTGCTCGATCAGCAGCACCGACGTGTCGTGCGCGTCTCGGATGTGGCGCAGGAGCGCGTTGAGCTCGGCGGATTCGCGCGGGTTGAGGCCCGCGGCCGGCTCGTCGAGGCAGAGCAGCACCGGGTCGGTGCACATCGCCCGGGCGATCTCCAGCCGGCGCTGGGCGCCGTACGGTAGGGCGCCCGCCGGGTCGTCGGCCCGGTCCATCAGGTCGATCCGGTCGAGCCAGGCCTTGGCCCGCGCGATCGCCTCGGCTTGCGCGTCCCGGTAGCCCTTGAGGCCGAGCAGCCCGAACAGGGTGTAGCCCGAGGCGCGCATCAGCGGCTTGTGCTGGGCGACGAGCAGGTTCTCCAGCACCGTCATGCCCTGGAACAGGCGGATGTTCTGGAAGGTGCGCGCCACCCGGGCGGTGCGGTTGACCGCGTGGTTCGGCAGCCGCTCCAGGAGGTGCGTGGTGCCGTCGGCATGGCTCAACCGCAGCATGCCCTCGGTCGGCTTGTAGAAGCCGGTGATGCAGTTGAACACGGTGGTCTTGCCGGCCCCGTTCGGGCCGATCAGGGCGGTGATGTCGCCGGCCCTGGCCTCGAAGGACAGGTCGGAGACGGCGGTCAGGCCGCCGAACCGCATGGTCAGGTGCTCGACGGCGAGCACCGACGGGGCGGGGGCCTGCGCCGCCGCCCGGGGATCCGGTTGAAGCGCCATCAGCCGTGCCCCTCGCTCACATGCGCGCCCGAGACGGCGCGGCGCTCGCCCAGCGATACCGAAGGCAGGCGTTCCGAGATCAGCCCGCGCGGGCGCCAGACCATCATCGCCACCATGGCGAGACCGAACAGCAGCAGGCGGTACTCGTTGGGATCGAAGCCCTCGCCGAACACGGCTTTGAGGAAGCCGAGATTGCGCAGCATCTCCGGGCCCCCGACCATGGCCACCGCCGCGATCGCGACGCCGACCTGGCTGCCCATGCCGCCCAGCACCACGATCGCCAGGATGATCGCGCTCTCCAGAAAGTTGAAGCTCTCCGGGCTGATGAAGCCCTGGCGCACCGCGAAGAACGAGCCGGCGATGCCGCCGAACGCCGCCCCGAGGGCGAAGGCCGTGAGCTTGGTGGCCGTCGTGTCGATGCCGAGCGACCGGCACGCGATCTCGTCCTCGCGCAAAGCCTCCCAGGCCCGCCCGATCGGCAGGCGGCGCAGGCGCAGGGTCACGAAGTTGGTGAACAGCGCCAGCCCGAGGATGAGGTAGTAGAGGAACACCAGCCGGTGCATCGAATCGTACGGGATGCCGAACCGGGCGGCGAAGCCGTCCTCGCCGGCGCTGAACGGGATGCCGAAGAAGGTCGCCCGCGGGATCGAGGAGATGCCGGCCCCGCCCCCGGTCACGTCGGTCCAGTTGATCAGCACCAGGCGGATGATCTCGCCGAAGGCGAGCGTCACGATGGCGAGGTAGTCGCCGCGCAGGCGCAGCACGGGGAAGCCGAGCAGCATCCCCCACAGGCCGGCGAACACGCCCGCCAGCGGCAGGCAGATCCAGAACGACAGGCCGAACGTGGTCGACAGGAGCGCGTAGGAATAGGCGCCGACCGCGTAGAAGGCGACGTAGCCGAGGTCGAGGAGGCCCGCGAGACCGACCACGATGTTCAGGCCCCAGCCGAGCATCACATAGGTCAGGATCAGGATGCCGAGATCGATCCAGTACCGGGCCGAGGACAGGCCCCCGGTGGCGAGCGCGGCGAGGATCGGCAGGGTCAGGGCGATGCCGACGAACAGCCGGATGCCGATCTTGGAGCTTTTCTGGCCGGCAGCGGGCTCGCCATGGACCGCCTCGGTGGCCTGGGCCGGGGAGGGGGTCAGGGCGCGGCGGGCGTCCCGGCGCAGGAGGATCAGGCGCTGCAGGAGGCGGACGACGAAGATCGCCGCGCAGAGGCACGCCACCAGGCCCCAGCGCGGGGTGAGCAGGAGGTCGCTGCCCGGGCCGGGATCGGTCCGGTACGCGATGATCGGCACGCAGAGGCCGAAGGCGACGAGCGCGTAGAGTGCGGCGTCGCGCAGGATGCCCGCCATCGCCGATTCGGGGATGGCGGCCTGGGTCGCGGGCTTGGAGTTCGCCATCAGACCTTCTCGACCTCCGGCCGGCCCAGGATGCCAGACGGCATGAAGATCAGCACGATGGCCAGGATCGAGAACGCGGCGACGTCCTTGTACTCGATGGAGAAGTAGGCCGACCAGAACGTCTCGATCAGCCCGATGATCAGCCCGCCGAGCACGGCGCCGGGGAGCGAGCCGATGCCGCCGAGCACCGCCGCGGTGAACGCCTTCACGCCGGGCACGAACCCGTCCGAGAAGGACACGACGCCGTAATACATCAGGTAGAGGACGCCCGCGACGGCCGCCAGCGCGGCGCCGAGCACGAAGGTCAGGGAGATCGTCCGGTCGACGTCGATGCCCAGCAGCGCCGCCATCTTGCGGTCCTGCTCGCAGGCGCGCTGCGCCCGGCCGAACGGGGTCCGCTGCACGAGATACCAGAAGCCGGTGAGCAGCACGGCCGTGACCGCCATGATCAGGATCTGCTTGTAGGCCAGGAACACCGCGTAGCCGTCACGCTCGAACAGCGTGATGCCGCCCGAGAGCATCGGCGGCGTCGGCTTGTTGCGCGCGCCCTGCACCACCTGGACGAAGTTCGACAGGAAGATCGAGACGCCGATCGCCGAGATCAGCGGCGCCAGGCGGAACGAGCCGCGCAGGGGCCGGTACGCGATCCGCTCGATCGCCCAGCCCCACAGGGCGGTCAGCACCATGGCGACCACGAGGACGACTAGGAACGCCAGGGCGATCGAACTAACGCCCAGCCAGGTCGTCAGAATAAGGAAGGTTATCAATGCTATAAAACATGACACCATGAACACATCGCCGTGGGCGAAGTTCACCATTCCAATAATGCCGAACACCATCGTGTAACCGATCGCGATCAGACCGTAGATCGAGCCGAGCGTAAGCCCGTTTATCAGCTGTTGTACGAAGACGTCCATGTACTCTCGCGGGCGTAAGGTTTTCGTCCAGCCTGCAGAGACGGCAGGCGAGCCGGGAGAGCAAGTCCCGTACCGCAGCTGCGGCCGTCCGGCCACAGGTTTCAACCCCAAGCGAACGTCCCGGGAAAACAGTCGGGCGGCTCAGTAACACCCCGCGAATGGGCTTGCGTCTGGCGTAGTTCCTGCTTCACGTTAACGAAAATCAATGCTTGTCCATCCCGGGCGGCAACGAGGAGCAGTACCGATGTCGGGTTCACGGCTCACGACGTTGATTTTCATTGGCATGCTGCTCGGGATCGCGGTGGGCTACGCCTGCAGCATCACCTGGCCGGATCCGCAGACGGCCAAGGAAATCGCCGGGTATATCGCCCTGGTCTCGGACATCTTCCTGCGATTGATCAAGATGATCATCGCCCCGCTGGTGTTCTCGACCCTTGTGGTCGGCATCGCGCATCTTGGGGACACCGCCGCGGTCGGGCGTGTCGGCGGCAAGGCGCTGCTCTGGTTCGTGGGCGCCTCGTTCTGCTCGCTGATGCTGGGCCTCGTCCTGGTCAACCTGATGCAGCCGGGCCACAACCTGAACCTGCCGCTGCCCGATGTCGGGGCCGGCACCGGCCTCAAGGCGGCGTCGCTGTCACTGAAGGAATTCGTCACCCACCTGGTGCCCAAGAGCGCCGTGGAGGCGATGGCCAACAACGAGATCCTGCAGATCGTCGTGTTCTCGATCTTCTTCGGCGTGGCGCTCGCGGCGCTGGGCGAGAAGGGGCACTTCCTGGCCCAGGGCATCGAGGGCCTGGCCGACGTGATGCTCAAGGTCACCGGCTACGTGATGCTGTTCGCCCCCGTGGCGGTGTTCGCGGCGATCGCCGCGACGATCACCACGCAGGGGATCGGCGTGCTGATCACCTACGGCAAGTTCCTGGTCGAGTTCTATGCCGGGCTCGCGGTGCTCTGGGCGCTGCTGATGGGCGTCGGCTTCCTGATGCTCGGGGGCAACGGCATCATGCGGCTGTTCAACCTGATCAAGGAGCCGTTCGTCCTCGCCTTCTCGACCGCGTCGAGCGAGGCGGCCTACCCGAAGATGCTGACCAACCTCGAGCAGTTCGGCGTGCCCAACCGCATCACCTCGTTCGTGCTGCCGATGGGCTACTCGTTCAACCTCGACGGCTCGATGATGTACTGCACCTTCGCGGTGATGTTCATCGCCCAGGCCTACAACATCCCGCTGTCCTGGGGTCAGCAGCTCACGATGCTGTTCCTGCTGATGGTCACCTCGAAGGGCATGGCCGGCGTGCCGCGGGCCTCGCTGGTGGTGATCTCGGCGACGCTGGCCCAGTTCAACATCCCGGAAGCGGGCCTGCTGCTGATCATCGGCATCGACCAGTTCCTGGATATGGGCCGCTCGGCGACCAACGTGCTCGGCAACAGCATCGCCACCGTGGCGGTGGCCAAGTGGGAGGGCCAGCTCACGGAGAACGACCAGCGCCTCGATCATGTCGGCACGGTTCCCTCGCCCGCCGAGTAGGGCAGCGCACGGCTCCTCGGAGAACACGGCATGTCGGCGATGCGGTTCGGCGCGGTCTTGGGGGCGGTGCTCGCGCTGGCGGGCGTCCCGCGCCCCGCCGCGGCCATCGAGGTGCTCACCGGCACCCTGAAGCACGTGGCTGAGCGCGGCGAGATCGTGCTCGGCTACCGGGAGAGTTCGGTGCCGTTCTCCTTCGTGGAGGGCAAGCACCGGGACGGCAGCCCCCGGGCGATCGGCTACGCCATCGACCTCTGCGGCGAGATCGCCGACGACGTCCAGGCGGCGATCGGCCGTAAGGTGACGGTCCGGTACGAGCCGGTCACCGCCGAGACCCGCATTCCCGCGCTCACGGCGGGCAAGATCGACCTCGAATGCGGCTCGACCACCGCCAATGCCGAGCGGCGCCGGAGCGTCGCGTTCTCGCCGGTCGACTACATCAGCGCGACGCAGCTGCTGGTGAAGAAGGAGTCCGGCATCGCCTCCTACCGGGACCTCGCCGGCAAGAAAGTGGTGGTCACCGCCGGCACCACGAACGAGAAGGCGGTGCGCGACCTCCTGGCCAAGCTCAAGCTCCAGGCGGAGATCGTGACGGCCCCCGACCACGCGGCGTCCTACGCCCTGGTGAAGGCCGGGCAAGCGGATGCCTTCGCCACCGACGACGTGCTGCTCTACGGGCTGATCGCCACCGACGGTCAGGACGGGGCGAACTACACGGTCCTGCCCGACAAGCTCTCCTACGAGCCCTACGGCATCATGTTCCGCAAGGACGACGCGGAACTCGCCGGGATCGTCACCCAGACCTTCACCCGGCTCGCCGAATCGCGCGAACTGCGCTGGACCTACGAGCGCTGGTTCCTGAAGCGCCTGCCCAACGGCGAGCGCCTCGACATCCCGATGTCGAACGACCTGCGGACGAGCTTTCAGCTGATGGGCCTCGACGCGCAGGAGTGATCTTTTTGGAATGATCGGCGTGCCGCGGCGCCTCGCTTTCGCCCAACCAGGGGATGAGGAAGGGATCGCGTTTCCCTTGGTCTTCCGCTGCCGCGAGCGTGCCCCCGCCCCATGCCGATCGCCGCGCCTCTCCCCAAGATCGCCGCACTGCTGCTGGCCGCCGGCCTCGCCTGCGCCGCCACGGCCGCGTCCGCCCATCCCCATGTCTGGGTCACCGCGAAGGCGCAGCTCGTCTATCAGGACGGCAAGCTCGTCGGCGTGCGCGATACCTGGAGCTTCGACCCGGAATACACCGCCTTCGTCACCCAGGGACTCGACGCCAACAAGGACGGCACGCTTTCGCCCGACGAGCTGGCCGGGCTCGCGTCGGAAAACACCGCGAACCTCGCCGAATTCGGCTACTTCACCAAGCTGAAGGTCGGCGGCAAGGAGCAGGCCTTCGCCGACCCCAAGGAGCCGGCGATGCGCCTGGAGGGCAAGGCCTTGGTGCTGAGCTTCCTGCTGCCGCTCAAGGCGCCGATCCAGCAGGGTAGGGGCGTCGCCGCCCTGGAAGTCTACGACCCGACCTACTTCGTCGCCTTCTCGTTCGCGGAGGGCTCGGACGCCGCCACCCTCGCGGTCGGGCCGCAGGGCTGCGCCGCGACCGTCACCCGGCCCAAGACGGAACAGCCCAAGACCGCCGAGGCCGGCTCCCCGGGCATGACCGAGGCGTTCTTCGAGGCGCTCACGGCGGCCTCGTCCTACGGGGTGCAGTTCGCCAGCCGGGTCCTCGTCGCGTGTCCGTAGGGATCGGCCTCGACGCGCCGCCCCGGTTCGGGCGGCTCGGGCTGCGCCTGGGGCTGATGGCCGGCGCCATGGTGCTGGCCGCCGGATTGGCCGCCGGGCTGGCCTGGCTGATCGCGCCCGGGATCGCCGCGCCGCCGCCGCGCTCGCCCTTCGGCATCGGTTTTCGCGAAGCGGCCCCGGCTGCTACCGGCCTCGGCGGCGTGATCCTGGCGCTCCCGGCGAGCTTTTCCCGCAGCCTCAACGCCGCCGTTGCAGCACTCAAGGGCGGCGGCGACTGGACGCCGCTGATCGGGCTGGCCTTCGCGTATGGCGTGTTCCACGCCGCCGGCCCCGGCCACGGCAAGGCGGTGATCGCCGGCTACATCCTGGCCGGGGAGCGGGCCCTGCGCCGGGGTTGCACTTTGAGCTTCTGCGCGGCCCTGCTTCAAGCGCTGGTCGCCGGGGCGATCGTCGGGATCGGCACCGTGGTGCTCAACGCCACCGCGGCGAGCGTCACCCGGGCCGGAACCCTGATCGAGACCGTCAGCTTCGCCCTCGTGGCCCTGGTCGGGCTGGCCCTGACCTGGCGCAAGGCCGGCCAGCTCGTCCAGCTCGGGACGCCCTGCGGCCCCGGCTGCGCCCACCTGCCCGACGCCCGGACGCTCGATGCCCTGGACGGCTGGCGTGCACGCGCCGGCGTGGTCCTGGCGGCGGGATCGCGGCCTTGCGCCGGGGCCGTGCTGGTCCTGGTCTTCGCGGTCTCGCAGGGCGTGCCGGGGGCGGGAATCCTGGCGGTCCTGGCCATGGCGCTGGGCACCGCGCTGACCACCACCGCCCTGGCCTGCCTCGCGGTCTTCGCCAAGCGCGCGGCCCTGCGCCTGGCCGGCGGCCGCGGCCAGGGGGGCCTGCTGGCGATCGGCGGCCTGGAACTCGTGGCCGCCGCCTTCGTGCTGGTGCTGGGGGTGGCGATGCTGTCCGGCCTCGCCCTGAACCTCGGCGGCTGAATCCGCGATTCAAAAGGTCGAGACCTTTTGCGGGTCCAGGGCGGAGCCCTGGCATCTCGAAGGCCAGACGCGAAATCGCGTCTCGCCAAAGGGACTTGGGCGTGTCACGCTGCATTCTTGAGGCGGAGGAGCGCGGATGCACGCCGACTTCCAGACGATCCTGAACTGGCGCCTGCTGGCCGGATCGCATCCCTTCCCGGGCCCCGATGGCGGGACCTGCATCAATGAGGTGCCGATCGTCGCCGCGGGGCTGCCCTACCGGACGATCCGCTCCAGCGCCGATTGTCCGCCCTGTTTCTCGCGACCGATCGCGGCCTATGCGCTGGGCCTCAACGACGCGATGCCGGACGAGGCTCGTGCCCAGCTGATCGCCTTCGTCCTGCGGCTCTCGGGCAGCGCCGACCGGCCGGAGGTCGAGGCTGCCCGCACCCGGCGCCTCGCCCTGGAGAGCATCCGACAGATCCTGGCCCCGCTCTGCGCCCGCGCCGGCATGGCCGAGCATGCGGAGGCCTGCGCCGGGGCGCCGGACTTGGCCCTGGCACTGGCCGCTGCGCGCGCGG
>NZ_LKKO01000073.1 GCF_001455965.1 Methylobacterium sp. GXS13
TCCTCCGCCGCCGAGCGTCTCGCTTTATTATTCTAGCGAGCCGGCCCAGCGTACTGTCAGGATGCACTTAAATGCGAACAATTCCAAATGTCGTTTGAGTGAGCGCCACTCGAACCGGCGACTGCTTCGGGAAGCTGGGACTCGCCTCAATGAGGCAAGGTTGGGTCGCAGGCGGAACGTCCGCAAATGCCCGCCCTCCGAAGCTTCGGTTCGGGTCTCTTCTCGCCTCGTCGGCATGGGCCGGCGAGGAGACAGACGATGGGACATTCTGCACACGATCCGGCCGTCAAAGGACGGCCGGCCTGGAATGCTGGCCGCAAGCTCGGCGCCAAACGAGCCCTCAAACCTCAGCAGGTCTGGGCCATCCGGTTCTGGCTTGACCGCGAACGGCGCACGCGCGACCGGGCAATGTTCGATCTCGCCATCGACAGCAAGCTGCGCGGCTGCGACATCGTCAAGCTAGAGATCCGCGATCTCGTCAGTGGCGGTCGCGTTCGTAGCCGGGCCATTGTCATCCAGCGCAAGACCGGCCGACCAGTGCAATTCGAATTGCTCGAACCCGCACGAACCAGCATTCTCGCATGGCTGGAGGCCAGGGGTGGTACGCTCGACGACTACGCTTTCCCCAGCAGGCTGGACGGCGTCACGCACATCAGCACCAGGCAGTATGCACGCTTGGTCGATGAGTGGGTCACGGGCATCGGGCTGCGCAGCGAGGATTATGGTACCCATTCCCCACGCCGCACGAAGGCATCATTGATCTACAAGCGAACCGGCAACCTGCGTGCCGTCCAGATCCTACTTGGCCATACCAAGATCGAGAGCACGGTCAGATACCTCGGCGTCGACGTCGAGGATGCCCTGACCTTGGCAGAGGGAACTGAGATTTGAGCGTTCGGCCCCTCGGCTTTCGTGTCGAGGGGCTTCGGAACCGGCCCGGCAGCAAAGCGCCCATCCCGGCCATTCGGTCGCTTCTCGCAGCGTCTCCAAAGCAGACCCGAGCTCACCATAGCTACCGTTCTCGCCGCCGTACTTCGGCCTGTCTCGTGGTCAGCGAAATGTCGGAGGCGGTCCTGCCGATCCGCAGCACGCGCTGCGCCGAAACGGAGTCGCTCAGGCTCACCAAGGGGGCGCAGGACAAAATCGCAGATTACCACTGAAGAGCCGTCCGCGTGTGGGACCTTGATTGTGTGCCGACGTCGAAGGCGCCGGCGGTGACCCCGTCCAGCCAATCTCCAGCCTCGCCTGCAGGCTACTGGGCATAGGGACGCCGCTCACAGCTCAGGAACCGATCGACTCCGAGAACCCCGGCCGTTTCGTCGTTCAGGTAGCAATGGAAATCGCCCTGGCTGTCGGGAGATCCGGCCAACGCCCGCAGGCTGTTCCACTCCTCCGACGCCTGCGCCGAACCTTGGCTGTCACCCCGACGCATGGTCGATGGCGAACATCCGAAGCTGCGACGGAACAAGCGGTTGAAGTGGGATACGTCCGAGAACCCGCATTCCGTGGCGACCTCCGTGATGGTCTGCGGCGAGTTCGCAAGGAGCCAGCGTCCATAGAGGACGCGAAGGTCTCGTAAGTATTTCTGGACGCTCTTGCCGACGAGCTGGCGGAAGACACGTTCGAGCTGTCGCTTCGACGGTCCCACGGTTTGCGCGATCCTCTCGATGTGGTTCGCGACGTTGCCGAGGATCGCGTGGATCACCTTGCCGGGTGGGACGGCGGCCTCGACGGCATTGAGGAACCGGATGAACTCACTGTTCCGGTAGCGCTGCATGCAGCGGCCGAGCACGGTGCCCGCCAGAACGTCGAGAGTGGCAAACAGCGTCGTGGCGCCGTGCTGGGTATAATCGTGGGTCTGGGCGGCGGGATGGCCGGGGGCGAGTGGCCGGTCGGAGCGGGGCCGCTCCAGGGCCTGGATCTATCTGTACTCCTCAATGGACAGCACCACCGCGTGGGCGGGCGGGTCCATATAAACGCCGACGATATCCTCGACCTTGGCGGCGAAGGCTGGGTCACGCGATCGCTTGAACGTGCGCAGTCGATGCGGTTGGAGGCAATGAGCGTCGCGTATCTGCTGTACGGCGCGCAACGAGATCCCAACCGCCCGGGCTGAGGCACGTCCGGTCCAGCGGATGACCTCGCCCGGCGGCGCCGAGTAGGTCAGCGCTAGCACCTCGGCCACCGTCTCGGTCGGGTGGTGTGGTGTGCCAGGCGGACGCGTCTTATCGTGCCGAAGATCTTCGAAGCCCGCCTCGGCGTAGCGCTACTGCTAACGCCACATGGCCTGGCTGCTGACGCACGCCCGCCGAGCCACATCGTGAACGCTTAGACGCTCGGCTGAGAGAAGGACGATGCGGGCACGCTGGATGTGTTTAAGTAGGCGCGATCAATCCTGCGCTATCGTAGCGAGCCGGGTCACGTCGGCTGCATAAGGAAGCACGCAGACAGTCCAAGTCATCGCTCAGACTCACACACCTCATCACGCCCAAAGAATCCTTCCTCCGCGTCACTGCACTAGGACCGTGCGACCAACGTGACGCCGCCGATCATTAGGGCGCCCCCCACGATCCGCCACAGGCTGACTTCGTGGACCTTGAAACCGACGAGGCCGAAATTGTCGAGCAGGATCGACGTGACGACACCCGCCGTGACGAGCAACCCAAGGAAGGTCGCGGCTCCGACCTTCTTGGACACGTAGAGCTGGGCAAGTGCCAGGACGGCGCTTAGCACTCCCCCGTACCAAGCCCACCAGGGGACCTTGGCTAGACGGTCCATCCCCGGCCATCCGTACTGTCCGGTCCCCAGCATCACCACCGCGAATGTGGTGATGCCGATGATCAGGCTGATCACGCCCGCCAGCAGTGGCCGCCCGAGCGACTTCGCGAGGCCAGCGTTCTGGCCGGGTTCGATCGCGCTAGCGATGCCCGCCAACAGGACGAAGCCATAGAGAAGTAGCATGTCGCAATCCTGTGAGCCGCAAGCCGTTCGGAGCTTCGGCCCTGACTGTCAAAACAGCGCCACGAGGGCGACGCCCGCGATCATCAGAACCCCGCCGACGACGCGCCAGCGGCTAGCGCGATGCCGCTCGAAGCCCACGAGGCCATAATGGTCAAGGATGATCGAGCCGATGACGCCCGCCGTAACGATGCAGCCTAGGAACGGCGCAGCGCCGAGCTTCTCGGAGACGTAGAGCTGCGCCAGAACGATCACAGCTCCCAGAACGCCACCAGGCCAAGCCCACCAAGGGACGCTCGATGTAGCATCGGCGGCGGGTTTGCCCCAGAGGCGGACGACGAGCATCACGGCGAGGAGGCAGACGACCGATAGCCCGAAGCAAAACATGCCCGCCAGCATGGGCTGTCCCGTGGCCTTCGCCAGGGTAGCATTCTGGCCAGGCTCGATGGCGTTGGCGATGCCGGCCAAGAGTGCAATGGCGTAGAAGTACCACATAGGCTGCCAGAGCTCTCCCGGGGCACCCTTCCCACGTCGGACGAATCCACGAGAAGGTTTCGTTGCCAAACACAGCAGCGCGACAGGTGACTGCATCACATTGGCGGCGTAGCCCAGGGACAGATCGCCCCAGGGATTTTCTCCCCGGCGCACTGCCCCGGAGAACCCTTTGTCCTGTCCCCGTAAAAACGAGGCCAACCTTGATCTTTGTTGCTTTTGATGGGGTCGTCGGGCGGACGCCCCATAGCAACCCAGCCCGGCGAGGCGGATAGCAGCAAGATGCCTCGCCGAAACGAGCGGACACTTTGATGCAAGCCATTGAGTCGAACTGCATAGCTGCCAGTTATTTCGGAACACATTTGAATTTTCGAGCTAGTTTATGTGTTGCTTTACATGATATTTTCGTACGCGAGATATTGCCAAACCTTGATGCTGCTCAAACCAATTTAGCGTTGAGAAGCATTCTAAGTGATATCGAGACAGTCAAAGATATCACTCAGATTGCTGCACGCATCGTCGCTATCGAAGACAGGCTGCCTGTCATCATAGATGAGTTGGCGCACCAAGCTTGTGCCGCAGGCATCCGGTGGGAACAAGATGAAAGTGATTTCTTCGAAGTGACCGAACGCATCGGGCGATTAAAGATGATTGCATATCATTTGTCGGCGATGCTGGAGCGCTCATCCATACCGACCGGACAAAGTATCTTGCTGATGCCTTGCCCACAGGAGACGCATGTGTTTGGATTGCAGCTTCTGGGCATGACCTTCCGCGAGGCGGGCTGGGCGGTTACACGGCCCGAGATGAACTCCGAATGGCCAGGCGAACAGCTCACCCGGCTCCATTATGATGTCGTGGGCCTGACTCTGAGCAACGTCGGCCTACTCCCCCTCCTCCGCAATGAGATACCCCGCCTACGGCGGGCTTCCCGCAACCAATCGCTGCGCGTTTTGGTTGGTGGACCATGCTTCGATCTAGGCGAAGCGGACTTCCGTTCCGTAGGCGCCGACGCTTACGCTCCTGATGCGTGCAGTGCCCCGGCGATTGCCGATGAGATCGTCAATGAGCAAAAATTAATTTGCGCATGAAGCGCGATCTCGTAGAACCCTCAATAGGCAAGCAAATGCAAAGGTTCTATTTCGACGTTCAGAACGATGAAGCTGAAACAGATCACGTCGGTGTACTGTGTCGTGATCTCGATGGAGTTCGTGCCTGTGCCGTACGCACAGCGGCCTGCATTGCTGCTGAAGAAGCCGCGTTACGCAGTCACTACCACATCATCATCATAGTCCGAAACGAAGACGGCCAGACCGTTTTCAAAACATCACTTCACATTGCAAGCGTTTGAATAGACGACGGCAGGGGGACTGCGTGCGATCCAATGATATTTCAATTATGGAAATGTTTTTGAGGAAACTGGAGCGTGTTTCTGAATTGGGCGAAGAGGACCGTGCTGCGCTTCTTTCACTACCGTATACGATACGCCGCTTCGGCGCTCGGGAAGATATTTTCAGCTACGGGGAAAAGCCGGCCTATTGCTGCCTCGTCCTCGATGGATGGGTTCATCGATACGGTATCATCGGTAGCGGCAACCGGCAGATCCTACTGTTCTACATACCTGGAGACGTCCCCGATCTGCAGCATCTGTTCCTTCCTTTGCTCGACCACACGCTCGCAAGCATCACGGCCAGCACGCTAGCTTTTATTCCCCATCGCGCCCTCTACGCATTGGTCGAGCGGTATCCACGCCTGATGGCGGCGCTCTGGCGCGACACCTTAATCGACACGTCAATGTATCGCGAACGCGTGATGTGTCTCGGGCGCAGATCGACGATCAGCCGCACCGCGCACTTCCTCTGTGAAATGTACCTCCGGCAGGAATTAGCAGGTCTAGCCAGTGATTTGCGGTGTTCGATACCAGTCACCCAAGGCGAGATTGCGGACGTCCTTGGCGTTACACCGGTCCATCTGAATCGTTCTCTCGGGGCGCTTCGTCTGCGGAAATTGATCGAATTGACTGGCGGATACTTGCGGATCCTCGACCGGTCTGCGTTGGTCAAAGCGGCTGATTTCGACCCGACCTATCTCCATATCGGCGCGGTCGCGAAATCCAGCCTCCTTGCAACGAACAAGGCAACGGCGAAGTAAAAGCGCAGTGCGTCAACCATTTCGCTGCACACTGAGCTTGCCGCTCGGTTCGAGGATAAGCGTTCCTGCCATCCGAACATCACCGGTGCTGGATTGCCGCAAGGCTTCATCCAGATCCGCCGATGTGACTCCGTGAAGGAGGCGCGCTCCTTCCACGACGGCCCCGTCCCGCACGATGATCACGGGGCGGCCTTCGAGCAGGCTCGCGAGGCGTGGCGAGCGAGCAGCTGCCTGAGCAGCGAGCCAGTGCAGGAACAGCAAGACGGTGCAGGCCACAAGAGTGCCAGCGAGCGGAGCACCCCCGGTCAGCGCGCGACTTAAGGATGAACCGAGGATAATCGACACCACAATGTCGAGGGCAGACCATTTGCCAAAGGTTCGCCGTCCAGAGATTCGCACCAGCAGCAGTCCGTAAGAGAATATCAGTGCCGCGCGGGCGCATTCCTGTCCTACACTGAGGTCACGCCCGGCGCCGAAGATCGCCTCGAAGATTGTCATCCGCGTAGCCTTAGGCGGCGCGAGACGCGAGGACCGGATTGGGCTCGTGCGCCGTGTTGGCGGGTTCGATGCCATGGAACCGGTTCAGCTGGCGGCTGAGCAGCGAGCCGACGAGCGCAGCGTTGCCCAGGCTACGCAACATCGGGACCGGCCGAGAGAGGCTCCTTCCCCGGACATGGGGCCAGAGCTTGGCAAAGCCGATCCCGCCGCCATCCCGAATCTCCAGGGCGACGTCACCTGAGCCGTCCGCCCGATGCCGCAAGGCGATGCTGCGGAGGGCGCGCAAAGGAATGTCCACCGTCCCTTGCAGGGCGATGCCGTGGTGGATGACGAGGCGTAGGCTGGTTAGGGTGTAGGTCGTGCTGCGGGCGAGCGCCCAGGCGAGGTACGTCAGTATCAGGCCGAGGCCGATCCCCTGGACGACGATGAGGGTGAGATCTGATACCTCCTGCGGGCGAACGCCCCGGACCCAGCCGATCAAGGCGAGCTTCCAGGCGATGAGCCCACCGAAATAGGCCATGACCCATCGCGCTTTCAGCAGATGACGCCGCAGGCATTTTGCCTGGGGGCGGCCTTGCCACAGGATCCGCTCACCGGGTTCGAGGGTGAAGCCGACCGCGGCGGCCCCATCCGTTCGTGTCGTGATCTCGCTCATGCGGACCTCCTGAAGAACAGTCGTTTCAACCCGTGCGCATCACCGCCGCGCCGAGGATTTTGCATGGGTGACTGGCCGTACCGCCCCCGGCGAACGCCATCAGCGAACATCTTGCCGCCGGCGAAGTAGGCACAAATCTGATCCTCTTCCCGCGCGGTGATCCGGTCCGGATGCCTGAGTTCGGGGGCAGCGGCGAACTGCTCGCCGAAGATGGATCGGGTCTTCACCCGACGAAACTTCGGGCTGACATTGGCGTAGAAGATCGGCATTAGCCGGCGCCCTCCGCCGGTCAGCTCGATCTCCAAGTAACGCAGGAGCTTTGTGCCCCGGTCGACCCAGAGGTCACGCACATGCCCAGCCACCGCGTCGTCGCGCCCGACCACTGGCATCCCGACCGGGTCGGAATCGCCCCCCTGGACATGCCACTCTTCACCGACATCGCGCAGAGGAACGAGTTGAAGCCTCTCGCCCTCCTGCAGGAGTGGCTCGTCCTCTCGCAGCGCGTAGGCAGCAGGCCCAATCGGATCGCGCATGGGATTGGCCCCCGTCGGCATCCAGGCCGAGCCCGGGAACGGGTGCAGGTGCCGACCTGGCACCTCGGGCGGCGAGTCGTGGTGCGGCATGGTGGCCGTCCCACCCTTCATCAGGGTGTAAGTCTTCGGCGGCGGCGCTGGGGGGAAGCCAACCAGCGGGTGCGCTCGTTCGGGCTGCGTTGGGTCCTCCATCGGATACCCCTCGCGCTTGTCCTCGGCGCGCAGATACCAGACCAGGGTCCCGAAAAAGAGCGCGAAGGCCCAGAACAGTACGACCACACCGTCGAGGTTGTGAGTGATCGCGCCGAGATGGAAGCCCCAGGCTCCGACCGCCTCGCTTGCGGTCGTACTGCCGACCATCCCGGTGGCGGGATCGATGCCGTGTCCGGCCGCATGGGCGGCCTGACCGGCGATCTGGCTTACTCCGTCGTTCACCGCTGATCTCCCTGGCTCGCCGAGGCGGTATCGCCGGTTGGGGCATTCGCAGGTTCGGCGGCGGCTTGGCCGCGGCCCGGCCCTTTCAGCCCCGGGAAGTCCTTCAGGAGTTCCGCAGCATGGTCGTCGGGCTTGGGAAGGCCGTAATGGCAGCTCGCGCAGAGGACGAAGCCATTGCCCTGCTGCGGCCCGCGCATCCGCTCCGGCAGGACGATGTCGTGCGGAGTGTCCGCCGTCTCCCGGATCTGCGGCATCCGCATCGCCAGCGGTAGCAGCACGTTCCGGTTGATGTCGCGCGTCATCTGGATGCCGGAATATCCGGTCCAGCGCGCCGGCAGGCTCTGGCCCCAATCGTAGAAGGCGCGGGAGTTATGGCAGTAGGTGCAGTTGACGCCGATGCCGGACGTCATCTGCATCATGTACTCGTACAGGCGCTTGACCACGACTTGATCGGACGCCTGCCCGTTGGGCAGCGCCGTGTAGGACTGAACCAGACCCGGCGTATCTTGCAGTAGGTAGAGTTCGTAGCCGTCGTTGGGGAAGAACTGACGTACGCTATCGCCGGACTCGCCCCAGTTTTCCGCCTTGTCCATATGGGCGCCCACAGGATGGGGCGGACGCGTGAACCAGATCTCGGCCGGGACCGGCTGACCACGGTGGCAGGACCAGCACGTGACGCCGGACTCGCCGACATGCTCCTTCCAGTCCGCGTTGAGGTGGCGGACCATCTTGATCATGTCGCGCGCGGCCGCCTTGGTCGGCTTCGCGTCCGAGGCGAAGTCATCGCCCGCATGGCAGAAGTTGCAGCCCTGCTGCGGGGCGACCCAGTTGGTGATCGCCTGCTGCACTTGCATGAACTGGCCGGCATTCAGGTCGGTCAGCACGGTGACGTTCTTGTAGACCTCGGTGGCCGGGCGCGTGTCCGCGATCAACGGGGGATTGGCGGGCGGCGGTCCGTTTCGGGTCTGGAAGACGGGGCTGCCGGTCGGAGCGTACTGCACCAAGGACGGGCCGTTCGGGCCGGTCTGGACGCCCTTCACGGGCAGGTTCCAGGTCGGCACGAACACGAAGAACAGCCCGGCGCAGACCGCGCCCACGGCAAGCAGGGGAGGACCGATCCTCATCGTCCGAGCACCTTGTCCTGCATGTGTTTCAGAGCTTCGGGCGGCGGGGCCTGCGGCAGTCCGGGCGCTTGCCGGTATTGCGGCGCGAGCCCGTTCTTGACGCCCCACAGGTACCAGTTGTCGACGAGCGTCCCGGTGGCGAGGATGCCGATGCCGCCGGTCAGGGTGACGAGGGTGGCGAACCAGAACAGCCAGCGGTGGATCGACTCGTAGGTGGCGTTGAACCCCATGGTCCAGCGCCAGAACAGCGCCGCGCGCTCGGCCGCCGTGCCGCGATCAACGATCTGGTGAGTTTCCCGCTCGCCGCCCAGCGGCGTCACCGCCAGGATCGTCCCGGCATGCATGGCGAACAGCATCGTCGATCCGTAGAGGAACGAGATCGAGAGCATGTGGAACGGGTTGTAGAAGAGGTTGCCGTACCGGACCGACAAGGTCGCGGTCCAGTTGAGGTGCGGGATGACCCCGAACGGCACCGCCTCCGACCACGAGCCCATGGCGATGGGGCGGAAGAAGCCGAGCACGAGGTAGAGCCAGATCGCGCTGGCGAAGCACCACGGGATGTGGGTGCCCATGCCGAGGGCCCGGGCGCGGCGGTACATCTTCACCCACCACAGCAGGATCGCGGCGGTGAGGAAGAACCCTGCCATCAGCCACCAGCCGCCCTCATTCAGTGGCGGGAACGGATCGAGCCCGTACTTGGCCGGAGGCGGCCGGAGGGCCAGAAACGGCAACAGCCGGATGAACCGCACGGGGTTCCAATCCACCGAGGCCAGCATGTTCAGGCCGATGATCTCGATGGCGATGAAGCCGCAGAGCAGGGAGGCCACGCCAGTCGGCCCGAGATGGGTCGGCAGCACCTGCATCTCGCCGATGCGCCCGAGCCATTGCGAGTGGAACGGCTTCCCGATGCGGCCGGGGGAGCCGATCTGAAGCGGCGGGCCCGACTGGTCGGGGCCGCGCAGCTCGATATGCGTCCACAGGGTATGAAACTGCGGCATCCGGTAAGCTCCGAAAGGATGACGTGTTGGGGGGATGGTGCGTCCGGCGCGGCTAGATCTGGCCGCCCGTGCTCCAGATCGGCAGGTTCAGGTACCAGTCCCACCAGTACGGCCAGCCCTGGGTCCAGAACGGACCCGAGATGATCATGCAGACCGCGCTCCACAGCCCGGCATTCAGAGCAAGGAAGTAACCGAGCCGGTGAATGCCGATCTCGCCGATTGAATACGCGATCGTATCGCGGAAATAGGCGCTTTCGAATTCACCATACTTAACGGGTTTGCCCTTGCCGGGATTGGCTGCCGCCAGGATCTCGCCGGCATGGAGGCCGAGGGCGAAGGTCGTGGTGAAGAAGCACGTCACCGCGATCATGTGCGCGGGATTGTAGTGGAAGTGCAGGTGCTGGTAGCCGACGTTCGACACCCAATCGAGGTGGCTCATGATGCCGTAGGGGAAGCCGTAGCCCCAGGCTCCGAGCAGGAGCGGCCGGAACACAGTGAGCGTAGCGTAGGCAAGGATTGCGAACGAGAAGGCCACCGGCACGTGGTAGCCGATCCCCAGCTTGCGGCAGATCTCCACCTGCCGCAGCGCCCAGGAGACGAAGGCGCCCAGCGCACAGATCGTGATGATCTGCCAGAGGCCGCCTTGCTTCAGCGGCGCGAAAGCGAGCCCGTTGGCGATGGGCGGCGGATCGATGCTGATCTGGAACAGCGCCCAGGTCGGGCCGATGGCGGCGCCGTAGACGATGAGCAGCGTGCCGAGCAGGGCGAAGATGGCGGTCGTAACGCCGAAGAAGCCGACGTAGAACGGCCCGACCCAGAAGTCGAACAGGCTGCCGCCAACCAAAGTACCGCCAGCCACGCGGTACTTCCGCTCGAACGAGAGCATCGCCATGCAGCCATCCCCAGCCACCCTTGTGTCAAGCTACGTTGACAGGAAGAGGTGTCAGGCCACATTAACAATTATCAATGCGAGCGCCGGCCTGCTTGCTACGGTGATTTAGAGGCGAGTAGCGCCTACCAACGCGGATCGGGTCATCGCATGGCGCTGTGTCAAAGAGGGTTCATGTCCCTCGGGCTGCTCGTCGGTCTTGTCGGATCGACTAGCGCAGAACCGGTAAAGGCCCGGTTCGACACGTATTTCTATCAGGCGCCCCGATACACGGCCAGAGTGCTCGATGAGGTGCAGACCCAAGCGAGCCTCGACGTGATCTCATGCGAGGAACAATGGTGCCGGGTCCGCTACGGCGGGACTGAGGGGTATGTGCGGGACTTGGTCGTTCACGGCCCCCAGATCGACATATCGCACAAGGACAAGCAAAATCTGTCCAATTGCTTCAAGGCCGACCAGCCTGGAGGCAACGCTTGGCAGGTGGAGCGCTTCTGCCACTGACCGCCCCGGACGACGTCGCTCAACGAGACCGGTGACGGCCGACGTTAAGGTCCTTCCCGGCGCCGACAGCTCGCACCTATCAGTGCAGTGATCCGTCGCAGCAGCTAATTGGAGCCTTTCGCGTTGGCCTTGCCCAACGGTGAGACGACACAGGAGTTCGAAATGGCAACCCAATCCGCACAGTGGGACGAAGGCAAAGCCGCCAAGCGGTCCGGTGCGACCGACTCCGATAACCCCTACGAGGCCGGTTCGCAGCAGAGCGCGGATTGGTTGTCGGGCTTCACGTTCGACGAGCCGGAGCAGAACGTCGATAGGCCCGAACCCGGCGAAGGCTAAGTAAAGGGGGCGGCGGCGTCCGCTTAAATCGGCGCCACCAATCTTCGATCGTCCCGCAAGGCCCGCTCACCCGCCGCGTCACAGATCTCGACGCCAATCATCTTTCCTGCGACGCACGTCACCTGCTTCAGGTTCTGCCGCACAAGAGCGTCCTTGGTGTTGGCAGCCTGTATGAACAGGCCACCGAGATCAACTTACTATGAGTAGTCCGAAGAGGCCGCCATGAGGCCAAAGGTGGGATTGGAAAAATTGGACTCACACGGCTATCTTTAAGAGGAACTCGCGTCGGTGAGAAGCGACTCACTGGTACTGACCGCACGCAAACATAAAGAACACCGGGCACGACCTATCCCGCCCGATGAACTTTATCGTAATCTTTCAAATGATAACTAGCTGTCTTTCCAACGCCCCACTTCCGGTTATTGATCAAGCTGTCGACGTTTTTATTGGCTTCCTTGTTCTCTTTTTTCTGAGCATTGACCTGCTTTTTGGTATCCTTCATCGACATCTCGTCACGCTTGCCCTGTGGCATTTCCTGCGGGGCAGCGATGGCAGGCACGGATGCCAGAGTGAAGGCAACACACAGAGCAGCAATCATTGTGTTCTTGGTCATGATCATTCCTCCAGAGATTTAGCAAGGCTCGAAGACTTTATTGCGCCTTTCGTTCCTTGCCGTCCGATCACAAACTTGTCCTTAAATCTTAATAACACGAATTGGCAGCGATCTGTATTTGTATTCAGAGCCGCGCCACAGGCCCTCATGACCTCGGAGGTTCGAGCTCGCCCGCGCGGGTGACGAGCGCAGCCTGTGATGCGCTCGCCGAACAAAAAAGCGCTACTTGCTCGTCTTGGCGGTGCCGGTCGATTCCGGCGATTGAGACGAGGGCGTGCTCGTTGCGGCGGCACCAACCTTGTGCGGCAGCGTGATGGCGTCGATCACGTCGAAGCGCACCCTGTCTTGCGCCGTCTTCAACATTGCGTTCGCTTCGTAATACTTGCCCTGGCCGATCATTGTGGCGGCTTGATCGATGTCGGAGATAGTCTTGTTGAGCGGCAGGACGGCCATCGTGAAGTTGACTTCGACATGGGCCAACTTGAGCTTTTCCAGGGCGCCCTTCTGGTCTCCCTGAGCAAGATTCTTGTTTGCCTCATTCACCGCTGAGGCCTTATCGGGCGTGGCCACAAAGTCGTCACCCAGGGTCAGCTGGGCATCCACGGGCACCCAAGCAATCTGCTCCTTAGAGCTCGACGCGCTCGACGAAGCAGAGCCCTGTGCCATCCCCTTCTGTCCGGCAATATCGGCCTGCGTTTTGAGATCCGCTTCGGCCTTGGTGAACTGCGCATCGTCGGTCTTCGCTTTGGCGAAAGCCGCCTGCGCCTTACCGATCATGTCCTTGGCCTGGGCAGGGTTTGCCTCGAAGATCGCGAGGCGCGTCAGTTGGAGATTCCGGAAACCCTGCGCACCGTCCTTTGAGAGCTTGCCGACATCCTTGTCAGCCATATTCATCTGCGTGGAGTTTTGCTGAGCGGTCTGTTCGGCTGCAATGGCCGTCCCGCCGAGGATCGTCGTGAGCACAAGCGCCACGGTCAACGAATTGGTGTAAGCCATTCGATCATCTCCATCCCGCGCGAAAGAAAGACCTGCAGATGTACCGATCTCTTCAGTGCACGCGGTAATAAGAAATTGTCTTTTATTGAGTTGCGAATTACATCGTTGAAATATTCGTGAGCAGATAACATCATCGTGAAACAGGAATAATATTGACTTTTAACAATTAGATTTCGAACGTGACTGTACGGTCGGACATTCGAGAACGAGAGCGTCGTACCGGCTTTCGCTTCTCTACACCCACCTCGACCTCAAGCCTTCCCATCGCTGGCACGCCGTGACGTCCCAATCGCAGTTTTGGCGCGTGAGGAACTCGGCTCAGCGGAGTACAAGAAACGACAGGAAGCAAAGGCTTGCGAAGCCAAGCAGGCTTGAGATCCCCAGCAGTGTCAATTCCCAAGCAATCGACATGAAACAAAATCCTTCATGATCGCCGACTAACCGGTTGATCCAATGTCGGTTGCAGGGATGATTGCTCGAGGCTTGATATAGGTTATGAGAGTCGATGGGATTGGCGACGCAAGGAACTACCCCTCCCCGCGCGGGTTCGGATCGCGCAGCTCTCAGCCCCCTCCCCGGTTGAGGACCGGGCCGCAAAGGCTAAGGGCCGTGTTGACGATGCCGAGATGGGTCAGCGCCTGCGGGAAGTTGCCGGTCAGGCATTTCCCCGGCACGTCGTACTCCTCGGAGAGAAGGCCGACGTCGTTGGCCACACCGAGCACGCGTTCCAGGTAGGCCGTTGCCTCGTCATGGCGATTCTGCAGGCGCAGGCAATCTGCCATCCAGAGCGAGCAAGGCAGGAAGGCGCCTTCATCGGTCCCGTCCCCCTTGGCGCGGGTGCGCCGGATGAAGCCACCCTGGTTCAGGTCTGTCCCAATCCGGGCGATGGTGGCGGCCATGCGCGTGTCGTCAGCCGGCAGGAAACCCACGAGCGGCAGCAGCAGCAGGCTCGCATCCAGCACGTGGCTGCCGTAGCTCTGGGTGAACGTGGAAAGCCCCGTGTTCCAGCCTTCCCGGCAGACCTCGGTATGGACGCGGGCGCGCAGGACCTCGAGTCGCCCCCGCGTCTGCGCGTCTAGATCGGCGTGGGCGAGCGCCCGATCGAAGCCGACCCAGCACATCGCCTTGGAGTAGGTGTACTGCCGCGGGTGCCCGCGCGACTCCCATACGCCCGATCCACGGTGATGCCAGACCCGTTCCAGGTGCGCGACGATGCGCGCTTCCATCGCCGCCTGATGCGCGCTCGGTGCGATGCCGGCGCGACGGGCAAGGGCCAACGTGTCGAGTACCTCCCCGTAGACATCGATCTGGATCTGGGTCGACGCGGCGTTGCCGATCCGTACGGGCCGCGCCTCGCGGTAGCCGGGCAGCGCATCCACCGTCCATTCGTCGAGATGGCGCGAACCGTCGACGCGATACATGATCCGCATGACGTCGGGGTCGCCGGCGATCGCCCGCAAGAGCCAGTCGCGCCACGCGGTGGCCTCGGCGCTGAAACCGGCGTTGATGAAGGCACCCAGCGTGAAGGTGGCGTCGCGTAACCAGGAATAACGGTAATCCCAGTTCATCGTCCCCGCCGGGGCCTCGGGCAGGCTGGTGGTAGGCGCGGCGATCAGTCCGCCGGACCGCTGGTGGACCATGGCCTTCAGGGTCAGGAGCGAGCGCTTGACGGCGCCAGACCAGCGCGTGCGGGAGATATCGAATCCCTCGATCCAACCCTCCCAGTGTGCGAGCGTCGCATGAAGCGCCTCGCGTGCGTCGATGGGCTCGGGTTCAGGATCCCACGCGGCGGTACAGGTCAGGGCGAAGGCATGGGTTTCGCCCTCGCTCAGGGTGAAGCTCGCCGCGATGCGCCCGTCTTGCACTGCCACCGCCATCGGCGCGAGGAGGTACACTCGGTGCTGCCCTACCGTCGCGACCGCCCCATCGCCGCGTGTCTCGCACCACGGTGCCAGCGCGCCGTAGTCGAAGCGCAGGCGCAGGTCGAGATCCATTACGACTCTGCCGGACAAGCCCTCGACGATCCGCACCAACGACGAATGCCGCCCGCGGATCGGCATAAAATCGGTCATGCGCACCGCGCCGGCGTCCGTGTGGAAGGTGGTCTCCAGCACGAGGGTATCGCCGCGGTAGCGTCGCTCGATCTCGCCCGTGTCGCGGGGCGCGACCAGCCAGCGACCGTGGGACTCGTCGCCGAGCAGAGCGCTGAGGCAGGCGTCAGAATCGAAGTCCGGCCAGCACAACCAATCGATCGACCCATCGCGCGCCACCAGCGCAGCGGTCTGGCCGTCCCCGATCAGGGCATAGCTCTCGATCGGCTTACTCATGCTGCGGCTCCGAAGACGGGAAAATGGGGGCTCATGGACGGCGGCCGAGCAGAACGGCGACCGCGACGGCGAGCCAGGCGAGGCCGAGGACGGGTGAGGTCGTCGTTGCCGCGCTCTGAGTCACTTCCCGGCCCAGCGGGCTGCGCGCAGGGGTGGCTCCCCCTCCGCCCGCCGGATCAGTTGGATGAGCGCGTCGACTGTCCGCCCCTTCGACTGAGCCGTCGCCGTCGGTGATCCTGAGCTTCCCGCGAAAGATCACGTAGACCGCTGCGGTGTAGATCAGAGTGATCGGCAGGACTACGACGCCCGCCCCCCAGAACAGAAAGCGCAAGGTGCTCTCGGGGGCCGCAGCCTGCGGAATCGTGACCGAGAACGGCACGATGTAGGGCAGCACCGCGAATACCATCGTCGCGAAGGCGGCGCAGAACATGGCCATACTCGCCGGCAGCGGCCAGGCGTCCCGCCGTCGTAGGCTTGACCAGACAAGCAGGGCTGCGGCTGCGGTCCCGGCCGCGAGGAAGAGGAACAGGTATGGCCGCTCGAACCACTGCGCGGCGATGCGCAGGTGGAGGGCGAACACGCCGATCCCGGCGAGCGCGAGGAACGCGGCGAGGCCACCGATAATCCAGGGCAGAGTGCGGTAGCCGAAGGCGCGCACGTCGCCCTCCGTTTTGCGCACCAGCCAGGACGCCCCCAGCAGCGCATAGCCGAGCACGAGGCCGACGCCGCACAGCAGCGCGTAGGGGGTCAGCCAGAAGAATTGCGAACCGACGAACCGCCCGTCATGCACGGGCAGCTCCTGCACGAAGGCGCCGACGGCCGTGCCCTGAGCGAAAGCGGCCACGTACGAGCCCGCCGCGAAACTCGCGCTCCACAACCAGCGCCTCTCGCCAGCCCGGCCGCGGAACTCGAACGCGACACCGCGCAGGATCAGCCCGCACAGCATGACGATCACCGGCAGGTGGAAGGCGCCGACGAGGATCGCGTAGGCAGCCGGGAAGGCGCCGAACAGCGTTGCGCCGGCCACGATGAGCCAAGTCTCGTTGCCGTCCCAGACCGGCGAAATCGCCTGCATCATGTGATCGCGCGCCCGGGCGTCCGGGGCGAAGGGGTAGAGGATGCCCACGCCGAGGTCGAAGCCGTCGAGCAGCACGTAGAGCAGCAGCGACAGCCCCAGAACGTAGGCCCAGAACTCAGCCATGGCTCTACTCCGCCGGCTGCGGGTGCGGGCCGTCGCCGGGGACGGCCAGCGGTCGCTTGGCGTTGGTGGCCGAGCCACGGATAGGGCGCAGCGCCTCGGGGCCCTTGCGCAGGGTTCGATAGATGTAGAGCGTGCCCGAAAGGAAGATCGCCGCGTAGACTACTCCGAATAAGCCGAGCGTGAAGGCGACCGCCCCGGTGGTCAGTTGAGGGGTGAGTGCGTCGGCGGTGCGCAGATGCCCGTAGACGACGAAAGGCTGGCGCCCGACCTCGGCAGTGAACCAACCCATCAGCGTCGCCACGAAGCCGGCGGGGAAGCTCAGGAACATCGGCCAAAGAAGCCAGCGCGCGCGCTCAAGCCGACCGTGCCGCCACCCGAGCCACGCCCCGAGCCATGCCAGCGCCAGCATCCAAAGGCCGAGCCCGACCATGATGCGAAAGGTGAAGAAGACGATCCGCACGTTCGGCCGATCGGCCTCCGGGATGTCGAGGATGCCGACTTCTCGCGCGGTGGTGCTGCTGGAGTCGATCAGGCTGCCCACGGGGGCCGGCAGCTTGATCTCGTAGGCGTTGCGCCCCTCGGAGGGCATCGGCCAGCCGATCAGCACCTCGCCGGCCGGCTGAGCCGAATGCCAGCGGCCCTCCAGCGCGGCGATCTTGCTCGGCTGATGCTTCACGACGTAGCCGCCCACGAGATGGCCAGCGAGCAATTGCAGCGGCACGAGCACGGCGGCGAGGCGCAGGCCCATGCGCATCATCGTCCCCGCCTCCTCCGCGCGGCGGCGGCGCAGCGCGTACCATGCGCCCGTCGCCGCGACGCAGAAGGCGGTTGTGACGTAGGCCGCCAGGATCATGTGGACGAAGCGCTTGATCGCCACGTCGTTGAACAGGATCTCGACCCAGTCGGTCGGGGTGAAGACCCCATCCGCCCCGCGGGTGAAGCCGACCGGATGCTGCATCCAGCTGTTATTCGCTAGGATCCAGTAGGAGGACAGGTTGGTGCCGAGCGAGATCATCACGCAGGAGGCCCAGTAGGCCCACGGCGGCACCCGGTCGCGGCCGAACATCAGCACCCCGAAGAATGCCGCTTCGAGGGCGAAGGCCGTGTAGCTCTCGTAGGCGAGTAGCCCCCCCTGGATGCCGCCGCTCATCCGGGACAATTCGCTCCAGTTCGTGCCGAACTGGAAGGCCATGACGATGCCCGACACCACGCCGAGCCCGAAGGCGATGGCGAAGATGCGCAGCCAGAAGTCGAATAACTTGCGATAGACCGCCCGCCCCGTGACCAGCGACATCGTCTCCAGGAATGCGAGCCACGCCGCGAGACCGATGGTGAAGGCCGGGAAGATGATGTGGAACGAGATCGTGAAGGCGAATTGTATCCGCGACAGCAGCAGGGCGGTCAGGTCCATCGAAGCCATCCTTCGCGCGAGCTTGAAGCATCAGAACCTGTACTTCTTGGCGAGCAGGTGCAGGCCGGTGACGGCACCGATCGCGGCCGCCGCCCAGAACGCGGTGCGGTGACGGTCGGTGAACATCTCCCAGCTGCCCGTGCGCGACTGGCCATCGAAGCGGCCATGCGCGCCATAATCACCGGGTACGGGCTCGAACAGGTTGGCCGGTGCATCGTGCGGCAGGCGCTTGTCGGTGAGCTGGCCGCTGTAGCCGGCCTTCGCGAGATAGCGGTCGATCAGCCCCGGCGCGATGCGGTTGGCCAGGATCGCCTGCACCGTCGGGTAACCGACCCAGACTTGGCGGCGGCGGTGGGTGGCCGCGAACACGATGGCGCGGGCCGGCACCTCGGGCTGGTAGATCGGCGCCACCGGCTGCGCGCGGCGGCCCATCTTATTCATCGCCCAGTCGAACTGTGGCGTGTTGACCGCGGGCAGATCGACCATCGTTAGATGGATGTCGAGCTTGTCGTGCAGGATCTCGGAGCGCAACGAGTCCGTGAAGCCACGGATGGCGAACTTGGCGCCGCAATAGAGCGACTGGAGCGGCACGGAGCGGTAGGCCAGGGCCGAGCCGACGTTGACGATGGTGCCGCGGTTGCGCGGGCGCATGCGCTTCAACGCGCTCATCATCCCGTAGACCTGACCGAGGTAGGTCACCTGCGTGGCGCGCTCGGCCTCCTCGGCGGTGATCTCGCTCACGGGTGCGAAGACGGTGGCCATCGCCACGTTGACCCAGACGTCGATCGGTCCGAGTTCGGCCTCGACCCGGTCGGCAGCCGCCTCGACCGCCTTGGCGTCCGCGACGTCGGTGGGAATGGGCAGCGCACGTACCCCATGCCGGCGCAACGCCACCGCAGCCCGCTCCAACCGCTCCGGGTCGCGTGAGAGCAGGGCGACGTCGTAGCCGCGACGGGCGAACTCCTCGACCGTGGCGCGGCCGACCCCGGCCCCCGCTCCTGTGACGACGACGATACCGGACATGATTCTTCCTTCCATGGCGATGGCGGGTAATTGGCCGAGCCGCGACATCACGGCGGCCATTCGGCGGTGGAACCGGCCGGGGCCTCAGTGCAGGCGTTCGGCGATGCGATCGGCCACCCGCAGGGCGTTGGCGATGATGGTCAGCGTCGGGTTGACCGCGCCGATGGAGGGAAAGAAGCTCGCATCGGTGACGTAGAGATTGTCCACCTCGTGCGCCTTGCAGTCGAGGTCCAGCACGCTCGACCGAGGGTCGGTGCCAAAACGCAGCGTGCCCGCTTGGTGCGCCGTGCCGGAGAGCGGGATGTTCTTGCCGAGGTACAGCGAGCGCTCAAACAAGTAACTGTAGAGCCCGCCCGGCACGAGCAACTCCTCCAGCTTGGCTCGCAGCCTCCTATGCGCCTCGTGGTTGTTCTCGGCGATGTCCAGGATCACCCGGCCGTCCCGGTCGATCGACACGCGATTGTCCGGGTGGGGAAGATCCTCGCTCTGCAGCCAGAAGTCGATGGAGTGCCTAGCCATCATGTCAAACGGGGCATTTGGCAGAAAACCCGTCCACGCAGGCAACTCCTCACCGCGAATCTGTTCAGGGTGCGTCTTGGCGCACATCTGTATCAGTCCCATCGGGTGATCCCACTCCTTTGAGCCGAAGTAGAAATCCGAGACCGCGAGGGTTTTCTGGAAGACGGTCTCGTTGACCGCCTTCGACAGGCCCATCAGCACGGACATGTTGTGGCGCACGTAGTTGCGCCCAACTTGATCAGAGCTGTTGGCCAAGCCGTTCGGATGGGCGCCGTTGGCCGAGCGCAGGAACAGCAGGGCCGAGGACAAGGCCCCACACGCGACCACGACGATATCGGCGGTATAGCGCTCGTCGCGTCCCTCGCGGGTGACGCGAACACCGGTCACCGTTTGACCGGCGGGGTCGGTTTCCAGACGCGAGACGTAGGCATTGACGAGGAGCGTGACGTTGTCGTGCTTGGCCAGCGTCGGGTCGACAGTCATCACCTGGGCGTCCGCCTTGCCGTTGAGGAGGCACGGGAATCCGTCGAAGGCGTCGCAACGGATGCACACCGAGGTCGGGGTCGGTTTGCCGCCACGCTCGTCGAGCTTGATCCCAAGTGGTAAGTGGAACGGGCGTAAACCTTCCTTGGCCCAATCATCAGACAGTTGCTGGATACGCGGCTCATGGCTGACAGCCGGGTGCGTGTAGCCTCCGCTCGACCACGGTTCGGTCGGATCCTCTCCGCGTGTGCCATGGACCGCGAACAGGGCCTCGGCTTCGGCGTAAAACGGCTCGAAGTCCCGGTACGAAATTGGCCAAGCCGGTGAGATGCCGTCGACGTGGCGTAGTTCCTCGAAGTCCCGTTCGCGCAGACGAAATAGAGCCGCGCCGTAGACTTTGGAGTTACCGCCGACATAATAGTGAAGGCCTGGGTGAAACTCACGACCATCGCCACCGTACCACGTCTCGGGCGCCTGATACTTTCCGTCGACGAAAACACTTTTGGCGTTCCAGTTGTCTTGGCTGCGAGGGAGGTAGTCGCCGCGCTCAAGCAAAAGGATACGCTTCCCGGTTTTAGCGAGGCGGTGGGTCAGTGAACCACCACCGGGCCCTGAACCAATTACAATCACATCATAGTGATCGAGTGGCATTCACTTGTCCTGCGAAGGGCCGAGGCGGCTCAGCGGCTACAAGTGGCGCCGATTCAATTTGTTCCGACCCTATCAGCCTTCACTTTAAGGCGATTTACGCCGTCTTCTTTACAAATGTTGCAGATTCGCTTTCAAACAAGCGAATTATGCTCATCCGCTACACCCATCGGCCCACTCGCATCAGGAATCAGGATTGCGCATGATCAACCTTGCCGAATGGCTGAACACTGCTGTCCCATACCTTGCGAAGCTGTGCCTCGTAGGCATGTTCCCCCTGAGCGCCCTCGATAAGATCGTGCACTGGGATCAAGCGATGAAGCAAGCACGCTCCGCGCCGATTCCAGGTCCAGCTGTGCTGCTGGTGCTTGGCATCCTGGTTGAGACAATCACGCCGATGCTGATCATCATCGGATGGTGGGATCGCGCCGCGGCGTTTGTGCTCATGGGCTTCTGCGCGGTCACCGCACTGCTGTTTCATCGGTGGTGGGAATATCCGCATTTCTGGAACAGGCAAGGAGAAGGCAAGTCGCACTTCTGGGACTTCTTCAAGAACTTCGGTTTGGTCGGCGGCTTGCTGCTCGTGGTCATCATTGGCAGCTACGCGCCCATCAGCACCATCGGGGAACACCCCCTCGCGTCCGGCCCGCAGACAGTTTTTCCTTTGGTCCGTTGAGGTGAGAGAACAATATGTAGAGCCTCGTTCGCTGGCGCCACTGGACGGCAATGTTGGGTAGTTTGCGGTTGGTCCGCTGGTGGTCGCAAACGGTTTGAAGCGGACACCGCGAATGTCCGGCTGAGGAGCATCCCATGCCGATCGAGCAAGTCACGATCCGGACGCGCGACGGCGACTGCCCTTCACACGTTGTGACCCCCGCAAGCGGCGGACCATGGCCTGCGGTGATCTTCTACATGGACGCAGGTGGCATCAGGCCGGCGATGCTCGACATGGCTCAGCAGCTCGCTGACGCTGGCTACATCGTCCTACTCCCGGATCTCTTCTACCGCTACGGACCCTACGGGCCATTCGTACCGAAGGAAGTGTTCGCGGGTGACTTCCGCGCAGTCCTGGGGCCGCTGATGGCTACAACGAGCCCTTTAATGGCGGCTGAAGATGCAGAGGCCATGCTGGCTTACCTCGACACGTGTGACGACGTCGAAGGCCGCAAGATCGGGGTGGTGGGCTTCTGCATGGGCGGAGGCATGGCCTTGGCCACAGCGGGAACCTATCCCGAGCGGTTCGCCGCGGCTGCAAGCTTTCACGGAGGCAATCTTGCGACCGATGCGCCGACGAGCCCCCACCTGTTCGCTGCCAAACTAAAGGCGGAAGTTTACATCGGCGCGGCGGAGAACGATGGCAGCTACCCGCCTGCAATGGCCGAGCGGCTGGAGAGAGCTCTGACGGATGCTGGCGTGCAGTTTACAACGCGGACTTATCCGGCGGCGCATGGCTGGATGATGCCGGACTTCCCTGTCTTTGACCATGCTGCGGCTGAGCAGGGTTGGAGCACAATGCTTGCGCTCTTCGGCCGGACTCTGCACGGCGGCGAGTGATGACGCGGGCGCTGATCCGGCGTCCACTTAGGGGCAGGCCATGAAATGGCCTCAACGGCGAGGTCGGGTCGGTAGAAGCCTGTCCGCTTTTCCGGCTGGCCTCCCCGAAGCGGTCATTCTGCTTTCGGCCAGACTACGTCATGCAGGATCGCGAATGCACGCAAAACCGGTCGTTCGGCTTTGCGCCCATCCTAGCCATTCAGCGGCTTCTCCCGAAATCCGCGAAGCAGACAAGGCCCGTGAAGTAGTTCACCCGCGTAGGGTACAGTCCGCACGCTTAAGTGCATGACGCCGCCCCCTAATCGGTCAGCCAGCACCACGAGGCGGCCCTCATGTCGCCGTTCGACCTGCTCGTGTGGCACCGCCCGCGGATCGAGAGGCTGTTCGGGTTCCAATCCCGCACGAGGCGCGATGCGCGCCC
>NZ_LKKO01000074.1 GCF_001455965.1 Methylobacterium sp. GXS13
GGCTCGAGCCGGCTCGGGGCGATCGACGCCTTCACGGTCCCCGCCCCCCCACCCGGCACGGCGTTGATCGGATCCGCCCTGCGGCGTAGCGCCGACGAGCCGCTCCAGACGGTGCTCAAGACCGGCGCGCACGTCTTCCCGGTGGTGCAGCGGCAGGCCAAGGGCGATCCGTTCCAGCCGCCGGCTGCGAGCTTCGCCCGCCGCGCGGCCGCCCTGCGCGAGACCGGGGCCGCCCTGGTGTTCGGCGACGTCACCGGCAGCGTCAGCGGCGTGCTGAGCGCTGGCTCGGCGGTCTGGGATCCCGAGGCCGAGCCGGAGGCCGGCTTCGTGCCGGTGCCCGATCTCGGCCTGACCACGGGCACCGGGAGCGCCGCCTCCACGGGTGAGGGCAGCGCCGACCTGACCGAGGATGGCGAGACCGAGCGCCGCTACGACGGATCGACCCCGCCCGTGCCCCGGGCCGTGGCCCTGTCCTCGACCACGCCCGCGCCCGCCGACGCGATCCCGATCGAGGTGGCGGCCGCGAGCCTGGCGCTGCCCGATTTCGCGATCCGTCCCGATCGCCCGGAGACCCTGCAATCGGTTCCCGAGGATGCCCGCCGGCGCTACGCCGACCTGATCGATCCGGACTCCCTCGACAAGGAGCAGCGCTGCCTGTCGGAAGCGGTGTATTTCGAGGCCCGCAGCGAATCCGAGGCCGGCCGGGCCGCCGTCGCCCAGGTGGTCCTGAACCGCGTGAAGAGCGGGCTCTATCCGAGCAGCGTCTGCGGCGTGGTCTACCAGAACCGGCACCATTACATGGGCTGCCAGTTCTCCTTCGCCTGCGAGGGCAAGTCCCTGCGCATCACCGATGCCGGCGCCTGGGAATCGGCGACCCGGATCGCCCGCTCGGTGATCGAGGGCCGGACCTACCTGGCCGAGGTCGGGGCGGCCACCCACTACCACGCCGACTACGTGCGGCCGGGCTGGGCGCGGCGCCTGCGCAAGATGGACGTCATCGGACGGCACATCTTCTACCAGCTCAAGCCCGGGCAGACCTGAGCGGCCTGCATCGGCAGGGGGGGCTGCATTCGCGCGGGCGTTTGCATTCGTGGGCTGAGGCTCACAAACTGTGATCGAGAGCCCGCGGGGTGCCACCCGCGGACCCTCTTCTTGGGTAGCCTGGCAGCTGCGTGTTACGCGAGCCCGAGCGTGATGGTCACAGACCACTCATCGCTCGGGTTCCTCGTAAGGGTGATCCGCAAAAGCGGAATCATCAGCACATCGCTCACCCCCCTTCCCGTCTGCCGACTCGAACGACAGCGGTCGGCTAATCCGCCGTAAGCGCCGGTGGCCCGGTGCCTTCGTGACGGGAGGGTGCGCCCAACGGGGCAACGGTAGCCGGAGCGGTTACGTCTGTCATTTGGACAAGGCTAGCATCCCATATCGTCCAGCGTCTCACGGCCTGATGCCGTGCCGCGGCGGCGGACGGCCGCCCGGTCATCCTGCGCCGGCCGACCTGATCGATTGTCGTGAATTACCTAAGCATTCAGTAACTAAGCAATCGGGACCGAGGGTAATTTTACCTTCCTTTTGAACTCTGCTTGCGAGTCGGGCAACGACTCTGGACTGTAGTGCGTCGAGACCAGTGCAGCCTTTGCGCAGCATCTCGCCCGTACCGCGTACCAGAGGACTTCCATGACCGCGCCGGTCGCACGCTCCACCCTTCTCGCCGCCGTCCTCGGCGGCCTGCTGTTTGCCGCCCCCGCGCAGGCCGGCGGTTGCTACGGCTCCGAATGCTACCGCCATGTCACGACGCCGCCGGTCTACGACACCGTGCAGGAGACCACGCTGGTTCGGCCGCCGCGCACGGTCTACCGCACTACGCCGCCGGTCTACGACACGGTGTCGGAGCGGGTGATGGTCGCTCCGGGCGGCCGCTTCTGGCAGACGAGCCGCGGTCCCGGCGGCGAGCTGATCGGCTGCTGGGTCACCACGCCGCCGCGGTTCGCATTGCGCACCCGGACCGTGCTGGTGCGGCCCGCCCAGTCGATCCCCGAGACCATCCCGCCGGAATACGCCACCGTCTCCCGGCGCGTCCTGGTGGCTCCGGCCCGCGCCGGCTGGGTGCCGGTCGGTGGCGGCTATGGCGGCGGCTACGGGGGAGGCTACCGCGCTGCCTCCTACGGCGGTCCCCTGGTCGGCTCGATCCCGGATGCCGTGGGCATCACGGGCGCCAGCTCGGCCGATGTGGGCGTCGGCCTCGGCTTCTCCACGGGCAGCCTCTACGACGGCTACTGATCCGGCCGGCTTGATTCCGGACGTCCCGGCGACACCTCACGGCGGAAGCATGGGAGGCGGCGATGGGGACGTTCAAGGCCTGGGTGATCGACAAGGGTGAGGCCGGTCAGAGCCTCGCCTTCCGGGATTTCGACGATGCCGACCTGATGGACGGCGACGTCACGGTCCGGGTCACGCACTCAACCCTGAATTACAAGGACGGGCTCGCGCTCACCGGCACCTCGCCGGTGGTGCGCCGCTTCCCGATGATTCCCGGCATCGATTTCTCCGGGATCGTCGAGGCCTCGGATCACCCGGACTACAAGCCGGGCGCCCCGGTCGTGCTCACCGGCTGGGGTGTCGGAGAGACGCATCTCGGGGCCTATGCCCAGCGCGCCCGGGTCAAGGGCGACTGGCTGGTGCCGCTCCCGGAGGGCCTCACCCCCGAACAGGCCATGGCGATCGGCACGGCCGGCTACACCGCGATGCTGTCCCGCATGGCCCTCGACGCCCACGGGCTGACCCCGGATCAGGGACCCGCGATCGTCACCGGGGCGTCCGGCGGCGTCGGCTCGGTGGCGGTGGCGCTGCTGGCCCGGGCTGGCTGGCACGTGATCGCCTCCACGGGCCGCGACGGCGAGGCCGACTATCTCAAGGGGCTGGGCGCCGCCGAGATCCTCGACCGGGCGGAGCTGTCCAAGCCCGGCAAGCCGCTCGGCAAGGAGCGCTGGGCGGCGGGCATCGACGCGGTCGGCTCGACCACCCTGGCCAACGTGCTGGCCCAGACCCGGGCCGACGGGGCGGTGGCCGCCTGCGGCCTGGCCCAGGGCATGGACCTCCCGACCTCCGTGGCGCCGTTCATCCTGCGCGGCGTCTCCCTGCTCGGGATCAACAGCGTCACCACCCCGCAGGCGAAGCGCCGCGAGGCCTGCGCGCGCCTCGCCCGGGAACTCGACCTCGACACGCTCGCCAGCATGACGACCCGGGTCAGCCTCGAGGAGGTTGGCCGGCTCGGCCCGGAGATCCTGGCCGGCCGGATCCGCGGGCGGACCGTGGTGGAGGTCGGCTAAATTCCTTTCCGGGCCTGGAGCAGGTAGCTCAGCGGCAGCAGCCCGCCGGCGGCCGGGGGCGCGTCGGCGGTGGTGCTGATGTTGTCCGGGAATTCCTGGAACCGCTCGATCGCGAGACCCGCGCCGATCAGGCTCTCGATCACCCGGCTCAGGGGATGCACATACCAGTAATGCGTGCCCACCGGCGGCGCCGGGCCGTCTCCGTACACGATGGCGGCCTCGCCCACGAACGGCGTCTCACGGAAATAGGCGTGCCGGACCAAGAGCGCCGGCTCCTGCTTCGGCTCGAACACGTTGGCGATCGGGTGCTCCTCGTGGATCACGATCCGGCCGCCGGGGCGCAGCAGCCGCGCCGGAACCGCCATGAACCGGGCGAGGTCCGGCATCCAGCCGAACACGCCGATCGTGATCACCACGAGATCGAAGCTGGCGTCATACTGGGGGTCGATGGCGTGTACGTCGCCGGCGACGAACCGGCAGGCGCGGCCGGCGACCCGGGCCAGCTCCCGGGCCTGATCCAGGAACGCCTCCGACTGGTCGAACCCCACCGCCGCCCGGGCACCGAGATTCATCAGGGATACGGTTTCCCGGCCGTTGTTGCAGCAGAGCTGGGCGACGGTTTTGTCTTGGAGCCCGATCGCCAGCAGGGCCGCTTGCATCGGCGGGTCGAACCACGAGAAGTTCGGGTTGCCGGCAAAGTCTCGCGTCAGTCGAGCCCAGGACGGATCGGCGCGGTGAATCGGCGCGGAGGCATCCCAGGCCCTGCGGTTGGCCGCGATGGCGACTGAAAAGGATGGGGGCGACATCGGCGGCTCCAGAGATCCTTCGCAGGACCTGTTTCTTGCACGGCGATCGGGTGCTGCGGAACACGAATCCTTCGCAGAGTTCGGCAGATTGCGCCCGATCTCTTCGCAGGGAGCCGGACGCACCGGCGGGAACCGTTGCCGTTCCCGCCGCATTGTTTCCCTTATGAGCGTCGCATTCGTCAAAGAGACCGAAGGTGGAGAAGCCTTCGAGAACCTGCCCGACCGTCCCATCTCGCCGCACGCGAACTTCGTCACCCTGGAAGGGCTGGCGCAGATCGAGGCCGAGGTCGCACGCCTGGAGCGGGAACTCACCACCCTGGACCGTTCCGACAAGGCGGAGGATTCCCGGATCGGACGGGACCTGCGCTACTGGCTCGCGCGCAAGAACACCGCGCAGCTGGTCGAGCCGATCGACGGCCAAACGGTGCATTTCGGCGCGACCGTCACGGTCCTGCGCGAGGACGAGTCCGGCAAGGAGACCCGCCAGACCTTCCGCATCGTCGGCGAGGACGAGGCGGACCCGCATAAGGGCTCGATTTCCTATACGGCCCCGCTCGCCCGGGCGATCACCGGCAAGAGCGTCGGTGACGTGGTCGAGGTGAACGGCAACGAGGTCGAGGTGGTCGAGATTTGCGCCTAGGACCGGCTACCGACCTTCGAAGCGCGGCCGAAGCGGCAGGATCGCCTCGGCGAAGTGGTCCATGAACGCCCGAACCCGCCCGGCATGACGCAGGTCGGGGTGGGTCAGCATCCAGAGGTCGGCGCCGATCTCGGGGTGCGGACCCGACAGCCGACGTAGGCTCGGATCGCTATCGGCCTCGAAGCACGGCAGCGGGCCGATCCCGATCCCCGCCGCCACCGCGGCGGTCAGCCCCGTCAACGTATTGATCCGAAGCTTGATCCGCTCGGCCGGAGCCTGTGCCTCGATGAAGGGGGTGAACAAGGCGCCTGCCACCGCCGGGCTGGGCACGACCCAGGCCTCGCTGGCAAGGTCGTCATAAGCCTGCCCGGCCCGCCCGTAGACCGCCCAGGCGAGCCCGGTGAGGCGTCGCCCGACCAGGGTCTCGCTCGGTTTCCGGCTCGCACGTATCGCCACGTCTGCGTCCCGGCGCGACAGATTCAGCGCCTCCTCGGCCAGGATCAGCTCGATCCGGATCTGCGGATACCGCGTGCAGAAGGAAGCCAGGATCGGCATCAGGAAGCCGGAGGCGAGATTGACCGGCGCGGTCACACGCAACTCGCCCGAGGGCGTCTGATCCTGGCCGGCGACGGTTCGCGAGAAGCGTGCGACGTCGGTCTCGATGCGGCCGGCCGCTTCAATCATCGCCAGCCCGGCCGGCGTCGGCACGTAGCCGGTGCGCAGGCGCTCGAACAGGCGCATTTCGAGTTGCGCCTCGATGGACTCGAGACGCCGGAACGCCGTCGAGTGGTTGATCCCGAGCTGTGCCGCGGCCGCGGTCAGGCCGCCCTGTTCGGCCACCGCCTTCACGAAACGGAACTCGTCCCAGTCGAGCAAGACGCCGGCTTCCTTGCATGGCTGCAAACCTGTTCTTGCGCGGGAGGGCATTTTTGCAAAGCGCAAAACACGCGATGGAGACGCCTGCGTGCCGTCGGACGAGGCCGACGGCATTCCGCAACCTGCGACAGGAGATCGTTCGATGGCCAAGGTTCTGGTGCTGTATTACTCGACCTACGGACATGTGGAGCAGATGGCCTACGCCGTCGCCGAGGGAGCCCGGGAAGCCGGGGCCGAGGCGGTGGTCAAGCGCGTGCCGGAGCTGGTGCCCGAGGAGGTCGCCCGGCAGAGCCATTTCAAGCTCGACCAAACCGCCCCGATCGCCACCGTGGACGAGCTGCCTCAATACGATGCGATCATCTTCGGCACGCCGACTCGCTACGGCAACATGGCCGCGCAGATGAAGCAGTTCATCGACCAGACAGGCGGCCTGTGGATGAAGGGCGCTCTGGTCGGCAAGGTCGGCTCGGTCTTCACCTCGACGGCCTCCCAGCATGGCGGCCAAGAGACGACGCTGACGAGCTTCCACACGGTGCTGTTCCACCACGGCATGGTGGTGGTGGGCCTGCCCTATTCGTTCCCGGGCCAGGCGGGCGTCGAGGCGGTGAAGGGCAACACGCCCTACGGGGCCAGCACGATCGCGGATAGCGACGGTTCGCGCCAGCCGAGCGCGGTCGAGCTGGATGGCGCCCGGTTCCAGGGCCGTCACGTCGCCGGCATCGCGGCCAAGCTGGCCTGAGCGCCCAGGGCAAGAAAAAAGGCTCGGATTGCTCCGAGCCTTGAAGGAAAAAGGCCATTTGGGGGCTGAGAAGGCCTTCGTGATTAGTGAACGGGTGGCGGCGTAGTCTGTTCCACGCTGCCGATAAAAATTACCGCGGCCTTCAGCGCGGCGCGGCAGCCCGGGCCAGCCGGTCCCGGATCGCCTCACCCAGACCCTCCGCCGGGATCGGCACCACCGCGATCGTCGCAGCGCCCGAGCCGTCGAGGTCACGCAGTGCCCCGAACAGCCGGGAGGCCGCCTCGGACGGATCGCCTGCCGGGCTCAGGTTCAGCACGGCGCGTGCCCGTGTGTGACCTTCAGGCCACCCGGTGCCGAACAGCAGCAGGGCCTCGCCGGGCTCCACCGAAGTTACGTCAAGGCGCACCCGCGCCCGGGGGGCGTAATGCGACGCGAGCATGCCGGGGCCGGCCGGCGTCTCGGCATCCGCTGCCTCGGGGGCGGCCGGTTCGAAACCCAACACGTCGCGCAGCGCCGCCCGGGTAATGCCGCCCGGCCGCAGCAGCCTCGGCAGGCCACCCAGGCAGGCAACCACCGTCGACTCGACCCCCACCGGCGTGTCGCCGCCATCGAGCAGGGCGGCGATCCGACCTGCCAGATCGTCGAGGACGTGGTCGGCCCGGGTCGGGCTGACGCGGCCCGATCGGTTGGCCGAGGGCGCCGCCACCGGACGATCCACGGCTGCCAGCAGATCGCGGGCGATCGGGTGCCCGGGCACCCGCAGGGCGACACTGGGCAATCCGGCCCGGGCAAGGTCGCAGACCCGCGTGCCCGCATGGGCCGGCACGACCAGGGTCAGGGGACCCGGCCAGAACGCCTCGGCGAGGCGACGGGCGGCTGCGTCGAAGCTGCCTTCGGCGAGAGCGGCGTCCCTGTCGGCCAAGTGGGCGATCAGCGGGTTGAAGCGCGGCCGCTCTTTGGCGGCGAAGATTTTCGCTACGGCGGCGGGGTCGGTGGCGTCGGCGCCGAGCCCATAGACCGTCTCGGTGGGGAAGGCCACGAGCGCGCCAGCCCGCAGCAGCGCGGCCGCCTGCGCGAGGCCGGCCGCGTCAGGATCGAGCCGCCGGGTCGCGGCCGGGACCGTTGACCCGGGATCGTTCATGCGGGAAGCCGTCGTGCGAAGTGATGGCGGCGTGCCCGTCGCGCGCCTATCCTGGGGCCGCCGTAGCCCCGGTGCCCAGGCGCGGTCAAACCCGCCCCGGGTATATCATGCGGGCGGGCCGAGAGGAGCGACGACCCGATGAGCTACCGCGCCCCCGTTCCCGAGATGCTGTTCACCCTCCGGCACGTGGCCGGGCTCGACGGCGTCGACCCGGACGACGCCGAGGCGATCCTCACCGAGGCGGGACGGATCGCCGGCCAGGTGCTCGCGCCGCTGAACCGGGTCGGCGACCGGCACGGCACCCCGTTCGCCGACGGTTCCGTCACCACGCCCCCCGGATGGCGCGAGGCCTACCGCACCTTCACAGAGGGAGGCTGGAACGGCCTCTCGGCCGAGGCGGACCATGGCGGCCAGGGCCTACCGAAGCTGGTCGAAGCCGCCTGCACCGAGATGTGGAACGGCGCCAACCTCGCCTTCGGGCTGTGCCCGCTGCTGACCCAGGGCGGCATCGAGGCTCTCGCCGCCCACGGCTCCGACGACCTGAAGGCGCGCTACCTCGAAAAACTTGTCACGGGCGAATGGCCCGCGACCATGAACCTGACCGAGCCGCAGGCGGGCTCGGACCTCGCCCTGCTGCGCAGCCGCGCCGAACGCGCCGGCGACGGCAGCTATCGGATCACCGGCAGCAAGATCTACATCACCTACGGCGAGCATGATCTGGCGGACAACATCGTCCACCTCGTGCTGGCGCGCCTGCCCGACGCACCGGCCGGCACCCGCGGCATCTCGCTGTTCCTGGTGCCGAAGGTCCTGCCCGACGGGACCGCCAACGACCTGCGCTGCTCCGGCGTCGAGCACAAGCTGGGCATCCACGCCTCGCCCACCTGCTCGATGGCCTTCGGCGACAACGGCGGCGCGATCGGCTGGCTGATCGGGCAGGAGAACAAGGGCCTGGCCTGCATGTTCACGATGATGAACGCGGCCCGGCTGAATGTCGGCCTGCAGGGCGTCGGCGTCGCCGAGGCCGCGACCCAGCGGGCGCTCGCCTACGCGCAGGAGCGCCGGCAGGGCCGGGCGGTGGGCGCCACCGAGGCGACGAGCGCGATCGTCGCGCATCCGGACGTGCAGCGCATGCTGCTGACCATGAAGGCCTATACGGCGGCCGCGCGCGGCATCTGCTACCTCACGGCCGCCGCCCTCGACGCGTCGCAGGGCCCGGAAGGGAAGGGCGCCCTCGACCGCGCCTCCTTGCTGACCCCTGTGGCCAAGGCGTTCTCCACGGATCTCGCCAACGAAGTGACCTCGCTCGGGGTGCAGGTCCATGGCGGCATGGGCTTCGTCGAGGAGACCGGGGCGGCCCAGCTGATGCGCGATGCCCGCATTCTCGGGATCTACGAGGGCACCAACGGCATCCAGGCCATCGACCTCACCGCCCGCAAGCTGCCGCTGAACGGCGGCGCCACCGTTCGGTCGCAGATCGCCTGGATGCGTCGGGCCGCGGAAGGCCTGCTCAAGGCGTCCGATCCCGCCTTCGGCCACATGGCGGCGCGGCTGCGGGACGGTATTGGCAGCCTCGACCGGGCAACCAGCCATCAACTCGGGGCGCTGACATCCAACCGCCCGAACGCGGCCCTGGGCGGCGCCGCGCCGTATCTGCGTCTGTTCGGCCTCGCGCTCGGCGGTGCCTGCCTGGCGCGCAGCGCGCTCGCCGCCTCCGCAGCCCGGAAGGCCGGCGAGACTGACCCGGCCCATGCCGCCCGGATCGCGCTGGCCCGGTTCTACGCCGAGAACCTCCTGGTGGCCGCGGGTGGGCTGGAACAGAGCGTCGTCGCGGGTGGTGCCTTCACGGACGACGCCGCGCTGGCGCTGGCGGTTTGAGGAGGCAGACATGGCCGAGACCGTCACGATCACCGATCTCGAGGGCGACGTTCGCCTGATCACCCTGAACCGCCCGGAGAAGAAGAACGCCCTCACCGGCGCGATGTACGACGCGATGCGCGCGGCCCTGGTGGAGGCCGATGCGTCCGAAGAGATCGGCGCCGTGGTGTTCGCCGGGCAGCCCGGGATGTTCAGCGCCGGCAACGACCTCGCCGACTTCCTGGGCGGTGCCGCGGGCGGCTTCAGCGCCTCGCCGGCCCTGGCCTTCATCCGTCAGCTCGCTCGGACCCGCACCCCGATGGTGGCGGCGATCGACGGGATCGCGGTGGGCATCGGCGCGACGCTGAGCCTGCATTGCGACCTCGTCTATGCCAGCCCGGCGGCGCGGCTGCGCATGCCGTTCGTGGAACTCGGCCTTGTGCCGGAGGCGGCGTCCAGCTACCTGCTGCCCCTGCGGGTTGGGCGGCTGAAGGCGACGGAGCTGCTGCTCCTGTCGCGGCCCCTCGATGCCGACGAGGCGCTGGCCCTGGGCCTCGTCAACGCCGTGCTGCCGGCCGACATGCTGCTGGATCAGGCCATCGCCCAGGCGGCCAAGCTCGCCGCCCTGCCGCCAGGCGCCCTGGCGGCGTCCCGGGCGCTGATTCGTGGCGATCAGGCCCAGGTGGAGGCGGCTCTGGAGGCCGAGGCACGGGCCTTCGACGCGCAGCTGCGCTCGCCCGAATCCCAGGAACGGCTCGCCGCCTTCCTGGCGCGGTCGAAACCCGCCGCGTCGGCGTGAGCACCCCCCCCGATCTGTCCCAAAAGATCTGCCTGGTGGCCGGCGCCTCCCGGGGCGTCGGTCGGGGCCTGGCCCGGGCGCTGGGTGAGGCCGCGGCGGCCGTGATCGTCACCGCCCGCTCCAGCGAAACCGGCCCGCGCACCGAGATGCGGCCGGAATCGATCGAGGACACCGCCCGCCTGGTCGACGCAGCCGGGGGGCACGGCCACCATTACCTCTGCGACCACCGCTCCGAGCGGGCCACGGATTCGATGGTCCATTGGGTGCTGCGCCGGTTCGGGCGGATCGACGTCGCAGCCTGCAGCGTCTGGAGCGGCAACGAGGGCTATGACGGCGAGCGCTACCCGGACGGGGCCGGCTGGGGCACGCCGTTCTGGCGCCGCTCGGCCGAGCCCTATCTGGGGTTCCTGCAGGCCGGGCCGCTGCCGGCGCTGCTGCTTGCCCGGGCCGTCGCCCCATCCATGGTGGCGGCACGGACCGGCCTGATCGCGCTGGTCTCGTTCGGAACCGAGGATTACCTCGGCGACGTGTTCTACGATTCCGCCAAGGCGGCGACAAACCGGCTGGCTCTGGCCTTCGGGCAGGACCTCGCGCCCTATGGTGTGACTGCGCTGGGCCTCTCGCCGGGCTTCGTCGCCACCGAGCGGGCGCAGGATCTCGGGCAGGACGAGCGCGCCACCGAGGGGCCGCTCTACGCTGGCCGGGCGCTCGCTGCGCTGGCGGCCGATCCCGACATCGCCGCCCGCGCGGGTGCGGTCCTGCATGCGGGCGATCTCGCCCGGATCTACGGCTTCACCGATGCCGACGGCACCCAGCCGGAGCGCTTCCGCGTCGGGCCGTGACCCTGCGTCGAAACCGATCCGGCGCAGCGCGGGGGCGAAAAACGGCCTTAATTCTCCCGCAGGCTAAACCGTAATCGTGGGTTCGGTTCTGCGGTTTTTAGCCAGCCCACTTCGGCGCGACGAGGAAGACAAGCATGTCGGATGCGAATATGGCCCCGCGCGTGCTGATGGTGTTTCCGAAGTTCTACGAAAACTCGATGTGGAACTTCAAGGAGGCCATGGAGCTGCAGGGCGCCCGTGCACCCGCGCCGCCGTTGGGCCTGATCACCCTGGCGGCGATGCTGCCGCCCGCCTGGCAGGTGACCCTGGTCAACCGCAATTGCGAGGACCTCACTGACGCGCAGATCCTGGCGGCCGACCTGGTGATGACCGGCGGCATGCTGCCCCAGGAGCCGGACTGCCTCGTCGTCATCGACAAATGCCGTGCGCTCGGCGTGCCGGTCTGCGTCGGCGGCCCGGCGCCGACCTCAACCCCGGAGATCTACGACAAGGCCGATTTCCTGGTGCTGGGCGAAGCCGAGGGCATCCTCGCCACCTTCGTGGAGGCCTGGGAATCCGGTGCGCGAAGCGGCCGGTTCACGGCGGAGAAGTTCAAGGCGGACGTCACCACCAGCCCGATCCCGCGCTTCGATCTGCTGACCTTCAGCCACTACCTGTATATCGGGGTTCAGTTCTCGCGCGGTTGCCCGTTCACGTGCGAGTTCTGTGACATCATTGAGCTCTACGGTCGCTCGCCGCGCACCAAGACCACGCCGCAGATGCTGGCCGAGCTCGACCGGCTCTACAGCCTGGGCCATCGCGGCCATGTCGACTTCGTCGACGACAACCTGATCGGCAACAAGAAGGCGATCAAGCTGTTCCTGCCGCACCTCATCAAGTGGCAGGAGGCGCACGGCTACCCGTTCAAGTTCTCCACCGAGGCGTCGCTGAACCTAGCGGACGACGACGAATTGCTCGGGATGATGCGGGACGCGAACTTCTTCGCCCTGTTCACGGGGATCGAGACGCCGGACGAAGCGACGCTGATCCAGACCCAGAAAAAGCAGAATACCAAGCGCTCGATCGCCGACAGCGTGCACAAGCTCTACGAGCACGGCATGTTCGTCACCGCCGGCTTCATCGTCGGCTTCGACACCGAGAAGGACAGCATCAGTAAGGCGATGTCCCTGTGCATCAGCCAGACCGGCATCCCGATTTCGATGGTCGGCCTGCTCTACGCGATGCCGAACACCCAGCTCTCGCGCCGCCTCCGCAAGGAGGGCCGCCTGTTCGAGAACTTCGCCTACACCACCGCCGAGCAGGGCGACCACTGCACGCAGGGGCTGAACTTCGTGACCCTGCGCCCGCAGCAGGATGTGCTGGCCGATTATCGGGACGTGCTGCAGGAGATCTATGACCCGCCGAACTTCTTCGAGCGCGTGCGTGAAATCTCCCGGCGGGTGAAGCGGCCGAAATTCGCCGCCCACAAGGTCAACTGGCGGCATGTCGCGCGCGATCTGGGGTCGCTGCTCCGGATCTGCTGGCGGATGACCGTGCGGCGGCCGGAACTGGCCAAGCATTTCTGGAGCGTGTTCCTGCAGACTGCCCGCCACAACCCGGCGGCCCTGGAGGCGGTGGTCACCAACATGGTGATCTACCTGCACGTCTATCCGTTCTCGCGCTACGTGATCCGCGAGATCAACGGCCGGATCGCCGAACTCGAGGCCGGCCGCTGGGTGATGCCGCCGATCCTGGCGCCGGAAAAGGACGACGGTATCAAGGCCGCGCCGGTCGGCAAGGTGGTCGCCCGCGCCGAGGTCAAGCACCTCGCCGCGGTGGCCTGACCGGCCCCGGGGTCAGGCGGCGCGCACCGTCTGCAGGAAGGCGCCGATCTCCCGGCGCAAGGCTTCGGACTGCGCCGAGAGGCTCGCCGCGGAGGCCAGCATCCGCGTGGCAGCGGTGCCGGTCTCGTCGGCGGCCCGGGCAACCGCGTCGATGGTGCCGGTGACCGAGCCGGTCCCGGCCGCCGCGTCGGCGATGTTGCGGGCGATCTCCTGGGTCGCAGCGCCCTGCTGCTCGACGGCGGCCGCGATCGACGTCGCCACCCCGTCGATCTCGCGGATCCGGCCGGTGATGCCGTCGATGGCGCCCACGGTCTGGCCGGTGGCGCCCTGGATGCGGCCGACCTGACCCGTGATCTCGTCGGTGGCCTTGGCGGTCTGTGCGGCGAGCGCCTTCACCTCGGCGGCCACAACGGCGAAGCCGCGTCCGGCTTCGCCGGCCCGGGCCGCCTCAATGGTCGCATTGAGCGCCAGCAGGTTGGTCTGGCCAGCGATGTCGGAGATCAACCGGACCACGTCGCCGATCCGGCCCGCCGCCTCGCTCAGCTCCTGAACCAGTCCCGCGGTCTGGCCAGCTTGGGCGACTGCGCCCCGGGCGAGGTCGGCAGAGCCGTCGACCTGCCGGCCGATCTCTTGAACGGAGGCGCCGAGTTCCTCGGCCGCCACCGCCACCGTGCCGACATGGGCGGCGGCCTCCTGCGCGGCGCTCGCCACTGCGGCCGATCGCTCGGCCGTGCGGGTCGCTGTGCTGGTCATGGCTTCGGCATTGGCCCTGAGGTCGAGGGCCGCCTCTGTCACAGCGGTCAGCACGTCGCCGACCGCGGCCTCGAAGCCGTCGGCCATCTCCTGGACGGCACGCCGCCTTTGGGCCTCGACGCCGGCCCGGGCCAGCGCCGTCTCCTGTTCCAGCGCGTGGGTGTGGAGGAGATTGTCCTTGAACACCTGCACAGCCGCCGCCATGGCGCCGATCTCGTCCCGTCGGCCGGTGCCCGGGATCGCCACGGTCGCGTCGCCCTCGGCCAGGCGCCCCATGGCGCCGGTCATCCGCTGGATCGGGCGGGCGATGCCGAACAGGGCGAACAGCATTGCCGCGGCAGCAACGGCTAGGCCGACGGCGGTGGCGACCAGGGCGGTGAATTTGGCGGAGGTCGCGGTGTCGGCAGTGGCCGCGACGTTCGCATCGGTCTGCGACCGGGCCAGCTTGATCGCCTCGGTGAGGCTGCCGACCGCCGCCTCGCTCTGGGCGCCGGTCTCCGGATCGAGGACCAGCTTGAGAGCGCCCTCCTGATCGCCGGCAATCATCAGCTCGACCACTTGGAGCTGCACGTTCTGATAGGCGTTCCAGGCGCCGGTGAAACGCTCGTAGGTCTGCCGCTCCCGGGGCGTCGACAGGCGGTCCTGATAGGCCTGGCGCAGTTCAGAGAGCGCGCCGAGACCATCGGTGAGTGCCGTCTGGTTCTTGTCGAGGGTCGCGAAATCCGGCGACCCGACGACCAGCTTGTAGAGCTTCAGGCGCACGTCTCGCACCGCCATGCCGATGGCCTCGGCCTGGTTCTGGGCCGGCAGCCAGACCTGCGAGACGTCCTTGGCGTCCTGCTCGATCTCGGAAAGGCGGACGACGCTGACGACACCCTGGCCAGCGGCGGCCAGGGCAAGCAGGCCAATGGCTCCGGAGAGGACCATCTTGAGGGAGAATCGCATCGGAGCTTCCGTCGTCGCGGACAGGCCGCAGCTTCGGGGTCGATGATCTCTATGAGAGTTATTAACGCTTTGTTCGCGTATCGATAAATATTCGCGACTAGAGCCACTTCTTCCAACGGAAGAAAACGTAGGGTAGGACCGCGGCGACGACCATCATGACTACGGCCATCGGGTAGCCGAACGAGAGATCTAGTTCCGGCATGGATTTGAAATTCATGCCGTAGATCGAAGCAATCAGCGTCGGCGGCATGAAGACGACGGCCATGACCGAGAACAGCTTGATGATGTTGTTCTGTTCCAGGTTGACCAAGCCGAGCGTTGCATCCAACAGAAATTGAATTTTCGTGGAGAGGAAGGTCGCGTGTTCTTCCAGGGATTGAAGATCGCGCAGGGTCGAGCGGACATCCTCTCGCAGGTCGCGGGGCGCCTTGTTGGTCCGATAGGTCGCCGACAGGGACAGCAGGATTCGCTCCATCGAAACCAGGCTCTCGCGCTGCTTCGAGATCAGGTCGCCGAGTCGTCCGAGGGCCCGCAACGTGTCCTGGAGGGCGGTGTTGCGCGCCGATGGATCGGCCTGCACTTCGAAGATCTTCCCCGATAGGCGGTCGATGCGCTCGCCCTGGAGCTGCAGCACGTCCGCCGCGCGGGCGATCACCGCCTCGATCAGTCCCGCCAGGATGGTCTCTCCGGAGAGCGCGGAGGTGTTGCCGTTCCCCATCGTGCGGCCGGCGCGCTGCGTATACATCCGGAAGGCCTGCGGCTCCTCGTAGCGCACAGTCACGAGGCGGCTGCCGCGCAGGATGAAGGTGATGCCGGCAAGCCCCGGCTCCTCGGCATCGCTGACCTTCGACAGCACGCGCCCGGTCATATAGCGGGCGCCCTCCTCGACGTAGAGCAGCTCCGAAGGCTCGATGTCCTTCATCTCCTCCCGGGTCGGCACCTCGATGCCGGCGAAGGCCTCGACCTTGAGTTCCTCCTCCCGGCTCGGGCGGATCAGGTCGAGCCAGACAGTGTCCTCCGGGATCGTGTCCTGAAGGTCGACGATTCGGCGCTCAAGCAGCGAGGATCCGGCGCCGGTTGCGGGCTGGTGGATGAAAATCACGAAGCGGTCTCGGGTGCGAAGCGGTCACTAGTCGGCGCTGGGTCCGGTCCGCATCCGGCACGGCGGCTCCAAGCGCAAGCTGCGCCGTGGGTGTGGCGTTGTTTTCTGACGCTTCCGTGACATCGCAGTCCGCCTCGGCGGTTCCGCCCGGCCCGCTTCGGCGTTCAGTTGCAGCCTTCGCAGACGCTGTTGTCGATCTTGTCGGTCAGGGTGCGTTCGCGCCGCTGCTCCTGACGGGAGGGTACCTCGCCGGGGCCGAGCGACGTGCCCGGTGGCTTGGTCACGCCGAGGTTGTTGGTGTTCGGCGCCGTGATGGTCGAGGTTGGGCCGCCGCCGGTGCCGGTCTGATCGGGCGCGCGGGGCTGTGCCGCCAGGGACGTGGGCAGGGCGACGCTCAGCACGGCGAGGGCGAGCAAGCGGGTCGATGCTGTGGTCATGACACCTCCAGTCATCTGAAGAACGTCAGATGCGCCAGCAAGTTGCAAGCCTCCACGTTGCAGGCCTCAGCGACGGCGCGGGGCCTCGCGCCGGAACACGCCCACCATCTCGACATGGTCCGAATGCCGGAACTGGTCGACCGGCGTCACCGATTCGAGCCGGTAGCCGCCTTCCGTCAGCGTCGCCGCGTCCCGGGCGAAGGTGCCGGTATCGCAGGCGACCCCGATCCCCACCGGCACCCGCGAGGCGGCGAGCTGGCGGGCCTGGGCCTCCGCTCCGGCCCGGGGGGGGTCGAACACCGCTGCGTCAAATCCATTGAGCTCCGTGGGCAGCAGTGGCCGGCGGAACAGGTCCCGGCGCTCGGTGGTGATCTGGCGCAGGCCCGTGGTAGCCCGGGCCGACCGGTCGAGGCCGGCCAGCGCGGCTGCATCCGCCTCGACGGCGTGGACGGCGGCATGGCGCGCCATCGCCAGGGCGAGGGGACCACAGCCCGAGAACAGGTCGGCGACGCGCCGCGGGCGGCGTCCCAGGGCCGCAAGGGTGAGGTCGGTCAGCAGCCGTTGTCCGGCCGCCGTCGCCTGCAGGAAGCCGCCGGGAGCCGGGTAAAGGCGGCTCTCGTTGGATGTCACCGAGACGGGCTCAGCCTCCATCAGGCGCTCGCCGTGGAGCGACAGCCGGGCGAGGCCGAGTTCGCCTGCGATCCGCACCAGCGCGGCGGCGACGCCGCCGCTCACCGGCCCGTGCCCGCGCAGGTCGATATCGAGGCCCTGGTCGGTGGCGGTGACGGCCACGTCGAGAGGCTTGCGGCCGTGGCCGAGCGGTGCCGCGAGGCGGCGCGCCCCCGCGGGGGCCGGATGCAAAGCCGGCACGGTGATCGGGCAATGATCGATCGGCACCAGCGCATGGCTGCGCGCCGCCATCAGGCCAGCCTCGCCCTGTCCGTCGATCTCCCGGACATGCAGGGTGATACGGCGGCGCCCGGCGCCGTGCGCGTCGATGGTGGCTTCGGGCTCGATAGCGAGCCGGGCCTGCGACAGGGCCTGGGCGACGAGACCCCGTTTCCAGGACAGCTCCGCGGCGGGCGCGAGGTGCTGCGTCCGGCAGCCGCCGCAGCGCATATAGTAGGGGCAGAACGGCTCCACCCGATCGGGCGACGCCTGCTCGATGCCCAGCAGCTCTGCCCGCTTTCCCTCCCGGCGGATCGTCACCCGCTCCCCGGGCAGCGTGTAGGGGACGAGGATGCCGTCCTCGGCGATGCCGTCGCCGCGGGCGCCGAGCTCCCGGATCGTGACCGTTTCGCTCATGATACTTTTGCGCCGATCAAAAATTCGGAATTGCCGTCGCCACCCGGCACGGGCGAGTCGATCAGACCCAGGATCGCCGCGCCGAGCCCCTCCAGCACGCTGCGGACGGCCGCGCAGACCTCCGCGTGGATGGCCGGATCGCGCACGAGCCCGCCGCGCCCGACGCGCTCGCGTCCGGCTTCGAATTGCGGCTTGATCAGCGCAACGATCGCAGCGCCGGGTGCGAGCAGCGCCGGCAGGGCCGGGAGCACCAGACGTAAGCCGATGAAGCTGACATCGACGCTGGCCAGTGCAGGCCGGGATACGAGCTGCGCCGGGTCGAGCGTGCGGATGTCGGTGCCCTCCAGGCTGGTGACCCGCGGATCCGCGGCGAGCCGCGGATGCAATTGGCCCCGGCCGACATCGACCGCGTGGACATGGGCCGCGCCCCGGGCAAGCAGCACGTCGGTGAAGCCGCCAGTCGAGGCGCCGACATCAAGGCAGGCTAGGCCCACCGGGTCCAGCCGGAACGCATCGAGCGCCGCCGCGAGCTTCAGGCCGCCCCGCGAGGCATAAGGGTGCTCGGGCGTGGCCTCGATCTGCACGCCTGGGTGGATCGCTTCCGAGGCCCGCGTCAGGGGCCGCCCATCGACCCGCACCAGCCCGGCCCGGATCGCCGCCTGCGCCCGCGCTCGGCTCTCGAAATGGCCGTGCTCCACCAGGAACAGGTCCGCCCGTTTCGGCGAGGGATCGGGGCGCGCGGGCGCCGTGCGATCCGGTATGGGCCGGTCTCCGGTCATCAAGGCTTTACGGGCTGGCGCCAGGGATACGGCGAAGGTTTCGGGGGCCGGCCCTGTCGAACGGGCAGCATGCATCCTAACTAGACCGGGCTTGAGAGGAGAGCCACCGTATGACACGCATCCTGCCGCTGCTCGCGCTGCTGGGCCCCTTCGCGGCGAGCGGCGCCCTGGCCCAGGAGCCGCCGGCCGCCGCCAAGCCCGCCGAGACGTTCCAGGCCCCCCTTAAGAACGCCAAGGGCGACACGATCGGCACGATCGCGATCCGCGACGGCGCGAACAGTCTGGTTCTGCGCGTCGCCATCCAGCCCGGCGGCCTCGCGCCCGGCTGGCACGGCATGCATTTCCACGCCGTGGGCGATTGCTCGGACCCGAAGTTCCTGAATTCCAAAGCGCACGTGAACCACGACCAGAGCAAGCATGGCCTGCTCAACCCGGACGGGCCCGACGAAGGCGACCTGCCGAACCTCTACGTGACCCAGGACGGTTCGGCGAATGCCGAGGTGACCAGTGAGACGCCGCTCACCGGCGAGGGCGGCCTCAAGGATGGCGACGGCTCGGCCGTGATCATCCATGCCAATGAGGATGACCATACCAGCCAGCCGATCGGCGGCGCCGGCGACCGTGTCGCCTGTGCGGTGATCAAGTAGGCCCGGTCAGACGGCGTTGGGTGAAGGCACCAGGGGCGGGATTGGACGGGGGCGCCCCGCCTCATCGATGGCGACAAAGGTAAGGGTGGCCCGCGTCACCCGTTCGCGGACCTGGGTGCAGAAGCGGCGCGCCCAGGCCTCGACCTCGATCTTCATCGAGGTTCGGCCGACATGCGTCACCCGGGTGTAGACGCAGAGCACGTCGCCGACCCGTACCGGCCGGATGAAGGTCATGGCGTCGAGGGCGACGGTGACGACCCGGCCCTGAGCCCGGTCGACCCCCGCGATACCGCCGGCCTGATCCATCTGGGTGAGCACCCAGCCGCCGAAAATGTCGCCGTTGGCGTTGGTATCGGCCGGCATCGCGATGGTCCGCACCGTCAGGTCGCCGCGCGGCAGGTCCGTTTCGGGGGGCGGCGGCGCCGCGCTCTCGCCCGTTGCGCGTTCGACGTGCTGCATGCCGTCCATCCGCCTGTCCCGCGCGCCGTCAGAGAAGGAGGCCGGCGAGCTTCAGGCCGGCTGCCAGCAAGATGGCGGTCCCGCCCAGAATGCATTCGAACGGAATGGATTGCCAGAGATCCGGCGTCGCCGCCGCTGGCTCGGCGCGCTGCATGATATCGTTCATCGGAATTCCTCCCGGGCGGGTCGATCTGTCGCCGGTCCGTCCCTTTTCTGCACTATACGACACAAGGCCCGGGCGCGCATCCCGAATCACGGCATGAAAAAGCCCGGCGGCTCGTGTGAGCCGCCGGGCCGATCAAAGTCTCGATTCGCTTAGTAGTAGAACCGCCGACGGTAATACGGACGGCGGTAGAACGGGCGCGGGCCGTAGTAGAACCGGCGACGGTAGTAGGGACGGCGGTAGAACGGCCGCGGGCCGTAGAACCGACGGCGATAATAGTACTGGGCCTTCTGGGCTACGGCCGGCGCGGCGTCGGCCGGCAGGGCGATGCCCGGGCCGATCGGCGCAGCCGACGCGCCCTGCGGCGCAGCAGCCGCAAAGCCCAGCACCAGCAGGGCCGCGAGCAGGAATTTCCTCAACACGGTCTCGACTCCCTTCGCGTGATTGCGTTGTCGACAACGAACCGCACGGGGGACGAGAACCCTTACGGCGATCCGAAACGCTGCAACGCACGGGCGACGAGAAGCGTTGCAGCGTAACCGCTACGGATAGTCGGAAGGGTTTATTTTCGGCAGCGGCCGCCGACGGGCGTGCCGGCACGTCGCGTTTCATCATGTCGGATCAAGGGGTTGAGTCCTTGATGCCGCGGCGGTCAGGCGATCTGCGTGGTCATGTCGACGATGCGCGCCTCGGTGCTCTGGCGGACGAGGGCGATGCCGTGCTCGCAATCCTCTCGGCGCAGATAGCCCTCACCGGACTCGGCCACCACCTCGCCGTTGCGGGCCCGCAAGCGCCAGCGCCACTCGCCCTTGGCATCCCGATAGAGTTCGAACCGCATGGGGAGGCTCCTGTCTGACCGTCCGGTGAGATGGGATCCCGCGTTCAAAAAAGAAGCCGCCCCGGAAGTCTCCTCCCGGGGCGGCCTTTTTAGGATCTTGAATGTCCTGGTCTCAAAAGGTCCGTGACCTTTTGCGGGTGCAGGGCAGCGCCCTGCCTGTACTCAGGACCGGGGCGACCGCTCCAGCCAGCCGATGTTGCGGCCGCCTTCGCCGGCGCCACCGGCGCTGCGCGGACGGGCATCCGCCCGCTGGGTCCGGCTGTCCCGCGCCGGGCGTGCCTGCTGCTGGTTCGGG
>NZ_LKKO01000075.1 GCF_001455965.1 Methylobacterium sp. GXS13
CCGCCACGGGCGCCGCGCGGGGGGGCGGACGCCGGCAGGGGCCCGGGCCGCGCGCGTGGTGGGGGTGGCGGGGAGGGGGGCGGGCGGGGGAGGGGGCGCGGCGGCGCGCGCCCCGCTGGGGGCGCGGGCGGGGCGCCCCACGGGGGGGGGGGGGGGGGGGCTGGTGGGGGGGGGGGCGGGGCGGGGGCCCCGCCGGGCGGCGGCCGCTGGGGGCTCGGCCTGGGGGCGGGGGGGGGCGGGGGCCTCGGGGGCGCCCGCCACTGGCCGGACCCGTCCCGGGCGGCGAGCCCGCCGTCTCAGGCGGCCGCCACGAAACCGCAGACCGTGCGGGTCGCCAAGGCCCAGCGGGCCTCCGACACCCTCAGCCTGACCCAGACCGGCACCACCCAGGCCTTCGACACGGCGAGCCTCTACCCGCGGGCCACCGGCTACATCGTCGAGCGCAAGGTCGATATCGGCACACATGTGAAGAGGGGCGACCTGCTCTTCCGGATCAGCGCCCCGGACCTCGACCAGCAGCTCGTCCAGGCACAGTCGCAGATCCTGCAATTGCAGGCGGCGCTGATCCAGGCCCGCGCCATGGTCGACCAGGCCGAGGCCAACCGCCACCTCGCGGACGTGACCAACCGGCGGACCTCGACGCTGGCCGGCACCGGGGCCGAGACCCGGCAGAACGCCGACACCGCGCAGGCCGGGGTGCTGGCGCAGGGCGCCAATGTCGATGCGGTCAAGGCGGCCGTGAAGGTCGCCGAGGCCAACATCGCCGCCCAGGAGGCCCAGGTCGCCCGGCTCAGGGTCCTGACCGGGTTCGAGGAGATCCGCGCGCCCTTCGACGGGGTCGTGACCACCCGCAACACCGATGTCGGCGACGCGGTCACGGCCGACACCAACACCGGCCTGCCGCTGCTGACCCTGGCCCGGGACGACGTGCTGCGCATGGCCGTGAACGTGCCGCTCTACGCGGCCGACGGCGTTCGCGACGGCCTGGAGGCCCAGGCCGAGGTGGCCCAGCTCCCCGGGAAGGTCTTCCCCGGCCGGGTCTCGCGCTCGTCGTCCACGCTGCTCTACGCTTCGCGCACCCTGGTGACCCAAGTCGACATCCCCAACCCGGACCGGGCCCTGCAGGCCGGCCTCTACATCACCCTGACGCTGGCGATCCCGCGGGTCTCCCCCGCCGTGTCGGTGCCGAACGACGCCCTGATCTTCGACCAGGCCGGGACGCGGGTGGCGGTGGTGGAGGCGGGGCAGGACGGGGGCCTGGTGGTGCGGATGCGCCCAGTCACGATCTTCCGCCAGACCGGGACGGTGCTGGAGCTGCGCACGGGCCTCAGCGGCGGCGAGCAGGTCGTGGTCGGACCGCCGGCCTCGCTGCGCGACGGCGACCCGGTCGCGCTGCGGCCGGAGGGCAAGGCCGGGACGTGAAGGCCAGGACGTGAGCCGCAGCGACGGCTGAGCCGCCTCCCGCACGCGCCGAGATGACGGAGGCCGGGGTTCGATCCCGCCCGGCGACCTACCACCGCGTGCACCGCACAGCCTGGGGCCAGCTACAGCGAAGATAAGCCGCCCGAATCGGGTCGGTGCGCGCGTATTCCGTGGGACACCGCCGCGAGATCCAAAAATTCGTTCGGATCTAGAGAGCAGGCACAGTCGCGATGGCGGTCAAACTTTTAGGATTTCTGACTGCTTTACTGGGGTTATCCCTCATCGGCTTCGGATACAAGCTTGCGGCGGTCGGTGGATCGCCGTTCTACACGGCAATCGGCCTCGGCCTGCTCGCCGCCGGGATCCAGCTCGCCCGGCGCCGCCAGAGCGGTTTCTGGCTCTACGCGCTCACCCTGGCGGCCGCCTTCGCCTGGACGATCCAGGAGGTCGGGTTCGACAAGTGGCAATGGATCCCGCGCGGCGCGCTGATCCTGTTCCTCGGCCTGCTGCTGTCCCTGCCCTTCGTGCCGGGGGGCCTGCGGGACGCGCCGCAATCCCCCTGGGCGCCGGGCCTGCGGAACGGGCCGCTGGCTCTGCGCGCCGTCGTGGCGCTCCTGGCGATCCTGGGCGTCGCGGCGTGGTTCGTCGATCCGGTGGAGACGAAGGGCAGCCTGCCGAAGGTCGCGGAGGCCGGGAACGCCGCGGTCGATCCGAGCGGCGTCGCCTATCCGGCGGACGACTGGGTCGCGTATGGCGGCACCAATCTCGGGCAGCGCTACTCGGCGCTGAAGGACATCAACACCGGCAACGTCCGCGGCCTCACGGTGGCCTGGGAGCACCATACCGGCGACCTGCGCGAGGGCGACAGCAAGGATTCGAAGGAATACACCTTTGAGGCGACGCCCATCAAGGTGAACGGGCTGCTGTATTTCTGCACCCCGCACAGCATCGTCCGGGCCCTGGAGCCGGAGACCGGCCGCGTGGTCTGGTCCTTCGATCCCAAGATGCAGCGGGACGCCCAGTACCAGCACCAGACCTGCCGCGGCGTGTCCTACAACGACTCCGCCACGTACGTCGCGCCGGCCGAAACTGATCCGGCTCAGGCCCAGGCCGCCGCCGCGGCGATCGCCGAATGCCCGCGCCGGATCATCGCGGCCTCGGTGGACGCCAAGCTCTACGCCCTGAACGCCGATACCGGCGCCCCGTGCCGGAGCTTCGGCACCGACGGCGCGGTCGACCTGAAGGCGCAGATGCCGGGCCTGCAGCGGGCGACCTACCAGGAGACCTCGGCGCCGCTGGTGACCCGGGACCTCGTGATCCTCGGCAGCGCCATCGCCGACAATTACTACGAGACCAACCCGTCGGGGGCGATCCGCGCCTACGACGTGCGCACCGGCGCGATCGTGTGGAAGTTCGACGCCGGCAAGCCCGAGGACACCGCGCCGCTCAAGGCCGGCGAACTCTACGAGCCGAACTCGGCGGTGGCCTGGACCCAGCTCGCGGCCGACGAAGGCTTGGGCCAGGTCTACGTGCCGTTCGGCAACCGGTCGCCCGACCAGGTCGGCGTGTCGCGCTCCAAGGAGGACGAGGCCTTCATCGACGCCCTGGCGGCCCTCGACCTGAAGACCGGCCGGCTGATCTGGAAGTTCCAGACCGCGGCGCACGACCTCTGGGACCGGGACAACCCGTCCCAGCCGGTGCTGCTGACCCTGCCGCACAAGGGCGCCGCGGTGCCGGCGATCCTGATCCCGACCAAGATCGGCAACGTCTGGGTCCTGGATCGCCGCACGGGCGCGCCGATCGTCCCGGTGGAGCAGGTCAAGGTCTCGACGCAGACCGACATCCCGGGCGAGACGCTCGCGCCCACCCAGCCGATGTCGGCGCTGCGCTTCACCCCGGCGCCGCTGACCGAGGCCGCGATGTGGGGCACGACGCCCTTCGATCAGATCCAGTGCCGCATCGCGTTCCGGTCGAACCGCTACGACGGCAACCCGTTCACGCCGCCGCAGGCCTCGGGGGGCTCGCTCGTGTGGCCGGGCAATATCGGGGTGTTCAACTGGGGCTCCGTGGCCGTCGATCCGGTCAACCACTGGATGATCGCGACACCGCAATACCTGCCCTACATCTACCAGCTGGTCCGGCGCCCCGTGGGCGAGCCGAACAAGCGGATGTTCCCGGGCGACCCGGATTCGAAGCCCGGCAACGAGAATCTCGGCGGCCCCTACGCGGTGTCGATCGCCCATATGCGCTCGGGGCTCGGCGTGCCCTGCAACGCGCCACCCTGGGGCGTGCGGGTCGGGGTGAACCTCGCGGACGGCACCACCGCCTGGAAGCATCGTAACGGCACCGTGGCCGGGCAGAAGGTCGCCGGCGTCACCTTCCCGATCCCGTTCGAGATGGGCATGCTCGCCCATGGCGGCACCCTGACCACGGCCGGCGGGGTCGCCTTCGCGGGCGCCGCCCTGGACGACCTGATCCGCGGCTACGACATGCAGACCGGCGAGACCCTCTGGTCCATGAAGCTGCCCGCGGGCGGCCAGGCGACGCCGATGACCTACCGGGGCAAGGACGGCAAGCAATACGTGGTCATCGCCGCCGGCGGCCACGGCTCGCTCGGCACCACGCCGGGCGACTCGGTCATCGCCTACCGGCTCGACTGAGCGGAGATTCCAAAGGGCTCAGCCCTTTGGCGGGGTATCGGGGCAGAGCCCCGATACCCGATCCCAGGGCTCTGCCCTGGACCCGCACAAGGTCACAGACCTTGTGAATCCAGGAGTTTCGCCCGCGCGTCCGTGCGGGCGAGGCGGGCCAGCAGGTATTCGATTTCGGCCTTGGCCTGCGGGGTGAGCGCCTGGGACGGCTTGCGCTGGGCGTCGGAGGCGAAGATTCCCCGGCGCTGGAACACGTATTTGCGCACCGCGAGCCCCAGCGGGCCCTGCTGCTGCTCGTAGCGCAGGTAGGGCAGGTGGGCGTCGAACAGGTCGTGGGCGGCGTCGCGCTCCCCCGCCCGGCCGAGGCGGACCACGTCGACCAGCATCTCCGGGAAGGCGTAGCCGGTATTGGCCCCGTCGGCGCCGCGCTCGGTCTCGAAATCCAGGAACAGGCCGCCATTGCCGACCAGGATCGCGATGTGGCGCATCGCGCCGTCCGCCTCAAAGCCCCGCAGGGTCGAGATCTTCTCCAGACCCGGCCAGTCCTCGTGCTTGAGCATCACGCAGGAGGGGTTCTCGGACACGATCCGGCGGATCACGCCGGGCGTCATCTGGACCGAGAAGGTGAGGGGATAATCCTGCAGGACGAAGGGCACGTCCGGCCCGATCGCCTCGGCGGCGTTGCGGTAATAGCCGGCCACCTGGTCGTCGGTGCGCAGGGTGTTGGGCGGCGCGATCATCACGCCGGCCGCGCCCATCTCCATCACCTCGCGGGCGAGCGCCCGCATGGCCGCGAAGCCCGGCGCCGTCACGCCGACGATCACCGGCAGCCGGGTGCGCCCGAGGACCTGTTTCGCGACGGCGAGCCCTTCGTCATGGTCGAGCTTGCCGGCCTCGCCGAGCTGGCCGAGGATGGTCAGGCCGTCGACCCCCGAAGCCCCGAAGAAGTCGGTCATCCGGTCGAGGGAGACCGCGTCGATCCGGCCGTCCGGGTGGAACGGCGTCGGGGCGATCGGCACGACGCCGCGGAGATCGCTGGTGAGGGGCATGCCGGTTCTGTCCTCCGTCGCGCGGCAAGGGGGCAGCCGAGGGGGCGGCCGCGCGGGCGGGGATCATAGGGCATCCATCCCAAAGGTGGTCGCCGGCTTCGCCGAAAAGATCCGCCCCTGTCAGGGGCGGGCTTCGGCCGGCCGGCCGACCGGCTGTTCCGCGCGGGGGCGGGCGGCCCGGCCGGGGCGCCCGGCCAGAGCCACCGAGCCCTGCTGCAGGGCGATGAAGGCGAAGAGCAGCAGGCCGGTGGCGATCTTGGTCCACCAGCTCGACAGGGTGCCGTCGAAGGTGATGGCCGTCTGGATCAGGCCGCCGATCATCACGCCGAGGAACGTGCCCAGGATGCCGCCCTGGCCGCCGGTGAGCAGCGTGCCGCCGATCACCACGGCGGCGATGGCGTCGAGCTCGACGCCCACCGCCGAGAGCGGGGTGCCCGAGGCGGTGTCCAGCGAGAACACGATCCCGGCGAGCGCGGCGAGCAGGCTCGACAGGGCATAGATCGCGATCGTGTTGCGCCCGACCGGCACGCCCATCAGCCCGGTGGTGTGGCGGCTGCCGCCCAGCGCGTAGATTGTGGCGCCGAAGCGCGTGGCGTGGAGCAGCACCCCCCCCACCAGGAACACGCCGAGCATCACGCAGGCCGTCAGGGTCAGCCGCCCGCCGCCGGGCAGGCTCACCGACAGGTCGGCGACCGCGCTGTAGAGTGGCGCATTGATCGGGACCGATTCGGTGGAGAGCAGGAAGCCGGCGCCCCGGGCCAGGAACATGCCGGCCAGCGTCACGATGAAGGGCGGCATCTCGAAGACGTGGATCAGCGCGCCCATCGCGGCGCCGAACAGGACGGCGGCCCCGAGCACGAGCAGGGCGGCGGCGAGCGGCGGGATCCCCCAGCGGTCGATGGCGAGCGCCAGGAACACCGTGGTGAAGCCGACCACGGAGCCGACCGAGAGGTCGATGCCGCCGGAGATGATCACGAAGGTCGTGCCGACCGCGACGATGCCCAGGAAGGCGTTGTCGGTGAGCAGGTTGCCGACGACCCGGGTGGTCAGGAAGGCGGGGAACTGCGTGGCGCAGAGGCTGTAGCCGGCCGCGAACAGGAGCGCGGCGACCAGGACCGGGAGGTTGCGGCTCATCACGGCTTCCGCAGCAGCAGGGTGAGGCCCGACAGGCGGGGCGACTGGACGAGGAGCACCGCCAGCACCACCGCGGCCTTGACCACGAGGTTCAGCTCAGGCGGCAGGCCGGAGAGCAGGATGCCGGTGTTCATCGCCTGGATGATGAACGCGCCGAGCACCGCCAGCCACAGGCTGAACCGCCCGCCCAGCAGCGACGAGCCGGCCACCACCACGGCCAGGATCGCGTCGAGCTCCAGCCACAGCCCGGCATTGTTGGCGTCCGCCCCCAGGATGTCGGCCGCCGCGACCACGCCGGCGAGCGCCGCGCAGAGGCCGCTCCAGGCATAGACCGCCACCGTCACCGACCGTGTGTCGATGCCGGCGAGCGCGCTGGCCCGGGCATTGCCCCCGGTCGCCTCGATCATCAGGCCGAGCGCCGAGCCGCGCACCAGGGCCAGGGTCAGGAGGAGCATGACGAGCACCAGCACCACCGGCATGGGGACGCCCAGCAGGGCGCCGCCGCCCAGGAAGGCCAGCTCGGAGGACGCGAAGGTGACGATGCGCCCCTCGGTGATCAGCTGGGCGATGCCCCGGCCGGCGACCATCAGGATCAGGGTGGCGACGATCGGCTGGATCCGCAGGCTCGCCACCAGGAACCCGTTCCACAGCCCGCAGGCGAGCCCGGTGCCGAGGGCGGCGGCAAGCACCACCGGCAGGGGATAGCTGTCCGCCAGGCTCGCCGCGACCGCCCCGGCGATCGCCATCACGGCGCCCACCGACAGGTCGATGCCGCCGGTGGCCACCACCAGCACCATGCCGAGCGACAGCAGCGCCACCGGCGCGCCGCGGTTGAACACGTCGACCAGGCTGCCGAACAGGCGCCCGTCCTGGAGATGCACCGCGAGGAATTGCGGGGAGGCCAGCCGGTCGGCCAGGAGCACGGCCGCGAAGGCGAGGAGCTGGGGCGCTCCGGAGCGAAGGACGCGCATCAGGCGGGTTCCGGGACCGGTGCGGGCGCCGCCTCGGCGGCGATCGCCCGGAGGATGGCGGTGAGGTCGACCGCGCTGCCGGCGAGCTCGGCCACCTGGGCGCGGTCGCGCATCACGATCACCCGGTCGGAATAGGTCACGATCTCTTCCAGCTCCGAGGAGATCACCAGGAGGGCGAGGCCCTCGTCGCAGAGCCGGCGGATCAGCCGGATGATCTCCGCATGGGCGCCGACATCGATGCCGCGGGTCGGCTCGTCGAGGATCAGCAGGCGCGGCTCGGTGGCGAGCCAGCGCGCCAGCAGCGCCTTCTGCTGGTTGCCCCCGGAGAGGAGCCCGATCGGCCGCTCCGGATCGGGCGGGCGGATGTCGAGCATCGCGATGAAGTCGCGGGCGATCTTGTCCTCGGCTGCCCGGCCCAGCGGCCGGAACGGGCCGCGCCGGGCCTGCAGGGCCAGCACGATGTTCTCCCGCACGGTCAGGTCGGCGACGATGCCCTCGGTCTTGCGCTCCTCCGGGCAGTAGCCGAACCGGTGGCGCAGGGCGTCCCGGGGGCCGGCGATCCGGACCGGCCTGCCGTCGAGCCGGATGCGGCCGCGATCGGCCCGCTCGGCACCGAACAGCAGGCGGGCGGTCTCGGTCCGCCCGGAGCCGAGGAGGCCTGCGAGGCCGACCACCTCGCCGCTTGCCACCGTGAGGTCGATGGGCTGGAGGTAGCCGGCCTTGCCGAGCCCCTCCGCCTGCAGGACCGGCGTCCCGGATTCTTTCTGTGACGCCCGGTCCGCCGCCCGGGCCGCCGCCTCGGTCTCGGCGAGGGCGTGGCCCAGCATCGTGTGCACCAGCTCGAGGCGCGGGAAGCGCGCGGTCTCGCGCTCGGTCACCAGCCGGCCGTTGCGCAGGACCGTGATCCGGTCGGTGATCGCGTAGACCTGCTCCAGGAAGTGGGTCACGAACACGATGCCGATCCCCCGCCCGGCGAGGCGGCGCATCACGCCGAACAGCACCGTGACCTCATGGGTGTCGAGGCTCGCGGTCGGCTCGTCGAGGATCAGCGCCCGGGCCGAGAGATCCACCGCCCGGGCGATCGCCACGAGGTGCTGCACCGCCACCGGGTAGCGGCCGAGCGGCGCGCCGACATCGATCGACAGGCCGAAATCCGCGAGCAGCGCGGTGGCGCGCCGGCGCATCTCCCGGGTGCGCACGAGGCCGAACCGGGTCGGCTCGCGGCCGAGGAACAAGTTCTGGGCCACGGTGAGGTTCGGCAGCAGGCCGACCTCCTGGTAGACCGTGGCGATGCCGGCCCGCGCCGCGGCTTCCGCCGAGCGCGGGGCGATCGGCGCGCCCTCGAGCCAGACCTCGCCGGCGGCGCGCTGGACGACGCCGGTGAGCGTCTTGATGAAGGTCGACTTGCCGGCGCCGTTCTCGCCGAGGAGGGCGTGGATCTCGCCCCGGCGCAAGGTGAAGTCGACCCCCGCGAGGGCCTGGTGCCCGGCGAAGCTCTTCGAGAGCCCGCGGACGCTGAGCAGGATGGAATCGGGCACGATGCGATCGCAGAGGCCGGGCGGCGCGTCAGTAGCCGAGCGTCTTCTTGCTGTTGTAGACCTTCATCGGGTCGTCGGCGGCGGTGTAGAGCTTCGACTCGGTCTGGATCCATTTGGGCGGGACGGTGCCCTTCTCCCGGTAGGCCTTGAGCGCGTCGAAGGCGCGGCCGGCCATGTCGGGGGTGAGCTCGACGGTGGCGTTGTTCTCGCCGGCGGCCATCGCCTTGAAGATGTCGGGCACCGCGTCGATCGAGACCGTCAGGATCTCCTTGCCGGGCTTCAGGCCGGCCTCCTTCATCGCCTGGATGGCGCCGACCATCATGTCGTCGTTGTGGGCGTAGACCGCGCAGATCGAATGGCCGCCCTCGGCCTTGATGAAGCTCTCCATCACCTCCTTGCCCTTGGCCCGGGTGAAGTCGCCGGTCTGGCTGCGCACGAGCTTGATGTTGGCGTGGGGCGCGATGGCGGCGTCGAACCCCTTCTTGCGGTTGGTGGCGACGCTGGCGCCGACCGTGCCCTGGAGCTCGACCACGGCGCAGGGTTTTTCGCCGACCGTCTTGGCCAGCCAGGCGCCGGCGACGCGGCCCTCCTCGACGCTGTCGGAGGTGACGGCGGTCAGGTAGAGGTCCTTGCCGGCGGGATCGATGTCGCGGTCGAGCAGGATCACCGGGATCTTCGCGTCGCGCGCTTCCTTGAGCACCGCATCCCAGCCGGTGGCGACCACCGGGGCGAGTAGGATCCCGTCGACCCCCTGGGCCACGAAGGACCGGATCGCCTTGATCTGGTTCTCCTGCTTCTGCTGCGCGTCGGCGATCTTGACGGTGATGCCGCGCTTCCTGGCCTCGTCCTTGGTCACGGTGGTCTCGGCGGCACGCCAGCCGGATTCGGAACCAATCTGCGAGAACCCGACGGTCAGCGAAGCCGCTTGGGCCCCGCCAGCCCACGCGAGAATCGCGCCCGCGAGCATGGCCTTGATGGAAATGGTCCCTCTCATCGACGTCCCCCCTGTGAATGCGCCCGCCGCCTCTTCAGGGCGTTCGGTCCGAATATGTATGACATATGTACGGTGCGTTGAACAACCGGTCTCTCAACGCATCCCTGGGGGTCGTCGGGCCCATGGGCGAGGCCAGGGCGCCGGCACTATTCGGACCGGAACAGCGACAACACGCCCGGTGAAACAGCACTCTATTCCAGACCTTTATTATCGTTGATGGATTTCGGAGCGATGGAGGCCATCCCTCCGCATCGGGCTTCCAAGGCGCACGCTTCGCCTTTGCCGTCGCGCATTCCGGGAGGCGGATGGGCGCGCACATGCCGGTTTGCCGACGGGTGGCGGGTCGGTGATTCGCCGAGCCAGCAGTTCTTCGGTGATAGAATTGTATGAGTTTAAGGAGGGCTGGGATCGACGCGGTTCTCCCTCCCCCGCAAAGGGGGGGAGGGAGGGCGTAGCCTCTCTGCGGCGACCTACTTTTCAAACCGCGAGCCTGTGCCGTCCCTCGGTCGGGGCAAGCGGCCCGGCAAACAACAAAAAACCCTGCCCGACAGGGCAGGGTTCTGGCCGTTCGAGTCGTCGGAAGCGGGGAGCCGGGCGGAAAAAAATCCGTCCGGCCCGCCGGGCTCAGCCCAGGAGCTTGTCCAGGGTGATCGGCATCTCGCGCACCCGCACGCCGGTGGCGTGCCAGACGGCGTTGGCGATGGCGCCCACCGTGCCGGTGATGCCGATCTCGCCGACGCCCTTCACGCCGAGCGCGTTCACCACGGAATCCTCCTCGTGGACCAGGATCGCTTCCATGGCCGGGATGTCGGCATTCACCGGCAGGTGGTACTCGGCCAGGTTGTCGTTGAGGAAGCGGCCGGTACGCGGATCCATCTCGGCCCGCTCGTGCAGGGCGAAGGACAGGCCCCAGATCATCCCGCCGTAATACTGGCTCTGGACCAGCCGGGGGTTGATCACCCGGCCGGCCGCGAAGGCGCCGACCAGCCGGCTGACCCGGATCTGGCCCAAGTCAGGATCGACCTTCACCTCGGCGAAGACCGCCCCGTGGGCGTGCATCGCGTAGGATTTCTGGGCCGCCGGGTCGGCATCGGCCTCGCCCTGGCCCTCGATGCTCGCCCGCCCGGCCCGCTTGAGGATGTCGGCGAACGATTCGCTGCGGCTCGAATCGTCCTGCCGGGTCAGGCGCCCGCCCGCCGCGGTGACTCCGGCATTGCCCGCGCCGTAGAGCGGGGAGGCGGGGTCGTCGGTGGCGAGCTTGGCCAGCTGGGCGATCACGTCGCCGGCCGCGGCATGGATCGCGTTGCCGGCCGTGGCGGTGTGGCCCGAGCCGCCCGCGATGCCGGCATTCGGCTGATCGGAAGACCCCATCCGGAAGGTCAGCGCCTCCATGCCGATCCCGAGCCCGTCGGCGGCGATCTGGGCGAGCGCCGTCCAGGCGCCCTGGCCCATGTCGATCGCCCCGAGCTCCACCGTGCCGGTGCCGTCGGCGCGGATCTCGGCCCGGGCCATCCCCTCGAAGATCAGGGCCGGGAAGGTGGCGGTGCCCATGCCGATGCCGACCAGGAAGCCGTCCTTGTCCCGGGTCTGGCGGGGCTGGAGCGGGCGTCCGGCCCAGCCGAAGGCCTCGGCGCCGCGCCGGTAGCACTCGCGCAGGGCCTTGGAGGAGAACGGCTTTCCGGTGATCGGCTCGACCTCGGCGTAGTTGGCCAGCCGGAACTCCAGCGGATCCATGCCGAGTTCGTGGGCCATCTCGTCGAGCGCGCTCTCCAGGGCGACGCTGCCGGTGGCCTCGCCGGGGGCGCGCATGAACAGGGGCGTGCCGGTATCGAGCCGCACCGCCTCGTGCCGGATCGCGATGGCCGGGCTGGCGTAGAGGGTGCTGGTCGCCCGGCCCGCCGGCTCGAAGAAGTCGTCGAAGCTCGAGGAGGCGGTGAGGATATGGTGGTCGAGCGCCGTGAGCTTGCCGGCCGCGTCGGTGCCGAGCCGCAGCGTCTGGCGGGTCGGGCCGCGATGGCCCATCGGCCCGTACATCTGCGACCGGGTCGGCACCAGCTTGACCGGGCGTCCGACGAGCTTGGCCGCCATGCAGGCGAGCACCTGTGGGCCCGAGGGCACGCCCTTCGAGCCGAAGCCGCCGCCGAGATAGGGGCTCTCGATGTGGATGTCGTCGGGCTTGATTCCGAACAGCCCGGCGAGCCGGCCTTGCGAGATCGCCAGGCCCTGGGTCGGCATGTGGAGGGTCAGCCGGTCGCCGTCCCACTGGGCCAGGGCCGCGTGCGGCTCCATGGCGTTGTGGTACTGGGCGGGGGTCTCGTAGGTGGCCGCGATGGTGCGCGACGCCGCCGCCAGGCCCGCCTCGACATCGCCATCGCTCTCGGACGGGGCCGCGCCGACGCCGACGGAATCCGGGGTGAACACGTCACCCGCATCGAGGCCGATGCGCGGCGTCTCGGTCGCGTAGGTCGGCGCCAGCAGCCGCGCGCCCTCGGTGGCGGCCTCAAGCGTCTCGGCGATCACCACGGCGATCGGCTGGTTGGCGTAGCGGACCCGGTCGTTCTGCAGCAGGTCCAGGCGGAAGATGAACGGGCCGGCCTTGGCGTCCGGGTCCTGGGCGAGCTTCGGGGCGTTCTCCGGAGTCATCACCGCGACGACGCCCGGATGGGCCTCGGCGGCGGACCGGTTCAGGCCGGTGACCCGGCCCTTGGCGATCCGGGCGACGCAGAGCGCCGCGTGCAGCGTGCCGGGGGGCAGGTTGTCGGCGGAGAACCGGGCCTGGCCGGTCACCTTGAGCGGGCCGTCCCGCCGGGTCAGCGGCTGGCCGATGCTGGAGCCGTGGCGGGTGCCGGCGGCGGGATTCAGGGGCGTAGCGGTCGCGGTCATGCGGTCTGTCCTCAGACGATGCCGAACGGGGAGGCGGGAAGCGCCGGGATCCGCGCAGGCGTCCCGGCGGCCGCCAGCGTCAGCGCCCGGACCGCGACGCGGCGGGCGAGTTCGATCTTGAAGGCGTTGGCCTCGCCGGTGGGCTTGGCGCCGTCGAGCGCCAGGGCGGCGGCCTTGGCGTAGGCCTCGGGGGAGGGCGCCTGGCCGGCGAGCGCGGCCTCGGCCGCCTCCACCCGCCAGGGCTTGAGCGCGAGCCCGCCAAAGGCGAGCCGGGCCCGGCCGATCGTTTCGCCCTCGAACGTGAGGGCGGCGGCGGCCGAGACCACCGCGAAGGCGTAGGAGGTGCGGTCGCGGACCTTGAGGTAGCGGGCGTTGCCCCGGAACGAGCCCGCCTCGGGGGGCAGGCGCAGGGCGGTGATCAGCTCGGCCGGGCGCAGCGCCGTCTCGTGCTCCGGGTGGTCGCCGGGCAGGGTGTGGAAGGCGGTGAGCGGCACTTCACGCGTGCCGTCCGGCCCGGCGATCTCGACCACAGCGTCGAGGGCGGCGAGCGGCACGCAGAAATCGGACGGGTTGGTGGCGATGCACTGCTCGCTCCAGCCCTGGACGGCGTGAATCCGGGTGGCGTGCCCGAGCGCCGCGCAGCCGGAGCCGGGCGCGCGCTTGTTGCAGGCTGAGACCGCGTCGGTGAAGAACGGGCAGCGGGTGCGCTGCATCAGGTTGCCACCGACTGTCGCGGCGTTGCGCAGCTGCGCCGAGGCGCCGGCCAGCACGGCGTCGGCCACCATCGGGTAGGTCTTCGCGAAGACCGGGTCGTGCGCGAGGTCGCTGTTGCGGACGAGCGCGCCGATTCGCGTGCCGCCGTCCGGCAGCGTCTCGATGCTGGAGAGACCCGGCAGCCGGGTGATGTCGACGATCCGGGCGGGGGCGGTGACGCCGCCCTTCATCAGGTCGACCAGGTTGGTGCCGGCGGCGAGATAGGCGGTGTCGGGAAGCTGCCCGGCCGCGGCGGCTTCGGGCAGGCTCGCGGGGCGGATGTAGTCGAAGTTTCTCACGCCGCGTCCTCCCGCTGCTCGACCTGTCCGGTGGGGCGCGAGGCCTCCTGCACCGCGTCGAGGATGCCGGCATAGGCGCCGCAGCGGCAGAGGTTGCCGCTCATGCCCTCGCGGATGCGCTCGGGATCGGTGCCGGCCTGGCCCTCGCGGATCAGCCCGACCGCGCTCATGATCTGGCCGGGGGTGCAGAACCCGCACTGGAAGCCGTCATGGGCGATGAAGGCGGCCTGGACCGGGTGCAGCCGGTCGCCCTCGGCCAGCCCCTCGATGGTCAGGATCTCGGCGCCGTCGAGGCTTACGGCGAGCGTCAGGCAGGCGTTGATCCGCCGCCCGTCGACCAGCACCGTGCAGGCGCCGCACTGGCCGCGATCGCAGCCCTTCTTGGCGCCGGTCAGGCCGAGGCGTTCGCGCAGGAGGTCGAGGAGGGTGACGCGCGGATCGTCGAGGACGATCTCGCGGGCCTGCCCGTTCAGGGTGAGCCTGAGGGGAATATGCATGCTGGGTCCCGGCTGGCAAAGGCTGGAACCGTTACAGATAGCCGGCGCCCCGCCCCCGGCGAGACCCGGGGCGGGGATCATGTGCGCTACTCCACCAGCCGGGCGGGCTGCGCGGATCGGCTTACTTGACCGTCACCTCGGAGACGGACTTGAGCACCGTCTGGCCCTTCTCGGTCTTGATCTCCACGGCGGGCTCGTCCTTCGAGGCCTCGCGCTTGACCGTGTTGCCCTTGATGGTCTTCTCGACGTCCTTGGTGTGGACCTTGGTGACCTCGCCTTCGACTTTGCCCTTGCCCCACTTGTAGGACACGTCGTCGCCGGTCTTCACGTCCGCCTTGCTCATCCGCGCGCTCCATCGTTTCGGTGCGGGAGAAGGCCGCCGGGGGCGGGGGCGTTCCCGGGTATCCCCGGCCGGAATGCCGCAGCCGAGCGACCTAGGCGTCCCTTCAGCGCCCGACTGCCCCGCGCAACGCCGCGACCATCGCCTCCACGGTCGCCTGGGCGGTGTCACCGAGATCGATGCCGGTCTCGCCGGCGGTGACGAGGCCGCGCTCTTCCAGCTCCTTCACGCCCGCCGGATCGGCCTCGTGCCCGGCGCCATCCTTGCGGATGACCGAGGTGACCCGCTCGCCGCTGACGAGGCGGTGATAGGCCGCGAAGGCGAAGATCGAGAGCGCCTTGTCGGAGAGTCCGTTCACATCGTCGGCCATGGGGCCCTCCATCGAGACGGGTTGGACTGACGGAACGCCGCCCGGCGCCGAGGGCTCCGGGGGCGGGCAGGGGTGCGACGATCCGGTGCGACGATCCGGTGCGACGACGGGGGGCTCCGCCGGGGGCTAGGCGGACCCGCGTCGCCCTGGGACCGCCTTCCTGCTACTCTGCCGCCGCCCATGACCGCACAGATCGATCGCACCGCCGTGGAACCCAGCCCGGACGCCCCTGAGGACCCTGCCGCGCCGGGCCTCGCGCCGCCCGATCTCGGCTACCGCCTGCGCCAGCAGGTGATCCTGTCCGAGTTCGGCGTCGAGGCCCTGCGCGGCACCGATGTCGACCACCTGCTGCAGCGGGCCGCGGAGCTGTGCGCGCAGGGGATGGGCGCCGAGTTCTGCAAGGCGCTGGAATACCGCCGCGGCGAGGACACGCTGCTGGTGCGCGCCGGCGTCGGCTGGGGGCCCGACGTGATCGGGCAGGCCCGGGTCGGGGCCGACCTCGCCTCCCCGGCGGGCTTCGCCCTCAAGACCGGCAGCCCGGTGATCTCGAACCACCTGGCCGAGGAGACCCGCTTCCGCACGCCCCAGCTCATGGCCGAGCACGGCATCCGCCGGGCGATCAACGTGCTGATCGAGAACCGGGACGGCGCCTTCGGGGTGCTGGAGGTGGACGACACCCGCGAGGGCATGTTCGAGGAGGCCGACATCGCCTTCATGCAGGGCTTCGCCAACCTGCTCGGCGGCGCGATCGAGCGCCAGCGGACCGAGACCCTGCTGCGCGCCGCGCTCGCCCGGCAGGACCTCCTGGCCCGCGAGATGAGCCACCGGGTCAAGAACAGCCTCGCCATCGTGGCGAGCCTGCTCGCCCTCCAGGCCCGGGCCGCCGAGGCCGAGCCCGCCGTGCAGGCGGCCCTGTCGGATGCGCGCAGCCGCGTCGAGGCCATCGCCGGCGTCCACGACCAGCTCTGGCGGCAGGGTGACAAGATCGGGGACAAGGCCGGGGATGGGGAGGGGGAGGGCGTGCCCGGCGAGCTCGACCTCGCGCCCTTCCTGGAGAAGCTGGTCGCCAATCTCGACAGCGGCGCGCCGGGCCTGCACCTCACCTGCACGGCGGCCCCGCAGCGGATCTCGGCCGACCGGGCGATCCCGATCGGGCTCCTCGTCAACGAACTCGTCACCAACGCCCTCAAATACGCCTACCCGCCCGAGACCCACCCGGCGGGCGGCGCGATCCGGGTCCGGGCCGAGCGCGAACTCGACAGCCTGGTGGTCGAGGTGACGGATGACGGCGTCGGGCTGCCGGCGGATTTCGAGATCGGGCGCGCCTCGAAGAGCCTCGGCATGCGGGTGGTCGGCAGCCTGACCCGGCAGCTCGGCGGCACGCTCGCGCTGCCGCAGACGGGGCAGGGGGCCTGCTTCCGGCTGGAGGTGCCGCTGGCGGGCTGAGCATCCGTCCCGCGGGGCCGCTCAAGTTCAGGTAGATTCGGACGAATAAACCGGGCAAAAGTGGCAATCGCCGCCGGGACTCGCCTGGGACGGGCGCGTGCGGAGGAGGCGGGATGCGACGGCGGCGCGTGCTGCTGGCAGGGCTGGCCCTGGCGGGTGTCCTCGCGCTCGCCGCCCTCCCCGGTCCGGACCTGCGCGCGCGGGGGGCACCCCTGCTCGCTGCCTTGGACGGCCTCGTCACCGCCGTCTTGCCGGCTGCGCCAGCCGCGGGCGTCCCGGAGCCGAAGGCCGCCGCGCGGGTCGCCGTGGAGGACGGCCGCACGATCGTGCGGCTCACCCCGGAGGAGCGCGCCCGGGTCGGCCTCGAGACCGCCATCCTGCCGGCCGAACCCCACCGCCAGGAGCTGACCGCCTATGGCAGCGTCCTCGACCTCGCCCGGGTGACCGAGCTGACCAACGCCTATGCCGGCGCGGTGGCGGGGCTCCAGACCGCCCGGGCCCGGGCCGCGGTCTCGGCCAGCGCGGCGCGGCGGGCCCGCAGCCTCGGCCCCGCCACCATGGCGGCCGCCCAGATCGCGACCGTCGAGGCCACCGTGCTGACCGACCAGGCCGCCGTCACGGCCGCCGAATCGCAGCTGCGCACCCTGGCGGCCACCGCCCAGCAGGAATGGGGCCCGGTGCTCGGCCGGGGCATCGTCGAGCGGGGGCCGCTGGTCACCCGCCTGATCGAGCGCGCCGACTTCCTGATGCAGGTGACCCTGCCCCCGGGCGAGACCCTGAACCCGCCGCCGGAAACCGCCTTCGCGGAGGTGCCGCCGCAGAGCGACCGGGTCGCCCTGCGCCTCGTCTCCCCGGCGACCCGCACCGATCCCCGGATCCAGGGCCAGAGCTTCTTCTACCGCGTCTCCGGGGCGGGCGGCCTCCTGCCTGGCATGAGCACGATGGCGTTCCTGCCCGCCGCCCGCTCGGCCACCGGGGTGCTGGTCCCGGAGGACGCAGTGGTGCACGGGGAGGGGGGCACCTGGGTCTACCGGGGGGTCCAGGGCGGCGGCTATGTCCGCCACCCGGTCCGGGCCGACGCGCCGCTCTCGGCCGACGCCTTCGTGGTCGAGGACCTGCCCGACGGCAGCGAGATCGTGCTGAAGGGCGGCCAGGCCCTGCTCTCCGAGGAGATGAAGGGCCAGATCCGGGTCGCCGGCGACGACGATGACTAGAGCCGTTCCCGCTCGCGCTGCCATCGGGCGCACCTCCGGGCCCGTCCGGGCGACAGGGGATCGAAGATCGGGACGATCCGGTTTCAAAAGGTCCGGGACCCAGCCCTTTGAAGGTGTTTGGCCACGTGCGCGTCGTGGGATCGGCGCTCCCGAGCCAATCACGCGCGCCCCTGTCCCGGACAGGTGCAGCGAAGCGGAACCTGATCCGGGACCCAGCACGCGAAGCGCCGCGCCAGCGGCACAGGTCGATCAGACGGACGCTGCGCGCCGTATTGTGCTAGGTCCCGGGTCGCATTCCGCTGGCGCTGCATGCGCCCGGGAAAAGGGCCGTGCAGACCGGCCCGACGCCGTGGCCTGGCTCTCAGACCAACACCTTGAAAGGGCTGGGTCTGGGACTTTTTGCGGGTGCGGGGCGGAGCCCTGCGCGCGGGGGCCAAGTCCCGACATCCGGCCGCGAATCCGGCCGACGGGCTGCAAGCCCTTCGGAGACCCGGGATCCGACGGGGAGGGCGTTCCGTGAGCGGCGCCGAGCCCCTGCCCCGCGGCCCCCAGGCCGGGCTGGTCGTGTTCTCGGTGCGGCGGCCGCGCGTGGTGCTGGCCCTGGCCTGCGCCCTCCTGGCCTTCGGCCTCTACGCCCTGCGCAGCGCCCGCTACGACGTCTTTCCGGAATTCGCGCCGCCCACCGTGACGATCCAGACCGAGGCGCCCGGCCTCGATCCGGAGCAGGTCGAGGTCCTGGTCACCCAGGCGATCGAGGGGGCGGTGGGCGGCCTGCCCGGGCTGGAGACCCTGCGCTCCTCCTCGATCCAGGGCCTGTCGGTGATCAGCGCCGCGTTCCGGGCCGGCAGCGACGTCGACCGGGTGCGCCAGCGGGTCAACGAGCGGCTGGCGGCCCTGGCCGGACGGCTGCCGCAGGGCGTGATGGCGCCCGCCATGACGGCGCTGACCTCCTCCACCTCGACGGTGCTGCTGATCGGGCTGACCTCGGACAGCCGCAGCGCCATGGACCTGCGCACGCTGGCCGACTGGACGGTCCGGCTGCGCCTCCAGGCGGTGCCGGGCATCGCGCAGGTCTCGGTCTATGGCGGCGCCGTGCGTTCGCTCCAGGTGCAGGTCCGCCCCGACGACCTGATCCGCTACCGGGTCGGGCTCAACGACGTGCTGGCGGCCGCCCGCAAGGCCACGGGGGTGCGGGGCGCCGGCTTCGTGGACACGCCGAGCCAGCGGGTGGTCCTGCGCACCGAGGGGCAGTCGCTCACCCCGGAGGCGCTGGGGCGCACCGTGCTGGTCAACGAGGGCGGGGCGAGCGTGGTCCTGGCCGACGTCGCCACCGTCCTGGCGGCCCCCGAGCCGGCGATCGGCGCCGCCCTGGTCGACGGCAAGCCCGGGGTCCTGCTGATGGTCGGCGCCCAGGTCGGCGTCGACACGCGGACGGTGACACGGCGCCTCGAGGCGGCCCTGGCGGAGCTGCGGCCGGCCCTGGTGCGGGCCGGGGTCAGCCTGCACGCCGACCTGTTCCGCCCGGCGAACTTCGTCGACGTCGCCAACGGCAACGTCCTCCAGGCGCTGATGCTGGGCGGCGCCCTGGTGGTCGTCGTCCTGCTGGTTTTTTTGGCCGACTGGCGCACGGCCCTGATCAGCGCGGCCGCGATCCCGCTCTCGCTGATCGCCGCGGCGCTCGCCCTCCAGGCCTGGGGCGAGAGCCTCAACACCATGACGCTGGGCGGGCTGGCGCTCGCCATCGGCGAGGTGGTGGACGACGCGGTGATCGGCGTCGAGAACGTCGCCCGGCGCCTGCGCGAGGCTCGGGCGAAAGGGAAGGGCGGGGGCCCCCGGGTGGTGTTCGACGCCATCCTGGAGGTCCGCGGCGCGGTCGCCTACGCCACCCTGGCGGTGCTGCTGATGTTCCTGCCGGTGCTGGCGCTCACCGGCGTGGCCGGCCGCCTGTTCGGGCCCCTGGCGCTCGCCTACATCGCCGCCGTGCTGGCCTCGCTGCTGGTGGCGCTGACGGTGACCGACGACCTCGACCGGGTGCTGCT
>NZ_LKKO01000076.1 GCF_001455965.1 Methylobacterium sp. GXS13
GCGAGATCGTCCGCGACGGGGCCGGCGGGGGGCCGCGGCCGCCCGCCCGGGCGGCCCCCCCCGCCTGTGACGAGGCCTGCACCGCCCTCGCCCCCCGGATTGCCGAGGCGCTCGGGGACGAGGGCGGGGGGGTGGCGAGCCGCTACGCCGGCCGGGACGACCGGGCCGCCTGACCGAGGCGGGTCAGCCGCGCTTGCGGCCGCCCCCGCCCTTGTATTTCGGCTTCTGGCCGCCGAGGCCCTGGGTCGAGCGGGGCTTGGGCCGCTCCTGCCACGGCACCGCGCCGGCCGGCATCTCGCGATCGGTGCCCGGGCCCATATTGTCGAGGTCGGGCTTCGAGATCCGGGTGGGACCGGCGCCCCGGGGCGCCTTGCGGCCGTACTTGCCGGCCTCGCGCTCCACATCCCCCTGCCGGGCCATGGGATCGTCCGAGACCAGCAACTCCGTGGCCTGGAGCCGCTTGAGCTCGTCGCGCAGGCGCGCCGCCTCCTCGAAGTCGAGATCCGCCGCAGCTGTGCGCATCCGCTTCTCCAGATCGGCCAGCACCGCCTTGAGGTTGTGGCCCACCGTGATCGCGTCCTTGGCCAGGCCGGTATCGACCTGGACGTGGTCGCGCTCGTAGACGCTGTTGAGGATGTCGCTGATCCCGCGCTTCACGCTCTGGGGCGTTATCCCGTGCTCGGCGTTGTAGGCGAGCTGCTTGGTCCGCCGCCGCTCGGTCTCGGCCATCGCCCGCTCCATCGAGCCGGTGATGGAATCGGCGTACAGGATGCAGCGCGCGTCGGCGTTCCGGGCCGCCCGGCCGATGGTCTGTACCAGGGAGGTCTCGGAGCGCAGGAAGCCCTCCTTGTCGGCGTCGAGGATCGCCACGAGGGCGCATTCCGGAATGTCGAGACCCTCGCGCAGCAGGTTGATGCCGATCAGGACGTCGAAGGCGCCGAGCCGCAGGTCGCGGATGATCTCGATGCGCTCCAGGGTGTCGATGTCGGAGTGCATGTAGCGCACCCGCACGCCGTTCTCGTGCAGGTACTCGGTCAGGTCCTCGGCCATGCGCTTGGTCAGCGTGGTCACGAGCGTCCGGTAGCCGGCCAGGGCGACCGCCTTGACCTCGCCCAGCAGGTCGTCGACCTGGGCGCGCGCCGGGCGGATCTCGATCACCGGGTCGACCAGGCCGGTGGGGCGGATCACCTGCTCGGCGAAGACGCCGCCGGTGCGCTCCATCTCCCACTTGCCGGGCGTGGCCGAGACGTGGACCGTCTGCGGCCGCATCGCGTCCCATTCCTCGAAGCGCAGCGGCCGGTTATCCAGGCAGGACGGCAGCCGGAAGCCGTATTCGGCCAGCGTCGCCTTGCGGCGGAAGTCGCCCCGGTACATGCCGCCGATCTGGGGCACGGTGACGTGGCTCTCGTCGGTGAAGACCAGGGCGTTGTCGGGCAGGTACTCGAACAGGGTCGGCGGCGGCTCGCCGGGTCGGCGGCCGGTGAGGTAGCGCGAATAGTTCTCGATGCCGTTGCAGGCACCGGTGGCCTCGATCATCTCGATGTCGAAGGTGCAGCGCTGGTCGATGCGCTGGGCCTCGATCAGCCGGCCCATCTTGGTCAGCTCCTCGATCCGGCCGTTCAGCTCGTTCTTGATGCCCTTGATCGCCTGCTGCAGCGTCGGCCGCGGCGTGACGTAGTGGGAGTTGGCGTAGACCTTCACGAATTTCAGCTCGGCGATCTTCTTGCCGGTGAGCGGGTCGAACTCGACGATCGACTCGATCTCGTCGCCGAACATGCCGATCCGCCAGCCGCGATCCTCCAGGTGGGCCGGCCACAGCTCGATCGAATCGCCGCGCACCCGGAAGGTGCCGCGGGCGAAATCCGCCTGGATCCGCTTGTACTGGAGGGCCACGAGGTCGGCCACAAGCTGGCGCTGCTCGATCTTCTCGCCGAGCGTCACGGTGAACGACATCGCCGTGTAGGTTTCGACCGAGCCGATGCCGTAGATGCACGACACCGAGGCGACGATGATCACGTCGTCCCGCTCCAGCAGGGCCCGGGTGGCGGAGTGGCGCATCCGGTCGATCTGCTCGTTGATCGACGATTCTTTTTCGATGAACGTGTCGGAGCGCGGGACATACGCCTCCGGCTGATAGTAATCGTAATAGGAGACAAAATACTCGACGGCGTTATCTGGAAAAAAGGCCTTGAACTCGCCGTAGAGCTGCGCCGCCAGCGTCTTGTTCGGCGCCAGGATCAGCGCCGGCCGCTGGGTATGCTCGATGATCTTGGCCATCGTGAAGGTCTTGCCCGAGCCGGTCACGCCCAGCAGCACCTGGTCGCGCTCATGGGTCTGCACGCCCTTCACCAGCTCGGCGATGGCGGTGGGCTGGTCGCCCGCCGGCTCGAATTCGGATTTCAGCGTGAAGCGGAGGCCGCCCTCGGATTTCTGCGGCCGGTCGGGGCGGTGCGGCACCCAGGTCTGGCCGTCCTTGAACAGCGGGTTGCCCTCGATCAGCAGCCGCTCCAGCGCCGTCACGGTCGCGGAGGCGCCGCCGTCGCCGCCCGAATCCGGCAGATCGGCGCCCTCGGGCACCGGCCCGTCCTCAGGCGGGGTCAGCCCGAGGGCCTGGGCGAGCCGCGGATCGACCTCGGCCGCGTCGCCGAGCGCGTAGCCGGACTGCGGCGCTTCCGCGAACCCGTCGCGGGCGATCTCGACCTTGCGGGTGGCGGCTTTGCCGGTCTGCTCCTTGGTCGCTCGCCCCTTGGGTTTGCCCGGCCGCGGCTTTTCCGGCTCCGGCGCGATCGGCGGCGGCCGGTTGCGGTTCAGGGCCGGGTTCAGCAACGCGGCCAGATAGGTGTCGAGCGGCTTCAGCTCGGGTTTCGACGCCTTGGCGGACGAGGCCGAGACGGACGCGGCGCGCGGTTTCTTCGGAGCGGGCATGGGATCAATATGGGCTCCGCATGCGCCGCGAGAAACCCTCCGCGGCGCGGAGTTTTCCAGCTTTCACGGATGGCCCCGCCTATGACCGCACCGATCCATCCCGAAACCCGTATCGGGCACGTCCACCTCAAAGTCGCCGACCTGGACCGGGCGCTCGGCTTCTATTGCGGCGTGCTCGGCCTCGGCCTGACCCAGCGCTACGGCGAGCGCGCCGCCTTCGTCGCGGCCGGGGGCTATCACCACCATATCGGGCTCAACACCTGGGAAAGCCTCGGTGGATCGCCGCCGGCGTCGGGCACCACCGGGCTGTACCACCTTGCCCTGCTCTACCCGAGCCGGGCCGCCCTGGCGGATGCGCTCCGCCGGGTCGAGGCAGCCGGCATTCCCCTGGACGGTGCCAGCGATCACGGCGTCAGCGAGGCCCTGTACCTGCGCGATCCCGACGGGAACGGCGTCGAGCTGTACCGGGACCGCCCGGAGGCGGAGTGGCCGTGCGATCCGGACGGCGCCCTGCGGATGGTCACGGCCCGGCTCGATCTCGATGCTCTCCGCCGGGAAATTGCGTGATTACAACTCTTAGGTAGAATTCACCGTGCATTGGTCTCGACGAGACGGGCCGATGTTGAAAAAATTCGCCATGATGATCGGGCGAATTGGCTTGCGATGGCCGGGGCGCGCCGGTACTTTGCAGTGCAAAGCATGATGCAGCACAGGGGCTGAAACTCATGCAGGATCTGGATAAGGCGTTGGCCGACATCGTCGCGATCCGCTCGCAGATCGCACGCGAGACGGCGTTCCGCGGCCTCGGCGCGGCGACCGTCGCCGGCACCGGCGGCCTCGCGCTCGCCTGCGCGGTCGGCCAGGCGCTGTGGCTCGGCGATCCGGCCGCCCGGCCGGTCCTGTTCTTCGGCCTCTGGATCACCGCCGCCCTGGTAGCCTTCGCGCTGATCGGCGTCGAGGCGGTCCGGCGCAGCCGCCGGCTCCATTCCGGCCTTGCCGACGCCATGGTCTGGAACGCCATCGAGGTGTTCCTGCCCGCTGCCGGCACCGGGGCCTGCCTCGCCCTGGTCATCGCCCGGTTCGCGCCGGCCGAAATCTGGATGCTGCCCGGCCTCTGGCAGGTGCTGGTCGGCCTCGGCCTGTTCGCTTCGGCGCGGATCCTGCCCCGCGCGGTCCAGGGGGTCGGCGCGTGGTACCTGCTCACCGGCCTCGCCGTGCTGTCCTTCTCGGCCGAAACCCGCATCCTGTCGCCCTGGGCCATGGGGCTCCCCTTCGTGGTCGGCCAGATCTGGCTGGCCGGTATCGTCCATCGCGGCGCCCGGGCCTTCGATGATGACCTCTGACCGCGACGACGGCCGCTTCTCCTACGAGGGGCTTGACCGGATCATCCACGAGCGGGCGCGACTCAGCGTGCTCACCTCCCTGGTGGCCCATCCCAAGGGCCTGCCGTTCCCCGACCTCAAGCGCCTTTGCGGGTTGACCGACGGCAATCTGAGCCGGCACCTGGCGGTGCTCAGCGAGGCCGACCTGGTGAGCCTGGAGAAGGGCTTCGCCCTCAACCGCACACAGACGATCTGCCGCATGACGCCAACCGGGCGCAGGCGTTTCATTGGCTATCTCGGGGTGCTCGAGCAGGTGGTGCGCGACGCCGCCGTAGCGGCGGAGCGAAGTCCGGAGGGCGGGGTGCGCGGCCTCGATCCGGCCACGAAACCGGCCTGAGACCGCCGGATCGCGCAGAGACTGTCAACGCAACCCGAATAGACCGCAACGATACGCCCATGCCGGGAGACTTTACGATGCAAAGCGAAGCGGGGCCGGGGGGGCTGCACGCCGCGATCATCATGGACGGCAATGGGCGCTGGGCGACGCAGCGCGGCCTGCCGCGGCTGGCCGGTCACCATCGCGGCGTCGAGGCGATCCGGCGGACTGCCGAGGCCTGCCCGGATCTCGGCATCGGCACGCTCACGCTCTACGCCTTCTCGGCCGACAATTGGCAGCGGCCGGACGACGAGGTCGGCGGCCTGATGCGCCTGCTGCGCTCCTACCTGCGCAACGAGACCCAGCGGCTCGCCCGCACCGGCACCCGGCTGAGCGTCGTCGGCCGCCGCGACCGCCTGCCCCGGGGCATCCCCGAGGCGATCGCCGCCGCCGAGGCGGCCACCGCGGCCGGAACCCGCCTGCATCTGCGGATCTGCGTCGACTATTCCGCCCGGGACGCGATCATCGCGGCGGCGCAGGCGCTCCAGGGCAGCGACGCCACCCGCGAAAGCTTCGGCGCGCTGGTGGCCGGACAGATGCACGGCTCGCCGGTGGACGTCGATCTCGTGATCCGGACCGGCGGCGAGCAGCGTCTCTCGGATTTCCTACTCTGGGAGGCGGCCTATGCCGAGCTCCATTTCACCGACCGGATGTGGCCCGATTTCGGCCCGGACGACCTCGCCGCGGCAATGGCCGAGTTCGCCCGCCGGGACCGGCGCTTCGGCGGCCTGAAGACCGCGGCGGTCCCGGCGGCGGCCTGAACGCCTCCGCCCGCTTGACGGGCGCGCCGCCTCAGGCAGAGGCTTTTCGCTATGACCGAAACCCTCGCCAACCGCCGCGTGCTGCTCATCATCGGCGGCGGCATCGCGGCCTACAAGGCCCTCGACCTGATCCGGCGCCTGCGCGAGCGCGGCGCCAGCGTCTGCCCGGTCCTGACCGCGGGCGCGCAGGAATTCGTCACGCCGCTGGCCGCGGCGGCGCTCGCCGGCGAGCGGGCCCATACCGACCTGTTCGACCGGGCCGAGGAGGCCGATATCGGCCATATAAAGCTGGCCCGGCAGGCGGATGCCGTGGTGGTGGCGCCGGCCACCGCCAACCTGATGGCCCGCATGGCTGGCGGCCACGCCGCCGACCTCGCCACCACGATCCTGCTGGCGACGACGCTGCCGATCCTGATCGCCCCGGCCATGAACGTGCAGATGTGGGCGCATCCGGCGACCCGGCGCAACCGCGCCACCCTGGAGGCCGACGGCGTACGCCTCGTCGGGCCCAATGCCGGCAGGATGGCTGAAGCCGAGACCGGTCCCGGCCGCATGGCCGAGCCCAACGAGATCGCCGACGCCCTGGAGCGGATGCTGGACAAGGCCGGCGCCGAGGCACCCGGCCTCGGTTTCCTGGCGGGCCGCTCGATCGCGGGTGCGCGTCCCCTCGCCGGCCGGCGCGTGCTCGTGACCTCCGGGCCGACCCATGAGCCGATCGACCCGGTGCGCTACCTTGCCAACCGCTCGTCCGGTCGCCAGGGCCACGCCATCGCGGCGGCCGCCGCGCAAGCCGGCGCGACCGTGACCCTGGTCTCCGGGCCGGTCGCGATCCCGGATCCCGCGGGCGTCATGGTGGTGCGGGTCGAGACCGCCCGGGAGATGCTCGCCGCCGTCGCGGCGGCCCTGCCGGCCGACATCGCGATCTTCGCGGCGGCCGTGGCCGATTGGCGGCCCGAGACCGAGGCCGGCTCGAAGAAGCTCAAGAAGGACGGCAGCGGCCCGGCCCCGCTGACCCTTGTGGAGAACCCCGACATCCTCGCCACCGTGTCGCGGATGGAGGCCGGGCGCCCGCCGCTGGTGGTCGGCTTCGCCGCCGAGACCGACACCGTGCTCGACCACGCCCGGGCCAAGATCGCCCGCAAGGGCTGCGACCTGATCGTGGCCAACGACGTCTCGGCCGCGGGCGGCGTCATGGGCGGCACCGACAACACCGTCCACCTGATCCACCGCGACGGTGCCCAGGAGACCTGGCCGCGCCTCGGCAAGGACGAGGTCGCCCGCCGCCTGGTCGCGCATCTGGCCGGGATGCTGGGGCGCTGAACCGACGTCACGCCGGCACAATGCAACCGGACGTCGTTGATTTCGCCGCGGGTGTTGCCGCGAGTCCTCGCTCGGTTCGGCACGGTTCGGTTCTCGTATAGCCATCTCACCATCGCGACCAAGCGGTCCATGGTCGGCACGAACTCTGTCTCTGCCTGCATTGCTGGCAGATATGGGCCGCCCACCTCTGCAATCGTGAGCGGAATATCTCGTCCTGACTTGAAGAACCGTATTGAAAACCGATCGTCTTCCGGATCTATAGGCCGATAGGGCGAGTCCAAATCTCGCGATCGAAATCAAGTCGTTTTTCATATGAAGATTAGTGTCAGTAGAAATTTGCAATCTGCCGTTTTTTTAGCCTCTAAAGCCCAAGTGCCGAACAGAACACTGTCGGCTTGGGGGCATTATGGATCATGTCACGTAGACTACTATCGAAATGGGCGGCAGCGCTGTTGGTCATCGGCGCAAGTCCATTTGCCGGACTCGCGCAGGCACAGCCTTCGGCGCCGAAAGACACGGACGAATCTACGATTCTACCGGATCCGAACGCGCCGCAACGGTTGCCCCTCGATCGGCCGTCGACGCCTGCCCCGGACACCCGCCCCGCCGCCGGCTCGGTGGATCCGCGGAACGTGGGTCCGAAATTCGGCCTCCTCGGCAATCTCGGCGGCATCCGGGACCGGCTCTGGGAGAACGGCATCCTGCTCAACCTGGGCTACGTCCACGAGGCCGCCTCGAACGCGGCCGGCGGGGATCGCACCCTGGCGCGCGGGGCCGCCCAGTTCGTCGCCAAGGGCGTGTTCGATTTCGAGAAGATGTTCGGCCTGGCGGGCGGATCGGGCGTGGTCACGCTCACCCAGCGGCATGGGCGCGACCTGACCGCCGACGCGCATCTCGGCACCCAGACCAGCGTCGAGGAGATCTACGGCCGCAGCCGCATCTGGCGCCTGACCCAGTTCTGGTACGATCAGAAGTTCGGACCCTGGGTCGACCTGAAGATCGGCCGGATGCCGTCCAGCGACGATTTCGCCGGGTTCGCCTGCGAGTTCCAGCTCAACGCCCTGTGCGGCGCCCCGACCGGCAAGATTGCCGGCAATTACATCTACAACTTCCCGGTCGGCCAATGGGCGACCCGCCTGCGCGTCGGGACGGCGGACACGGCCTACGTCCAGGTCGGCGCCTACCAGGTCAACCCGGACAACCTCGTCGACGGCTTCAGCTTCGACTTCAGCAAGGGCACCGGAGCGTTGATCCTGTCCGAGGCGGGCTGGTTCCCGAAGCTCGGCGGCTTGGGCTACGCCGGCAGCTACAAGGTCGGCGGCTGGTATGAGACCAGCGGCGGCAACGACGTCTACCTGAACGACCGGCGCCTGCCCTCCGCCCTCTACCGGGGCCAGCCGCTGCACCACGACGGCCGGAACGGCCTGTATTTCGTCGGGGTTCAGGAGGTCTACCGCCCGGATCCCGCCAACACCGCGCGCAACGTCTCGGCCTTCGTCCGGGCCGTCGCCAGCGACCGGGACACCTCGATCTACTCCGCCCAGGTGACGAGCGGCTTCGTCTACAAGGGCTGGTGCCCGGAGCGTCCCAACGACTGGATCGGCCTCGGTGTCGGCCAGACCACCCCGAATCCCAGGGCTGTCGAGGCCATCGAGCTGCGCAACCTGATCAGCCGGACCAACCGGCGGCTCCCGGCGCAGGAGCGCTTCGTCGAGGCCTTCTACAGCATCGCCGTGAACGACAACATCGTCGTACGGCCCAATATCCAATACATCACCCGGCGTGCAACGCCGGAACGCAAGCCTGATGTCGTGGTGTTCGGCCTGACCTCGCTGATCACCTTCTGACATGGCGTCCCGAAACGATTTTCCCGGCTTTCGGGACGTGGGGGATCGGGGACGAGGGCATCGTCGCGGCGCCACGCATCGCGACGGTGCTGCCTTGCGTGCCGCCGAAGGAACGATCGGTCCCGCCAAGCGCCTATGCCGGATCGGAGACCCGGAGCCGCCCGGTCAGCCGATCGGGACCACGCGTGTGTCGCACGGGCCACCGTCCAACCCCTGCGGTGCCGCACGGATGAGACCCGAGCGCCTTCGCCCCACCGCTCCGCCGGTGGGGCGAAGGCTATCATCGGACGCTCCGCGCCGCGGTGATCAATGACGCGTCGGATTGTAACCGTGAAGACGGTGTTAAACGACGGCTCGATCGCAGCATATCCGGCAAATTAATTTGGTTTATCTCGGTAATTTATGAAGTTGCTGCCGTATTGGATTTGAGTTTCGGCGCACCTTAGAGGTGGATCAGACAAGATCGAAGGCATATCGATCGACAAAATCGATCTTATGGGACATGAACGCACCATCCCTAGGCCGTTGGAGTTGTGCGGTGGTTCGCCTGCAGAATATTTCGATCCGCTCGAAGATGGGCCTCGTGTTCTTCGTCTTGGGTCTGATCATCTTCACCTATGCAACGAACGCGCTCATCGGGGCGCGCCAGCAGGCGGTTCAATCGGAGGCTGGCATCTCCCTGGTGCGGGCGAGCCGGGCGCTGCTCCAGACCCTGTACGCGACGCGGCTTGAGCGGGGCGCCACTCTGCAGTTCCTCGCCGCCGATCAGCCCATGGATGCCGAAACCCTGTCCGGGCTTTACGCGGACCGGCAGCGTGCGGTGACCGGTATCGCCGAGGCGACGGCGCTCGTCGGTGGGTTGGATCTGCCGTCCGTCAAGGCGACCCTCGGTCCGCTGCAGGCGGCGCGTGAGCGCGTCGAAGGGCTCCGGCCCCGGGTCGATGCGGCCTTGAAGGTGTCCAAGGTCCAGCGCGACACGTCGGTCACCCCGGAGGCACAGGCGGCCCTCCTGGCCATGCTCGACACCCTGACGGCCACGACCGATGCGGTCGATGCCGCGATCCCGCGCTCCGACACGATCCTGGAACGCGACCTTGCCCTCAAGCGCTCCGCCTGGGCGACCCGCATGGCGGTCGGCGCCATCGCCCTGCGGATCCAGACGTCCTTGTCGGCCGGCACGCCCTGGTCCCCGGCCGAGACCGTGGCGGCGGCGGAGGAGCGCGGTCGGCTCGACGCCACGTGGAAGGTCGCCACGGAGGCCGCGACCGACCTCTCCGACACGGTTCGCGCAGCCTTCGAGAAGGCCCGGGCCAACAATTTCGACGGAGCGCCGCTCGCCCGGCGCCTCGCCGTCTCGACCGCACTGGCCCAGCACGAGCCGCCGAAGATCACGCTCCAAGAGGCCCGCAAGCTCGATACGCCGGAACAGGCCACCATCGTGGACCTCGCCTACGCCGCCCTGGACGAGATGATCGCGCGCGCTGAGACCCTCGCCCAGGAAGCGCGCAGCGGTCTGGTCCGCAACGTCGCCGCGCTGCTGGTCTCCGCGCTGCTCGTCGCGCTCGGCCTCTTCGCCCTGATCCGCTACGTGCTCCGGCCGATCCGGACCATGACCGGGACCATGCAGGCCCTGGCGGATGGCGACGCATCGGTCGCGGTTCCGCTGCGCGACTGGGGCAACGAGATCGGCGCGATGGCGCGGACGGTCCAGGTGTTCAAGGACAACCTGCTTCGCACCCGCGCCCTGGAGGCTGAGACCGCCCAGGCGCGGGCCGCCGCCGAGGCCCAGCGCAAGGCCGGCATGCGGCAGATGGCCGAGCGCTTCGAGACCGCGATCGGCGGCATCATCGGCATGGTGTCGTCCTCGGCCACCGAACTCCAGGCCACCGCCCAGACCATGACGGCCACCGCGACCCAGACGGCGAGCCAATCGACCACGGTGGCCGCCGCCGCCGAGGAAGCTGCGACCAACGTCAACACGGTCGCCGCCGCCGCCGAGGAGCTGGGCACATCGGTCCAGGAGATCGGCCGGCAGGTCGACGGGTCCGCCAAGCTCGCGCTTAGCGCGTCCGCCGAGGCCGCGCAGACCGCACAGCTGGTGCAGGAGTTGAGCAGCGCCGTCGGCCGGATCGGCGACGTGGTCGGGCTGATCTCGTCGATCGCCGGGCAGACCAACCTGCTGGCGCTGAACGCCACGATCGAGGCCGCCCGGGCCGGGGATGCCGGGCGCGGCTTCGCGGTGGTGGCGTCCGAGGTGAAGGCGCTGGCCGAGCAGACCGGCAAGGCGACGGAGGAGATCTCCGCCCAGATCGCCCGGATCCAGGCGTCCACCGGCGGTGCGGTGACGGCGATCGGCTCGATCACGGCGCGCATCCAGGAGATCAGCGGCGTGGCGACCTCGATCGCCGCGGCGGTGGAGGAGCAGGGCGCGGCCACGCAGGAAATCGTGCGCAATGTCGGCCAGGCGGCGGCAGGCACCGGCGAGGTGACCGGCAACATCGCGGGCGTCGCCGATACCGCCGACGAAACCGGCAAGGCCGCGGGCCAGGTTCTCAGCGCGGCGACGGAACTGTCGCGCCAGTCGGAGACGCTGACCGCCGAGGTCGCGCGCTTCCTCGATACCGTCCGGGCGGCCTGATCGCCCGCCTCCCTGGCCTGGACGGACCTGAGTCGGTAGAAGGCCCCCCGACGGCCGGCGCGGACGGCGCCGGCTCCAGGGAGATACCATGCCTCGCCTGTCCCTCATTGCCGGAGCCGCGTTCATCGCCATGACAGCAGCCGCGAATGCCGAGATCGTCACCCTGCCCTCGGGCCTGAAGTATCAGGACGAGGTCGTGGGCACCGGGCCCGAGCCGAAGGCCGGCCAGCAGGTCACCGTGCAGTACACGGGCTGGCTCGATGAGGGCGGCAAGAAGGGCAAGAAGTTCGATTCCTCGCGGGACCGCAATCAGCCCTTCAGCTTCCCGCTCGGCGCCGGCCAGGTGATCAAGGGCTGGGACCTCGGCGTCGCCACGATGAAGACCGGGGGCAAGCGCACCCTGATCATCCCGCCGGAGCTCGGCTACGGCGCCCGCGGCGCCGGCGGCGTGATCCCGCCCAACGCCACGCTGATCTTCGACGTCGAACTCCTCGGCGCGAAGTAAGAGTCCGGCTGCGCGACGGCGAGAGTCCCAAGAAAATGCTGTTCGCGCAGCTGCCCGACGAGCTGTTCAAGCCCCTGGCTTCCCCAAGCCGGGGCTTCAACGCGGCCCTGCTGCTGCACCTGCACCGGCGCGTCCTCGGGGCGGAGCCGGTGCGCAAGGCGGAATTGCTGGCCGAGATCGGCGATTTCGCCGCCGGCTGGAGCGATCCGGAGATTTTGGGCGACGAGCCGATCTCCGCTGATCCGGCCGAGCGCCGCAACGCCCTCTACCGCCGGCTCCTGGAGACCGGCTGGCTGATCGAGCGCCGGGAGCGCTACGTGCCGGTGGTCGAGTTCGACCCCGAGGCGCGCCTGCTCCTCGAGGAGCTGTCGCGGCTGGAGCGCGGCGAGACCCGCTCCTATGGCGGCGCGGTGCTGGAGGTTCTGGGCGGCCTGGAGAGCGCCGTGTCCGATCCGGGCAGCCGCTCCGAGGCCCTGTCCAACGCCGCCCGGGCGTCGGCCGCCTTCCTGGCCCATGTCCGCGGCCTCGCCGCCGGCATGCGCAAGGTCGAGGAGCGGATCCTGCGCGAGCCCGACCGGGCCAAGACCTTCCGGCTGTTCTTCGAGGATTTCGTCGAGCGCCACCTGATCAGCGACTACCGAACGCTGCACACCCGCTTCAACCCGTTCCGATTCCGGGCCAGCGTGGTCCGCGAGGCCGGACGAGCCCTGCGCGACGCCCTTACCGTGCGGGCGCTGGCCGAGGGCCTGATCCGCGAGGGCCGCAGCCCCGATCTCGACACCGCCCAGCGGGCGGTCCGGGCGGATCTCGCCCAGATCCTCTCGGTGTTTGAGGGGTTGGACAACCATCTCGACGCGGTCGACGCCGTCGTGGCGCGCCTGGAGCGCCGTTTCGGCGCCGCGCTCCACGCCATGGACCGGCCGGACCCGACCGGGATCGAGCGCACCGCCGCGATGTTGCGCGCCGTCGGCGCCGCCGAGGTCGCCCCCGACGTGCCCCCGGTGGTGTCGTTGCTGCGGCCGCCGATCGGCCAGGCCCACCTGCAGACGCCGCGCGCCCGCCGCAGCGCCATCGATGTCGAGCCGCTGCCGGATATCGATGACGACCCCGCGGTCGACGCCTTCGCGGCCGCCAAGGCCGAGTTCCGCCGCCGCACCACCGTGACGCCGGAGACCATGACGGCCTTCGTCGAGGCGCGGCTCGGCAAGGCCGTGTCGCTGCGCGGCTCGCAGATCACGATCGCGGGCGTGGACGATTTCGTCGTGTTCCAGCGCCTGCGCGAGATCGACGTGCTGTTCGATGCGCGGCTGCGCGACCGCTACGCTGTGGTCCGGCTGCCCGAGCGGCTCGCCAATGGTTGGCTGGACTGCCCGGATTTCGTGGTGGAGCGTCGGGCCGGTGCTTGAGGGATTTCGCGCGATCATCGACGGCGACGAGCCGCCGCCTCCGGGCGCCCGTGCCCCCGACGCCGAGGAGCTGTGCCGCGCCCTCCAGGTGATGCTCAAGGGACAGGTGATCTACGCCGACACGCCGGGCATCGGCCGTTCCTACGAGCTCGCCCGGCACTACGCGCCGTTCTTCACCGACTACTTCGCCTGTCTCGGCTACGCCCTCACGGTCGCGCATCGCGACCAGATGGTGTCGCTGAGCCCGGCCGCCGACGCGCCCCGGCACGACATCGCCTCCGAGCGCCTGCGCAAGGACGAGACCCTGGTGCTGCTGGCGCTGCGGCTGCTCTACGAAGAGGGCCTGCGCGACAACCGCGCCGGCACCGATGGGATCGTCGAGTGCACCACCGACGAGATCGTGGAGAAGATCCGCGCGGTGGCGCGCAACGATCCCCCCGAGGAGGGCCGCCTCGCCGACATCCTGCGCCTCTACGCCCGCCGCGGCGGCCTCAGGATGGGCGAGCGCGACAGGGTCGAGCGAGTGACGCCGCTGTCGTTGCTGCCCGGCCTGGCGGTGCTCGCCTCCGACGCCTGGCTGGAGCGCCTGCGGGCGTGGTCGGAAGCCGGGGAGCTCTGAGAGCTCACCGTCATCGCGAGCGCAGCGAAGCAACTCAGAGAAGCGCAACATCCTGGAAACGCGCGCCGCCCTGGGTTGCTTCGCTGCGCTCGCAATGACGGCGTGATGCCTCAGGCCGCCCGCACCGTCGCCAGGAAGTGCTCCACCTCCTCGCCGAGCTGCGCCGCCTGGCGGGCCATTTCGGAGGCCGAATCCAGCACCTGCCCGGCGGCATTGCTGGTCGCTTCGGCGGCGCCGGCGACCCCGGTGACGTTGGCGGTCACCGCCTCGGTGCCGGTGGCGGCCTGGGTGACGTTGCGGACGATTTCTTGGGTCGCCGCGCCCTGTTCCTCCACCGCGGCGGCGATCGCGGTCGCCATGCCGCTGATCTCGCGGATGCGGGCCGCAATGCCGTCGATCGCCCGCACCGCCTCCCCGGTTGAGCCCTGGATCTCGCCGATCTGTGCCGCGATCTCGGCGGTGGCCCGGGCGGTCTGGGCGGCGAGCGCCTTGACCTCGGTGGCGACCACCGCGAAGCCGCGCCCCGCCTCCCCGGCCCGCGCCGCCTCGATGGTGGCGTTCAAGGCCAGCAGGTTGGTCTGCCCGGCGATCGACGAGATCAGGGCGACGACCTCCCCGACCCGGCTCGCCCCGGCGCTCAGCGCCTGGACCAGCTGCGCGGTCACGGCCGCCTCGTTGACGGCGGTTCGCGCCAGATCCGCCGAGGACCCGACCTGGCGCCCGATCTCGTCCACCGTCGAGCCCAGCTGTTCGGCTGCCACCGCTACGGTTGTCACATTGGTGGAGGCCTGCTCGGCCGCAGCTGCCGCGCTGGTCGACTGCCCGGCGGTCTGGGCCGCGGTCGCGCTCAAGCTCTGGGCGGTGGTCTGCAGCCGAGTCGCCGCCGCCGTCACCGAGCCGACGATGCTGCCGACGGCGCCCTCGAACCGGTCGGCGAGCGTGCGCGTCGCCGCCCGGCGCTGGGTCTCGGACTCGGAACGGGCCCGGGCCGCTTCGGCCTCGAGGCTGCGGGCGTGCAGCAGGTTCTGCCTGAACACCGCGACGGTGGCCGACATGGCGCCGATTTCGTCCCGCCGGGCCGCGTAGGGAATCGCCGCCTGCGTGTCGCCGTCGGCGAGGCGACGCATGGCCCGGGTCATGACGGTGATCGGCCGCGAGACGCCCACGAAACTGTATAGGGTCGCGCCGAGCGCGATCACCAGGGTGACAACCAGCATGATCACGGTCGAGCGGACCGCCTCCGCCTGGCTCCGGCGGGCGCTCCGGCCGGCCTCGTCGCCGGCCTTGATGTTCATCTCGGCAAGCGCGTGCGCGGCCCCGGCGGCGGCGACGTAATGCCCGTTCATCGTCCCGCGGAAATACGACATCGCCGGGTCGCGCTGCGCGAGGGTGAAGCCGCGCAGGCGCTCCCAGTCGTAGTGCTGGACCTTGAGCTTGGCGAGCAGGTCGTCGAACCGCGCCTGCTCGTCGGGCGAGGCGATCAGCGCCCGATAGGCCTCGACCTTGGCGTTGCGCTCCCGGGTCAGCCCGTCGACCTCCTTCACGGTGAGCTGCCGCTCGGTCTCGGCTGTTGCGGTGACGAACCGGACCTGGGCGAGGCGCGTGCGGATCACCAGGGCCTCGATCGCCTGCGCCTCGTTCATCGACAGGACCGCGTGGTCGAGCAAAGCTTCGAGCTGGCGGTCGAGGGCGATCATCTTATGGATCGCGAATCCCCCCTGGAGCGCCGCCGACAGGAGGAGCAGAGCGAATAGGCCGCTCAATTTGAGCTTCAGGCTGGCGCGCATGGTTTTTATCAATCCCCCCGGGCAGGGACGATACAGATGCCGAATTGTCTGACAAGTCACGAATCTCGGCCGCGGTGACAACCCGGCGTCATGAAGGCCGAAGCTTGCATGCGCGGCCGAACCCGGCCAACTGGGCCCCACGTTTCCCTGCAGCGGCCCGGCCTTCCGACATCGTGTACGTCCTCACCGATATCGCCATCTCGAACTGGTACCTGATCCGGCGGGAGCAGATCCGCCTGCGGGGCGCCGCCGCCCTGGTCGGGCCGACGGGGGCCGGCAAGTCGACGATCTTCGGCGCGTTCGGCACGGTGCTCGCCGGCAACAATGCCAGCCGCCTGGCGCTCAACGCCTCGGCCTCGGGCCGCAGCGCCCGCACGGTGCGCGACTATTGCCTCGGCTGGATCAGCGACCCGGCGGAGGGCGGAAGGCCGACGCGGGAATCCTGCGAGACCGTGCTGGCGCTGGTGTTCGAGAACCCGGCCTCGGGCCGCACCGTCACGGTCGGGCTGGCGCTCGCCGCCCGGGCCGTCGAGCCGCGCGAGACCGTGCTGTCGCGCTTCATCGCGGTCGGCCATCGGTTCGAGATCGCCGATTACGCCCGCACCGCCCCGGGGGGCAGCTTCACGGCGCCGTGGAGCGAGATCGCCGCGGATCTGCGCGCCCGGGCGGCGAGCTTGACCGAATACCGCACCTCCGGCGAGCGCTTCACCGCCGACATCCTGGCGACCCTACGGGAGGGCGCGCCCTCCCCCGAGCCCCGGCACTTCCTGCGCAGCTTCGCCAACGCGGTGGCGTTCAAGCCGATCTTCGACACCAGCGCCTTCGTGCGCGCCTTCGTGCTCGACCCGGAGCCGCTCGATGTCGAGCGGGTGCGGCTGTCCATCGCCAATTGGCGCCGCCTTCTGGAAACGATCGGCGAGCTGGAGAGCCGCCCCGCCCGCCTGCGCCGCCTGCGCGACCGCTACGAGGCCTGGAGCGAGGCGGTGCTGGCCGCTACCAACCACGAGTTCCGGGCGGCCTGCGCCGAGCTGCGCCGCCGCAGCCTCGATCTGACCGCGGTCCGGCTGCGCCTCAACGAGGGCGCCGACATCCTGCGGATCGCCCGGGAGCGAGTCGCCGCGAGCCGCGGGCATGTGCGCGAGATCGACGGCGAGATCGCCGAAAAGAAGGCCCTGCTCGCCGGCAGCGCCGCGGAAGGGCGACTGGCGGCCTCGACGCTGGGCCTGTCGATGCTGGAGCGGGACCGGAAGGAGCTGGTGGCGCGGATTTCCGACCTCGTCGGCGTCGTCGGCCAGATGGGCAAGCTCCAGCCGGTCGCCCCGATCCTGCGCCAGGCCTGCCCGCCGGCGGCGCGGCTCGCCGAATCCTGCGCCCGGGCGGGCCTGCGCCGCGAATCCTCACCCGAGGAGATCCTGCGGCCGGACGGGCCCCTGGCCGAGCTGATCGACGGGCTGGCGCGCCTGCCCGAATTCGACGAGGCCCTAGAGCGGGCCGCCGAGGACGCGGCGCTCAAGGCCCGCGCCCAGGAGAGCGAGGCCGAGCGCACCGCGCCCCGGACCGGCGCCGGACCGGCGGCGCGCCTGTCCTCCGACACGGTGGCGTTCCGCGGCGAGCTGGAGCGGCGCGGGATCGAGGCCCTGCCGATCTGCGAACTGGCCGAGATCGTCGATCCGCATTGGGGGCCGGCGCTGGAAGGCCTGCTCGGCCGCGCCCGCGAGGCTTTGGTGGTTTCCCCCGACCGGCTGAGCGAGGCTTTGGGCGTGCTCCAGTCAGGCCGCGACCGGTTCCACCGTTGCATCCTGGTCAAGACCACCGACACCGCCAAGCAGCGCCCGCGCCGCTACGACGACGGGCCGCTCACCGTGATCGAAACCAGCGATCCGCACGCGGAGGCGTTCCTGGGGGTGCGGCTCGGGGGCTACGATCTCGCCCGGGACGATGCCGAACTGGCGCGCCTGTCCCGCGCCGTGGCGCCGAGCGGGCGGACCACCGCCGGCATGGCCTATTCGGTGACCCGCAGCGTCGACCTGCTGATGACCCGCGGCCATCGCGGACCGACGGTGGACAGCCGCCGGGCGCACGAGGCCGCAGTTGCCGAAGCTCGCCGGCTGCGCGGCGAGGCCGCGGTCCTGCGCGAGGCCGCCCGCACCGCCGCGGCCATCCGCGCCCGGATCAGTCGCGGCCTCGACGATGTCGACGCCCTGCGGGGCGAACTCGACGGACTGGAAGGAAGGCGACGTACCCTCCAGACCGAGCGCGAGGGCATCGAGAAGCGCGACAACGCCGGCCTCACCGCCGAGATCGCCGCGCTGACCACCGAGCGGATGGGTTACCTGCGGGAATTGTCGGAGGAGCTGGAGCCGAAGCTCGACCGCCTGCTCGCCGACGAGGCCGCGCTGCGGGCGCGTCTCGGGACCGTCCGTGAGGCGGCCCGGGCTGCGCTCTCGGCCAGGCGTTCGGCCCTGCGGCAACTCATGGGCGGCGACGCGGCGCGGGTGCGCCTCGCCCGCTCGGAGCCGTTCAGCGTCGCGGCGATCGCCGCGCGCCGGAGGGCGCTGGCGA
>NZ_LKKO01000077.1 GCF_001455965.1 Methylobacterium sp. GXS13
AGCACGCGGTGACGTTCGCGGGCGGGTTGGCGACGGAGGGCTACCGGCCGTTCGTGGCGATCTACTCGACCTTCCTGCAGCGGGCCTACGACCAGGTCGTGCACGACGTGGCGCTGCAGAACCTGCCGGTGCGGTTCTGCCTGGACCGGGCCGGGCTGGTCGGCGCCGACGGGGCGACGCATGCCGGTGCGTTCGACCTGGCCTACCTGTGCTGCCTGCCGAACATGACCGTGATGGCGGCGGCCGACGAGGCCGAGCTGGTGCACATGGTGGCGACCGCCCACGCCCATGACTCGGGCCCGATCGCGCTGCGCTACCCGCGCGGCGAGGGCGTCGGCGTCGAGCTGCCGGAGCGGGGCGAGGTTCTGGCGATCGGCAAGGGCCGGATGGTGCGCCAGGACCCGGAGGCCCGGGTGGCGATCCTGTCGCTCGGCACGCGCCTGTCCGAGGCCCTGAAGGCGGCGGACACGCTGTCCGAGCAGGGCGTGGCGGTGACGGTGGCGGATGCGCGCTTCGCCAAGCCTCTGGACGAGGCGCTGATCCTGGATCTGGCGCAGAGCCACGAGGTGCTGATCACCATCGAGGAGGGCTCGCGCGGCGGGTTCGGGGCGATGGTGCTGCACCTGCTGTCGGAGCAGGGCGCGCTGGATGCGGGCCGGGTGCGGGTGCGGACGCTGACGCTGCCGGACACCTACCAGGACCACGACAGCCCGGAGAGGATGTACGCCGAGGCCGGGCTCGACGCCGCCACCATCGTCAAGACCGCGCTCGCGACGCTGCCGGAGCGCAAGGAAGGCCGCTCGCGCCTGCGCCTGGCCTGACGGCCGGCGCAATGATGCGGGGACGCGGTCCTGCGCCTCGCTTGCCGCTCACGCGGTTCGATGACACAAGCGCGGCGCGGCGGGGTCCCCCGCCCGCGCCGGCATTCCGCAACGCTTTAGACATGTGATGGTAGAGGCCACTTCCTCCGGCCCGTCCGAGGTCGGCCCCGTGCTGATCACCGGTGCAAGCGGGTTCCTCGGTTCAGCCCTGGTCGACGTGTTCCGCCGGGCGGGCTTCCCGGTGCGCATCCTCGTGCGCGCCACGAGCCCGCGCCGGAACCTGACCTGGACCGATGTCGAGATCGCCGAAGGCGACATGCGCGATCCGGCGGCCGTGGCCGCTGCCCTGCGCGGCCAGCGCTACGTGATCCACGCCGCCGCCGATTACCGGCTCTGGGCGCCGGATATGGAAGAGATCGTCCGCACCAACCGCGACGGCACCCGCCTGATGATGCGTGCCGCCCTCGAGGCCGGCGTCGAGCGGGTGGTCTATACGTCGAGCGTCGCCACCATCAAGCCGCCGGCCGACGGGGTCACGCCCTCCGACGAGACCATGCCGCTGACCCCCGAGACCGCCATCGGCGCCTACAAGCGCAGCAAGGTCGTGGCCGAGCGCGTGGTCGAGGAGATGATCGCCCGGGACGGGTTGCAGGCGGTGATCGTCAACCCGTCGACGCCGATCGGCCCCCGGGACGTGAAGCCGACCCCCACCGGCCGGATCATCCAGGAGGCCGCGCTCGGCAAGATGCCGGCCTTCGTCGATACCGGCCTCAACCTCGCCCATGTCGACGATGTGGCCCACGGCCATCTGCTGGCGCTCCGCAAGGGCCGGATCGGCGAGCGCTACATCCTGGGCGGCGAGGACGTGTTCCTGTCGCAGATGCTCGCCGACATCGCCGGCATGGTCGGCCGCAAGCCGCCGACCGTGAACCTGCCGCGGGCCGCGGTCTACCCGGTGGCGTTCTTCGCGCAGCTCGCTGCCCGGGTCACGGGCCGCCAGCCGTTCGCCACAATCGACGGCATCCGCATGTCCCGGTACCGGATGTTCTTCTCCGACAAGAAGGCCCGCGCCGAGCTGGGCTACACCGCACGGCCCTATCGCGAAGGCCTGTCCGACGCGATCGCGTGGTTCCGCCAGGCCGGGTATCTCGGATGAGCCAGCTCGACACCGCAACCGACGCGCGCTCCGGCAAGGGCCACCGCGATGAGAACTTTCCGGTCGCCTCGCACCTGATCCATCCGCGTCACCGCGGTGCGATCCTGGCCTTCTACAACTTTGTCCGCGCCGGCGACGACGTGGCCGACCACACGGACCTGACATCCGAGCGCAAGCTCGCGCTGCTCGACCGGCTGGCCGAGGCGCTCACCGGGGCCGGCCCGTCCCATCCCGAGGCGGAGCCGCTCAAGCGTGAGCTCGCTGCCCGTGGCCTGCCGCCGCGCCACGCGCTGGAACTGCTCGACGCCTTCCGGATGGACGCGCGCAAGAACCGCACGGCCAATTGGGATGAGCTGATCCATTACTGCCGCTACTCGGCGATGCCGGTGGGGCGCTTCGTGCTCGACGTTCACGGCGAGGACCCGGCCCGGGTCTGGAAGTCCTCCGACGCGATCTGCGCGGCGCTGCAGATCATCAATCACCTTCAGGATTGCGGCAAGGATTTCACCGGCCTCGACCGGGTCTACCTCCCGCAGGATGCCCTCGACCGGCACGGCGCGAGCATCGCGATGCTGGGCGCGCCCAAGGCGAGCCCGCAACTCCGGGCGGTGATCGCCGAACTGGCGCAACGCTGCCTCGACCTCCTCGACGAGGGCGCCGTCCTGCCCGACCTGATCGATGACCTGCGGCTCTCCCTGGAGATCGCCGCGATCCACCGCCTCGCCGTGGTGCTCGCCAAAGGCCTGACCACGCGCGATCCGCTCTCGGAAAAAGTCCATCACGGCAAGGCCGCCTTCGCGCTCACCGCGCTCGGCGGCGTCGCCGCCACCCTGGCGCGCCGACCCTTCCGGGGCCGGACCGTACGGGCCGCGGCTCAGGGAATCCGCTCGTGAGCGCCACTGCCACCACCGCCCCCGCCCAGGAGGCCGCCGCCCCGGGTCAGGCGGCCGCCGGCTCGTCCTTCTACACCGCCATGCGCCTGCTCCCGAAGGAGCGGCGCGAGGCGATGTATGCCGTCTACGCCTTCTGTCGCGCCGTCGACGACGTGGCCGACGATGGCGGCACACGGGCGGTCCGGCAGGTCGAACTCGACCGCTGGCGCGCCGACATCGACGCCCTCTATGCCGGTCGTCCGGCCGCGCGGGTGCGCGACCTCGTCGAGCCGGTGCGCCGCTACGACCTCAAGCGCGCGGATTTCCAGGCGGTCATCGACGGCATGGCCATGGATGCCGTCGAGGACATCGTCGCCCCCGATGCCGAGACCCTCGATCTCTACTGCGACCGGGTCGCGAGCGCGGTCGGGCGGCTGTCGGTGCGGATCTTCGGCATGCCGGAGGCGGACGGCATCCGGCTCGCCTGGCACCAGGGCCGGGCGCTCCAGCTGACCAACATCCTCCGGGACATCGACGAGGATGCCGAGCGCGGCCGTCTCTACCTCCCCCGGGAAAAGCTGGCCGCCATCGGCCTGACCGATCCGACGCCCCTGGAGGCGATTGGCCATCCGCGGATCGGCGAGGTCTGCCTGTCGGTGGCCCGGGAGGCCGAGGATCATTACCAGGCGACCTGGGAGATCATCCGGCGCAGCCCCCGCAAGGCGACCAAGGCCGCCCGGCTGATGGCGGCGGCCTACCATCTCTACCTCAAGGCTGTGATCGCCCGCGGCTGGGCGATGCCCCGCGCCCGGGTGAAGCCCGGCAAGCTCGCACTGCTCGCCGTCGCCCTCCGCCATGGTCTGATCTGATGGGACGCATCCACGTCGTCGGTGCCGGCCTGGCCGGTCTTTCCGCGGCCGTCGCGCTCGCCGAGACCGGTGCCCAGGTGGTGCTGCACGAGGCCGCCAAGCAGGCCGGCGGACGCTGCCGCTCCTATTACGACCCGGCCCTCGGGCTGACCATCGACAACGGCAACCACCTGCTGTTGTCGGGCAATGCCGATGCCTTGGGCTTCCTCAAGACTGTGGGCGCCCCCGCCGATGCGCTCACCGGCCCCGACGAGGCGGCGTTCGACTTCGCCGACCTGAAGACCGGCGATCGCTGGTGCCTGCGCCCCAATGCCGGGCGACTGCCCTGGTGGGTGATGAGCCCGTCGCGGCGCGTCCCCGGCACCCGCGCCCGCGACTATCTGGCTCCGCTCGGAATCCTGCGTGCGGCCTCCGGCAAGCCGGAAGGCGCGGGCGGCACGATCGGCGACAGCATGGCCTGCGAGGGCGATCTCTACGCCCGGCTCTGGCACCCGGTGCTGCTGGCCGCGCTCAACACCGAGCCGCGGGACAGCGATGTCGGGCTGGCCGCCCGGATCCTGCGCGAGACCCTGGGTGCCGGCGGCAAGGCCTGTCGTCCCCTGGTGGCGGTGGAGGGCCTGTCCTACGCCTTCGTGGACCCCGCCCTGCGCTACCTGACGGCGCGCGGCTGCGAGATCCGCCTCGGCCGGCGCCTGGGCGGCCTCGATGGTGCCGACGGCCGAATCGGGCAGCTGCTGTTCTCGGATGGTCCGGAGGCGATCGGCCCCGAGGATGGAATCGTGCTCGCCCTGCCGCCCTGGGTGGCCCGGGAGGTGTTGCCCGGTCTCCTCGCCCCCGTGGAATTCCGCTCGATCGTGAACGCGCATTTCGCGATGGTCCCGAAACCCGGCAGTCCGCTGATCCTCGGCGTCGTAAACTCTCTGACAGAGTGGCTTTTCGCTTATCCGGACCGGTACTCGGTCACGATCAGCGGTGCCGATCGGCTCCTCGACGTGCCGCGGGAAGACCTCGCCCGCCAGATCTGGGGGGAGATCTCGGCTTTGTGCAATCTTGCCCCGGAACTGCCTAGCTGGCAGATCGTAAAGGAGAAGCGTGCGACCTTCGCCGCGACACCGGCTGAGGCCGCGCGTCGCTCGGGGGCCGAAACCGCCTACGAGAACCTCGTCCTGGCAGGCGATTGGACCGCCACCGGTCTGCCATCGACGATCGAGGGAGCGATCCGCTCTGGCAAGACGGCCGCGCGTGCCCTGCGTCACGGATCTTCCGTGCGTGCCGGGGTAGGCGCGCCGGTGTTAGGCGCATTGGGCGCCGCTTGAGGCATGGCGGCCGCAACGCAGCGGCCGTTCGAGGCGAGGACCATGAGAGAGGCCGTAAGCAAGGTCGAGCCGCTTCAGCGCTCGAAGACCCAGGAGATCTCGCTCGACGATGTCGAGCGCGGCGTGACGCAGGCGACGCGCTCGCTGATCAACCTGGCGCATGACGACGGGCATATCTGCTTCGAGCTCGAGGCGGATGCCACGATCCCGTCCGAGTACGTCCTGTTCCACCATTTCCGCGGCACACCGGTCGCCGAGGGCCTCGAGGCCAAGATCGGCAACTACCTGCGTCGCACCCAAGGCCGGCACGGCGGCTGGGCCCTCGTCCACGAGGGGCCGTTCGACATGAGCTGCACGGTCAAGGCGTATTTCGCCCTCAAGATGATCGGCGACGACATCGAGGCGCCGCATATGCGCCGGGCCCGCGAGGCGATCCTGTCCCGCGGCGGCGCGGCCAACGCCAACGTCTTCACGCGCTTCATGCTGGCCCTCTACGGCGAGGTGCCCTGGCGCGCCGTGCCGGTGATGCCCGTGGAAGTGATGTTCCTGCCGAAGTGGTTCCCGTTCCACCTCGACAAGATCAGCTACTGGGCCCGTACCACCGTGGTGCCGCTGTTCGTCCTCCAGGCGACCAAGCCCCGCGCCCGCAATCCGCGCGGCATCAGCGTCCAGGAGCTGTTCATCACGCCGCCCGAGAGCGTCCGGACCTGGCCGGGCTCCCCGCACGCCACCTGGCCGTGGACGCCGATCTTCGGCTTCATCGACCGGATGCTGCAGCTCGTCGAGGATCGCCTGCCGCGCAAGAGCCGCCAGCGCGCCATGGAGAAGGCCCGGGCCTGGGTCAGCGAGCGCCTGAACGGCGAGGATGGCCTGGGGGCGATCTTCCCCGCCATGGTCAATTCGGTGCTGATGTACGAGGTGATGGGCTACCGGCCCGATCACCCGCAGGTGCGGGTCGCCTGCGATGCCATTGAGAAGCTGGTGGTCCAGAAGGCCGACGAGGCCTACGTCCAGCCCTGCGTCTCGCCGGTCTGGGATACGGCGCTGGCCGCCCACGCTCTGCTGGAGGCTGGCAGCCCCGAGGCCGAGGCCCAGGCCCGCGCCGGGCTCGACTGGCTGAAGCCCCGTCAGGTGCTCGACATCGTCGGCGACTGGGCGGCGCGCAAGCCGAAGGTCCGCCCCGGCGGCTGGGCCTTCCAATACGCCAACGCGCATTACCCCGACCTCGACGACACCGCCGTGGTGGTGATGGCCATGGACCGGGCCATGCACCAGCACGGGCTGGTGGCCGGCATGCCCGACTACAAGGCTTCGATCGCCCGGGCCCGGGAATGGGTGGAGGGGCTGCAGTCCGAGGACGGCGGCTGGGCGGCGTTCGACGCCGACAACAACCACATGTACCTCAACCACATCCCGTTCTCGGACCACGGCGCGCTGCTCGATCCGCCGACCGCGGACGTGACCGCCCGGGTGGTCGGGATGCTGGCCCAGCTCGGTGAGACCCGCGAGACGTCCCGCGCGCTCGACCGCGGCGTGAACTACCTGCTGAACGACCAGGAGGAGGACGGCTCCTGGTACGGTCGCTGGGGCATGAACTTCATCTACGGCACCTGGTCGGTGCTGTGCGCGCTGAACGCTGCGGGCGTCGATTCGGCCGATCCGCGGATCCAACGCGCGGTTTCCTGGCTGATCCGGATCCAGAACCCGGATGGCGGCTGGGGCGAGGATGCCAATTCCTACAAGATCGATCCGGCCTTCGAGGCGGGCTCTTCCACGGCCTCTCAGACCGCCTGGGCGCTGCTCGCTCTGATGGCGGCCGGTGCGGTCGACGACCCGGCGGTGACCCGCGGCATCAACTTCCTGACGCGCACGCAGGGCGCGGACGGGTTCTGGAACGAGGAACGCTATACCGCGACGGGCTTCCCGCGGGTGTTCTACCTGCGGTACCATGGCTACCCGAAGTTCTTCCCGCTCTGGGCGATGGCGCGCTACCGCAACCTCAAGCGGACCAACAGCCGGCGCGTGCAGTTCGGCATGTGATGCTCATGGGACCGGCCCGCTGGGCCGGTCCCACCGGCGGCTCGCATTGTCCCACCGACCCGCGAACCCCGGTATTCCGCACGTGGCTTCCCCCGACGACGATCCCGCGACACCGGCTCCCCGGCCGTCGCGGCTCCTTGCGGAGCTCGCCGGACTGGTCCACCAGCGCGCGATGATCGCTCCCGCCGCGCCCGTCCTCGCCGTCACCGGTCTCGCCCGCGAGCGCCGCCTCGCCGCCGGGGAGGGCGTCGAAGCGGTGGGGGCCGGCGGCAACCCGCACCGCCTCCGTCAGCTCCTCGATGCGCGCCCGCAGCCCGGCTGCCGGGCGGTGATCAGCTTCGGCATTGCGGGTGGCCTCGACCCGTCCCTGAAGCCCGGCGACGTGGTGGTGGGCACCGGTATCGTCGGCGAGGAAGGCCGGCGTGCCGCCGATCTCGACCTATCTGCCACCCTCCTTAACGTCCTGTCCGGACTCGGTCCCCGGGTAATCCCGGCCGATCTGGCGGGCGTCGATACGGCCGTGCTCGGGGTCGACGGCAAGGCCGAGCTGCGCGCCCAGACCGGCGCCGCCGCCGTCGACATGGAATCCCACGTCGCGGCCGCCTTCGCAGGCCGGCATGGCCTGCCCTTCGCAGCCCTGCGGGTGATCTGCGACCCAGCCAACCAGGCGCTGCCGGCCTTCGCGGCCCAGGCCCTTACGCCGGACGGCGAGCCCGACATCGCCGCCGTGTTCTTCGCCTTCGCCCGGGGCCGGGCGCGGCTCGGCGACTTGATGCGGCTCGCCCGGGACTCCAATGCGGCTTTCGCGGCGCTGGGGAAGTGCCGGGCGCGGTTGGGGCCGGGGCTGGGGATTCCGGTACCGTCTCATCCGGTTTCCGGCTGATCGGTCCGCAATCACTCTCACCGTCATCGCGAGCGCAGCGAAGCGAAGCGACCCAGTGTGGCGCGCCGTTCACGCGCGTGGCGTGTCCCTAGGTCGGTTCGCTACGCGCGCGATGACGGTGCGGGTCCCATAGCCGAGAGACGATCACAGGCGCATCGGACAGCACGCCGCAACAAAAAACGCCGGCCTGTTCGGCCGGCGTCAGTCGGGAGGAAGCACGAGACGGCGCGAGGAGGGGAGAACCCCCCGCGCCGGGTAGAGATCGGCCTCAGCCGGCGTTCTTGCTGAGCGAGACCGCCACGAAGCGCGTCTGGCCCTTGCTGCTCTTCACCCGCATCAGCACGGCCTTGCGACCGCTCGCTTCCGCCGCCCGGATCTGCGCGGCCACGTCTGCGGGACGGGTCACGCTCTGGCCGCCGACATCAAGGATCACGTCGCCGGCCTCGATGCCCTTGGCGGCGGCCGGACCGTCCGGATCGACCTGGACCACGGCAACCCCCTGCTCGGACAGACCGACATCGGCGGCCGGGGCGAGGTTCAGGCCGAGCCGCGGCTGACCGTTGCCCGAATCATCCTCGCGGGTGGCGACCTTGGTGCCGTCGGTGGGCATGGCGCCGAGCGTCACCGTCGCGGTATCGGCTTTGCCGCCGCGCAGGTAGCTCAGCTCGACCTTGGCGCCGGGCTTCATGCCGGCGATGCGGCGCGAGAGCTCGCGGGCGCTGTCGACCGTATCGCCGTTGACCTTCTCGATCACGTCGCCGGCCTTCAGGCCGGCCTTGGCCGCCGGGGTCCCGCTTTCGGCATGATCGACCAGGGCGCCCTTCGCCTTGTCGAGGCCCAGGCCGTCGGCGATGTCCTGCGTCACCGGCTGGATCTGCACGCCGAGGTAGCCGCGGGCGACCTTGCCGTCCGTGCGGAGCTGATCGACCACCGCCTGGACGGTCTCGGCCGGGATCGCGAAGGCCAGACCGACGCTGCCGCCGGACGGGGACGCGATGGCGGTGTTCACACCGACCACCTCGCCGTTGACGTTGAAGGTCGGGCCGCCGGAATTGCCCTTGTTGATCGGGGCGTCGATCTGCAGGAAGTCGTCGTAGGGGCCGGCACCGATGTCGCGGCCGCGGGCCGAGACGATGCCGGCGGTAACGGTGCCGCCGAGGCCGAACGGGTTGCCGATCGCCACCACCCAGTCGCCGACCTGCGGGGCGGTCTTGCCGAACTGGACGTAGGGGAAGTTCGAGCCCTCGTTGATCTTCAGGAGCGCAACGTCGGTCTTGGCATCCTTGCCGATCACCTTCGCGTCGAGGGTCCGGCCATCGTCCAGAGTCACCTGCACGGTCTTGGCGTGATCGACCACGTGATTGTTGGTCACCACGTAGCCATCGGCCGAGATGATGAAGCCGGAGCCGACCGCGCCGCGTGAGCCCTGGCGCTGCTGCGGCTGGCCGCCGCCCGGGCCGTTCTGGCCGAAGCGGCGGAAGAACTCGCGCAGCTGCGGCGGCACGTTCTGGAGGTTCTGGCCCTGGCCGGAGCCCTGGCCTGGACCGTCCTCGTCGTCGCTGCTCGCCGAATCATCGAGCTTGACCTTCACCGAGACGACGCCCGGCTTCACCTTGTTGACGATGCCGGCGAACGAGCCCGGGGGATGCTCGGGAGCCTCGATCGGGGTCTTCGGCAGGGCCTGGGCGTAGGCCGGCGTGACGGAGGGCAGGGTGGTGCCAAGGGCACCGCCGACGATCAGCGCCGCGCCGGCCAGGAAGGCGAGGGCGCGGCGCGAGGTGCGGCCGGAGATCGGGGTCTGGGGGCTGGTCTCGGTCATGGGGATCGCAACCTCTTGCAAGGGATCGGGACGACGCCGGGGACGCGGCGGTCGATGCGATTGGTCTAGAGGGCAGCGCCTGACCTCGGCGTGGCGGTCGAATTACGGTTTGGACATGTGGGCCGATTCGGGGGCGAGGCGGCCATGGTCGGCCCCCGGCCGGCGACCGGGCAATGCCGAGTCGCGAGGGTGACTCCGGCGAAATCCCTCGCTTGTGCCACCTGTCACCGGCGTGCTCGGGCGGTGGCGCTACACTCCGATCGTTCCCGGCAGGCGGCCATAACGTTTGGCTCTGCAGGCTGGCGTCGCGTGAGATGCGTGAGGATTGGGCGATGAAGACGGTATTTGCGGTGATCCTGCTCTTGGGGTCGGTCACCGGCGCTATGGCAGCCGATCGGTACTCGGATTATCGGAACTATTTCGACGCAAAGCCCGCTGTCGGCGATCGGACCAAGCTGAAGCCCCCGAAGACCAAGTCCCATTCCATCGAGGACGTCGATACAAGGCGCTACGAGGACTGCACTGCCCCCGGAAACCCGGCCAACTTGAAGCCCGGCTATCGGAACCGGGCCGGGATCTACGTGCCGCCCGACTATTCCACCCACCCGCGCGGCCCGACGGGCGACGGTTTCGGCAGCTCGAGCAGCGATTCGTATGGCAGCGCGAGCGCGCCCAACCCGTTCGTGGGTCCCCTCGGCACCCGTCGCTGAAACCGAGGAAAAGCGCTCGTATCGATGGCTTCAGTGGAGCACTTGGTGGGATAACCCAAGCCGATCGCTTACGGCAGCCAAGCGTCGGTCACGTGTCCAGACCCTGGAGCCCGGCATGAGTTTGGCCGGAGTAAGCAGATGCGCGTCGACGTAGCCGATGCCAAGTCCGTCTAGTGCGTGTTTTGTCATTAGACGCATGACCTCACTGGGTCCTGTCACCTGAGCTGACGGCATTCTTTCAAGCAAGGCCTTGAGATTCGAGCGATCTTGCAGGCTTCCCAGGGCGCGTTCGGAGCTATTCCCGATCAGGTGGCGACCGAGAATAGCTCACGATACCCGATGAAATGGGTTTTTACCGAACCGTTCCTCCCGTCAGCCGTAAGCGATCAATCCCCGCTCAGCCGCGCCAGCGCTTCCTCGATCTTCACCAGCCGCGCCGCCTCGGCCTCCCGGCGCTCGCGATTCTCCTCGATGATCTCCTCGGGCGCGCGGGCGACGAAATCGGCGTTGCCGAGCTTAGCGTCGATCTTCTTGATCTCGCCCTGCGCCTTGCCCTGCTCCTTCTTCAGGCGGGCGACCTCGGCGGCGAGATCGACGATGCCTTCGAGCGGCAGCGCCGCGACGCTGCCCCGCACGAGGAGCTGCACCGAGTTCTTCGGAGGCGTCTCGGTAAACGTGATCTCGGAGAGCCGGGCCAGGCGCAGCAGCGTGTCCCGCCAGGCTTCGACCCGGGTGCGGACCTCCGGGGACGCCCCGACCATCACCAGCGGAATCTGCGCCGCAGCCGGGACGCTGGTCTCGGAGCGGGCCGAGCGAACCTGACTGACGAGATCGACGACGAAGCCCACCTCGGCCTCGGCGCCGGCATCCGCGAGCCCGGCCAGATCCGGCCATGCGGCCAGCGCCAGGAGGCCACGCTCGGGCATCGCCGCGCCCTTGATCGCCCAGAGTTCCTCGGTGAGGAACGGCATGAACGGATGCAGCAGCTTGGCGACCTGATCGATCAGGAACGCGACCGTCGCCTGGGTCTCGGCGCGGACGGCCGGATCAACGCCCTCGCCCTGCAGCACGGGCTTGGCCAATTCGAGGTACCAATCGCAGACGATATTCCAGACGAAGCGGTAGGCGGCGCCTGCCGCATCGTTGAACCGATAGGCTTCGAGAGCCGCCGTCACCTCGTCCACGGCGCGGGCAGCCTCGGTCAGCGCCCAGCGGTTGATCGCCCCGGTGATCGCCCGCGGATCGTAGGCGGGGTCGAGCTGGCAGCCGTTCAGCTCGGCGAAGCGGGCGGCGTTCCAGAGCTTGGTCGTGAAGTTGCGGTAGCCCTGAACCCGGTCGGCGGACAGCTTGATGTCACGGCCCTGGACGGCGAGCGCGCACAGGGTGAAGCGCAGGGCGTCGGCCCCGACCTGCTCGATCAGCTCAAGGGGATCGACGACGTTGCCCTTCGACTTCGACATCTTGGCGCCGGAGGCGTCGCGCACCAGCGTGTGCAGGTAGACCGTTTCGAACGGTGCCCGGTCGGTGAGGTGCAGGCCCATCATCATCATCCGGGCGACCCAGAAGAACAGGATGTCCTTGCCGGTTACCAGGGCGTTGGTCGGGTAGTAACGGGCCAATTCCGGGGTCGAGTCCGGCCAGCCCAGGGTCGAGAACGGCCAGAGCGCGGAGGAGAACCACGTATCGAGGACGTCCTCGTCCCGGGTCAGCGCCACCGGGTGCCCGTGCGTCGCTTCGGCCAGGGCCAGGGCCTCGGCCTCGCTCTCGGCCACGAAGATCCCGCCCTCGGAATCGTACCAGACCGGGATCTGGTGGCCCCACCAAAGCTGGCGCGAGATGCACCAGGGCTCGATGTTGGTGAGCCACTGGAAGAAGATCTTCTCGTAGTTCTCGGGCACGAACTTCGTCTGGCCGTCGCGCACGGCCTGGAGCGCGCGTTCCGCGAGCGGCTTGACGTTCACGTACCATTGGTCGGTGAGATACGGCTCGATGACCACGCCCGAGCGATCGCCGTGCGGGACCGCATGGGTATTCGGCTCGATGGTGCGCAGGCGCCCGCGCGCTTCCATCAGGGCGACGACCGCCTTGCGCGCCGCCGCCCGGTCGAGTCCGTGCAGCGCCAGGGCCTCGGGCTCGGGCACCGTATCGGCCAGGAACGCGGCGTTGCCGTCGAGCAGCATCCGGCCCTCGGGATCGAGGATGTTGATCACCCCGAGATTGCGTCGCCGGCCGACATCGAAGTCGTTGAAATCGTGCGCCGGCGTGATCTTGACCGCACCCGTGCCCTTCTCGGGGTCCGAATACGCGTCGGCGACGATCGGGATCAGGCGGCCGACCAGGGGCAGGCGGACCTGCTTGCCGACGAGCGCCGTGTAGCGCTCGTCCTCGGGATGGACCGCGATGCCGGTATCGCCCAGCATCGTCTCGGGCCGGGTGGTGGCGACCGTGATGATCTCGCCGGTCTCGGCGCCGGTCTCATCGACCACCGGGTAGTCGAAGTGCCAGAGATGGCCCTTGGTCTCGATCTGCTGGACCTCGAGGTCCGAGATCGCGGTCTGGAACTTCGGGTCCCAGTTCACCAGCCGCTTGTCGCGGTAGATCAGGCCCTGGCGGTGCAGGTCCACGAAGGTCTTGAGCACCGCGCGGCTCAGGCCCTCGTCCATGGTGAAACGCTCCCGCGACCAGTCGCAAGAGGCGCCGAGGCGCTTGAGCTGGTTGACGATGGCGCCGCCGGATTCCGCCTTCCAGGCCCAGACCTTCTCGACGAAGGCCGCCCGGCCGATCGCCCGGCGGCCGGGCTCCTGGCGCTCCATCATGCGGCGCTCGACCACCATCTGGGTGGCGATGCCGGCGTGATCCGTGCCGGGCTGCCAGAGCACGTCCTTGCCGCGCATGCGCTCGAAGCGGCAGAGCACGTCCTGCAGCGTGTTGTTGAGGGCGTGGCCCATATGCAGCGAGCCCGTCACGTTCGGCGGCGGGATCACGATGCAGTAGGGCGTGGCGCCGGCGCGCTCGGGCCGGCCGGCCCGGAATGCGTCCGCCTCAACCCAGGCGGCGGAGATCCGCGCCTCGACGGAGGCGGGCTCGAAGGTCTTGTCCATCATCGCGTGTATGGGCCGAAGGCTTGTCCAACAGGGTTGGACCCGCTTTCGACCGTCGGGCCGCGTCCGTCAACACATGCCCGGCAGCGGGCAGGCCCCGGACGGAGGGGCGGTCGGCTCAGCGGCCGCGCGAGACCCGCTCGATCTCGGCGCGCACCAGCCGCTCGACGACGGCCGGCAGGTTGTCGTCGAGCCAGGACTTGAGCATCGGCCGGAGCATCTCCTTGACCAGATCCTCGAGGGTGCGGGCGTTCTGCGTCAGCACCGTGTGGGCCAGCAGGTTGAAGGCGCCGTTGACGGTGGCATCGGTGGCCGGCGAGACCAGAGCCTCGGATTCCGGCTCCGGTCGCGGTGCCTGGAACATCGGCTGGGGCTGCGGCGGCGGGCTCGGACGCGCGGGCGGGGGCGCCGGCTCGGGCTCCGGTTCGGCGATCGCCTCATCCTCGAAATCGATCGCGTCGAAGTCGAGCGGGGCGGGCGTCGGCTCCGGCGGCGGGACGGCGCGAGGCCGCATCACCGGCTCGGCGACCTCGGCGAGGTCGAGCACGTCGTCGGGCTCGGGCGCGGAGGCGGTCTCGGCGGGCTTGGCCGCCTGATCGTCGGCGATGATCCGCCGGATCGAGGCGAGAATCTCTTCCATCGAAGGCTCATGCGCCTTCTCGGCAGCCTTGTCCTGGAATTTCGAGTCCGGGATCTTGGGGCTCGCTGCACTCATCAACAGGCGCGCTCAGGCATGGGATATTGGGAAGATGACCCGATCGGGCCGCTCGTCAAACAGTATTCCATGCCAATTCGTCGCGGCAAGCGCGCCTGCACCACACTCCCCGTGGAAAAGACCTCAGCGCCCGTCCGGGGTGCGCAGGCCGAACCACAGATCCTTGACCTGATCGTAGTGGATCTTGGCGCTGTAGTACTCCACCGGCAACGCGGTGAAGCGGGCGGTGAGCTGCCCGATCGACTGGACCACGCCGTAGGAGAAGATCACCCGGTCGCGCTGGGCCAGGATCAGGTTCACCCGCGAGTTCAGCAGTTCCTGCTGCGCGTTGAGCACGTCGAGGGTGGTGCGCTGGCCGACCCGGGCCTCCTCACGCACGCCGTTGAGCGCCACCTCGTTGGCCTGGACCTGGGCCTGGGCGGCGATGACCTGGGCCTTGGCGGCCTCCAGCCGGCCCCAGAAATCGACGATCTGCGCCCGGACCTGGTCGCGGACCTGATCGACCTGGATGCGGTACTGGCCGACCGTCTCCTTGGCCTGCCGGATCTGCGCGTAGGTCTGGCCGCCCTCGTAGATCGGGATGTTGAGCCGGCCGCCCACGAAGCCGACGAAGAAACTCGTGTTCGGTCCGTTCTGATCGTAGAACTGGCTGAGGGAGCCCTGCAGGCTGACCTGCGGGGCCAGCTGACCTTCGAGGACCCTGACCTGCGCTTCCGCCGCATCGACGGCGTGGATCGCCGAGACGACCTGCGGATGCTCGCGGAGACCGATGCCGATCGCCGCGTCGAGGCTCGCCGGGACGTACCGGTCCAGCGGCCGTCCCGGCGCGAGCTGGCGGGGCTCCACGCCGATGTTCTGGCGGTAGACGCCGATGCTCGTGCGCAGGTTCGATTCGGCGGTGCTGACCTGCGAGCGCGCGCCGGCCGGGCGCGCCTCGGCCTGGGCAACGTCCGTGCGGGTCACCTCGCCGACATTGAAGCGGTCCCGGGTCTGCCGGAGCTGCTCCTCGAGAACCTCGACATTATTCCGGTTGAGCTCGAGCGTGGCCGTGTTGCTGAGCACGTTCATGTACGCCTGGACGGCGTTGTAGAGGACCGTGAGCTCGGTGAAGCGCAGGGTCTCCCGCTGGCTGAAGACGGTCGATTCGGCCCGGCGGACGTTGTTGTCGGTCTGGAACCCGTTGAAGAGCGTCTGCGAGACGGTCAAGCTGGCGGTGCTCGGCAGGTAGGTGGTGCGCACCGTCCGATTCGACGTCACCGCCGTGGTCGCCACGTCGGTCGGCCCAGTCCCGGTGCCGCCTTGGCTGGCGGACGTTCCGGACGTGAGGCCGGACGTGGTGCTCGTGGTCCCGATCCCCGTGGTGGCCCCGAGACCGGAGCCGACGCCCGTGCTTCCGCTCAGGCTCGAGCTTCCGGCGGTCGTTCCAGAGAGCGCCGTTCCGGTGGTTCCGCCGGTCGCAGTGGTGGCTCCGGTGCTGGATCCGCCACCGACGCCGGCCGCCAGACTGCCACGCGATTGCAGGTACTGCACGCCGATCGACGCCGCGACATTGACCTGCGGACGGTAGCCCGCCTGGGCGATCGCGACGTTCTCGTCGATGGCACGGACGCCGGCCCGGCCGGCATTCAGGGTCGGATTGCCCTGGTAGGCTTTCGCGAGTGCGCTTTCCAAAGTCTCGGCAAGAGAAGGATTGGTCGCCAAGAGTGCAAGTCCGGACGCTATTCCGAAGACTCGGAGAGCGGGGCAACTCGCTGGTGGACGTATTGTCACGATTAACAAGCCCTTGCGGTCTCTTAACGGTCCGGATGTCCGCCACGAAAACGGCCAAGGTACGGCGTTACGCAGGGATCCGATTCAAGCCCGCCCCACCGTTACGCTTAGCGCAAATCCGCCCGTTTGGCTCGGGCTTGCCCGGCTTCGGCGTCGGAATGTGCCGCGTTGGGGCATTAAGGTGACACATGACGCCGCAACGGCGCTGACGCTGCCGGGCCCGCCGATGCGGGGCCCGGAAAGGGCGATTTCGTCCATGGTTCGAACGGGTTGATGCCACACGGATGCGCCGCGGCGTTCGTGCGGGACACTTGGTACTCGGGCCGTGTCCCTGCGCTCGGCGCAATGGTGGGCCCTGCAGCCGTGAGCCGGCGGGGGCGACGTGCTGGACGTGGCCGGTCGGCTCAATACCGATCCTCGGCTGCGACTCCCGCGCCGGGATCCGATCGCGTGACGTCGTCGGGGGCAGGGGCCGGCTCGCGCGGGGCGCGCGCCGGGCGCGGTTGGGCGACCGAACCGGTCAGGGCCGGTGACGGCCTGGGCTGGGCGGCGACGCCCGGCAGCGCCGCCGCCTTGCCGGCTGGGCCGGGCATGCCTTGCGGACCCCGAGGACCTGGCGGTCCGCCAGGTCGGGCGCTGCCGACTGGACCCGCGGGCCCCGGCACGCCGCGTTCGCCCGGTGCACCGTCGGAACCGTCGACGCCCGGAGGGCCGGGCGGCCCCATCGCGCCCTGCGGCCCAGGCTCGCCCCGGGATCCGGCCTCGCCGCGTGGGCCGGGCGGCCCCGGGAGACCGGGGCCCTGCTGGCCGCAATCACCCACGACGATGCTGCGCGCCTGTTTCGGTGTCCGCAGCGTCGCGATGCAGGTCGCCGGATGATAGACTATGTGAAACTCGAAATAACCCCGGCTGTCCGTCCGCTGGGGGAACTGTCCGTCGAGGGTGATGTCGGTATCCGGCTCGCCGGCATTGCCCAGGACCCAGAGGTCGCCGGCGGTGATCTTCGCAGCCTCGATGCGCATCTCGGCTCTCGCCGGAACGATGCCTAGGATCGCCGCAGCGAATATTTGCAATCCTATGCCTTGTCGCCGCGATAGACACATAGCCGGATCCACAATTTCTTATCGGCACGATGCCACTCATTCTACGAATCGCAACAACGTGCGAAAAGTTTGATGTGAAAAGCGGCCATTTAGCCGAATGCAGGCTCGAAATCGGTATTCGCATGGCCGGTATGCGTAATTCGCGATTTGAGCGATCGGGTCGATGAAGACACGCATCGTCGGCGTGAAGCGCCGGTCGACGTGGGCCTGAGCCGGGCCATGGAACGCGGAGGGACTTGCAGGGCGGGATCAGCGTGGCTGCCCGCTCGCCGCCTCGGGCATCGGGCCTCGCGCTCCGGGGGATCGCGAACGCCACGAGAGGTCCGGGCGCCGTTCGCTCGGGCGACCGATTTTCCGATGCAACGGTTTCCGGGGGTCGTTCGTTTTGGGGGCGGCAGTGCTGCAGCAGCACGGGGCGACTCGCCGAGCGCGATCGCCTGTCCGATGGCGCTCGGGCGGTGCATCTGTGCGGTGCACAATCGCATGCCATGTAAGTTGTTGTTGCGGCCGTTGTTTCGGCCGGACTGCGCCAGTGATTCAGTATCAACTACTGAACGTAAGGTTTGCCTCGCAATCTTGCGCAAGGCTGCTTAATCCCAATCCGAGCTGCAGTTTTTTACAAAACTAACCTGTTTATGCGGCGTAAATAAAATATCCTGCGGCTTGCCAGCCCTATTTCCTGCCTTTATAAGCCCCGTCGTAACTAATCATTAACCACCCGCCATTGGCCTCAACCGAGGATCTGAGACCATGCAGGGTCATGCCGAATCCACCACGTCCACGGGCGCTTCTGCGCCGCACCATAGGGTTGAGATGTCCGATGTGGCCGATCAGATTGCCGGTCAGGTGAGCGGGGTGGCGGAGGCGATGCTGCCGGAGACGCCGTTTGTCGCGCGGGGGCTGCGGCTCGACTGGGCGGCCAAGCGCGGTCTCGACATCGGGGTGGCTT
>NZ_LKKO01000078.1 GCF_001455965.1 Methylobacterium sp. GXS13
ACGTGACCATGGACGTCACGCTGATCGTGCCGGTGGCCATGGAGGAGAAGCTGCGCTTCGCCATCCGCGAGGGCGGCCGCACCGTCGGTGCCGGCGTCGTCGCCGCCATCAACGACTAAGCCAGGACGGATCGGCGCGTCGCGAGGCGCGCCGATCCGCCCGACGGCGTACCTTTCGCAGCTTGCGTCTCAGCGCGGCGCGAACATGTCCCGGTTCGGCCGGGATGCCAGGTGCCAATCTGCAGATCTGATGTGATTCCCGCCGGCCTTCGTCTTGACGGAGCGCCGGCGCTGCTTTGTCATGTCTCGACCGTGCTCCGGTGGAGACTCATATGTCCGCTGGTCTTCTTCGCCGCGCCCTGGATTTGCTGGTCCTGATCTGTGCCGGGGCCCCAATCGCGCTCGGTGGGGCGCGCGCCGATGATTTGAGCGACGGGCGATTCCGCGACGAGGTGGCGGCGCTGGTCCGGGTTCTGCAACCGGCGGCCGAGATCCGTCTGGATTCCGATCCGGGGCAGATCAATGTCGGGCCCAGGACGATCGCCCTCACAAACCTGTACCCGCGCGTTGACAGGCTCACCGGCTCGGAACGCCGACGGGCCATCGCAGAATTCATCGCCGACGTTCTGGCGCGGTCCCAGCCCGCGACGGATCCCGGGGATTTCGCGGCCATCCAATCGCGGCTGCGCGTGCAACTCGTGCCGGAAGAGATCCTTCACCAGCGCCCGGAGATTGCCCACCGTCGGTTTTCCGAGACGCTGTTCGTTGTCTACGTGCTCGATGAACCGAAGCGGTACCAATACGTGACCCGCGCGATGCTCGCGGGCTGGCATGTCGAGCCCGCCCTGGTGGAGGCGACCGCCCTCAAGAACCTCGCGGCAACCTCGAAGGATGCTCCGTTCAGCCTCGGCGTCGGGGATGACACGCCGATCTTCGCCATCGCCGATTCGGGCGACGATTACGACGCCGCGCGGCTGTTGGTGCCGGACTACCTCGATCAGATGCGCCGCGCCTTGAAGGCGGACAGCATCACCCTGGCCGCTCCGACCCGGAATGCGCTGATGGCCTGGCCCGCCGATAGCGTTGCGCGGCACGAACTGGCCGCAGAGGCAACCAAGCAGATGCGGGCCGGCCCCTACGGTCGCAGCGACGAGCTGTTCCACTTCGACCGAAACGGATTGCGTCCCTTGACCGCTGCGGAGCGCGCGGATCACGGCCGTTGACGCTGCGCAGCCGCGGGATGCCCGAAGGACCCGCCGCTCCAGTCATGATCGGGTGGGACGGACAGGCCCGCGAGGGCCGCATTTTGCTTTCTCGGGCCTGTCCATGTCGCCGAACCTCTTGCAAGCGGCGCCGCGATCGGGCATTGGGCGGGACGCTAGGAGTGTAGCTCAACTGGTCAGAGCGCCGGTCTCCAAAACCGGAGGTTGCGGGTTCGAGTCCCTCCACTCCTGCCAGATATCTCACCCACCCCCGCGCGGTCGCCCCGGTCGACAAGCCGGCGGAGTTGCGCTAGAGCGGGCGCAATCCGAGATCTGAAGCGACCGTCGGTGCGGGCCCGTCCAGGCCCTCGGCGCCGGATGTTCGCGTTCCCGGAAGCAGGCCCTGCCTCGGGCCCAGCACGCAAAAAACACTGGCGCCATGGCATCGAACGAAGCGACCAAGAAGGTGGATGTGGCGCGCGGCGCGGCTCGCGGTCCCGCGAACACGCCGCCGGCCCGTCCGGCCACGCCCGCCAAGGTGCCGCAGAAGCGCGTGACCCCGGGGGAGTTCTTCTCCCAGGTCCGCGACGAGGCTCGCAAGGTCACCTGGCCGTCCCGCCGGGAGACCACGATCACCACCATCATGGTGTTCGTGATGGTCGTGGTGACGAGCCTGTTCTTCACGGTGGTTGACCAGGCCCTGCGCTTCGTGGTCGGCCTGGTGCTCGGCCTCTAGAGCATCGTCCCGAAAGGTGGCCTCCGGCTTTCGGGAAAAGATGATGCGTTGAGGGGGGCGAATCGATCGGGGGAGACCTCGCGGACTTGTCGGAGTTGAACGGAACCGTGTCGAAGCGCTGGTACATCGTCCACGCCTACTCGAACTTCGAGAACAAGGTCGCCCAGTCCATCAAGGACCAGGCGGCTCAGCGCGGGCTGACCGAGCTGTTCGACGAGGTGATGGTCCCGACCGAGAAGGTCGTCGAGGTGCGCCGCGGCCGGAAGGTCGATGCCGAGCGCAAATTCTTCCCCGGCTACGTCCTGGTGAAGTGCGATCTGACCGACGAGGTCTACCACCTCATCAAGAACACCCCGAAGGTCACGGGCTTCCTCGGGGCCGACAAGTCGAAGCCGGTTCCGATCCCCGACGCCGAAGCAGAGCGGATCAAGGGCCAGGTCGCCGAGGGTGTCGACCGTCCGAAGCCGTCGATCGCGTTCGAGATCGGCGAGACCGTCCGGGTCGCTGACGGCCCGTTCGCGAGCTTCAACGGCACCGTCGAGGAGATCGACGAGGCTCGGTCCCGCCTGAAGGTGGCCGTGTCGATCTTCGGCCGCGCCACCCCGGTGGAGCTGGAATACGCCCAGGTCGAGAAGGCCTGAGGCTTCAAGACACGCGGCGGCCGGTTTTTCGGCGGCCGATGTTCTTCCGGCCGGCGCTGCGCGTCGGTCGCGAAGCGGCCGTCCCCGCATAGGGGGCGGTCTCACACGCGGGAGATCCGCCCGGCCTCGCCTCCGGGACCCACGGATCGCACCGCGACCTGCAATCGTCCGATCCGCCCGCGCTTAGGCAGCCCGGCGGCGGACGCAGTTTTGGGAGTTGTCCCATGGCGAAGAAGATCACGGGCTACGTGAAGCTTCAGGTCCCGGCCGGCGCGGCGAACCCGTCGCCCCCGATCGGCCCCGCGCTCGGTCAGCGCGGCCTCAACATCATGGAATTCTGCAAGGCCTTCAACGCGAAGACCGCGCAGATGGAGAAGGGCACCCCGATCCCGGTGATCATCACCGCGTATCAGGACCGCTCTTTCACCTTCGAGATGAAGCAGCCGCCGGTCACCTTCTTCCTGAAGAAGGCGGTCGGTCTGAAGATCGGCAAGAAGCCGGCTTCCGGCTCGAAGACCCCCGGTAAGGGCCCGTCCGTCGGCAAGATCTCCGAGGCGCAGCTGCGCGAGATCGCCGAGAAGAAGATGCCCGACCTCAATTGCGACTCGGTCGAAGCGGCCGTCGCCATGATCCGCGGCTCTGCCCGGGCCATGGGCCTCGAAATCACGGCCTGAGGGAGGACATCATGGCACGCGAAGGAAAGCGCATCCGCGCCGCCCGCGAGGGCATCGAGGTGACCAAGCTCTACCCGCTCGATGAGGCGATCAAGCTGGTCAAGGAGCGGGCGACCGCGAAGTTCGACGAGACCATTGAGGTCTCGATGAACCTCGGCGTCGATCCGCGTCACGCCGACCAGATGGTCCGCGGCGTCTGCAACCTGCCGAACGGCTCCGGCCGGACGGTCCGCGTGGCGGTCTTCGCCCGCGGCGCCAAGGCGGACGACGCCAAGGCGGCGGGTGCCGACATCGTCGGCGCCGAGGATCTCCTGGAGATCGTCCAGAGCGGCAAGATCGAGTTCGATCGCTGCATCGCCACCCCGGACATGATGCCGCTGGTCGGCCGTCTCGGTAAGGTGCTGGGCCCGCGCGGCCTGATGCCGAACCCGAAGGTCGGCACCGTCACCATGGACGTGAAGAGCGCCGTGGCCGGCGCCAAGGGCGGCTCGGTGGAGTTCCGCGTCGAGAAGGCCGGCATCGTCCATGCCGGCGTCGGCAAGGTCTCGTTCGACGCTGACAAGCTCGTCGAAAACATCAAGGCGTTTGCCGATGCGGTCGCCAAGGCGAAGCCGGCGGGCGCCAAGGGCACCTACGTCCAGCGCATCGCCGTCACCTCGACGATGGGCCCGGGCGTGAAGGTCGAGCCGAGCACGGTTCTGACCGCCTGAGCTGCGGCTCACCGCACCTACGAAGCGCCCGGCCGGAAACGGCCGGGCGTTTTGCGTTGGAGGCCCGGAGCAAAAACCCTTTGCGGATAAGACGCTGCCTTTTCCTGGACGCCTGGAACGACAGTGGAAGGTGATCCGGGATCCAGCTAAAAAATGTGCCGCGTAGCGGCTCAATTGAAGTGCAACGCTGTTGCGAAGGACGCTTCGCGCCGTCTTATGCTGGGTCCCGGGTCGCATTCCGCTCCCGCTCCATGCGCCCGGGAAAGGCGTCGTCGAATCGGAGACGCTTCGTCATATCTGCCTCTGTTTCGGGAGGTGGATGATGGAGCGCCGGTCCCACGTCTACATGCTCGCCAGTCGACGGAACGGAACGCTCTACACCGGCTCGACCATCGACCTCGCACGACGCATCTATGAGCATCGCACCGGTGCGATGCCGGGGTTCACCCGGGACTACGGCGTGACGATGCTGGTCTGGTACGAAGAATATCCGCGCATCAACGATGCCCGCATCCGGGAGTATGCGATCAAGCGCTGGCGCCGTGCGTGGAAGCTCGCGCTGATCGAGGCGTTCAACCCGGCCCGGCGCGATCTATACGAGGAGCTCGGGTTTTGAGCCGCTGCGCGGCGAATTCTGTGCTGGGCCCCGGATCAGGTTCCGCTTCGCTGCACCTGTCCGGGAAAGGGGCAGGGGCCAAGCAACCGGGACGCTCTTTCCCGGGCGCATGCAGCGTCAGCGGAATGCGAGCCGGGACCCAGCATATGAAGCGCCGCGTAGCGGCTCTTTAGCACCGCCCTTCACGTCATTCTCAACCGTAAAGGGGGGCGCCATTCGCGACGGCTGTGCTAGATAGGCCTCCATGCGCAGCACTGTCTCCGTCACGACCCGCCGACGCATCTTGTGCGTCTTCCCCGCCTACACGCCGTCATTCGGCACGTTCTCGCACGCCTACCCCCTTATGGGGGGCGTCAAGGCGTTCATGCCCCCGCAGGGCCTCCTGGTGATCGCGGCCTATATGCCCGAGAGCTGGGAGTACCGCTTCATCGACGAGAACATCCGGCGCGCCTCCGCCCAGGATTTCGCCTGGGCCGACGCCGTGTTCGTCTCCGGGATGCATATCCAGGAGGGCCAGATCCACGATATCGGCCGGCGCGCCCATGCGGCCGGCAAGGTCGCGGCCCTGGGCGGCCCCTCGGTATCCGGGGCGCGGGAAAAGTACCCGGATTTCGATTATCTCCATGTCGGCGAGATCGGCGATGCCACCGACCGGCTGATCGAGCGTCTCGATGCCGACGTCGCCCGGCCGACCCAGCAGGTGGTGTTCGAGACCGAGGAGCGCCTGGCACTCTCCGACTTTCCGGCCCCGGCCTACGAGGCGGCCCCGCTCAAGCGCTACCTGATCGGCTCGTTGCAATTCTCCTCGGGCTGCCCGTATCGCTGCGAGTTCTGCGACATTCCGCAGCTCTACGGCCGTCAGCCCCGGCTGAAGAGCCCCGAGCAGATGTGCGCCGAGCTCGACGCGATCATCAGCCAGCCCGGGCATCCGGCGGTGGTCTACTTCGTCGACGACAACTTCATCGCCAATCGCAAGGCGACCCGCGAGATGCTGCCCCATCTCGTGGCGTGGCAGAAGAAGAACGACTACCCGCTGCAATTCGCCTGCGAGGCGACCCTCAACATGGCTAAGCAGCCCGAGATCCTCGAGCTGATGCGCCAGGCCAATTTCATGACCGTGTTCGTCGGCATCGAGACGCCGGAGGCGGACGCGCTCAAGGGCATCGACAAGACCCACAACGCCGCCGTGCCGATGTACGAGGCGATCGAGACGCTCAATTCCTATGGGCTCGAGGTCACCTCGGGCATCATCCTCGGGCTCGATACCGACAGCGACAAGTCCGAGCAGAACCTGATCGACTTCATCGACAAGTCGGCGATCCCGGTCCTGACCATCAACCTGCTCCAGGCCCTGCCCAAGACCCCGCTGTGGGACCGGCTGGAACGCGAGGGGCGGCTGGTCCACGACGCGGCGCTGGAATCGAACGTCCTGTTCAAGCGCCCGCACGACACCGTGGTGTCGAGCTGGCGCCGGGCGATCGCCCATGCCTACGAGCCGGAGCAGCTGTTCGCCCGGTTCAAGCACCAGTGTGAGACCACCTATCCGAACCGGATCGTGACGCCGACGAAGGGCAAGCTCACCTTCACGAACCTGCGCCGCGGCCTGATCCTCGGCTTCAACATCATCACGCGGGTCGGGCTGCTCTCGGATTACCGCAGGCCATTCTGGAGCGCGGCGGGCTATGCCCTGAAGCGCGGGCAGATCGAGGCGGTGTTCAACATGGGCTTCGTCGCCCACCACCTGATCCGCTTCACCCGCGAAGCGCTGCGGGGCGAGCACAACGCCTCGTTCTACGCCGCCAAGGCCGCCGAGGCCGAGGATGCGCGGCGCCGTTCGTGGTGGGAGATCGCCCGGCGCAAGCTGGTGCCGGAGCGCGAGGCGGCCTAGTCTGTCGTCAGATGCCTCGGCAGCCTGGAAGCCGCGTTATGGCCGATATCGACCTGAGTCCGGATCTCGACCGCTTCGTGCGGACTCAGGTTGCGGCCGGTCGTTTTCGTGATGCGGCCGAGGTCGTAACGGCGGGGTTGCGGCTCCTTGAGGATCGGCTCTCCGTCGAGGCTTTCAAGCACCGCGATGCTGTCCTGACCTCGATTCTCGCTGCCTTCGACGATCCGCAGCCTGGCGTTCCTGCACAGGTGGTCTTCGATCGGCTGGAGGATCGGCACGCCCGCCGGGTCGCGGCTGGTGGCAAAGCTTGAGGTCGCGCTTCAGGCGCAAGCCATCGCGGATCTCGAAGCGCTCTATGATCATATAGCCCAAGACAGCCCGGACCGCGCGATCGCCTTCATCCGGCGGATCCGCGAACGCTGTGAGCGCCTGTCCGAAATGCCGCGGGCCGGACGGACTCGCGACGATCTGCGGATCGGGCTTCGACTCGTGGCTTTCGAGCGTCGGGTCGTGATCGCCTATGCGTTGCGCGAAGACCGTCTCGACATCCTGCGTGTCCTGTATCGTGGACGAGACGTCGAAGCGCTGCTCAGTGAGGCTGAAGGGGACCCGTGAGGGAGACATGCGTCCCAGGCCGATCTCCCGCGCCCGCCCTTGCCTGCGGCGGAAAAGTCGCGCTTCGGCCCTTGGCAGGCGGCTTGCTAGCCTCTATACACCGCGCCTTACGCATTCATCCTCACGGAAGGAGACGGCCAATCGGCCGGTTTCCGCATGAAATGTCGCCCGGGCAACCGGGTGGCAATGGCCGGCAGGATCCTGAGGGCGACGAGCCCCGCGGAGCCGTGTCCGGCCATGTCCTGTCCGAGACTGCAGGTGCCGGTTCGCCGGCTTAATCCACGACCAGCCTGCACAGACGGGGAAGACCGAACTTAGGAAAAGCCTCGCCGCGGCAAACGCCGTGGAGGGGTGTCGGTTTGAACCAACTCACCCGAAGCGGCCCCCCGGGGCACGTGCGGGGACAGGGCCGCGAAGCGTCGTTCGGACGTTCCCGGTCTCTTGAAGGCCGAGACAACGTCCGGGCGGCATGTGCAACCGGCGGACCCAAGATCGGGTTCCGCCAACCGGAGAGAGCCCAGTGGACCGGACAGCAAAAGCTGACCTCGTCTCGACGCTCAACGGCGTGTTCAATCAGAGCGCCGTCGTCGTCGTGGCCCACTACAAGGGCCTCACGGTCGCCGATATGCAGAAGCTGCGTTCGCAGATGAAGCAGGCCGGCGCCACCGTGAAGGTCGCCAAGAACAGCCTCGCCGGCATCGCACTCGATGGTACGGACGTCGCCTCCATCAAGCCGCTCCTGAAGGGCCCGACCCTGCTCGCCTATTCCGGCGACCCGGTTGCCGCCGCCAAGGTCGCGGTCGATTTCGCCAAGACGAACGACAAGCTCGTGATTCTCGGCGGCGCGATGGGGACGACAACCCTGAACCCGGACGGCGTGAAGGCCCTCGCCTCGCTCCCGTCCCTCGACGAACTGCGCGCCAAGATCGTGGGCCTCGTACAGGCGCCCGCGACCAAGATCGCCCAGGTCGTCAATGCGCCGGCGGCCAAGCTCGCCCGCGTGTTCGGGGCCTATGCCACCAAGGACGAGGCCGCCTGAGGGCCTTCAAAAACCATTCGTTCGAACCGATATCTGAGAGGAATAGAAAATGGCTGATCTTGCCAAGCTCGTCGACGACCTGTCCTCGCTGACCGTTCTCGAGGCCGCCGACCTGGCCAAGATGCTCGAAGAGAAGTGGGGCGTCTCGGCTGCTGCCGCCGTCGCCGTCGCCGCTGGCCCGGCCGCTGGTGGCGGTGCCGCCGCCGTCGAGGAGCAGACCGAGTTCACCGTCGTGCTGGCTGCCGCCGGCGACAAGAAGATCGAGGTCATCAAGGAAGTCCGCGCCATCACCGGCCTGGGCCTTAAGGAAGCCAAGGACCTCGTCGAAGGCGCTCCGAAGCCGGTCAAGGAGAGCGTCACCAAGGACGAGGCTGAGAAGCTCAAGGCCCAGCTCGAGAAGGCTGGCGCCAAGGTCGAGCTCAAGTAAGTCGACGATGGGCCGGTTCCGGCCCATCACCCCACGGAGGCCCGCTGCGGGCCTGTCGTGACTGGAGCCCGCGGGTGCAGCACCCGCGGGCTTTAGGCCGCTTCGGCGGAGGGCCCTGAAACGGGCCAGAGAGATTTCGGTGGGGGGGGGGGGTCCGGCGGGGCGCGCGTCACAGTCCGGCGCGGGAGGTCCCTTTCGGGAACGCTTCCCCGGGCGCGAGGCACGCGGGATGGAGCGAGTTCACATGGCCAACACGCTGGTCGGTCGCAAGCGCATTCGGAAGTTCTTCGGCAAGATCAAGGAAGTCGCCGAGATGCCGAACCTCATCGAGGTTCAAAAGGCATCCTACGATCAGTTCCTCATGGTCGACGAGCCGGAGGGCGGCCGCGGCGATGAAGGCCTCCAGAGCGTGTTCAAGTCGGTGTTCCCGATCTCGGACTTCGCCTCGACGGCCCTGCTCGAATTCGTGCGCTACACCTTCGAGCAGCCGAAATACGACGTCGACGAGTGTCGCCAGCGCGGCATCACCTTCGCGGCCCCGCTGAAGGTGACGCTGCGGCTGATCGTGTTCGATGTCGATCCGGACACCCAGGCCAAGTCGGTCAAGGACATCAAGGAGCAGGACGTCTACATGGGCGACATGCCCCTGATGACGGAGAACGGCACCTTCATCGTCAACGGCACCGAGCGCGTCATCGTCTCGCAGATGCACCGCTCGCCGGGCGTGTTCTTCGACCACGACAAGGGCAAGACCCACTCCTCGGGCAAGCTCCTGTTCGCCGCCCGCATCATCCCGTATCGCGGCTCCTGGCTCGACGTCGAGTTCGACGCTAAGGACATCGTCCACGTCCGCATCGACCGCAAGCGCAAGCTGCCGGCGACGTCGCTGCTCTATGCGCTGGGCCTCGACGGCGAGGAGATCCTGTCGACCTTCTACAACCGCGTGGTCTACGACCGCGACGGCGCCGAGTGGCGCGTGCCGTTCGACCCCGAGCGCATGAAGGGCATGAAGGCGACCGTCGACCTGATCGACGCCGATTCCGGCGAGGTCGTGCTCGAGGCCGGCAAGAAGCTCAACGCCCGCAACGCCCGTCAGATCACCGACAAGGGCACCAAGTACCTCAAGGCCACCGACGAGGATCTGGTCGGCCAGTACATCGCCGAGGACCTGGTCAACACCGAGACCGGCGAGATCTGGGCCGAGGCCGGCGAGGAGATCTCCGAGAAGCTCCTGAAGAGCCTGGAGGAGATCGGCATCTCCGAGCTTCCGGTGCTCGACATCGACCACGTCAACGTCGGCCCCTACATCCGCAACACGCTGGCGGTGGACAAGAATTCCAATCGCGAAGGCGCGCTGTTCGACATCTATCGGGTCATGCGTCCCGGCGAGCCGCCGACGCTCGACACCGCGGAGGCGATGTTCCACTCGCTGTTCTTCGATTCCGAGCGCTACGACCTCTCGGCGGTCGGCCGCGTGAAGATGAACATGCGTCTCGACCTCGACGCCGCCGACACGGTCCGCACCCTCCGCAAGGAGGACATGCTGGCGGTGGTCAAGGCGCTGGTCGAGCTGCGTGACGGCAAGGGCGAGATCGACGACATCGATCACCTCGGCAACCGCCGGGTGCGTTCGGTCGGCGAGCTGATGGAGAACCAGTACCGCCTCGGCCTGCTCCGCATGGAGCGCGCGATCCGCGAGCGCATGAGCCAGGTCGATATCGACACGGTGATGCCGCAGGACCTGATCAACGCCAAGCCGGCGGCGGCAGCGGTGCGCGAGTTCTTCGGCTCGTCGCAGCTCTCGCAGTTCATGGACCAGACCAACCCGCTCTCCGAGGTCACGCACAAGCGCCGCCTCTCGGCGCTCGGCCCGGGCGGTCTGACCCGCGAGCGCGCCGGGTTCGAGGTGCGCGACGTGCACCCGACCCATTACGGCCGCATCTGCCCGATCGAGACGCCGGAAGGCCCGAACATCGGCCTGATCAACTCGCTGGCGACCTTCGCCCGGGTGAACAAGTACGGCTTCATCGAGACCCCGTTCCGCCGCGTCCGCGACGGCGTGGTCACCAATGAGGTCGCCTACCTCTCGGCCATGGAGGAGGCGAAGTACTACGTCGCCCAGGCCAACGCCCAGATGGACGAGAACAAGAAGCTGACGGAAGACCTCGTGGTCTGCCGCCGGGCCGGCGACGTGATCGTCGTGGGCCCCGAGCGCGTCGACCTCATGGACGTCTCGCCCAAGCAGCTCGTCTCGGTCGCCGCGGCGCTGATCCCGTTCCTCGAGAACGACGACGCCAACCGCGCCCTTATGGGCTCGAACATGCAGCGGCAGGCCGTGCCGGCGGTGCGGGCCGACGCGCCGTTCGTCGGCACCGGCATGGAGGCCGTGGTCGCCCGCGATTCAGGCGCGGCCATCGCGGCGCGCCGCTCCGGCATCGTCGATCAGGTGGACGCCACCCGTATCGTCATCCGGGCCACCGAGGAGGCCGACGCCACCAAGCCGGGCGTCGACATCTACCGCCTGCAGAAGTTCCAGCGCTCCAACCAGTCGACCTGCATCACCCAGAAGCCGCTGGTCCGCGTCGGCGAGCCGGTGAAGAAGGGCGAGATCATCGCCGACGGTCCGTCGACGGAATTCGGCGAGCTGGCGCTCGGCCGGAACGTGCTCGTCGCGTTCATGCCGTGGAACGGCTACAACTTCGAAGATTCGATCCTGCTCTCCGAGCGGATCGTGAAGGATGACGTGTTCACCTCGATCCACATCGAGGAGTTCGAGGTGATGGCCCGCGACACCAAGCTCGGGCCGGAGGAAATCACCCGCGACATCCCGAACGTCTCCGAGGAAGCGCTCAAGAACCTCGACGAGGCCGGCATCGTCTATATCGGTGCCGAGGTGAATGCCGGCGACATCCTGGTCGGCAAGATCACCCCGAAGGGCGAGAGCCCGATGACGCCGGAGGAGAAGCTCCTGCGCGCCATCTTCGGCGAGAAGGCCTCGGACGTGCGCGACACCTCCCTCCGGGTGCCGCCGGGCGTCACCGGCACGATCGTCGAGGTGCGGGTGTTCAACCGGCACGGCGTCGACAAGGACGAGCGCGCTCAGGCGATCGAGCGCGAGGAGATCGAGCGGCTCGCCAAGGACCGCGACGACGAGCAGGCGATCCTGGACCGCAACACCTACGCCCGCCTGGCGGACGTGCTGATCGGCCAGGCGCCGGTGGCCGGCCCGAAGGGCTTCAAGAAGGACACCACGCTCACCCGTGAGCTGATCAACGACTACCCGCGCTCGCAATGGTGGCAGTTCGCCGTCATCGAAGACCGTCTCATGACCGAGATGGAGGCGATGCAGAAGCAGTACGACGAGTCGAAGAAGCGCCTTGAGCAGCGCTTCCTCGACAAGGTCGAGAAGCTGCAGCGCGGCGACGAGCTGCCCCCCGGCGTCATGAAGATGGTCAAGGTCTTCGTGGCGGTGAAGCGCAAGATCCAGCCGGGCGACAAGATGGCCGGCCGTCACGGCAACAAGGGTGTCGTGTCGCGGATCGTGCCGATCGAGGACATGCCGTTCCTGGAAGACGGGACCCATGCCGACATCGTGCTGAACCCGCTGGGCGTGCCCTCGCGCATGAACGTCGGCCAGATCCTGGAGACCCATCTGGGCTGGGCGGCTGCGGGCCTGGGTCGCAAGGTCTCGAAGGCGGTGGATGCCTATCTGAAGTCGCACGACATCGCGCCGCTGCGTCAGGAGATGGAGGCGATCTACTCGCCGGGCGAGCTCGACGGCCTGACCGACGAGGAGCTGGCCGAGGCCGGCAACAACGTCCGTCGCGGCGTGCCGATGGCCACCCCGGTGTTCAACGGCGCCAAGGAGGCCGACATCGAGCAGATGCTCGAAATGGCCGGTCTCGACCGCTCGGCGCAGTCGACCCTCTACGATGGCCGCTCCGGTGAGCCCTTCGACCGCAAGGTGACGATGGGCTACATCTACATGCTGAAGCTGCACCACCTGGTGGACGACAAGATCCACGCCCGGTCGATCGGCCCGTACTCGCTCGTCACCCAGCAGCCGCTGGGCGGAAAGGCGCAGTTCGGCGGTCAGCGCTTCGGCGAGATGGAGGTCTGGGCGCTGGAGGCCTACGGCGCGGCCTACACGCTGCAGGAGATGCTCACGGTGAAGTCGGACGACGTGGCCGGCCGCACCAAGGTCTACGAGGCGATCGTCCGTGGCGACGACACCTTCGAGGCCGGCATCCCCGAATCGTTCAACGTGCTCGTCAAGGAGATGCGTTCGCTCGGCCTCAACGTCGAGCTGACGTCCTCCAAGAAGGCCGCGAACGATCAGCTGGAGCCACCGGCCGACGCCGCCGAGTAGCGGAGTCGCGACAAAACACCTCCCGTGGCGGCGTCCAACCGCCACGGTCGAGCGGGGAGAGGCGGGGCCTCCAGATGACGACGGCCAGCGGCGCTCGCGCGGGGCGCGGCGCCGGATCTTTTTCAGGACACGGGGGCCCGGCGCGGGGCCACCGGCGTCAACAAGGAGCGGATCATGAACCAAGAGGTCATGAACCTTTTCAACCAGCAGGCCACACCGGTCAGCTTCGATCAGATCAAGATTTCGATCTCGTCGCCGGAGAAGATCCTCTCCTGGTCGTACGGCGAGATCAAGAAGCCGGAGACCATCAACTACCGGACCTTCAAGCCCGAGCGCGACGGCCTGTTCTGCGCGCGCATCTTCGGGCCGATCAAGGATTACGAGTGCTTGTGCGGCAAGTACAAGCGCATGAAGTACAAGGGCGTCATCTGTGAGAAGTGCGGCGTCGAGGTCACCCTCGCGCGCGTCCGGCGCGACCGCATGGGCCATATCGAGCTGGCCGCCCCGGTCGCCCACATCTGGTTCCTGAAGTCGCTGCCCTCGCGCATCGGCCTTCTGCTCGACATGGCCCTGAAGGATCTCGAGCGGATCCTGTACTTCGAGTCCTACTGCGTCATCGAGCCGGGCCTCACCCCCCTGAAGGAGCGTCAGCTCCTGTCGGAGGAGGAGTACCTGCGCGCCCAGGAGGAGTACGGCGAGGACTCGTTCACCGCCATGATCGGCGCCGAGGCCATCCGGCGCATCCTGCAGGAGCTCGACCTCGACAAGATCGCCAACGATCTGCGCGAGGAGATCGCGGTCACCACCTCCGAGCTGAAGCCGAAGAAGCTCCTGAAGCGCCTCAAGATCATCGAGGCGTTCCAGATGTCCGGCAACAAGCCGGAGTGGATGATCCTCACCGTCGTCCCGGTGATCCCGCCGGACCTGCGCCCGCTGGTCCCGCTGGATGGCGGCCGCTTCGCGACCTCCGACCTGAACGACCTGTACCGCCGCGTCATCAACCGCAACAACCGCCTGAAGCGGCTGATCGAGCTGCGCGCCCCCGACATCATCATCCGCAACGAGAAGCGGATGCTGCAGGAGGCCGTCGACGCGCTGTTCGACAACGGCCGCCGCGGCCGCGTCATCACGGGCGCCAACAAGCGTCCGCTGAAGTCGCTCGCCGACATGCTGAAGGGCAAGCAGGGCCGGTTCCGCCAGAACCTGCTCGGCAAGCGCGTGGACTATTCCGGCCGCTCGGTCATCGTGGTCGGCCCCGAGCTGAAGCTGCACCAGTGCGGCTTGCCGAAGAAGATGGCGCTCGAGCTGTTCAAGCCGTTCATCTACGCGCGGCTGGACGCCAAGGGCTTCTCGGCGACGGTGAAGCAGGCCAAGAAGCTCGTTGAGAAGGAGAAGCCGGAGGTCTGGGACATCCTCGATGAGGTGATCCGCGAGCACCCGGTGATGCTGAACCGCGCGCCGACGCTGCACCGCCTCGGCATCCAGGCCTTCGAGCCGAAGCTGATCGAGGGCAAGGCGATCCAGCTGCACCCGCTGGTCTGCGCCGCGTTCAACGCCGACTTCGACGGCGACCAGATGGCCGTGCACGTCCCGCTGTCGCTCGAGGCGCAGCTGGAAGCGCGCGTCCTGATGATGTCGACCAACAACATCCTGCACCCGGCCAACGGGCAGCCGATCATCGTGCCGTCGCAGGATATCGTTCTCGGCCTCTACTACCTGTCGATCGTGGCCGACGGTTCGAAGGGCGCGTTCAATCCGGACAACCCCAAGAACCCGATGCAGGGCGTCTTCGGCGACATGGGCGAGCTGGAGCATGCGCTCGCGGCCAAGACCGTGTCGCTCCACACCAAGATCCGGTGGCGCTGGACCGGCATCGGCCCGGACAACCAGCCCCTGACCAAGACCTACGACACGACCCCCGGCCGGGTGATCCTGTCCGGCGCGCTGCCGAAGCACGCCAAGGTTCCCTTCGACGTCGTCAACAAGCTGATGACCAAGAAGGAGATCTCGGCGATGATCGACACCGTCTACCGCCACTGCGGTCAGAAGGAGTCGGTGATCTTCTGTGACCGGATCATGGCGCTCGGCTTCAACCACGCGTTCAAGGCCGGCATCTCGTTCGGCAAGGACGACATGGTCGTGCCGGACAACAAGTGGTCGATCGTCGACACCACGCGCACGCTCGTGAAGGACTACGAGCAGCAGTACAACGACGGCCTGATCACCCAGGGCGAGAAGTACAACAAGGTCGTCGACGCCTGGGCCAAGTGCTCGGACAAGCTGGCCGCCGAGATGATGAACCGCATCTCGAGCGTCCAGAAGGACGAGAACGGCGCCGACAAGCAGGTCAACTCGATCTACATGATGAGCCACTCCGGTGCCCGTGGCTCGCCCGCCCAGATGAAGCAGCTCGCCGCCATGCGCGGCCTGATGGCCAAGCCCTCGGGCGAGATCATCGAGACGCCGATCATCTCGAACTTCAAGGAAGGTCTGGACGTGCTGGAGTACTTCAACTCCACGCACGGTGCCCGTAAGGGCCTCGCCGACACCGCCCTGAAGACCGCGAACTCCGGCTACCTGACCCGCCGCCTCGTCGACGTGGCCCAGGACGCCGTGATCCGCGAGGTGGATTGCGGCACGACCAACGGCATCAAGATGCGCGCCATCGTGGATGCCGGCCAGGTCGTGGCGACGCTGGCAACCCGTATCCTCGGCCGTGCCACCGCCGAGGATCTGGTGTCGGCCGACGGCACGGTGATCGTGAAGACCGGCGAGACCATCGAGGAGAAGCACCTGCCCGCCATCCAGGCGGCCGGGATCCAGGAGGTGAAGATCCGCTCCGTGCTGGTCTGCGCCACCCGGAGTGGCGTCTGCGCCACCTGCTACGGGCGCGATCTGGCCCGCGGCACGCCCGTCAACATGGGCGAGGCCGTCGGCGTCATCGCGGCGCAGTCGATCGGCGAGCCGGGTACCCAGCTTACGATGCGCACCTTCCACATCGGTGGCGCCGCCCAGATCGCCGACTCGTCGTTCATCGAGTCGAGCTTCGAGGGCACGATCAAGATCCGCAACCGCGCGATCGCCAAGAACACCGATGGCGACCTCATCGCCACCGGCCGGAACGTGGCGGTCGTGATCGTCGGGTCGGATGGGGTCGAGCGGGCGGTTCACCGCCTGCAATACGGCGCCAAGCTCCGGGTCGACGAGGGCGACAAGATCAAGCGCGGCCAGCGGATCGCCGAGTGGGACCCCTACACCCGTCCGATCCTCACCGAGGTCGACGGCATCGTGGCCTACGAGGACCTGGTCGACGGCCAGTCCATGACCGAGACCACCGACGAGTCGACCGGCATCGCCAAGCGCGTGGTCGTCGACTGGCGCGGTTCGGCCCGGACCTCGGACCTCAAGCCGGCCATGGTGGTGGTCGATCGGGACGGAAAGCCCGTGAAGCTGCCGCGCGGCTCGGATGCCCGCTACTTCCTGCCCGTCGACGCCATCATCGGCTTCGATCCGGGCGGCAAGGTGCAGGCCGGCGACATCCTGGCCCGCGTCTCGACCGACTCGGCCAAGACCCGCGACATCACCGGCGGTCTGCCGCGGGTGGCGGAGCTGTTCGAGGCAAGGCGCCCGAAGGACGCGGCGATCATCGCCGAGAAGTCGGGCACCATCGCGTTCGGCCGCGACTACAAGAACAAGCGCCGGCTCACGCTGACGCCGCATGACGGCTCCGAGGCGGTGGAGTACTTGATCCCGAAGGGCAAGCACATCCACCTGCAGGACGGCGACGTGGTGGAACTCGGCGATTACATCGTCGACGGAAACCCGGCTCCGCACGACATCCTGGCGATCAAGGGCGTGGAGGAACTCGCGGCCTACCTCGTCAACGAGATCCAGGAGGTCTACCGGCTGCAGGGCGTGTCGATCAACGACAAGCACATCGAGGTGATCGTCCGGCAGATGCTGCAGAAGGTCGAAGTCACCGACGGCGGCGATTCGGACATCCTCGCGGGTGACCAGATCGACCGGACGGAGCTGACCGAGTTCAACGAGAAGCTGCTTGCGGAGGGCAAAAAGCCGATCCAGGGCGTTCCGGTTCTGCTCGGCATCACCAAGGCGTCGCTGCAGACGAAGTCGTTCATCTCGGCGGCCTCGTTCCAGGAGACGACCCGGGTGCTCACCGAGGCTGCGGTCAACGGCAAGGTCGACCATCTGGAAGGCCTCAAGGAGAACGTCATCGTCGGCTCGCTCATCCCGGCGGGCACCGGCTCGATGGTGGCCGATATCCGCGCCGTGGCGCGCCGTCGCGATGCGATGATCCTGCAGCAGAAGCAGGCCGGCAGCGCCGCGGATCCGATGGAAGGACTGCCGCCCGCCGCCGAGTGACGCTTCGTCCCCGACAGCAGGCTTTAGACGAGACGGGGCGGCCTTCAGGCCGCCCTTTTTCGTGGCCGCCGCACGAATGAGCCCGCGTGCCGAAACCGGGACGTTCGACGCGGGGCCGGCTTAACCGGGGCTCAACCATGCCGGGCGATAAATCCTCGTCGGCCGCGGAACCGCCCTGGAAACAGGGAGGATCGCACCGGCGCTGGGGCATCGCTGTGGATCTGTAGCCGTGCGTGCGAGACGAGGACGACGGGAATCGAACCTGCGCTGGCTCTCGGCCGCCATGACACCATGGCTGGCGGGGCTCGGCCTCTTGGTCTCGTTCACGGCCGATGCCGGCACCGAGAACGCCATCGGCTCGAGCCGGCTCGGGGCGATCGACGCCTTCACGGTCCCCGCCCTGCCACCCGGCACGGCGTTGATCGGATCCGCCCTGCGGCGTAGCGCCGACGAGCCGCTCCAGACGGTGCTCAAGACCGGCGCGCACGTCTTCCCGGCGGTGCAGCGGCCGGCCAAGGGCGATCCGGTCCAGCCGCCGGCTCCGAGCCTCGCCCGCCCCCCGGCCGCCCCGCGCCCGCCCGGCGCCGCCCCGGTGTTCCGCCGCGCGTCCGGCAGCGGCGGCGGCGGGCGGAGCCGCCGGCCGGCGGG
>NZ_LKKO01000079.1 GCF_001455965.1 Methylobacterium sp. GXS13
GATCCCATCTCGAACTCGGCCGTTAAACACGCCAGCGCCCATGGTACTGTGTCTCAAGGCACGGGAGAGTCGGTCGCCGCCAGACCCGCACAACGCAATCACACCCAACATCCCCTCAACACGATCAGCGCTACGGCCCCGGAGCCCGCCCGACACAGGCGGACAGCCAAACCGGATCAGCCGCACAACCTTGGCGCGGGGTGGAGCAGCCCGGTAGCTCGTCAGGCTCATAACCTGAAGGTCACAGGTTCAAATCCTGTCCCCGCAACCAAACTCACCGACACGACGAACCGATACAGCCACACAGCCAAGCCGGTCCGCTCACGCGGACCGGCTTGGTCGCGTTCAGGGCCCCCACGGGTCACTGGATTGTTTCGTGGACGGGAAGGCCGCTGCTGTGGAGCAGGGGAGGGGGTTGATCGGCAGCCCCATCGGTTTCTCTGTCAGTCGAACGTGATCACGATCTTACCGAACGGACCGCGATCCAGATGATCGAGGGCGACCGGCACGTCTTCAAGGCCGTAACGCCGATCGATCACCGGCTTCAGGTTCAGGACGTCTACGGCTCGGACTAGATCCTCCAGCGCACGGCGGTGGCCGACGCGGATGCCCTGGATGGTGGCGGATTTAAGCATGACATTCGCTGCAGCGGCCGAAAGATCGAATCCTTCGATCACGCCGATGAGCGAAACATGTCCATCGATGGCGACTGCTTCAAGCGATTTTGCCACATGCGCCCCGCCGACGAGTTCGAGGATGTGGTCGATCCCACGATCCGCCGTGAGCCGGTAGACCGATTCGACCCAACCGTCTCGGTCGATCACGTGATTAGCGCCGAGAGCACGGGCGCGCTCGCGCTTCTCCGCAGACCCGGATGTGACAAAGGTCTCGGCGCCGTGGGCCTTGGCGATCTGCAGGCCGAACAGTGCGACGCCGCCCGTGCCCTGGACCAACACACTCTGACCAGCCCTCAATTGCCCGCGCTCGACCAGCGCAAACCATGCTGTGAGACCTGCGCAGGGCAGGGTGCTGGCTTCCGCAGCGTCGAGGCTTCGCGGCGCGGCGACGAGCCAATCTTCGGGCAACGACACGTATTCCGCCAGGACGCCCGGATGACCGCCGCCGAGTGCGCGGGCGTCCAGAGTCTTCGCTGATCCTGCGGACCGTCCGTCGATCCAACCGGGAAAGAAGGTCGAGATGACCCGATCGCCCAAGTGGAACCGGGTCACGTCTTCGCCCAAGGCGGCAACGGCTCCGGCAAGATCGGAGGCGGGGGTGAACGGAAAATCGAGGGCGAGGCCCATCCCATGTTCGATCACAAGCTTGTCGCGAAAGTTCAACGCGACGGCTGCAGCCTTCACCAACACGTGCCCTGGCCGGGGCTCGGGTATCGGCACCCGCCTCAGCTGCAGGGCCCCACGGCCGAAGCCGGTCATCTCCCAACGCCGCATCATCGTCATCGCAAATCTCCGATCTCCTGAGATCGAAGATGCGTAGCGTTGATCTCTGCGGCCCAGTGGCGTTCATTTGGACCGAGATCGGTGCGCGCGGAGCAACAATGATCCCGGGTGATATCCTGGCAGACCTGCCGGCGTTCATTGCGGCGGCCGAAGCCGGCAGCTTCTCCGCTGCAGCGTCCAGGCTGAATCTCACACGCTCGGCCGTCGGACGCAGCATCGCCCGCCTCGAGCATCGGCTCGGCGTCCGACTGTTCCACCGCACGACCCGCTCGCTCGTCCTGACGGATGATGGGCAAACGTTCTTCGAACATGGCCGGCGGGCGCTCGCCGAGGTGCAGACCGCGACGGCGCTGCTCGATTCCGGCCGGCGCATCATCGCGGGACGGCTGCGTGTTTCGATGCCGGTCCTATTCGGACGACTCCGTATCGCGCCGATCCTGATCCGGCTCGCAGAAGCGCATCCGGAGTTGGAACTCGACCTCAATTTTAGCGACCGGCTGGTCGATGTGGTCGACGATGGCTTTGATCTGGTGGTGCGGAACGGACAGCTGCGGCACTGGCCCGGCCTCATGGTGCGGCGGATCGCATACCAGCTGATGCGGGTCTGCGCGGCCCCGCGCTACCTCAATGGCGCCGGTGTTCCCGCTTCGCTCGCCGATCTGCCGCGGCATCATGCGGTGCTCTATGGCCGTCCCGGCTACGCCCGCTCGTGGCTGTTTCCGCAACCAGGAGGCTCAACGACGGAGATCGTGCCGCAGAGCCGCATGCGGTTCGACGATGTCGGTGCGATCCGCGATGCGGCGATCTCCGGCCATGGTCTCGCCTGGCTGCCGTATTGGCTGATCCGTGACGATGTGGATGCGAGCCGGCTCGTGACGGTGCTCGATCATCTGCCCGCACATGCCTTCGAAAGCCACGCGCTCTGGCCGCAGACCCCGCATCTGCCTTTGCGCGTGCGCATGGCGATCGATGCGTTGGTGGCAGAGCTTCAAGAGGAATCCACGTTGCCAAGGGGGAACCCTGCCAGGCTGGAACCAATCTCGCCTTCGGAAACCATGTCGCTCTGACGTCCTCTAAGCCCAGGCGTGAATTTCCGGACTCCTGGGCGCACGCCGCATCCCCGCCCCATCATCGGCTTGGTGTTGGCCCTCGGCACCGAGACCGTTAAGGTAGGCTAGGCTACGCTGACGTGGCCTTGGGGGGATTATCGATGACCGTGCAAGCGAGCGGTGCTGCCGACTTCGATCGGAGCTGAAGACCGCGTCTTGCGCGTGTGCATTCGCCTGAGCCGATCGATCTTGCCCGGTGCGCCGCGTTCGCTGCCGCGCTTGATGCTTGTTGCGGTGGCGTCCGTGCCGCTCCTCGCGGCGGATCCCATGCCGGCGCGGGCCTTCGATCTGTTCGGTTTGTTCGGCTCCGAGCCCGAGCCGCCTGCGCCCAGCGCGACCGCGCTGCCATATGCTGTGCGGATCACCGGCACCGACGATTCCGACGTTCTTCAGGCGCTTCAGGATATCTCGACACTCTATCGTCTGCGCCAGGATCCGCCGCCTGACGCGGAGGGGCTGCTGCGCCGGGCCGAAACCGATCTGCCCAAGCTGGCCGATGTCCTGTCGGGCTACGGCTATTATCAGGGTACGGCGGCGATCCGGATCGATTCGGTACCGGTTGTGGGTCAGGCCGGGAGTGCTGCCGCAGTGAGCGCTGCCGAGCGATGGCGCAATCGCGGCCTCGTGCCGGTGCGGATCGCGGTCGATCTCGGGCCGCTCTACACCTTGCGCCGGATCATGGTGCGCGATGTCGCCGGCCGGCCGTTCCCGGACGACGTGCTCCCCCAGCGGTTTACCCGGGTGGATGACGGTGTGCCGGCCCGCTCGGCCACGGTGCTGGCCCGGGAGGCCCGGATCATCGACCAGTTCCGGGCGCAGGGGCACCCCTTCGCCAAGGTGGTGGCCCGCGATCCGGTGGTGGACGACACCGCCCATGTCATGGACGTCACCTTCACGGTGGAGCCCGGGCCGTTGGCCGGGCTGGGGCCGGTGGCGGTGAACGGTGCGCCGGGGATCGACCCGGCGACGATCCGGTCCTTCATCTATGCCGAGCCGGGAGACCCGTATTCGCCCCAGGCGGTGGCGGAGATCAGCACGTCGCTGAACCGGATCGAGGCGATCGGCGCCGCGCGGGTCCGCGAAGGGACGGCGCTGGACGCCGACGGAAACCTGCCGCTCTTCGCCGAATTGAGCGAGCGCGAGCGAAATCTCGTCGGCGTCTCGGCGCGGTATTCCACGGTCGATGGGCCCGGGGTGCGCGCCTACTACGCCAATCGCAATCTCTTCGGCGGCGGCGAGACGTTCCGGCTCGACGCCGACATCTACTACCTGGGGTTGGGCAACGATCCGTTCGCGACCCAGCGCAAGATCGCCGGGATCGGCACCAACGGCCTCGGCGGGCGCCTGTCGGCCACTTATGTCCAGCCGGCGCTGGGCGGCACCCGCAACGACTTCCTGGCCAACGCCTTCATCACCCGCGAGGTCCAGCAGAGCTACCTGGTCGATGGCGGCGGGGTTTCGGCAGCGATCCGGCACCGGTTCTCGGACACGTTCTCGGCGCAGATCGGGCTCGACGCGCAGGCCGGGCGCTCGAAAGATGCGCTCGGCACGGTCAATTACCGGCTAATCGGCGTACCGGCCTCGGTGACCTACGATTCCACTGACAGCCTGCTCGACCCGACCAAGGGGTTCCGGGCGATCGCGTCGCTGGCGGCCTATCCCGGGGCGATCTCGTCGCCCGGGATCGTCGTCGCCAAGGCGCAGGGCTCGACCTACTATTCGCTGGACGACGAAGCCCGCTACATCCTGGCCGGGCGGATCGGCTTCGGCTCGGTCTCCGGCGCGCCGCTCGGCGACATCCCGGACAATTTCCGCTTCTTCGCGGGCGGCGGCGGCTCGGTGCGCGGCTACCCGTACCGGACGCTCGGGCCGATCGGCCCGTTCAACCTGCCGATCGGCGGCCGCAGCCTGCTCGAAGCCTCGCTGGAGGCGCGGATCAAGATCACCGACACGATCGGGGTGGTGCCGTTCTTCGACGCGGGCACCGCCTTCGCCTCGGCGCTGCCGGATTTCGATGAGAAGATCCGGAAATCGGTAGGCATCGGCCTGCGCTACTACACCGGCATCGGCCCGATCCGCGCGGACCTCGCTTTCCCGCTCGACCCCTACAAGGGCGGTCATGTCCGCCCGGCCGTCCTGTATCTCAGCCTGGGGCAGGCGTTCTGAATGGCTGGTTTTTTCGGGAGACGGGGCGAGCTCAGGATTTCTCCCTCCCCCCTCTGCGGGAGAGGGTGGGCCGGCCGTCAGGCCGGGTCGGGAGAGGGGAGCCCGGCGTCGGGAACGGGCGCGACCGGCATGAGGGGCGCAGCCCGCTTCTGCACCGTCGCTCCCCTCTCCCGCCCCCCTTCCGGGGCCATGCTCCCCCGCAGGGGGGATAGGGGCGCCGCGCGGGTCCTGATCGCCCTGTGCCTGATTCTGGGATGCGCGATCTTCTCCGTCGCTCCGAGCACGACCCACGCCGACGATGCGGAAAAATCCGTGCTCGGCGGGCTGCTGTCCCGGGCGCTCTCCACGCCGGCGTCGCGGGTGGCGATCGGCGCGGTCGACGGCGCGCTCTCGTCGGACGCCACCATCCGCGACGTGGCGGTGAGCGACCGCGACGGCGTGTGGCTGAAGATGGACCGGGCCCGGATCATCTGGCGGCGCCTGGCGCTGCTGTCGGGACGGCTCGAGGTCGACAGCCTGGAGATCGGCCGGATCGAGGTGTTGCGCCGGCCGATCCCCGGGCCGACTCCGCCGGAGGCGAAACCCGACGGTAAGCTGCTGCCCGACCTGCCCGTGAAGGTCGAGATCAAGGGGTTCAAGCTGGCCGAGCTGGTGCTGGGCGAGCCCGTGGCCGGCCAACCGGCCCGGCTCTCGGCAGAGGGCAAGGCGCGGCTCGGGGCCGCGAGCGAGGGGCTGGATCTGCAGGCCCGGGCTCAGCGCCTCGACGCCGCCGGGCGCTTCCTGCTCGCCCTCGTCTACGTGCCGCAGGGCGACAAGCTGGAGCTGACGGCGAATTTGGTCGAGCCCGCGGGGGGGCTGCTGTCGAAGGCGGCCAACATCCCCGGCACGCCGCCGATCGATTTCGAGCTTGCCGGCACCGGCACCCTGGATGCCTGGAACGCCCATCTCGATTTTGCCGCCGGCCCGGATATCGGCGCTAAGGGCGGCGCCAAGATCTCCCGGATCGGGGCCGAGCGCCGGCTGGCCCTGGATCTGGCCGCGCGGATCGAGGGCTTGGTGCCGGGTCCGGCCGCGTCGGTCTTCGCCGGCACGACCCAGCTCGAAGGCGGCTTCGCCTTTGCCGATAGCGGCGCCTTCCGGATCGACCGGCTGGAGCTGACCTCGCGCACCGCGCGGCTCGCTGCCGGCGGAAGCCTGACCAAGGACCGGATCGCCGACCTGACGCTGCAGGCCCGTGCCCTGCCCACCGAGGGCGCGGTGACGAAGGCCGGCGAAGCCGAGATCGGCAAACTGGTCTTCGACGGCAGCGTGAAGGGGCCGATCGCCACGCCGACGGTGCGGGGCAATCTCGATGCGGCGGGCCTGCGCAGCCGGGATTCAGCGCTGGACCGGATCGAGGCGCGCCTCGGGGTCGAGCCGCAGGGCGACGCGTCCGCCCAGCGCTTCACGATCACGGCGGACGGCAAGGTCGAGGGCCTGCGCCTCGCCGATCCGGCCCTGCGCCGGGCGCTCGGCAGCCGGGCGCAGCTGACCCTGCGGGCCGCCTCCGGGCCGGACGGGGTGATCGACGTGTCGAACCTTCGGGTCGAGTCCGACACGGCGAAGGCAAGCTATGCCGGCCGGGTCGGGCAGAACACCCTGACCGGGACCCTCGAAGCCGCCCTGCCGGATCTGGCCGTTTTTTCGGGGATCGCCGGACGCGGGCTCGCCGGCAGCCTCGACGCGAAAGCGCGACTGAGCGGCGATCCGGCCCGGAAGGCGCTGGCCGCCGACCTCACCGTGACCAGCGCTGGCCTGGCCACCGGTATCGCGGCGGCCGACCGGGTGCTCGGCCGCGCACCGACGCTCCAGGGCCGGGTGTCGCAATCCTATGACGGCTACGGGTTCGACCATCTGCGGCTGGAGGGCACCGGCCTGACCGCGACCCTGTCGGGCGAGGCGACGTCGACGACCGCCGATGTCACCGGCCGCGTCGACCTCAAGAGCCTGGCCGATCTCGACGGCCGCCTGACCGGCCGCGCCGGCATCGACGCGCGCATGACGGGGTCCCTGGAGCATCCGCGGCTGGCCGCGACGGTCACGGCGCCTGCCGCGACCGCGGAGGGCAAGCCGATCCGTGACTTGCGGGCCGAGGCCGTCCTTTCCGACGCCCTGCTGGCGCCGGACGGTACGCTGACGCTCTCGGGCGACGTCGCCGGCAAGGCGCTGCGCGGCGGGGGCCATGTGGCGAAGGCCGGAATGGACTGGGTCCTCGACCGGATGGACCTGAACCTCGGCTCGGTGGCGGTCTCGGGCAACGCCACGGTCGCGGCAGACACGTGGCTGTCGGCCGGTACCCTCGCGGTGAAGGCCGCCAATCTGGCCGACATATCCCCGCTGGCTCCGGAGCCCCTGGCCGGGCAACTCGACGCCACGGTGACGCTGGCCCGCGACGGCGGCCGCCAGGACGCGGCGATCCGGGCGACCGGGGCTGCCCTGCGCTACGGTGCCTACGGCCTGAACCGCCTCGATGCCGACCTGAAGGGCCACGATCTGCGGGCTCACCCGGTCCTCGACGGGCGCCTGGACGCCGACCGGCTGCTCGCGGCCGGCCAGCAGATCGACACGGTCCGCCTCGCCGCGATCGGGAGCCCGGCGGGCAGCGACGTGACGCTCACCGCCAAGGCACGCGGGTTCAACCTCGACGGCGCGGTGCGGCTCGTGCCGGCCGACGACACGCGCATCGACATCCAGCGCTTCTCGGCCGCCCGGGGCGGCGACCGCTTCGCTCTCACCGGCCCGGCCTCCGTGACCCTGCGCGACGGTGGCGCGGTGATCGACGGGCTGTCGATCGCGGCCGGCTCCGGCCGCGTGACGCTCGCGGGCCGCGCCGGCCGGACCCTCGATCTGAAGGTGGCCATCCGCGCGTTGCCTCTCTCGCTCGCCCGGATCGCCGCGCCCGACCTCGCCCTCTCGGGCACCCTCGATGGCGACGCAGACCTGCACGGCCCGGCCGCGAGCCCGGAGGGCCATTACGCGCTCACGGTCTCCAAGCTGGTGGCGCCACAGACCCGCCAGGCCGGGCTGCCGCCGGTGGATGCCAGCGCCAAGGGCAACCTGTCGGACGGGCAGGCCAGCCTCGACGGCCGGGTGACGGCCGGGCGGGGTGTCGGCCTGACGGTGACCGGTGCGCTGCCGGTGGAGACCGGGGGACCGCTGAACCTGCGCGCCCGCGGCACCCTCGACGCGTCGCTCGCCAACACGCTGCTGAGCGTCGGCGGCCAGAGCGTCACCGGACGGATCGCCATCGATGGCGGCGTCACCGGCACTCTGGCGGCGCCCCGGGCCGAGGGTTCGGCCGTGCTGACCGGCGGCAGCTTCACCGACCCGCTCAACGGCATCCGGCTCACCAACATCGATGGCCGCGTGACCGGCCGGGGCGACAGCGTCGTGGTCGAGCGCCTCACCGCATCGGCCCGCAACGGCGGCCGCCTCTCGGTCACGGGTCGCGTCGCCCTGGAGCCGGATTTCCCCGGCCAGTTCCACGTCACCGCCGACAAGGCGGAGCTGGTCTCCAGCCCGCTGATGACGGCGGTGTCGAGCGTCGATCTCACTCTGACCGGCCCGCTGGCCCGGACCCCGCGCATCAGCGGCCGGGTCGACGTCGTGTCGATCGACGTCGCCGTGCCCGACCGGCTGCCCGCCACGGTCAAGCCGCTGCCGGGAGTGCGCCACGTCAACACCCCGCCGGAGGTGCGGGCGCGTCTGGCGCAGCGCGCCGACCGGAAGGCGGCGGCGAAACCCGGACGGCGCTCGACCAAGCCGGCCGTGCCGTTCGACGCAACCCTGGACGTCCGGATCGACGCGCCGAGCCACATCTTCGTACGTGGGCGCGGCATCGACGCCGAGCTCGGCGGGTCGCTCCGGGTCACCGGGACGTCGCGGGCGCCGAACGCGGTGGGCGGTTTCGGCATGCGCCGCGGGGTGTTCCAACTGGTCGGGCAGCGCCTCGATTTCAGCCGGGGCAACCTGACCTTCGCGGGAAGCCTAACCACGCCGGAACTCGATTTCGCCGCCGAGACCAAGGCCGGGGACGTCACCGCCCGGGTGGCGGTGAGCGGCTACGCGGACGCCCCCCAATTCAGCCTGACCTCCGATCCGGTACTGCCGCAGGACGAGATCCTGTCGCGCCTGCTGTTCAAGAAGGCGGCCGGCGGATTGTCGCCGTTCCAGGCCCTGCAGCTCGCCCAGGCCGTGGCGCAGCTATCGGGCGGCGCCGCCGGGCCGGACGTGTTCGAGCAGGCCCGCAAGGGGCTGGGGCTCGACAGCCTCGACGTCTCGACAGGCGCGAGCGGCGGCCCGGCTTTGGGCGCCTCGCGCTACATTTCGGACCGGGTCAGCGTCGGCGTGAAGGCCGGCGCCAAGCCCGCCGACACCGCCGTGGGGGTGGATTTCGACGTCACCCGCCGGATCAAGCTGAAGGGCGAGGCGGGGAGCGACGGCCGCACCAGCCTGGGTGTGGGGGCGGAGTACGAGTGGTAGGGGGTTTTCGTCGTCCCGCGCTCTGGAATTTGACTGTCGAGACCTGACACGCGCTCTCCCTCCCCCCTCTGCGGGGAGGGAGAGCGCCCATACCGTTCGATCAATGATCGGGCCGCGCGTCGCCAGGCCAATGCGCAAATCCACCTTCAAAACTCGCGCCGGTTCAAAAAGCTCGGCCGATGATCCGTTGGCGCGCCGGGGCAAGTCTGCTTAGGTGTCGAAGCAAGCGGCGCGATCAGCCGACATTCGGGCGGGAACCACGAAGGGCGATGGACGAGCTTTTCGAGCCGGACGACAATCCCGAGGTGCCGGACGGCGGCTTCCTGCGGATGCTGCCAATCATCAACCGGCGGGGTCTCCACGCCCGCGCATCCGCGAAGTTCGTGCAGACCGTGGAACGCTTCGACGCCGTGGTGACGGTGACGCGGGCCGGCGAGACCGTGGGCGGGCGCTCGATCATGGGCCTGCTCACACTGGGCGCCGCCATGGGCACCCGCATCGCCGTCACGGCGGTCGGCCCGGATGCGCAATCCTGCCTCGATGGCATCGAGGCCCTGCTGGCGAACCGCTTCGGCGAGGACGAGTAGGCCCGTTCAGATCGCCTTGCCGGGCCAGGTGCACAGGTCCGAGATCGGGCAGCGCGTGCAGGCGGGATTGCGGGCCGTGCAGGTGTCGCGCCCGTGCCGGAACAGCCAGATGTGGGCGCCGTCCTTGAAGCGCTCGGGCACGGCCTCGGCCAGCCCGTCCGCGACCGCATCGACCGTCGCGCCTTCCGCCAGCGGGATCCGGTTCGAGACCCGGAAGACGTGGGTATCCACCGCGATCACCGGCTCGCGGAACGCGAAATTCGCCGTCACCTCGGCGCTCTTGCGGCCGATGCCGGGCAGGCGGCGCATCTCCGCGGAGCTGCGCGGCACCACGCCGTCATAGGTCTCGATCAAAGCTGCCGACAGCTTGACGATGTTGCGCGCCTTGGACGGCCCGAGCCCCACGGGCCGGACGATCTCGGTGATCTGCGCCTCGCCCAGATCCAGCATTCCGGCCGGGTCTTTCACCCGTGCGAACAGCGCGTCGGCGATCCGCGCCACCGTCGGGCCCGTGGATTGGGCCGAGAGCAGCACGGTCACCAGCAGCCGGAACGGATCGGTGTCGTCGAACCCCGCCTTCGGGTCCGGGTCGGCCTCGGCCAGACGTGCCATCACGGCCTCGACGCGGCCGGCCTCACCGGGGGTCGCCGCTGCGCGGGCCCTGGTCCGGCGGGGCGTGGGTCGGAGTCCGTGGAGTGTGTCGCGCGCCATGCAGACCAGCTAGGGCCGTGTCGGCCGGCCCGACACGCGGCGGATTGACGGCCCCGCTCAGCCCCGCACCCGTCGCCAGGCGACCGGACCGGCGCCAAGGTTGACCATGCCGGCGACGATCGCATCGATCCGGCGCAGGAGCGCCAACCGCAGCGCGCCCCTCCCGGCGTAGAGGCCGTGAGCGATCCCGCCCTGAGCAGGCGCTGACGGTGCGGCGACGGCGCGCACACGATCCTCGAACACCGGCACGGCCACGGCCGGCGGCGCCCAGCCTTCTGGCCGCACGCCGAGCACGTTGTGCGCCGGGATCGCCCGCGGCTGGCGGGGGCGATCCGCTGCGCGGGACGGCGCCCGGCTTGCGCCCGCGGGCCGAACCGGGGGGCCGAGCACCGCGAGGCGGGTGCGGATCGCCCGGGCGGTCGCCGCGGCGGCTTCGCCGTCGGCCAGCCTGGAAGCAGCGGGGACACTCTGCGCATCCCGGTTCCAGGCCAGGACGAGCGGGGGGCGCGGCCGGTCCGATGGCGCCGGCAGGGCCGTCGTCTCCGAAAGGCCGCCCTGTATCACGGTGAAGCGTCGCGCCATCGCCTGTCCCGATCCCTCGACCAAGTGTCCCATTCCGGGACGCGGGGCGCCCCGGAGGCGCCGTTCGGGTCGGTGGCTTCAAGGACGGTGCCGCCCGGGGATCAGGGGCCGGGGATCGCCAGCGGGTTGTCGGTGAGCGCGGCAGCGTCGGGCGCGTCCACCCGCGGACGACCCAGGAACGCGTCCCACAGGCGCTGGACGAAGGCCGGGTCGAGATCGCGCAGGATCAGGACGAGCCGGGAGGTGTGGTCGGGATCGGGCCAGGCCGGCAGGGTCAGGGGCGCGTGGAACACGTGCTGGACCCCGTGCACGACGATCGGGCGCTCCGGGTCGTCGGCGAGGGCCACGATCCCTTTGAGCCGGAGCAGCTTCGGCCCGTGGCCGGAGCGCAGCAGGTCCATGAACATCTCGAAGGCCGGGCGCGGCACCGGCGCGGCGCTGGTCAGGCACACGGCCTGGATCGCCGCATCGTGGCGGTTCACGTCGCCGTGGTGATGATGGTCCGCCAAAGCCGCGTCGCCTAGCCAGGCGCGCACGTCGGCGCCCTTGCCGTCGAGGCCGAACAGGCCGCCGAGCAGATCCTCCGCGGGCGCATCCGGCCGCAGGATCGGGGCCGCCGGGTTGAGGGCGGCGAGCCGGGCGCGGATCCCGGCGGTGTCGCCGGCGAGGTCGGCCTTGGTCAGGACGATCCGATCGGCCACCGCGGCCTGGCGCACGGCCTCCGGGTGGGCGTCCAAGGAGGCGGCACCGGTCATGGCATCGACCACCGTCACCACCGCCTGCAGGCGGTACCGGAGCACGAGATAAGGATGGTAGATCAGCGCGTGCAGGATCGGCGCGGGGTCGGCGAGCCCGGTGGTCTCGATCACCACCCGGCGGAACGGCTTGATCCGGCCGTTGTCGCGCTTGCGCAGCAGGTCTTCGAGGGTGGTGATCAGGTCGCCCCGCACCGTGCAGCACAGGCAGCCGGCGCCGAGCAGGACCATGTCCTCGTCGATGGTCTCGATCAGCAGATGGTCGAGCCCGATCTCGCCGAACTCGTTGACGATCACCACCGTGTCGGCGAGCGCCGGATCGCGCAAAAGCCGGTTCAGCAGCGTGGTCTTGCCGGCACCGAGGAAGCCGGTGATCACGGTGAGCGGGATCGGCTCCGGTCGGCGCGGATCCGGGGCGGGCGAGGCGGTCAGGGACATGACCGCCGAGATGGGGGTTTTCGGGGTCGGAGGCAACGCGCCGGAGCGCGATGCCGAGAGGCCGCTACTCCTCGGCGGCGGCCTTCTTGCCCTGAGGCTTCTTCACCTCGGCCCTCTTGGCCTCCGGCTTGGCCGGCGCCTTGTGGGCGGCGGGCTTCGAGAGGCCCTTGCCGGGCTTGGCCTCGGGCATGCCCGGCGTCTCCGCCGCCGTATAGGCGCTGGCGTTCCGCGGCAGGCCGTGGGCCGGCTTCGCCGCGACCTTCGCGGCCGGCTTGGCCGCAGCCTTGGCGGCGCTGGCCGCCTTGACCTGCTCAAGCCGCGCCTCGCGGGCCTGCTTGGCCGCCTGCAGCGCGGCCTCGCGCTTGGCCTTGGCGGCTTCGAGCCGGGCGGCCCGGGTATTGGCGGCGGCCGTCTTCTGCTCGGATTCCTGCGCCGCCAGGATCTGCTGACCCTCGGCCGGGTTGCGGCCGATCCAGACCGCGATCGGCTGCAGCGGCGCCCGCGGCGGGAGCGTGCGGGCGCGCAAAGCCGGGCTGGAGAAGGCGGCCATCGCGAGCGCCGGGGAATTGGCCGCAGCACCGCCGATCAGCTGTGCCGCCGAGCCGGGGGCGCTGACGGCGCCGGCGCCGTCGTCGATCGCCGGGGGCTTCTTGCCGCCGCAGACGTAGGGGCGGATATCCGGCGGCCCACCGAGGGACGAGGCCGGCAGGGCGTCGAGGGTCGGGCTGGTCCAGCCGGCGCTCTGGTTGAAGGCGTAGTCGAACAGGTCGGCGGCCTTCACGTCGCGCTCGCGCGGGCTCGGCTGCCCCATCACGATGGTGATGACCCGGCGGCCGTTGCGCGAGGCGGTCGCCACCACGTTGAAGCCGCCCGAGCAGATGAAGCCGGTCTTCATCCCGTCGGCGCCCGGATAGCGGCCGAGCAGGCCGTTGTGGTTGGCCATGACGGCGCGGCCGAACTGGATCGCCGAGATCGAGAAGAGGTCGTGGGAATCCGGGAAGTCGCGGATCAGCGCGCGGGCCAGCACCGCCATGTCGCGGGCCGAGGTCCACTGGCGCGGGTCGGGCAGGCCGTTGGGGTTGGTCCAGCGGCTGTCGCGCATGCCGATCCGCTGCGCGGTCTCGTTCATCAGGTCGGCGAAGCCCTCGATCGAGCCGCCGAGATTCTCGCCGATCGCGTAGGCGATGTCGTTGGCCGACTTGACCATGATGATCTTGAGGGCGTTGTCGAGGGTGAGCTGCGTGCCCGGCTTGAAGCCCATCTTGGAGGGCGGCTCGGACGCCGCCGCCGCCGAGATCCTGATCATCGAATCGAGCGAGACCTTGCCCTGCCGCACCAGGTCCAGGGCGACGTAGGTGGTCATCAGCTTGGTGATCGAGGCCGGATACCAGGGATCGGTCGGCGCCTGCGCGTAGATCACCTTGCCGGAATCGACATCGACCACGAGGATCGGCGAGGTCACCGCGTTGGCGGCCTGGATCCCGATGAGGCTCGTGCCGAGAAGCCCCGTCAACGCCGCGAATCCGACGGTCACGCGCCGGAGGAGAGAAGAGGACATTCGAGCCCGACTCGTCAGAGGATCGCCACGGCGGCACCGCTAGGCACCAATCTTCCGGCCGGCCGGCCGGGATGCGTGCAGCCCGGACCGCCGGGGGCGGTCGTCGTGCTGCATCACGGCATGAACGTCTCCACCGTGGCAAGAGCAAGGCGGGACACAACCGCGGGTCTGCCTGGCTCGGGCACCAGTGGTCCACAGGCCGCATGCCGCTTATGTGCGGAGGGCTGTGAGGCGAACAGGTTTCGGGAAAAGCGGTGGCTTACGCGGTCAAGGAGATCTTCCACACCCTTCAAGGGGAGGGCGCCCAGGCGGGCCGCGCGGCGGTGTTCTGCCGATTCGCCGGCTGCAACCTCTGGTCCGGGCGTGAGGCCGATCGCGCTGCGGCGGCCTGCCGGTTCTGCGACACCGATTTCGTCGGCCTGGACGGGGAGGGCGGCGGTCGCTTCGCGGATGCCGCTGCCCTCGCATACGCCATCGCCCGGACCTGGGCCGGGGGCCCGGAGAGCCGCTACGTCGTGTTCACCGGCGGCGAGCCGCTGCTGCAGCTCGACACACCCCTGATCGAGGCGGTGCACGGGCACGGGTTCGAGATCGCCATCGAGACCAACGGCACCCTGCCGGCGCCCCCGGGCATCGATTGGATCTGCGTCAGCCCCAAGGGCGCCAATCCCCTGGCGCAGACGAGCGGTCACGAATTGAAGCTGGTCTATCCCCAGGCCGATGCCGACCCGGCGGATTTCGTCGGCCTCGCCTTCCGGCACCGCTTCCTCCAGCCGATGGACGGGCCGGAGCAGGGCGCCAGCACGCAGGCCGCCATCGCCTATTGCCGCCAGGACGCCCGCTGGCGGCTGTCGCTGCAGACGCACAAGATGATCGGGATCCCGTGAGCGTGGGAGTCTGATTGCCGTTCGATCATCCACCCTGTCATCCCGGGGCCGCGAAGCGGAGCCCGGGATCCAGAAACGCAACTCACTCAAGGTTTTGCGCCGTCGGCGGCTCTGGATTCCGGGCTCGCCTGCGGCGCCCCGGAATGACAAGGCGCTTCGTACTGAGACCGAGCGGAGCAACGATCGATGGGTGCCCCCCTTCCATTGCTCGGCATCGCGCAAGCCCCGCCCTTCCCATCCCGCGAAAAATCGGGAACGATCCCCGTCGCCTTCCCGCCCCTGGACCGGTGCCCTTGAGTCTGGACGATCCATCGCCGCTCGCCCGCGCCGCGCCGGAGGGCGTCTGGCCGATCGATCCGGAACCACGGGTCACGAGCTTGGCCGGGCGCCAGCACTGGCGATTCCGGGGAGGGCGTCCCATCGCGGCCGAGGTCGCAGGCGTCGCGATTCCCGCTGACGATGCCCGGATCGCCCATCTGGGCATCCGGCGGGACCGGCAGGGCCGGCCGTTCCCGGCCGCCTTCGCGCACTCGCCCGAGACCGGCGCGCCCCTGGGGCCGCCGGTTCCGACGCTGGCCCCGGAGATCCTCGATATCGATCTGGAGAGCGCGACGGAGGTACCGCTGCCGAGCGGCGTTCCCGCGCTGGTCCGGGCCGGACACCCGGCGGCGCTCTACCTGTTCCAGGAGAACCTGGGCGCGTTCGAGGAATGGGACGGCCGAAACTTCGTCGGGCTCGGACGGTTGCCGCCGCACCCGGTGGGTTCCGGCATCACGGCGGGCCGCCGGGGCATCGCCTACACCACCGCCGCGGTGCTGGTCAGCGTGCGCCTGCCCCAGCTGACGCAAAGCCTCGTTCACACCGAGGTTCGGGTACCGGGCCTGCGGTTCCTGTCTGCCCCAAGCCGGCAGAGCGGCAGCCTCCTCGCTCTCGGCGAGCGTGGCGGCCGTCTCGTCCTCTGCCGGAAAGATGCCGATTCGACCGCCCTCGACCTGCGCGACCTCGGCTGCACTGCCCCCGATGCGGATTTCGCCGGGCCTTGGACCAACCGCCTCGGCGATACGTTCTGGACCGGTCCGGACGGGTTCGTCGCCTGCCGGACGCTCGGCGACGAGACCACAGTCGCATCTTGGCCCGCAGGCTTCGCGCCGATCATCGCGCAGGCCCCCTGGCGCGACCGCGCCGACCTCCACCACCAGCTCGGCATGCTGGAGGGCCGCTATCACCTCGCCGCCCTGGCGTCGGATCCGGCGCTTCATCAGCTCGACGGGCCGCATCTCGCGGCCGGGCCCTGTACCTATTCCGGCGCGGAGCGGTTCGACGTGCCGTGGCAGGCCGCCGAGGAAGCGGTCAACCTCGGCGCCCATGCCGGCAACCTGCTGGTGCCCCTTCTGGCGCTGGCCCGCGACACGATCCTGCTCGCTCTCGACATTCCCGGCCCCCGCGGCGGCTTTCTGCGCGGCGAGAGCTTGCCGGCACCGGTGACCGGCCACGTCCTCCATCACGCCCACGGGGCCGGCCTGCGCCGCCTGCCGGTCGGTCTCGCGGTGTCGCGGATCGGCGATGCACGGGCGCTGCTGCACGACGGCGTGCTCTACCTGTGGAGCCGGTCGGCATGCCGCTGCCACGCCCTGCGGCTGCGCACGGCATGAGCGCGTTCCTGCGGGCCGTTATGATGCTCGTCCTTGCGCTCGGCGGACACGCCTGGGCCGAGACGCCGGTGCGGCAGGTCTTTCTTGTGCAGGATTCCGGCTGGATGGAGCCGTTCCTCACCGCCGAGGGCTCGCAGTTCCGGCCGCTGGTGGAGGCCCTGGTGGCGGCGGCCCGGGTCCCGGGGGCCGACATCGCCGTGGCGACCTTCGGGCAGGCTCGGCAGGTCGGGGGCCGGCCCTCGCCGCGCATCCTGTATGACGGCGCCTACGATGCCGCGCGGATCCGGGCGGCGATCGCTGCGATCGATCTGCCGCGCAAGGCCGGCAGCGCCGCCTATGCCGATGCCGATTTCAACGGCGCGCTGCTCGGGGCGATCCGCACCGGCCTGCGCGGCCGGGACGGCGTGATCTGGATGGTCACCAACAACAAGAACAGCCCGGGCAACAGCGCCGAGGTCGCGCGCAACACCGCCGCCTTCTATACGGCGCTTCGCGAATCCGACGCGATCAGCCGGATCGTCGCCTACCCGGTGCGGATGCCCCTGAAGGGGCGCAACTTCGCGGAGGGCGGCTTCGTCATCTATGGGATCGGCTACGGTGCGGCTGGCGGCCGTGCGCTCGAAGCCGCCGTGGCTGCGCCGGGCCTCAAGGCCCTGTTCAACCATCCGCCCGTGAACCTGAAGCCGGTGCTGGCCGGCGGCCTGACCCTGCGCTTCGACCGACTCGACACCGGCGGCCTGCAGGCCGGGCTGGAGAACGGCGTTCTGGTGGTGCGTGGGGCGGACGCGACCGCCGGCACGGCACTGCGGCTCACCGCCCATCTGCAGAACGGCCTCTACCCGCAGCGCGTCGCGGCAACCCGGCTCGCCCTGAGCTGGAGCGAGGTCGGCACCGAGGCTGGGCTGGCCCAGGCCGCGGTCTCGCCCGCCGAGATCGCCGACCTGGCGCCGCAGGCCGAGAGCGGGCCGCTCTCCGTGGTGCTGACCCTGCCGCCGATCCGGCGCCCGAGCGGCCTTGCCGGATTGCTCTCCGACGGCCGCACGGTGGATGGAACGCTCACGCTGCGGCTGGCGGGCTTGCGCCCCACACTCGATCCGGCCTTCCTGGGACGGGTGCGGCCGACCTTCGGCAGCGGATTGGTGTCCGGGGTCCAGGTGGGCGGGCCGGTTGGGGTGGGGGG
>NZ_LKKO01000080.1 GCF_001455965.1 Methylobacterium sp. GXS13
GACCGAGGACGGCTCGGGCGGCTGCGCGGCCGCGGCGATCGATGGCCCGGTGACAAGCTGGCGCTTCCGACCCCTCGACCGCACCACGCCCTTCGTGCTGATCCCCAGCCCGGCGGACCGGCGCGTCGCGACGCGGCCGATCACGCCCGCCAGCAGCGGCATGGAACTCGACGCAGAGGGGCGGATCAGCGTCCGGGCCGTCGTCCTGTCCGACGCGCCGCCGGACTACGTTCATTGCCGGGTCGATACCGGACCCTGGCTGCGGATGGAGCGGCGTCCGGATTCGCGCTGCTACGAGGCGGCCCTGGCCTGGGACGGCAGCGGGCGCAGCATCCAGGTCGAGGCGGTGGACGGGCGCTGGCCCGGCCACGGCCCGGACTACGTCGATACCGACGTGATCGAGCCCGTGATGGCCGCCTCGGACAGCGCGGCGCCACCACCAATGCCGCAGAAACCGGGTAGCGACGCGGGCCGGATTCCGTCCTGGGTCGGCAAAGGCGTGCGCGGCGACCAGCTCGGGCCCAACCGCTACGGCCGCAAGTGGTGATCCTCACCACGACTCCGGGGGGAGATTGTAAGACGTGATCGCTGGACTGACCCTCACACCGAATTTGGCGACCTGGGGCATCGCTGCGCTCGCCACCCTGGGCGTCATCGTGCGCCCGTTCTCGTGGCCGGAGGCGATCTGGGCGGTGCTCGGCGCAGCCCTTCTGGTCGTGCTCGGCCTGCTGCCCTGGCAGGTCGCCCTCGACGGCGTCGCGAAGGGTACCGACGTCTATCTGTTCCTCGTCGGCATGATGCTGCTCGCAGAGATCGCTCGCAAGGAAGGGCTGTTCGACTGGCTCGCCGGCCTGGCGGTGCGTGCCGCAAAGGGCTCGCCGACCCGGCTGTTCCTGCTGATCTACATCGTCGGCACCGTGGTCACGGTGTTCCTCTCCAACGACGCCTGCGCGGTGGTGCTGACGCCCGCAGTCTACGCCGCCGCCAAGGCGGCAGACGCCGAGCCCCTGCCCTACCTGTTCATCTGCGCCTTCATCGCCAACGCGGCGAGCTTCGTGCTGCCGATCTCGAACCCCGCCAACCTGGTCGTGTTCGCCACCGACATGCCGCCCCTCGGCCAGTGGCTCGCCACCTTCGCGCTGCCGTCGGTCCTGGCGATCGTCGCGACCTACGCGGTGCTGCGACTGACGCAGAACGCCCGGCTCAAGGGACAGACCATCAAGACCGACGTCGAGACCGTGAGCCTTGGCCTCGGCGGCAAGGTCGCCGGGCTCGGCATCATCGCCACCGCGGGCGCGCTGATCGGGGCCTCGGCCGCCGGCATCGAGCTCGGCCTGCCGACCTTCGTGGCCGGCCTCGCCACGACCCTGCTGGTGGTGGCGTTGAACCGCGGCGGCCTGGTGGAGGTGGTCAAGGACGTATCCTGGGCGGTGCTTCCGCTTGTGGCCGGGCTGTTCGTGCTGGTCGAGGCGCTGGAGAAGACCGGAATCCTCACCCTGCTGGCCGATACCTTGAAGGGTTACGCGCAGGGGGATCCCACCGCCACCGCCTGGGCCGGCGGCGCTCTGGTCGCGTTCGGCACCAATTTCGTGAACAATCTGCCCGCGGGCCTGCTGGCCGGCGCCGCGGTCCAGGCCGCGGACGTCTCGCACAAGGTCGCGGGGGCGATCCTGATCGGCGTCGATCTCGGGCCGAACCTTTCGGTGACCGGCTCGTTGGCCACGATCCTGTGGCTGACCGCGATCCGCCGCGAGGGCGAGGATGTGTCGGCCTGGCAGTTCCTCAAGCTCGGCCTGCTGGTGATGCCGCCGGCCCTCGTGCTCGCCCTGGGCGCCCTGCTGCTCGTCTGAGAGCCCGGTCTCCGGTTCCCAGGACGACGCCTTTGCAAACCGCCTCGCCCTTCCACGACCGGAGACCATGCCGTTGAACGCCGCCCTGCTCTATCCCTTCATCCTGGTCGCGGGTGCGCTCCAAGCGCTCGGCAACTCTATGAACGCGCGCCTGCGCGACGCGCTGGTCAATCCGTGGCTGGCCGCGACCTACTCGTTCATGCCGATCGTGATCGTGTTCACGATCCTGTTCTTCACCATGCCGACGCCGCTGCCGACGCTGCAGACCCTGGGCGCGATGCCCTGGTACGCGCCGCTTGGCGGCGTCGCCGGGGCGGTGGCGGTGTTCGGCGGACTCGCCTTCGTGGACAAGGTCGGGGCCGGCCCGTTCAACGGCTTGACCATCACGGCCAACATCCTGACCTCGCTGGCGCTCGACAGCCTCGGACTGTTCGGCCTCAAGGCCGGGGGCTTCAAGGCGATGCCCTGGCTCGGCGGCCTGCTGATGGTGGTCGGGATCGTGTTCATCGCCCGCGCCACCGGCCCGAAATTGGAGGACGAGAAGGCTGAAGGCAGCGAAGGCGGCCTGATGGCCCGGCTGCTCTACCCGTTCATCCTGGTCGCGGGCTCGCTTCAGGCGGTCGGCGTGGTGCTCAACGCGCAGTTGCGCGGCGCCCTTGTGAACCCCTGGCTCGCCGCCACCGTGTCGTTCATCCCGGTGGCGCTCGTCTTCCTGTTCGTGTTTCTGCTCCGCCCGACTCCGCTGCCGACCCGGGCGGACGTGGCCCGGGTGCCGTGGTGGGGCGCGCTGGGCGGCATCGCCGGGGCGGTGGCGGTGTTCGCCGGCCTGCTGTTCGTCGACAAGGTCGGCGCCGGTGCCTTCAACGGGCTCCTGATCACCGCGAACCTGTTCACCTCCATCGCCATCGACCATTTCGGCTGGCTCGGGATGAAGCGCGTCCGCGCCGGGATCGGCCGTCTGATCGGCGGCGTGCTGATGGCGGCCGGTATCGTGCTGATCTCGGTGTTCTGACCGACCGCAAGATCGCGCCGGCATCGTCGCCCTCTGACGATGCCGGCGCCGGGGGTTTGCGGGACCCGATACGTCTTTCGACGCGCCGGCTTGCCCTGTGCACACCGTCTACCGCTTAAGACCATCTGGGTGCCGCGTCGGAAGCCGGCCTCTTTAGAACCTTGCTAAAGATCAGCCCGACAGGCCCCCCATGCCGCCGCGTCACCTTCCCGTGCTCGACGGCTGGCGCGGCTGCGCGATCCTGCTGGTGCTCGTCGGCCATTTCGCGACGAGCCGCGGGATCAATCTCGGCCGTTTCGGGGTGGAGCTGTTCTTCGTGCTCAGCGGCCGGCTGATGGCCGAGATCCTGTTCGTGCGCGCCACGCCGCTGACGCGGTTTTTCGTCCGTCGGGCGTCCCGGATCTATCCGGCGCTGATCTGTTTCGTGCTGGCGATGAGCCTTCTCGTCCTCGCCACCGGCCATCATCGGCAGCTCTACGGCTGCCTCGCGGCCGTGACCCTGACCTACAACTACTATCACCTGTGGTTCGGTGAAGTCCCCAATGTCGACCACATCTGGTCGCTCTGCGTCGAAGAGCACAGCTATATCCTGCTGGGCGTCATCGCACTCCTCTGGCACAGATTCGGGTTCCCGCTGCTCCCGGTCCTCGCGACGCTGGCGGCCCTGGCCTGCGTGAACGGGCTGGTCTCGACGCTGACCGGCGGCACCTACACGGAAGTGTACTGGCGCAGCGATGTCCGGGGCGCGTCGATCCTGCTCGGGGCCGCCGCCTATCTGAAGTTCGGCCGCGACGACCCGACGGATGAGACGCCCTCCTGGAGGCCCGTCCTCCTGCTGCTCCTCGGCCTGATGCTGAACGTCGAGGCCGTCCCGGACCCGATCAAGTACAGCCTCGGTACCGCGCTGCTCGCTGTGGCGGTCGCGGCGATCCCGCGGGCGCCGGCCGCCGTGCGGGAGAACCTGGCCGTGACGCCGCTCCTGCTGTTCGGAGCCTGGTCCTACTCGATCTATCTCTGGCAACAGCCCTTTTATGTGCTGCACGAGAGGATGGGCGGACGGATCAGCAAGGCTCTCGTCGTGCCGGCCATCGCCATGGGCATCGCCAGCCGGTTCCTGATCGAGCGACCGATGCGCGGCTACCTCAACCGCCTGTTCGACCGCGCGACGGGCCGGGGCGGCGAGGCGGTGAAATCCTATGCGACCTCATGAGAAACCGACGACGGGTCCTGATGGAGGGACAGTCGCGCGGCCGACAAACCCGTAGCGCCGGGACGCGGTGCCGACGGCCGGCGCGGCGCGACGGGCGTTGAGCGGGCCGCCCACGCAGGCCCGGAACCGTAAAGGGCGCGCGCTCTCTCTGTGACCGACCCGCTCAGACAGCTGCCGCCATCTGCGGCACGGCGGCGGCGAGCATGGCAGGCGTGGGCTCCGGCGGAGCCTTGCGGGAAACGTAGTACAGATCGACCGCGCGCCAGAACGCGGTCTGCTCTTCCACCGACCGGCGAGCGAGCGCCGATTCGAGGATGGCCATGGCGGCCCGTGCGGGCTCGCTCCGCTCAAGCTCGTCGAGCAGTCCGGCGAGATGCAGCATGGGGGTCTACCTCCGAACGAACGACGATAGGGAGAAACGCCCAAGCTTACGAAAAGGATCCCTTCGCCAGCGGATCGCCTGCACGAAACTTGCCTCGCACCGGGCGGGGTCTACGATCCCGGCCGGCGAGCCCGACTCGCGATCGCCTTTCAAACCGAAGGATCCCCGATGATCTCCTGCCGAAGCGGCGCGGCCCATGCCCTGCGCGGAGCGACCCTGGCGCTGGCGCTCGCCGGCGCCCTGGTGGCGCCCCCGCTCCGCGCCCGCGAGATGACGGATGCCAGCAATGCGGCGGCCGTGAAGAAGCCGAACGTCGTGATCCTGGCCACCGGCGGCACGATCGCGGGGGCGGGCGCCGACGCGGCCAACAGCGCCACCTACACGGCCGCCAAGGTGCCAGTGGACAAGCTGATCGCGGCCGTCCCGCAGGTCAGCACCATCGCCAACGTGCGCGGGGAGCAAGTCTTCCAGATCGCCTCGGAGAGCTTCACCGACGCGCAGCTGGTCCAGCTCGGCAAGCGGGTCTCCGCCCTCTTGAAGCAGGACGACGTCGACGGCGTGGTCATCACCCACGGCACCGACACCCTCGAAGAAACGTCGTTCTTCCTCGACCTCGTGGTGAAGAGCGACAAGCCGATCGTTGTCGTGGGCTCGATGCGGCCGGGCACGGCGATTTCCGCCGACGGCGCCCTCAACCTGCTCGACGCCGTGACGGTGGCGGCGAGCAAGGAGGCGATCGGCAAGGGCGTCACCGTGACGATGAACGACACGATCCAGTCGGGCCGTGACGTGAACAAGCGGACCAACGTGGTGCCCAGCGCCTTCTACAGCCAGTGGGGGCCGCTCGGCATGGTGATCGAGGGCAAGACCTACTTCGTCCGCTCCCTGGCGAAGCGTCACAACAGCAGTTCCGAGTTCGATATCGATACGATCGACAGCCTGCCGCTGGTCGGCATCGTCTACGGCTCGGGCAACATGATCCCCGGGGTATACGATGCCGAGGTCCAGGCCGGCGCCAAGGCGATCGTCAATGCCGGCACGGGCAACGGCTCGGTGGCCGGCTACCTCGTGGACAAGCTCAAGGACATCCGCTCCAAGGGCACGATCGTGATCCGCTCCTCGCGGGTTCCGGACGGCCTGGTCCTGCGCAACGCCGAGCAGCCGGACGACAAATACGACTGGGTCGTCGCCCACGACCTCAACCCGGCCAAGGCCAAGATCCTGGCCGCCGTGGCGCTGACCAAGACCCAGGACACCAAGGAGCTGCAGCGCATCTTCTGGGAGTATTGAGCGGCTCTTCTATTAGGATGACTCTCACCCAGCCTCTTTGAAGATGCATGAGGCCTGAGACGGGCACCTCCCCCTCCCCCCCCTGCGGGGGAGGGAAAGCCGCGGTGCTTTCCGTGTATTCTGCCGACCCGATGTACGAATCCGCGAGCCTGCAAAGGGGGGGAGGAAGGGCGCGTGTCCATTCTCGTGGCGTTTCATCCGACAGCGGGCGATCCGGGTCGGGATCGAAAAACCCGCCCTTCTGGAGCGCAAGCTTCGGCCCTCCATCGATCGCGATGGTCATACGCCGTCGCGCCCATCCCGCGTCGGCGGCCGCGCTCGGCCGCCCTGCGCGGGGGCCGGGTTACAACATCTCGGCCACCGCCTAGATAGCCCGGTGCGACGCGGTCGCGGCCGGGATCGGTACCGGCCCGGCGATCCGTCGCCATCCTGGACGGAGGTACGTGCATGACCGAGCTTCATCCCGAGGTCGCGGCGGTCACCGAGCGCGTGGTCGCGCGCTCCCGCGAGTCCCGGCGGACCTATCTCGACCTGATCGCCCGGGAGCGCGATTCGGGCGTGCACCGGCCGACGCTCGCCTGCGGCAACCTCGCCCACGGCTTCGCCGCCTCCGGCGAGGACAAGCCGGCGCTCCGCGACGGCCGGACGGTGATGAACATCGGCATCGTCACTGCCTACAACGACATGCTGTCGGCCCATCAGCCCTACGGGCGCTATCCCGACCAGATCAAGGTCTTCGCCCGCGAGCGCGGCGCCACCGCCCAGGTGGCGGGCGGCACCCCGGCGATGTGCGACGGCGTCACGCAAGGGCAGCGCGGCATGGAGCTGTCGCTGTTCTCCCGGGACACGATCGCGCTCTCCACCGCGGTCGGCCTGAGCCACGGCATGTTCGACGGCGCCGCGCTTCTCGGCATCTGCGACAAGATCGTGCCGGGCCTGCTGATCGGGGCGCTGCGCTTCGGCCACCTGCCGACGATCCTGATCCCGGCCGGGCCGATGCCCTCGGGGCTCGCCAACAAGGAGAAGCAGCGGATCCGCCAGCTCTACGCCGAGGGCAAGGTCGGCCGCGCGGAACTGCTCGAATCCGAGTCCGCCTCCTATCACGGGGCCGGCACCTGCACGTTCTACGGCACCGCCAACTCGAACCAGATGATGATGGACATGATGGGCCTGCACATGCCGGGCGCCTCGTTCATCAACCCGGGCACCAAGCTGCGCCAGGCCGTGACCCGGGCGGCGATCCACCGGCTCACCGAGATCGGCGCCGCCGGCAACGATTACCGGCCGCTCGGCCTCTGCGTGGACGAGAAGGCGATCGTGAACGCCGCGGTGGGCCTGCTGGCGACCGGCGGCTCGACCAACCACGCGATCCACCTGCCGGCCATCGCCCGCGCCGCCGGCATCGTGATCGACTGGGAGGATATCGACCGGCTGTCCAACACCGTGCCGCTGATCGCCCGGGTCTACCCGAACGGCGCCGGCGACGTGAACCACTTCCACGCCGCCGGCGGGATGAGCTTCGTCATGGCGGCGCTGCTCGATGCCGGGCTGCTCCACGACGACATCCTCACGGTGGCCGGCCAGTCGCTGCGCGATCACGCGCGCGACCCGAAGCTCGACGGCGAGGAGCTCGTCTTCCAGGATGCGGTGCCGGAGAGCCTGGACGACACCATGATCCGCCGGCCCGACAACCCGTTCCAGCCCGATGGCGGCATGCGGCTGGTGTCGGGCAATCTCGGCCGGGCGACGTTCAAGACCAGCGCCGTGGAGGAGAGCCGCCGGACCATCGAGGCCCCGGCCCGGGTGTTCTCCGACCAGGACGACGTGCTCAAGGCGTTCAAGGCCGGCGAGCTGGAGCGCGACGTGGTCGTGGTGGTGCGGTTCCAGGGGCCGCGGGCCAACGGCATGCCGGAACTGCACAAGCTGACGCCCCCGCTCGGGGTGCTGCAGGACCGCGGCCACAAGGTCGCTCTGGTCACGGATGGGCGCATGTCCGGCGCCTCCGGCAAGGTCCCGGCCGCCATCCACCTGAGCCCGGAAGCGCTCGGCGGTGGTGCCATCGGGCGGATTCGCGACGGCGATATCGTCCGCCTCAGCGCCGCCGAGGGGTTGCTGGAGGTCCTCGTCGACGCCGCCGAACTGGACGCCCGCGAGGCAGCGGTCCAGCCGGTTCCGGAAACGGGAACCGGGCGTGAGCTGTTCGCTCTCATGCGCCAAGGGGCCGACACCGCGGAGCGGGGCGCCTCAGCCATGCTCGCCGCGGCCGGCCTGTGAACGTCGAACGGGAGAAGCCGATCATGAACGATCTGACCAGCATCGACGCGCTGATGCGCTCCGTGCCCGTCATCCCGGTCTTGGTGATCGAGGATGTCGCCCAGGCTCGGCCGATCGCCGAGGCTCTCGTGGCGGGTGGGCTCACCGCCCTGGAGGTCACCCTGCGCACCCCGGCAGCGCTGGATGTGATCCGCGAGATGACCCAGGTCGAGGGTGCGGTGGTCGGGGCCGGCACAGTCCTGAACCCCGTCGATCTCGAGAACGCCCTGGCGGCGGGCGCCGAGTTCATCGTCTCGCCGGGGCTCACGGAGCCGCTGACCGACGCCGCCAAGGCCAACGGCGTCCCCTACCTGCCGGGCGTGGCCACGGCGGCCGACATCATGCGCGGGCTCGATTACGGGCTCGACCGGTTCAAGTTCTTCCCGGCCGAGGCCGCGGGCGGGATCAAGGCCCTGAAGGCGATGACCGCGGTGTTCGGCCAGGTGAGGTTCTGCCCGACAGGTGGGATCACCGAGGCGACCGCTCCGGATTGGCTCGCCATCCCGTCGGTGCTCTGCGTCGGCGGCAGCTGGGTGGTGAAGCCCGGCCCGCTCGACCGGGACGCCATCAAGCGCGCGGCCCGGAATGCCGCCAACCTGCGCAAGGCCGCCTGAACAGGGCGCCCAACAAGAACGCCCGCCGCGGCTGAGCCGGGCGGGCGTTCCATCATCCAAAAACTTGCGTGGTGACGATCAGCAGTCGTCGCCGCCCTTGCCAGCCTGCGCGGCGGTCGGCTTGCCCTGCGACTGGGCCTGCACGTCCGACGGCGACGTCGCGGTGCCGGCATTGGTCATGGCACCGACGGTCCCGGGGGATTCGGCCTTGGCGCCCGGGGTGGTCGGGGTCTTCACGCTCGGATCGACGGTCGAGGCCTTGCTGGCTTCCTTGTCGCGCGTCACGGTCGTCCCGGTCGCGCACGGCGCCGCGAAGGCGGCGGTCGACATCAGGATGAGAGCGCCGGCGCCCGCAAGGGTCTTGATCTTGGTCATGCGTTCCTCCGATTTATTCAGCGCATGACAAACGGACCCCGCAGTCTCAGGTTCCTTAATATTTCCAACTCGCAACTTCTGCGGGGCATTTTCCCCGGGCCGTCGTGACGAAGTCCACTTATTCCGCCGGTTGCGGCGCGCGGCGTTCCCGCGGGGTGAAGACGCTGCCCTGGGGCTCAAGGACGATCCGCCGGTCGTGGAACGCGTCCAGCGTCGAGCGGTGGCCGATGGAGACGATGGTGGTGTCGGGCAGCCGCTCGCGCAGCATCGCGTAGATTTTCGCCTCGGAGGGCTCGTCCAGGGAGGCGGTGGATTCGTCGAGGAACAGCCAGGCGGGCTTGGCCAGGATCGCCCGGGCGATGGCGAGGCGCTGCTGCTCGCCCCCCGAGAGGCGCCGCTCCCAGGTGTCGGTCTCGTCCAAGCGGTCGATGAGATGCGGGAGCTGCGCCGCCGTCAGCGCATCCCGGATCGCGGCATCCGAGAACTGGTCGGTGGTGTTCGGGTAGACCACGGCGCCCCGCAGGGTCCCCTGCGGAATGTAGGGCCGCTGCGGCAGGAGCAGCGTCGATTGGCCGGCCGGCACGTCGACCCGGCCCTTGCCGAACGGCCAGATCCCGGCGATCGCCCGGAACAGCGTCGACTTGCCGGAGCCCGAGGGGCCGGTGACCAGAGTCGCGCCGCCGCGGGCCAGGGTCAGTTCCGGCGCCGACACGATCTCGCGGCCATCCGGCAGGGCGAGAACCAGCCCGCGCGCGGTGACGCCGTTGGCGGTCTCGTTGCCCTGGACCAGTCCGTAGCCCGCCGATTCCAGCGCCTCGGCCTTGCTCATCGCCCGGCGGAAGGACCCGAGACGGATGGTGTTCGCCTTGTAGGAGGCGAGCGTGGTGTAGGAATCCACGAAGAACGACAGGGAACTCTGCACCTGTCCGAACGCCTGCGAGGTCTGCTGGAGCGCGCCCAGGGTGATCTTCTTGGCGAAGAAGGACGGGGCGGCGAGGACCATCGGGAAGATGACGCTCGCCTGCCGGTAGCTGAACGTGAAGGCGATCAGCTTGATGCGGCGGAAGATGATGCCGACGTAATTGTCGATGATCATGTGGAACAGCGAGCCGAGACGCGTGGCCTCGGCGCGCTCGCCGCGCAGCAGCGCGATCTGCTCCGAATAGATCCGGTTGCGGGCCAGCGAGAAGCGGAAATCGGCCTCGACCTGCTCCTGCCGGAAGTTCAGCCCGATCAGGGGCCGGCCGATCAGGTGGGTGAGCCAGGTGCCGACCACCGCGTAGGCGATCACCAGCCAGACCAGGAAGCCCGGGATCACCGTGTCGGTGAACGGCACGACGAAGTCGCGCGACAGCGTCCACAGGATCACGATGAACGAGACGAGCTGCGCCGCCTGGCTGAGCAGCCGGATCGACAGGCTCGCGGTCTGCTGGATGAACAGGTTGACGTCGGCCTGGATACGCTGGTCCGGGTTGTCCGCCTCCTCGTCGGTGAACGGGATCCGGTAATGGGTGCCCTTGCCGAGCCAGCGCTCGTACAGGCTGTGGGTCAGCCAGGTGCGCCAGCGGATGTGCAGCGAGGAATCGACGAACAGGTCGAACATGCCGATGGCGATGTTGAGCGTCGCCAGTGGGACGAAGATCCAGAGCAGCTGGTACCAGAACGCCGCCGCGTCGTATTCCTGCAGCGAGTTGTAGATGTCGCGGTAGAAGAAGTTGAACCGCAGGGTCAGCGCCACGTCGGCGAAGTTCACGAAGATCGACAGGGCGACGAGGTTGCGCCCGATCCGGCCCTCGGTGCTGCCGAACCAGCGGAACAGGCCGATCTCCTTGGTCGGCTTATCGCGGTTGGCGAAATACGGGTCGGCGATGTCGGTGATCGCGCGGATCGGCTCGAGATGCGAGACGCCGAGCACGATGGCGCCGAACACCACCGCGCCGGTGGCCGCGAAGTCGGGCGGCAGCAGCGCCGCCACCACCGGGGGCAGCAGGCCCATGGCGGCCACGGTCTTCATGCCGGCGAGCAGCAAGTAGCCGAACCCGTAGACCGAGACGAACACCTTCAGGTAGGCGGAGATGCCGTTCGCCGCGAGCAGGATGCCGGCCATCACGAAGCCGGCCAGCGAGACGTAGAGCGGCGGGCTGGGGATCCCCGGGAGCGCCAGCAGGATCAGCGCGGCCAAGGCCGTGAGCACGGCCTGGATCCCGAGCCCGGTCCTGAGTGAAGCCACGCGTGTCTCCCGCCTAACGTGAGCGCCCCTTTGGGAACGCAACCCGGCGGCCTTGGCCTTGGGTCGTGGCGACAACGTGGCACTTCGCGTGTGCTGTCACGTGAAAGTTTCGTCAGAATCCGGCGGTCGCGACGTCACGCCGCTTCCCGCGCTACCAGTTCCACTCCTCGAAGCCCGGCTCGCGACAGCGATAGCCGATCGGGCATTGCGGATTGTCGCGGGTGGGGACGAAGCGCAGTTCCGCGATCTCGGAGCCGTTGCACTGGTCGGGGCCGCTGACGAAGCGCTCCGAATTCGTCCCACCGGCGATCACAACGTCGCCCTCGTTCTTGATGAGCGCCATCGCCTCCGCGCAGGTCATTCGCGTTGTCCCGGCGGGACGCGGCGTCCGGGATTGCTGGGCGAGCGCGCCCGCCCCGATCGCGCCAGCGACCAAGTGAATGCACAGCCAGGCGAGGACCAGCGGCCTCATCAAGAGTGGGTTCCAGAACGCACGCACCCGAGAAGAAAGTCCTCGGGTCTCGCGCCATCCTGCACGGCTGAGGGGCCCGCGACTGTCACCGGAATGCGCCACCATGCGGCTTTCGCCGTTGGACCGCCGCAATCACCGGATTATGGGATTCCCGGACCACGGAGAGCGCTCGTCACTTCGGGACCGCGGATGCCCCAGGGGCAGCCCCGGCACGAGCCTCCCGGTCGGCCCTCCGGCACGCGCCTCCGGCGCCCAGCGTGCCGGCCGACGTGCGCTGGAGCCCAGGGACCCGCAGATGTCCGCCCTCTCGATCCTCGATGTTTCGGCCGTGCGCGCCGCCCCGGTGGCCCGCGAGCCCTACCCGTACACCCTCGGCACCAACGTCCTGAACCCGGACGCGATCGACGCGATCCGGCGCGACTTTCCGGACATCGCCAAGCCCGGCTACCTGACGGTGGACGAGGTCGCCCTCAAGGGCCGGTTCAAGGCGCTGATCGACGAGCTGGAGAGCGACGCCTTCTCGGAGATCCTCGGCGAGAAGTTCGGCATCGACCTCGTCTCCTGCCCGCGGCTCACCACGATCATGCGGAAGAGCCAGCTGAAATACGGCTCGATCCACACCGACGGCCCGTCGAAGGTGCTGACGCTGCTCGTCTACATGAACGACGCCTGGGATGCCCCGGCGGCCGGCCGCCTGCGGGTCCTTTATGATGGCCGCAACTACGCGCCGTTCGCGGTCGAGGTGCCCCCGACCATGGGGACGATGTTCGCCTTCCTGCGGGCCGACAATTCCTGGCACGGCCACGAGCCGTTCGAGGGCGAGCGCCGGGTCGTCCAGGTCGCCTGGCTCAAGGACGCGACGGAACTGGAGCGCAAGCGCAAGCGCAACCGCACGGCGCAGTTCCTGAAGGGGATCTTCGGGCGCTGAGCACGGCGGCAGTTCCCCATAGTCTCTTGTTGGGGCATGCTTTTCACCCGCAGGCCGGTGACCGAATCGGCACCGGATGCCTGGACCAGGGGGATCGAATGGGCGCGGTCGTGCTGGCCGATCCGGGTGAGGAGACCCGAACCGGTTCCAAGCGCCGCTTCATCGTGCCGGACCTCCTCGTGCTCGGCTGGGTGGGGCTGTTCGCCTACAGCGCGGTCTACCTGACCGAGGACCTGCCGTTCCGCTCCCAGCCCGCCGCGACCCGGCCGGCGCCGAAGCCCCCCGGCCGCCGGGTCGTGATGCTCGACATGCCGGAGGAGGCCATCCCGGACGTGCAGCGCCCCGACGCCGCGTTGCAGGCCGCGACGCAGGCGGCCCCGAGCCAGGCACCGCCGAGCACGCGGGCGGCCGCCTCCGCCCCGATGGCGGCCGCATCCGCCAAGCCGCAGACCTTGGGCAGCGCCGAGTTCGTCGGGATCTGGGGCCCGACCGCCGAGGCCTGCGGCGCCCGCTCCCGCCGCCGGGGCTTCATCCCGGCCACGATCACGCAGGAGCGCGCCCGGGCCGGAAGGACGATCTGCACGTTCCACGACAGCCGGCGGGTCGGCAACGCCTGGGTGATGGGTGCCGAATGCAGCGACCGCGGCCGGCACTGGTCCTCCCAGGTCCGCCTCATGGTCGCCGGCGACCGCCTCACCTGGTCGAGCGCGCGCGGCACCGCGGCTTATGTCCGCTGTGGCCGGCGCGGAGGGTGAGCAGCACTCTACGGCAACAGTTCCCGGTTGGGCTTCTCGGCCGATAATGCCCGCTCCGTCATTGCGAGCGCAGCGAAGCAACCCAGGGCAGCGCGCGATCTGAAACCGTGCCGTTTCACGAGGTTGCTTCGCTGCGCTCGCAATGACGGTGGGAACTTCGCCTGACCTGCACCGGAACGTCCGTTTCGGCTCCGGTCATCCTCGATACGTCAGGCGATCCCGCTCATCCGCCCCCCGGCGGCGGCGTTCAAAACAATCCGTGCGGCGGCCTGGCTCGGCGTGTCGTCGCCGGAGAGCCGCATCGTCCCGTCGATGCGGGAGAGCGCATCGCTCTGCGCGTCCCGCTCCGCCCCGCCGACCAGCAGGGGCAGCAGCGCCCGGGTGAGACGCTCGGGGGTGCACGCGGCCTGGACGAATTCCGGCATGGCGTTGTCGGCCAGGATCAGGTTCGGAAGCACGATGCTTGGGACCTGGATCAGGCGCCGGGCGATGAACTCTTCCGCCCGCGAGACCTTGTAGGCCACCACCATCGGGACGCCGGCCAGAGCCAGCTCCAGCGTGACCGTGCCGGAGGCCGCGAGCGCCGCCCGGGCGCCCCGGAAGGCGGCGTATTTCGACTCCCCGCCGGTGAGAACCCGCACCGGCACGGGCCAATCCAGGGCCAGTCGCTCGATCAACGCCCGGTGGCGGGTCACCGCGGGCAGCACCGCCTCGACCTCCAGGATGCGGGAGACCTGCTCCAGCACCCGCCCGAACACCGGCATCAGCCGGTCGATCTCGGCCCGGCGCGAGCCCGGCAGGATCACCAGGCTATAGGGCACCGCCTCCCGCCGCCGGATCTCGGCGCCGGAGGGGCGCAATTCCGAAAAGCGCTCGATCAGCGGATGGCCGACATAGGTGCAGGGCGGGCCGCCGAGCCGCCGATGCGCCTCCGGCTCGAACGGCAGCAGCGCCATCACATGGTCGATGAAGCCGCGCATGCCCTTGGCCCGCCACGGTCGCCAGGCCCAGACGCTCGGCGACACGTAGTCGACGATCGGGATGCCGGGGGCTGCCTTCCGGACCCGCTGGGCCACGGCGTGGGTGAAGCCCGGGCTGTCGATGATCACCAGCACGTCGGGCCGGGCGCGCACCACGGCGTTCGCCGTTTCGCGGATCCGGCGCAGCAGGGTCCGGGCGCGGGCCAGCACCGGCAGGTAGCCCATGACGGCGACGTCATCGAGGGGGAACAGGGAGACGAACCCCTCCTCGGCCATGGCCTCGCCGCCGACCCCGCCGAACACGGTCCCGGGCGCGGTCGCGCGCAGGGCCCGCATCAGCTTGGCCCCGAGCTGGTCGCCCGAATCCTCGCCGGCCACCAGCCAGATGTTTTTGGATGGGAACACGGAGGCGGCGCTCACGGCTCGGCTCCGTAGCCGACCAGGAACAGCCCCAGGCGGTCGGCCTCTGCGGCAGTGGCCGCACGGTCGATCACCAGGGTGCCGCCGGCCTCCAACGCCAGGCCGACGCAGCCGGCGGCGGCGGCGTTGCGCACCGTCCGGGGGCCGATGGCCGGCAGGTCGATGCGCAGGTCCTGGCCGACCTTCGGCGCCTTCACCAGCACGGTCGCGGGCAGCGCCCGCCCCCGCCCGAACGGCTTGCGCCCGAGCGCCCGGGCGCGGGCGAGCATGCGGTCGGTCCCCTCCGGCCCCTCGACCGCGATCACCCGCTCGCCCGAGACCGCCGCGGCCTGACCGAGATCGTAGGGCGCGAGCGCGTCGAGCACCCCGCGCCCGGTGCGGATCGATATCTCGGCATCGCCATCGGGGCCCATGCGCCCGAGGCGGCCCTTCGGGCAGAGGAGATCGGGGGCGGCCTCGTGGACGCCCAGCACCCGGTGGCCCTCCTCCTCGACCAGCGCCAGGGCGGCGCGCAGCAGCCGGTCGTCGCCGCCGCCGGCGATCGCCCGCAGGGTCTCACGGTTGCGCAAAGCCGCGCCGGCATTGAGCAAGGCGGCCGGACTCGGCCGGGAGACCCCGCCCGCCGGCACCATCACGGCCGGCCCCCAGCGGCGCAGCAGCTTGAGGATCGCCGCGAGGTCGAGGAGATCGACGGTGGCGTCGGCCCGGGCGCGCAGGGACCTATCGGTGAAGCCGCGGAGCGCAATCAGCCGGAACGGCCTTTGCGTCCGGGTCAGCGACTCGGCGACGAGCTCCGGCAACCGGCCGGCGCCGGCGATCAGGACGAGCGTGCCCTCGGGCAGCGGAGCGGCCTCGGCCATGCGGGGAGGCTCAGGCCGCCCCGATCGGAACCGGAAGCTCGCGCGGCGTGCAGATCGAGCGCTTGCCGCCGGCGCGGATGAAGGCAAGGATCTCGGACACGGCGGTGTGGGACTCGAAGGTCGCGGCCACGTCCTCGACCCGCTCCATCAGCGTGCCCTCGGGGGCGAACAGCAGCCGGTAGGCCCGCCGGAGGGCGTGGATGTCCTCGCGGGCGAAGCCCCGGCGCTGCAGGCCGATGATGTTGAGCCCCGATAGGTAGGCGCGGTTGCCGAGCACCATGCCGTACGGGATGCAGTCGTTCTCCAAGCCCGAGAGGCCGCCCACGAAGGCATGCGCGCCGACGCGCGCGAACTGGATCACGGCGGCGCCGCCGCCCAGGATCGCATAATCGCCGACGCTGCAATGGCCGGCCAGCATCACGTTGTTCGAGAAGATGACGTGATCGCCGACCCGGCAATCGTGGCCGACATGGGAGTTCGCCAGGAAGGTGCAGTGATCGCCGATCGCGGTCTCGAGGCCGCCCCCGCTGGTGCCGGGGTTCATGGTCACGCCCTCGCGGATCAGGCAATCGGCCCCGATCGTCAGCGTCGAGGCCTCGCCCTTGTATTTCAGATCCTGCGGCTGATGGCCGATGGAGGCGAAGGGGAAGATCCGGGTGCGGGGGCCGATCGTGGTGCGGCCGGCCAGCACCACGTGGCTGAGGAGCTCGCAGCTGTCACCGAGCACGACCTCAGGCCCGACATGGCAGAACGGGCCGATCCGCGTCCCGTCGCCGATCACCGCGCCGGATTCGATCACGGCGCTCGGGTGGATGAGGGCGTCGCTCACTCCGTCACCAGCATGGCGCCGATCTCGGCCTCCGCGACCAGCACCCCGTCGACGCGGGCCTCGCCGCGGAACCACCACATGGTCCGGCGCTGGTTCATCTTCTTCATGTGGAAGCGCACCTGGTCGCCGGGCGTGACCGGCTTACGGAACTTGCACTTGTCGATGGTCATGAAGAACACCTGCTTGGTGCGCAGCTCGTCCGTCCGGATGTGGCGGCAGCAGATCGCGCCGGCGGTCTGGGCCATGCCCTCGATCAGCAGCACCCCGGGGAAGACCGGCAACCCGGGAAAATGCCCCATGAATTGCGGCTCGTTGGCGGTGACGTTCTTGATCCCGACGCAGGATTCGTCGCGGTCGATCTCGACGATGCGGTCGATCATGAGGAACGGGTAGCGGTGCGGCAGCAGCTCCAGCAGCGTCTGGATATCGGCTGTGCCCAGCTCCTCGTTGGTGTCGCGTGCCGCCTCGCTCATCGAATCCCGTACCTTGCCTCACCGCCATCGGGCGGACCGATATCCGCCCCCCATGACGGGCGGACGCCCTCTTCGGAAGAAATCGCCGGAAGCGCAAGGGTTTCCGGGACGTGCGGCCGATATCACGCGGCGTCGGGGGCCGGATCCTTCTCCGGGTCCTTGCCCGAGCGCTCGGCCAGGCGTGCCAGCGTCGTGAGCTCGCGGAACCAGGCCCGCACGGGTTTTGCCGGCGTTCCGCCCCAGCGGCTTCCCGGGGGGACATCGCGGTTGACGTTGGAGGAGCCGGCGATCTGGGCGCCGCGGCCGATGCGCAGATGGCCGACGACGCCGACCTGGCCGCCGAGCACCACGTAGTCTTCGAGGGTGGTCGAACCCGAGATGCCGACGCCGGACACGATCACGCAATGGCGCCCGATCACGACGTTGTGGGCGATCTGCACCAGGTTATCGATCTTGGTGCCCTCGCCGATCACCGTATCGCGCGAGGCGCCCCGGTCGATCGTCGTGTTGGCGCCGATCTCGACATCGTCCTGGACGATCACCCGGCCGATCTGCGGCACCTTGAGATGGGTGGCGCCCATGGCGAAGCCGAACCCGTCCTGGCCGAGCCGGGCGCCGGGATGCAGGATCACCCGGTTGCCGACGAGCGCATGGCTCAAGGTCGTGCCGGCGCCGATGGCGCAATCACGGCCGATCCGGACGCCCGGGCCGATCACCGCGTTCGGGCCGATGACGCTGCCGGAGCCGATCTCGACGCCGGGCCCGATCACCGCGCCGGGATCGACCGTGACCCCCTCCTCCAGCCGCGCATCCGGATGGACATGGGCCCCCGGGGCGATGCTGCGGCCGCCGAACTGCGAGCCCGGCCGCATGGCATCCGGGTGCAGGCGCCCGAGCAGGGCCGCGTAAGCCCGGTACGGGTCACGGGTCACCAGCGCGACGGTTCCGGCCGGGCAGCGTGCCGCGAAGCGCGGGCTCACCAGGCAGGCCCCGGCCCGGGTCGCGGTGAGTGCCTCGCCGTAGCGGGCATTGTCCATGTAGGCGAGGTGGTGGGGGCCGGCGCTCTCGAGGGGCGCGGCGCCGGTGAGCCGGTATTCCGGGTCCGCGCCCTCAGGCAGGGCTATGCCAGCGGCGGCGGCGACGTCGGCCAGGGTGAGGGAGCCGGTCGCGGCGAAAAAATCGAGATCTGACATGCCTGACAACGCGCCGGCCGGAAAACCCGGCCGGCGCGCCTGTATTTTATCAGAACCGCGAGCCGCCGGAGAAGCGGAACGCCTGGGTCTGATCCTTGCCGATATGGCCGACCTTGCCGAGCAGCGGCACGTAGACCGACTGGCCCTCGTCCTTGGTCAGCGCGTAGGCGTAGTCGAAGCGGATCGGGCCGAGCGGCGAGTTCCACAGAATGGACGCGCCGATCGAGGAGCGGATCGCGGCGGTGTCGCGGACGTTCACACATTCCGGCTCGACGCCGATGTTGAACGCGGAGAAGTTGCACTTCCCGGTCTGCGGCGAGATGCCGTTGATGAAGCCGTCGCCGTTCACGTTGAACTCGCGCCGACCGTGATAGCCGAACAGCGTACCGGCATCGGCGAAGACCGCGCCCTTCAGGCCGAGATCCCGCGGGATGAGCGGCAGCGGGAACTGCACCTCGAGGGTACCGCCGATATAGGTTGAGCCGCCGATGGCATTGGAGCGGGCATCGGCGATGCCGACGTCGCGCGGGCCGATACCGTTCGGTGCGAAGCCGCGGACCAGCGACGGGCCGAGGAAGAACTCGTCGGTGACGCGCAGCGGCTTGCCGTCGATGGCGTTGATGTGGCCGCCCTGGAACCGGACGAAGCCGATCACGTCCTCGAACAGCTCCTTGTAGTAGCGCGCATCCGCGGTGACGCGGAAGAACTTGGAGTCGCCGCCCAGGCCGGCCACGTCGGGCTTCAGCTCGGCGTAGAGGCCGTTGCGGGGCGCGCCGACCACGTCGAGGGTCGAGTAGGCGAGCGTCAGGCCGGCCAGCGAGGTCAGCGTGTTGCCCTGCGAACCCTTGATGGCGATCGAAGCTTCGCCGTCATACGCGCAGTTCGGGTAGATCGACTGGCCGCCGATGTTGCGGCCGCTATTCGGGTCGATCGTGCCGCCCGCGTAGGTCGCGGTGTAGCCCGGGATCGGCGTCGAGCAGTCGTTGTACGGCCGCTTGAGGGTGTTCGGGACCTTCAGCTCGGTGTTGTACAGCGAGTAGCGCAGGGTGATGCCGAACTCCTCGGTGATCGGCAGGCCCAGGCGCAGCTGGCCGCCATACACCGTGGTCTCGTAGCGCGAGTACCGGGTCAGGTCGGAGTACTTGTAGAAGGCGTCGAAGCCGGCGGCGAGCCGGTAGCCGAGGAAGTACGGCTCGGTGAACGAGAAGTCGACGCCGCGCGAGTACTGGCCGCCGGTGCCGGCGAGGCGGACATACTGGCCGCGGCCGAGGAAGTTGGACTCGGAGACCGAGACCTCGCCGATGATGCCGTCCTGGGTGGAGTAGCCGCCCGCCACCGAGAACGAACCCGTGGGCTGATCCTCGACATCGATGTTGATGACCACGCGGTCGGCCGCGGAGCCCGGCTCGTTGGAGAACCGGACCTTCTTGAAGAAGCCGAGGCCGTTCAGGCGGCGTTCGGCCCGGTCGGTCAGCACGCGGTTGTAGGCGTCGCCTTCCGCGATATCGAGCTCGCGACGGATGACGTAATCGCGGGTGCGGGTGTTGCCGCGGATGTTGATGCGCTCGACGTAGACGTGCGGGCCGTCCTCGACCACGAAGCCCAGGGACACCTGGTGGGTCGCGGGATCGCGCTGGCCGGTCGGGCGGACCTGGGCGAACGGGTAGCCGGCGCGGTTGACCTCGCGGGTGACGTTGTTGAGCGTCCGCTCCACGTCATCGGCGTTGTAGACGTCGCCCACGGCGGCGGTGATGTTGCCGTCCAGCTTGGCGGTGTCGACGCCGGGCAGGCGGGAATCCACCGCCACCGCGCCGACCTTATACTGCTCGCCCTCGTTCACCGTGATGGTGATGACGTAGCCCGAGCTGTCGCCCTCGACGTAGCGGGCGTCGGCGCTGACCACCTGGAAGTCGGCATAGCCGTTCTTCAGGTAGTAGCGGCGCACCTGGTCGAGGTCGTTGGTGATGCGGTCGGGATCGTAGACGTCGGAGGTCTTGATGAACGACAGGAAGTTCATCTCGGAGGAGCTCATCAGACCCTTCAGGGTCCGCTCCGAATAGGCGTTGTTGCCGACGAAGTTGATTGAGATGATGCCGGTCTTGTCGCCCTCGTCGACCTGGTAGATCACGTCGACGCGGCCGTTGGGCAGGTCGACGGTCCGGTAGGTGACCTTGGCGGTGCCGCGGCCGAAGCGCTTGTAGACGTCGCGGATGCGGGCGAGGTCGGCGTTGACGATGGCCTCGCTGTAGGGGCCGCGGGCCTTCGCCTCGACGATGCCCTCGAGCGTGGCCTTCTCGACCTTCTTGTTGCCCTCGAACACGACCCGGTTGATCAGGTTGTTCTCGCGGACGGTGACCACCGTGCGCCCGCCGGACTGGGCGACCTTCACGTCCGAGAACATGCCGCTGGCGAGCAGGTTGCGCCGCGCCTCCTCGGAGGAGCCCGAGGCGGTCCCCGTCACGTAGGAGCGGATGGTGTCGGCATCGACGCGCTGGTTGCCCTGGACGACGATCTGCTGCGCCTGGGCGGCACCGCTCAGGACGAGGCCCGCACCGGCAGCGACTAGGACGATGGTCTTCCGCACCGACTTACGTCGGGGCTTCCCCGTCAACGACATCATGCAATCGCCCGTTTCTGTTCTGGTCGCGGGGGTTAGCCCGTCACAGGCGGCCGTTGACCGGTCGTCCTGTCACCCTGGTCCAAGCGTGGCTTCAGGTCCAAGCGTAGCTCTTAGCGGGATTCCCCTGCCAAGCAAACGCGCGGGAGGCCATCGTCAGGGGATTTTGGGGGGTCGTGGCCTTCGAGCCACTTAACGGAGCGGGAGCCCCGGAGGCAAAGCGCCGAACATGGTAAATGGCCCGTAAATCTTTGTCAGATCGACTGTTTTCGGGCCAGCCGTGACTGGCGTTAACCGTGTTTTAAGCCTCCGCCGGGCCGCCGGCGCGGCGCCTTCTGGGCGCTCTCCGGGCGGCATCGCGGCGGGATTGCGGCACCGATTCCGGTGGAGATCGGAACCGGTGCGCATGCGGGTCCCGAGATCAGGTGTTCCGCCAGGAGGCGCCGAGATTGAGGATGTCGTTCCAGGCGGCGAACAGCATCAGCATCAGCACCAGGGCGAGGCCGATCCGGAAGCCGATCTCTTGGGCGCGCTCGCTCAGCGGGCGGCCGCGGACGACCTCGAAGGCATAGAACAGCAGGTGCCCGCCATCGAGCAGCGGCACGGGGAAGAGGTTCAGCAGGCCGATCGAGACCGAGAGCAGTGCGATCAGCCCGACCAGGCCGCCGACGCCGCCGGTCTTGGCGACCTCACCGGAGACCCGGGCGATGCCGATCGGTCCCGAGAGCTGGTCGGCGGATTCCCGGCCGGTGGCGAGCTTGCTCAGGTACGAGAAGGTCCGCTCCACCACGAAGTAGGTTTCGCGCACCCCGAGATCGAGGGAATCCAGCGCCCCGTACCGGACGAGCCGGGCCTCCGAGCCCGACGGCGAGCGGATCCCGAGCCGGCCGATCCGATGGCGGCCGAAGGGCGTCTTCTCCTCGTAGGTGGCGGGGGTCGCCTGGATGGTGATGGGCTGCGCGTTCCGCTCCACCGTGAAGGTCAGCGGCGTGCCGGCGCTGCCGGTCACGGTGCGGTACATGGCGTTGAAGTCGCCGATCTTCTCGCCGTCGATGGCGGTGATCACGTCGCCGGGCTGGAAGCCGGCCTGGGCAGCGACGCTGCCCGGCTCCACCGAGGACACCCGGGCGGGCAATTCGTAGCGGCCGGCAAGCCAGATCGCCCCGGCGAACAGCAGGATCGCGAGGATGAAGTTCGCCACCGGGCCGGCGGCGACGATCGCGGCGCGCTTGGCCACGGGCTGCGTCGGGAAGCTGATCGCCCGCTCCTGCGGGGACATCCGGGCGATCGCCTCGGGATCCGGTATACTCGCGCCGTTCACATCGCCATGGAACTTGACGTAGCCGCCGAGCGGGATCGCGCACAGCTTCCAGCGCGTGCCGCGGCGGTCGTTGAAGCCGAACAGCTCCGGACCGAAGCCGAGGGAGAAGGCGTGCACGCCGACCCCGCACCAGCGCCCGACCAGGAAGTGGCCCATCTCGTGGACGAACACCACGACCGTGAGCACGAACAGGAACGGGATCACGGCCCCGAAGAAGCCGCCGGCGGTCCCGCCCATCGCGTTGAGGAAGTCCATGAGCCGATCCCTGGCCGTCTCTGCGCCGGCTTCTCAGGCCGGCCATCGCGCCGGTTTAGCAGATCGGTGCGGCTTACCGCCAACGCAATCCGCCGGGACCTGCCGCGGGAGGTCGCGGGCCTCGCGCGGCGCGGCGGCGCACGTCGAGGAAAGCAATCCCCCTCGGTCCCGCGCCCCGGAAACCGTCAATGCCCCCCACCCCCGCCCGCGGCCGCGCGGGGTCGGCGGATCAGCGGCACGGCGCAGGCCATCGCCAGGAACAGCACGGTGAGCGCGAGGAACACGTCCTCGAACGCCATCACCAGCCCCTGGATCCGCACCGTGTTGGACATGGCCTTGAGCGCCATGCCGGGGGCGGCGCTGCCGAAGGCGTCGAAGCCGCGCTGCATGGAGTCGAGGCGCTCCAGCGCGGCGTCGTTGGCCCAGGTGAAGCGCTCGTGGAGCCGGGCGAGATGCAGGTCCCAGCGGGCGTTGAGCACGGTGTTGATCAGCGCCAGGCCGACGGCGCCGCCGAGGTTGCGGGTGAGGTTGTAGAGCCCGGACGCGTTCTTCATCCGGGCCGGCGGCAGGGTGCCGAGCGCGATGTTGTTGATCGGGATCATGCAGAGCATCAGCGAGCAGCCGCGCAGGATCTGCGGCCACAGCAGCTCCGAGAAGTCCCAGTCCTTGGTGAGCCCGGTGACGATCCAGGTGCCGCAGGCGAAGCCGACGAAGCCGATCCCCATCATGATCCGGGGATCGACCTTGCCGGAGAGCCGGCCGGCGATCGGGGCGGTGGCGAACATGCACAACCCTGAGACGAACATGGTCTCGCCGATCATCAGCGCCGAGTAGCCGCGCACCCGGGCGAGATAGACCGGGTAGATGTAGGTCAGCCCGTAGAGGCCGATGCCGAGCACGAAGCTCGCCATGCAGCCGCTCGCGAAGTTGCGGTCGGAGAAGGCCCGCAGATCGACGATCGGCTGCTTCGCCGTGAACACGCGCCAGAAGAACAGCAGCCCCGAGACGCCGCCGATGATCGCACAGGTGAAGACCGCCTCATCCTGCAGCCAGTCGTGGTTCGGCCCCTCCTCGAGGACGTATTCGAGGCAGCCGAGGAAGCCCGCCATGAAGGCCAGCCCCGCCCAGTCGAACGCCTTCAGCAGGTCGTAGTTCGGCTTGTCGAAATCGATGAGGATCCAGGTCGAGATCGTCACCGCGATGCCCGGCACCACATTGATCAGGAACAGCCAGTGCCAGGACATGAGATCGGTGAGGTAGCCGCCGATCGTCGGCCCGATGGTCGGGGCGAGCGTCGCCACGAGGCCGATCATCGGCGACACGATGGTGCGCTTCGAGGGCGGGAAGATCGTGAACGCGGCCGCGAACACGGTCGGGATCATGCCGCCGCCGATGAAGCCCTGCGCGGCCCGCCAGACGATCATCTCGGAGATTGACGAGGAAGTCGCGCACATCACGCTCATCAGCGTGAAGCCGCCGGCCGAGAGGGCGAACATCCAGCGGGTCGAGAGCACCCGCGACAGGGTGCCCGACAGCGGGATCGAGATGACCTCGGCGATGAGGTAGCTGGTCTGGACCCAGGGGATCTCGTCCCCGGAGGCCGAGAGGCCGGCCTGGATCTCGTTCAGCGAGGCCGAGACGATCTGGATGTCCAGGATCGCCATGAACATCCCGAACACCATGCAGAAGAACGCCACCATGCGGCGGCGGTCCATCGGCGGGTCGGCGGCCGGGGCCCCGGCCGAGAGCTCGGCGGTTGCGGCCACGGAGGCGTTCAGCGGCTCGCGGCGTCGAAGCGCCGGTTCTCGGCATGGTCGAGGACCGACCGGTCGGTGCCGGCCCGGGTATCGACCCGCACCTCCACCGACAGGCCCGGCCGCAGCAGGCCCTCACGCGCGACCGCCTCGGGCACGCGCACCCGCACGGGCAGGCGCTGGACGATCTTGGTGAAGTTGCCGGTGGCGTTGTCCGGCGGCAACAGGCTGAACACCGAGCCGGAGGCCGGGGAGAACGATTCGACCACGCCCTCGATCTCGCGATCCGGATACGCGTCCACGGTCACGATCACCGGCTGGCCGGGGCGCATGCGCTGGACCTGCGTCTCCTTGAAGTTCGCGTCGATGCGCACACTCTGGAGCGGCACCAGGGCGGCGACCCGGGTGCCCGGCGCCACGTAGGCAACGGCCGCCACCGCCTTGTTGCCGATCACCCCGTCGAACGGCGCGCGGATCACCGTGAAGTCGAGGTCGCGCCGGGCGCGGTCGACCGCGGTGCGCAGCTCGGCCGAGAGCCGCTCCGCCTCGCGCTTCTGGGCCGCGAGCACGTCGACATTGGCCCGGGCGGCCAGGAGGCCGGCCTCCATGCCCTTCACCGAGGCTTCCGTCCGGTCCCGGTCGGCGCGGGCCTGGTCGATCCGCGACTTGGCGACGTAATCCGCCTGCATCTGGGTCGCCCGGGTGAAATCCGCCTGCGCGCGCACGGCATCGGCGCGGGTCGCATCGATCTGCGCGGCGGCCTGGGCGACCTGCGCCTGCGCAGCCTCGACCTGTCGGGCGATCCGCGTGATCGTGCTCTCCTGCGTGGCGAGCTTGTCCTGCGCGGCCTGGAGCGCGAGCCGGTAATCGCCGTCGTCGAGCTTGGCGATCACGTCGCCCTTCTTGACCGAGATGCCGTTCACCACCGGAACGGATTCGAGATAGCCCGAGACCTTGGCAGCCAGGATCGAGATATCGGTTTGCACGTAGGCATCATCGGTCGCGATGAAGAACCGCCCGACGCTCCACCACTGCCAGCCCTCGTAGGCGCCGCCACACAACGCCGCCGTCAGGAGGCCGAGCAGCAGCATCCGCTTGACCGGGCGTTTCCTGGTCCGGGCCGGTTCCGGCGCAGCCGGGGCCGTCGCGACGGGGGGCTCAGTGACCCGGGGCTGCGCCGGGGCCGCGGTCGCCCCCTCGGCCTGCGCGTCGTCCATACGTTCGATGCCGGCAGCGAGCCGGTCACCATCTTCGCGAAGGGACATCTCAGCGCCTCTGGACCTCTGACCGAACCGTTCGGTCAATGATTCGGACGCGCCTTGACGCACATCGAATCTGCCTTCAGGCTAGATTGACCGAACGGTTCGGTCAAGCGAGGCGGCGTCTCGGACGCGGAGCAGGGTGATGGATCAGGGCGTGGTGCTGGAGCGGGGACCGTCGCAGATCGAGGGCGACAAACGGCGGCAGATCCTCGACGGCGCCCGCCGGGTGTTCCTGGCATCGGGGTTCGACGGTGCCAGCATGGGCGAGATCGCCCGGGCCGCGGGGGTCTCCAAGGGCACGCTCTACGTCTACTTCGACAGCAAGGAGGCGCTGTTCGAGGCCCTCATCATCGTCGAAAAGACCAGCTTGGCCGAGACGCTGTTCATATTCGACCCGGCCGACACGGATGTCCCGGCGGTGCTGACGCGGCTGGGGATGAGCTTCCTCGCCGAGATGTCCAAGCCGGAACATATCTCGGTGCATCGCATGGTGATCGGGGTCTGCGAGAAGTTCCCGCATTTCGGGCAGGTCTATTACGACGCCGGACCGGCCCGCGGCGTCGCGCGGCTGGCGGCTTACCTCGACGCGCAGGTCCAGGGCGGCCTGCTGCGCATCCCGGACACGACCCTCGCGGCCCAGCACTTCCTGCATCTCTGCCTGGCGGGCCTCCTGACCCGCCTCCTCTTCGCCGCCGGCGGCATGGCCGACGACGCCCGGAAAAAGTTTCAGGTGGCGGAGGCGGTGCGGGTGTTCTTGGCTGGGTACGGGCCGGACCGCTGAAGCCTCAGCCGGCGGCACGCAGCTCCGGCAGGGCCTCGGCGCTCCAGACCCGGACATGGGCGTCGATGGCCAGCGCCTCGTCGACGTCGGCGGGCGCGGTCCGGTACTGTCCGGCGAAGTGCCCGCAGGCGCGCTCGACCAGGTCGCTGATCCCGTAGAATCCGATCCGGCCGGCGATGAAGGCCGCCACCGCGATCTCGTTGGCGGCGTTCATGACGGTCGGTGCCGCCCCGCCGGCCGCGAGCGCCGCCCGGGCGATGCGCAGGCACGGGAAGCGCGCCTCGTCGGCCGCCTCGAAGGTCAGCGATCCGAGCTTGACCAGGTCCAGGGGGCGGCCCCGGTCGATGGTCAGGCGGTCGCCGAGGCCGAGGCAATGCGAGATCGGCACGCGCATGTCGGGGAGCGCCAGCTCGGCGGTGACGGCGCCGTCCAGCCAGTGGACCAGGCCGTGGATCACCGATTGCGGATGCACGACCACGTCCAGGCGCTCGGGCTCGATGCCGAACAGGTGGTGCGCTTCGATCAGCTCCAGGCCCTTGTTCATCAGGCTGGCCGAATCGATGTTGATCTTCATGCCCATCGACCAGGTCGGATGGGCCGCGGCCTCGGTGGCGGAGGCGGCGGCGATCCGCTCGCGGGTCCAGGTCCGGAACGGGCCGCCCGAGGCGGTGATCATCATGGTGCGGACATCGGCGAGCGGCCGGCCGGCCAGCGCCTGGCTGAGCGCGTCGTGCTCGGAATCCATCGGCAGGATCGTGGCGCCGTAGCGCGCGGCATCGCGCATGAAGGCGTCGCCGGCACAGACCAGGCTCTCCTTGTTGGCGAGCGCGACCTTGCGGCCGAGCCGGAGCGCGGCGTGGGTCGATTTCAGCCCGGCCGCGCCGCTCACCGCGGCGACCACGATGTCGGCGTCGCGGGCCACCGCCTCCATCACGGCGCCCTCCCCCGCCCCGTTGGGGATGCCGCTGCCCGAGAGCGCCTCGGCGAGCGCCGGGCCGGCGGTCTCGTCGGCGAGCGCCGCGAAGGACGCGCCGAGCTCGCGGGCGACCTTGGCCAGCGCGACCGCGTCGCGCCCGCCGACCACGGCGCCGGTGCGGAACCGATCCGGGTGCTGGGCGAGCAGGTCGGCGGTGGAGCGGCCGATCGAGCCGGTGGCGCCGAAGACGGTGACGATCTGGGTCACGGGTGAAACTCCCTCATCGTCACGGGATGAAACCGCTTCCGCGCAGGGCGAGATAGAGCCCGGCCAACACGGCCACCGCGAAAAATCCGTCCAGCCGGTCCATGACGCCGCCATGGCCCGGGATGATCTTGCCCGAATCCTTCACCCCGTACCGACGCTTGAGGCCGGATTCGACGAGGTCGCCGGCCTGGCTCAGCACGGAGGCCAGGGCGCTGACGCCGGCCACCACCGGCAGGGAGGCGGCGCTCGGCAGGTCCAGCCCGGCGAGGTCGGCGGCCACCGCCACCAGCGAGCCGGCCGCGACCGCACCGATCAGGCCGCCGATGGCCCCCGACCAGGTCTTGTTGGGCGAGACCCGGGGCATGAGCTTCGGGCCGCCGATCTTGCGGCCGGCGAAATAGGCTGCGATGTCGGTGGACCAGACCACCGCGAACATCCAGGCCGGGCCGATCAGGCCGATCCCGGGATCGTCGCGCAGGGCGACCGGCACAGACGCGATCGCCGCCGCCCCGAGCACGCCGGCGAGCGCCCGCACCCGGCCGAAGCCGGTGCGCGCCACCGTGGCGCAGGCGGCGGCCCCGAGGAGCAGCACTGCGATGCAGGCGAGCGCCGGGGCGCCGCCGCGCTGGCAGAGCAGGAGGGCGGCCAGCGTCGCCGCGCCCAGCGCGATCAGCACTTCGCGGGGCTCGGTCCGGCTCATCACCATCCATTCGGCGAAGCCGATGATGCCGGCGGCGAGCCAGATCCCGGCGAAGGGCCAGCCGCCATAGACGAGGGCCGCGAGGATCGCGGGGGCCAGCACCACGCCCGAGGCGACGCGCAGCCAGAGCTCGCGGCGCCCGGAGGGGCGCGCGGCCGGAGTGGCGGTGGGGGTCACGCGCGTCTCGGCCTTCGCCTCAGACGTGCATGATCTCCTTCTCCTTGGCGGCCAGCACGCCGTCGATATCGGCGATGAACTGGTCGGTGGCCTTCTGCACGTCGGTGGCCTGACGCTTCTCGTCGTCCTCCGAGATGGCGCTGTCCTTCAGGAGCTTCTTGAGGTGGTCGAGCCCGTCCCGGCGGACGTGGCGCACGGCGACGCGGGCCTCCTCGGTATACTTGTGGGCGACTTTGACCATCTCCTTGCGGCGCTGCTCGTTCATCTCGGGGATGCGCAGCCGGATGGTCTGGCCCTCGGTCTGCGGGTTGAGGCCGAGATCGGATTCGCGGATCGCCTTCTCGACGGCCGTGACCATGCTGCGGTCCCAGACCGAGATCGACAGGAGCCGCGGCTCCGGCACGCTCACGGTGGCGACCTGTGCCATCGGCATCGACGAGCCGTAGGCGTCGACCTGGATCGGGTCGAGCAGCGACGGCGTGGCCCGGCCGGTCCGCAGGGACCCGAGATCCTTGGAGAGCGCCGCGACCGCGCCCTGCATGCGGCGCTTGATGTCGTTGAGGTCGAATTCCGGTGTGGCCATGGTGGTCGTCCCGACACGTCTGACGTTGTCTTCTCGCCCGGTACGGGCAGTCGCGGCCTCAATGGCGGAATTTTCCCGGTGCCGCAAACCGCCGGCGCATCGTCCCGAACGGTGGCTGCCGGCTTTCGGAAGACAACGATGCGAATCGAGCGGCGAGCGCAGCCTGCCGTTACGGCGCCACGAGGGTCGAGGGCGCCTCGCCGGACAGGATCCCGGCGATCGAGCTCGGCGGATGCAGGGAGCCGACCACGATCGACAGCCGGCTCTCGCGGGCGAGCGCGAAGGCCGCGGTGTCCATCACCTTGAGGTCGCGGGCGATCGCCTCGTCATGGGTCAGGCGGTCGTAGCGCGTGGCGGTCGGGTCCTTCTTGGGGTCGGCCGAGTACACGCCATCGACCTGCGTGGCCTTGAGCACGGCGTCGCAGCGCAATTCGGCGGCACGCAGCACCGCGGCGGTGTCGGTGGTGAAGAACGGGTTGCCGGTGCCGCCGGCCAGAACCACCACCTGACCCTTGTCGAGATGGTGCAGGGCCGGCTGGCGGGCATAGGTCTCGCAGATCGTCGGCATCGACACCGCCGACATGGTTCGCGCCGGCACGCCCGCGGCGTTGAGCGCGGTCTCGATCGCCAGCGAGTTCATCACCGTGGCCATCATGCCCAGGGAATCACCCGTGGCGCGGTCGATCCAGCCGGCTGCCGAGATGCGGGCGCCGCGGATCATGTTGCCGCCGCCGACCACGATGGCGATCTCGGCCCCGGCCTCGATGGTCCGGGCGATGTCGTCGGCCAGGGCCGCCAAGGTCGGCGGATGGAGCCAGTACCCGTCCGGGGCGGCCAGGGCCTCGCCCGACAGCTTGAGGAGGATCCGGCGAAACGGCGTCGCTTCCGGCATCTCGATCTCCGGCTCCATACCGCATCACCCGAACCCGCGAGGCTTCTACGTCAGCCGCGGGAGCGGCGTCGAGGGGCGGGCGCCGATCCGGGCGGGGATCACGGGGACGATTCGCTACCGACATGCGATCGACGTGCAGCTTTGGCAGAGGAGCGGGACCCGCCATCGGGATGGACGCCCGGGATTCCATGCGCATCGCACTCGTCATCAACGGCGCCTCCGGCGCGGTGGCGTCCGGCACGACGCCGGAGGCGATTCGGGAGAAGCTGGTCGCAGCGGGATTCGAGCCCCTGGGCGAGGCCGACCGGGGTGCACCCCTGCCGGTGCGGATCGACGGCGCCGCGGCGGAACTGGATATCGACGCCCTGGTGGTGGCGGGCGGCGACGGCACCATCGCGTGCGCGGCCGCGGCCCTCGTCGGCAAGACGACGCCGCTCGGCATCCTGCCGCTGGGCACCATGAATTTTCTGGCCCGGGACCTCGGCATCCCGCTGGATATCGACGGCGCGATCGCGGCTCTCGCTTCCGGGGCCCGGCGACGGATCGATGTCGGTGAGGTCAATGGCCGCACGTTCCTGATCAACTCCGTGCTCGGCCTGCCCGCCCGGGTGACGCGGCACCGGGAGGCGCATCGCCGGCATGTCGGCCTGCGCAGCCTGCTGCGCTGGGTCCTGGGGGTGCTGCGCCATCTCGGCCGATATCCGCGACTCACTGTGACCGGCACGATCGACGGCACGCCCCGGACCTGGCGGTTCCGGCTGCTGGCGGTGGTCATCGGCGATTACGTCGAGCGGCCGGGCCGCGTGCTGGTGCGGGCGCCGGTCGATGCCGCGCAGCTGACGCTCTACGTCCTGGCGCACCTCTCTCCGTGGAGAACCCTGCGCCTCGCCCTCGGCTTCGCCCTGGGCGACTGGCGGCGCCTGCCGGACATCGAGCGGCTGCCGGCGGCCAACCTGACCATCGCGTCGGAGACCCGGGCGCTCCGGGTCATGAATGACGGCGAGATGGCGCTGATCCCTGCGCCCCTGCGCTACCGGATCCACCGGCAGGCGCTGACGGTGATCGTCCCGAGAGCGGGCGACCACCCGTGAGACGGATCAGCCATATCTCCGACCTGCATTTCGGCCGCACCGACCCAGCGGTGGTGGAGGCCCTGGTCCACGAGCTGAACGCCGACGCCCCCGACATGATCGTCGTCTCGGGGGATTTCACCATGGCCGCGCGGCCTTCGGAATTCGCGCAGGCCCGGGCCTTCCTCGATCGGCTGGCGCCGCCCTGGATCGGCGTGCCGGGCAACCATGACATCTCGCCGTTCCGCCTGGTCCAGCGCTTCGTGCATCCCTTCACTCGCTACCGGCGCGCCATCGCGGCCGAGACCGAGCCCTGTTTCCAAGATGCCGAAATCGGGATCGTCTGCCTGAACACGGTGCGGCGCTGGGCGCCGGAGCCGGACTGGTCGCACGGCGTGATCCGCCGCAGCCAGATTGTCCGGGCCGAGGCGCGGCTCGCGGCGATGCCCGGTCATCTGTTCAAGATCGTGGTCGGCCACCACCCGTTTCTGCCGCCCCCCTGGGACGCAAATGCCAGGATGGTCGGGGGCGCCGATCGGGCCCTGACGGTGTTCCGCCGCTGCGGCGTCGGCCTGACGCTGGCGGGCCACCTGCACCGGCACTACGCCTGCGAGGCCGCCATCGGGGGTTCGGAACCCGAAACGCTGTGTCGGGGCTCGGCCGGATCGCGCCCGGGGCGGTTGCTAGCGGTCCAGGCCGGCTCGGCAACCTCGACACGGCTGCGGGGCAACGAGCCCAACGCCTACAACCGCATCACCGTCGCGGAAGGCCGCGCCGCCGTGCGGGTCCGGCTGTGGGACGGTGATGCCTGGGTGGATGCGGCGCCGGCAAGCCCCGAGGCGGTCATGCCGGCGCCGATATTTTAGCTTCCGCTGAAGAGCCCGACGGAGCCGAGGAGCGTCATGACGAGGCCGGACGCGAACACGCCGATCATCAGATAGGAGAAGGATTTCATTGCCATGAGCGAGATGTAGTGCGGCCGTGCCGAACCGGGTGTGCGCTGCAACACCAGGCGGGCGGGATTAGGTTTTCTCGATGCGGGGCGCAGCGTGAACCAGGCCGGAATGATATGTACCGGCAATGGCTTGCGTCTTCTCAACAAACCCGATTGCGGCGCAAGCGATGGGTCCGGCGGTGCTGTCGAGTTCGCGAAGCGAAGCCCCCGCCCGCACGGGCTACGATGTTCGCTCTCCAGTTTGTGCAAGCCACCAGGCGCCCCCTCTCCCGTGCGGGCTTGCGGATTCACCCATCGAGGTCGGCAGAAGACACGAGAGACACCGCGGCTCTCCCTCCCCCCTCTGCGGGGGAGGGAGACGCGCTTGGGGCTGGCCCTGGCCCTCATCCGGCAGCGATGCGTGGACGTCGTGGCACGCACGAAAGAAGGGGCCCGCGCTCCATCCTGGGTGGTGTGATCGACACGGATCGTCGCGATGAGGCGGGTTTCTATCTGGCCAAACGCTATCCAACCCGCTGCTCGCACCAAGTCTCCTGCCCTCTCGCCGACGCCCTCGTCACACGACAAAAGAAAACCCCGCCCGGCTCGCGCCGGACGGGGTCTCGTGGTTCTCGGCCCAAGGGTCCGAAAAGATCAGGCGCGGCCGGCCTGCTGGGCGACTTCGGTGGCGAAGTCCGGGCCCTCTTCCTTCTCGATGCCCTCGCCCAGGGCGTAGCGGACGAAACCCGTCAGGGCGACGGGGCCGCCGACCTTGCCGGCAGCTTCCTTGAGTACCTGGCTGACCGTCTTCGAGCCGTCATGCACGAAGGGCTGCTCCAGGAGGGTGACCTCCTTGTAGTAGCTCTTGAGGCCGCTCTCGACGATCTTGGCGAGCACGTGGTCCGGCTTGCCAGCGTTCTTCTCGCGCAGGATGGTCGACTCGCGCTCCAGGGTCGCGGCATCGACACCGGACGCGTCCAGCGCGACCGGGTTCGTGGCGGCGACGTGCATGGCGATCTGGCGGCCGAGCGCCGACAGGGCTTCGACATCGCCCTCGGATTCGAGCGCCACGAGCACGCCGATCTTGCCCAGGCCGTCGGCGATCTGGCTGTGGACGTAGGAGGCGATGACGCCCTTCTTCACCTCGAGCTTGGCGACCCGGCGCAGGTTCATGTTCTCGCCGATGGTGGCGATCAGGCTCTGCAGCTTCTCCGAGACGGTCTCGGTGGCGCCCGGGAACTTCGCGGCCTGGAGACCCTCCAGGGTGCCGTCGGTGTTCAGGGCGATCTTGGCGGCCTCGCGGGCGAAGGCCTGGAAGGCGTCGTTGCGGGCGACGAAGTCGGTCTCGGAATTCACCTCGACGATCGCGGCGTGATGGCCGGCGGACTCGACGGCGACCAGGCCCTCGGCGGCGACGCGGCCGGCCTTCTTGGCGGCCTTGGCGAGGCCCTTCTTGCGCAACCAGTCGATGGCCGCCTCGATGTCGCCCTGCGTCTCGTTGAGCGCGCCCTTGCAGTCCATCATGCCCGCGCCGGTCTTCTCCCGGAGCTCCTTCACCATCGCGGCGGTGATGTTGGCCATGGCGGTCCCTTTCGTATGGTCTGGATGAGAGAGGCCCGGCACGCGGGTGAGCGGCCGGGCCCGGTATGCTTGGTTTCACGACGCCCCGATGACGGGGCGCCGCGACGGACCGAGACTCAGACCGCGGCGGCGGCCTCGACGAAGCCACGGGCCTGCGAGACCCACGAATCGCGGTCGATGCGGCCGTTGAGCTTCAGGTCGGAATCGACCTTGGCGACCTCGTCCGGGGTCATCGCGGCGATCTGCCAGTAATGGTAGATGCCGGCGTCGTTGAGCTTCTGCACGATCTGCGGGCCCGCGCCGTGCAGCTTGGTCAGGTCGTCCGGCGCGCCGCGCGGGGCGGCGAGCAGCTCGAAATGCTCGGTGGTCTCGGCGAGCATCGCCACGTCGGCCGGATCGAGCGCATCGGACTCGACCGAGACGGCGGCGGCGTCGTTGGCCGGCAGCTCCTCGGCCTGCGGCTCCTCGGAGGCGCCGAGATCGAGGCCCGACGAGCCCTGTGCCCGCGAGATGCCGTCGATGGCGGCCTTGGCGATCAGGTCGCAGTAGAGCGCGATGGCGCGGCCGGCATCGTCGTTGGCCGGGACGATGTGGGTGATGCCGTCGGGGTTGCAGTTGGTGTCGACGATGGCGGCCACCGGGATCCCGAGGCGGTTCGCCTCCTTGATCGCCAGCTGCTCCTTGTTGGTGTCGATCACGAACAGCAGGTCCGGCACGCCGCCCATGTCCTTGATGCCGCCGAGCGCCTTCTCGAGCTTGTCCTTCTCACGGGACAGCATCAGACGCTCCTTCTTGGTCAGGCCCGGGCCGCCGGTCTCCAGCGTCTCGGTGACCTTGCGCAGGCGCGAGATCGAGCCCGAGATGGTCTTCCAGTTGGTGAGCATGCCGCCCAGCCAGCGGGAGTTGACGTAGTACTGGGCCGAGCGCTTGGCGGCGTCGGCGATCGTGTCGGCCGCCTGGCGCTTGGTGCCGACGAACAGCACGCGGCCGCCCTTGGCGACGGTGTCGCTCACCGCCTGAAGGGCCGTGTGCAGCGCCGGCACGGTCTGGGCCAGGTCGATGATGTGGATGTTGTTGCGGGTGCCGAAGATGTACGGCTGCATCTTCGGGTTCCAGCGGTGCGACTGGTGACCGAAATGGGCGCCCGCTTCGAGGAGCTGACGCATAGAGAAATCGACGGCCATATCTTTGTACTCTCCGGTTGGATCCGCCGCGGAGGGATGCAGCCGCCCGAAGATTCGGACGGCCACCGGAAGACGCCTCATTCAGGCATGAGGCCGGCTCCGCGTGTGGGATGGGCGGGCGCTTAGCAGAGCCCGGGGCCGGATGCAAGGATTCGGGCGACGCGACGGTCGTAGGCATCCTGTCGACACCGGACCTGACGACCGCATGCCAGGGCCGCGGGGCAGTTCTTCGCCGGTTACGGAAACCTTGGCGTCGGCGACCGGCAATTCTTCGAAGGCTACGCCATCACGTCGAAGAGACCGCGCAGAGATGGCGCACGGCAAGCCGGGCCGAATTTCGAATTAAGGGGCGCCGAACACGGCTGCGACATCCGCCGGCGCCATCACCCGATATCCCCCGGCCGGCAGGTCCGCGGGCAGGTCGAGCCCTCCGACCCGGTCCCGATGCAGCGCCACGACATGGTTGCCGATCGCCGCGAACATCCGGCGCACCTGATGGTAGCGCCCCTCGGTCAGCGTCACCGCGCAATGGGTGGGATCCTCAACCGTCAGTTGCACCGGCAGCAACGACCTCTCCTCGCCCTCCAGCATCAGCGCCCCGGACGCGAAGGTCGCCGCCTCGGTGCCGTCGAGCGGCCGGTCGAGAACGACCCGGTAGCGCTTTGCCACGTTCGCCTTGGGGGCGATGATTCGGTGCAGCAGCGCGCCGTCATCGGTGAGGAGCAGCAGGCCGGATGTCTCCTTGTCGAGGCGCCCCACCGTGGAGAGCGGCGGGTCGCGCCGGCGCCAGCGCTCGGGCAGCAGCCCGTAGACCAGCGGGCCGGCCTCCTTGTGCGAGCAGGTCACGCCCAGCGGCTTGTGCAGCATCAGGCACAGGCCCGGCAGCGGATCGACCGGCACGCCGTCGATGGTCAGCCGGCTCGGGAGATCGGCGCCGAGGGCGATCCGGTCGCCGGCATCGGGCACCTCCGCGCCGTCCAACAGGATCGCGCCGGCGCGCGCCAAACCCTGGATCTCGCGGCGCGACCCATAGCCGAGATTGGCGAGCAGCTTGTCGAGGCGGACGGACTTCGCGGCCGTCATTTGCGCGCCTCGTAGACCCGGTAGCCACCGGCCTGGATCGTCACCGAGACGTCGCGGAACGCCGCCCCGAGGGCCGTCTCGTAGGGCAGATGCGCGTTGGCCACGAGCCACAAGGTGCCACCCTTCCGCAGTGCCTCCGCGGCCCGGGCAATGAAGGTGCGGCCGAGGGCCTGGTCCTCGGTCCCGCCATCGTGGAACGGCGGGTTCATGACGACGAAGTCGAGGCTCCCCGGCACCGTGCCCGCCACCCGGATATCGGCCCAGACAATCGTGGCCCGGGGATCGGCGACGTTGCGCTGCGCCATCTCGACCGCGCGCCGATCGACCTCGACCAGCGTCAGCGCGGTCACGGCGGGCGAGCCCAGGATCGCCCGGGACAGAATCCCAAGGCCGCAGCCGAGATCGGCTCCCCTGCCCTTCAAGGGCGGCAGGTTCGCCAGGAGCAGCGCCGTGCCGGGGTCGAGCCGGTCCCAGGAGAAGATGCCGGGCTGCGTGCACAGGGCGAGATTATCGACGTGGCGCGGCCCGCCCTCGTCGATCGCATCGCCGTGCCCGGCCGCATCCGGCGGCCGCGCGAGGCGGCAGATCCGGTGGTGGCGGCGCGGCTCGTCCGCGGCGGGACAGTCGAAGGCCGCCAGCTCCTTGGCCAGCCGGGCGCCCCCCCGGTCCTTGGGGGCGAGCGCGATCATCCGGCCGCCGGGCACGAGGGCCCGCAACGTATGGGCGAGGACGTAGCGCCGCTCGACCGTGCCGGGCGGCGCCAGCACGGTCGCGGCGTCGAGGCTGCCGTCGGGCAGGTCCTCGAGCCGGGCAGAGCCGGGAATGAGCGGGGAAACCTGGACGGCGTCACCGGGAACCTCGGCGAGGTCCACCGGCGGCAGGCCGTAGACGGCATGGCGCATGAGATATTCGGGATCTTGAGTGCCGGCACCGGAACGCGAATCCACGGAGGAGCGGGAAACCCGCGCCCGACTCGGATCATCCGGGGGGAACGTCGCCTGTTAGCCGCAATAGCTCCGAAAGCCCAGCCTCCGAGTCGTCCCGGGTGACGGGGCGGCCCCGGCCACACGGCTGTCCGTCCACCGCGGGCGAGCCTCTACCTCCTTGCTCCCCCTGCGCCATCGGCGCGGTTCCCGAATCCCCGAACACGGGTCTATCCTGTCGGTCATGACTGCTCCCATCGATCCGCGCCCGACCCTTCAGCACCCGGACGACGATCCCTACCTCTGGTTGGAAGAGATCGACGGGCCGGAGGCCCTGGCGTGGGTCGAGGCGAGCAACGCCGAGACCCTGGCGCGCTACGGCGATGCCGCCTTCGCCCGGGACCGCGACACCGCGCGCACCATCCTCGACCGGCCGGAGCGCATCCCGTTCGTCTCGCGCCGGGGTGGGTTGCTCTACAACTTCTGGACGGATGCCGAGCATCCGCGCGGCCTGTGGCGACGGACCGACGCGACGAGCTTCCTCACGACTTCGCCCGCGTGGGACATCCTGCTCGACCTCGACGCCCTGGCCACCGCCGAGGGGGAGGATTGGGTCTGGGCCGGGTCTTCGGTCCTGAAGGACGGTCACGACCGCGCCCTGCTGTCCCTCAGCCGGGGCGGCGGCGACGCCAAGGTCGTGCGCGAGTTCGATTTGAGCAGCCGCAGCTTCGTGGCGGACGGCTTCGTCCTCCCGGAGGCGAAGGGCGGCGCGGCCTGGCTCGACCGCGACACGCTGCTGGTATCCAGTGCCTACGGCGACGGCATGGCCACGCGCGCCGGTTATCCGCGGACCATCCGGGCACTGTCGCGCGGCTCGGATCCGCACGCCGCCGCGGTGCTGTTCGACGTAGCTGAAACCAGCATGGCCGCGTGGGGCGCCGTCGACCGGGAGACCGGCGTCGAGCGGCTCATCTTCATCGAGCAGGTCGGTTTTTTCGACACGACGATCCACCTCGGCGACCGGACTGGGCCACGCACGCAGCTCGACCTGCCCTCGGACGCCGACGTGCAGATCGACCGGAACCAGATCGCCGTGCGGCCGCGCCAGCCCTGGCAGGTGGGCGGCACCGAGCACGCGACCGACACCGTTCTGGCAATCGCCCTACCCGACTTTCTCGCCGGCAACCGCGCTTTCACGGTGCTATGGCGGCCGGACGAGCGCCGGGCGCTCCAGGACGTGTTCTGGTCGGCGGGACGCCTGTTCGTGCACGCGCTCGATGACCTGCGGCCGACCTACACGGTTTGCGAGCATACCGAAGCGGGATGGACGACGCGACCATTGGACGGGCTACCGACCCTGGGCAGCGTCCATGTCTGGCCACTGGACGGAGACCCCCAGGAGTCGGACGGTACGTTGCTCGCGACCGTGCACGACCCGGTGACGCCCGCGACGCTGCTCAGCATCCCGCCGAGCCTCGAAGCGCCCACGGTGCTGCGGCGAACCCCGGCGGTCTTCGATGCGCGCGGCCTGCGGGTGACGCGCCACGAGGCGGTCTCGCCGGACGGCACGCGCGTTCCCTACGTTCAGACCGGCTCGGATGAGCTGACCGGCGAGGCGCCTCTGTACCTCACCGCCTATGGCGGTTTCCGGGTTCCGTTGCTGCCGGGCTACCAGCCGGTCTTGGGCAAGCTCTGGCTGGAGCGGGGCGGCACGAGCGTCGTCGCCAATATCCGCGGCGGCGGCGAGTTCGGCACACGGTGGCACGATGCCGGGCGGCGGGAGGGCAAGGCCCGGGCGCATGACGACTTCGCCGCGGTCGCGGCCGATCTCGTGGCGCGCGGCGTGACCCGGCCGGGCCGGATCGCCGCGGAGGGCGGCTCGAATGGCGGCCTGCTGATCGCCAACATGCTGACCCGCTATCCGGAACGGTTCGGGGCGCTGTTCTGCACGATCCCGCTGATCGACATGCGCCGCTACACCAAGCTCCTGGCCGGGGCGAGCTGGATCGCGGAATACGGCGACCCGGACGACCCGCAGGACTGGGCGTTCCTCAGCGCGATCTCGGCCTACCATGCGGCCGAGGCGGGGCGGCCCTACCCGCCGATCCTTCTCGCCCCCAGCCGCCGCGCCGACCCGGTGCATCCCGGCCACGCCCGCAAGATGGCCCGGAAGCTGAACGCGCTGGGCTACGATGCGTCCTTCTACGAGCCCGCGTCTGGCGGCCATGGCTACGGCAAGGACAACGCCGAGACGGCCGCATTCCTGGCGTTGGGCCTGACCTTCCTGCGCCGTTCGATCGGCTGGGACGTACCGGAGGCCTGAAGTCCTGGTTTCAAAAGGTCGTCGACCTTTTGCGGGTGCAGGGTGGAACCCTGCCGTCGGGCTCCGCCCGATGCATCAGGGGCTCCGCCCCTGAACCCCGCCAAAGGGCTGAGCCCTTTGGAAACCCGGTTCAGCCGCGCGGGAATTCCAGGCCCATCTCGCGGTAGCGGGCGGGGTCGTCGGCCCAGTTCTCGCGCACCTTCACATGCAGGAACAGGTGGACCTTGGCATCCGCCGCCTCGGAGATTCCGATCCGCGCCGCCTGGCCGATCGCCTTGATCGTCTGGCCGCCTTTGCCCAGCACGATCGAGCGCTGGCTCTCGCGCTCGACGAAGATCGTCTGCTCGATCCGCACCGAGCCGTCCGGCCGAATCTGCCACTGGTCGGTCTCGACCGTGGAGCGGTAGGGCAGTTCCTCGTGCAACCGGTCGTAGATCTTCTCCCGGGTGATCTCGGCAGCGAGCATGCGCAGCGGCGCATCCGAGACCTGATCCTCCGGGTAGAGCCACGGGCCGGACGGCATCCGGGCTGCGAGCGCCCGGCGCAGGTCGGCGACGCCGTCGCCCTTGAGGGCCGAGATCATGAAGGTCTCGGCGAAGGGCGAGGCCGCGTTGAGCTTGGCGGCGAGATCGAGCAGCCGCTCACGCGGGATCAGATCGATCTTGTTGAGGATCAGCATCTTCTCGCGCTTGACCTCGCCGAGACGGCTCAGGATCGCCTCGACTTCCTCGTCCATGCCCTTGCGGGCATCGACCAGCAAGCAGACCGCATCGGCGTCGGCCGCGCCACTCCAGGCGGAATGCACCATCGCCCGGTCGAGGCGGCGCTTCGGCGCGAAGATGCCGGGGGTGTCGACCAGGATGACCTGCGCCGAGCCCTCGATGAGGATGCCGCGCACCAGCGCCCGGGTCGTCTGCACCTTGCGCGAGACGATCGAGACCTTGGTGCCGACCAGGTTGTTGAGCAGCGTCGACTTGCCGGCATTCGGTACGCCGATCAGCGCGACGAAGCCCGCCCGCGCATCGGCGGGCGTGCCCGGGAGAGCCGTGGGCGCCTTTGGTGCCAGCCCCTCAACAGGGTAGTCGTCGTGCCCATCGTCGTGATCGTGTTCGGTCATGCTGTCTCCGTCGGCCCCGTCTCCGGGACGGTTCCGATCCCCTCGCGCTCCAGCAGCGCACGGGCGGCCTCCTGCTCGGCGACTCGCTTCGAGGTCCCCTCACCGTGGCCTGGCTCGAGCCCCTCGACTTGTACAGCAATGCGGAAGCGCGGTGCATGATCCGGGCCGGTGCGCTCGACCACTGCATAAACTGGGATCGGCAGGCCTCGGCCCATCGCCCATTCCTGCAGGGCAGATTTCGCATCGCGCCCGCGATGCGCCGCCATCGGCTCGGCCGGATGGAAATGCGCTTCGACGATCACTCGGGCCGCATCAAAGCCGGCATCAAGGTAGACCGCCCCGAGGATCGCTTCGCAGACATCGGCCAGGATCGTCTGGTTGCGCCGGCCACCACCCATCACCTCGCCCTGGCCGAGGACCAAGTGAGGCCCGACCTCCCAGGAGGCGGCCACCGCCGCGCAGGTCTCCCGGCGCACCAGGCCGGCGAGCCGACGGGATAGATCGCCCTCGTCCGCATCGGGAAAGGCGGCATAGAGCCGGTCCGCTACCGCAAGTCCGAGCACGCGGTCACCCAGGAATTCCAGGCGCTGGTAGCTGCTGCCGCGGCCGGTGGCCTTGCTGGTATGGGTCAGGGCCCGAGTCAGCAGGGTCTGGTCGGCGAAGGTGTGGCCGATCCGCTCCTCCAGGACGCCGAGCGGCGGCCTGGGCCTGTGGGAACGCCGCGCCCGGGAAGACGGTCGGGCCTGTCCAGCCTCGTCCAAGTCCGGCTTCAAGTCCGGGCCGGTCAATGGATGGTCGAGAACAGGCGCGACCAGCGCACATGGGCCGGCCAGTTCCAGAGCTGCCAGGCCGGGGTGCCCTCGTCGATCGAGAAGAAGATCATCTCGGCGCGCCCGACGAAGTTGGCGAAGGGCACGTAGCCGACGCTGGCAAGGTCGCGCGAATCCGTGGAGTTGTCGCGGTTGTCGCCCATCATGAAGAAGTGGCCGCTCGGCACGGTGTAAAGCTCGGTCTTGTCCCAGAAGCCGTTGTCGCCGTCGCGCTCGATCACCCGGTGGACGACGCCGTTGGGCAGCGTCTCCATGTATTGCGGGACCTTGGTCGCTTGGCCGTAGGGATCGGTTGTCTCGTAATCGGCGATCCGCTCGCGCTTGACGGCCTTGCCGTTGATGTTGAGCACACCGTCGATCATCTGGATTTTGTCGCCCGGCAGGCCGATCACACGCTTGATGTAGTCGGTCGCATTGTCCTTGGGCAGCTTGAACACCGCGATGTCGCCGCGCTTCGGCTCAGCTGCCCAGACGCGCCCATCCGCCTGGATCGGAATGTATTCCGATAGCGGCAGCGAATACTTCGAATATCCGTATGAATATTTCGAGACGAACAAGTAGTCGCCGATCAGCAGCGTCGGCACCAGCGATCCGGACGGGATGTTGAACGGCTGGAACAGCAGCGTCCGCACCACGAGGGCGATCAGCAGCGCCTGGATGCCGACCTTCAGGGTCTCGCGGATGCTGGCCCAGGTGCCGGTCTCGGCCTGTTTCATCAGCGGCTTGCCGTCGTGATCCACGCGTGCGCGTTCCATCTTCAGACTCAGATTCCGTCGCCGGAGCGTGCTCCGGCGCTTCCGTTATCGCATGATGGCTTCGGAAAACCGGAACCCGCTTTTCCGCATCATACGCCAGCCGCCTGCACGGCTCGGCCCCGCCGCTCACGGCTGATCTGCGGTTGTCCCGAGGAATGCGCCGCAATCGTGTCCGCTGGTGCGGCGGTCTAGACCAAGCGCGAGCCCCCCGCAACGCGCGAGGGCGGCAGGCTAATCCATCGCCGCGGATCTCAACCGGGCGGAACCTTCGGCAAAGCCTCGATGATCACGAAGGCTTGAGCCATCGGCGGATCATCCGTCAGACTTACATGCAACCGGCCCTCATGGCCCGGAGGCAGCATCTCGGCCAAGCGCGCGGCCGCGCCGCCGGAGAGCCGCAGGGTCGGCTGGCCGGAGGGCAGGTTCACCACCTCCATATCGCGCCAGAACACGCCGTTGCTCAGCCCAGTGCCCAGAGCCTTGGCGCAGGCTTCCTTGGCGGCGAAGCGCCTGGCATAGCACTCTGCGCGGGAGGCGCGGCGGTCGCAGCGCGCACGTTCACCATCCGTGAATACCCGGTGCGTGAAGCGGTCCCCGTGGCGTGCCAGCGCGCGACCGATCCGGTTGATGTCGCACAGGTCAGAGCCGATGCCGAGGATCATGGGCGCCGCGCACGATCCATGGCGGCGCGCATATCCCGAACGGCCTGGGCGAGCCCGACGAAAATCGCCTCGGCGATCAGCGCGTGGCCGATATTCAGTTCCCGGATCTGCGGCAGCGCCGCGATCGGTCCGACGCTCTCGACCGTCAGCCCATGTCCGGCATGGATCTCGAGGCCGAGCGCGGCGCCATGCTCGGCCGCCCGCCTGATTCGCGCCAGTTCGTGCGCGAGGCGCGCAGTATCGCCCGCCACGGCGGCCTCGCAGTAGCTCCCGGTATGCAGTTCGACCACCGGTGCCCCAAGCGCGCGCGCAGCTTCCATGACGGCTGGTTCCGGCTCCACGAATAGGGAAACGCGGATACCGTCCGCGGCCAGGGCCCGAATGCGCGGGGCGAGGTGATCGCGTGCGCCGACGATATCGAGCCCGCCCTCGGTCGTCCGCTCCTCCCGCTTCTCCGGCACCAAGCAGGCGGCGTGCGGTCGAGTCGCCCGGGCGATCGCGACCATCTCGTCCGTCGCCGCCATCTCGAAATTCAGCGGGATCGTTAGATTACGCTTCAGCGCAGCAATATCGCTATCGCGGATATGGCGGCGGTCCTCGCGCAGGTGCGCGGTGATGCCGTCCGCTCCCGCCTCGACTGCCAGCAGAGCCGCTCGAACCGGGTCAGGATAGGACTCGCCGCGGGCGTTACGCACGGTGGCGACGTGGTCGATGTTGACGCCGAGGCGCTGCTTATCGGTGGTCATGGGCTCATTCGTCCCGGGCCGCCACAGTCCCGCAGGCGCCCTCGAACCGCCGATATGCTGGTGTTGCGCCTCACCGACAAGACGGGCCGGCTTACAGGCCTGTCGAGGCACCCCGGTCTTGCCAGCCCGGGAAAAACCGATTATGCGCCGCCCCTCGCGTTCGCTCCGGCCGGGGGCTGAACGGATGGTGCCGCTTGCGGCATAGGGTCTTCACCGATCCGTCGTCCGGTGTCTCCGCCTTCGATCAACCGCTCGGGCCTGAAAATCGGCTCGAAGGGCTTGGCGCCGAGCGTCTCGCGAATGAACCGGCCCGAACCAGCCGCTTGTCAGCGGCCGGGCTCCTTTTGACACTGAAAGGCCCGATATGCCTCTCTACGAGCACGTGCTCTTGGCCCGGCAGGACGTGACGTCCCAGCAGGTCGAGACGATGATCGACACCTACAAGGGTGTGATCGAGCAGAACGGCGGCCGCCTCGAGAAGATCGAGATGTGGGGCGTCAAGTCCCTGGCCTACCGCATCAAAAAGAACCGTAAGGCGCATTTCGCGCTCCTCAACATCGACGCCCCTCCGGCCGCCATCGCCGAGATGGAGCGCCAGATGCAGATCTCCGAGGACGTGCTCCGCTTCATGACTGTCCGGGTCGAGGATCTCGATTCCGAGCCGTCGGCGATGATGCAGAAGCGCGACCGCGACGATCGCAAGGATCGCGAGCGCGGTCGGCGTCGTGACGATGACGGCTTCGGTGGCGGCGGCGGCTTCGGCGGCGACCGTCCGGACCGGGGTGCTCGCGGTGGTGATCGTCCCGAGCGCAGCTTCGGCGGGGAGGCCTAAGCCATGGCATTTGGTGCTGGTGCTGGTGCTGGTGCAGGCGGCGGACGCCGTCCCTTCTTCCGTCGTCGCAAGACCTGCCCGTTCTCCGGGGCGAATGCGCCGAAGATCGACTACAAGGACGTCAAGCTCCTGTCCCGCTACGTGTCCGAGCGCGGCAAGATCGTTCCGTCCCGCATCACCGCGGTGTCGGCCAAGAAGCAACGCGAACTCGCCCAGGCGATCAAGCGCGCCCGCTTCCTCGGCCTGCTGCCGTACGTGATCAAGTAGGTCTTTAAGCTCGGCCGGCCCGGCATCTGTCTGGGTCGGCTTTCATCGAGAGCGATCTGGCATCGCTCGATCGTTGGGGCGCGGCGTCGCCTCTAACCCTGCCGGACGGGCAGCGGGACAGCGGAACCCATGGCAAACCATATCGGCATCGGTATCGGCGCGGGTCTCGTCTCCGCACTCCTGTTCGGGGTGCTGCTGAAGGCGACCCCTCTGGCGATCGTGCTCTACCTCGTAGCGCCGCTGCCGATCCTGATCGTCGGTCTTGGGTGGAGCCACAAGGCCGCTCTCGCAGCGGTGGTAGCCGGCAGCTTGGCGCTGGCCCTGGCGATCGCGCCCTTCATGGGCCTCGCCTTCGCGGCCTACATCGCCGTGCCGGCTTGGTGGCTGGCCTACCTGACGCTGCTCGGCCGCGAGACACCGTCGGGCCTCGAATGGTACCCGACCGGCCGGTTGCTCGGCTGGACCGCCGCCACGGCCGCCCTCGCCTTCATCGCCATCGCGATCTTTTCCTCCCCGAACCACGCGGCCTTCGACGCGCAGCTGCGCGGGCTCGCCCGCACGCTGGTGCAGGTGCGCGATCCAGCAGCCCGCGCGACGATCGAAAGTCGCCATGCGGAGACGCCGCAAGCCGAGACCGGCGATGCCGGCTCTGACTCGGCTGTCGGGCCGGATGCAGCGCCCAAGACCAACTCGGACGAGGCCGAGGTGACGCGCAGCGAAGTCGCCGATGCCCTAGCACGGGTGGTGCCGGCCTTCGCGGCCAATGGGCTCGCGCTGCTCCTGACCTTTTATCTCTGGGCCTCGGCCAAGATCGTAAAGATCTCGGGCCGGCTGCCCCGCCCCTGGCCCGATCTGCCATCCACCGCCATGCCGCGCGCGACCTTGGTGACGCTGGCGGCCGCCGTGCTGATGTGCTTCGCCCCCGGCTTTATCGGCGTCTTCGGCGTCGCGCTGGTCGGCGCCTTCAGCGCGGCCTTCGCACTCCAGGGGCTTGCCGCCTTCCACGACCGCTCGCGCGGCCGGCCGGGGCGCGGGCTGATGCTGTTCGGCATGTACCTGATCCTGTTCGTGACCCAGGGCGTCGCCCTGGTGGCACTCACCCTGTTCGGCCTGGCCGACACAGCCCTCGATCGCCGCCGTCCCAAGGACAACCCGGCGCCCTGAGTCCCCGGCCCCTGAGGCCAACCCACTGAAGGAGTAAAGACGATGGAAGTGATCCTGCTCGAGCGCGTGGCCAAGCTCGGCCAGATGGGCGAGACCGTGAATGTCCGCCCGGGATTCGCCCGCAACTTTCTGCTCGCTCGCGGCAAGGCCTTGCGCGCAACGGAAGCCAATAAGAAGCACTTCGAGGCGCAGCGCGCCCAGCTCGAGGCTCGCAACCTCGACCGCAAAAAGGACGCCGAGGCCGTCGCCGAGAAGCTGAACGGCCAGAGCTTCATCCTCATTCGCCAGTCCGGCGAGACCGGCGTGCTCTATGGCTCCGTCTCAACCCGCGACCTTGCAGAGGTTGTGGCCAAGGAAGGCTTCACGGTCGATCGGGGTCAGTTCATCCTGAACCAGCCGATCAAGACGCTGGGCCTGCACACCGTCCCGGTGGTACTGCACCCGGAAGTTGAGGTGCAGGTCACCGTCAACGTCGCCCGCAGCCCCGAGGAGGCCGAGCGTCAGGCCCGCGGCGAGTCGGTCACTGAGCGCGAAGCGTTCAACCTTGACGACCTCGGCCTGGAAGTCGGCATGGCTCTGGCCGATGCCGGCGAAGGCGCCGACGACCGCGGCTGATTCGTTCGGGGCTTCCCCGCGTGCGCCGCTTCGCAAGGGCTTTGGGTCCTTGACGGAGCGGCGTCATCCACCGCGCTGTATACCGGTGGAGATTGGGGATCTTCCGTCCTGAGACTTGACACGTTCCAGTTTTGTTCCAGCATGGACGCCCGCCCCTCGTAAGAGTCGGCGGGCGTTTGTTTGTCCGGGCCGAGGCCGGGACGAACCAACCGTAGGCCAAGGCGTCGTCCCGATTGGGCGGCTTCCAGCGGCAGACGATACAAGACCAAAGACCTGGAGCCTCATGGCGGATCGGAAATCCGTCTCGCGGCTCCAGGCTTCGGTAACCTTACCGTGGCCAAGGTCACGCGGTGTGATCCTGGTGCGCCCGTCCCGGCGCCTGATTCGGAGTCGTCTGCCGATGGCCCTGCCCAATGCGCTCACGGCCAAGCTGGAAGCGGTTCAAGCGGAGTACCGCGTCGCCCCGCACAACATCGATGCGGAGCAGGCGCTGCTCGGCGCCATCCTGGTGAACAACGACGCCTATTACCGGGTGTCGGACTTCCTCCTGGCCGAGCATTTCATGGAGGATGCCCACCAGCAGATCTTTTCGGTGGCGGCGTCCCTGATCCGGGCCGGCAAGCTCGCCACGCCCATCACCATGAAGACCTATCTGGGCGACGCCGATTTCGGCGGCCAGACGGTGATGCAGTACCTCGCCCGGCTGGCGGCCGACGCGACCACCGTCATCAATGCCGGCGCCTACGGCCGGACAATCTACGATCTCGCCATCCGCCGCCGCCTGATCACCATCGGCGAGGATCTGGTGAACGGCGCCTACGAGGCACCGGTCGAGCAGGCGCCCCGGGACCAAATCGAGGAGACCGAACGGCGTCTCTACGAGCTCGCCGAAGCGGGGAAATACGACGGCGGCTTCCAGAAGTTCTCGGACGCGCTGACCGCCGCGGTGGACATGGCCGCCAAAGCCTACCAGCGCGACGGCAAGCTCTCGGGCATCGCCACCGGCCTGTCCGACCTCGACGCCAAGATGGGTGGCCTGCAGCCGTCCGACCTGATCATCCTCGCGGGCCGCCCGGCCATGGGCAAGACCTCGCTGGTGACCAACATCGCCTTCAACATCGCAAAGGCGTATCGCGGCGAGAAGGCGGCCGACGGCACGATGCAGACCGTCAACGGCGGCATCGTCGGGTTCTTCTCCCTCGAAATGTCGGCCGAGCAGCTCGCCACCCGTATCATCGCCGAGCAATCGGGCGTGCCCTCGTACAAGATCCGCCGCGGCGACATCCGGCCGGAGGATTTTTACAAGATCACCGACGCAGCGCGGGATATGCAGACAATCCCGTTCTACATCGACCAGACCGGCGGCATTTCGATCGCCCAGCTCGCCGCCCGAGCCCGGCGTCTCAAGCGCCAGAAGGGCCTGGATCTGCTGATCGTCGACTACCTGCAGCTTCTCTCCGGCTCCGGCAAGCGCAGCGACAACCGCGTGCAGGAGATGACCGAGATCACCACAGGCATGAAGGCGCTGGCCAAGGAGTTGGCGGTGCCGATCATCGGCCTGTCGCAGCTCTCGCGTCAGGTCGAGAACCGCGACGACAAGCGCCCTCAGCTCTCGGATCTGCGTGAGTCGGGCTCGATCGAGCAAGACGCCGACGTGGTGATGTTCGTGTTCCGCGAGGAATACTACGTCAACAACAAGAAGCCCCGCGAGGGCACCGAGGAATTTTTTGCCTGGGAGGCGGAGATGAACCGCGTCCATGGCAAAGCCGAAGTCATCCTGGGCAAGCAGCGCCACGGCCCGACCGGCACGGTGGAACTGCAGTTCGATGCCAACATCACCCGGTTCTCGAACTTGGCCCAGAGCGAGCGGCTACCCGAGCAGATGTGATCGACCCTGTTGCGGCGGCCGAGCGCCGCCGCGAACCATCGTCAGATCAGGCCGTTGTGCGCAGGACGATTTTTCCGCAGCGCAGGATCGACGATGAGCGAGCCGACACCTCCGAAGATGCCGTACTGGCACGTCTATACCGACGCGGAGGGGGTAAGCCGCCAGGAGCTCTTCTCCATCGAGCGCTTCAAGTTCGAGGGGATCAATCCCGAAACGGCGCCCCAGTGGAACGACAAGATGGAACCGGCACCGTCGGTGGTGACCTTTACGGTCCTGCCGGTCGGCTGGATTGGCGAGTGGCATGAGAACCCGCGGCCGCAATGGATCGCGATCCTGTCGGGCCGCTGGTTCGTGGAGACGATGGACGGCCACCGGGTCGAGATGGGCCCGGGTGAGTTGATGATGGGCGAGGACCAGAACACCAAGGCGCGCGACGGCAAGAAGGGCCACCTCTCCGGCACCGTGGGCGACGAGCCCTGCACGATGATCGTCACGGGGCTCCAGGTCGAGCCGACCGTGAACCAGCCCGGTCGCTTCAAGTAAGGGCCGCACGATGGACGGCATTGAGCTGACCCAGCCGCGCTTCAAGGCGTATGTGCTGCCGAACGCGCCGCTGGAAAAGCTCGCCGAGGGCTTTGCCTGGACCGAGGGACCGGTCTTCTTCGGGGACCGCAACGAGCTGCTGTTCTCGGATCTCCCCAACAACCGGGTGATGCGCTGGACGGATGCGGGCGGCCTCAGCGTCTACCGCGAGGTCAGCGATTTCGAGAACGGCCATGCCCGGGATCGGCAGGGACGGCTGCTCTCCTGTTCGCACCGCAGCCGGCGCATTCACCGCACCGAACTCGACGGCAGCATCACCGGCTTGGTCGAGCACTACCAGGGCCGGCGGCTGAACTCGCCCAACGACATCGTTTGCAAGTCCGACGGCACGATCTGGTTCTCGGACCCGCCCTACGGCATCCAGACCGATTACGAGGGCGGCAAGCAGGAGTCAGAGCTACAAGCCGCACTCTATCGGTTCGACCCGCGTGACGGCTCTCTGGGCGTGGTCGCGGACGATTTCCAGGGCCCGAATGGCCTGTGCTTCTCCCCCGACGAGCAAAAACTCTACGTCGTCGAGACCGGGCTTCAATTCGCCGCCGATCCTGTCCAGCACGTGCGCGTGTTCGACGTCGCCGAGGATGGCCGCTTGTCGAGGGGAAAGGTGTTCTGCACGATCGCGCCGGGCAATGCCGATGGCATCCGCTGCGACGAACACGGCAATCTCTGGTCGAGCGCCGGCGACGGCGTTCACTGTATCGATCCCAGCGGCGAGCTGCTCGGCAAGATTCTGGTCCCCTCGACGGTGGCAAATCTCGCCTTCGGCGGCCGCAACAACAGTCGTCTGTTCCTCTGTGCCTCGCACACGCTCTACGCGATCTACACTAACGTGCGCGGAGCACGTCTGCTGTGAGCGGCATCCGGGCCATCACCGGTTTCAGCCGCACGGTCGCGGATCTATCGGTCACAGAGGCCTTTTATCAGGACGGGCTCGATTTCCAGCGGGTCGCCCCGCCGGAGCCGGTACCAGATGCGCAAGCCGAGGCGATGGGGCTTGCGGGGCGGCAGGCAACGCAACTGCGCCTGCGGCTCGGCGGCCAGATTGTAACCTTCCTGGCGGTCGAGCCGCCCGGCGCGCCCTACCCCGCTGATCCGGCGGCGACCGATCCGTTCTTCCAGCACCTCGCGATCCCGGTGCGCGACATGGATGCCGCGATGGCGCAGCTCGCCCGGTTCGGGGCGGCTCCGATCAGCCGGGGCGGCGCGCAGGTCCTGCCAGCATCCTCCGGGGGCGTCACCGCCTACAAGTTCCGCGATCCGGACGGCCACCCGCTGGAGCTGATCTTTTTTCCCGACGGTCCTCCAGCCCAACGCTGGCGCAACGCACCGGGCCTATTCCTGGGCATCGACCATTCAGCGATCACCGTAACCGATCTCACTGCGGCCCTGACACTCCTCACCGGCCCCCTCGGCCTCACGGTCGCGCAGACCGGGCTGAACCGGGGGCCCGAACAGGCGCGGCTCGATGGGGTCGACGATCCGAAGGTGGACGTGATCGCGCTCGCCCCCCCTGTATTCGCGCCGCATGTCGAACTGCTGCATTATCGACGGCCGATCATCCGGAGAGCCTCCCCAGCCCCGTTTGGCCCGGCTGACCGCGCCTCGACCCGTTTCATCTTCGCGGTAGACGAACTGGAGGGTCTGGTGTGGGCGTTGCGCAAGGCGGGGTTGGCGCCACGGGCGTCGGGCGATGGCTCAGTTGCCTATTGTGCTGCGCCGGACGGGCATGGGTTCCTATTGATGAACGCCTGATGCCCCCAAACGACTGCGTTGCGCCCGGCACTTGACGCGCCGCCCCTCCCGCGTCCAATCCGGCCGCCCCGGAGGTGAGATCGATGCCGCTCCTCGCCCTGCCCTTTCCGGCCATCGATCCGGTGGCGCTCGCGATTGGGCCGATCACAATCAAATGGTACGCCCTCGCCTACATCGCCGGCCTGATCGGCGGGTGGTACTACGCGCGCCGCCTCGTCATGGCCGACAGCCTGTGGGGCGTGGTCAAGCGCCCGCAGGTGGTCGACATCGATGACCTCGTCGTCTGGGTGGCGCTCGGCGTCGTGCTCGGCGGACGGATCGGCTACGTGCTGTTCTACAACCTGCCGATGTACCTCGCCGACCCGATAGAGATCCTGGCGATCCGCAACGGCGGCATGTCGTTCCATGGCGGCTTTCTGGGCGCGATCCTGGCCTTCCTGCTGTTCGCTCGCGCCAAGAAGCTGAACGGCTACACGCTTCTCGATATCGGCGCTGTGGTCGTGCCGATCGGCCTGTTCTTCGGGCGGATCGCGAATTTCGTGAATGGTGAACTCTGGGGGCGGATCGCGCCGGATTTCCCCTACGCGATCGTGTTCCCCACCGGCGGGCCGCTGCCGCGCCATCCGAGTCAGCTCTACGAGGCGGCCACCGAGGGCCTGCTGCTGTTCATCGTCATGGCGCTCGCCGTGCGCCGGTTCGGGTTCCGCAAGCCCGGCTTGCTCGGCGGCATCTTTGTCTTCGGCTACGCCCTGGCCCGGACGTTCTGTGAGTTCTTCCGCGAGCCGGACCGGCAGCTCGGCTTCCTGTTCGGCGACCATCTCGGGCCGATGGGTGGCGGCGTGACCATGGGCATGCTGCTCTGCGTGCCGATGATGATCGTCGGGCTCACCTACATCGTCCTGGCGGGCACGGGACGAACCCGTCCACGCAATCCGGTCGCCGCGTCTAATCCGCAGGAGGCGGCGCGCGAGGCGCCTGCAAAGGCGTGACGCCACTCGGAGCCGAGATTACGGCCCTGATCCGCCATGGCGGGCCGATCGGCATAGACCGCTATATGGCGCTCTGCCTCGGCCACCCGGTCCACGGCTATTACCGCACCCGTGACCCGCTCGGTGTTAAGGGCGATTTCACCACGGCCCCCGAGATCAGCCAGATGTTCGGCGAGCTGATCGGAGCCTGGGCAGGCTACATCCACGGCCAACGAAGCCAGAGGGAGCCGCTGATCCTCGTGGAACTCGGTCCCGGCCGGGGCACGCTGATGGTGGACGCCCTGCGTGCCCTGCGGATAGCGGCCCCGGGCGCGGATATCAGGCCGCATCTTGTCGAGATTAGCCCGGTGCTGCGAGCCGTGCAGGAACGAGCCCTCGCCGGCACCGGCGCGACCTGGCACGCCGGGATCGAGACCCTGCCCGAGGGCCCGGCGATCATCCTGGCCAACGAATTCTTCGACTGCCTGCCGGTCCGCCAATTCGAGCGCCACGCCACCGGCTGGCATGAGCGGCAGGTTGGGCTTGGTCCCGAGGGTGATCTCGTGTTCGGCCTCGCCCCGGAGGCGACGCCGGGGCTGGACGCTGACGGCCCGGAGGGTGCGCTGCTCAGCGTACCGGGGGTTGGCCTGGGGCTGATGCGGCTTCTTGCGCATCGCATGCGGGAAGCCGGCGGCGCCCTGTTGGCGATCGATTACGGTCATGTCCGGCCGGGCTTCGGCGACACGCTGCAGGCCCTGTCGGGACATCGCTTCGCAGACCCGCTGGCAGCGCCAGGCGAGGCGGATCTCACGCACCACGTCGATTTCGCTGCGCTCGCGAATGCCGCTCACACGGAGGGTGCGATCGTTCACGGGCCGGTTGCACAGCGGGACTTCCTGCTCGCCCTCGGCCTGAACGCACGGGCCGAGCACCTCAAAACTCGCGCCACCGCGGTTCAGGCCGCGGCGGTTGATTCGGCCGTCCGACGGCTTACGGACGGGAGCCGAGGCGGTATGGGAAGCCTCTTTAAGGTCCTGGCCGTCAGCGGCCGGGATCACGGGCCGCTACCCGGATTTCCCGAGGCCTGAGGCTCGGTCTCCAGGCGGCGGCTCGGGATGTCGTCAGCCGAACGAGCCGAACCCGGCATCTGAGGCGCTCGGCGCCCGCGGGGTTGGCGGCGCGGGCGGGTTCGGGTCGGACGGGTCGAAGGGGCCGGGCTCACGCTCGACGGGATGCTCGGCCGCGCTCTGGCTCCGACGCTCCGGAACCTGGGGGGCGGTGGTCTCGATCGGGGAGTCGTTCTCGGTCCGTCGTGACATTGCGATCCTTCTCGGAAGAATCCGGAACCCGGACTCATGCTGCAATGCAGCAAGAATCTGACGGTTCCACGACATCGTCAAGGGGCACCCATTCCGTTATCGAGCGCGACATCAGGATGGCGAGGGAGCCGACCGTGACTGCAGGCATGTCAATCGAGGCGCCGGAACTCTCATCGCATGCGGGCGTGCGCCACGCCTTCTTCACCCGGATCGGTGGCGTATCGGAGGGCGTCTACGCTACGCTGAATGGCGGACTTGGATCCCAGGATCAGCCGCAGCGCGTGGCCGAGAATCGGACGCGGATGTGCGCCCAGCTTGGCCTGCCGCCGGAGCGGCTGGTCAGCCTGTATCAGGTCCATTCGGCCGATGTTGTCGTCGTTGAAGGGCCCTTCGCGACCGCGGACCGCCCGAAGGCCGATGCCATGGTGACGCGGATGCCGGGCCTTGCCCTGGGGATTGCAACCGCCGATTGCGGGCCGATCCTGTTCGCCGATCCGGAGAACGGCGTGGTTGGCGCTGCCCATGCCGGCTGGAAGGGCGCGCTCACCGGCGTGATCGATGCGACGGTGCGAGCCATGGAGACGTTGGGTGCGCAGCGGCGGCAGATCGTCGCCGTGCTCGGGCCGACCATCAGCCAGACATCCTACGAGGTCGGCTCGGATTTCGTCGCGCGCTTCCGCTTAGAGGCTCCCGGCATGGAACGTTTTCTCGGGGCCGGACTGCGCGAGGGACACGCGCAGTTCGATCTCCCGGGCTTCATCCTGGCGCGGCTCAGGGAGGCGGAGGTCGGCGAAGTCGCGACGCTCAACCTCTGCACCTACGCCGATCCGGACCGGTTCTACAGCTTCCGTCGGACAACCCACCGCGGCGAAACCGATTACGGACGCCTGATCTCGGCCATCGCGCTGACACCGTGACCCGGACCGGATCTCCAAGCGCTGCCATCGCCTTCCAGGGGGTGCGACACTTTGTCGATCCGAGACGCCGAAAAAAAGCGTGGCCGTAAGCGAACCTTGACCATTCGAGTGCGTTTAAACGCGTGAGGTGCCGGGGAAAAACGGCGGATTGCCATAAGGGGCCGCGATAAGCGGTCGGCGATACCGCAGAGCGCAAAGCGCCCTGGAACCGCTGGAACGTAGCCAGATCCGCGTTCCGTGTCCGTCCATAGAGGCCGGCGCGGGGCCACCCGTGAGGACCAGATGATGAAATCCCTTCTTCGCGCCACCACCGCCCTCGCGGGCGTGGCCCTTGCCGGCTCCGCTTTCGCTGCCGATCTGCCGCGCCGCGCCGCCCCGCCGCCGATCTTCACCCCGGTGCCGGTGTTCACCTGGACCGGCGCCTACTTCGGTATCAACGCCGGCTACGCCTTCGACGCCAGCAGCCGCTCCAACAACTCGACCTTCGTCATCCCGGGCGGCGTCGGCCTGACCAGCGGCCCGGCCGCCGTGGCCACCTTCCGCAACCGCAGCCAGGACGGTTTCTCGGGCGGCGCCCAGGTCGGCTACAACTATCAGTTCACCCCGGGCTCCGGCGTGGTCGTCGGCATCGAGGCCGACGCCCAGTACCTCGACTTCGGCCGCGACCGGAACAACGCCTTCGTCAGCGGCGGCGCGATCGCCCCCGGCTTGATCCTCAACGACCCGCGCGGTCTGGCCAGCCTCGACTACTTCGGCACCGTGCGTGGCCGCCTCGGCTACGCCTTCGACCGCACCCTCGTATACGGCACCGGCGGCTTCGCCTACGGCTCGGGCAGCGCCGACCGCTCGTTCGGCGGTTACGCCGGCAACGACAGCTTCCGCACCGGCTACGCCGTCGGCGGCGGCATCGAGTACGCGCTCCCGACCGACTCGTTCCTGAACTTCTTCCGCTCCTCGGCGGTGACGCTCAAGGTCGAAGGCCTGTACGTGAATCTCGACCGCGGTACTCGCAACCAGGGTGTCCTGCTCGTCAACGCCGCCAACCTCGCCCCGGCCTATGTGACCCCGATCGGCCCCCGCGACGACGAGTTCGCCGTCGTCCGCGCCGGCCTGAACTACAAGTTCGGCTCGTACTAAGACCCGGCCTCGGCGCGCCGGCCGCGCCGAGGCGATTGCAACGGATGAGAAAGCCCGGCCGAGAGGTCGGGCTTTTTCACGCCTTGGTTGCGCATCCCGGGCTTGGATGAAGTTTTCGCAACCTCCCCTGACAAAGCGTCACCGCACCCCCATCTCCTCTTCGGCCGTGCGGAGCGTTCGAGCCCGCGGGTACGACTCGAGGAGGAAAACTCCATGAATAGCGAAGAACGCGACGTCATCTCCGGCATCTTTCAGCGCCTGGAGCAGGCCCAGAGCCAGCCCCGCGACGCGGAGGCCGAGCGCTTCATCGCCGACAAGCTCCGCACGCAGCCTTACGCGCCTTACGCGATGGCGCAGCTAATCTACGTGCAGGAAGAGGCGATCAAGAGCCTCAATCAGCAGCTCGAGCAGGCGCGCAACCAAGCGGCCCCGGCCCAATCTTCCAGCGGCGGCGGCGGTTTCCTATCGAGCATCTTCGGCGGCGGCAGCCAGCGCCAGGAGCCGCAGCCTGGCTACGGCCAGCAGCAGCGCCCGACTGGCCAGCCATGGGGCGGCGGCGCCGCCCCACAAGGCTACCCTCAGCAAGGCTATCAGCAACAGCAACCAGGATACCCGCCGCAGCAGCAGGGTGGTCCGTGGGGCGGTCAACCGCAGGCGCCGGCCCGGGGCGGCGGCTTCATGGCGACCGCGCTGCCGATGGCGGCTGGTGCGGCCGGCGGCATGCTGCTCGGCAGCGCGCTCTCGAACGCTTTCGCGGGCGGGCATTCGAGCCTCGGCAGTGCCGCGGCGGCGGGCCTCGGTGGCGGCGGTGAGACGGTCGTGAACAACTACTACGGCGACGGCGGCAATCAGGATCTCGGCTCTGCCCTCGACGGCGGTGGCAGCAATGATTTCCAAGATGCCAGCTTCAGCGATCCCTCCGGTGATTTCGGCGGCGATCTCGGCGGCGGTGACGACAGCGACTGGACCTGATCGCATCGAGTCGGAGCCCGGTCGCATGCAGGTGCGGCCGGGCTTTTTGTGGTTATCGATGTTTGCCGCACGTGTAGCGCGTGCAAGACTATGTCGCGCATCGCTATGGATCGACGAGGGAGCGACTCTCCCCACCCGTGATTGTGCGTCTCAGTGGTCGGGTAGCCTCGGAATCTTCAAGGAGAACGGGCGATTGCATCGCCTCCAGTTGGTGCGGTTCAAAAACCGATGACCGAACGACGCTTGCCTCATGGCTAATCTGTCATCGGGATGACACCAAGGCCGCTGGCCGAGGTGCCGAGAGTTGGCTACCGCGCAGGCGCAGTGGTGTTGGTACCCATACCGACGCCCGGGCGCGCGGTGCCGGTGCCTGGTACGGTCGCTGCGCCGGCCGCGCCTGGGGTTGAGCCCATGGTAGAACCTGTAGCGCCCTCATTCATCTTTTGACTGTCGCTCTTCACCGAGCCCGGGTTGTTCATGTTGCCGGTCGCGCTGCCGCCTCCGGCCGGCTGCTGGGCGTAGGCGGTTCCCGTCAAGGCAAGGGCGAGAACTGCGGCGATGCCGTAAATCTTCATGCGCATGTGCGTTTCCTCAATCGGCCCGTCTTCGGGCTCCTGGGGTAACGCAGCTCAGGACCGACTGTTCGGTGCGGATGGGGCGATGTTCGCGACCAACCCAATCACCGAGCCGGCGGATCTGTCCACACCCGCGTACCCGGCGTGGAGGATCGGCTCACATCCTCAAGGATCCAATTCGGCCGGGGCGATGCCGAGCCGATCGAGGCCTCTACGATCCGTGGCGCGATCGCGCCTGTTGTGATCGGATCCGCCCAATCCGACGCGCTTTCAGTGACCTGCGCAACCGGCTCGGGCAGGTTGCGCTCGTAGCCCACGACGACGGCCGTCAGGCCAGCACCGACCAGGACGAGGGCCAACCCGTCGACGATCATGTGGCCCAGTCTCGGCATGACACCCACGCGTGTTGAGGAGCCTTGGGGCTACGATTGTAGGGTTAATGAACCGTGGCCGATCCGAAGGCTTGGCGTCGCGGCACGAGGCGCAACGTTCCGCCTCGACGGACGCTTACCGGCCAGAACACACACGATCGGAGCTGACAGCCATGGAAGCCAGTGACCTGAAAGACCACCCGCCCTTCCGGGTGATCACCTTCCGCGACGGCCAGGAGGTCATCTCGGAGGATGTCGAGACCGAGGTGGCCGCCCGAACCCGTTTCGCATCGGCGATCGATTTGTGTCAGTCGCGGGATGCGGCGCATTCACACCGCGTCGAACTTCACTCCGGCGGCGAGACGATTGAAACCTGGCCCCAATCCGGCGCGTAGCCGGCGCGGTGCCGCGGAGGATCCGTCATGCACGACCTGCTGCCGAAAGCCGCCGCGTTGGGGGCGGCACTCATCGCGCGCAACGAGACGCTTGCTGTCGCTGAATCGTCATCCGGCGGCCTCGTCTCGGCGGCGCTCCTGTCGGTCCCGGGCGCCAGCGCGTATGTCCTCGGGGGCGCCGTGGTCTACACGGCCACGGCTCGCTCTGCCCTGCTCGGCATTGACGACGGCGCAATGGCTGGCGTGCGCTCGGCCTCTGAAGGCTATGCGCGGCTACTCGCCCGGACGGTGCGGGCGCGGCATGGCGCGACCTGGGGTCTTGCTGAAACCGGGGCCGCCGGCCCAATAGGCAATCGCTATGGCGATGCGGCCGGCCATACCTGCCTGGCCGTCAGCGGGCCCGTCGAGTTGTTCGCCACCCTCGAGACTGGCAGCGCGGATCGCGTCGCCAACATGAGAGCTTTCGCCGGAGGCCTGCTCGACCTGCTGGGCGACGCCCTGGCTGAGGGGCGCTGATCAGAAATCGGATCTCTATCCCGCGGAACGCGGGTCCCGACGCGACGTTCCGACCTGTCGAGCCGATGGCCCCCCAGGAGATCAACGTGCCCCAGAGACACCCGCTGCGCCTGTGGGTGGTACGCCACGGCGAGAGTTCCGGTAACGTCGCCCGCGACGCCGCCCAGTCCGCGGGCGCCGCGCGCATCGACATTCCGGAACGTGACGTCGACGTGCCGCTCAGCGCGCTCGGCCACCGGCAGGCGCGGGCGCTCGGGCACTGGTTCGCCAGCCTGCCCGATGGCGAACGTCCGGACCTCGTCCTCGCCTCGCCCTATCGGCGTGCCCTGGAGACCGCGGAGGCGATCCGCGGGACCGGCGGCCTCGCCTCCGGCACGCCGCGGCTCTTGGTCGACGAGCGGCTGCGCGAAAAAGAGTTCGGCATCCTGGACCGGCTGACCCGGATCGGCATTGAGCAACACCATCCCGAGCAGGCCGCGCTGCGCGGCGATCTGGGCAAGTTCTATCATCGTCCTCCGGGCGGCGAGAGCTGGTGCGACGTGATCCTGCGCCTGCGCAGCGCTCTGGACACAATCGGCCTGCACCATGATGGCCGCCGGATCCTCATCGTCGCCCACCAGGTCGTGGTGCTATGCCTGCGCTACCTGTTGGAAGAGATGACCGAGGCCCAAATCCTGGCCGTTGATGCGGAAGGCGACGTGCTGAATTGCGGCGTGACAGAATATGCCTTTTCGGCCTCGGCCGCCCCCGGCGGCGGCTTCACGCTGGTGCGCTACAACTTCGTCGCACCCCTTGAGGCGGGGGGGGGCACACCCGTTACCTCCGAGCCTGACGCCGACGCGGCCGCGACATAATCCGGTGCGCATGGGGCGTTGGGCGAGTGGGGAATCCATGAGCACCGTCACGCCGATTACCGAGCACGTGCTGCGGAGCATGGCTCCGCCCGAGCCAGGCGGCGATAGCAAGGATGGCCGCGGCCGCGTCCTCATCGTAGCGGGGTGTACGAGCTTGCCGGGAGCCGTCCTGCTGGCCGCCCATGCAGCGCTTCGGGTCGGCGCCGGCAAGCTGCAGCTCGCGGTCTGCCGGGATCTGGCGATCCCGATCGGGATTGCCGTGCCCGAGGCCCTGGTCGTCGGCCTGTCGCAGACCGCAGATGGCGGTATCGACCGAGCCTGCGCCGACGATCTCGCGCAACGGGCTGAGCGCGTCGATGCGGTTCTGGTCGGCCCCGGCATGTCCGAGGATGCCAATGGCGCAGGCGTGACAAGCGCGCTTATCCGCGGTGCTGGCAAGGCCGGGCTGGTGCTCGACGCGGGTGCCCTCGCCGCGCTGCGCGCCGAGCCGGACCTGACGCGCCGCCTACCCAAGCCGGCGATCATCACCCCGCATGCCGGCGAGATGGCGCAGCTCTTGAGTGAGGAACGCGAAGCGATCGAGGCGGATCCGCTCGCAGCGGCGCGCCGGGCGAGCGAGCGTTTCGGCACCGTCACGGTCATGAAGGGTGGTTCCACGCATGTCGTCGTCCCGGACGGCCGCGCTTGGTGCTATGAAGCGGGTCACGTCGGATTGGCGACTTCGGGCTCCGGCGACACACTCGCAGGTCTCGTCGTCGGCCTTCTGGCCCGTGGCGCCGAGCCGGAAGCGGCCGCCTTGTGGAGCGTCTACGCCCACGGCGAAGCTGGCCGACGTCTCGCACGCCGCTACGGGGGCATCGGCTTCCTGGCTCGCGAAATCCCTGGCGAGATACCGTTCATCCTCGCCGAAGTTCTGATGTAGCTGTAGCCCGATGCGGCATCCGGTTGGACGTGTTCGCGGCCATTCTCCGGCATCATCCTCGCCAGCCTAGCGGGACAATGCCGGAGAAGGACGTTCGGGCTGCGCCTCACTCTGCTGCGGTCGCGGAAACCTCATCCTGACCGGTCGAACCGAATTGTGCGGCGTGCAGGCGGCGGTAGACACCGTCGGCATCGAGCAGCGCTGCGTGTCGCCCCTGCTCCACGATACCGTCCTCGCCCAGGACGACGATGCGGTCGGCGTCGCGGATGGTCGCGAGCCTATGAGCGATGATTAGGGTGGTGCGCCCCCGGGCGAGGTCGGTGAGCGCCTGTTGGATCTCGCGCTCGGTCTGCGTGTCGAGGGCGGAGGTGGCCTCGTCGAGGATCAGGATCGGCGGGTTCTTGAGGAACACGCGTGCGATGGCGATGCGCTGCTTCTGACCACCGGACAGACGCACGCCGCGCTCGCCCACCACCGTATCGAGCCCCTCAGGCAAGCTGTCGATCAGCTCCCCGAGCCGGGCACGCCGGGCAGCCTGATCGATCTCGGCCTCGGTCGCATCGAGACGGCCATAGGCGATGTTCTCGCGGATCGTGCCAGCGAACAGGAACACGTCCTGTTGAACGATGCCGATCTGCCGCCGCAGAGCCGAGAGGCTGAGGGCACGCACGTCGATGCCGTCGATCGTCACCTGGCCTGCTTCGACTTCATAGAAGCGGGGCAGCAATGCGCAGAGCGTCGTCTTACCGACGCCCGACGGACCGACGAACGCGACTGTTTCCCCGGCCGCGATCGCCAAGTCGAGACCGGCGAGGATCGGCCGGCCGCGATCATAGCCGAACCTCACCCCCTCGAAGCGAATGTCGCCGCGCAGGGTTCGCGTCTCGATCGCATCCGGACGGTCAACGATGTCGGGCGCGGTGGCGAGCAAGTCCTGGTAGCGGCGAAAGCCTGCGACCCCCTTGGGGTAGGTCTCGATCACCGCGCTGATCTTCTCAAGCGGGCGGTAGAACACGCCAACCAGCAGGAGGAAGCCGACGAAGCCGCCGGCCGTGAGGTCGCCCCGGACCACGAAAGCTGCGCCGCCGAGCAACACCGCGATCTGGACCAGACGTAGGCCGAGGTAGTTGATCGACAGGCTGGCCGCCATGAGCCGATAGGCTTCGAGCTTGGTGTCGCGATAGCGGGCATTGTCGCGAGCGAACAGGGTACGCTCGTGCTGCTCGTTGGCGAAGGCTTGGACGACCCGGATCCCGCCGACATTCTCCTCGATGCGGGCGTTGAACGCGCCGACCCGGCCGTACTGAGTCTGCCAGTTCCGGGTCAGACGCCCGCCGTAGCGCAGGCTCACGAAGGCGATCACTGGCAGGATCGCGCCGGTGATCAGCGCAAGCGTCGGATGGACCCAAACCATCAGCGCGAAGGCGCCGATGAGCGTCATCACGGCGATGAACAGATCCTCGGGCCCATGGTGGGCGACCTCGCCGATCTCCTCGAGATCCTTGGTCACCCGGGCGACGAGGTGGCCGGTCTTCTGGCCGTCGTAGAACCGAAACGATAGCTTCTGCAGGTGGTCGAACGCGCGAGCCCGCATCGTGGTCTCGATGTTGATGCCGAGCACATGGCCCCAATAGGTCACCACCACCATCAAGCCGGCATTGGCCACGTAGACCAGGGCGAGGCCACAGGCCGCCAGCACGATCAGGCCCCAATCCTGCTGCGGCAGGAGCCGGTCGACGAAGGTTTTCACCGCGATGGGAAAGCCCAGTTCCAGCAGGCCGGAGAGCACGGCGCAGCCGAAATCCATCAGGAATAGAGCCCGATGCGGCCGGTAATAGGCGAGAAAAGCCTTCAGCATGGGAGCGGATCAGCGATCCTTGGCGCATTCGATGGGGCAGAGCGCCCCACACGATGGGACGCCCGGAAGGCGATGACGCAGGCAGCAGGCCCGCCGCCGCCGGCAGCCCGACGCGTCCGCACACAGAGCCTGGGCGAGAGGGTTCCTACCGCAGGCGAGCGCGCCGCGCCATCCGAGCCGCATGGCACCGGCCGCGCAGGCCCTCTCGTCCCCGCAACCCAGTTCCCCGGCGACGTAATCGAGAATCACCGCGGCGTTGCCCCAGAGGATCCGGGGGGCGATCCCGCACCGGGCGTGACACATCTCAACGAAGGGGCGCAGATGATCCTCGACCAGCCCGGCGAGTCCGAACGCGCACCCAGACCGGCAGTCCGGCATATCCGCCGGCACCAGCAGACGGACGGGGCGTCCGGCGGCGTCGAGTTCGAGACGTGTCGTATCGAAGGCCAGCGGCAGGGGGCGCCCGAGGAACACCAGGGCGGTCAAAGCCGGCGTGGCAAGCGCAGCCAGATAGAACTGGCTCCAGTAGGAGACGAGGATGCGGCGGTCGAACGGCCCGTACCCGGCCCCGAAGGCCGACAGCGTCGCATCGAACACCGACGGATCGCGCAGTCTCGCTACGGGCAAAGCCGAGGCATCCCCGGGACCGACGGCGACGCCGCCCCGGTAGGCCGCCAGCGAATCGGGAACGCGCGCGGCGACCTCAGCGATCATCGCGGACGCCCTTCATCGGCACGCAGGGTCCGATCCACCGCGATCACCAGCCACGCTACCGCCGCCGCGTAGAGCGGTAGCGTCGCCCCGAAATAGCTCGGCCAGCCAACCCATCCGGCCAGCGCCGGGGCGGCAACCCGCAGAGGCATCGCTGCGAAGAAGGCTGCGCCGAACAGCAGCGCGTAGTCCGTGGCCGGCCTCGGCCCCTGCGCCCAACGGTAGATCATGTTGAACACGGGCACGCCCAGGATCCCGCCGCAGACGAAGTTGAGGATGGTTGCGGCGACCGCGAGCTCGACCGCGCCGGCAGCGCAGGCTGCCGTCATCAGGCTACCGGAAACGAGGACGCCGAATGCCCCGCTGGCAATCAGCCGCACCGTGCCGAAACGCGCAGCGAGGCCGCCCGCGACCAGCGCCATGACCAAATTGACCGCCGGCAGGACGGTTCCGGTCAGGAAGCCGACCTGCGCGAGCGAGACGCCGAGGTCGAGCAGGGCCAAGGTGTTCGGTCCCGACAGAAGATAGGCGGCCGCGAAATAGGCACCGAGCACCAGAATGCGGGTTGCGAGAGCTCGCAAGCGCGCGAACGACCCCGACCATCTCTCCGGTGCCCCACCGACCCCGCGCAATCGCGCCTCCGGGTAAGCGAGGATCGGGAGAAGACACAGTGCGTCGAGGGCCGCACAGGCGAGGACCGCCACGCGCCATCCCAGCCAATCGTAGGATCCGACCAGAACCCCGACGCCCAGGATGCCGCCCAGGGACGCGCCGCAGAGCTTGGCCGATGCGACGAAGGCGCGCCGCTCCGCCGGCACGGTCTCCACGACCAGAGCCTCCAGCGCGATGTCCATTGTGGCGACGCAGGCACAAGCCGCGACCGCCAGCAGGAGCAGCGCCGCCAAAGGCCACTGCTCGCCGAAACTCAGGATCCCGAGCAGCAGCACCGTCATGCCCTGCGCCGCGACGATCCAGGCGATCCGGTGATCGAGGTACGGCAGGCGGATCCGGTCGAGGGCCGCGGCCCAGAGGAAGGTCAGTCCCACCGGCAGGTTGATGAGTTGCAGCAGGCCCACCTCGGCCAGTTCCAGACCCCGGACCCGTAGGATCAGCGGTGCTCCCCCAGACAGGAAGCCCAGCGTCGCGCCAAAGGTCATGTACAGGCAGAAAAACGGCGCCAACGGCCGCATGCCGGATAGGGATGCGGCGAGATGCACGCCGATATAGCCGACAGCTGACCGGCTCAGCGCCTGCAGCATCGTCTGCCTCGTGGCGGCGCGGGACACCGGCCCGTTACACGGTGCCGCTCGGGTTCCGAGGCGTTCCAGTTTATAATCAAACTAATTCAATATTCTACTTCTGCCTATCAATTTTAGACCTCATGCAGGCCATCGATCAAGACACCGGCAAATCCATAGCAACCGGCCTCCAGAAACAGGCCCTCCATTACCGGTCATCTCGTGCAAAGACGGCTGTGTATCGGAGTACCCTGAGCGGCCGGGCTGCGACGGAATACCGGAGGGCGGAAAACGATCCGTGGCCTGCGGATCAAGGCGGCGATGATTGGCGGCGTTAAAAAAACGCCGCCACGGTTCACGTCGTGCAAGTCCATCCGCAACGAGGTTGAGGGCGAAACAGGCCCGTCGAACCGGTTTTCAGAGGACCTCGACGCGGGTTCCGACCGGTACGCGGTCGTAGAGGTCCACCACATCCTCGTTCATCATCCGGATGCACCCCGAGGATACCGATTGGCCGATCGTCCCCGGCTCGTTGGTCCCATGGATGCGGTAGAGCGAGGAGCCGAGATAGAGGGCGCGCGCGCCCAGCGGATTGGCCGGGCCGCCGGCCATATGCCGTGGCAAGTCAGGGCGGCGGGCGAGCATTTCCGCCGGCGGCGTCCAATCAGGCCACTCGGCTTTGCGGCTGACTGTCTTGAGGCCGCTCCAGGCAAAACCCGGACGGCCAACGCCGATCCCGTAGCGTAGCGCCCGCTGACCGGGCTGCACGAGATAGAGGTGCTTGGCGGAGGTATCGATCACAATGGTTCCGGGCCGTTGCGGCCCGGCAAACGCGACCTCCTGGCGGCGGTATTCCGGACCGACCTCCTGGGCGATGCGGGTTGGATCCGCCTGCCCCAGTCCATAGACCTGTTGCAGCGGGGCGGCCTGGATCGGCTCCGGCTCGGCCGGCAGCAGGTCACCGGAATATGCGGCCACCCGCTGCGGAGCTGTCGCGCGCTGTGGCCAGCCGCGGCCCCCTCCCCTGGCTTGGCCGGTCATGAGATATTCGATCAGGCCGCCGCCATAGCCACCATCTTCGGCGTAGCGTGCCTGTTGTGCCGCGGCGGGGCCACAGAGCAGACCCGCCACGAGAGCCGTACAGAGACTGAGACGGACCGGACCACGCATCGTCGAACGCTCCCTCGAGGATTCAGACCCCGATTCGCGTAAGATCCACCGACAACCGGCCATTCCCGTGAATCAACGTGGTGAATCACGTCCGATGCCGATCACATACGCCGACGACGCTGGGTTAGCGTGAATCGTTAGTAAAGCCGGGGGCTCCGCAACCTCTGATAGGTCAAATGCCCCCGGTGCATACGATTTCGCGACAGATGAGCTTGGCAGTCACAGTCCGCTAACCGATTGTGATAGAGAGTCGCCACCAACGATCCTTAAGGCTCACGCCCCGACGATGACCCAGAAGCGCTATCGCATTGAAGACAGCCTCGGGCTTCCCGGGGTTTTGCCCGCGGCACCGGGTCCGGACGTTTCGAATGAGCGGCTGGACCAGATCCTGAACGCGATCCTTGACCTGCGTCGCATCACCCAGATGAGCGCGGATGAGACGATCGAGACGTGCCGGCGCGAGTTGCACGACGCCCTGGCGATGCGCTCCGAACTCGACCTGATGAAGGAGGCGATCACCCGGACCAAGTCCGAGCTGGCGACGCTCCATCGCTCGGAGAATAGCGGCAAGGGCATGCGCCGGGCAGCGGACGAGCTCGACGCCGTGGTCGAATCGACCGAACGCGCCACGACGCAGTTGCTCAACGCGGTCGAGGAGATCGAGACGAATGCCGGCATGCTGTACACGGCGAATCTGCCGCCGGGCATGAAGCAGCACGTCGATATCATCCAGGAGCGGGTGATCTCGGCCTACGAGGCCTGCAACTTCCAGGATCTGACCGGCCAGCGGATCAACAAGATCGTCGGCGTGATGAAGTTCATCGAGGAGCACCTCGATCGGCTGATCACGGCCTGGACGCAGCTGGACAGCTTCCGCGATCTCATCACCGTCATGCCGGTCCCGACCGCGCTGGACGACGAGAGTAGCCTGCTCAACGGGCCGAAGCTCGACGACGATCCGGGACACGTCGACCAGAACGACATCGATTCGCTGTTCGACTGATTCGGCCCGGCGGGTTCGGCGCGGCAATTTTGTCGGACGACCCGGTGCCGCTCGGGGCCAGGAACGCTTAGATCTGCGGTATGAACCGCAGAGCCCTCTCAGACCTGCCCCCCGACACGTTCGACGACGGCCGCGACGCCGAGCGTGAAGAGAACGCCGGCGAGGTCGAGGCCGCGCTGCCCGCCGAGGATTCGCCGGAGATCGATTTCGATTTCGATCCGGGGGCGGTTCAAGCCGGCACCGAAGTGATCCGTCGCTTCTGGTCGACGCTGCCGAACTCGCCCGGCGTCTACCGGATGTTCGATCATCGCGGCGACGTCCTCTATGTTGGCAAGGCTAAGAACCTGAAGGCGCGCGTCGGCTCCTACGCACGGGGCCAGGCGCATTCGAACCGTATCGCTCGGATGATCTCCCAGACGGCGGCGATGGAGTTCGTCACCACCGCCACCGAGACCGAGGCGCTGCTCCTCGAAGCCAACCTGATCAAGCAGCTCAAGCCCCGTTTCAACGTGCTGATGCGGGACGACAAGTCCTTTCCCTACATCCTGGTCACCGCCGACGGCCCGGCGCCGCAGATCGTGAAGCACCGGGGCGCACGGCGTCGGAAGGGCAATTATTACGGCCCCTTCGCCAGCGTCTGGGCGGTCAACCGCACGGTGAACGCCCTGCAGCGGGCCTTCCTGCTGCGCACCTGCACCGACAGCTATTACGAGAACCGCAGCCGGCCGTGCCTGCTGTTCCAGATCAAGCGCTGCTCCGGACCCTGCACGGGCGAGATCGGGACCGACGATTACGCCGCGATGGCGGATGCCGCGCGGGCGTTCCTGGCGGGCAAGTCCAACGCCGTCAAAGACCGGATGCGCACCGAGATGCAGGAAGCGTCCGAAGCGATGGAGTTCGAGCGCGCCGCCCGGTATCGCGACCGGATCGCGGCGCTTTCGGCAATCCAGGGGGTGCAGGGCGTCAACACCCAGGGCGTCGAAGAGGCCGACGTGTTCGCCCTCGACGAGCAGGCCGGGCAGTTCTGCATCGAGGTGTTCTTCTTCCGAAATTTCCAGAACTGGGGCAATCGCGCTTACTTTCCGAAAGCCGATCGGTCGATGACCCCGGAAGAGGTGCTCGGCTCGTTCATCAGTCAGTTCTACGACGACAAGCCCGCGCCCCGCACGGTCCTGACCAGCCACCCGATCGAGGATGCCGAGCTGGTCGCCGCCGCCCTGTCGAGCCGCGTCGACTACCGGGTCGAGATCCACAAACCGAGCCGCAGCGAGCGCAAGAATCTCGTCGAATACGCCCAACGCAATGCCAAGGAGGCGCTGGCCCGGCGGCTGGCCGACACGGCGTCGCAGGGCAAGCTGCTGACGGCCCTGGGCCAGGCTTTCGGCATGGACCGGACCCCGCGACGCATTGAGGTTTACGACAATTCGCACATCATGGGCACGAATGCGGTGGGGGGTATGATCGTCGCTGGCCCGACGGGGTTCATGAAGACGCATTACCGCACGTTCAACATCAAGTCGGAGGAACTCACCCCGGGGGACGATTACGGCATGATGCGTGAGGTCCTTCAGCGGCGCTTCAAGCGCCTCGTCAAGGAAGCGCCGCGCACGGAGCGCGAGGCTGCCGCGGCAAGCGCAGAGGGCGACGCGCAGGAGCCGATTCCCGCCCCGGCCGAGGAGGGGGAGGCGTTTCCCGCTTGGCCGGATCTGGTGCTCATCGACGGCGGTAAGGGTCAGCTCGACGCTGCCCGCACGGCGCTGGACGAGATCGGCGTGTCGGGGGTTCCGTTGATCGGAATCGCTAAGGGCCGCGACCGCGATGCCGGTCGTGAGACGTTTTTCGTGCCGGGCCGGCCGCCGTTCAAGCTTCCACCGCGCGACCCGACCCTCTACTTCGTGCAGCGGCTGCGCGACGAAGCCCACCGCTTCGCCATCGGCAGCCACAGGGCCAAGCGCAAGCGTGAGATGATCAAGAATCCTTTGGACGAGATCGCCGGCATCGGGCCCAGCCGAAAGCGCGCGCTGCTCCACCATTTCGGAACCGTGAAGGCGATCGAGCGCGCCGCCTTCGAGGACTTGGCCAAGACTCCTGGGGTGAATGCCGCGACCGCCCGTGCGGTCTACGATTTCTTCCATGCCGGCGCCTGAGGATCACGCCGTCACGGCCGCGCCCGCGGTCGAGACGTTGACGCACGGGCCAAGCTCTGATTTCACCCCGGCCATGAACGCCGTCCTTCCTCGACGCCGGTCGCCGGCCTGGACGCTCGCGAATTGCCTGACCTACGGGCGCCTCGTCGCGGTGCCGGTGATGGTCGCGTTGCTGTTCTGGCCCGACTCGCACACCGCGCGTTGGACAGCCCTGGGTGTCTTCGTCGTGGCCGCGATCACCGATTACCTCGACGGGTATGTCGCGCGGACTTACCATCAGAGTTCTGCCCTCGGCCGGATGCTTGACCCGATCGCGGACAAGTTGCTGGTCTCGGCCTGCCTGCTGATGCTGACGGCCGATCATACCATCGTAGGCTCGTCGATCTGGGCAGCGATCGTGATCCTGTGCCGGGAGGTGCTGGTGTCCGGCCTGCGCGAATACCTCGCCGAGCTGAAGGTCGGCGTGCCGGTCAGCAAAATCGCCAAGTGGAAGACGACGGTGCAGCTCGTTGCCATCGGCTTCCTGGTGGCCGGCCCGGCGGGCGAGCGAGTTCTTCCCGGCACCGAGCCGATCGGCCTTGCCCTATTGTGGCTTGCCGCCGCCCTCACGATTTGGACCGGCTGGGACTACATGAGAGCCGGGATCAAGCACGTGATCGACGACCCGCGTTAGAGCATCATCCCGAGCGCCGCCGTCCGGCATTCGGACCATGACGATGCTCTATGGGCGCGATCGACGATCCCCTTCCGGCACGGTGACACGATGAAGCTCGTCTATTTCGCCTGGGTCCGCGAGCGGATCGGCCGCGCCGAGGAGGAGCTGGCCCCGCCGCCGGAGGTCGCCACCGTCACCGATCTGGTTACCTGGCTGCGCGGGCGCGGCGAGGAATATGCCTACGCGTTCGAGGATCCGGGCGTGGTCCGCGCCGCAATCGACCGGGCGCATGCGAAGCCGGACGCGACGATTGCAGGCGCCCGCGAAATTGCGTTCTTCCCACCGATGACCGGCGGTTGAGGGTTCGGAAAGCTCGGCACGTAGTCCGCCGGTCTTGAAACCGGGGCGATCCGGAGCTTTTTGGCAACGTCGCTCCGGCCGCGTTCCAAGCCGAACGGCGCGTGGGCCGAGCCGCGTTCGCTTACGGGTTCGGCCCGCTTTCCGGCACATCGTCCGCCGAGCTGGAATTCACCGCTCAGGTCGGTGTTTCAACCACCAGAAATTGCGGAACGCTCAAGCTGGGGCCGCCGTTACTCGGGACCGAAATCGGAACCGGAGTTCTCCTATGCGCACCGCCCTCCTCACAGCCGCTGCCCTACTCAGCCTCGGCGCGGCCGCCCAAGCCCAGACCACCGTGATCGAACGCGACCGGCCCGCCGTCGTGGTCGACCGTCCGGCCTCCGAGTCGAAGTCCGTCACCGTTCACGATCACGGCGACGGCTGCGTTACCAAGACGGTGCGCAAGGAAAACGATATGGGGGATTCCAAGACCGTGAAGAAGGAGAGCTGCGACTGAACGGGCTTCGTTTCCTGGTGATCGCCGGCTGAAGAGCGTCGTCTAACCCGCAAAGCCGGCCCTGTAGAAAGAACGCAGCGGAACAGTAACTTGGGACTGTACTCGATCGGATTGCGATCGAGTACAGCGCTCGGTAGCGGGCGACGCCGTCCGCCCCAGCCGGGAAGGATACGCGGATGTCGAGCGACGCCCAGATCGTCGAAACCCTCTCGAAGGTCACCACCGCCACGATCACAACGATCCTGCTGAAGAAGGGGCTGCGCAATGTCTGGCTGCGCGGAACGCGGCCGCTGAGGCCTGGTCAGCCCCGGATCGTCGGCCGTGCCTTCACGTTACGCTTTGTTCCGGCGCGCGAGGATCTTGCCACCCCGGAATCGTGGTCGTCCCCGACCTCCACCCGGGCCGCGATCGAGGCGATGCCGTCCGGCTGCATCGCGGTCGTGGATGCGATGGGCGTCACCGATGCCGGCATTTTCGGCGACATCCTTTGTGCCCGCATGGCGAAAAAGGGCGTCGCCGCCCTGGTTACGGATGGCGTCGTCCGAGACGTCGCGGGCGTCCTGGGCACCGGCTTGCCGGTCTGGTGCCAGGGCGCGGCGGCCCCGCCCTCCGTGGCCGGTCTGACCTTCGTCGCTTGGCAGCAGCCGATCGCCTGCGGCGGTGTCGCGGTGTTCCCCGACGATGTGATCGTGGTGGACGAGGACGGCGCCGTACTGATCCCGGCGGCCCTGATCGACACCGTGGTGGAGCTTGCTCCCGAGCAGGAGCGCTTCGAGGGCTGGATCATGGAGGAGGTCGGTAAGGGCGCGGCGCTTCCGGGCCTCTACCCGCCGAACGCCGAGAACAAGGCGCGCTACGAGGCCAGCAAGGCCTGATCTACGAGGCTTTGCCACGGGCACCGAGCGGACGGATCGCCCGTCATAGCTCTACCATGACGAGGCCCTTAAGGCGGCCTTCACAGGCGTCGCGCAAGGCGCGGGGCGCATTCTCCAGCCCTGCGACCTTCGAACAGGCGAAATGGAGCCCCGCCTTTCGCTGCCAGGCGATCCAGTCCGGGAACGCCTCGGCGTGGTCCCGGTCGGCGCTGTATCCGCGTAGCGTGACATCCTTCAGGATCAGCTGGAACGAGTCGAGTTGCACCGGGGCGACGATGCTGGCGCCTGCGACATTCAATTCGGCGGTAAGCGCGCCGAGCAGAACGAACCGCGCCCCCTCGCTCGCAGCTTGTGTCGCGGCAGCGAGCTGCTCGCCGCCGACCATGTCGACGAACACATCGACGCCCTCCGGCGCGGCCGCTCTCAGCTGATCCGCGATCAGGCCGCGGTCCCGCAGGATCACGGCGTCGTAGCCGAGATCGCCCGTCATCCAGTCGGCCTTTGCCTGACTGCTTGTGCTGCCGATCACCCGCGAAGCACCGAGCCTGCGGGCGATCTGTCCGGCCATCGATCCGATCGCTCCAGCGCCGCTCGACACGAAGACCGTGTCGCCCGTCCGAACCCGGATGCCGCGCGTTAGAGCAGCGTAGGCGGTCCAACCATGGCCGAGATAGGCCGCCGGTTCGATCGGCCCCCGGTCCAACGCCATGCAGCGTCCTGCATCGACGACGGCATAATCCCGCCAGCCGAGGGGATGCGAAACGAGCGCGCCGATCTCGAAGCCGCTCCCGGTTGGGCAGGCCACGACCTCACCGATGGCGCCGTCCGCCAGCGCATCCCCAGGCTTGAGCGCAGGGAAGGGAATGCCCTCGACGGCCTGCGCATCTGGGTTCGCCATCAGCCGAGTCGAGATGGAGATGCGGAACCAGCGATTGCGGACGACCAGATCGTTCGGGCCGGCTTCGGGTAGGGCAGTCTCCACGATGCTGAGATTGCGCGGCTGGATCATCCCATCGGGATAGGCGTGGAGCCGGACTTCGCGGCAGCGCTTAACTGTACGGTCCATGGCGTGTTCCAGGATGCGGTTTACTGGCCGCGTGCAAAGCAGCGGCAGCCGGGGCAACGGGACCTAACAAAATGACTGGCGGTCAGTCAATTTCGATTTGTCAGCTTCCGCCTGGCGTTATCCTTGCCGCTACCAGACCACACCCAGCCCCTTTCAATCCCGGCGATATCGGGTCAGGCAGGGGGCGAACGCCCGCCCGTCATGAGATCGCTGCGTGCCAACCAAGCCCAAGCCCAGGACCACGTCCAGGACCAAGCCTCCCGAGGAACGGCGCGAGGATCTGATGAACGCGGCGGAGCGCATGTTCCTCGATCAGGGCGTGGCCTCAACCACGATCGAACAGATCACGACCGGGGCGGGCGTGGCGAAGGGCAGCTTCTACCTACACTTCGACTCGAAAGAGGATGTGGTCGAAGGTCTGCGCCGGCGCTTCGTCGGGCGATTGCTGGACGCGATCGAGGTCGCGGTCGAAGAACAGCCGGATGAGGACTGGAGCGGGAAGCTCGCGGCCTGGGCGACGACTTGCGGCAGCGGGTACGCCAAATCCGTACGCCTGCACGACATCGTCTTCACCGACGTGCCGCCCCCGACCCAGGACGGTTTGGCCGATAACGTCCTGATCGACAACCTGGCGCAGCTGCTCGCCGATGGCGGAGCCGCGAAAGCCTGGGCGATCGACGATGTGCGCTTCACCGCCGTCTTCCTGTTCAACGCCCTTCATGGCGTCATCCTCGACGCCGCCAGGACAGGGCGGGCAGACGCGATCCAGCGCAAGATCGTGGCGCATTGCTTTCGGCTGGTGGGCCTGGAAACCGCGTGATCGGCGCGTTGTGATCTGCCGGCTGACGAGCCCCCCTCGCGATCCAAGGCGCGCGCACCCCTTGGCGGTGGAGTCCAGAGAACGCATCGCCGGCCGGCGGGCTTCTCCGAAGCCTTCGTTGCGCCCAAGTCTTTCATGATGCGTTCTAAGTCAAAGGATCTTCGTTTTAGTCGTTATAACAAAATATCGCATCAATGATTGTGCCTCTAAGTGAGTAGCGATCTTATCCGATCAAAAATCGATTAATTGGTATCTTGAGAAGGATAAATTCAACAGCAAGAAACGGGTTGCCCGCCTCAGAAGCGGAACACTAGGCTTGGATCAACCTGTTGGAGATCCGCTATGTCGCCCGCCGGGAACCGGTCCATGTCTGCGCCCGAATGGGCGATGCTGCTCATCCTGTCCGTCCTGTGGGGCGGCTCGTTCTTCTTCACCGGCATCGCGCTCTCCGGGCTGCCACCCCTCACCCTGGTCGTCCTGCGGGTCGGGCTCGCCGCGCTGATCCTGAACCTCGTCCTGCCGTTGAACGGGCTACGCCTGCCCCGCAGACTCAGGATCTGGACGGCCTGCCTCGGCATGAGCTTGCTGAACAATGTCCTGCCCTTCTGCCTCATCGTCTGGGGGCAAACCCATATCGCGTCCGGCCTCGCCGCCATCCTCAACGCCACGACGCCGCTCTTCACCGTGGTCGTCGCCCACCTGCTCACCATTGATGAGCGAATGACCGGCAACCGGCTCGCGGGGGTGCTCGTGGGCTTGGGCGGCGTCGCCGTGATGGTTGGGCCCACGGCGTCGGCTGGATCCAGCGCCAGCTTCATGGCGCAGCTCGCAGTGCTCGGTGCTGCCCTGTCCTACGCGTTCGCCAGCGTGTTCGGGCGGCGCTCCCTGGATCTGGGCGTCCCGCCGCTCGCATTGGCGGCCGGACAGGTCACGATGTCTACGCTGGTGTTACTGCCTGTGGCGCTGGCGGTCGACCGGCCCTGGACCCTGCCAATGCCGAGCACGCCCGTCTGGGGAGCGGTCTTCGGCATCGCGTCGCTGTCCACGGCACTGGCCTACGTGCTGTACTTCCGGATCCTGGTGCGGGCGGGGGCGACCAACCTCTCGCTCGTCACCTTCCTGATCCCGGTCTCGGCGATCCTGCTCGGGGCGCTGGTGCTGGGCGAGCATCTCGAGCCGCGGCACTATCTCGGGATGGTCCTGATCGGCGGCGGCCTGGCGGCGATCGACGGCCGGCTCCTGCGGCGCATCTCGCGGGCCACGCAGGAGCCGGCTGAACCCAATTCACGTGTCAGCGCCAGCCGGCGTCGATGAAATAATTGTGCCCGGTGCACATCCGGGCGTCGTCGGAGGCGAGGAAGAGCACCAGCGCGGCGACGTCGGAGGGCTGGATCCGGCCGTCCAGGCACTGGGAGGCGACGATCTCGGCCTCGCCCTCCGGGGTGTACCAGCGCTCTTGGCGGGGCGTCTGGACGTTGCCGGGCACGATGGCTGAGACCCGGATGCCGTCGCGGCCGAGGTCGCGGGCGAGCGCCCGGGTCATGCCCTCGATCGCCGCCTTGGCGGTCTGGTAGAGCGGCATGTCCTGCAGCCCGAGATGCCAGCTGATCGAGCCGAAGTTCAGGATCACGCCGCCGCCGGCTCGGCGCATCGCCGGCACCACGGCCTGGGCTGCGAAGAACAGGTGACGCAGATTCACCGCCATCCGGTCGTCCCAGTAGGCGGGCGTGACCTCATCGAGCTTGTGGCGGTCATCGTTGCCGGCGTTGTTGACCAGCACGTCGAGGCCGCCGAGCGCCGTTTCCGCCTCCGCCACCAAGGCGCGGACCGCCTCGACATCGGTGAGATCGCAGCGCCGGTAGAGCGGCTTGTGCGCCGCGCCGGGGGAGAGCCGCGCGACCAGCGATTGCGCAGGCTCATCGGCAATGTCGCAGAACGCGACGCGGGCGCCCTGGGCGACGAAGGCTTCGACCAATCCTGCGCCGATTCCGGAGGCGCCGCCCGTCACCAGGATGCGTTTGTCGCGAAGAGACGGGTAGATGGCGGAGGTGGCGGAGGCGGGCATCGGCAATTCTCCGAAGGCTGAGGCGCCGCGGATTCGCGAACGCTGCGAAGGATCTTCGAAGAGTCGACGTTTAGCGCATCGTGACGATCCCGTCCTCATCAATGGACTTGAGGCCGGCGGCCGGCAACCATTGGCGAAACGTTAACGCCTTCGGAATCACATCGGCGCGTCTTCTAGAAAGGAACACGCGATGCCGCTTCGCCTCGAACTCAAGCCGTTCGAACGGCTGATCATCAACGGTGCCCTGATTCGCAACGGCGACCGGCGCTCGACCTTCCTGATCGAGACGCAGTGCAAGTTTCTGCGCGAGAGCGAGATCATCACGGAGACCGAGGCTGACACGGCCTGCAAGCAGATCCACCTGACCCTGACGGTGATCTACCTCGCCGACGATCCGGCGTCGGGCATCGACCTGTTCTTCCAGCAGGCCGCAGAACTGATTCGCTTGGTACCGGCGGCGGCGCCGCAGGTCGCCGCCATCGCCGAGGCCGTCGAGGCCGGGACCTTCTACCCGGCGATCAAGCTCGGCCGGAAGCTGGTCGAGTGGGAAAGCGCGGCTTTGGCCCAGGCGGCCAAGCCCGCGGAGTCCGGCGCGGCCGCCTGAGCGCGCCGCAGCGCCGGCCTCAACCCGGATTGCCCTGGAGGCCGGCCGCGATCTCGTTGTTAATCGCCACCAGGTTGGCGATCTTCTCCGGGGTCGGTTCGATCATCGTATCGACGCAGTTGCGCAGCACGAACACGCCCAGGTTGCCGATGCCCTGCTTGATATCGGCCGGCAGCGGGTTCTCGTCGGCAGTCGCCTCGGTGGCCAGGATGGTCCAGACGCGCTGGTTGAACGACAGGGCCTCGTTGAGCCGCTTGGTGTCGCCGCTGGCGAGCGCGTGGCTGGCGCCGATCAGCTGCTGGGCCGCCTTGATGAGGACCGCCGATTCGGCTTCGCGCGGCGTCAGTGCGGACCGGGATGTCCGGGCATAGGCGTTGGCGGCGTAGTTCATAGGCAGTCCAGCCCTGTCATCGGACCTGCCGGACAGGCAGGCTTGCGTGTAGCTGTCGCAGATCAAGTGTTAAGGCCGCGTGAGCATCCGGTCCGCCATGATCCCGCCGGGTTGGACAGAGACCAGGGACAGTGGTCGCGGAAAGCCGACCCCCGGATCGCGCCAGAGATGTTGAATTTCTTCCTCGGAACTGTGGCAGGCGCGCTGATCGCGGCCGTGCTGACCATCGCGGCGGCCCGGCAACCGGAGATCCAGGCGCGGCTGGGGCTGAGGCCGGCGCCCGTGGTGGCAGCGCTGGCAGCCGTGACCAGGCCGCGCGAGCCCGATTGCGTCAAGCCGCCCGAAGCTCCCACCGTCGGCAGTCGCGACATGCTGTTCAATCGCCAGCGGTTCTGGTCGGTCGCCCCGTGATCCGATGAGCGATCGCTCTCGGAACTGCCGAAGTCTTCGGAAACGGAATGAGCGGTCTTTCCACCACCACCTCACATCCTGAAGTCTAAGCGAAGTGTGCCTCAAAGCGAGCTTCAGGAATCGAGGGCCAACGCGAGAATTCTATCGAAGCTCGCTTCGCGCGCACTTCAAAATCAGGGCGTGGATGGGACCCCACCCGCGGTTTGGGTGCGGCACCAGTCTCCTCAATCCCGCCAGCCCGAAACCCTGTCCCGCACGGCGATGCCGATGAAGCGCCAGGACTCGATGAAATAACGGCGAAACAGCCGCCGCGGGGCGCAGAGGAACCGGAAGACCCATTCGAGGCCCAGCCGCTGCATCAGCCACGGGGCCCTGGGCACGTAGCCCGCCGCCACCGACAGGGCATCGCCGACGCAGAACACCACCGGGCTGCCGAGCGCCCGGCCCTGGCGATCGACCCAGATTTCGGATTTCGGCGCGCCGACGCCCATTACCAGCAGGGAGGTGCCGTGGGCGCGGATCCGCTCGGCCAGGGCGCGGCCGTAGGTTTCGTCATCCTCGAAGCCGAAGGGCGGCACCGCGCTCGCCACCGCACCGTCCGGGAGGCCGGCCGCCTGGAGGCGCGTGGTCAACGTGTCGGCGGCGTCCTGGCGGGCGGCAACGAAGAACACCCGGCGGGCGAAGGGGGGCGGATCGGCCAGGATACAGGCCAAGAGGTCGTGGCCGGTGATCCGTTCGGCCGGCCGGCCGCTCGCCGCCCGGGCGAGCCAGACCAGGGGCATGCCGTCGAGGGTCCGGGCCGCGGCGCGCCCATAGGCGCCCCGGAAATCCGCATCCTCGGCGAGCTGGACGATGTGGTCGACATTGGCGGTGACGATCGTGCGCGGGCTGTCCGAGGCCCGCGCCGCCACCGAGGCGACGATCGCCGCCGCCGTGCCGGTGTGGAAGCTGTAGCCGAACAGCCGTACGGTCGTGGCTGGGTCCGACACCGCGCAAGCGGGCGCAGCCGACGGTTCCCCCACGGCCCGGTCTTGCCATGCCGCCTCTGGATCTGCCGGGCCCGGGGCCTCGACATCACGCATCGGCGGCCCGGAAGCTGGTCCCAGGGCGGACGGAAGCGCGCCGGAACCGGCGGCGGTCGCTGTCGGCACCGAGCACCAGTGCGATGGCGCCGCCGAGCAGCATGCCGAGCACCAGGGCGACCGGCAGCACGATCTTCGGCGAGGGTGGGAAGGTGCGCTGGCGGGCCGGCGTCGCCACCGAGATGATCCGGACGTTGGTGGTGTTGAGCCGCTCCTGCTCGCTCGCCTCGCGGGCGCGCTTCAGATAGGCCTCGTAGACGCCCCGGCGGGCCTCCAGCGTCCGCTCCAGCTCGCGGAGGCCCACATAGGCGCGGTCGCTGCTGACCGTCTCCGTCTTCACCCGGTCGAGATTGGTCCGGATCGCCGCCTCGCTGGCCGCCGCCCGGTCGTAATCCTTCTGGGTCGTGTCGATGATCCGCTCCTTCTCGCGCTGGATCAGGCGCTGGAGGTCGCGCTGCTGGGCGTATTGCTCGGCCATGGCGGGGTGGCGCTCGCCGAGGCGGGTGGCGAGCTCGGCAGTGTTGCGCGAGAGCGTGGCGTATTGCTGCCGCAGCGCCTGCATCTCCAGGGATTGCAGCATCTCCGGCAGGGCCGTGCTCGGGTCGGACGAGCGCATCTTGCGGGCCTGGTCCAGGCGCGACTTCGCCTCCGCGGTCTTGATCGAGGCGGTGACGAGCTGCTGGTTCAGGTCGCCGAGCTGCTGGTCGGTGAGCAGCCGGCCGCTCGAGGCGACGAGCTTGTGGGCCTCGCGGTAGCGGACCACCTCGCCCTCGGCCTGCTCGACATCGCGCTTCAGGCTGCCGAGCCGGCCGGTCAGCGCGTCGTAGGCGCGCCGCGCCGTGTCGGTGCGGGCCGCGGCTTCCTCGGCGAAATAGGCGTCGCCGATCGCGTTGGCGATCTTGGCGGCCTTCTCGGGATCGCGCGACTGCACCGACACGTCGATCACGAAGGTCCGCTCGGCCCGGCGGACGCTGAGCTTGGTCTGCAGCGTGTCGAGGGCGATGTTGACCGGGTCGCGGCTGGCCGCCGGCGGCACCATGCCGAGTGCCCCCTTGATCCAGGCGATCGTGGGATTGTTGCCGTCCGGCAGCACGAACTCGTCGTCCTGGTCGAGATGGAGCTTGGCGATGACCCGGCGCAGGACGTTGTCCGACTGGATCACCCGCACCTGGCTTTCGGCGATGGAGACGCCGCTGTCGGCCTGGGGCTGGCGGGCGTTCACCTCGTTCTCGACAACCCGCAGGTCGCTCGGATCGATGAGGATCTGGATGGACGAGGTGTAGCGCGGCGGAATCAGGCCGAGCAGCGCGACCGCAGCCGCGACCATGAACAGGGCACCCAGCACGATGAAGCCGCTGCCCCGCCACAGGCGCCGCAGGATCACGCGCGCCTCGGTCCGGGGCTCCGGATGGGGCTCGACCTGCGGCAGCACCATGCGGACGGGCTGCTCACCGCTCATGCGTGTCGAGAAGTCGAACATGCGCCTCGCTCCCTGACCTGTCGGAGAGCGGCCGGTGCCGCCCTCCCCCGCCCTCCCGCGCCCGTCCCCGTTCCGATCACTTGCGTGCCGTTCCGGAACAGGACCTCGCCGGAGGCGGCGTTGTCCTCGATACGGCAGCAATCGACATACCGAACCAGTACTCTCGCCTTGAACCAGACCCTGCAGCAGGATCCCTGTAGATATCGCATACAGAACTAGAACGCTCTGTCACGTTTTTGTGGCGCTAACAGGCCTGAACTTGTTGGGGACTACGTAAACGGATTCATGCGCGGACGGTCGCGCCCGGTGCCGCGTAGGCGTCCGCATCCCCCGCCAGGAAGCGCCGGAAGCGCTCGCTATCCCCGAACGCTGCGGCGTTCCAGTCCGCGACGTTCCGGCGGCTGGCCGCAGCCGCCCGGGTCAGACCGGCCTGCGCGATCCAGGACACGAGCGCGGATGCGGCGGACTCGGGCGCTCCGGGGCTGATCAGAAGGGCGGACTCGCCCAGCACTTCGCGGAACACGGGGGCGTCCGGAGCCACCACCGGCAGGCCACCATGCTGGACCTCCAGCAGCGGCAGGCCGAGCCCCTCGGCTTTCGAGGTCGAGAGGAGGAGGTGGCAGGAACCGGCGAGAGCCCGCAGCGCCGCGTCGGACAGGTAGCCGTAGCGGTGCAGGAAGGGCGGCGGGTCGTCCAGGAAGGCGTGGCGACCCCATCCGACCCGCCCGACCAGGTGAAGCTCCGCCGGCACCCCGGCGCGGTTGAGGGCGGCCGTCAGCGCGAGGGCGGCCGGGTAATCCTTGCGCGGCTCGATCGTGCCGATCGCCAGCAGCCGCAACGGCGCACCCGGGGCGAAGGGAGCAGGCCCCGGCAGGTCGCCGAGGCCGAAGGCATCGCGCACGGACGGGCGCAGCAGGGCGACCCGGGCCCTGGGCGCGCAGACGGCCCGCACGGCCTGCCCGGTGGTGCGGCTGTTCACGAACAGGTTCGGGCACCAGCGGAGCGCCCGCGCGAAACTCGGACTCATGTAGAGCCGGCTCTTGAGGCTCAGATCCTCCGGCCGGTCGAGCAGGAACGTGTCGTGGACGTAGAGCAGGCAGCGCTCGGCCGCGACCGCGCAGAGCGGCCCCGGCGGGAAGCCGGGGAACAGGAACAGCGCGTCCCGGTCGGCCAGGGCCCGAAGCGGCAGGCCGAATTGCTGCTGGCCGATCATCGCCGGCAGCGAGCCGCTGGTGACGGGGCGGACCTCGTGGGGCGCCAATCGGTCGGGGGCGAACAGATCGAGGGTGATCCGCTCGATCCCGGTGACGTGGGCGCGCAGATGGGTCTGGTCGAGATAGATCCGCTTGGTGCCGGGTGTCACGGCCGGCTCCGCCGCAGGGTGCCGGCAAGGTAGAGGCAACGGCGCACGAGCAGGGGCATGCGCCGGCCGAGCACCATTTGCTTCGCCCGCCGCAGCCGCCGCACCAGGGGGGGAGACGGCGCCGGCACCGTGCCGGTCGCGCCCGGCTGAAGCCGAGCGGCGAACGGGAAATGCCCGAGCATCGCGGGCGCGAAGCTCGGGCGCCCGGTGCCGGACAGCAATCCCCGTTCCCGCAACACCCCATCGAGCGACAGGGCGGCGGCGGCGCGACCGGGGCGGCTCTCCAGGGCGATCCGCGCGAAGGCGCCGAGCCGTGCCCGGGCCTCATTGTCCTCCACCAGCTCGGCGAGCGCCTGCGCCAGGGCGCCGGGCTTCATCGGGACCAAGCGGCCGGACACCCCGTCGATCACCGCGGAGGTGAGCCCGGAGGTTCGGTAGGCGAGCGTCGGCACGCCGCACAGCCCGGCCTCGATCGGGGTCTGGCCGAGGGTCTCGTGACGGCTGGCGGTGACGTGGAGATCGCAGGCGCCGTACCAGGCGGCCAAGGCCTCCTCGTCGGCGATCAGCCCCGGCGCGAACAGGGTCGGCAGACCGAGCCGGGCCGGATCGTCGAGCCGGCCGATCGCCACGACGCCGACCCCCGGCCGCGCCACGGCCTGGAGTGCGGCGCGCAGATCCGAGAAACCCTTGTCGGGGCCATCGACGATCACCGCCGAGATCAGGATCAGCACGTCGCCCTCCGGCAGTCCGAGCCGGCGGCGCAGGGCGGTGCGGTCGCCGGGGCGGAAGGTCGCCGTCGGGAAGGCCAGGCGGATTTTTATCGCCGGGGTGCCGGAAGGGGCCAGCTCCTGCGCGCGGGCCAGGGTCCAGTCGGAATTGGCCAGCAGCCACGGCCCTGCGGGTTCGGCCAGCACGGCGCGCTTGCGGGCCTGCATGCCGGCGATCCGCCCGGGGCCGAGCTGGGGATACTCGTCCGGGCCGGGACAGGCGGCGTCGCAGCCGGTGGCGGCCCGGGTGCAGTCGCGGGGATGGCAGCACCGGCCGGTCAGGGGGAACAGGTCGTGCAGAACCAAAGCGACCGGGCCGCGCCGGGCCAGCCGCCCGACCACGTCGAGGCTGCGGGTTGCGCCGTGCAGGTTGCCGGCAAGGACGAGATCGGGGGCGGCGGCCTCGATCGCCGCCTCGGCCCGCGGGAAGTCATCGGTCCATTCGGCAGCTTCCGGCCGGTCGCTGAGCACGACCCCCGTCACCCGGTGGCCGGCCAGCGCCAGCGCCACCGCGAGCCGCCTCTGGGCGACGCCAGCGCCGCCCTGGGTGCCGGTGCCGGTGAGCGAGACGATCGACAGGCCTTCGGGCCCCGCCGCCGGCGTCGCGCTGACCCGCTGCAGCAGTACCGGGCGTCCGATGCGCCGACGGGCGGGATCCGGTAGCGCCGACCAGGCGGCGGACGCATCCAGGCGGCCATCGGCGTCGCGGATGGTGCTGCCCCGCAGGGCGTCGCGCATCCACAGCACCTCGCCGCCGGTGAACTGCACGCCGCCCGGCCTCTCCGCGCCCGCGAGCCCCGGACTGTCCAACCCCACAACCGCACTGGCGAACAGGACCCGCAGGCCCGCCACCGCCGCCGCTCCGGTGAGTGCCGCTTCGAGGGCCAACGCGATGAGGGCGCCGGGGGCGAGGAGATCGCCCGCGCGCAGCCACAGCAGGGCGTCCCATCCCGGCTCGGCCAGACTCGTCTCGATGGGGGTACGATCGATCCCCGGCGGCACAAGGTCGTGCCGGAGCTCCGGGTAATCCTGGCGCAGGACCGAGGGGGCGGTCCCGGCCGCGTCCGCGCCCGCCGCCGTCACGGTGACGATGCGGATCCGCGGCCACGGGCGACCATCCGGCAGTGCAGCCGGCCGGGCCACGGCGGGGGCAGCGGGTCCGAACGGCCAGCCGGCGATGCCGTGGGCAGGCACTGAGGGTGCGGCGTCGGTCAAGTTCGGTTCGCGGGTCGGGCGGGGCGGGCAGTCTGGCCGCAAAGGGTGAAGATTGCCTGTCGCGCCCCGCGCGCCATCACCCGTCGACGCGGACCCGGGCTGGTCCCGCGACCATTCGGCCGATGCGGGTCGCCGCGGCGTACCCGGCATCCCGAATGCACGCCAGAACCGTCTCGGCCTGGGCCGCAGCGCAGGTCACCAGCAGGCCGCCGGAGGTCTGCGGGTCGGTGAGCAGGTGGCGGCGCCAATCGGGATAGTCCGCGGGCAGATCGACTTCGGCCCCGAAGGCGTTCCAGTTGCGGTGGGAGGCGCCGGTAACGAAACCGTCCTGCACCAGCGCCTCGGCCCGGGGCAGGAACGGCCCGGCGCTGGCCTCCAGCACGAAGGTCAGCCCGGCCCCGCGGGCGATCTCGAGCCCGTGCCCCAGGATGCCGAAGCCGGTCACGTCGGTCAGCGCGTGGACGGCCGGCTCGGCCGCGAGCGCCATGCCGATCGTGTTGAGCCGCGTGGTGGTGGCCACGAAGTCGCTGTAGTCGGCCGCGTCCAAAGCCTCCCGCTTGATCGCGGCGGAATAGACCCCGACGCCCAAAGGCTTTGTGAGGATCACCGCATCCCCGGCCAGGGCGTCGGCATTGCGCCGCACCGCCTCGCGGCGGCAGGTCCCGATCACCGCGAGCCCGTAGATCGGCTCCGGCGTGTCGATGGAATGGCCGCCGGCCACGGGAATCCCGGCCTCGGCGCATTTCTCCGCCCCGCCCTGCAGGATCCGGGCGACCACATCGGGTTCGATCTTGCCCACCGGCATGCCCAGGATCGCCAGGGCGAAGATCGGTCGCCCGCCCATGGCGTAGACGTCCGAGATCGCGTTGGTCGCGGCGATCCGCCCGAACTCGACCGGGTCGTCCACCATCGGGGTGAAGAAGTCGGTGGTGGCGATCACGCAGGTGCCGTCGTCCAGCTCCCACACCGCGGCGTCGTCGGAGGTCTCGTTGCCGACGAGCAGCCGCTCGAACGGCCCGGCGGCCGGCTGCTCGGACAGGAGCCGGCGCAGGATCGCCGGATCGAGCTTGCAGCCGCATCCGCCGCCATGGGCGAGACTGGTCAGACGGGGGGCATCGGTCATCGCGGGACTCCGTTCGGGATATCAATAACGCGTCGTCACCGCGTTGAGCCAGTCCGGCGGGGCGGCGGCGACCGCGAGACGAATCCCGGCAGCAGCGCTGCCGCGGCGGCGATTCCGAAGGCCGGCATCGTCCGGCCGACGCGCCCGCGATGCTCCCCCCCGGCCGCCTTCCACGGACCGGATGATGGCCGATCAGACCCGTATGTCTCCCGGAGCCCAGCCATCGCACGGACGGCTCAGCGTCCGTGCAGTCTTTCCGGGGCGGCACGGCGAACACGGGAATCCAGAGCCGCAGCAGACCAGGACCTTGTATCGCCGAGCATCTTGCCGTGGATGCTCGTTTTCCCATGATCCGGAACGACGATCCGAGTTATTCGGCCGGGATCACCTCACCGTTCGACCCATAGATCCGCGCAGCCACAGCATGGTTCGGCGGCCCGATCGCTGGGTCGTTGCGCGGCCGTGGCGGGAACCCCTGGCCCCCCGGTACATTGCGGCCGCAACGAATGGGCTGCGTGGGTGAGGCGGACAGGTGGCGATCTTCTTCACGGGCGACACCCATTTCGGGGACCCGCGCGCTCTGCGCTTCGACCACCGGCCCTATCCGGACCTCGACGCGCACGATGCCGGTTTGATCGCCGCCTGGAACGGTGCGGTGGGGTCGGACGACACGGTCTGGCACCTCGGCGATTTCGCCCTCGGCCCGAGCGGCGCGCGAATTCGCGAGATCCTCGATACGCTCAACGGCGAGAAGCACCTGATCGTCGGCAACAACGATGGGCCCGACACCCTCCAGGCCCCGGGCTGGGCCTCCGTACGCCACTACACGGAGCTTCTGGTCGAGGATCGGATGGTGGTGCTGTGCCACTACGCGTTCCGCACCTGGAACGGGATGGGCAAGGGCGCACTCAACCTCCACGGCCACAGCCACGGCAAATTGAAGCCGATCCCGAAACAGTACGATGTCGGCGTCGATCCGATGGGGCCGGCCCCCGTGGGTCTCTCAGCAATCCTCACCTCGCGCCTCCGCCGGAAGGCGTAGCCGGGCCGGAACCTTCACAGCAGCTTCACCGTTTCAGCGGACAGAGAGGGGATGGAGACGCTCCACCTCCGAGAAACCCGGCACCCCCGTCCGCGGGGCTGCACCAGAAACCCATACGTGAGTGAGCCCGTGAGTGCCCGTTCGGCCTCTCTGCTTCCGTCCGGCCTCGCCAAGACGGCGTTCGCCGGCGCCTTCTCGCTCCTCGCTCTGACCTCCTCGGCGCTGGCTTTGCCCGCGTGCCTGGAGGCCCAGCGCAAGGTCGACGAGGCCAATGCCCTGCGCTTCCAGGCGCGCCAGGAGGCGCGTCTGGGCAATCATGACCGCGTCTGCGACACGCTGGACGAGGTCGGCGACCGCTACGACGATGCCCGCGACGCGTTCGAGCGCTGCGGCGAGGGCGTGGTGGCCATCGACCTCCGCAGCGAGCTGCGCGGCCTTCGCATCGCCAAGAAAATCAATCGCTGCGACTGACCGGGTGCGCCCGCGCACCTCGTACGTTCAGGCCCCGCAGCATCATCCCGACACAAGCGACGCACGTCGCCGACAAGGTTATGCGCCGATGACCACCGCCCTGCTGTCGTCCGATCTCCAGGTTGCCACCACCGACCGCACCGGCCCGTCCTTCGCGGCCGCCCTATGCGGCTTCATCAGCACCACCGTCGCCACGACGATGCTGCTCGTGCTGATCGGAACGCTCTGAGAAGCGCGAGGCTTCCGACATCGAAGGTGGTTACGAAGTCCTGGCAAACCCCTAGAACTCGGTCGATATAAACGCGATAGGGTTTCGGGTGCGATGCGGCACCCAGCGTCGCCCTCTCGAGCGTGGCAACGCTACTCTAGGCCATTCCGCACGCCGAGATTGGGCGCCGCACTGTGTTTTTACGCTGGGTTCACCGTGCCAGGCGAGGCAGCGTTGATCCTTTGACCATGTAAAGATCAAGACCTCCGACCGCTGTCCGCCACCCTGACCATCCTCTAGGGTGTAGCCGTGCAACACAGCGCGGCGTGAAATCGAGGACCTTATGGAATCGCTGGACCGCTGCGCTTAGGACGGCAGCGTAAGAAGCATCTCCCGTGATGCTAAGGCGCCTTGAATGCCGTGGCCCTATTCCCAATCAGCTCAAGCAAACAGCTCCGGCCGACGCAATTGCAGCGCGAATAGCAGCAGCAGCGACTTCATATCGGTGAGCGCGCCGCGTTGGGTCATCGCCACCAGTTCCAGGAGCGGGATCTCGTGAACCGCCACCGCCTCGCCCTCGGCGGCCAAGCCGCCGCCGGCGCCAATGCGGTCGGATTCCGTGTAAGCCGCCAGGAACAGGTCCATGCGCTCGGTGGAGATTCCCGGCATGGTCCAGGCGCTGGCCACGAGATCGAGGGCGCCGAGGCGCAACCCCGTCTCCTCGGCGGCCTCGCGCCGGACCTCGTCCTCGGGGGCGCCGTCATCGAGGAGACCCGCCGGCACCTCGACGTGGCTCGGCGGACCGCCGGAATAGAGCACCGGCGCCCGGAACTGCGAGACCAGGGTCGCGACCCGTCGGACCGGGTCATAGGGCAGAACCGCCACCGCCCGGCCGTGATCTTCCATCTCGCGGGTGATGCGCGAGCCGTCGTCCTGCATCACCTCGGCCACGAGGTACCGGGCCCACCCCTCGTGCACGAGGCGCAAGCCCCCGATCCGTGGTGCCATGCCGTCTCCGCCTCAACTTTGGGAGCACAACGGATCGCTCAGGAATGCGGCGGCTTCGCGGAGGCTCTCAGGCGGAAGCACAGGCGATTGCCGTCCCGCTCGGCCGAATCCAGCCAGGCGCCCTCCTCCCGCACGAGATTCGGGATGTCGATCAGCGCCATCGGATCGGTGCAGGTGACCATCAGGACCCGTCCGGCGCCGAGCGTGCGCAGGGCCTTGCGGGTGCGCAGGACCGGAAGCGGGCATTTCAGCCCCGTGAGATCGAGTTCGACAGGCTCGGTGTCCGCGTCCGACAAACCCATGGCTCCCGATCCGGCACTCTCACCACTCGTGATAGCCGAGGAGCGGGCCGCGATACGTGTCCGGTGCGAACACATAATAGGTCGGGCCGTAATACCCGTATTCCATGTCGCGGCCCGGCGTCGGCGCATAGGCATAGCCGTAGCCGAACGGCACCGGATAGCCGTATTCGCCGTAATAACTGTATTCCGGCCGGACGGCCCGCACCTCGGCGGCAACCCCGGCGCCCAATGAAGGGCGGCCGACTGGAGCGGCGCGCGGGGCGTGATACGGCCCCAGATCCGCGGCGCAGCAGACGCCGCAAGCGGTCACGGCGGATGAGATGCCGGCCATGAGAGCGGCGGTGAAGCGGATCATGGCAACGATCTCCTCGATCAGGCGATTCGGCCTCGGAGGGATCCGATAGCGTGGCCTGCGGCAGGTTAGCCCTGTCGGCCTTGTTCGAAGCTTGTGGCGCACGTTTAAGGTGCGGCGGATGGTGGACCGTGTTCGCCGTGACGGCATCCGGCGGTCGGCAAACAAAAGCTCCCGACCTCGTGGAGGCCGGGAGCTTTCAGGGCGGTCCCGATTTCCGGTTTTACCAGCCGTAATCGTCGTAGCCGTAGGCCGGGTAGCCATAGGCGGGATAGCCGTAGCTCCGGACCGGGGCGTAGCCATAGCTGCGGACCGGGGCGTAGCCGTAGCCATAGGCCGGATAGCCGTAGCCGCCGCCGTAATAGCCGTAGCGGGGAGCCGCGCTGGCGGCCAGCGCACCGCCGATGATGCCGAGGGCGGCACCGGCCGCCACCGCACCGGCGACCCGTCCGCCATAGCCGCGGCGGTAGCCGTAGCCGCCGTAATAACCCCGGCGCCAGCCGACGGTGTCGATCTGGGTGCTCGGGCCGCCGACCTGCACGGCACTCTGCGCCGGCAGCGGCGCCGCCTCGGCGGCGGTGAACGAGGCGGCGATCATGGCCAAGGCCGAGACGCCGGCGACGACGGATGTGGTGATGCGGGACATGGACACATCCTCCACGCGCTGAACGATCGGCGTGAGAACCGTCAGGTATCGCACTTCGTTCCAGGCCACGGTGTGCGGCCGCACGGCACTCCGGATCCGCGGATCAGAACACGCATTCCGTGAAGGCCGGGCGGACGCAGGCGCCCCAGCGGCCCTCGTAATCGGCGAGCAGGTCGTCGGCCCGGGTACGCCCCGCGGTAACGATCGCCTCGAGGGGCTGAAGGTAGAGGGTCTCGTCACGCCCCTCGGTGTCGCGGCGCGCCCGGGCACGCAGGCCGGCGCGGGCGATGGCGAGCGCTTCGGCGGCGACCGCCCCAAGCGTCGTGTTGGCCACCGGGGTTGCGAGCCCGAGGCGCGGAGCGGTGGCCCGGGCGGCCTCGCGGTTGGACGGGCTCCAGCCCTTCACGAGGTCGAGAGCGGCGTCGAGCGCCGCTTCGTCGTAGAGCAGGCCGGCCCAGAACGCGGCCTGGGCGGCGATCATGCCGGGATCGCCGACATCGGCACCGCGCATCTCCAGGAAGCGCTTGAGCCGGACTTCGGGGAAGGCCGTGGAGGCGTGGTTGGCCCAATCGGCCACCGTGGCGTACTCGCCCGGAAGCTGTGTCAGCTTACCGGCCATCAGGTCGCGGAACGAGGCGCCCGAGACATCATGGTAGATGTCGCCGCGCTTGACGAAATACATCGGCATGTCGAGCAGCCAGTCGACATAGGCCTCGTAGCCGAAGCCCGATTCGAACGCGAAGGGCAGCATGCCGGTGCGGTGGGGATCGGTGTCGCGCCAGATCTCGGAGCGGCGGGACAGGAAGCCGTTCGGTCGCCCGTCGGTGAACGGCGAATTGGCGAACAGGGCCGTCGCCACCGGCTGAAGCGCCAGAGAGGCGCGCATCTTGCGCACCATGTCGGGCTCGGAGGCGAAGTCGAGATTGACCTGCACCGTGGCGGTACGGAGCATCATGTCGAGGCCGAGCGAGCCGACCTTCGGCATGTAGCCGGCCATGATCTTGTAGCGGCTCTTGGGCATGACCGGCGTCTCGTCCCGGCGCCAGCGCGGGCTCATGCCCAGCGTCAGGAAGCCGATATCGAGGGCGTCGGCCACACGCTTCGTCGCCGTGAGATGCGTGGCGAGCTCGGCCGCGGTGCCGTGGACATCCGGCAGCGCCGCTCCGGACAGCTCGAACTGCCCGCCCGGCTCGATCGAGATCGCCCCGCCCTCCTCGGCCGAGAGGCCGATGATGTTGCCGAGGTCGAGGATCGGCTCCCAGCCGGTCTCGCGGGCGAGCCCCTCCAGCAGGGCGCGGATGCCGCGCTCGCCTTCGTAGGGCACGGGCTCGCGGCTCTCCCGGTAGAACGGGATCTTCTCGTGCTCCGTCCCGATCGCGAATCGCGCGCGCGGCTTCTCGCCGGCGGCGAACCACTCGATCAGCTCGGCGCGCGTCGTGAGCGGCGTGGAGTCGTTGCTGTCGCGCGCCATGCGCTGCCTGCCCGTGCCTGTGAACCATACGCCCGGAACGGGAGCGCGCCGGAATGCTCCGGCGAGTCCGTCCGGCTCAACCCCGTCCCGCGAGCGGAGACCGGACGGACACCCGCGCCGGCTCCGGGAGCGCGGCGCGGGGGCCATCCGCCCCGGGACATAATCGAGGCGCCGGGAACCGACAACGCGGCGCCGTGAACCGGGGCCCCGGTTCGCCCTGCTTCCGTGGAACAATCCGGCGGCCGGCCGCTCTCATGTGCGCCGGCACACATGGTTCCGGCAGGCCCCGCCCTCAGCGCGCGTCGCCCAGCACCGCCTGGACCAGGGTCAGCACCGCCACCGCGGCGGTGTCGGCCCGCAGGATGCGCGGCCCGAGGGACAGGGCGACCGTGTTGGGCCGCGCCCGGATCGCCGCCCGCTCGTCCTCGGAGAAGCCGCCCTCCGGCCCGACCAGGACGGCGAGCGGCGGTGCCGCCGCGGGATCGGCGGCCTCGCGCAGCGCCCGGACCGGATCGCTCACCGGGGCGTCCTCGTCGCAGAACACCAGCAGCCGCTCGGGGGCGAGACCCGCCAGCGCCGGGCCGAGCTTCTCCGGCTCGGGACAATCCGGGATCGCCAGGATGCCGCATTGCTCGGCCGCCTCGACGGCGTTGGCGCGCAGGCGCTCCATGTTGATCCGCTCGCCCTGGGTGTAGCGGGTGATGACCGGGCGGATCGTCCCGGCGCCCATCTCGACGGCCTTCTGGGCGAGGTAATCGAGGCGGGCGCTCTTCAGCGGTGCGAACAGGTAGTGCAGGTCAGCGCGGGGCGTCTGCGCGCGGGTGCGCTCGGCGACGTGGAGGTCCGCGCCCTTCCGGCCGGTCTGAACGAGGTGCGCACGCCACTCGCCATCCCGCCCGTTGAACACCAGAACGGGATCGTCCGGGCCGCGGCGCAGGACGTTGAGGAGGTAATTGGCCTGCGCCCGATCGAGCGGCAGGACCACGCCGGCGCCGAGATCCGATTCGACATGGAGGCGCGGGGCGGTGAAGTCGTAGGCCGGCATGGCCGGGTGGTCGCGCGGTCGGGTGGCGCTGTCAACGCGGGCCGCGGGGCCGCACAGCCCGCAAACGTGTTGCGAAAAGGTTACGAAGGCCGGTTTTTGGCACTTCCCCCACCCCAGCATGGCCTCGCCGGTTTGCCGCTCGATTGACGCCACATTCCTATGGCGAACCCAAGGGAACGGAGTGGGGCCGGCGGTGCGCGGTCTCCGGCATGCGTCTGAGGGAGTCGCAGGATGGCATACGGGAGCTTGAGTCTGGGGGCGGCGGCGCTCGTCGGCGGCCTGCTGTTCGGCACGGCGGCCTTCGCGCCGGCCGCGGCGCCGGAATGCGGCACGATCCAGAAGACCCTGGCCGAGCGCAAGGCGCTCGTTTCCCGCGCCAACGCCGCCTCGACCAGCAAGAAGAAGATGACCCCGCAGGAAGCCTGCGCGCTGTTCGGCAAGCTCCAGTCCAACGGCGCCGAAGGCATGAAGTGGATCACCGCCAACAAGGAATGGTGCTCGATCCCGGATTCGTTCGCCGAAGGCTTCAAGGCCGACCATCTCAAGGTCAGCGGTATCCGTACCAAGATCTGCGGTGTCGCGGCCCAGGCAACCAAAATGGAAGCGCAGGCCCGCGCACAGGCGCAGAACGGCGCCAGCAGCGGCCTGCTCGGCGGCCCGGGCTTGACCGGCAGCTTCAAGCTGCCACAGGGCGCGTTGTAAGATCGTCTGAGAGGATCACGGGTCCGGCGCGGGTCCCTCCCCTCTGCGATGGCGGAGAGCGGGATTGCGCGTGGGACGACCGGAGATCCGACCGATGAGCGGCACGGCGGCAGAGGACGGGCGTCCGGCCGACGCGGTGCGCGGACACTGGGTCGAGCGCGCGGCGCCGCGGCCCTGGCGGCCCTATCTGCGGCTCGCCCGCATCGACCGGCCGATCGGCTGGTGGCTCCTGCTCCTGCCGTGCTGGTGGTCCTCCGCCCTGGCGGCGATCAAGGCCGACCTGTCCTTTCCCGATCCCTGGCACTGCCTGCTGTTCCTGATCGGGGCGGTGGCGATGCGCGGGGCGGGCTCGACCTACAACGACATCGCCGATCGCGACCTCGACGCCCAGGTCGAGCGCACGCGCCAGCGCCCCCTCCCGTCCGGGCAGGTCGGGCCGCGCCACGCGGCGCTGTTCCTTCTGGCGCAATTGCTCGTCGGCCTCGCGGTGCTGCTGCAGTTCAACGAGCAGGCGGTGATCGTCGGCCTGTGCTCCCTGCTGCCGGTGGCGATCTACCCGTTCATGAAGCGGGTGATGCCGATGCCGCAAGCGGTGCTGGGGCTGGCCTTCGCGTGGGGTGCGCTGATGGGCTGGGCGGCCGTATTCGCCCGCCTCGATGCCCCGGGGCTGCTGCTCTACGCGGGCACGATCTGCTGGGTGGTGGGCTACGACACGATCTACGCGGTCCAGGACATCGAGGACGACGAGATCGCCGGGATCCATTCCTCGGCCCGCCTGTTCGGCCGGCACGTCCGGGGCGCCGTGGGCCTGTGCTACGCGCTCGCCGTGCTGTTCATCGCGCTGGCGGCCTGGGGCGCGGGCGCGGGGCTCGTGGGCTTTATCGGGGTCGCGGGCTTTGCCGCGCATCTCGGCTGGCAGGTCTGGTCGCTGCAGGAGCGCGACGGGCGCGGGGCGCTGATTTTGTTCCGCGCGAACCGGGATTCCGGGCTTATCCTGTTCGCGGGCCTCTCGGCGGACGCGCTGCTGCGCAGCCTGACCTGAGGGCCTACCACGCCTTCAGGTGCGGGCGATGATCTCCTTCTCGCCGCGGAAGATCTGCGGCCGGGCCGGCAGCCGGCCGGTCTTGCGACGGGTCAGGAAGCGCGGGCGGCGGGCGCCGAGGCCGGCATGCCGCCGACGGATGCGCACGCGTCCGAGGATCAGCCGGCCGATCTGCTCGGACACCGGCACCAGCACGCCGTCTTCCCGGACGATCATCCGCACCAGCCCGGCCCGGGCGGCGATGTCGCGCCAGATGGCGACCACGTCGTCCTCATCGAAGCTGCCGATCCGGTGCAGCTCTTCGCCGTCCGCGTCGACCAGGATCAGGCTGAAGCGGTCGGTGCCGCAGATCTCGGCATCCTCGGTGGCGTAGGCCAGGGCGACGCCTGCTGCCTTGCGGGCGCCGGAGATTCGACCGATCACCGGGAGCGGCGACGGGACGATATCGAAAGCGGCCGGAGCAGCGGCCTCACGGGCATCCATCGAAAGTCCTTCGCGACGTTCGTCCGTGAACGAGGAAGTGTTCATCTGTCCGGGTCCCTGGAGCAAGTGGCGACCCGCGCCGGGCCGTCCGTTATGCCAAGCAAAATCGCACCCGAACTCCTCCGCACAGCTTAATCACCGTCGTTAAGCGATTCTGGACGGGGATGTCATTTGAGGAATGCTCAATGCTTCCTTGAATGCTCAACACTTCCTTGCGAAGATCGGTCAGTCTCGATCCATCCCGGTGGCAGAGTGCGGATCCTTGTGGCGGTGCCGGTGGCGCCCTACAACGAGAGGCAGCGGGTGGGCCTGGCCCTCCGGGATCTCAGATCGTCTTCCGAGCCGGCTCTCCACGTCCGACCAGCCGGGCGGAGGCGCCGATGTGGCCCGATCCGGGCCTGACGCCGTCCATGCGGAGCGCAATGCCCGAGCCCATCTCCGACGCAGCCGTATCCGCCCTGATGCCGGACCTGCGCGCGGTCATGCGCGAGGCCGCCGACATCGCCCGCCCCTATTTCAAGCTCGGCGGCCAGACCTCCGCGCGGATCTGGTCGAAGGCCGGCGGGTCTCCGGTGACGGAAGCCGACGTCGCGGTCGACACCTTCCTGAAGATCCGGCTGAGTGCCCTGGTTCCGGGGGCGGCGTGGCTGTCCGAGGAGACCGCGGACGATCCGGCGCGCATCGGCCACGACCTCGTCTGGATCGTCGACCCGATCGACGGCACCCGGGCGTTCCTGTCCGGCCATCCCGACTGGTCGATCGCAGTCGCCCTGCTGGCCGGCGGGCAGCCGCGGATCGGGTTCGTCCATGCCCCCGTGGGCGACGCGGATTACGAGGCGGTGCTCGGTCGCGGCGCGACCCGGAACGGCGAGCCGATCCGGGTGGACGCCAAGATCGCGCTGCCGGGTGCACGCATCACCGGTCCGAAGCCGATGCTCGACCGCCTGGCGCGCGGCGCGGGCGCCGATGTGGATTTCACGCGGATCGACCGCATCCCATCGCTGGCCCTGCGGCTCGCCCGGGTCGCGGAGGGCTCGGTCGATGTCGGCCTCATCTCGGGCAATGCCCGCGACTGGGACATCGCGGCCGCCGACCTGATCCTGCGCGAGGCGGGCGGCGTGGTCTGCGACCTGAAGGGTCAGGCGACCACCTACAACCGGCCCGATCCGGTCCACGGCGAATTGCTGGCGACACCGGAGGCCCTACGGGATCCGGTCCTGGCAGCCTGGGATCGGTAGGCACGCCCGTTCGGTTTACGCGCGCGGCCTCTTTCCCGGACACCCGGAACGCCAGTGGAAGGTGATCCGGGACCTCGCAGGCGAAGCGCCGCGCAGCGGCACGGTCTGAGAGCCGAGGATGCCGCTGTGCAGGTTGTGTGCTGAGCCCCGGGTCGCATTCCGCTGGCGCTGCATGCGCCCGGGATAGGAGTGGCGCGGACTTGGCGCCGCCTGGGAGATCAATGGCGCGCAAGAGCCGCGCTCGATCTGACATCGAACGCGGCTCCATACGTCACGAGCGTTTGCGAAATCTCATACGGGACGCCGGCCCTCAGGCCGCCACTGCCTCACGGATGACCACCGCGTTGGGAGCAAGCCCCAGACGCTCGGCGAGATGCCAATGCAGTTCGCGTGGGGAATGATAGTTGTAGGACCGATCGATCAGGTTGGTGAGATCAGCCCCGGTCTCAGTCGCGGACTTGGCCCGCGCCAGCCGCCCGACCCGGAAGGTCGGCGCATCGGTGACGGGGGAGCGGACGCCGCGGCGCCGCGTATATTCGAACATCATTATTAAGTGTGTCTTTTCTTTTCTGGACCGGACGTCTGTGCGCGCCCGGCGTCGTTTCTGCTGGTTGCCTCCGACGCCCCCGCGTCCCGGACGGTCTCGCCCAGGTGGAAGCGTCGGAAGGGGGAGCCGCGTCATGCGGCCGGTTCAATCCCGGTTGCGGATCAGGCCGCCTGAAGGTTGCCCGCGGCGTCCTTGCCGCTGCGCTTGTCCGTCAGGACCTCGTACGAGAGCCGCTGGCCCTCGACCAAGTTGCGCATCCCGGCCCGTTCTACGGCGGAGATGTGAACGAACACGTCCTTGCCGCCGTCATCGGGCTGGATGAAGCCGTAGCCCTTGGTCTCGTTATACCACTTCACAGTGCCGGTATTCACGTAGGGTACCTCGTTCGTCCATAGGTCATGCACACGACGAGAATGCCGCGCGATGCACCACGGTCTTGCTGGGTTGGCCAGTGTGGCAGGGCGCGAGACGCTGGTCGCTTGAACGCGCCGGTCTCGGTGGGAAAGCCCCCCGGAACTCTATTTAGGCGCTGCCTGCGGCGGCAACAAGGCATCTTGGACGCGGCGTCTCGGGCGCAGGTCGCACGGGGCGCGCGGGACGGCGCGGCGCCCCCTGTGATTTCCGGCACTTCCGATGCATATACGGAACGCGGACAGACAGTTAAGGCGCGTGGCTCCCGGGCGATACATGGCAGGCATTTCGGTCTCGCTGGATGGCGCGAACATCCAGCTTTCCTTCCAGAAGGACGATCAGGCGACGGCGGTGGTGATGGATGCCCGCGCGGCCCGCGCTCTCGTGCGCGCCGTCGGTCAGTTGCTCACCGCGATCGACGACAGCGATGAACCGGACCTCGGCGAGGGCCTGGGCGACGAGGAGGTTGCGATGCTCGACGTCACCTCCTCGGCGATCGAAGTCGGCACCGACGAGGAAGGCCAGGCCGTCGTCGCCCTGCAGGCCGGCGCGCTGCCGCCGTTCCAGCTGCGCCTGACGGACGAAGAGGCCCGCCACGTGGTGACGAGCCTCTCCGAAATTCTCAGTGCCCCGCGCGACGTTCGCACCTCGCACGGCGGCCACTGATCACATCCGGGTGCCCGGATCGGTCGGCGCGCCGGGGAAGACGTCCGGCTCGGAGCCTGGGCCGCCCGGCTCGCCGATACCGGGATCATTCACCGGATAGGGCGTCCGCGGCCCGGTCGGCCCGATATCGGGCTCCTCTTCGGGCAACGGCGGCGGGGGCGGCAGATCGCCGGGCGTAGGCTCGGGGAGGCCGGGATTGGCCATGGCGGTCTCCTAATGGTTTTCGGGATGCCGCATCAACGGGCCGCCTTTCCATGGGTTCCGCGCGCCAGACTGCCATGTCGCGCGTCCCGGAACAGCCGCTACCGACTTCGGTTGATCGGGGAGATCCCCTCAAGGAGGCCCGCCATGACCGATATCCGCCAAGCCAAGATCCTGATCCTCGCCACCGATGGTTTCGAGGAGAGCGAACTGACCGTGCCGCAGGCCAAGCTCGCCGAGGCCGGCGCCACCGTGACCGTCGCCGCCCCGCAATCGCGCGAGAGCAAGGGCACGATCCGCGGCTGGGACAAGACCGATTGGGGTAAGGAGGTCGCGGTCGACCTCGATCTCGACCGGGTCGACCCGGCCGCCTACGACGCCCTGGTCCTGCCGGGCGGACAGATCAACCCGGACAAGCTTCGGCTCGAGCCGAAGGCGCTCGCGGTGATCAAGAGCTTCCTCACCTCCGGCAAGGTGGTCGCTGCGATCTGCCATGCGCCGTGGCTCCTGATCGAAGCCGGCGCGGCCAAGGGCCGCGATCTCACCTCGTTCGCCTCGATCCGCACCGACGTGATTAATGCCGGCGGCCGCTGGCACGACAAGGAGGTGGTAACCGATCAGGGCATCGTCACCAGCCGCAGCCCCGAAGACCTGGACGCCTTCTGCGCCAAGATCATCGAGGAGATCCAGGAAGGCAGCCACGGCAACCGCCAGCTCGCGGCCTGAGTATCCGCGCGGCTGACGGCGTCGATCGTCAGCCGCGCGTACCGTCGCCGGTGACTTCGAGCACCGCGCAGGACCGGAACGGCCGTCCATACTCGTCCGTCCCCTCCACCGTCACCCGATGGGCACCCGGCGCGAGGTCGTCGGGCAGGCGTGCGGTCCAGATGTGCGTCGAGGGCGTCGCCTGAACCCAGCTCTTCTTGGTCTCGGGATAGCGCGCGTAGAGCTCGGACACGAATGGGTCGAGGCGTCGGGTGCGCGTCATCGGCGCCGTCGAGCGGTCGCCGATCCGGACCGTCAGGGTCGTCCGGGGGCCGCCGTCGAAGACGTTGACCACGAGGTTGGTGGAGGCCAGCGCGTCCTGCGGGATCGGCGGCCGCAGCGCCTGCATCGGGTGGCTCGCCCGGACGATCTCCGGGGCGGCGGGGCGCAGCTCGCTCTCGAAAGCGATCCGCATCGTCGCGTCCGGCTCGCCCTGGGCGGGGACGAAGCGCGTCGTGTAGGCGGTGCCGCGGATCGAGAGCACGTGGAAGCCGTTCGGGGTGCCGTCGCGGCTGTCGGCCGAGGGGATGCCGGTGCGGGTATCCGGCCCGCTCCACCAGGAGCCGGACACGGCGGTCATCACATGGTGGTGGTGCCCCTCCGCTAGGTAATGATGCTCGGTGGTGTGGGTGTGGCCGGCCAGACTCAGCACCTTGCGGCCCGCCAACACGTCGAGGAGTGCCGCCCGATCGATCGTCGCGCTGCGCGGGTCGTCGCCGGTATCGGTGACGAGCGGGATGTGGGTCGCCAGCACGATCAGGTCGTCGGGCGGGATCTCGGCCAGAAGGTTCTTCAGGAACGCCAGAGTCCGCTCGCCGATATGGCCCCGATAGGTGTTGGCCCCCACGGGGACCGGCGGGCCTAGCCACTCGACGTTGTCGAGCATCACGAACAGCGCGCGCCCGTGCCGGAACGCGTAGGTCGGCGCGCCGAACACCCGCTTCCAGGTCTCGCGGCTGTAGCGGGCATCCGGGGCCTGCATGCTGAGGTCGTGGTTGCCCGGCAGGCTGTACCAGGGCAGCCCGATCCGTCCGACGATCCGGTTGGAGCGGCCGTAGAGCGAGAGGTCGTCGAACAGCACGTCGCCGGTGGTCAGGCCGAAGGCCGCCGGGATCGCCATGGCCCGAGCGACCGCCGTGTCGCGCACATGGTCGAGCTCGAACCGGCTCTCAGGCTGCGGATCGGTGAACAGGATCACGTCGAAATCCGCGGGCTCGTCGACCCGGGTCAGGGTGAAGTCGATCGAGGCCGGCAGCGGTCCGGTCGGTGGGAGGCCCTTGTAGCGGAGGCCCAGGCTCGCGGGCGTGCCGTCAGGCTGGTGGATGTAGGAGTGCCGGGGCACGTTGTCGGCGTCCCGCGGCAGGGCGTAGCCCGGCGGCTTGATCACGAAGACGGCGCCATCCCCGGGCATCGGCAGGCGGTAGCGCCCCTGCCCGTCCGTGCGTGCGACCTCGCGGCCATTTGAGACCAGCACGCCGGGCAGCGGCGCGCGGTCGGCGCCGGCCGCCTGGACGGCATAGACGATGCCCGTGGCCTCCCCGGCGTCCTGCGCCTTGCCGCGACCGGCCAGGAGCGAGAGCGCAGCGGCGCGGGCCACGGTCTCCCGGCGCGTGAGGCGTCCGGCGGCTGGGATCGGATCACGCGTCATCGGGGGCTCCTGCTCGGCTACGCAGGCCAAGCAGAGACGTTTGACTGCCCGATGACAGAGCCCCTGCCCCCGAACGCACGAGGCCCGCACCCCGGGCGGGGTACGGGCCTCGGACGAAACCGCAGGCGTGAAGCGCGGCGCGCTTACTCTTCGTCGCCGGGTTCGAAGGTCTGGGGCAGCGGCTCGGCGCTGGCCACCGGGGTCGGCGCCCCGATGGTCGATGGCACGTTCACGCCGTCGCGCTTGTAGATGTCGTCGCGGAACTGCACGAGGCCGTCCGGGGTCGCCCAGGCGGTGATGTAGGTCCAGTAGACCGGCACGGGCTGGGCGATGTTGGCATCGACGCGCTTGCCGCTCTCGATCGCCTGCTCGACCTGCTCGCGGCCCCAGCCGGGCGTGTCCTTCAGGAGCCAGGTGATGTATTCGCGCACGTTCTGCACGCGCACGCAGCCCGAGGAGATGAAGCGGAAATCGTCGCCGAACACGCCCTTGGTGTTCGTGTCGTGCATGAACACGCCGTAGGGGTTCGGGATGTTGATGCGCACGATGCCCATCGAGTTGAAGTCGGCACCCGATTCCTGCCGGTAGGTGTAGCGCGTGCCCTCATCCGAGTTCCAGTTGATCGAGCGCGGCGAGACCTCGCCGGTGCTCGACAGGATGTGGATCTTGTTGTCGGTGAGGTAGTTCGGATCCTTCTGCATCTTCGGGATCAGGTCCTTCTTCACGATGGAAGCGGGGACCGTCCAGGTCGGGTTGAAGTTAATCTGCGTCGCCTTGGTGTTCATGATCGGCGACTGGCGGTCGATCTTGCCGACGCCGGCGGCGTGCAGCGTGACGACCTGGCCGTTCTCCACGGTCTCCACCAGGGCGGCCGGGATGTTCATGATCACGAAGCGCCGGCCGAGATCGCCCGAATAGGAGCGCAGGCGGACGACGTTGGTCTCGAGCTGGTGCAGCCGCACGTCGGCGGGCACGTTCATCGCCTGCTGGGTGGCGAGGCTCATCGCGCCGGTCTGGCTGAGGCCGTGACGGGCCTGGAACCGCTTCACGCCGGCCGCGACATAGGAATCGTACACGCCCGAGCCGCCGGCGGCCGGATCGAGGTCGCCGGTGACGATCAGGCGTTGGCGCACCGCGGCCACCGCCGGGCCCTTGGCGCCGACTCGCAGGCGCTCCGCGCCGGAGACCGGGCGCCAGCCGCCGCGATTGACGATCTCCCGGTAGCGCTCGACCATCTGCTCGGTCGCCGACACCGTCTGGGGCGACAGGATCGGCACGGTCTCGCGCTGCACCTGCATGCCGGCCGGCGAGGCGTAATCCTGCGCCCATTCGGCTTGGGCATAGTTGCCCTGGTCCCGGGCCTCGGCGGCGCCCAGGCTGAGCGTGCCGAGCGCGGCCACGCCCAGGATGGCGGTGAACCGGTTTGTTGCCTTGATGCGCATCAGTCGCTGGCTCTTGTCCGGAGTTCGTCAGATCATGGCGAGAGCGGGTGTACTCGGTCGCCACGGTGTCGGGATGGGCTTAAGACTCCCTATCGAAGGGGCCGGATTGTGGCATCGGCGTGCGCCAACGCACGTCGCGACCGGCTGCGGCGCGGCGACACCAGTCACCAGAGGCCCTGTGTGGCAGAGATGCCACCGCCGGGCGATCCAGACCGGGATCCTCCGGCCGGTGCCTCGCGCCGCCGCGGCGGTCGCGGGCCGCTGACTTCAAGAAAGCAGGACGCAAGCATGCCCATGAAGATGTTGTCCGCGGCCCTCCTCGGCCTCGGCCTGTTCGCAGGCGCCGCCCAGGCGGATCCGATCAAGGCCGGCGACCTCACGATCGAGACCCCGTGGCTGCGGGCCACCCCGAACGGCGCCAAGGTCGCGGGCGGCTACGTGCGGATCGTCAACACCGGCTCGGCCCCGGACACGCTCACCGGCGCCGCGGTGCCGTTCGCGAAATCAGGCGAGATCCACTCCATGTCGATGGAGGGCGGCGTGATGAAGATGGCCCCGGTCCCGGGCGGCCTGACGATCAAGCCCGGCGAGACCGTAGAGCTGAAGCCCGGCGGCTATCACCTGATGTTCGAGGGTCTCACCGGTGCCCCGAAGGCCGGCGACACCGTGTCCGGGACGCTGACCTTCCAGCGCGCCGGCGCGGTGCCGGTCACGTTCTCGGTAGCGCCGGTCGGCGCGAGTGCACCGGGCGGCGGCGCTCAGCATCAGCACCAGCATTAGCGTCCGGTCCGGCTCGTAGATCCATCGGTGTCACACGTTGCGCGTGTCTCGTAAGAGGCCGCGCAACTGAATTTCGCGCGCTCTCACCCCGCTGTTCAGGGGACGCTGGACTTGCACACGGGCATTTCCAGGCCTGACCGCAGGCAGCACGTATTCGCCGGCGTCCAGATCTCCTTTCGAATGCTTGCGCAGGGCCACGCCTGCCATATCTTTACAATCGGCCGGCTCATTAAGGTTAAGAAAGGTCTAACCCTGATGCCGCCGCGGTTCGGCGCTAGGATTGCGACGTCGTCCGAGAGCCATGGCCGGAATGTCCCGGTCCGGGACGGCTAGGCCCGTCGGCGGCACAGGAGAGGCAGCATGAACGGCTTCGATGTCACGTTCCGGGACGATCGGGACTGGGTCGATTTCGGCAAGACCTACGTCAATTCCGAGGCGTTCAAGACGCTGTTCCGCGACGGCATGCTGCTCGTGGAGGAGACGGCGGCCTATCTCGATGGCGAGGGCCGGGACGAGTCACGGCTGGTGTCGCGCGATGCCACGCTGAGCTACGCCGCCGAGAGCATGCGCCTGACGACGCTGTTGATGCAGATCGCATCCTGGCTCCTGGTGCAGCGCGCGGTCTCCGAAGGCGAGATGACCCCGGCGGAGGCGCTTCAGGAAAAGCACCGGGTCAAGCTCGGCAGCACCGAGCCACCCAAGCAAGCCGATTTCTCCCTGCTGCCGGTGCGGCTTCAGCAATTGATCCTGCGGGCGCGGCGCCTGCACGCCCGCATCCTGCATCTGGATTCCCTGATCACCGACGACCGCCCGACGCCGATGCCGGTGGAGAGCCCGGTGGCGGCCCAGCAGGGGCTGCTCCGCATGGCGTTCCGGTTCCGCGAAGGGTGAGGGTTGCCGCGCGGTCGAAGCCTTCAGGTCCGACCGCGCGCGATGCTTCAGAAGGCCGGCAATTCCCCTGGCCGCTTCGCGGTGATGTAGGCCCGGATCGTGTCGTTCTGGTAGGCGTGGACGAGCTTGGGAACCCAGGGAGCGTTCCTGTCCGTCTCCCGCACCGCGATGAAGTTGTTGTACGGGTTGTTGACCGACGACTCGATCGCGATGGAATCCTGACCCGGCTTCAGCCCGGCGCCGACCGCATAGTTCGTATTGATGATGGCGGCGTCGAGGTCGTCGAGGCTGCGCGGCAATTGGGCGGCGTCGATCTCGCGGAACTGCAGCTTCTTCGGGTTGTCGATCACGTCGAGCACGGAGGGCAGGATGCCGACGCCGTCCTTGAGCGTGATCAGCTTCTGAGCCTGGAGCAGCAGCAGGGCCCGGCCACCGTTGGACGGGTCGTTCGGGATGCCGATTGACGCGCCGGTCTTCAGATCGCCCACGGCCTTCACCCGCCGGGAATAGAGGCCGATCGGCGAGACGATCGTGTCGCCCACCGCCACGATCTTGTAGCCCTTGGCCTTGATCTGTTCCTCCAGGAAAGGCTTGTGCTGGAAGGCGTTGGCCTGGAGGTCCCCGGCATCCAGGGCGGCGTTCGGCAGGAGGTAGTCGGAGAAGACCACCAGATCGAGGTCGAGCCCGTCCTTGGCGGCGATCGTCTTCACCGTCGCCCAGACATCCTCGGAATCGCTCATGATGCCGACCTTGATCTTCTCGGCCGCGATGGCCGGAGCCGCGAAGGTCAGCAGGATGGCGAGGGCGGACAACAACCAGCGTTTCATGGAAGACGATCCCGAATACGACGCTCGCAGCGTTCGAGCGCGTGCGTTGATGGGTTTGGGTTTCGTTGCGTCACGGACAGATGGCGCGCCGTGATCCGGCCGGGACCGACGGCAGCGACCGGATCCACGGGATCGGGCGTCGCTGAGGGTCGTTGGCCGGGCGGATCATCGACGGCAGGGACCCTACGACGGCGCGGCTTGGCCGGAAAAGTGGCCGGGGAGATCAAGCCTGCCAGCCAGAAGGGTCTCGACATGCCGACGCGGAAGAAAATGCCCTCCGAACGCGTCGAACGAGAACGGCCTCACTGACAAGCCCGAAACTTTGCGACGCCATTCCCGCTGGAAAAACCGTCGCCGGCGCTGAACCAAGCCCCCGCGCGCACAAAAAAAACGGGCGGCCCCGCGAGGAGCCGCCCGTCCTGATTCGTACCGGCGTGAGCCGCCCGGGCTCAGCGCTTGCCGAGGTTGCCGAACCGCGAGTTGAAGCGCGAGACGCGGCCACCGCGATCGAGCATCTTCTGCTCGCCGCCGGTCCAGGCCGGGTGGGTGAGCGGATCGATGTCGAGGTTGAGGGTGTCGCCCTCCTTGCCGTAGGTCGAACGGGTCCGGTACTCGGTGCCGTCCGTCATCACGACCTTGATGAAGTGGTAGTCGGGGTGCTCGGTCCCCTTGGCCTTTGCGGCCGCGTCCTTCGCCATGACCTGTCGTTCCTGTTCTGGCACGCCGGCGGGGAGCGCAGGAGGCGCCGCCCGGCCCGGAATGCGGAAGGTGTCAGCGGTTGCACCGAACCGTGGGTTCGTGGCAACGGCACGTCCAAGCCGACCGTGGTGGCGGCCCGCGGCCATTGAACACGCGCAATCGGATGAGGGGCGGCGTATATCGCAGCCTCTCTCCGGGAACAAGCGCTATGGACCGGGTGGGAAGAGACGCGTGAGGCGTGATGGCCCGTAAGACGAAAGCGGCCGCGGCCGGCCGGCCCAAGGCGCCGCTGAGCGCGCTCCGGCCACTCCTGCCCTTCGCCCTGCGTTACCGCGGGCGGATCGCCGCCGGGATCCTCGCCCTGATCTGCGCCTCGGGCTCGACCTTGGTGGTCCCGATCGCCATGCGGCGGGTGATCGACCACGGCTTCACGACCGACGGCGCGAACGTCATCGATGCCTACTTCCTGGCCCTCCTCGGGGTCGTGGCGGCCTTCGCCCTGTCGAGCGCGGCCCGGGTCTATACGGTCGTCACCCTCGGCGAGCGGGTGGTGGCGGATCTGCGCAGCGCCGTCTTCGCACGCCTGACGATCCTCGATCCCGCCTTCTTCGACCGCTCGCAATCCGGCGAGATCGTCTCCCGGCTCACCGCCGACGCGACGCAGATCAAGGCGGCCTTCGGCGTCTCGATCTCGATCCTGCTGCGCAACCTGTTCCTGTTCGTGGGCGCGACCGCCATGATGGTGATCACCAGCCCGCGCCTCTCCGTGATGGTGCTGGCGGCGATTCCCGTCATCGTGTTCCCGCTGATCGTCTCCGGTCGCGGCGTGCGGCGGCGCTCCCGGGCCGCCCAGGACCGGCTGGCGGATGCCTCGGCCTACGCCGCAGAAGCGGTCGGGGCCGTGCGGACCATGCAGGCCTTCGGACGCTCGGGCACCACGGCCGCCAAATTCGCCGCCGCGTCCGAGGAGGCCTATGGCGCTGCCCGGGATTCGATCCGGGCCCGGGCTCTGCTCACGGGTGTTGCGATCTTCCTGATCTCCGCCTCGGTGGTCGGGGTGATGTGGTATGGCGCGCAGGGCGTCCTCAACCACACGATGACCGGCGGCGAACTCTCGCAATTCGTGCTCTACGCGGTGTTCGGCGCCGGTGCGCTCGGCCAGCTCTCCGAGGTCTACGGCGACCTCGCCATGTCGGCCGGTGCGGCCGAGCGGCTCACCGAGATCCTCGCGGCCGAGCCGGCGATCCGCACGCCCTCCCCGGCCCTGCCGCTGCCCGAGCCGGCGCGCGGCGCCGTCAACTTCGAGGCCGTGCGCTTCGCCTACCCGACCCGACCCGGCCACGCCGCCCTCGACGGGCTGACCTTCGCCGCCGCCCCCGGCGAGCGCATCGCCATCGTGGGCCCGTCCGGCGCTGGCAAGTCGACGGTGCTGCAGCTGCTCCTGCGCTTCTACGATCCGCAGGGCGGCCGCGTGCTCGTCGACGGCACCGACATCGCGCAGGTCGATCCGGAGGCCCTGCGCGCCCGCATCGCCCTGGTCCCGCAGGATCCGGTGGTGTTCTCCGGGACCGTCTCCGAGAATATCCGCTACGGCCGTCCCGAGGCCGGCGAGGCCGATGTCCGGCGCGCTGCCGAACTGGCGAATGCACACACCTTCGTCACCGCCCTGCCCCAGGGCTACGACACCCAGGTCGGCGAGCGGGGCGTGACGCTGTCCGGCGGCCAGCGCCAGCGCATCGCCATCGCCCGGGCGATCCTCAAGGATTCGCCGATCCTGCTTCTCGACGAGGCGACCTCGGCCCTCGACGCGGAATCCGAGCGCGCCGTCCAGGCTGCCCTCGACACCTTGATGCGCGGCCGCACCACCCTGGTCATCGCCCACCGGCTGGCCACGATCCGGGCCGCCGACCGCATCCTGGTCCTCGACGACGGCCGCATCGTCGAGACCGGCACCCACGAGAGCCTGCTCGCTCAGGGCGCCCTCTACGCCCAGCTCGCCAGCCTGCAATTCACGGACGCCCTGGACGAAACCGCCCGCGGCAAGGGACTTCGGACACGCGGTGAACGCATCCCCGCCGCCGAGTGATGTTGGGACTTGGGTGTGTAAGGTTCGGCGACGGAAGGTGTCTATCCGTCGCCCGGAACCGGGACAGGAGCGACAGCGCGGTGTAAAAACCCGCGATGATGACCCGTCTTGACCTCGCCCGCTTCCCCCGCCTGCCGTTCCTCGCGCAGCCGACCCCGATCGAGCCTCTGGACAGGCTGATGCGCCATCTCGGCGCGGCCCTGAACGGCGTGCGGATCTTCGTGAAGCGGGACGACGTCGCCGGGATCGGGCTCGGCGGCAACAAGCTGCGCAAGCTCGAATACCTGCTCGGCGCCGCCAAGGCCGAGGGCGCCGACACCGCGATCACCGTCGGCGCGATTCAATCGAACCACGCCCGACTCACCGCTGCGGCCTCCGCGCAGGCGGGCCTGGCCTGCGAACTGTTCCTCACCCGGAGCGTGCCCCGCCAGGACCCGGACTACACGGGGAACGGCAACCGCCTGCTCGACGACGTGTTCGGCGCCACAGTCCACGAGCTTCCGGGCGAGGCCGACTCGCTGGCGGCTGCGGAGGCCCGGGCGGCAGAGGTGAAGGCGGAGGGCCGCCGCGCCTACGTCTTCCCCTCCGGCGGATCGAGCCCGACCGGCTGCCTCGGCTACGCCAATGCCGCCTCCGAGATCCTGACCCAAGCGGAGGCGATGAACGTCACCTTCACGCAGATCGTCACCGCCAATGGCAGCGCCGGCACCCATGCGGGCCTCGTCGTGGGCCTCGCCGCGATGGACATCGATCCGGTGCTCGCCAAATCCTTTGCCGTGCTCGCCGAGGAGGGCCGCGCCCGCGCCGAGGTGCTGGAGAAGGCCAACGCCACCCTGGCCCTGATCGGCGCGGAGCGCCGGGTGTCGCTGCAGGACATCAACCTCGATGGGCGCCATCGCGGCCCTGGCTACGGCATCCCTACGGAGGGCATGCTGGAGGCGGTCCGGCTGATGGCCCGGACAGAGGGGAAGCTGCTCGATCCCGTCTACAGCGGCAAGGCCTTCGCGGGCCTGCTGCATGACGTGCGCGCCGGGCTCTACTCGTCCGGCTCATCGGTGCTGTTCCTGATGACCGGCGGCACACCGGGGGTGTTCGCCTACAAGGAGACGCTGGCCGGGCGGTAGCACGCCCCGGTCGCCGCGAACCGACGACGAGGCATCCGTTACTTACGCTGAAATCGGCTCATATCGAGGCCGATATAGCCCGTGATATCGGTTGTCTTCAAAAGCCAGACTGCCATTACGAGCACCGGTAGAATTGCCACGGCAAGACTCGTCAGTAGGCCCATGCTCGCAAAAGTCGCGACGAAGGACATGGCGACCACAAGCGCGGGAACGCCGGTCACCTTCAAGTCGGACAGCTTCATCTCGCTGAACCGCGTTTGCAACAGCAGGTCCATCAGTACGCGTGCGCACCACGCCACCGCCGCTCCGGCGAGGCCGAACAGGGAAATCAGGGCTAGGAGGAGGCCGACGAACGGCAACAGCTCCAAGGCATGAATCTTCGCGACCGTGTCGGGGCGTCCACTGGCTTGCAAGAGCGTCCAAGGGATGTAGCCGATGCTGTTGATCCACATCCCGACAAGCAGGATCGATGCGGCCAGATGCGCGTGGGTCGCGAATTCGGCGTTGATCCAGAACGCCAACGCCGGCTGCGCCAGGATGATGGCGGGCGCGCAAGTCAGCGCCATGAGGCCCGCTATGATCTCAAGGGATTTTTCACTGACACGTCGCGCATTGCTCGTATCGAGCACCGCCAGTCTGGGAAACACGGCCCGATTCAACGATGCCGGGATGATCAGAACCTTCGAGGCCATGCTGAAGGGAACGGAATAATACGCCGTCGCCTTCGGTCCGAGCGTCGCGCCGATGATCATCTGATCGAGGCCATTCAGGATCGGCGAAATCATATCCGAGATCGTGATCCATCCGCCATAGCGGAACAAGCCTCTGATATAAGCCGACCGAAAGACCGGCCGCCCAGCCGGATACATCCACTTCACGCAGACCAAGCCGAGCCAGCAGACGTTGAGGGCCCTGGCTATGACGGCCCCCAGGATGGCCGAGGGGAGATCGTGATCGCCGTAATAGAAGAACAGCAGCGGAAGGGTTTGCAGGACGATCGACCCGACCGACTGCTGCACGTTCAATTCCAGGAACATCTCCTGGGATTGAAGACACCCGGCGAAGACACCGCCCAACAGGCCGACGGGGAAGAACAGCGCGACCCATGGCAGGGACCGCACGATCTCGCTCTGCAACTCCAGAGAGTCGGCGAAGTGGGCGGCCGACGCTGACGACACGACGTAGAAACACATCGCCGAGAGCAGCCCCAACCCCAGGTTCAACCCGCAGGCGGTGTAGAAGACGCTGGTTCTCACAGCCAGCGGCTGATCGTTCAAGGACGACAATCGATAGGCTGTCGCCCGTGACAACCCGAGATCGAATACCCCGAAATAACCGAAGGCCAGCCAGATCAGCGAGATCAGGCCATATCGCGCCTCACCGACCAGTTTGATGTAGATTGGGACCGTTAGGAAGGCGATGACGATCGGCGCAATGCTGCCGGCCAGATTGTACATTGCATTGTGATGTATTTTTTGCCGGCCATCAATTATTCGCCACCCGTCGCCCCATTCGAAGTACGCCGAACATCAAATCTTTCACAAACAAGCGCCAGCTCAGACCGCCTCGGCGATACGCTCGATACCCGCCGTGGCGTAGGAGTTTCAGGCAGCGCGAAAGACGGCTGAGCGGGCGATCGCGGGTATAAATGTCGATGCGATCCGCCTCGAACTGCGCGATCGCATTCCAGTATGAGGACGCCGCCCTGGCCTGATCGCGCAGTCGCGATGGGGAATCCGATGCGGCGAGGTCCATCAGGATTTTCGAACGGTGCGCCGCCACGGCATCGCGCCGGAGATTCTTATGGGCGGCCACACCCAAATACTTCGAAATTTTATGGACCAAATGCGCCTTTAGATCAGGGGTCTCGTTTTTATCATGGCGGCGATAGAGAACCAAAGGCTGCGGATCGACAACGATTCGCCCGAGACTGGACGCGAGAAAATAAATCCATAAGTCGTGTGACAGGGATCCGTGCCACTCGAACGTGTGTCCACCACGGTCGTCCGCGTCGAACAGATTGAAGACGTCGCGTCGGAATACCATCGAGAACCCGTAAAAGACGCCCCACGGTGGGAGCGTCAGCGGGCCCAGAACGGACCTCGTCCGAACGCCTTGCGTGAATCGTCCCGCTGCCGCGCCCGTTGCGTCGACGATTGTTGCGCCATGCACATAGAGGTCGGCGTCGAACGCCTCGATCGTTCTCAACGACACTTCGAGTTTGTTGGGAAGCCAGATATCGTCCTGATCGCAAAACGACAGATACGCGCCTGTGGCCTGTTTCGTCGCGCTCAGGAAATTGCCGCCGTACCCGAGGCGCGTCTCGTTCTCGATAATCTTGACCGGGAACGGAGCCGTTTTCGCAAAGCCTTTGACGATCTCAATCGTGTCGTCGGTCGACGTGTCATCGGAGACGATCAACTCGGCGGGGAGATGCGTTTGCCTGGCGATGCTGTCGAGTTGCTCAGAGATAAATCGCCCACCGTTGAAGGTGGCCATAACCACCGAAACGCTGAATTTGGTGTCCATCGACAAATACAGGCGACCTTTTAGATACAAAGTGACCAGTTATCATTACTAAATGTCTATCAAACATGGAAGCTCAGGAGTCAATACGATCCTTGATCGGCTCCCGGCGACGTCCCATACGGCGCGCTTCGGTAGCGGCAGGTCGGGCCGGGAAATCGAATTCAGCGAACCCGTCGACCAGACTGCCGAATCGCGACCTTCTGCGCAGCCCGGGGGTTCGGACGGCCAGCCGCTACCGCTCGGTGAGCTTCATCTCGATCCGCCGGTTCCGCGCGTAGGCATCTTCGGTGGTGCCGGCGTCGAGGGGCTGGAACTCACCGAAGGCGCCGGCCAGCAGGTGCTGAGCCGGGATGCCCTTGCCGGCGAGGTACTGCACCACCGCGATGGCCCGGGCGGCCGAGAGCGCCCAGTTCGAGGGAAACTGCGCGGTGTTGATCGGCCGTGCATCGGTGTGGCCGTCGACCCGCAGAACCCAGGGCAGGTCCGCCGGGATCTGCTTGGCGAGATCGGCGATGGCCCCGGCGATCCGGTCGAGCTCGGGGCCGGCCTCGGGCTTCAGCGTCGCCGAGCCGCCTGGAAACAACACCTCGGATTGCAGCACGAAGCGGTCGCCGACCACCCGGATATCCGGGCGGTTGCCGAGGATCTGGCGCAAGCGCCCGAAGAAGTCCGAGCGGTAGCGAGCCAGTTCCTGGACTTTCTGGGCCAAAGCGACGTTCAGCCGGCTGCCGAGCTCGGCGATGCGGACTTGCGATTCGCGATCGCGGGTCTCGGAGGCGGCGAGCGCATCCTCGAGCGCCGCGAGCTGGCGGCGCATGGCGCTGATCTGCTCGTTCAGCAGGTCGACCTGGGACAGGGCCCGCTTGGTCGCGCCCCGCTCGGCCTCGATCTGCTTGTCGAGGGCGCCGGCAGCGCCCTGGCTGACGGTCGCGGCCTCGGCCTGGGACTTGGCCTGGTCGCGCTCGGCCTCGACGCCGGCCAGCGTCGTGCGGAGGCTGCGCACCTCGTCCTCCTGGTTGCGGCGGTTCGAGCGCTCCAGGGCCAGCAGGTCGGTGAGGTCGGCGATCTGGCGGTTGAGCTTGACCAGCGTAGCGTCCCGCCCGGTCAGCTCCTGCGACAGGAAGAACTGCCCGACCACGAAGACGGTGAGCAGGAACACCACCGCCAGCAGCAGCGTCGCCAGCGCGTCGACATAGCCGGGCCAAACGTTGAGGGGGCGCCGGGACCGGGCCGCGGTCGAGGCCACTACACGCGCTCCCGGCCCAGCCGGTCGAGCACCTGCTTGAGTTCACGCTCGCGGCTCGCCTGGGCCTCGACCCAGTCGCGGATCATCTGCTGCTCCGCGCGCATGTGCTGAACGAGACCCTGGATGCCCTCGGCGAGGTTGGTCATGGCCAGCGTCGCCGCCCGGCCGCCACCACCTTCGGAGACGATGGCGGTCAAACGCTCGATCGCCTCCTTGAGGTCCTGGGAACCGGCGGCGACGGGCCGGATCGCGCCCGCTGCTGCGGGCTCGGCCACCGCCTGGCCGGAGAGCAGCCAATCCTGCAATTCGTTGTGGAACCGGGCATGAGCCTGGCCGGCCTGCAATTCCAGGAAGCCGGTGATCAGCGAGGAGGCGAGGCCGAACAGCGAGGCCGAGAAGGCGAGGCCGATCCCGGAGAGCGGGACCGCCAGCCCGGATTTCAGCTCGTCGAACATCACCCCGGCATCGCCGCCGCCGCGCATGCCCTTGATTACCCCGCCCACGGCCGAGAGGGTGTCGATCAGGCCCCAGAAGGTGCCGAGCAGGCCGAGCAGGATCAGGATGCCGGCGATGTAGCGCAGCATCTCGCGACCCTCGTCGAGGCGCGCCGCGATCGTATCGAGGTAGCCGGAGGTGCCGGGCAGCAACACCCCGGTCTTCCGGGCCGCGATCATCGGCACCATCGGCGCCAGCAGCGTCGGCGGCTTCCTGGCCTGCGCCCCGGTCGCCACCGCATTGACGTAGCTGACCTCGCGGAACAGCCGCATGACCTGCCCGAAGGCGATCAGCACCGCGATCAGGAGCACCCCGAGAATCAATCCGTTGAGGCCGGGATTGGCCAGGAAGGCCGGGGTGATCTGCCTGAACAGGATGAACGCCAGGAAGCCCACCAGGATCAGGAAGATGACCATCCGACCGAGATAAATCCCGGGCCGTGCCAGCGGCTGTATTTTATTCTCGTTGTCGTCGCGGGCGGCCATCGGTCGCTCTAGCCTGATCTCATTGTGGAACCGCCGACAGGCGGGCTCCGTCGCAGCCACTGTGGGGGCAGCCCCGCACGCGATCAAGTCTCGCCACGGACACGCTTGTGTGGCGTTCGCGTGGTTCGGAGCCGATCCTGTCCGTGCCATGGCGGATGCCTCAGGCGAACGCGCGGCACAACCGGACCATTGGGGGTAGAGGCTGTTGGCGGCTCGATCGCGGCCGCCACGCGAGAAGGGCTTTGGTTCGATAGCGCGTCCCGCGCCGTCATCGCGAGCGCAGCGAAGCGACCCAGAGAAACGCTACGTTCGGAGATCGCCTGCTGTCTCGGTCTGCTTCGCTGCGCTCGCAATGACGGTGGAAGGGATTTGGCAGCGCGTCGAACCAGGTTCGCACAATTATTGCCGCCGCTCGGAAGTTGTGCCTACCGGTTCTGATAGTAATCCCAGACCAGGAAGGCCGGGAATGGGATCATGATGGCGAAGAAAATCCAGTCGAACATCTGAGGCATGGCGAGATCCATTCATTCGGGGGTCTCTGCAATCTACCGATGCGAACCGCCGAAGTTCCTGGAGCGGGCGCCCGCCTGCCCGGCTAATCCCAGAAGTGGGGTCGGCTTTCTTCGAGGTTCGGTCCGAGCCGAACCGCCGCGACCTTGATGGCGAGGCCATCCGCCTGGGTCTCCACCGCGACGCCGCAGAGCGTGGCCTCGCCGCCGGCCACTTCCCAGCGGGAGCCCGGCGTCTTCTGGATCATCCGCCGGATCGGCTCGTCCTTCTGCATGCCGATCACCGAGTCGTAATCGCCGCACATGCCGGCATCCGACATGTAGGCGGTGCCGCCGGGCAGGATCCGGTGATCGGCCGTGGGCGTGTGGGTGTGGGTGCCGACCACGAGGCTGGCGCGGCCGTCGAGGTAATGGCCGAAAGCCTGCTTCTCGCTGGTGGCCTCCGCGTGGACGTCGACCACCACGGCGTCGGCAGCGGCCCCGAGCGGGCAGGCAGAAATCTCACGCTCGACGGCGGTGAACGGGTCGTCCATGGCGTCGAGGAAGACCCGGCCCATCACGTTGACCACCAGCACCCGGGCGCCGCCCTGCGTCTCCACCACGGTGGCGCCGCGGCCGGGGGTGCCCGGCGGGTAGTTCGCCGGCCGCACCAGGCGCGGCTGTCGGGCGATGAACACAAGCGCCTCGCGCTGGTCGAAGCTGTGATTGCCGAGTGTCACGGCGTCGGCCCCGGCCTGGATCAGCTCGTCACAGATCGACTCGGAGATGCCGAAGCCGCCGGCGGAATTCTCGCCGTTGACCACGACGCAGTCGAGCCGCCAGCGCTCCCGTAGCTTGGGCAGGCGCTCGCACACGACAGTACGGCCCGGGCGACCGATGACGTCGCCGAGAAAGAGCAGCCGCATGGATCAGGACTTCCTGTCGAACCGGGTCACACCCGATTCGGTGATCACGAACTGGAGTGGCCGGTCATGCGGCTCGGCCGGCACGCGATCAACCCGCTGGACGGCGAATCCGACCCCGACGGTGAGGACGGGCCGTGTGCGGGACAGCCGCGTGATCGCGCCATCGTAGTAGCCGCGGCCATAGCCGATGCGCTGGCCTGTGCCATCGAAGGCAGCGAGCGGCACGATCAGAGCGTCGGGCTCCACCGGTGGCAGGGATGCGTCCGGCTCGCTCAGGCCGAAGCGTCCGGCCACCAGCGCGTCCCCGGCCCGCCATTCCCGGAAGATCAGTCCGTCCGGGGTGACGTGCGGCAGTGCGACAGCCTGGCCGCGGGCAAGGAGGCCCTCGGCGGCGGGACGCGGATCGACCTCGCTGCGGATCGGCCAATAGGCGCCGACCAATCGGGCCTCGGCGAGTTCCGGTAGGGCGAGGAGCGCCTGGACGATGCGCGCAGAGGCGTCGAGCCGAGCAGCCGGTGCGAGCGCGTCGCGCGCAGCCAGTGAGGCGCTGCGCAACTCGGCCTTGAGGACCGCATCGGTCTTGGAGAGGCCGGCTTCAGGAGAGGAAGAGTGCGGAGCCACGTGAGCCGTTGGAGGATCGATCCCGGGAAACCTACAGAGTAGGTGGGCGCCGTGTTGGCCAAGTCCAGGGACGAGGCCAGGGACAGCTCCCGAGGGAGTCGATAAGGCCCCGGGGAAAGTGCTCCTGACGAACTCTGCAGCCCCGCATCCGCAATGTAGCGATCTCGGGGGGCTCCCGCCAGGGCCGGGGGAAGCGAAATATCGACGGGCCGCGATCAGCCCGGCCACTCGCGTGCGGTGAGAATCTCAGCGCGCCCGGTCGACCGCTCCGGCGATGACCGCACGGGTGCCGGCCAGGATCTCGGCCCGCACGGTTTCGGTGGGGGCCGCGTCCCAGAGCCGGATCAGTTCGATCAGGCCGGCCTGCGGCATCAACGCGGGGTCGGTGAAGAACGTGTCGACCGGCACACCGACGACCGCGGCAATCCGCGAGAGCTTGTCGCACAGGGAACGCCGCACAGGCGCATCGGGCCGGATCGTCACGTTCACAGTCATGGAACAGCCACCCTGATGGACCGAATTCCCACGATATCAGACATTCTCAAACCGGAATTCAATCTATGCAATTAATCCATCCGAATTAAAGCACGTATAAGTTGCGTTATCCACCATAGGGATACGGATCCGCCAACCGGATACCGTTTTGGCGACTGAAAGCGCCAGGTCGACAGGCCGAAGCAATCAGGCGCGGCGCGGGATCCGGATCCGCGGCGCCCGTGCCGAGCCGTCGATGCATTCGAGGCCGCCGCCGGTGTTCAGGGTATGGAGGCGGCTCCCGGACCAGGACGGGCCGGGCTCGACACGGCCGATCAGGGTCTGGGCGAAGCCCTCCGGGTCGAGGCGGTCGATTCGTGCCAGCCCCAGGGCGCGGCCATACCCCTGCGCGCAATCCTGAACCGGGCGGATCAAGCGGCCGCCGCGCGCGACGATGCGCCCGGCGGGCCGGGCGGTGGCGGGGTCGATCAGCACCGGATTGGCCGGATGCGGCGTAAAGGGGCCGCGGAAATCGGGGGCCGACCAGAGACACAGCGCGTCGTGGTAGGACCCCGAACCCGCGAGCGCGTTGGGGCCGGCATCCCGCGAAGTGGCGAAGATCCACCAGCGGCCGTCTCGCTCGAGGAGTGTCGCGTCGCTCGCGACCACGCCCGTGAGCAGCGTCGCCTCCTTCACCCAGCCACCGGGGTAGCGGGTCGCGCGGTAGAGATCGACCGTGCCGGACGCCGAGCTCTCAGGCACCATCCAGGCCTCGCCGTCGCGCTCGAACACGAACGGGTAAGAGAGGTGATGGGCCTCCTCCAGTACCGGGACAGGTGTGCCTTCGGGGCCGTGCGGACCGAAGCGAACGGCGGAGATGATCGCCTTGCCGGTCGCGTGCGGGAATTCCTCGACGAAGACGTGCGTGCTCCCGGCGAAGGCCATGGGGAATGGGTCGGCATAGAAGCGGTGGCCATCATCCGGCAGGGTGTTCCAGCCGGTCTCGGGATGGCGCCCGAGATCGATCAGGTCAGGCCCGTCGAGGCGGCGCCAGCCGCAGCGCCAATGCGGGGCGCGGTAGCAGAGATGGTACAGGCGGTGGACCACAGCACCGGCCAGCATCCGGGCGGTGCGGCGGCCGAGTTCAGTCCCCGACAGGGTCCGTCCAGGCTCGGAGGGCGGCACGGGCGCGGCCGAGACGGGCGCGCTGGCCCCGGCTGCCCGGCGGTCCAGGGCGGCCACGACCAGCGTCACCGTCCGGGCGAGCGCGTCGTCGACACCGGCGAGCAGGATGCCCGGCCGGTCGGTCCCGAGCCGTCCCGCGGCGAGGATTTTCCCCGCCTCAATAAGAGTCAACCGCGGCACAGCCCCGGCGAGTAGGCTCGCCATCAGGGCGCCGTCGCCGAGCCGATCGTCATAGGCGATCTGCCAGACCGCCGGGCCGGACGGGAGATCGCCGCACAGGTCGAGCACCAGATCGGGATTCGCGTCGGGCCGCCGCCATGGGTTGAGGGCGGTCGGCGGCAGGCGTTCCGAGCCGAGGCGCGGCAGACCGTGGATCAGGGCCTCCAGGCGGAACAGCAGTTCGATCGTGTCGGGCCATCCGTCCGGAAGCGCAGCGGCATCGACGCTGACGGCCCGGATGCCGGGGATGTCGGCGATTCGCTGCAGCAGGGCGATCTGCCAGCGGCGCGGCTCGGCGCCGTCCAGACGAACTCTCACATGCATGATGAGCGCCCTCACTCATAGCGCTCGCCGCCGAAGTGGATCCCGGTTTGGCGAAAGAGAGCGCGTGGCATCAGGATGCGGAAGCCGCACGCGGTCGCGTGCAGCTTCGTGGCGACGATCCGCCGGATGGCGCCCGCGGATCCGATCTAATTCCCAAACGGTAACGGGAACGATAACTCTACCGGCAGCCGAATTGGGATGAGGGCGTTTACCAGATGCCGAGTAATCGGCGTTTGCGCCGACGACCCTCGGCAGTCTTGAGGGATTGTCAGCAGTCCGCGCGACTCTTGCAGTTGAGGATGGAGCCCGCGAGGGACCGACCGAGTTCGAGACGATGGTGACCGATCGTGGCACAGATCGACCGTAACATTGCCGTCGCGAGCTGGCTTGCGCCGGTCCATTCGGCACAGCCGGAGCGGGCGGGCCCGACCCGGCCCGACACCACCGCCGAGTTCGGCGACCTGTGGCGCATCCTGTGGCGGCGCAAGCGCACCGTGCTGGGAACAGCCCTGGTGCTGGGCCTGCTGGTCCTGGCCTATGCCCTCATCACCCCGTCCCTTTACACCGCCACCGCGCAGATCCTGATCGACCCGCGCGACCGGCAGGTGGTGCTGAACGACGTCAATCCGGGTGCCCTGTCGCCGGACGGCGGCATCGCCCAGGTTGAGAGCCAGGTGAAGGTGATCGAGTCCGACGCAGTCCTGGGCCGGGCCGTGACGCAGGCGGGGCTGGAGAGCGAGCCGGGCTTCGGGGTCGCCCAGCAGGGCCTGATCTCCCGCACCGTCGCGTCCCTGCGCGAGATGGTGCTCGGGCCGAAGGCGGAGCGGCCCGTGGATCCCCGCGGCCGGGCCCTCGACCAGCTGCGGCGCAAGCTCGCGGTCAAGCGCGCCGACAAGGTGTTCGTGATCGACGTGGTCGTGACCACGGTGGATCCGGATCTCTCGGCCCGGATCGTCAACGCGATCGCCAACGCGTACCTCGCCGACCAGACGGAGGCCCGCTCCGATGCGGCCAAGCGCGCTTCGGGCGACCTGCGCGGGCGCCTCGACGAGTTGCGCAACGCGGTGAACGCCGCCGACAAGAAGCTCGAGGATTACAAGGCGCGCAACGGGCTGATCGCCTCGAGCGGCCGGCTCGTGAACGAGCAGCAGCTCACAGATTCGAACGCCCGGCTGGTCGCAGCGCGCGGTCGGACCGCCGAGGCCAAGGCGCGCCTGCAGGGCATCAAGGATGCGCGCGGCCAGGCGATCGGCTCCGGGGCGATGCCGGAGGCGGTCCAGTCCTCGGCGGTCGACCGGCTGCGTGGGCAATATGCCGAGCTCGCCGCGAAGGAAGCGGATCTGCGCACCAATCTCGGCGAGCGCCATCCCTACATAGCCGCCGTGCGCACGCAGATGCAGGACGTCCGCCGCCTGATCGACGCCGAGCTGAACCGCATCGCCGGCGCGGCCGAGACCGAGTACCAGCGCGCCCTGGCGAACGAGAAGTCGATCGCCGCCGATCTGGAGAAGCTGCAGCGGCAATCGGCGGTGACCGCGCAATCCTCGGTCCAGCTGCGTGAATTGGAGCGGGAGGTCGAAGCCGCCCGCACCGTCTACAACACGTTCCTGGTCCGCACCCGCGAGATCAAGGAGCAGTCGGCCATCGACAGCTCGAACGCCCGCATCATCACGTCGGCCCGGCCACCGCAGGATGCGAGCTGGCCGCCGCGGCTGATCCTGGTCGCCGCCGCCCTGGCGGGCGGCCTCGGGCTCGGCGCCGGCCTCGCGCTGACGCGGGAATATCTGGAGCCGACGGTACTGTCGCCGCGCCAGCTGGAGCGTCTGTCGAACGCGCCCGTCGTGGCGGTGATCCCGGGGCTGCAGCCGGGCGGGGCCAACACGGCGGCTGCAAGCTTCACCCTGGACCATCTCGCCACCGCGGCGGGCACCCGCGGCCGGTCCCTGGCGCTGCTGGTCACCTCCGGAGAGGCGGAGGCGACCGAGCGTCGGGCGGTGATCGCGCTGCTCGCCTCGGTGGCGGTGGGACGCGGCGACCGGGTGCTGCTGGTCGATGCGGACCTGCGCGCCGACGGCGCCGGCACGGCCGGCCTCCTCGACGTGCTGCGCGGCGAGCAGAGCCTCAACGCGGTGACGCAAATCGATGCGAAGACCGGCGCCCGGCGGATCGGGCTCGGCGACACGCAGAAACCGATCCGCGACGCACTGGTGCCGGCCAATATCGAGCGCTTCCTGGCCGGCGTGAAGGGCCGTTTCGAACTGGTGATCGTCGACGGCGGCGTGTTGTCCGAGAACCTGCGGCTCGGTCCGATCGCGGCGGCAGCGGACCGGCTTCTGCTGGTCGTCTGCAACGGCGCCACCCGCCAGCGTGACCTGATCGACCTCGTCGACACCTCCGAGGCTCTGGGCCGCCCCGTCTCCGGCTCCCTGCTGCTTGACCGGCGCAGCGCGTGAGCACGGCCCGGCCAGCGGGCTTCGCGCACCGGCAGGCGGCGCGGTCGCGGCCGGAACCGCGCCTGGGAGGCCTGGCGCGATTCGAATCGTTGGCCTTCCTGCTGCTGACCGTGGTTCTGGTCGGCGTCTCGGGCGGCCTGCTCTGGGCCCTCGGCCTCAACTACGACGGGATCAGCGGGTCTGCGCCCTCGAAGATCCATCCGGCAACCTACATGGCGGTGGCGCTCGTCGGCTGGACGATGCTGCGCGCCGGCAACCCGGTGATCCCGGTGGCCCAGGCGCTCAACCGCCGCCCGGCCTGCGTGCTCCTCGCCACCTGCGGCGTGTTGCTGCTCGTGCTGATCGCGGCCCGGGGCGGCACGGGGCTGGCCGGCTCGATCGACACCTTCGTGTTGGCCGGGCTGATCCCGATCCTGCTCATGGATCGCGACACCGCGACCCTGCGGCGGATCGAGACGATCTTCCACCTGATGATGCTCGCCAACGCGCTGCTCGGCCTGTTCGAGTTCGCCAGCGGCCAGCGTTTCTTCCCCTTCCGGTTCGACGGCATGGCGTTCGAGACCGACACGCGCTCGGCCGCACTCCAGGGCCACCCGCTAGTCAACGCGACCCTCACCGCCTGCTACATCCTGGCGCTCGCCAAGGGCGGCGGCCGGCTGAACCCGGCGCTCCGGGCGGGAATGATCGCCGTTCAGCTCGTGGCGCTCGTCACGTTCGGCGGCCGGTCGGCGACGGTGACGACCCTGGCGCTCGGCGGGATGGTCGCGCTGTTCGCCCTCAACCGCACCCTGCGGAACAACCGGATCCCCCTGATCGGGGCGGCCTGTGCCTGTTTCGTGCTGACGGCGCTGCCGGTGATGGTCGCGGTGCTCGCGGCAGTGGGGTTCTTCGACACGCTGCTCAGCCGGTTCGTCTCGGACGGCGGCAGCGCCCAGGCCCGGGTCGACATGCTGGCGATCTTCGACGCGATCCCGTTCCGGCAATTGCTGCTGGCCCCCGACCTCCTGCAGGTGAGCACCCTGCGGCGGATCTACGGCCTGGAATGGGGCATCGAGAACTCGATCGTCTCCGACGTGCTCTACCACGGCATTCTGGTGACGACGCTGCTTGTCGTCGCGGTGGGGCTCTATCTCGGCGAGATCGCCCGGAACTGCCGGCGCGGCGTCTGGCTGCCGATCCTCACCTTCGTGATCCTGATCAACACCTTCGAGGGCCTGGCCGGCAAGACAACCATGCTGGCGAAGTTCGCGCTGATGCTGATCGTGTTGTTTCCGCCGGCTGCGACCCGGGAGCGTGGCTGACGCCGCTGCGGGCCCTCCCCCCGGTCCCCCCTTCTCATCCTGGGGCGCGAGCGCTGCGAGCCGCGAAGGAGCCCTTCAGGAATCGCGCGGCTGGCTGGAGGCCTCCTCCGAGGCCCTCGCTTCGCTTCGTCGCCTCGGGTTGAGGGGGTGGGTGGAAAGAGACGCCTCTGGGCGAACCCGCTTACGGACGTCTGCCAAGCCCCAGCGCCGCGACCAGCGCCGGATCGATGGCGTGGGTGTCGTCCATCAGACCGAGCCCGTCGAACAGGTTCCAGAAGGACCAGCCGAAACCCGCCTGCTCCGCTGCCCGCCGCACGTCGCCGAGATAGGCGGTCCGGTCGGCGGCCCGAGAGGCCGTGTAGCGGGCATCGGTGCGCAAGGCTCCGAACTCCCCCATCAGCACATGCCGGGCCGGGATCCCGTAGAGGTCGGCCCAGGCCGAGACCGGGGCCAGTTCCTTCGCCAGATAGGCCGGTCCCGGCTCCGCCGCGCCATACTCGCGCAGCTTCGCCTCGATCACCGCGAGGTCCTGGGCCTTCTCGGCCTGCGGAATCTTGGGGTCGGCCGCCATGCGGGCTCGGACCGCCGCCAGGGTTTCGGGCAGGCGCGCCGGATTGCCCGGCCAGGGCACGGCGTTCAGCCAGCGGTAGAACGGTTCCTCGGTGAGCCAGGTCGCGCCCTGGTGGGAGAACAGGTACGGCTCGTAGAAGTGGAAAGTGTAGAGCAGCGGCCCGAACCGGGCGAGGGTCGCCGGGTCGAGGCTGGTCAGACCGGAGACCAGGCTGCCGCAGGCGCCGGTCGCCACCAGGGTCAGGTCCGGCGCGGCCTCCCGGGCGGCGGTGAGAAGCCCCGCCTGGACCCGGGTCCAGGCGCCGGCCCCGCAAGCCTGCGGCGGCTCGTTCACCGGCTCCAGCGCCACCCGGCCGCTGCCCTTCCGGGCGCAGAGCCGGGCGAGTTCGGCGATCAGCGCGCGATAGGTCGGGTAGAGCGGCGCCCGATCGGAGCCGTAAAAGGCGTCGGGCGTGTAATGGTGTGTGGCGGCATTCGCCTGAACGTTGACGAGGACACGCATCCCGGTCGCCAACACCGCGTCGATCGCGTTGGACAGCATTCCGAAGAGTTCGGAACGGCGTGCGCCCGTGAACGCCACGAACGGTCCGGGATCCAAGGGAAGCCGCGTGAAGTCGAAGCCGAGCCCCGCGAGCCGGCGCAGGTCGTCGTGGGTCGGGATCGGGCGATCGGCCTGGAACGGCGGCCAGGCATAATCGGTCCGGGGCGCCGGAAATTCGGTTGTCAGCGAGAACCACGGCCACAGGGCAATGCCGCGGCGGAGCGGTAGCGGCTCAGTGACGGCCGAGGCCGGGAGCGCGCAGGTCCCTGCGGCCGCGAGGCCGCCGGCCGCCGGGCCCCGCGGGCTCGCCCTCATCCGTCCGTCCCAGCCGTGGCCCGGGCGGGGCTTGCGTCGACCCGGGATCTCGCCGCCGCCGAAGCAGGCGTCGGGAAGCCACCGACCCGGCACAACTCGCTCTCATAGGCCGCGAGCACGTCGTCCCAGCGGAAGCTCTCGGCTCGCGCCCGCGCCGCCGCGGCAGCGGTCGCCACCGCAGCGTCGTCGGCGATCACACGCTCGATGGCGTCTGCACAGCTGGCGCCGTCCGTGAAGTAGAACTGGCCGTCACCGGCGGTACCGCGGTTGAACGGGTTGTCGTGGGCGATCACGGCATTGCCGGCCCACAGCGCTTCAACCAACGACGGGTTCGTGCCACCGACGGTGTGACCGTGGAGATAGGCGCGGGCGTGGACGCGCAGGCTCTGGACCAGTTCCGGCTCGTAGATCGCCCCCGGCATCAGAACCTCCAGCCCGGCGGCGTCCTCGACCGCCCGGTGATAGGCATTGCCGACCTTCAGGGTTCCCAGCACCACCAGCCGCATGCCCCTCGGCTTGCGGGAGAACGCTTCGACGAGGGTCAGGATGTTGTTGTCGGGCTCGATGCGGGCGATCGAGATCAAGTAGCGGCCGGGTTCGAGCCCGAGCGGCGGCGGCCTCAGTTCTGCCGGGGGCGGATCGCCTGCGTAGGGGATCGTCGCGATGGCCTGCCGCGGGCGGCGGCGGGCGAGATGGTCCGCGATGGCCGGATGGTCGGCGACGAGCCGCTGCGACGACCAGGCCGCGATCCACTCGCTCACATAGAAGAACGCCCGCACCGGCAGGGGCCATTTCGGTCGGCGCCACTCGATTCCGTCCATGTTGGCCAGAATCCGCCCCCCGCGCGCGCGCAGGTACGGCAGGAACGCCGCGCCGTTGTAGCCGAGGACGAGGCAGACGCCGCCCCGCGCCGCCGCGTCGCGCACGCAGAACGCATCGAACGCCAAGGTCGCGGCCGGGCCGCGTAGGGCCACCTCGCCGGTGATCAGCGTGATGCCGTTCCAGGTTCGGGTCGAGACCCGATCCCGCACCCGTTCGACCTCCTCCTGACAATACACGCCGACCCGCCAACCGCGATTGGCGAGATAGAGCGCGAGTCGTTCCGCGAAAGTCTCGAAGCCGCCATGGGCGGCCGGAATCCCGCGCGTCCCAAGAATAAGTAGTGTGGGCGCATCGACGGGCACGGCTCTTCCTTTTCTGTGAGCGGCTCATATTGTACAGCGATAGGAATAACGGTCGCCTAAATAGGCGATACAACCCACGGTTGTTACATCCTGATAAGTATTCATCTTATGGTAGATAGTTCGATACTCGCGACATCTTCTAGCTCAGTTGGCACCGGCCCGGCATCGCATCCCTTCGCCCTGCGCCCGGATTCCGCCCAGACCCTGCGCCGCGACGCGTTCCCCGCCGAGGCGCGCGCCACCGGGACCACGGGGACGTTCGCGTTTCGGCGCGCTCCGGCGCTTGGCCCGGTCACGCGCATCACCTGCGTGCACCAGGGTTTCGAGCTCTACGGTTCGGATCGCTGCTTCATCGAGACGGTGCGGACCATCCGGGCCGCTCATCCGGCCGCGCAGATCGACGTAGTCCTGCCCCGGCACGGGCCGATCGTGGCGGCGCTAGAGCCCTATGCCAGCGCCATCATGATCGAGCCCCTATGGATCCTGCGGCGGAAGAACCTCGCGCGGCTCGCCACGCTGGGGATGATGGCACTGCCCTTCGCGATGGCCCGGGCGCTTCGGCGCATCCGCAACAGCGACCTCGTCTACATCAACACCACCGTGGTCGCCGACTACCTGCTGGCCGCCCGGTTGCTGCCGGGGCGCAGCATCGTCCACGTGCATGAGATCCCGGAAGGCGCCGTGCTGAAGGTCCTGCGCGGGCTGATCCGCTGGAGCGGCGCCAACGTGGTGTTCAATTCCCGCGCCACCGAACGCACCTACGCCCTGCCCGCGGAATCGACGGCACGCGTCGTCTATAATGGTATCGCCGGGCCGACAGAGCCGAATGGTCGGGACTATGACGGCACGCGCCGCCTGCGGGTGCTGATGCTCGGCCGGATCAGCCGGATTAAGGGCCAGGACGTTCTGGTCGAGGCTTTGGCTTCCCTGCCCGAGACCATCCGCAGCCGGATCGAGCTCAAGATCGTTGGCAGCGCCTTCGAGGACGCCGCCCGCGAGGGTGCGCTGGCCGCACGCATCGCCGAGACCGGCCTGTCGAAGCAGGTCACGCTCCAGCCCTTCGTGGACGATCCGTCCGAACTCTACCGGTGGGCCGACGTGGTGACGATGCCGTCGCAGCGCCCGGAATCGCTCGGCCGGGTGGCGATCGAGGCGATGTCCTACGGCGTGCCGCCGCTGGTCACCGATATCGGCGGCCTCCCGGAGGTGGTGGCCGACGGCAAGACTGGCTGGATCGTCCCCCCCGGCGGCCCGGAGCCGATCGCCAACGTGCTCGCCCGCATCGCCACCGATCCGGCCAGCTGGCGCGGTTTCGCCCCGGCGGCCCGGGCGCGCTATGAGGCGCTGTTTTCGGAGGCCTCGGCGGCCGAGGGGATCGACGCCATGGTGCGGGCGACCCTGCGGCGGGCCCGCAACAGCGACGCAGCGGTGACGGTGGAACGGACCGCGCGCCCGACGGCCTGACCGCGGCGTTTTTGCTTGTCGCGCGGTTGCGACCGGAATTCGACTGCCATCGATCTTCGGTGGACAATCACCGGTGCTGTCGGATTCGGTAAGTACCAGTCGATGATAATGATCGCCTGGCCAGACGCTGGCGGCCCGGCGGCTTTGTCGGAGCGGCGGGTCCCGCTCGCCGCGCGCGTCGGGCGTCTGAGAGGTTAGTCCGGCCGTTGCCCGCCGGCATGCGGGCCGGCCCGGCGGAGGGAACGCCTCGTCATGGATGTCGTCCAGTTCATCACGCGGATCATCGACAAGGTCTCGGCCGAGAACCTCGTCGCCGCCGGCCTGCTATTCGCGACCGCGTTCGGCTGCGCCCTGATCGCGTACCTGCGCACCGCGGAACGCTACTCGTTCGCCGAGTTCTTTGAATTCGCGCTGCCGCACGCGGTGATGACCCACCCCTCCGCCCGGGCCGACCTGCTGTTCTACATCACCCGCAAGGCGATCATGCCGTTCCTGCTGATCCCGGCCGGGGTCACCTTCGTGGTGGCGGTGGGCTACGCAACCAATCGGGTGCTGGGCACAATCTTCGGCATCGACCAGCCGGTCTTCGGCGAGCCCGGACCGGTGACCGTAGTGCTGTTTACCCTCACCATGCTGCTCGCTTACGACTTATCCTACTACCTCTACCACACGGCCCAGCACCGCTACCCGTTCCTGTGGGAGCTTCATAAGGTCCACCACTCCGCCGAGGTGATGGTCGGCATCACCAAGGACCGCGTCCACCCTCTCGACGAGCTGATGAACCGCGCCTGGGATGGGGTGATCCCGGGGATCTGTTTCGGCATCTGGAGCCTAGTCGCCCTGAACCCCGTCGAGCTGACGGTGTTCGGGATCAACGTCTACATCATGCGCAACATCCTGATGATGGACTTCGTGCGCCACACGCATTTCAAGATCTCGTTCGGGCGGCTCAACGCCGTCATCCTGTGTCCGCACTGGCACCAGCTCCACCACTCGACGGCGCCACAGCATTACGACAAGAACTTCGGGCTGCTGTTCTCGTTCTGGGACCGTCTGTTCGGGACGCTGCACGTCCCGCATCCGAACGAGGACTTCACCTTCGGCCTCGTCGATCGCGATGTGGCCGACTATCAATCCCTCTCGGGGCTCTACCTCCTGCCCCTCAAGAAGATGGGCCGGCGGATCGCCCGGCAGGTTCGGCGCCTGCGCGGCATCCCGGCTCAGCCTCGCTCTGGCGCCTGATCATGTCCCCTGAACGCTTCGAGATCGTCCGCACCGCCGAGCGGCTGGCCGCCGTCGGACCGGCCTGGACAGATTTGTGGACCCGCAGCGACGCCCTGGTGTTTCAGAGCCATCCTTGGATCTCGGCCTGGTGGGCCAGCGTCCCCGACCGCGAGCGGCGGGCCCTGGCGATCGTGCTCGCCTGGCGAGGCGACACCCTGGTCGGCGTGCTGCCGCTGGCGACCGTTCGGCGAAAAGGCTTTCGCGTGCTCGAATGGGCCGCCAAGGACTGCTCCGATTTCGGCGACGCCGTGCTGGCGGATCGCACGAATGCCGGGCTCGTCCGGCGGATGTGGCAGCAGGCCAGCCGGGCCGGCGGCTTCGATCTCGCCTATCTCAACCGGCTCCTGCCCGACGCCGCCGCGCGGGCGCTGCTGACCTCCATCTCGGGCAGCACACGGCTACGCCTCAACCACCGCGACGAGGCGAACTGGCGGGTGCGTGGTCCCTGGCCCACCGGGCAGGCCTGGTTCGACGCACAGTCGAAGAAAACCCGCCAGAATTACCGGCGCGGCCAGAAATCCATGGGCGAGCACGGGCTGCTGACCTTCCGGCTGCTCGGTCCCGAGGAGCCGCTCGACCGAGTGCTCGACACGCTGACCCAGTTCAAACGGGCTTGGCTCGCGACCCACAATCTGCCCTCCACAGCCTTCTATGACGAGGGCTCTCAGGCTCTGCCCGCGATGGTCCGGGTGCTGCAGGAGACCGGGCTTCTGCATGCCTTCGTGCTCGAATGCGGCGGTGCCCTCGTCGCGGTCTCGATAAACTTCGTCCAGGCCGGCTCGATGATGGCTTTCGTCACCACCTACGATCCGGCCTTCGAGCGCGGTTCGCCCGGCATGGTGCTGATGATGGACTACATCATGTGGTCGATCGACCGTGGGCTGCACACGGTCGATTTTCTCTGCGGGGACGAAGGGTTCAAGGGCCGCTTCGGCACCGAGAGCTTGACCCTCGCCTCGATGATGGGCGGCCGCACCCCGCAGGGCGCGGCGGCGCATCTGGTCGATCGTACGCGGCACGCGCTGGAGCAGCGCTTCGGCAAGCCGGACGGTGCGAGGGTGCCGGCGGCCGAGGCGGCGGCGTGAGATACTGAGACGGCGAAGCGGATGGTTTCGCTCAAGCGGCCCGCGGTTCCGTGTCGAATCGTGCGATCGAGCGAAACCCTCAGCGGGCGACGCATCGGCCCACCGATGCGAGGCTGGTCAGGGAGTTTTCAAGGCCACATTTGCCGCGACCTGCAGCTTTCCCGACAATCGGCGAAACGCCGCCACCGACCACACGAGCGTCGCGATCTCGGACGCCAGAAGCCCGAGCAGCGCAGTGGCCGGCGGCAGCATCAGCAGCAGCGGCACCATGAGGGCGAAGCCGAGCGCGGCGCTCGCCACCGCCCCGGCGGTGATCGTCCGGAAGGCGGCGCAGGCTTCGAGATAGGCGCGCGGGATCGCGTAGAGCAGCGACGTCGTCACGACGGCCCAGATGCCCAGCCCGATCCAGCCCATGGCCTCACCAGCGAAACGCCCCTTGAAGAGCACCTGCTCGATCAGCGGCAGGGTCGCGGCCATGATCAAGCCATAGACCAGGCAGGCACAGCCGATCAGCAGAACGTGGCGCATCACGAGCCGCCGGGCAGATTGGACTTGCCCGGCAGCCAGGAGGCCGCTGATCTCGGGTAGGACCATGTTCATCAGCGCGCTCGTGGGGATCCGCAACGGCGCGTAGAGCACCAGCGTCGCGGCGATCGGCGCGTAGACGGCTGGCCCGGCCAGCAGAGCGAACAGGAGCGTCAGGCCCTGGCCCTGCACGGTGAGGCTCGTGACACCGGCGAGCGACCAGGCCAGAGTCCGCCAGATCGCTCGGTAGCGTGCCCGCGCCCGGGGATGGAGCGAGATCCGCAGGCGCTGGCGCAGTGCCCCGTAGGCCACCGCGATGGCGATGGCATGCGCCAGAGCGATCGCCAGGAACGCCCGGTCGAGCAGAGCCGTGCCCTCGCCGCTCACCCCACGCCAGACGAACAGCGCGCCGCAGATCGCGTAGACGAGGTCGCTCAGCCCCGCGATCCGCGGCCGTCCACGGGCGAGCAGCACGATCCGCAGATAGCTGCGGAAGCCGTAGAGCCCCACGAAGGCCCCGGCCGCAAGGCCGCCGGGGCCGATCACCGGAACGAGCGCCACGGTCGTGGCGAGCGCCATCAGCACGGAAACCAGGGCCGCGCCGGAGCCGAACATCACGTCGTAGCCGAGAGCCGCCGGGCGGCCGAGGCTCCGGGCCAGATGGAGCGTCGCCGGTACCGCCACCAAAGCGCGGATGTAGGTGATGCCGACGGCCCCGACCGTGAACACGATCGCGAACAGCCCGTAATCATGCGCCCCGAGTTCGCGCACCAGCAGGATGTTCAGCGCGAAGTGGAACAGGCTCTGGATCAGTTCCCCGGACAGGATCACGGCGAACCGTCCGGACAGGCCGGCGCGCACCGTCGCCGCGAGGCGCAGGCTGCGGGCCGGCATGGGAATCGTCTCACCGGGTCGCGGCATGAGTCTCGGCATGATCGTGTGTGCGGCATCCATCCGGGGACGACGGCCGCGCTTCGCCCGGAGGATCTAGAAGCGGCGCCCGTCCCGGCATCCGCATTCGCCCGGCGGACATACGGAAACTATCACCCGCTCGCTTCCGTTCGGTTTCCCGCGTCGTGGCCGAGCCCGTGTGCGAGTGCGGCGAGACAACGCGTGACGTCGTCTAGGTCGGCCCAGACATGGGGGCTGAAACGCAGGGCCCCCGACCGCTCGCTCACGAAGACGTTGGCCGCCTGGAGGTGATCCACCAAGTGTTTGGGCAGCCCGCCGCGCACACGTGCCCCGAGGATGTGGCCGGCACGCAGGTGGGGCTGTGGGATGGCAAGGCCGAGTTCCGCGACGCCATCAGCGAGGTGATCGGTGAGCCCACGCAGCCGCATCGCGATGGATGGCGCCCCCCATGCGGCGATCAGCTCAAGGCCGGTCGCGGCCATGGCAAGGGCCACGGGATCGTTCAGTTCACCGCGGTCGTAGCGTCGGGCACCCACGGCAGATGAGCGGTTTCCCGTATGCTCCTCGATCGGCACCCCTTGCTGCCGATGGGGCGCCGCATAGAGGAACGCGACACCATACGGGCCGAGTGCCCATTTGTAGGTCGGGAAGGCGAGAAAATCCGGCCGCCAGCGGGCCACGTCCACGGGCATCGCACCCACGGCCTGCGTTGCGTCGATCACCAGGGCCGCACCGGATGCATGCACCGCCGGTGCGAGCCGATCGAGGTCGATCAGGCCGCCATCGGTCCAGTGCAGCGGCGTCAGGGTGGCGATGGCGAGCGGGTTTGCCGCCGGCCGACGGATCGCCTCCAACACGGCGCGGGTCCAGTCCCCATCCGGAGGTCGGGGAACCTCCTCGACGAAGAGATCGTGGGCGGTCGCCAGCCGATCGAAAGCGTAGCGCAGGGACGGGAACTCATCTTCAACCCGCAACAGGCGTCCGCCCGGCGCGGGAACGAGATTGCGCGCCGCCGTCGCCATGGCGTGGCTGACGGAGCCCACGATCGCGATGTCGTCGGCACCAGCCCCGATCAGTTGGGCCGCAGCCGCGCGGGTCCGCTCGGCGTGAACCGGTATCCCCGTCCTGGGATAGGTCCAGGGCTGGCTCTTCATCAGGATGCCGGCCTCACCGGCCGCTCGAACCGCGCGGGGCAGCGGCGACCAGGCTGCGGCATCTAGGTAGGCGACGTCCGCCGGCACCTCGAACAGGTGGCGCTGGCAGGGAATCGCTTCGACGCTCGGCATGACGAGGCAAGCGTAGAGGATCGTACGCGATGCCGCCATGGTCCGGGCTTGATCGCTCCGCCCCGATGCCGCAAGCCGGCAGGCCACAGCCCCGCGAGGCCCCCGTGCCGACCCGCTCCTTGTCCAAGACTGCCAGCGCGTCACGATGGGACGCCTGAGCCGCGACTGCTTTGACGTAGCACCCGCACCGATGCGGGTCGCCGACGCGGTGGCGCTGCTGCGCGCGCGGCTGGCGGTCCTGTCGGGGATCGAAACGGTTTCGATCGATCGCGCGGACGGACGTGTCCTGGCGGAGGATCTGATCGCCCCGATCGACCTGCCCCCGTTCGATAATGCGGCGGTCGACGGCTATGCCGTGCGGGCCGGCGACCTGGCGCCCGGGGGCGAGACACGCCTGCCGCTGGGCGGCCGCGTCCCGGCCGGTCACGCGCCCGCCGATCCCGGGCCGGGCTTCGCGGTGCGGATCTTCACGGGAGCGCCGATGCCGCCGGGCACCGACACGGTGGCGATGCAGGAGGATGTCCGGATCGACAACGAGGCGGTGATCCTGCCCACCGGCCTCGCCACGGGCGCCAACCGTCGCCGGGCCGGGGAGGATGTCGCGCTGGGCAGCCGCGCGATCCCGGCCGGCACCCGGCTGGGGCCGCGCCACCTTGCGCTCGCCGCCGCATTCGGCCTGCCCGCCTTGCCCCTGCGAGTACCCCTCAAGGTCGCTCTGTTCTCCACCGGCGACGAACTGACGCCGCCCGGCCAACCGCTGCTGCCAGCCGGCATTTACGACGCCAACCGGCCGATGCTCGCTGCCCTGCTGAAGAGGCTCGGAGCCGACCCCGTCGACCTCGGCATCCTGCGCGACGCGCCCGGCCCCCTGCACCAGCGCCTCGAAGCGGCGGCCGCCACACACGATCTGATCCTCACCTCCGGAGGCGTTTCGGTGGGCGAGGAGGATCACGTGCGCAACGCCGTGGAGGCGTCGGGCGCGCTGACCTTCTGGCGGCTGGCGATGAAGCCCGGCCGGCCGGTGGCCCTGGGCCAGGTGGCGGGAACCCCCTTCGCCGGCCTCCCGGGCAACCCGGCCGCCGCCTACGTCACCGCCCTGGCCGTGCTCCGCCCCCTGGTGCTGCATCTCTCGGGCGCGCGTGACGATGCGCCGACCCTGACGGTGCGCAGCGGTTTCGCCCGGGAGAAGCGCCCCGGCCGGCGGGAATATCTGCGCGTCTGCCTGCGTGTCGGCGCCGACGGCATGCCCGAGGCTCTGCCCGCCGGCGGCGTCGACCTGTCCGGCCTGTCGGTCAGCGATGGGCTGGTGGAACTGGCTGAAGATCTCATTGCGATCCGGATCGGCGATGCCCTGCCCTATCGGTCACATGGAGATCTGGGCTGACCTGTTGCTCCCGCCCATGACTCTGTAGAGCGTCAGGCCAGATCACGCCGACCCGTTCGAGATATCGTGCCCCTGCTTGCCGACCGCGCGCCCGCCAAAGTCAACCTCACGCTCCACGTCCTCGGGCGGCGTGCCGGCGACGGCTATCATGAGCTGGAGAGCCTGGTGGCTTTCGCGGGCACCGCCGATCGGCTGACCCTGGACCCCGGCGCACCGCTTGGCCTGACTGTCAGCGGCCCGACCGCCGGTCCGGCCGGGCCGAACGCGGACAATCTCGTCCTGCGCGCCGCCCGCGGGCTGGCGGCGCGGGTGCCGTCGCTGCGGATGGGGGCCTTCCATCTGGTCAAACGCCTGCCGGTCGCGGCCGGCATTGGCGGAGGCTCGTCCGATGCCGCAGCCGGCCTGCGTCTGCTCGCGTGCCTCAACGGCCTGCCGCTCGATCATCCGGCTATGATTGCCGCCGCCCGCGAGACCGGAGCCGACGTGCCGGTCTGCCTCGACCCGCGGGCGCGGATGATGCGCGGCGCCGGGGAAGAGATCGGCCCCGTCCTCGGCCTCGCGCCGCTACCGGCAGTGCTGATCAATCCCGGCGTTCCGGTGCCGACCGCGCCGGTGTTCAAGGCCTTGGGCCTGACGGTCGGGCAGCGTCTCGACGGCGCGGCCCATCCCATGATCGCCGAGCGTCTCGGCGCAGATGCCCTCGTGGCGGCCCTCGCCCCGGCGCGGAACGACCTGGAGGCGCCGGCTCTCACGGTCGCCCCGGTGATCGGCGAGGCCCTGGCAGCCCTGCGGGACAAGGCCGGATGCCGCCTCGCGCGGATGTCGGGCTCGGGGGCAACGGTCTTCGCCCTATTCACCGACCGGCGCGCGGCGGTGCGCGCCGCCGCCGCCCTGCGGGCCGCGCATCCGGGCTGGTGGGTGGCGCCGACCTTCCTGCGCTGACCGGAGGGACGGATCCCGTCAGCCCTCGATCATACGGGCACGCGCCCGACTGCGGCGGAAATAGGCCCGGCGCTCGGCCTCGGCCCGAACCGTCGTGGCGCGCACCTGCAGCAGGTCCTTGCGGGTCAGGAGGCCGACCAGCGCACCGCTTCCCGGATCGGTCACCGGCAGGCGGCCCTGCCCGGCCGAAAGCATTACGTCGAGGGCGTGCGAGATCACGTCGCCCGGGTGAACCACCGCCAGGCTGGTATCCGACACGCGCTCCGCCAGCGTGCCAACGGCCGCATCGCCCTCTCCCGTCTCCACGGTCCAGCGGAGCGCATCGTCGCGGGTGACCAGCCCCACCGGCCGGCCGGCGCTGTCGAGAACGGGATAAGCGTAATGATCACCGGTGGTGATCGCCGCCAGCGCCTCGGCGGGTGGAAGATCACCGCTGAGGGTGACGACGTCGCGGCTCATCACCGCCTCGACCCGGGCGAGGTCGGCGGGGTCGATGCCGTATTCCCGGGTCACGTGCTGGCCGCGCCGAGCGATCTTCTCCGTGAGGATCGATCGCTTGAGCAGCAGCACGGTCACCGCATAGGCCGCCATGGTGGCGGCGAGCAGCGGCGCCAGGGCGGCGACGTCGCCGGTCACCTCGACGGCAAACACCACCCCGGTGAGCGGTGCCGGCAGGGTGCCGCCGAGCATCGCCGCCATGCCGAGCAGGGCCCAGAAGCCGTGCGCGCCCGGGAGAACGAGGCCGATCAGCCAGCCGATCGCCCCACCGAGGATCAGCAGCGGTGCGAGCACGCCCCCGGAGGTGCCCGAGGACAGAGCCGCGAGCCAGATCACCGCCTTCACGACGAGAATCGTCAGAACGGCGCCGGCCAGCAGATGCCCGGCGAGGAGGTCACGGATCACATCGTAGCCGACGCCGAGCGCCCGGGGCTCGATCAGGCCGCCGAGGCCGACCACGAGGGCGCCGATGGCGGGCCACCACATCCAGTGGATCGGCAGCCGGCCGAACCCGTCCTCCAGCGCGTAGAGCGCGCGGGTCAGCGCGCCCGAGATCAGCCCGCAGGCAATGCCGAGCAGGACGCAGGCGGGGAGCCCCCACCACGGCAGGGCGGGATTGTCGGTGAAGGGGAACAGTGGCCCCGCCTCGAACAGCGCCCGGCGCCAGCACGCCGCCGTCACCGCCCCGACCGTCACCGGCACGAGGCTGCGCGGTCGCCACTCGAACAGCAGCACCTCGACGGCGAGCAGCACGGCCGCCACCGGCGTCCCGAAGATCGCCGTCATGCCGGCCGCAGCGCCCGCCACCAGCAGGGTCTTCCGCTCGGCCGAGCTGAGATGGAAGAACTGCGCAAACAGGGATCCCACCGCGCCGCCCGTAACGATGATCGGTCCCTCGGCGCCGAACGGGCCGCCGGTACCGATCGCCACCGCCGACGAGAGCGGCTTGAGCACGGCCACCTTCGGCGACATCCGGCTGCCACCGATCAGGATCGCCTCCATGGCCTCCGGGATGCCGTGGCCGCGGATCTTCTCAGAGCCATAGCGAGCCATCACGCCGACGATCAGCGCGCCGATCACCGGGATCGCGATCATCCACGGCCCGGGCGTGGCGCCGGCCAGGGATGTCAGGGCGGTGTCGAAGCGGCCGTACCAGACGGCATTGGTCACGAGACCGATCAGCGACAGCAGGATCCAAGCGGTGCCGGAGGCCGCTGTCCCTGTGATCACCGCCAGCCCGGCCAATGTCAGCACGCGTCGGTCCGCACTGAAATCGCCGAGCGCTCTCCGCAACGGCATGTCGCCGCTGCGCTCGATTTCTGATCCGCCGTCCATCCGATACTCCAATCTGCCCCCGTCAATTATATCGCAACACGATACATTCAATGGTCGGATGATCATCGAGAATGGCAGGTGCGACGCGGCTTCCGAGACCCTATGGATTGGACAGGGAATGCCGAATGCCCTTCGATCGACGTCGAGGAGACCAGGGTGAAGGCTCAAGAGCCCGAGGCCGAAGCGCTTTCGGCAGAGCAATATGCGGCACTGGCAGAATTCCGTTACCGGCTGCGGCGCTTCCTGGCCTTCAGCGAGGCGGCTGCGGCCCGGGCCGGCATTCCGACCCAACAGCACCAAGCGCTTCTGGCGTTGGCCGGCCATGCGGGCCGTATGCCGCCGACGGTGGGCTTGCTGGCCGAGCAACTTTTGATCGCGCCGCACAGCGCCGCCGAGCTGGTCGCCCGGATGGTCGAGGGCGGTCTCCTGACCAAGGTACGGTCCGCACAGGATCGCCGGCGCAGCGAACTCGCGCTCACGCCCCGGGCCGAAGCCGTGCTGCGGACCCTCACCGCGGCCCACCTGAAGGAACTGCGCGGGCTCGCACCAGCGCTGGTAGGCGCCCTCGGCCCTGCGGCTTCTTGACGCGCATCCAGGCGACTGCTCTGTTTTACTGCGGGGTGACGGGATGGCGAATCAAGACGGTTCGATCGCGCAGAGCGCCAAGCTCCGCAGCTTCTACGCGGACCTCGTGGCCACCCCGAACGCGGCCGACCCGCGGATCGCAGTGGCCTTCGCGGCAGTGCCGCGGGAGCCTTTTGCCGGCCCCGGCTCGTGGTCGATCCTGGCTGCCAATGTCTGGCGGTCGCGGGAGCGAGGTCCGCTCTACGTCACGACACCCGACGACGACCCGGCCTTCCTCTATCAGGACGTGCTCATTGCCCTCGACGCGGCGCGCGCCATCAATATCGGCCAGCCAAGCCTGCACGCCCTCTGCCTCGACGCGCTGGCGCCCCTGCCCGGGGAGACAGTGATCCAGGTCGGCACCGGCAGCGGATACTACACGGCCCTGCTCGCCCATCTGGTGGGGCTGGGGGGCCGCGTCCTCGGCTTCGAGATCGATCCCGGCCTCGCGGCGCGATCGGCGTGTAACCTCACTCCCTGGCCCTGGGCTCACGTCGTGGCGCGCTCCGGCGCGGCGGACGTGCTGCCCTCCGCCGACGCGATCTACGTCAATGCCGGGGCGCCGCGTCCGGCCCGAGCCTGGCTCGACGCCCTGCGGCCGGAGGGACGGCTGTTATTTCCGCTCCAGCCCACGATCGGCCGGGGCGGAATGCTGCTGATCCGGCGGATCGCCAACGCCACCGCGTGGCCGGCCCGGTTCGTCTCACCGGCGGTGTTCATTCCCCTTCAAGGCCTGCCGGAGGACGCGAGTGGCAGCTTGGCCAAGGCTTTCGCGCACGGATCAATCATAGGTGTCCGTACGATCCGCTTCGGCGAGGAACCCGATGCCAGTTGCTGGTACGATGGCGGCGATTGGTGGCTGTCCACGCGAAATCCGTAAAGAAGGCCGCAGCTACCGGAACGGACAGGCCTGGAACGCCGGCAGCGCCTCGGCGCGGGCGCAGAGGGCGGCGAGGTTCGGATGCTCGACTTCCGAGACTGCCTCATTCCGGATGTTTTGGGTGAACCGGTAGACCACGGCGGCGGTGATGTCCGGCTGGAGCGGCGCCGAGCCGAACAGCCAAGGCCCCTGCGCACCGACCTCCCGCTCCAGTTCCGCATAGGCGGCCGCGAGCTGACCCTCGATCCGATCGAGCCAGGGCGCGTGCCGCTTCTCCTCGGGACGCAGGTTGCGCTCGTAGACAAGCTGTACCGTCTTGTCGGCGGCGGCCAGGGCGAGGCCGAGGATACGGCAGGCCTGGGCATGCGCCTCGGGCGCCGTGGGCATCAAGCGCGCCCGCCCGGGATGCAATTCAGCCAGGTGGGCCAGGATCAGCGTCGAGTCCATCAGCGTGATCCCCGCATCGGTGAGGAGCGTCGGCGCCTTGACCACGGGGTTGACCGCGCGGAACGCCTCGACTTCCCGCAGGACCGACAGAGGCTCGTGCGTGAACGGGATACCGGCCATCCGCAGCGTGATCGCGACACGGCGGACATAGGGCGAATCGAGCATACCGATCAGGCGCATGGCGCATCCTCATATGGGCCGCATCCCTCTGTGCGGACAGGCGGATTGTCCCCAGCCAGCGTGGCCGTTGCCAGTGGCACGATCGGTCATTACCGAGGCGATCATGCCAAAATCTTCCCCACGCACCGTGATCATCCTGGCCTATGACGGGCTCTGCACCTTCGAGTACGGCTGCGCCGTCGAGGTCTTCGCCCTGCCCCGACCAGAATTCGGGGACCGCTGGTACCGCTGCGCCATCGCGGCGGTCGAACCGGGGCCTTTGCGCGGCACCGGCGGGGTCGTGGTCCAGGCCGATGGCGGCCTCGAACTGCTCGATACGGCCGAAACGATCGTCATCCCGGGCTGGCGCGGGCCCTCGGGGGCGATCCCGCCCGGATTGCTCGATGCGTTGCGGCGCGCGCATGCGCGCGGAACGCGCCTCGTGTCGATCTGCGCCGGGGCCTTCGTGCTGGCAGAAGCTGGACTTCTCACAGGCCGCCGGGCGACGACCCACTGGCATTTTACCGACCGGCTCGCGGCTTACCCGGGCGTGGAGGTCGCGGCCGACGTGCTGTATGTCGACGCCGGCTCGATCCTGACATCGGCCGGGAGCGCGGCCGGGCTCGATCTCTGCCTTCACGTGGTGCGGACGGATTTCGGCGCACAGATCGCCAACCGGGTTGCCCGCCGCATGGTGGTTCATGCCCATCGCGACGGCGGCCAGGCACAGTTCGTCCAGCGGCCGGTGCAGAAGCGGGCCGGCACCAAGCTCGGGCTGCTGTTCGATCGCGTCCGCGAAAGCCTCGGCGAGATCTGGACGGTCGAGCGCATGGCGTCCGAGGCGGGCCTCAGCCTGCGGAGCCTCCACCGCCATGTCCGGGCTGCCACCGGCCATGCACCCGGGACTTGGCTCATCGCCGAGCGGCTGGCCGAGGCGCGGACGATGCTCGAGGAGACGACCCACTCGGTGGACGAGATCGCCCGGCTGGTCGGGTTCGGATCGGCGCCGGTTCTGCGCAGCCATTTCCGCGAGCATGTCGGCTTGACGCCAACAGCCTACCGGCGCAGCTTCGCCACCAACCCCGCTGGGTCGCTACGAGAGGCTGCCTGAGGGCGTAGCTCAGCGTGCCCGAGCGACGCAGAATTCCACCGCGCCATTGAGCGCGGCCTTGACCGGACCATCCGGGAAAATGTCGAGCGCGGCGCGGGCCTGGGCCCCGTAATGGTGGGCGCGGGCCACCGTCTCCTCCAGGGCGCCGTGGCGCTGGAGCAGATCGAGGGCGGTGCCGAGGTCGTCCTCGCCGATCTCGCCCTGCTGCAGGGTCCGCCGCCAGAAGCCGCGCTCGCCCTCGCTCGCCCGGCGGTGGGCCAGCACGATCGGCAAGGTGATCTTGCCCTCGCGAAAATCATCGCCGACATTCTTGCCGAGCTCGGCCGAGGTGCCCCCGTAATCGAGCACGTCATCGATCAGCTGAAAGGCGATGCCGAGATTCATGCCGTAGGCGCGGGCGGCGACCTGCTCGGCCTCGGGCCGGCCGGCGAGCACCGGCCCGACCTCGCAGGCGGCGGCGAACAGTTCGGCGGTCTTGCCGCGGATCACCGCGAGATAAGCGGCCTCGTCGGTCTCCAGGTTCTTGGCGTTGGTGAGCTGCATCACCTCGCCCTCGGCAATCACCGTGGCGGCGGCGGACAGGATGTCGAGCGCCCGCAGGGAGCCGACCTCGACCATCATCCGGAAGGCCTGGCCGAGCAGGAAGTCGCCGACCAGCACCGAGGCCTCGTTGCCCCATTTGATCCGGGCTGCGACGCGGCCCCGGCGCATGTCGCTCTCGTCCACCACGTCGTCGTGCAGCAGGGTCGCGGTGTGCATGAACTCGACGCTGGCGGCGAGCTTCACATCGCCGTCGCCGGCATAGCCGCAGAGCTTGGCGCAGGCGAGCGTCAGGATCGGGCGAAGCCGCTTGCCGCCGGACGCGATCAGGTGGTTGGCCACCTCCGGGATCATCGCCACGTCGGAGCCGGTGCGCGACAGGATCGTGGTGTTGACCCGCGCCATGTCGTCCGCCACCAGCGCGACGAGGTCGTTCAGCCCCGCCTCGACCTCGGGCTTCGGATTCTCGATGGAGAGGGCCATACCCAAGATCCGCGACCTCCAGTCCGGTTCCCCCGCAGGGAGCGGGCGATCCCTTCGCACGCGCCTCGCGGCGCCGCAACATCGGCGCATGGGAGATATGGTGCGCCGGGAATGCGCAGCGAACGCGACGAATGCGCCGGACGACCGGCATTCCGCCGAAGAATTGCGATGATCGTGCTGATTTCCGCGAATGATCCGGTCCTGATCGGCTTCGCCCGCTCGGTGCTCGAGGCGGCCGAGATTCCGGTCCTGGTGGCCGACACGCATATGAGCGTGATGGAAGGCTCGATCGGGGCGTTCGGCCAGCGGCTGATGGTGCCGGGGGATTGGGCAGCCCAGGCCCGCCGGTTGCTGAAGGATGCCGGGCTCGCCCACGAGTTGCGCGACCCGTGACGGACGGGCCGGATGCCTTCCTGGGCGGGATCCTGCACCTGCATCAGCCGCCCCGGGGCGCGCACCGGGCCGGGACCGACGCCGTGCTGCTCGCCCGGCTGTTCGCGCCGGCGCCGGGGGACCGGCTCTGCGACGTCGGCGCCGGCACCGGCGCTGTCGGCCTGGCCTGCGCGGCGCTCCACCCCGGCACATGCCTGACCCTGGTCGAGCGCGATCCGGCGTTGATCGCGCTGGCCCGGTCCAACGCGACCCGCAACGGCATCGCGGCGGCGGTGATCGAGGCCGACGTGCTCGCTTCCGCGGCCGAGCGCCGCGCCGCCGGGCTGGTGCCGGACAGTTTCGATCTGGTCCTGACCAATCCGCCGTTCTTCACCCCGGGTCGCCACCGCCCCTCCCCGCATCCCGGGAAGGCGACGGCGCACGATTTTCCCGAGGGCGGCCTGGACCTCTGGATCCGCACCTGCACGGCGATCCTGCGGCCGGGGGGGCGGCTCGGACTGATCCACCGGGCGGACGCCCTGCCGGCCTGTCTCGACGCCCTGAAGGGCCGCTACGGCGGCATCGCGATCCGCCCGGTTCAGGCCAAAGCCGAGGCCCCGGCGATCCGCGTCCTGATCGCCGCGACCCGGGGCAGCCGGGCGGCCCTGAGCCTGCTGCCGCCGCTGGTGCTGCACGGCTCGGATCCCAACATGTTCACCCCGGAGGCCGAGGCGCTCCACCGGGGCGCCCCCTGGCCGCCGGACTGAGAGGCGGGCGCGTCAGGCTGCCAAGGCGGTCAGCGCCGCATCGTCGATCCCCAGAAACCGCTCCACGGCGGGCAGGTCCGAAAACCCGAGAAATTCCGGGCGCAGGGGCTCGGGCAGCCCGTCGAAGTTGAGCCCCGGGAACGTGTCGGGATGCGGGTAGAGCTGCCACGCGGCCCCCGGTTCCACCGGTGGGAACAGGATCGCGACCTTCTCGTCGCCGAGGCGCACGATCCGGGTCGGGCTGTACGACAGGGTCTCGATGCTCCAGCCCCGATGATGGTCCCGGCGGGTTTTCAGGCTACGGCGGCTCGTCGCGCGATGCATGGCGGTCTCCTGCGGTTGGGCGATGGTGTCGGGATCAGGCGGCGCTGCGGCGGCCGGCGCGCTTCGGCCAGCCGAGCGCCACCAGGCGTGCCTTGGCGTAGTCGCGGACCTCGTCCCGGGTGCCGGGCGGCATCGCCGCCAGGATCGCCTGGGTGGCGCCGTCGAGCATCAGGTCGGTGACCGCGTTGATCGTCTCGGCCTCGTCGATCCGGCGCTTGAGATCGCCCTCGGCCTCGGTGACCTCGTCGAAGGGCTGGGCCTCCTCGAAATCCTCGTCCACCGCCCGGACGGCGGGCAGGTGGGCCCGGAACTCGTCGGCTTCCTCCTCCGAGTAGACCAGGCCGTGGAGCTCGATCAGCTTGAGGATGACACGGTCCTTCCCGCGCTTCTCGGCCATGGCGTAGACGTAGGCCGCCTGCTTGCCCGAGACGCGGTAATTCACGTTCACCAGCGCCTCGCCCATCGACCACTCGATCCGGTCGGCGGCCTGTTTCGCGCCGGCCTTCGCTCCGGGGAGGCGCCCGGTGACCAGCAGCACCGCCTCGTCGCGCTCGGCCCGGATGATGGTCGGCGGCTCGAACACGATCCCGGCCTGCGCGGCGATGCGCTCCAGGGTCTTGTGGTAGATCACGGCCGTGCCCTGCACGCGCCAGACGTTGCCCCCGAAGGGCTCCCCGTAGCGCACCAGGATGTCGGCGATCTGCTTGTCGGCGGTTCGCATGCGGGGCTCGTTCCGGTGAGAGACGGCTGCGTCATCCACAGCTTTCTAAGGCGACGCTCTTTGTTCCTGTTTTGTTTCACCGGATATGCGGGATCACCGAGGCGTGCGCAAGGGTGCGAGAGCTTTGTCCGCGCCGATTGGAGGGGGCTGCGTCAGTGCGCGCGGGGGTGTCGCGGGCGCTTGGCGCGGGCGCGTTTGCGGGTGTGGGTTCGTGGCGGGGAGCGGTGATGGCGCGGTCGTTCGGATCTTGGTTGCCCAGCTCAGGACGGCGTCTCGTCCGGGCCCGATCGGCACCGTTTCAACCCAACCCCGCATGCTGAAGGGCCCGGCGATCGACGATCACCGGACCTCGAAGGAGGCCTTCCATCAGCCGCGCGCTTCCCAGGGGTCGAGATCTGACGCTGGATCCCCGTCGGGACGTCCGCGACGGCTGGCTTTCGGCTTACCCGCGGCAGAGCATTGAGCCCCGAAAGCCGCCCCTGGAAGATCTGGCGACCAGGCGCGCCAGACCGTCACTTCCTCAGCGGCACGCCCTTCGTGGTGAAACGCGGCGCGCCCGGATGGCGCATGGGGCGCGACTGGCCGCCTGCCTTGCCCGCACCGGCGCCCGTTCCCGGCGGCTGCGAGAGCGGAATGAGTTGGTCCGGCCTGGGCCCGATGAGATCCGCGCGGCCCATCGCCCGCAGCGCCTCGCGCAACAGAGGCCAGTTCTCGGGGTCGTGGTAGCGCAGGAACGCCTTGTGGAGCCGGCGCTGCCGCATCCCCTTGATCGCGTCGACCGATTCGCTGCCGCCGCGCCGCACGCCCTGCAACGGGTTGATCTCGGTGTGATACATGGTCGTGGCGGTCGCCATGGGCGAGGGCAGGAACGTCTGGACCTGATCGGCGCGATAGTCGTTCTTCTTGAGCCAGACGGCGAGGTTCATCATGTCCTCGTCGGTCGTGCCCGGATGCGCCGCGATGAAATACGGGATCAGGTAGTATTTCTTGCCGGCCTGCTTGGCGGCGGCGTCGAACATCTCCTTGAAGCGGTCATACGTGCCGATGCCCGGCTTCATCATCAGGTCGAGGGGACCGCGCTCGGTGTGCTCGGGCGCGATCTTGAGACGGCCACCGACGTGATGGGTCACGAGTTCCTTGACGTATTCGGGGCTCCGGACCGCGAGGTCGTAGCGCACGCCGGAGGCGACCATCACCTTCTTGACGCCCTCCACCTCCCGGACCTTGCGATAGAGCCGGATCAGGTCGTCGTGCGAGGTGTTCAGGTTCGGGCAGATATCCGGAAAGACGCAGGACGGCAGGCGGCACGCCGCCTCGATCTTCGGATCCTTGCACGCCATCCGGTACATGTTCGCCGTCGGCCCGCCGACATCCGAGATCACGCCCGTGAAGCCCGGCGTCTTGTCGCGAATCAGCTCGATCTCGCGCAGGATCGAGTCTTCCGAGCGGTTCTGGATGACGCGGCCCTCGTGCTCGGTGATGGAGCAGAAGGTGCAGCCGCCGAAGCAGCCGCGCATGATCGTCACCGAGAACTTGATCATGTCCCAGGCGGGGATCTTCGCGTCGCCGTAAGAGGGATGGGGCGCGCGGGCGTAGGGCAGGTCGTAGACCGCATCCATCTCCGCGCTGGAGAGCGGGATCGGCGGCGGGTTCAGCCACAGGTCGCGGTCGCCGTGGCGCTGGACGAGGGGACGGGCGTTGCCGGGGTTGGCCTCCGGGTGCAGCACCCGCGAGGCGCGGGCATAGGCCTCCTTGTCGTCCTTGACCTGCTCGTAGGCGGGGAGCCGGATCACGGTCTCGCCGGGACGACGGGCGGCGGCCTCGTCGGTCGAATCGAGATCGTCGGCGGGCAGCTCGGTGTAATGCTCGGGCACGCGGCGGAACAGGGCGACGCCCCGGACGGCGTCGAGGTCGTGAGGGGCCTCGCCGGCCGCCAGGCGGTTCGCCACCTCGACGACGGCGCGCTCGGCATTGCCGTAGATGAGCAGATCGGCCTTCGCGTCCGCCAGGATCGAGCGGCGCACCTTGTCGGACCAGTAATCGTAGTGGGCGATGCGGCGCAGGGACGCCTCGATGCCGCCGAGGATGATCGGCACGTCCTTGAAGGCCTCGCGGCAGCGCTGCGTGTAGACGATGGTCGAGCGGTCCGGGCGCCGGCCGCCTTCTCCACCTGCCGTGTAGGCGTCGTCGTGCCGGAGGCGACGGTCGGCCGTGTAGCGGTTCACCATCGAATCCAGATTGCCGCCGGTGACGCCGAAGAACAGCGTCGGCTTGCCCAGCGCCTTGAACGGCTCCGCCGATTGCCAGTCGGGCTGCGCGATGATGCCGACCCGGAATCCCTGAGCTTCGAGCAATCGGCCGATGATGGCCATGCCGAAGCTCGGATGATCGACATAGGCGTCGCCCGTCACCAAGACGACGTCGCATGCGTCCCACCCGAGCGTGTCCATCTCGGCGCGACTCATGGGCAGGAACGGCGCCGCCTTCCTGAGAGGCGGCACCTTGCAGGCGAGGGTCGCCAGGGATCGGCTCGCGGAAGTTTGGAGGTCCATGGGGTGGGTGCATAGACCGCCACGGCCGCGAGCTCAACGAAGAGCGAGGGGGCCGGACGCCGCAACCGGATCAACGCCCCTGACCCAGGGGCGGGAGCCCTGGAACAAAAAAACCCCGGCCCATACGGAGCCGGGGTTTTCCATGTCTGCAGCGCGGCCCTGAAGGGCCGCGCCGGACGCTCTCAGTAGTTGTAGGCGCGCTCGCCGTGATCGGCGATGTCGAGGCCCTCGCGCTCCTCTTCCTGGGTCACCCGCAGGCCGATCGTCAGGTCGACGAGCTTGTAGAGGATCGCCGAGCCGATGCCCGACCACAGCAGGGTCAGGCCGACCGCTTCCGCCTGGATGAGGAGCTGGCCCATCATGTCGTAGGCGCCAACCGCCAGCTCGCCCGGCTTCGAGATGTAGTCGGGGATGCCGACGCCGCCGAGGTTCGGATCGACCAGGATGCCGGTCGCCAGGGCGCCCAGGATGCCGCCGACGCAGTGCACGCCGAACACGTCGAGCGAGTCGTCGTAGCCGAGCGCGTTCTTCACGGTGGAGCACATCACGAAGCAGACCACGCCGGCCACGAGGCCGAGCGCGATCGAGCCCATCGGGCCGGCGAAGCCCGAAGCCGGGGTGACGGCCACGAGGCCGGCCACCGCGCCCGAGAGCATGCCGAGCAGCGACGGCTTGCCCTTGAGCGCCCACTCGGCGAACAGCCACGCCACAGCGGCGCCGCAGGTCGCCACGAAGGTGTTCACCGGCGCCAGGGCGGCGGTGCCGTTGGACTCGAGGTTCGAGCCGGCGTTGAAGCCGAACCAGCCGACCCACAGCAGCGAGGCGCCGATCATGGTCATGGTCAGCGAGTGCGGAGCGAGCAGGTCGCGGCCGTAACCGATGCGCTTGCCCATGATCAGGCAGCCGACGAAGCCGGCGATGCCCGCGTTGATGTGCACCACGGTGCCGCCGGCGAAGTCGAGGGCGCCCTTCTGGAAGAGGAAGCCCGCATCCTTGTTGACCGCGTCCAGCGCCGCCTGGGCGGTCGCCTTCGAGGCGTCGTCGGTGGCGGCGGCGAGCGCCTCGGCGGCGTTGCCGACCGCGTCAGGGCCGCCCCAGTACCAGACCATGTGGGCCATCGGGAAATAGATGACCGTGACCCAGAGGATCGTGAACACCACGAGCGCGGAGAACTTCATCCGCTCGGCGAAGGCGCCGACGATCAGCGCGGGCGTGATCATGGCGAACGTCATCTGGAAGCAGAGATAGACGTATTCTGGGATCACGACGCCGTTGGAGAAGGTCGCCACCGTCGAATTCGCGTCGATGCCCTTGAGGAAGGCCTTCGAGAAGCCGCCGACGAAGTCATTGATGCCGCCGCCGTTGGTGAAGGCGAGGCTGTAGCCGTAGAACACCCAGAGCAGGCCGACGATCGACACGATCGCGAAGACCTGGGTCAGCACCGAGAGCATGTTCTTGGTGCGCACCAGGCCGCCGTAGAAAAGGGCCAGGCCCGGCACGCTCATCATCAGCACCAGCGCCGAGGAGATCAGCATCCAGGCGGTGTCGCCCTTGTTGGGCAGGGGCACGGCCGCAGCCGCCGCCGAGGCCGTGGACGCGGCTTCCGTCGTCGGAGTCTGCGCCAGGGACGGCTCGATCAGGAGGGCGGCGAGCGCCGCGCCTCCCAAGCCGAGCATGAGGGCATTACGAACTTTCATGGACTGGTGGCTCCGGTCACGATTCGTTGAGCGTTGGGGAAAGGTCGAGGCGGGCAGCGAGCCGGCTCAGAGGGCGTCGGCGTCGGTCTCGCCGGTCCGGATGCGCACCGCCTTCTCGAGGGGCAGCACGAAGATCTTGCCGTCGCCGATCTGGCCGGTGCGCGCCGCACCCGCGATGGCGTCGATGACGCTGGCGGTCAGGCCGGAGGCGACCGCGACCTCGATCTTGAGCTTGGGCAGGAAGCTGACGGCGTATTCCGCGCCCCGGTAGATCTCGGTGTGGCCCTTCTGACGGCCGTAGCCCTTCACTTCCGTCACCGTCAGTCCGTGGACGCCGATTCCGGTGAGCGCGTCGCGCACCTCTTCCAGCTTGAACGGCTTGATGATGGCCATCACGATCTTCATGGGCGGCGCCCCCTTACCGAGTCCTTGGGAACCGATGCCGTCGCCCGATCCCTGCGGCGGCCCGGTCCGGGGCCGCCGCCGGGCCGGGCTGGCCCGCGGTTGAGCGAGGCTATTCAAGGACTATGCCACGCAGGCCGGGTGAGGAACTTTCCGGCCGGACGCTGATATGCCCAGCAAATAACCGGACCCGGCGAAGCGCAAGGCAGACACCGCGGCGATCATGCTCACGAAGCGGGCAATCGCTGTGAAAGTGTGCAATTGCAGCCGGTGTATTTCTGCAACACACGTCCGCGACGGCGTTTTAATCCCCGTGTGGGCGGATCAGGCCTTCCTGCGCCACCGAGGCGACGAGGTTGCCGGCGCGATCGAAGATCTGGCCGCGGGCGAAGCCGCGCGCACCCCCGGCGGCCGGACTGTCCTGGGCGTAGAGCAGCCACTCGTCGATCCGGACCGGGCGGTGGAACCAGAGCGCGTGGTCGAGGCTCGCCGCCTGGATACCGGGGTCGAACACCGAGCTGGCATGCGGGATCAGCGACACGTCGAGCAGGGTCATGTCGGAGGCGTAGGCCAGCACCGCCCGGTGCAGGGCCGGATCGTCCGGAAGCGCCGAGGCCGCCCGCAGCCAGACATTGAATACGGGCTCGGGGGGCGCTCCGTCCTTGCGGCGGGCTATGTAGCGGTCGAGATCAACCGGCCGCAGCTCGATCGGGCGCTCGCGGCCGAAATAGGCGGCCACCGCCTCGGGCATGCCGGTGGCGCCGGAGGCCGCCAGCGCCTTGCCGTCGAGCAGGCCGTCGGGCCCCGCGACATCCGGCATCGCCGGTTGGTGCTCGAACCCGCCCTCGGAGACCTGATAGGAGATCGTGGTCGCGAAGATCGCCCGCCCGTGCTGGATCGCCTTGACCCGCCGGGTGGTGAAGCTGCGTCCGTCGCGGATGCGCTCGACCTCGTAGACGATCGGCGCGCGGGGATCGCCCGGGAGCATGAAATAAGCGTGGAGCGAATGGGCCGGCCGGTCGTCCGGCACCGTGCGGGTGGCGGCCACCAGGGCCTGCGCCACCACCTGGCCGCCGAACACCCGGCGCCAGCCGGTCTTGGGGTTCTGACCGCGGAACAGGTCGACCTCGAGTCGCTCCAGGTCGAGGATGGCGATGAGCTCGGCGACCGCGTCGGTCATCGCGTCGGTGGTGGCGTCGGTCATGAGTCGCGGGGTTTCCGTTCGTCGTCCAAACGCGACATAGGCCTTTCGGGCAGAGCGATCCACGCGCTCGGCCCCCAGATCGGAGATCCGTGACGATGACGGCCCAGACGCCCCGCCCCGGCAGCCGCAGCCTCCTGATCGCCGGCGGCGGCCTCGCCAGCCTCGCCCTGGCCTTCGCGCTCAAGCAGGCCCACGGCCCGGCGCTCGCCGTGACCGTGATCGACCCCCACGGCGCCGATCCCGCCCGGCATCGCGGTCGCGCCTATGCGCTGGCGGCGGGCGGGCGGCGGATGCTGACGCAGCTTGGGCTGTGGGAGCGAATCGCGGCCGCCGCCGAGCCGATCGCCGAGATGGTGATCTCCGACAGCCGCCTCGCCGACCCGGTCCGGCCAGTCTTCCTGACCTTCGGGCCGGAGGAAGAAGACCAGCCCGACCGGGCGGTGGGCGAGCCCTTCGCCCACATGGTCGAGGCCGAGCCCCTGGCGCGGGCGCTCTCCGAGGCCTGCCGGGGCGCGGGCGTCGACATCCGCACCGGGGGCGTGGTGCGGGCGGTACCGGAGGGCGCGGCGATCCGGGCGGAGCTGACCGCAGGTGCGCCCCTCAGGGCCGACCTGCTGGTGGCCGCCGACGGGGCGCGCTCGCGGCTGCGCGAGGCGGCGCGGATCGGCTGGGTCGGCTGGTCCTATCCGCAGGTCGGCATCGTCGCCACGATCGGGCATGCCCGGCCGCATCGCGGGCGCGCCTTCGAGCACTTCCTGCCGGCCGGCCCCTTCGCGATCCTGCCGCTGCGGGACGGCGGCTCCCTCGGCCACCGCTCCTCGATCGTCTGGACCGAGCGCGCCGACGAGGCCGACGCGCTGCTGTCGGGCGAGCCCGACGAGGTGCTGGCCGAGATCGAGCGCCGGTTCACCCTCGACTTGGGCACGCTGGCCCTGGAGCATGGACCGAGCCGGCATCCGCTGGCCTTCGGCATCGCCCGGGCGTTCCGGGCGGAGCGGCTGGCGCTGCTGGGGGATTCGGCCCACGTCATCCACCCGATCGCCGGCCAAGGCCTCAATCTCGGCCTGGCCGACGCCGCGGCGCTTGCGGAAGCGGTGACCGGAGCGCTCCGCCTCGGCCTCGATCCGGGCGGCCCGGATGTGCTGCGGGCCTACGAGCGCGCCCGCCGGTTCGATAGCTTCGCCATGGCGGCGGCGACCGACGGGCTGAACCGGCTGTTCTCCAACGACGCGCTGCCGCTGCGGCTCGCCCGGGACCTCGGCCTTGGAATCGTCGACCGGCTGCCCCGCCTCAAGCGGTTCTTCATCGGCGAGGCCGCGGCCTCCCGGGGCGCCCTGTCGCGGCTGATGCGCGGCGAGGCGCTGTAAGGGATCAAACTTCAACCCGTCTACGGTTCGACAAGAGGCGCCGTTCAGAGATGACAAGGCCCTGTCTGTCCCAGATTTCCGGTACTCGCAGGTCGGCATCTGTGAGGCGCAACGCGCCCCCTTTCCCGTTCGGGAGAGGGTTGGGGTGAGGAACCAGGTCTTTCCGGAGAGGTCGCACCCCTCACCCTGTCCCTCTCCCGCACGGGATACGATCTTCACACAACGGCTTGCGGAAAGCGCGGCGCGCTCTCCTCTCCCTTGCGGGGAGGAGTTGGAGGTGGGGGTCGCTCAGAAGGCACCACTGCGCCTTGTCCGGCACCACCCCCACCCCTGCCCCCTCCCCGCAAGGGGGAGGGGAAACGCGTTGTGTTTCAGAGACTTGCGATAGAGCTTTTTGAAGTGTGAATCCGCTAGCCCGCACGGGAGAGGGGACCAGCGCTTCGTCCGGCACCTTCTGGCTTCGCTACCCAATCAATGAGGAGGAGCGGCGCACGGTCTCGATCTTGGCAGGCTCAGGCCGTCTGCCCTGCTCTTCGCTCGGTCACCCAGCGGGCCGCGTCGGCCCGGGGGGCGACCACGTCGGTATCGGTGCGCAGCTGCGGGCTGTAGGCGGGGTCGTCGGTGAGCACGTCGTGCCAGCGGCGCAGGAAGCGCGAGATCTGCGAGCCCGGGGCGAAGCTGGTCTGCCGGGAGGCGCTCTCGTGGTGCGCCATCTCGGCGAACGGCGTGTAGACGATGCGGTAGCCGAGCATCCGCAGCTTGAAGCACAGGTCGACGTCGTTGAAGTCGAGGGCGAAGCTCTCGTCGAAGCCGTTCACCGCCTCCAGCACCGCCTTGCGGGTGGCGAACAGCGCGCCGGTCACCGACGAGCAGTCGCGCTGCGCCAGCGCCCAATCGCCGTAGGTCGGCTCGGCCGCGTCGCGGTTGTACCAGGGATGGGCGCAGACATCGAAGATGCCGCCGAACATGCCGGCATGCTGGATCTTGCCGTTCGGAAACAGCAGCCGCCCGCCGACGCCGCCGACGCCGCGGTCCAGCGCGAAGGTCAGGAGCGCCTCGATCCAGCCGGGGCGGCGCACCACCAGGTCGTCGTTCATCAGGATGACGAGGTCGGTCTCGGCGGCGCGCCAGAGGGTGTTCATCTTGGCCGCGTAGTTGAACGGCGCGCCCTCGGGCCGCGCGGTGAGCAGCCGGGTCACGGCGAAGCGGTCGGAGCGGTTCCGGTAGATCGCGTCGTCCGCCTTGTCGTCGCCGATCAGCACCCGGATCCGGTCGGCCGGGTAGCTGCTGCGACCGAGGCTGTCGAGGAGGTTGATCACGTGGGGCTTGGCGCCCTCGATCATCCGACCCTCTTCGTCCCGGGGCCGGCTCTGCGCAGTCGGGATCACCAGGGTCACGGGTGGCCGCGCGTCGAGGCTGCGGCGGATCTCCAGCGTGTCCGGGGTCAGGCCGGGGGCGGTGCGCAAGGGGGAGCCCGAGCCCTGGAACCAGCGATCGAGCACGTCGGCCCGGGCGGCGCGCTTCGCCTTCGGCCGCGCCAGCGGCGAGGCGATCAGCGTCTGCGGGATCCGGTCGATGCCGATGCCGGCCGCGATCGCGTCGAGCAGCAGCCGGAACCAGGCGGCGGTGCCGGTGCGACGGCCGAAATCCGGGGTGAGGCTCGCCAGGGCCGAGACGCGGATCACCAGCGGGAAGCCGATGTAATCGTCGGCCATGAGCAGGGCCGGGTTGAAGGCCGGCTTGCAATGGACGCTGCGGACCTGGCCCGCGCCGTCCACCACGGCGTCGTCGCCGTAGAAGATGCCGATATCCGGCCGCTCGGCCATCGCGGCGAGGATCGGCGCGAACAGGTCCGGGTGCAGATCGGACGCGGCCGGGGCCACGAACACGGCCCGGCAGGCGGGAAGCTGGCCGGCGGCGACCTGTCCCAGCTTGCGCTCGTCGACCGGGTGAAAGCGCTCATCGAGGGGCAGCGGCAGGATCGCGTCCGGCCAGGCGCGTGCGCTCCAGGAGGCCGACGGGACCGGGACCGGCTTCTTGTTCAACACGGCGCGTCTCCCGGGCGTCAGCTACGTTCGGCCTTGAGGAGACGAGACAGGCTCGCCTCCATGGCGGCGGCCACCGCGCCGATCGACAGGCGCTCGCGGATTCGCGCGCGCGCGGCGGCGCCGATCCGCGCCGCGTCGCCGCTGGTCACCGTCCGGGCGGCGTCGGTGAGCGCGCGGGCGAGGTCGGCCTCGTCCACCTGCCCCCATTCAGCGCCGCGCAGATACGGCCCGTAGGTCTGGTCCAGGGCGGCGATCTCGGCCTTCACCGGGAAGCCGCAGGTGGCGTCGAGGAAGTCGCGGCTGCCGCCGTAATCGGTGGCGACCACGACCTTGCCCATCTCCATCGCCTCGGCGATCGTCAGGCCGAAGCCTTCCGAGGAATGCGACGAGGCATAGACCGCGCAGAGCTCGAACAGGGCGCCGAGCTCGTTCTGGGACAGCGGCTGGTCGATCACCACCACGTCTCCGGTCTTGCCGACGAGGTCGAGCAGCTTCTTGCCCTCGTCGGGCAGGTCGAACACGTGCTTGGTCTTGAGCACGAGCTGCCAGCCGGATTGCGCCAGCCCCGCCGCCCGGAACGCGCGGATCAGCGCGTGCGGGTTCTTGCGCGCGAGGTAGCTCGACCCGTCGAAGGCGTAGAGGATGACCTTCCTGGCCGGGTCGATGGAAAACGCCTTGCGCAGGTTGGTCTTGGCGGCAGCGCTTGCCGGCTCGCCGGGCTCGTTCTCGACGACGTAGGGCACGACATCGACCGGGATGTCGGTGATCTGACGGAAGATCGCGGCGCAGAACTCGGTGGGCGCCCAGATCGCGTCGAGGCCGTCCACGGTGGGCAGCCAGCCCCCGGGCACGTGCGACGTCTCCCAGACGAACAGCCCGATCTTGAGCCGCGCGCTCGCGGCGATGGCGAGCTGCCGCGCGCTCATCAGCGAATGCCAGCTGTCGCCGTTGAAATGCACCAGGGCGACATCCGGCGCCCCCGAGAAGGTCCGGGCCTGCCAGCCCGGCCCGACCCGGGCATGGACGTGGAACGAGCGCTCCATCGGATGCACGTTCAGGGCGAAGGGCGCCCGGTGCAGCGCCCGCACGTAGCTGCGTGCCGCGACGCCGAGCCCGTTGGCGTAGTTCATCGGCGAGACGTAGGAGACCCGCAGCGGCCGCTCCGGCGCCTGGGGCCTGCGCAGGTCGGCCCAGATCTTGGGGCCGGGATAGGTGAAGGTCTGGTCGAGCCGGTCGAGATCGAAGCCGCGCTCCTCGATCGCCGCGCGCACCGCCGTGCCGCCGATCGCGGCGTGCTCGCCCAACAGCGAGCGCTTCACGAACGGGAAGCCCTGGCCGAGCATGTTCTCCCAGTCGAACAGGGTGCGGTTGTTGCGCGGGTCGTTGACCAGCGTCATGTGCTTGTTCTGGGCCGAGAACAGGCTGCGCATCCCGAGCCCCGCGGCCCGCATCCGCCCGGAGAAGGTCAGCTCGTACTCGGTGATGACGGTGTTCTTGTCCGGCCAGTTCGCCACCGACTGGATGAAGTGGTTGAAGGCGTAGGAGGACAGGCAGCGCTTCTTCAGGGCCAGAAAGAAGCTCTGCAGGTGGTGACTGTAGTAGAAGTTGTCGGCGAGCCCGATCACCGCCTCCGGGTAGGCATCGATCTTCGCCAGCAGCCCGGCGAAGTCGCCGCTGTCGAGGGGCCCGACCAGGCTGTCGTTGGCGAGGTACAGGGTCTCGGAATCGAGCAGGTCGTCGTCCTCCAGGAGGACATGCGCCCAGGCGGCGAAATCGAACCCTTTGTTCTCGCGCAGATAGGCCGAGGCGCAGAGCGTCAGGATCGCCTCCGGCACCGCGGTCTTGTGCTGGTCGGCCGCGACGATCAGCACGATGTCGATGCCGTTCTCGGAAAACGCCCGCAGGTAGGGCTCGACATGGCCGCGGATGCGCCCCTCCGGCGCATGGGTGATGAACAGGGCGGTGCGGCCGCGGCGGCGCGGCTCCCGCTTCAGGCAGGACAGGCGGGCGTCGGCCGCCTCCGGGACCGCGGTGCCGGCGACCCGGCGGGTCTGCTGCCCCGCCTCAAGCCCGGTCGTGACGTAATCGACCAGGGGGTTGAGCCCGAGCGCCGCGACCCGGGGGTAGCGGGCGAGGTACCAGGGCGCGTCGAAGCGTGGGGACGGGCTCGTGCGCCGGCCATTGTCGGACAGGAAATGCGCGAGCGGATTAGCCTCCGTCTCGTCGTCGGCGAGATAGGTCTTGGTGTACCAGCGCGTGTCGAACCAGGGGCCGGGATCGAGTCCCTCCCGGGCGCCGTGCTCCAGGAAATGCACCAGCGGGTTGAGGCTGTCGGCGCGCACCGCCGCCGATTGCGCGGCGTACCAGTCCGGGTCGAACAGGGGATGCGGGGCGTAGCGGCGATAGCCGCCGGCCATCACGTAATGCTCCAGCGGCTCAAGTCCGCTGGTCTCGGCCTCGGGGCAGCGCCCGCGATAGAACTCGGCGTCGAAGATGCCCGAGCGGCGGATCAGGTCGACATGCCGGGACAGCCCGGCGAACTCTTCCGGATTGCGCAGGTAGCCCTGCTTCCGCCCGGTCTCGAAATAGTGACTGAGCGCGATGCCGCCCGCCTCCCGGGCATCCGGGTAGCGCGACCGGTACCAGGCGGATTCGAAGAGCGGCGACGGGTCGGTGTCGGGGCTTTTTAGGAAGTGGAAGAACGCCCGGGCGCGGGCGTCGGCGCCGCCGAGATAGCGCTGCGCGTACCAGTCCGGGTCGAACAGCGGGTTGGGGGCGATGCCGGCATCGGCGCCGCGCTCGACGTAGTGGATCAGCGGGTTCACGCCCTCGGCGCGCAGGCCCGGGACGGCGTCGAGATAGCGGTCGCCGTGGAACAGCGGCGACGGCCAGCGGCCCTCGCGCCCGCCATGGACCGCGTAGTGCACGAGCGGATCGATCCCCTCGCCGACCACGTCGGGATAGCGCCGCGCGTACCAGGCCGGATCGAACAGGCCCGAGGCCTTCACGGCCGCCACCAGATCCGCCTGCCGGGGCTCGTTCGTCCGCCGCCGCTTCAGGCGCCGGGCCAGCGGGCGCGTGAGGGACCGCGCGGGCCCGGCGACGAACACATCTCGAAGGCGCATGGTGTGTACCGGATACGCGGGAGGCCCGCTGTGCTGCCTACGCCGCAATCCGCGAGAGACATCAGGAGGTTCAGCCGGCCGCCCCGGCTCGCGCGCCTTCCTAATGGTCCGGCCGGCCCGCGCCAAGGGCCGTGTCGCGGTGCTGCCGCGCAGCAGTTCCGACCCCTCGGATAATCCCGCCCAAACCGCGTGCGGCGATCCCGACCTTGCCAGCCCGGTGCGAACGGCCCCACATTGACCGGATGACCGACGGGGTTCCACGGGGCCCCGGATAGGAGACGGACAACCGCATGACGCAGGCGATCAGCCCGGCCACCAGCCTCGACGACGGCATCGTGGCGACCGCGGAGACCTGCCTCGCCGCGGTGGGTCAGGCGCGCGACGCGATCCACGGGGTGATCTTCGGGCAGGAGAAGGTCGTCGATCTCGCCCTGGTGACGATCCTGGCGGGCGGCCACGGCCTGCTCGTCGGCCTGCCGGGGCTCGCCAAGACCAAGCTCGTGGAGACGCTGGGCACCGTGCTTGGCCTCGACGCGCGGCGCGTGCAGTTCACCCCGGACCTGATGCCGTCCGACATCCTCGGCACAGAGATCCTGGAGGAGGATGCCGAGCGCCGCCGGGCGTTCCGGTTCGTGCAGGGGCCGGTCTTCACCCAGCTGCTGATGGCCGACGAGATCAACCGGGCGAGCCCGCGGACGCAATCGGCCCTGCTCCAGGCGATGCAGGAGGGCCATGTCTCGGTGGCCGGCGCCCGCCACGACCTGCCGCGACCGTTCCACGTGCTGGCCACCCAGAACCCGATCGAGCAGGAGGGCACCTACCCACTGCCCGAGGCGCAGCTCGACCGCTTCCTGCTGGAGATCGACGTCGGCTATCCCGACCGCGCCGCCGAGCGCCGGATCCTGATCGAGACCACCGGCATCGACGAGGTGCGCCCGCACGCGGTGATGTCCACCGAGCAGCTGCTCACCGCCCAGCGCCTCGTGCGCCGGCTGCCCGTGGGCGAGGCCGTGGTCGAGGCGATCCTCGACCTCGTGCGCGCCGCCCGGCCCGACGGCGGCGACCCGCTGGTCAAGGACAAGCTCCTCTGGGGCCCCGGCCCCCGCGCCAGCCAGGCGCTGACGCCGTTCGCCCGCGCCCGGGCGCTGATCGAGGGCCGGGTCGCGCCCTCCGTGGCCGACGTGAAGGCCCTGGCCGAGCCGGTGCTCAAGCACCGGATGGCGCTGAGCTACACCGCCCGCGCCGACGGCGAGACCATCGAGGGCCTGATCGGCAAGCTCGCCGAGAAGCTTTAGCCTTGGTCGGGACACACGCCCTCGGCTCCGAACGGCGCACCCCCGGCAGGCGCGAGAGCGCGGGCGCGACCGCCCTGTCCGACACGATGCCCCGCCTCGTCCTTGAGGCGCGACGGGTTTCGAGCCTGCTGGCCCACGGCCTCCATGGCCGTCGCCGGGCCGGGCCGGGCGAGAGCTTCTGGCAGTTCCGCCCCTTCGTCACCGGCGAGGCCGCCGCGCGGGTCGATTGGCGCCGCTCCGCCCGGGACGACCGGCTCTACGTGCGCGAACGGGAATGGGAGGCGGCCCACAACATCTGGCTCTGGATCGACCGCTCCGCCTCGATGGGTTTTGCCTCCGACCTCGCGGCGGCCTCCAAGGTCGAGCGAGCCCTGATCCTCGGCCTGGCCCTCGCCGACGCCTTCGTGGAGGGCGGCGAGCGGGTCGGGCTCCTCGGCCTGACCCGGGCCACCGCCTCGCGGGGCATCGTCGAGCGGATGATCCAGGCGCTGATCGCGGACAAGTCCGGCCTGGAGCAGGACTTGCCGCCCCGGGCGACCCCAGCGCGCTTCGACGAGGTGGTGCTGATCGGCGACTTCCTCACCACACCCGACCGGATCGCGACCGCGGTGCAGGGCCTCGCCGGGCGGGGCAGCCGCGGCCATCTGCTGATGGTGGTCGATCCGATCGAAGAGACGTTTCCCTTCACCGGCCAGGCCGTGCTGCACGACCTCGAAGGCGGGCTCAGCCTCGCTATCGGCGACGCCGGCGCCTGGGGCGACCGCTACCGCGCCCGCATCGCCGAGCACCGCGCCGCCCTCCAGGCGATCGTCCGCCAACAGGGCTGGACGCTCACGATCCACCGCACCGACCGCCCGGCGAGCGAGGCAGCCCTGCGGCTCGCCACGCTGATCGCCGCGCGCGGCCCGGAGTGAGGCCGCCATGCTCGGTCTGACCTTCGCGGCGCCCCTGGCGCTTGCCGCCCTCATCGGCCTGCCGGCCCTGTGGTTCCTACTGCGCGTGACGCCGCCGCGCCCGCGCCGGATCGAATTCCCGCCGCTCAAGCTCGTCGCCGACCTGATCCCGCAGCGGCAGACGCCCGCGCGCACCCCGCCCTGGCTGCTGCTCCTACGCCTGCTGATCGCCGCCGCGCTGATCCTGGCGGTGGCCGGCCCGGTCTGGAATCCCGGCGCCGCTGGGGCGGGCGGCGGACGCAGCGCGCTCCTCGTGCTGCTCGACAACGGCTTCGCCGCCGCGCACGACTGGCGCGACCGGCTGCGTGTCGCCACCGACGCGGTCGAGGGCGCGGCTCGGGACGGACGGCCGGTGGCGGTGATCGGCCTGGCCGAGCCGGCTGCAGCCTTCGAGGCCAGGACCCCGGCCGCCGCCCTGGAACGCCTGCGCGCCCTGGCGCCGCGCCCGATCCTGCCGACCCGCGACGCGCATCTGGCCAGCATCGGCGCGTTCCTGGAGAAGAACCGGAGCGCCGGCCTCGTCTGGATCAGCGACGGCGTCGCCGGCGCCAGCGACGAGCGCATCGCCAAGGGCCTGGCCGACCTCGTCGGCAACAGCGGCGCCGCCCTGACGGTGCTGCGGGCGGAAAAACCGCCGGTCCTGGCGCTCACCGCCTCCGAGACCGGCGGCACCCTCACGGCCCGGGCCCTGCGGGCGGCCCCGAACGGGCGCGACACCGGCGTGATCCGGGCCCTCGATCAGAAGGGCCTGCCGCTGGCCGAGCGTGACATCGCCTTCGCGGCCAACGCCACCGAGGCGACGGCGACGTTCGAGATGCCCGTGGAGCTGCGCAACAGCATCAGCCGCCTGGAGATCGCCGGGGAGCGCTCGGCCGGGGCCGTCGTGCTGCAGGACGAACGCGGCAAGCGCCGCCGGGTCGGGCTCGTCTTCGGCGGCACCCTCGACCAGGCCCAGCCCCTGCTGGCGCCGACCTATTACCTCGCCCGGGCGCTCCAGCCCTTCGCCGACGTTCAGGAGGCGCGCGGCGCCAAGGGGACGGCGGAGTCGATCAACCAGCTCCTCGACAACCAGGTCTCGGTGCTGGTGCTCGCCGATGTCGGGGCGCTGGACGAGCGGACCACCGCCCGGGTCGAGAGCTTCGTGAAGGCCGGCGGCATGCTGCTGCGCTTCGCCGGCCCCGGCCTCGCCGCCGGCAACGACCCGCTGGTGCCGGTCCGCCTGCGCCGGGGCAACCGGACGCTAGGCGGCACCCTGTCCTGGGACAGCCCCAAGACCCTGGCGCCATTCCCACCCGAAAGCCCCTTCGCGGGGCTGACGCCGCCGGCCGATATCGGCGTGCGCCGCCAGATCCTGGCCGAGCCGGACGGCGACCTGCCGAACCGGACCTGGGCCTCCTTGCAGGACGGCACGCCGATCGTCACCGCGCAGAAGCGGGGCCAGGGCACGCTGGTGCTGTTCCACGTCACCGCCGACACGACCTGGTCGAACCTGCCGCTCTCGGGGCTGTTCATCGACATGCTCCGGCGCGTCGTGGGTCTCGCCGGCACCTCGGCGCCCCCGGCGGGCGAGGCGAGCCGCGCCTCCGCGGTGGTGCTCGCCCCCCGGGCGACGCTGGACGGGTTCGGGGCGCTCGGCTCGCCCCCCGCCTCCGCCACCGCGGGGGCGGCCGACTATGCTGACCGGGGGAGCGCCGAGCCCCCGCCCGGTTTCTACGGACCGGCCGATGGCGGCCTCAGCGTCAACGCTCTGGAGCCCGACGCCCGCCCGCAGCCCCTCGACACCGCGGC
>NZ_LKKO01000081.1 GCF_001455965.1 Methylobacterium sp. GXS13
CGCCGGGGACCCCACGCCGCCGGCCCCACCGCGGCGGGCGGTCCACCCGCCGGTCAAGCGGGGTGCGCTCCCGCCGCCGCGCGGGCGGGCTGCCAGCGCCTGAGCGGGAGGGCGGGGGCCGAGCTTGAAGGGCAAGGCTCGGCCCGCCTGCCGTTCGGCTTCCTACCCCTCGAAGCCGGAGCGACGCTTCGAGAGACCACGGGATGGTTAAGACTCTCTGAACAGCGTCACCCCGCATTCGGCCCCAGGCTCCTCGCATGCCGGGACTGCCACTTCCCGCAGGGGCCGGAGGCAAGCGTTCCGCGTATGGGCGCCGAACTCCGCCCCGCCGCAACCGATGTGGCAAGATCATCACTTTATGCTGGTATTCAACAGATACCTCGGCCAACAACAGATGCGATCACTTGTTTTTGCTCGAATAGGCGCTTGACTGGTGGCAGATAGAGCGACGTTGATCGCGCAATTGTCCATCGAGAGCCGACCATGGAAGACGACACCGCGTTTCCTCAAGACGACCAAGTCGATGTCATCGCTCTGACCGCCGACATCGTGTCCGCTTACGTCTCCAACAACTCCGTACCGACACTCGAACTGCCGACCCTGCTGTCGCGTGTTCACGAGGCGCTGACCGGCCTGGGCCAGGCCGGCGCGCCAGTCGAGCCGGAAGCCAAGAAGCTCACCCCCGGCCAGGTCCGGAAATCGATCACCCCGGATGCGCTGATCAGCTTCATCGACGGCAAGCCGTACAAGACGCTGAAGCGGCACCTCACCGGGCACGGCCTGACCATCGAGACGTACCGGGAGCGCTTCGGGCTGCCGCACGACTACCCGACGACAGCAGCCAACTACTCGGCCATGCGCGCCGAATTCGCCCGGACCGCGGGGCTCGGCCACAAGCGCCGGAAGCCGGCCCATAAGGCCGCCGGGCCCGTTGAGGCCGTCGAGGCATCGGCAAAGCCCGCCCGAGCCCGCAAGCCCGCGTAGGATCACACGCGGTCCAGAAACGAGCGACAAATCGGAAGTCCTCACCGGGTGAAGACTTCCGATCATCGGGCTTTCGCGGTAGATCGGCTGGCCAGGATCGGCATTCGAACCGACCGGCCGCGAGGAAACCCGAGATGAACCGCACGCGATGCGCCGCGGCGACCCTCTGATGCCGTCCGGAACCGATCCCGGCACGGTTGACCGCGCCGCCATGTTCGGCCCGATCCGCGCAGCCGCCTGCCTCTCCGACATCGAAACCGTCGTCGCCGGATCGCCGAACCGGCGTGCCCGGAGCCTGCGCTCTCACCCGTGAGCGGCCCGGAGACGGCCGCCGACGAGGAGGATCACCATGGCCGAGTCTGAGATCGAACGGTCGGCGATGCGCCGCATCGGGTGGCGGCTCGTACCGTTCCTGATCCTCGCCTACTTCGTGTCCTTCCTGGACCGGGTGAATGTCGGCTTCGCCGCCATCCAGATGAATCACGATGTCGGGCTGACCGCGACGCTGTTCGGTTGGGGCGCCGGCATCTTCTTCCTCGGCTATTTCCTGATGGAGGTGCCCAGCAACCTGATGCTGGAGCGCTTCGGGGCGCGGCTCTGGATCGCCCGGATCATGGCGACCTGGGGCGTCATCTCCATGGCCATGGCGCTGGTGCAGGGGCCATGGTCTTTCATCGCCCTGCGCTTCCTGCTGGGGGTGGCCGAGGCCGGGTTCTTCCCCGGCGTGATCCTGTACCTGACCTATTGGTTTCCCTCGGCCTACCGGGCCCGGATCGTCGGCATCTTCATGATCTCGATCCCGATCTCGTCGTTCCTGGGCTCGCCGATCTCCGGGGCGCTGCTCGGCCTCAACGGATGGGGGCTCGCCGGCTGGCAATGGCTGTTCATCCTGGAGGGCCTGCCCGCCGTCCTGATGGCCGGCGCCGTGCTGTGGTTCCTGCCCGATGGGCCGCGGCACGCGGCGTGGCTGCCCGAAGCCGAGCGGGACTGGCTGGAGGGGCGCCTGCGGGAGGAATCGGCCCGCAATGCCGCCCGCACCGGCGGGACGGGCTCGCCCTCGCTCGGGACCATGCTGCGCGACCGGCGGCTGATCCTGTTCGCGGCGATCTATTTCGGCTCGACCGCCAGCAGCTACGGCCTGACCTTCTGGACGCCGCAGATCGTCAAGAGCTACGGCCTGACGAACTTCGAGACCGGCCTGCTGAACAGCGTCCCCTACGGCGTCGCCTCCGTGGCGATGATCCTGTGGGGCCGGCACAGCGACAAGGTCGGCGAACGGCGCTGGCACCTGGCGATCCCGTTCCTCGTCCTGGCGGCCGGCCTCGCCGGGGGAACGGTCCTGTCCGGCATCCTGCCGCTGGTCGGCGCGCTGACCGTGGCGGCGGTCGGCGTCTACATGCTGAAGGGACCGTTCTGGGCCCTGGCCACCGAGGAACTGCCGCCGGCCGCGGCCGCCGCCAGCATCGCGGCGATCAACGCGGTCGGCAATCTCGGCGGCTTCCTCGGACCCTACCTGATCGGTGCGATCAAGGACGCCACCGGCAGCTTCACCCTGGCCCTCACGCCGCTGATCCTGTTCGCCCTGATCTCGGCCGGGCTGTCGCTCGTGCCGGGCCGGGCGCGCGCCGTGGCGTCCGCGCCGAGGGCCGCACCGGCCCGCTGAGGCGGCTACCCCCCTTGATCCCGTTCGGCGATGACCGGCTTATGCTAGAGCTTGCGATCACCGGGTCTGTGGAGTCGATGGCGTGCGTGCAGGGTCCCGTTTGTCCGAGCGCTGGTTCAACGCCGCCCTCTGGCTCGTCGCGCTGCTGTTCGCGTGGTTCCTGATCGGGCTTGGCTCTCTGGTCGTCGGCGACCTGCCGCAGGTGGAGCAGCGCTACACCCTCGAGCAGTTCCTCGAATCCGACCAGGCCCGGGCCTCGACCGAGACGCTCAAACAGATCCGCCGGGAGATGGACGACACGAGACGCCGGATCGAGCAGGACCAGCTGGCGCTCGAAGCAGCCCAGGGGGCGACCGAGGGCGCCCGGGAGACGTTTGCCAATTGGCTGAAGACGCGGGACGCGACCCAGCGGGTCGACCAGGATCCCGGCCTGATCGCGCGCACGAAGCAGCTCGACGCGCTCAAGGATGCCGAACGGGCGGTCGAGGACCGGCTGACCGCGCAGGCCCAGGCGCAGGCCGCGCTATCCGAGCGCGAGCAGGAGCAGGGCCGCACGGACAGCGCCCTGCGCGCGGATGCTCAGCAGAAACTCGACGCGGCCGAGCGCGGCCAGGAGCTGCGGGTGTTCGGCTACCGGCTCGCCCTGACCCTGCCGCTGCTCGTCCTGGCCGGATGGCTGCTGCTGAAGCGGCGGCACACGCGCAACTGGCCGTTCGTCTGGGGCTTCGCGTTCGCCGCCACCTTCGCGTTCTTCGTCGAGCTGGTCCCGTACATGCCGAGCTACGGCGGCTACGTGCAGTACGGCGTCGGCGTGCTCGTGACGCTGGTCGGCGGGCGGGCGGCGATCAACGCCCTGCACGCCTACCGGGCGCGGCAGGCACAGGTCGAGGCGCGGCCCAACGAGGAGCGGCGCACCGAGATCGCCACCGACCAGGCCCTGGCGCGGCTCGCCAAGAAGGTCTGCCCCGGCTGCGAGCGGCCGGTCGCTCTCGGCGATCCGAACACGAATTTCTGCCCCCATTGCGGGCTCGGCCTGTTCGAGGATTGCCCGGCCTGCACGCAGCGCAAGAGCACCTTCGAGCGATTCTGCCACGCCTGCGGCACCCCGGGCGCCGGCACGGTGCAGCCGGCGGCGTAGGACCGAGCCCTCACTCGACCGAGGCCGGCGCCGGCCGTCCGACGACCCGGCTCAGCACGCGCCCGAGCTGGTCGGCAGAATAGGGCTTGTGCAGCAGTTCGAAACCGTGGGTGCCCTCCTGGGCCAGGACGTGGCTGTAGCCCGAGGTCAGCAGCACCGGCAGGTCAGGTAGACGGCGCGCCAGCTCCTGGGCCAGCGCCAGGCCGCCCATCCCGGGCATGACCACGTCCGAGAACACCACCTCGAAGCCGCCGCCATCCTGGCCGAGCCGGTCGAGCGCCGCTTCGGCATTGACCGCCCAGACGGTCTCGTAGCCGAGATCCTGCAGAATCTGGGTGGCGAACCGGCCGACCTCGACATTGTCCTCGACCACCAGCACCCGCTGCCCCGCGCCGAGCGGCGGGAGCGGCGCCGCGGTGCCGTCGGCCTCGTCGATCCCGCGATCGACCTCGACCTGCGGGAGATACAGAGTGAAGGTCGCCCCCTGCCCCGGGGCGCTGGTCACGTCGACGTTGCCGCCCGATTGCTTGGCGAAGCCGAACACCTGGGACAGGCCGAGGCCGGTCCCCTTGCCGACCTCCTTCGTGGTGAAGAACGGCTCGAACAGGCGGCCGAGGTCGGCCTCCGAGATCCCCGCGCCGGTATCGGTAAGCGACACCGCCGCGAAGGCGGTTTCCGCCCCGGCATGGCCGCGGATCGCCGGCATGGTGCGCCCGCTGGCCAGCCGCAGGGTCAGCGTGCCTTCCCCGTTCATGGCGTCCCGGGCGTTGACCGCCATGTTGACCAGGGCGGTCTCGAACTGGCTGACATCGGCCCGGATGTAGCAGGGCGCGTCGGGCACCTCGGCGATCACACGGACCCGGGCGCCGATCACCGTGTCGAGCATATCGGCGATCCCGCGGACCTTCTGGCCGACATGGAACACCTCGGGCTTCAGCGCCTGGCGTCGGGCGAAGGCGAGGAGCTGGCCGGTGAGTTTGGCGGCCCGGTCCACGGTGTCGGAGACGGCATCGAGGTAGCGGGCCTTGCGTGCCTCCGGGAGGTCGGGCCGGCGCAGGAAGTCCACGGACGACCGGATGATCGTCAGCAGGTTGTTGAAATCGTGCGCCACGCCGCCCGTGAGCTGGCCGACCGCCTCCATCTTCTGCGACTGGCGCAGGGCGTCCTCGGTCCGCATCAGCTCGCTGGTCCGCTCGGCGACCCGCTGCTCCAGCGTGTCGGTCAGGGTACGCAGCATCATGATGGCGCGGTCGCGCTCGGCCTCGACGGCCCGGCGATCCTCGACGTCGATCAGCACCCCCGGGAAGCTCAGCGGCGTCCCATCCGGCCCGAGATCGACCCGGCCGTTCGCCTCGATCCAGTAATACTTCCCGTCGATGCGCCGCACCCGGTACTGGTGCGCGTAGGCGCCGCCGCGGGCGATCACCTCGTTGATCGCCGCGATCAGCCCCTGGCGATCCTCGGGATGGACCGTGCCGATCACCTGCTCCAGGCTGAGCCCGACCCGCCCGAGGGCCGGATCGAGGCCGAAGCTGCGGGCGAACCCCTCGTCCACGGTGAACTCGTCGGCAGGCAGATCCCACACCCAGGTGCCGATGATCGCGCCGGCCGAAAGGGCGAGCTGGATGCGGTCGGCATAGAGCTGCGCGAGCGCCTGGCTCGCCTTCAGTTGCTGCTCGGCCAGCACCCGCTCGGTAGTCTCGACCACGACCGCGATGACTCCGGCCGGCTGCCCGGACTCGTCGAGCACCGGCGAGTAATCGAGGTTCATCCAGACCTGCTCGGGCCGGCCGTAGCGGTGCAGGGTGAGTTCCTGGTCCTTGTAGGACAACGTGCCGCCGGCGAGCCCCACCCGCATGACGTTGTCGTTGAAATCGGCCACCTCGGGCCAGCCCTCGCGGACCTTCGAGCCGAGCAGTTGCGGGTGCCGCCCACCCGCAAAAGCCGAGTAGGCATCGTTGTAGATCATGATGCCGTCCGGCCCCCAGAGCAGCACGATCGGCACCGGCGACAGCAGCACGGTGCTGACGGCGGAGCGCAGGCTCTGAGACCAGCCGGTGATCGGGCCGAGCGGCGTGGTCGCCCAGTCATAAGCCCGGACGATCGCGCCGAGCTCGCCGCCCCCGGGGAGGATTGCCGCCGCGGCCCTCATGGCTTGCCCGGCTCGCGTGACCGCGCGAAGGCCTCCTGCGGGGCCAGACAGGGCTGACGACCGACCGTGTGCACCCGGTCGCGGGTCTTGCAGCCGTGCAGCACCGCCCGCGATACGGGCCTCGGCAAGATCGATACGGGTCCGCGCAGAGCCATGGCAGCGGCATCGCCCGTGAGGACAAGTCTTACAAGCATGCGGTCGGCCGTACCCGGATGTTTTCGTCCAGAAGAGCCATTCTGAGACCTGCCTGCCACAGTGCGGATCGACGGGGCCGGACGGGATGCAGACCGCCGGATGCCTGGAGCGAACGCGCGCGCCGGCCGTTCGGTCGCAAAACCGGCCGGATGTTCGGTGCCATGACTGCGCGGGCCTGATGGCACCCGGTGGAACGCCGCGCGGCCTGAACGCGCTTGCTGGCCGCCGAGCGCGTTCATAGATGCCATCGATGAGCCCGATCCCCTTCGACAACAGCTATGCCCGCCTGCCGGAGCGTTTCTACGCCCCACGCGCACCCACGCCCGTGGCAGCGCCCCGCCTGATCCGGCTGAACCGGTCGCTCGCCGAGAGCCTCGGCCTCGATCCGGACTGGCTCGCTGGCCCGGATGGGGTGGCGGCGCTGGCTGGAAACCAGATTCCCGCGGGGGCGACCCCGCTGGCGGCGGCCTATGCCGGGCACCAGTTCGGCCAATTCGTGCCGCAACTCGGCGACGGTCGGGCGATCCTGCTCGGCGAGGTGATCGACCGGGTGGGACAGCGCCGCGACATCCAGCTCAAAGGATCCGGCCCGACGCCGTTCTCCCGGCGGGGAGACGGCCGCGCCGCGCTCGGGCCGGTGCTCCGCGAGTACCTCGTCAGTGAGGCCATGGCGGCCCTCGGCATCCCGACCACCCGGGCGCTCGCCGCCGTCGCGACGGGCGAGCCGGTGGTGCGCGAAACCCTTCTGCCCGGCGCCGTGCTGACCCGCGTGGCGTCGAGCCATATCCGAGTCGGCACCTTCCAGTTCTTCGCCGTCCGGGGCGATATCGAGGGCCTGCGGGCGCTCGCCGATCACGTGATCGCCCGTCACTATCCCGAGGCGGTCGGTGTGGAGAAGCCCTACCGGGCACTGCTCGAAGGCGTCGTCGCCCGCCAGTCCGAGCTGGTGGCGCGTTGGCTGCTGGTCGGGTTCGTCCACGGGGTGATGAACACCGACAACATGTCGGTCGCCGGCGAGACGATCGATTACGGCCCCTGCGCCTTCCTGGACGTCTACGATCCCCGGACGGTCTTCAGTTCCATCGACCAGCACGGACGCTACGCCTACGGCGAGCAGCCGCGCATCGCGCTGTGGAACCTGACGCGCCTCGCCGAGACCCTGCTGCCGTTGCTGGCCGCCGACGAGACCGAGGCGGTCGCCGAGGCCGAGGCGGCGGCCGTCGGCTACGGGCCACGCTTCGAGACCGCCTACCACGCGGGCCTCAACGCCAAGCTCGGCCTCACCGAGGTCCGGGACGGAGACCCGGCGCTGGCGGGCGACCTCCTGAAGCGGATGGCCGAGAACCAAGCCGACTTCACCCGCACCTTCCGGGCCCTATGCGCTGCGTCTGCGCACCCAGAAGCCGACGCAGCCGTCCGCGACCTGTTCGTCGATCCGACCGCCTACGATGCCTGGGCCCAAAGCTGGCGCCCGCGCCTCGCCCAGGAGGCCCGCGATTCCGCCGCGACGGAAGCCGCGATGCGACGGGTCAATCCGGCCTTCATTCCGCGCAACCATCGCGTCGAGGCGATGATCGCGGCGGCGGTGGAGCGCGACGACTTCGCGCCGTTCGAGGAACTCCTGACGGTGCTGTCCCGCCCTTACGACGACCAGCCCGCCATGGTTCGCTATGCCGAGGCGCCCGAGGGTGGCGGCGTTGGCTACCGGACGTTCTGCGGCACCTGAGCCGGCCGTTACGGGTGCGGCCACGCGTAGATCTCGTGTATGCTGTCGCCGTCCCGAAACCAGTGCACCCGCGTGGCCGGATTGAAGCCGTGCTCCCGGTAAGAGGCGGCGATCCCCGAGACCAATGTCTGCGCCGCGAGCTGATCCGGGATCTCGTAGGCCAGGAGCCGCGGATGGTCTTCGTGGGCCTGCGCGCGGTCGCGAAGAAAGATCGAATAAGAGTTCATCGTGATTGCACCTCAGACGCCGTGATGCACGAAAGCATAAGTCGGAGGTGGCAGGCTTGTTCAGCGGCCTACCGCGTCAGGGTTAATGGTTTTTAACACAAATTCCGGCAATTTATTCACTGACCGGCCATCCGTACGTTTCCGGACTATCCCCAGACGATCTCGGCTCGGCGCTGGCGTCGGCCTGGATTTGCTTCCTAGAATGGGCTAACCGCCTGCCCGGGGCGGTACGTGCCGCTCTGGGGCGTGGAAACCTCTTGTTTGACGGTTTGGTGCCGACCGCGAGGGCACCTGTATCCTTGACCGCGCGGTCGGGGAGCCTGCGGCGCATGTCCAGGTGTTCCGGCACTAAAGGTCGTAGGGACCGTTCAAACACGGTTTTCCAACTCCCCGACTAAGGGTGGTTGAGGAGGCATGTCCGCGGGGACGCACCGCAGACACCAGCCTGTCGGGGAGGTCGCTCATGGGCTCCGACGATCCCGTGCTGCGCGCGCGCCAGCTTGCCGCCCTACGCGCAGCCTACGAGGCGTGTGCGAACCAGGCTGCCGAACGGACCGGTGGTGGTGTCGCGCTTCATGCCCGGGTGCTGCTGGGACGCATCCTGGCTCTGCTGGGAGGATTGCAGAGACACGCGGATCCCGGGCCCTGATACTCGGCTCGGATCGTGCCGGATGATATCCTCCCGGGGTCGATCCCGAGTCCGACGATGCGTTGCGCCACCACAAAACCGGCCAAACCACACCACCTTACCCGGACCATGCTGCTCGGTGCCGGGCTGATCGGCCTGTCCCCCGCCGCCGCGGCCGCAGAGCGCCCGAGCTACCAGAACGACCGGCGGGGCCTCTTCCTGTCGTTCCTCAACGCACCGAGGCCCGGCTCGGCGATGACGCAATCCCCGCGCCTCGGCCTGTCCTTTGGCGGCGAGCCCCGTCCGGTGCTGGTGGATACCGGTTCGACCGGCATCGTCGTGTCGGCAGCCCGCATCCCGCATGTCGAGACCCTGCCGGGCCGCCCCGGACGCCTGACCTATTCGAGTTCCGGGCGAATCATGATCGGCCGCTGGGTGACGGTGCCGGTGACCCTGTGGGGCGGTGACGGCGCCAGCGTCCCGACGCTGCCGATCCCGGTTCTCGCGGTCGAGCGCATCGACTGCACCGCCAAGGCCCGCAACTGCACGCAAGAGGACGCCCCGGGCCACGTCGCCATGATGGGCATCGGCTTCGGGCGCGAGGACGACAGCCAGGCTGAGAGCACGCCGGACACCAATCCGCTGCTCCATGCCGAGCCGCCCGGCCCCGGCGCGGTGCATCGCGGCTACGTGGTGACACGGCGGGGCGTGCATGTCGGGCTGACGCACGCCAATACGCGGGGGCGCTTCCGCTTCGTGAAGCTCGATCCGCATCCGCGGGTCGCCGGGGACTGGCTCGGCGTTCCGGTCTGCATCACGGTGAACGGCCGGGCACCGGGAACCTGCGGGCGGGCGCTGATCGATACCGGCGTGACCGGCATGTTCCTGACGCTCCCGCCCGAGCAGGTCGCCGGCAGCCTCGACGGGCATGGCGCGCTCCTGCCCGGAACGCGCCTGAGCTTCCGGTTCGGCGACGCGGCCGGCTACGCGATCGCGAGCGGCGAGGCCAACTCCCCTCTGGCGCCCGGGCGCATCGTCCTCAACACCACCCGTCCGCTTCCATTCGCGAATACGGGGCTGCGCCTGCTCAATGGCTTCGACGTCCTGTACGACGCCGAGGGTGGCTTCTACGCTTTCCGCGACCGGCGCGATCTTCCGGTGGCCGACGAGCCGTAGCCCACTCGCGGAGACTAAGATGCTACGCCCTGCCGCCCTCGGTCTCCTGGTCGGCGTTCCAGTCGCCGTCTCCGCCGCGGAGGCGGATTGCACCCAGGCGCCCAACCAGACGGAGGCCAATATCTGTGCGGCCCACAATTTCGCCCAGGCCGATGCCGAGCTGAACCGGCGGTACGCGGCTCTGCGCGACAAGCTCGACAGCACCGGCCGGCACAATCTCGTGGCTGCCCAGCGGGTCTGGATCGCCTTCCGCGACCTCGAATGCAACCTGCGCACCGGCTACGACACCACCACGCCGGAGGCCAACGGTACGATCGCGCCGCTGCTCGTCGGAACCTGCAAGACGCAGCTGACCCGCCAGCGCATCCAGGACCTGACCGCACAGATCACATGCCCGGGGGGCGACCTCACCTGCACGCCGTGAGCCGCAGGGCGTTGGATCACCTCATCGGCGAACAGGAACGCCACGCCGGTGATGACCATGAGGCCGAGCAGGAAGAACGTGTCCGCCACCGGCTCGACGAACCGGCTGACGCACAGGCTTCGGCCCCGGCCAGCCCCGTACCACGCTGGCGCGCCGGCCCGGCAGGCGCGGTGACTTTGTTCGAGACGCGGAGGCCGGGCCAAACCGGCCCGGATGCACGAGCCGGCGTAACGGCAACTGATCTGATTTTAATCCCGACTTTATTCAACCGCCGAGGCATTTACGGGAGAGTTATAATCATAGATAATAACAATCTTCTATATATATCCAGATTCAGTTTTAACGCACTGAACGATATTGACACGGGCAAGCACAATGGAATGCGGCGGAGAGAAACTTGCAATCATAATAAACTGCTATAATTACGAGGATTACGTTCGGCATTCGATCGAGAGCGTTCTCTTCCAGGATACGTCGCAGTGCGACGTCATCGTCGTCGACGACGGATCGACGGACCGCTCGTGGGAGGTGATCCAGAAATTCAACGTCCGTGCCTTCCGGAAACAGAACGGCGGACAAGTCAGCGCCTGCCGATACGGCGCCTCCAAGACATCCGCGCCATTTATATTGTTCCTCGATGCAGATGATGAACTCGTACCGGGTTCGATACAGACGATCATTCGTCATCTCGACGCGAACGTCGCGAAGATCCAGTTCCCGCTTCTTCGGATCGACGCCACCGGGACCGAACTGGGCTCGACGTTCCCGAAGCTCGCGGATGCCCGCGACCGCGCCTCCTTCGCCGAATCCGTCGAGAAGGCCGGCACCTACATCTCGCCGCCGACCTCGGGCAATGTCTTCCACAGGGATCTGTGCGCGCTGCTTGAGACGGCGCATTACGATTCGGCGGTCGACGGCGTCATGCTGCTGGCCGCGCCGTTCTACGGCGACATCATCAGCCTGGCCGAGCCGCTGGGCCGCTATCGTGTGCACGGCAAGAACAAGTCCGGAACCGACCGGCTGCCGACCCCCTCCCTCCTCCGACGACACCAGAAGCGGTTTGCCGACCGGGTTTCCCACCTGAAGGAGGCGCTGAGCGACCAGGGCGTCTCCCGCGCGATCGGCAATCCGACCGATATGTACGTCTACCTGCGCTACAGCAACTATTGCGATATTCTGGACCTCAAACGCATCCGCTGGACCAGCATCCTTCGCACCGTGAATGCCTTTCCGGGCTGGTACGGGCCGGCACGGCGCGTATCGGTCGCCCTGTTCCTGCTGGCGAGCATCGTCCTCCCGGTCCGCACGGTCCGCTCGATCCTGGAAATGCGCCTGACCCGGAACTGGCGCCCGATGCTGACGAAGATCCGCACTCTGGGCATGGCCCGATCCAGCTGACGCCAGATGGCCCCCCTGTCCGCGCCGACGGGGCCGGCCTGCGGACGCTTGTCAGCCCGCGGCAGCGCCGGGAAAGCGGGTGGTCCACGGGCCGTTAGCGACGCATCGCGAGCCGGGAATCTCGCCGCGTCGCAAGGATAGTGCACATCGCATCCGAGCATCGAGCAGGCATGCGACAGTCTTTCCCGGGCGGCTTTGCCGCCGGGATCGAACCATGCTTGGATGCGGACCTCGACATGCGGCGTCTCCGGATGGAGAGCGACCTTGCGATGCCTGCGCGCGGCCTGGAATATGCTCGCCGATCATTCGGAGGTACGATGATCGGCATGCTGGACGCGCGAAGGATCTTTTCCCGGACGGTCGGGGCCGGGATCGCGCCGAGGGACGAATGGCGCGGCGCCGGACGATCCTGTGGCGGGCCCCGGTTCCCGGCGGCACGCTAGGATGGGCTCCTCCGCATTCGAGGCGCGCGACGTGGTCGTCGTCGGCGCGGGAATCATCGGCCTGTCCGCCGCGCTCGCGCTGCGCACCCGCGGCCTGTCCGTCACGGTGCTGGACCGCGAGGGCCCGGTGGCCGGGGCGAGCGCCGGCAATGCCGGGGCCTTCGCCTTCACCGACATCCTGCCGCTGGCCTCGCCCGGGATCCTCAGGAAGGCGCCGCGCTGGCTGCTCGACCCGCTCGGGCCGCTCTCGGTGCCGCCGGCCTACGCCCCGCGGATCCTGCCCTGGATGCTGCGCTTCTGGCGGGCCGACGCGGTCGAGCGCGTCCGCCGGGCGACAGCGGCCCAGACAGCGCTCATGGACCTGTCGCGGGACGCATTGGAGCCGTTCCTCGCGGCCACGGGCACCCGGGCGATGCTGCGCAAGGACGGCAATCTCCAGGTCTACGAAGGGCAGGCCGAGTTCGAGGCCGCCCTGCCCGGCTGGCGGGTGCGGGCCGATCACGGCATCGCCTTCACGCATCTCGACGCCGCCGGCATGGCGGCACTCCAGCCCGGCCTGTCGCCGCGGTTCACGCACGGGACATTCACCCCCGGCTGGTTCTCGATCGCCGATCCGAAGGCATACGGGCTCGCCCTGGCCGATCGTTTCCGGGCCGAAGGCGGCACGATCGAGCGCGCCGCCGTAACGGCGCTCCGGCCCACGGAGGACGGCGTCGCCCTCGTGACGCAAGGCGGGATCCGTCAGGCCGTGCAGGTCGTCGTCGCGGCCGGGGCCTTCTCGCATCGGATCATCCGCAGCCTCGGCGAGCGGATCCCGCTGGAGACCGAGCGCGGCTACAACACGACCCTGCCCGAAGGCGCCTTCGACCTGCGCACCCAGATCACCTTCGGCGGCCACGGCTTCGTGGTGACCCGCCTGTCGTCCGGCATCCGGGTCGGCGGCGCGGTGGAGCTCGGGGGCCTCGACCGGCCGCCGGATTTCCGGCGCTCGGAGGCGATGCTGCGCAAGGCGAAGGGCTTCCTGCCGGGCCTGGACATCGAGGGTGGGCACCCCTGGATGGGCTCCCGCCCGTCGCTACCCGATTCCCTGCCGGCGATCGGCCATGCCGCGTCCACCCGCCGGGTCGTCTACGCCTTCGGGCACGGCCATCTCGGGCTCACCCAGTCGGCGGGCACGGCCCGCCTCGGCTACGCCTTCGTCACCGGCGCGGCGCCGGCGATCGATCTCGCACCGTTCTCGCCCCAGCGCTTCCGATAGGGCTTCCACGATGGCGAACCACACCTTTTCCTGCCTCGACGGCCATACCTGCGGAAACCCGGTCCGCCTGGTCTCGGGCGGCGGCCCGATCCTCGAAGGCCAGACCATGCTGGAGAAGCGCGCCCATTTCCTGCGCGCCTTCGACTGGATCCGCACCGGGCTGATGTTCGAGCCGCGCGGCCACGACATGATGTCGGGCGCGATCCTGTATCCGCCGACCCGGCCCGATTGCGACGTGGCGGTGCTGTTCATCGAGACCAGCGGCTGCCTGCCGATGTGCGGCCACGGGACGATCGGCACGGTCACCATGGCGATCGAGAACGGCCTGGTCACCCCGCGCGAACCGGGCAAGCTCGCCATCGACGCGCCGGCCGGCAAGGTGGATGTCACCTACCGGCAGGAGGGCCGCTTCGTGGAGGAGGTGCGGCTGCGCAACGTGCCGGGTTTCCTCCATGCCGAGGGGCTGACCGCGCAGGTCGAGGGCTTCGGCGAGATCGTGGTGGATGTCGCCTATGGCGGCAACTTCTACGCCATCGTCGAGCCGCAGAAGAGCTTCCGGGACATGGCGGACCATTCCGCCGGCGCGCTCATCGCCCTGTCGCCGCGCCTGCGGGCGGCGCTCAACGCCCAATACGACTTCGTCCACCCGGAGCATCCGGAGATCCGGGGCCTGTCCCACATCCTCTGGACCGGCGCGCCGCGTCACCCCGAGGCCCAGGCCCGCAACGCCGTGTTCTACGGCGACAAGGCGATCGACCGCTCGCCCTGCGGCACCGGCACCTCGGCCCGGATGGCGCAGCTCGCCGCCAAGGGCAAACTCTCCGTCGGCGACGCTTTCGTCCACGAATCGATCATCGGCTCGCTGTTCCACGGCCGGTTCGAGGCCGCGACCACGGTGGCCGGCAAGCCCGCGATCGTGCCTTCGGTGGCCGGCTGGGCGCGCCAGACCGGGATCAACACGATCTTCATCGACGACCGCGACCCGTTCGCCCACGGCTTCGTGGTGGCGTAGCCTGTGACGCGAATGCGTGCCCCGCCCTCACTGGGTCAGGCTGCGCAACTCCCCGCGGGCGAGCCCGAACAGGGTCCGGCCGAGCAGCCACAGGATCACCAGCGTCGCCAGGGCGAGGAGCGCCAGGGCGGTGCCGTCGGCGAGCGCGCCCGGCATCGCCGTCGCGATGCGCAGGGACGCGACCGCCGCGGCGGCGAGGGGGAAGCTCACCGCCCACCAGGCGACCCGGAACGGGCAGGCCTGAACGAGGCGGGCGAGCTTGGGCAGCAGCACCGCCAGCAGGGACAGCGTGAGCGCGTAGAGCGCCTCCGCGAACAGGTCGATGGTTCCGGTTGTCGCCACGTAGGTCGAGAACCCGACCGCGAACGGCGCGATCAGGATCAGCAAAGCCGGCTGCAGCGCCACCGGGAGCGGCGCCTCGAACAGCAGCCGCGACAGGATCAGCGTGAATAGCGGCACCGCGAAGAACAGGCCGACGGCGAGCCCGAACATCATGACCGCGTGCATCGGCGGCAGGCCCAGCCCCGGCAAGGCGAGCGGCACGTCGAGCAGGCCGACCACCGGGACGATCCAGGCCGGTGTCGCATGCGCCGCCTGCTGGCGCTCGCTCAGCCAGCGGGTCACGATCAGCCAGGCGAACACGGTCATGCCGACGGCGCCCAGGACCCACACGACCTGCGCGACGAGGAGGTTGGCCCGCGCCAGCGGGATGGGCAGCAGCAGCAGGCTGATCAGGGGCGTCCCGAACAGGTTGCCGGCGATCGGATGGACAAACTCGGCACGCACCGCTTGCGCGGCGATGGCGGCCTTCGCGGCGTAGCCCGCCGCGATCGCCACGAAGGCGGCGAGCGCCGCCCAGCCCAGGACGTCGGCGATCCAGGCCGGCGCGGCGTAGCGGGCCTGGGCCAGGCTCCAGGCGACGCTGAGGCCGGTCAGGCCCATCACCGCGGCGAAGAGGCCGACCGGCAGCACTTCGAGCTGCCGCCAACCCGCCGGGATGGTCGGCGGCGCCTCGGCGGCCTTGTGTGCGGTCAGGGCGGCCTCGGACGGATCTGCGATCCGCTCGGTCCGGTCGACCACATCCAGCATCGGCTGACTCCTTTTCCAGGCCGGCCACCCCGTCGGGTGCCGGCCGTCACGGAGGCGCGCAAGACGGCGCGTGCCCCCCTCCCCCCCCCCGCGCTCGGACGGTCCCGCAAACCGCCGCCGTCAGGCCGCGGAGAGCTTGGTGTTGGCGATCGGCAGCGCGCGGATGCGCTGGCCGGTCAGGGCCGCGATGGCGTTCAGCACGGCGGGCGGCACGCCGGGCAGGCCCGGCTCGCCGTCGCGGCCCATCGGGGCGCCGCTCTCGACGATGCGCACGTGCACCGCCGGCATGTGCTCCCGGCGCAGGATCGGATAGGTGTCGAAGTTCTGCGACTGGCGCACCCCGTCACGGTAGACGATCTGCTCGAACAGCACCGAGGAGAGGCCCAGGGCGGCGGCCGACTCGACCTGCGCCCGCACGATCGCCGGGTTGACCACGCTGCCGGGATCGAACGCGATCCATAGGGTGCGGACCCGGGCTTCGCCGCCCGCGACCGAGACTTCGGCGATCGTGACCGTCTCCGACCCGAACGGCGAGGCCATGGCCAGACCCCGAGCCCGCGTTCCGCCCTCGGCCGGATAGGGCCCGCGCCGCCAGCCGCCGGACATCTCCGCGGCCGCCGCCAGCAGCGCCAGATGGCGCGGGCTGTCCTTCAGGAGTGCCTGGCGCAGGGCGAACGGGTCCTGGCCGCCCCCTTGAGCGATCTCGTCGAGGAAGCTCTCGTAGAACGCGTCGTTCATCGAGTGGCCGACGGAGCGCCAGAACGCGATCGTCACCGGATGGGCGAGCTTGGTGAAGGTCATCCGCCGGTTCGGGATGGCGTAGGGCTTCTCGACGATCCCCTCCACGGCGGACGAATCGATCGGGTTCTTGAACAGCGCGCCGAAATAGCGCCCGATCGGCCCCTCGCCGACGGTGCGGACCTCGATGGCGCTGGGGCGCCCCCGGGCGTCGAGGGCGGCACGGAAGCGGCTGTAGCTGAGCGGACGCAGGGCGTCGGACCGGAACTCCTCCTCGCGCGACCAGATCACCTTCACCGGGCGCCGGGTCGCCTGCGCGAGGCGGATCGCCTGTGGGAACGGGTTGCCGGGTCCGTAGGCGAAGTGGCGGCCGAAGAAGCCGCCCAGCATCGGCGAGTGGATCCGCACCTGGGCGGGCTGCAGGCCGGCCACCTGGGCGGACAGGGCCTGGAACAGCTCGGGCATCTGGTTCGGCAGCCAGAGGTCCAGCGTGCCGTCCTCGGCAAAGTGCGCGAGCGCCGTAGGCGGCTCGAGCTGGGCGTGGGCCAGATAGGGCGCCTCGTATTCGGCCTCAATGACCTTGGCGGCCTTGGCGAAGGCGTCGGCGGTGTCCCCCACCGCCTCGGCCGCGAGGCCCGGATCGGTGGCGGCCTTGAGAGCCGCCACCATCCCGTCGGACGAGAAATCGGCCGCCACCGTGTCGAGGCCGCTGGGCTTGGGCGCCGACCAGCGCACGCCAAGCGCCTCGACCGCCTTGCGGGCCCGCCACCAGCTGTCGGCCGCGACCGCGACGGCGCCCGGCAGGCGGTGCACCGAATGGACGCCCGGCATCGCCCGGATCTCGGCCGCGTTGGCGAGCGCCTCCGGCTCGGTGCCGAGATGCGGCGCGTGCTGCACGGCGGCGTAGAGCATGCCGTCGAGTTTCTGGTCGATCGCGTAGACCGCCCGTCCCGTCGCCTTGTCGTGCACGTCGAGCCGCGGGACCGGCTGGCGGATATACCGGAAGGTCGACGGGTCGCGCAGCGGCACGGCCTCGTTCGGTTTCAGCAGCAGGGCGTCGGCCGCCAAGTCGCCGTAGGGCAGCGACCGGTCGGTCGGCGCGTGGATCACGACCCCGTCGCGGGTGGTGAGCTCGGCTTCCTGAACCTTGAGCCGGGCCGCGGCGGCGCGGATCAGCATGTCGCGGGCGGTCGCGCCGAGCCGGCGCATGACCGCGTAACTCGACCGGGTCGAGAAGCTGCCGCCGGTCATGCGCAGGCCGTTCACCACGGGGTGGTGGGGGCCCGGCGGCGCGC
>NZ_LKKO01000082.1 GCF_001455965.1 Methylobacterium sp. GXS13
TCTGGCCGATCACGTAATTCTCAGACGGAGCCTCACAATCGATCCCGCAGCGCTTCACAGCGCGACGAAATCGGTGAGCTCAAAAAGAGATCCGACGATCGGCACTAGTCTCTCACTTGTCGAAGCCAAAGCTCCGACCGCAAGGACAAACGCCGTCCGCGTCTCCCTTCCTCAAATCCAACAATGTCAAAGACCCAGGCGAACCGGTGACCGGGCCGCCATCGACAGAACGACGATCCGGGCCAGAAACCCGATCACCCGCTTGTCCGACTGGGAGAACCGTGATACCGGCCAGACCATCCGGTCGGCCGCCTCAGCGGTGGAGGGCGTCTAGAGCCCGCCGATCCCCCTGTCAACCCCGCTGCCGAACCCGCCGAAGCGAACCCGACCCCGAAGCCAGCATCGGACAAAAACAGACTGTCGCCCGGCAAACCCGCCGGCCAATCGCCGATCCTGTCAGAAGATGCCTCAGCGCCCGGTCCACTTCCGCGGCCGGCGCCGATGAACAGGGGTATACGCACACCAACCCGGGTCGTCAACAGGGTTGTTTCGGAGCGGAGCCGATTTTCTTGGACTCCGGCGACGACAGGGGTGTGACGTCCGATTCGCCCCCCTCCTCCGGGTCGGGCCTCAGATGTCGAGGCGGAGGGTCAGCCCGTCATAGGCCGGCACCACGTTCTCCGGCAGGCGTGCGGCCAGGGCGGCGTAGTCGAGATCGGTGTGGAGGTTGGTGAGCACCGCCCGCCGAGGCTTCACCGCGTCGAGCAGCGCCAACGCATCCGAGACGGAGAAATGCGTCGGGTGCGGCGTGTCCCGCAGAGCGTCGATGATCAGGACATCGAGACCGTAGAGCCGAGCCAGACTCGCCTCCGGAATCAGGCTGACATCCGGCATGTAGGCGGCCTTGCCGAACCGGAAGCCCAGAGCCGCCTCCGTCCCGTGCTCCACCGGGAGCGATTCCACCGTGATCGGGCCACCCGACCCGTCGAGGCTCAGCGCGGCGGGGAGATCGCGCAGGTCCAAGATCGGCGGATAGGCGCTGCCGGGGGGCGTCTCGAAGCAATAGCCGAATCGCGTCGTCAGCAGGGATCGGGTGAGCGTGTCGGCATAGACCGGGATGCGCCCGCGCATGGTGATCACCAGGGGACGCAGATCGTCGATGCCGTGGGTGTGGTCGGCATGGGCGTGGGTGTAGAGCACGGCGTCGAGGCGCTGGACGCCTGCATCGATGAGCTGCTCGCGCAGGTCGGGCGAGGTATCGACCAGCAGGGTGGTCCGCCCTCCCCCGGATACGCGCTCGACCAGGATCGAGCAGCGCCGCCGCCGGTTGCGCGGATCCTCCGGATTGCACGCGCCCCATCCGCTGGCGACCCGCGGCACCCCGCCGGACGAGCCGCAGCCGAGGATGCGCAGGGTCAGGCTCGCCGGCGCGGCGCCCGGATCGGTCATGCCGCGTCCCTGGGTTTGGCCTTGTCGAACAAGGCGAAAAAGTTCGCCGTGGTGATCCGGGCGAAGTCCTCGGCGGACAATCCCAGGGTCTCGGCCAGCGACCGGGCGGTGTCGGCCATGTAGGCCGGCTCGTTGGTCCGGCCGCGATGCGGCTCGGGGGCGAGGAACGGCGCGTCGGTCTCCACCAGGATCCTGTCGAGGGGCACGCGCCGGGCGATGTCGCGCAGCGCGTGCGAGCGCCGGAAGGTGACGATCCCGGAGAACGAGATCGAGAGCCCCAGCTCGAGCCCGGCCTCGGCGAGGCGCTGGCCCGACGAAAAGCAGTGCAGCACCGCCCGGAACGGTTTTTTGCCCATCTCGTCGGTGAGCACCCGCTCCATGTGGTCGTCGGCGTCCCGGGCATGGATGACCAGGGGCAGGCCGGCGAGGCGCGCCGCCTCGATATGGGCGCGCAGCACCTGCTCCTGCACGGCCTCGGGGGCGCCGTCGGGGTAGTGGTAGTCGAGTCCCGCCTCGCCGATCCCGACGCAGCGGGGATGCGCCTTTGCGATCCCCGCGATCGTCTCGGCGGGCACATCCGGCTCCTCGCCGGCCCCGTCCGGATGGGTGCCGATGGTGAACCAGATCTCGGGATGGGCCCCGGCGATCGCCCGGTAGGTCTCGGCCCGGGCGACCCGGGTCGAGATGGTGAGCATGCCGGTGACGCCCGCGTCCCGGGCGCGGGCGATCACCCCCGGCAGGTCGGCGGCAAAATCCGGGAAATCCAGATGGCAGTGGCTGTCGATCAGCATCGTGTCTCGGATCGCTGTCAGGCGGCCGGCGTTTCGGGCCGCTCGAACCGGGGGAAGACCGGGGCCGGGGCGGGCAAGGCGGTGCCGGGCACCAGGCGACCGCCCTCCCCCACATCGGCGAGCATGCGCCGGTCCGCCGGCACGGCGAGCAGGTCCAGGAGCCTGGAGGCCGCCGTGGGCACGAAGGGCTGGACCAGGATGCCGAAGGCCCGCAGGGCTTCGAGCGTCGTGTAGAGCACGGCGTTCATCCGGGCCGGGTCGGACTTGCGCAGCTTCCAGGGCTCCTGGCCGGCGAAGTAGCGGTTGGCCTCGGCCACCACCGCCCAGATCTCGGCCAGGACGCTGTGGAGCGCGAGATCGCCCATCAGCGCCCGGACCTTGCCGGGCGCCGCGGCGGCCAGCGCCAGGAGGGCGCGGTCGGCCTCGTCCAAGGAGGCGGGCAAGGCGCCGGGATCCGGCACCGCGGCGTCGCAGTTCTTGGCGACCATCGAGAGCGAGCGCTGGGCGAGGTTGCCGAGGTCGTTGGCGAGATCGGCGTTGATCCGGCCGATGATCGCCTCGTGGCTGTAGCTGCCGTCGCCGCCGAACGGCACCTCGCGCAGCACGAAGTAGCGCACCGGATCGACCCCGTAGGTGTCGGCGAGCTCGAACGGGTCGAGGACGTTGCCGAGCGATTTCGACATCTTCTCGCCCTTGGAGAGCAGGAAGCCGTGGCCGAAGACGCGCTTGGGCAGGGGCAGCCCGGCCGACATCAGGAAGGCGGGCCAGTAGACCGCGTGGAACCGGACGATGTCCTTGCCGATCACATGCAGGTCCATCGGCCAGAATTTTTTCCGGGGGTTCTCCGCGTCGGGGAAGCCCGTGACCGTGAGGTAGTTGGTCAGCGCGTCAACCCACACGTACATGACGTGGTTCGGATGCCCCGGCACCGGCACGCCCCAGTCGAAATTGGTGCGGCTGACCGAGAGGTCCTTGAGGCCGGAGCGCACGAAGCTCGCCACTTCGTTTCTTCGGGTTTCCGGACCGATGAAGTCCGGCTGATACTCGTAGAGCTTCAGCAGCCGATCCTGGTAGGCCGAGAGCCGGAACAGGAAATTCTCCTCCTCCATCCACACCACGGGCGTGTCGGTGGCGAGGCTGCGGCGACTGCCATCCTCCAGCAGGCGGGTCTCGGCGGCGTCGTAATAGGCCTCGTCGCGCACCGAGTACCAGCCGGCATACGTGTCCAGGTAGATGTCGCCGTTGGCCTCCATCCGCCGCCAGATCTCCTGCGCGGCTGCGTAGTGGCCGGGCTCGGTGGTGCGGATGAAGCGGTCGTAGGCGCAATCCATCCGGTCGGCCATCGCCTGGAACCGGGCGGCGGTGCCGTCGACATAGGCGCGCGGGCTGGTGCCGGCCCGGGTCGCCGCCTGCTGGATCTTGAGGCCGTGCTCGTCCGTGCCGGTGGAGAACAGCACGTCGTAGCCGTCGAGCCGGTGGAAGCGGGGGCTGGCGTCGGCGGCGATCACCTCGTAGGCGTGGCCGATATGGGGCGCGCCGTTGGGGTAGGAGATCGCGGTCGAGAGGCCGAAAGTCTTCTTGGAATGCGCCGGGGCGTTGGACGTCACGTCTGTGGTGTTCCGAATGATCGCAAGAGGTTTTTCGCGTTGTCGCGCGGCCGGGGCGCGGACGCAACCGCCGCTGCCGCGCGGACGATCATGGAATCCAAAGGTCCGAGACCTGTTGCGGGTCCAGGGCGGAGCCCTGGCCGTCCCGGAAGGCACAGCGGTTACGAGGCCGCCTCGGCCAGATCCCCGAACAACGACAGCACCACCGGCCGCCGGTCGAGATTGTAGATCGCCGCCTCCCGGGCGGCGCGGCCGAACCGCTCGGCGACCTCCACCAGGGCGGCGAGGCGGGCCGGCGGCTCGTCCCGGCGCCGGTCGAGCTCGGTCGAGACGAAGCGCAGGACCGCGTCCTGCGCGGCCTCGAACCGCGCCTCGGCGTCGCGCCCGGCCAGGGTCTCGGCGAGCTTGAGCACCCGCCCCCAATCGGGCGTCTGCGCCCGGGCCAGCAGGGTCTCGACCTCGGCCACGAGGCCGGCCGTGACCGGATCGAGCATCGCCAGCGCCCGGGCGACCGACCCCTCGCACTGGGCGACCGCCCGGGCCAGGGCGGCCTCCTCGGGCTGCGGGAACGGCTCGGGCAGCCCGCGCACCACCCGGGCCACCGCCTCGGGCGCGAGCGGGCGCAGCATCAGTACCCGGCAGCGGGAGCGGATCGTCGGCAGCAGCCGCCCGGGCTGGTGGGCCAGAATCAGGAACAGGGCGCGAGGCGGCGGCTCCTCCAGCACCTTGAGCAGGGCGTTGGCCGCGTTGGCGTTGAGGTCCTCGGCGCTGTCGAGGATGCAGACCCGCCAGCCGGAATCGGTGGCCGTCGAGGCGAAGAGGTCGAGCGCCCGGCGGACCATGTCCACCGAGATCTTGGTGGGCAGCGCCTTGGCGCCGGCGGTGCGGTGGCGGCGCAGGGCCACGAGGTTCGGGTGCGACAGGCCCGCAACCTTGCCGGCGACGGGGTTGTCGTCCGGCACATCGAGCCCGGCCGGCCCGCCGCCCTCGGGATAGGCGAGCAGCCGGCGGGCGACCTTGTAGGCGAGGGTCGCCTTGCCGATGCCGGGGGCGCCGCCGATCAGCCAGGCATGGTGCAGACGCCCCGCCGCGATCCCGGCCCCGAAGGCCTCGGCCGCGGCCTCGTGGCCGACCAGCGCCCGGGTCTCGCGCGGGCGCGGGACGCCGGGGAGGTCGCCGGGCTCGGTGTCGTCGGCGGCGCGGTCTGCCGGTTTCATGGCGCGGATCTCAGGCGGCATCGCCGCGGCTTCTTTCCGTCGGGAGCAGGCCCGACAGCCGGGCCGCCACAAGGGCGCGGATCGCAACCTCGACCGAATCAGGATCGCGGCCGGCGTCGATCACCGCGCAGCGCTCCGGCTCGGCGCGGGCGATCGCCAGGAAGGCGTCGCGCAGCCTTGCGTGAAAGTCGAGTGATTCGGCCTCGAACCGGTCGGCCCCCTGCCCCGTCCCGGCGCCGCGCCCGGCCGCGCGGGCGAGCCCGGCCTCGGGGGGCAGGTCGAGGATCAGGGTGAGATCCGGCCGGGTCGGGCCGACCACGACCCGCTCCAGGGCGATGACGACGGCCGGATCGAGGCCGGCGGCGGCGCCCTGGTAGGCCCGCGTCGAGTCGATGAAGCGGTCGCACAGCACGATCTCGCCCCGGCGCAGGGCCGGACGTATCAGCCGGTCGAGGTGGTCGATCCGGGCCGCGCTGAACAGCAGCGCCTCCGCGAAGGGGCCGTAGGGCTTGGCGACGCCACCGAGCAGCGCCGCGCGGATCTCCTCGGCCCGGGGCGAGCCGCCGGGCTCGCGGGTCACGCAGACCTCCCGGCCCGACCGGGACCGCAGGGTCGCGGCTAGGCGGGCGATCTGTGTCGACTTGCCGGCGCCCTCGCCGCCTTCGAAGGTGATGAAGGTTCCCGGCGCAGGCTCTTCGACGCGTGGCGCGATCACGGGCGAAACATCACGTCGGATCGGCCGTTCGGTCGCCGGATTTCGCGTCCTTCTTGCCGACCCGGTCGAAGGCCTTGCGCACGAGGCCGGTGCCGAATTCCAGCGCCGCATCCATCGCCCGCTGCGACAGGGTGCCGGGCTCGACCGTCGCGCCGGCGAAGAGCGGCTGGTCGAGGGCGACGGTGTCGCCGCGCTGGATCCGCAGGGTTCCGATCTGCCGGCCCTCCTCCACGGGGGCGACGAGCGGCCCGGTATAGACCACCTTGGCGCTGACCCGGTCGGTGGAGCCGCGGGGCAGCAGCACCCGCACCGGCTTCTTCGCGACCAGGGGCACGGAACCGGCCTGGCCGCCGAACACCGAGGCCTCGGCCACGGTCTCGCCCGTCGCGAAGATCTGCCGGGGCTCGAAGGCGCGGAACCCCCATTCCATCAGCTTGCGCGATTCCGCGGCCCGGTCCCGGGCGGTCTTGAGGCCGGAGACCACGAGCACCAGCCGCTGGCCGTTCTGCACCGCCGAGCCGGTCAGGGCGTAGCCGGATTCCTCGAGGTAGCCGGTCTTGAGACCATCGGCACCGATATCGAGGGCCAAGAGCGGGTTGCGGTTCTGCTGGCGGATCTTGTTCCAGGTGAACTCCTTCTCGGAGAAGATCTTGTAGAGGTCCGGGTAGGTTTCGATCAGGTGGATCGCGAGCTTGGCCATGTCCCGGGCCGTGACCTTCTGATCGGTCGCCGCGTAGCCGGTGGCGTTGCGGAAGGTCGAGTTCGTCAACCCGATCTCCTTGGCGCGCTGGTTCATCAGCCCGGCGAAGGCCTCCTCGGTGCCGGCCATGTTCTCCGCGATGGTGATCGCGGCGTCGTTGCCCGACTGGACGATCAGGCCGCGCAGCAGGTCCGACATCTTGATGCGGCTGTTGACCTGCGCGAACATCGACGAGCCGCCGCCCCCGGCCCCGCCCCGCTTCCAGGCGTCCTCGGTGACGGTGAACTCGGTGTCCATCGACAGGCGGCCGGATTTCAGCGCCTCGAACACGATGTCGGTGGTCATCAGCTTGGCCATGCTGGCCGGGGAGAACCGCTCGTCGGCGGCCTTCTCGAACAGCACCGAGCCGGAATCCGCGTCGATCAGGATCGCGTGCGGGGCCGCCGTCTGGAAGCTCTGGGCGGCCGCGCCGGCGAGGCCCGCCCCCAGCGCGCAGGCGGCCGCAAGAAGGGTGAGAAGGGTCCTGCGCATCACCGTTCCGTCCCACGCCCGCCGCCCGGTTGGAAGAACGCCAACCGTATCCGGATAACAAGCGTGACCATATTACGGTTTCGATGCGGGATCGAACGCGAAATGCCGCATTGCGGGAACGGCGAGCGCCCGGGCCGTCCTCAGTAGATCCCGGCCAGGCGTGCATGCCCGGCGCCGGTCGACGCCGTCTTGGTCGGGCCCCCGACCTTCGCCTGGGCTGGTCCCTTGGCGGCGGTGGCGACCTTGCTCGGCGCCGGAGCCTTGGTGGAGGCCGCGGCCTTGGCGGAGATCCCGGAGGGAACCCTGGCCGGTGCCGCCGCGGAGGCGAGATGCGCCAGGGCGGATTTGGACGCAGGCGGCAGCGCGGCGGGCGCGGCCGCAGCGAATCTCGCGGGGGCGCCGGGCCGGCCCGCGCCCGGGCCCGCACGAAGGGCGACGGCGGCGGGCTTCGGAACCGCGCCGTGGACGCTTGCCTGCGCCGGGCCCTGACCGGAGGCCGGATTGAGGCCGGCAACCTTTACGCCCGCACCCCTGTGCTCGGCGCCCTTCTGCTCGGCGACCTGGACCGGCGCCGGCCGGAAATCCCGCACCTTCTGGGCGGTCGGCTGGACGGCCGCCGGCACCCGCATGGCGGCCGAAGCCAGCATGATCGGGGCACGCACCGGGGCGGGCCGCGGCGCCGGGGCCTCGTCGGGTTGCGCGCGCTCGGGGGCCGGCTTGAAGGCCAGGGGCTCGGGGGCCGAGCGGGCGTAGCGCTCCGGCTCCTCGGAGGGGCCGAGATCGGCCATCATCACGGTCGAGCGGCCGGCCGGCTGCCCGTCGGTGCGCAGGCTGGCGAGGAGCTTGCGGTCGTCGCTGCCGGCGACCGAGGCCCGGCCGGCATATTCGACCCGCACCCGCGCGGTGCCCCTGCGGTGGAAGCCCAGGGCCTCGGCCGCCTCCTCGGAGACGTCCATGACGCGGCCGGCATGGTAGGGCCCCCGGTCGTTGACCCGCACGATCATCGAGGAGCCGTTGTCGAGGTTGGTTACCCGCGCGTAGCTCGGCAGCGGCAGGGTCGGGTGGGCGGCGGCGATCGAGTGGCGGTCGAACACCTCGCCGTTGGCGGTCATGCGCCCGTGGAAGGCCGAGCCGTACCAGGAGGCCAGGCCCTCCCGCACGTAGCCGCGCGGATCCTCCTTGGGCACGTAGGTCTGGCCCGCCACCACGTAGGGCTTGCCGGTGTAGCGGCGCCCGCCGCCCTTCGGGATCACGTCGCCCTCGTTGTAGAGGCGCGGGCTCGCCTTGACCCCGTATTTCGGGTCGATGCCGTTGCCGGCGGCGAGCTTCTGCTGTTGGGGGGTGGTGGCGCAGTTGGCCGTGGCCAGGGCCACGCCCGAGACGGCCAGGAGCCGCAGGGCGAGGCGCGCAGGCCGGGGAAGGGTCGTGCGCACCATGTCGGGGATCACCAAACTCTACGCGGAACCATGGCCGGTAAACGAACCGGCACCGGCCGCGCCCCTGGGCTCAGCCGGTCCACCCAGAATTGTAGGGATCGCGTAAACGAAGCCTGAACGATCCCGGCTTCGGCGCTCATCCCCTGCCCGTTCGCGGGGCGGTTTTCTCGCGCAAAGCACGAGACGTGGCGATCAAGTCGTTGATTTGTTCAAAAAAAACCGGTTTCAGAGAGGTCCGAGACCTTTTGCGGGTCCGGGTTTGCAAGCCCAGGGCGGAGCCCGGGTATCAGACGGGCTCCGCCCCCGAGCCGCGCCCGAGGGCACGGCCCTGTGGGCAACCCGGGTCAGCGGGACGGGGTCTCGGTCAGCTGCGCGATGGAGCGCGCGCCGCGCTGCTTGAACAGCAGGTCGAGGCCCTCCAGCATCAGGGCGTGCATCTTGGTCCGCTCGGCATAGGCGAGGTCCCGGAGCTGGTCGTAGACCGGCGGCTCCAGATAGACCGACATCTGCCGGGCGCGCTGCTTCAGCGTGGCGGCCGGCTTCGCCGCCGGGGGCGCCAGCGCCAGCGTCACGATCTCGGCACCCTGCGGCCGGGCCGCGTGCCGATCCGGCGGGTTCGCCGAGGCGACGATCGCCGCGAGACTGAGCTTAGGCGGCTTGGACATGCTGGCCCGTCCTCAGCGACTGCGTGCGGCGCTCGATCCAGGACCAGAGGCGGCGGACCTCCCCGGCGGCCTGGCCCTTGGGATTGAACTCGGTGACGCCCTGGCCGAGGCCGATCGCGTCCTGATGATCGGTGCGGGCGACGATGTTCACGTCCGGCAGGATTCCGAGCACGGCGAGCCCGTCGGCCGCGTCCCGGACCCGGTAGGAGCGGGGCGGGGTCTGGTTCAGCACGAAGGCGAATTTCTTCTCCAGCCGGTAGACGGCGGCGAGCGTCGGCTTGAACGCCCGCAGGTCGGCCGGCGTCGGCCGGCACGGGATGATGCACAGATCGGCCGCGCGAATCGCCGAGAGCGTGCCGGTGGAATCGACCCCCGGCGTATCGATGAACACGAAATCGTAGGCGGATTCGCGCAGGCGCTCCATCACGGCGTCGATCTGCGTCGCGTCGATCTGCGCGACCTCGGGACCGTCGGCGGTGCGGTGGTCGAGCCAGTCCGAGATCGTGGCCTGGCGGTCCATCTCCAGGATGCAGACCGTGTGGCCGGCCTCCCGGGCGGCGACCGCCAGGGAGATGCACAGCGTGCTCTTGCCGCTGCCGCCCTTCTGCGTAACGAAGGTGATCGCTTTCATCCTGGGCGTCCTCCAGAAGGCCCTGCGCATCCGCCGGGGCGCGGGCAATCCGATTGCCGCGCCCGCGCCGGGCAACCTCAGGTGCGGGATCACGGGCTGCCGCGATCCTGTGACCCAAGGATGTCGTGCGGCACGTTGCGTGCGACATGGTTAACGACTCGTTAAGGCAAGCTCCCGTCCCCTGGGGCAGGCGAGCCGGTCAGGATGCGCGGTCGCAACTTGCGTTCTAAACTTCAGGTTAATATTTATGCTGTCTGTTCTTTGAACGGCCTTTTCAGCTGCTATAGGATTTCGTAGCGTTGGTCTGCCGGTGCCGAGGCCTCGATGGATTTGATAACCTCAGGTTTGATGGCGTACGACGATCCGGCGAGGAATGGCATGGCCGAAGCCCCGATCCCGCAATCCGTCCTCGATGCGTCCGGTGTGGTCGGCACATGGGTCCATGATCACTGGGCCGATCGGCTGGCGCTCTCGGCCTCACTGGCAGGGCTGCTCGGCCTCGACCCGGTGGCGGCCGCCACCGGCGTGTCCCTCGCGGCATTCCTCGACCGGACTCATCCCGAGGATCGCATCCGGGTCGAGAGCTACCTGCACGCGGTGTCCGAGACCGGCGGCACCCTGGAGGCGGAGTTCCGCACCCGCGACACCCGCAGCGGCATCCGCACCCTGCTGATGCGCGGCCGGATCGACCGCGATCCCACGGGCCGCACCCTGCAGGGCCGCGGCATCGCCATCGACCGGACCGAGGCGCAGACGGCCAACCTCCTGCAGAGCGAGCGCGTCGTGAACCGGATGGCCGAGCACGTCATCGCCCTGCGCGACCTCGCCCATGCCCTGAGGCGACCGGCGCTGGTCGAGCAGATCGAGCGCCTGATGATCGAGATCGGCTTCGAGCTCGCCCGCTTCCTGCCCGAACCCGAGGACGAGCCGCGGCACTGAGCATGCGGCGGAGCCTGATTGATCGCGCCCGCACCCGCAAGCTACGGTCCCGGCAACACAATGCCGGGAGGACGCCGATGGCCCGCGACACGATCTACGACCGCGATCTCGACCGCGTGCCGGCCAACCACCAGCCGCTGACGCCCCTGCTCTATCTCGACCGGGCGGCGCGGGTGTTCCCCGAGCAGGTGGCCGTGATCCATGGGCCCCTGCGGCGCTCCTACCGGGACCTCTACGCCCGTGCCCGCCGGCTGGCCTCGGCTCTGGCGCAGCGCGGGCTCGGCCGCGGCGACACCGTGGCGGCCTTCCTCGCCAACACCCCCGAGATGGTCGAGTGCCATTACGGTGTCCCGATGACCGGGGCGGTGCTCAACACCCTCAACACCCGCCTCGACGCCGCGGCGATCCGCTTCTGCCTGGAGCACGGCGAGGCCAAGGTGCTGATCACCGACCGGGAATTCGCGCAAACCGCCGCGGCGGCCTTGGAGGGCCTGGAGCCGAAACCCTTCGTCATCGATGTCGACGACCCGGAATACGACGGGCCGGGGGCCCGGCTCGGGGACACGGATTACGAGGCCTTCCTGGCTGGCGGCGACCCGGAGCATGATTGGCAGCTGCCCGACGACGAGTGGGACGCGATCGCGCTGAACTACACCTCGGGCACCACCGGCGATCCGAAGGGCGTGGTCTACCACCACCGGGGCGCGGCGCTGCTGGCGCTCGGCAACGTCATCACCGGCGGTCTCGGGCAGCACCCGGTCTATCTCTGGACGCTGCCGATGTTCCACTGCAACGGCTGGTGCTTCCCCTGGACCCTGTCGATCGTGGCCGGCACCCATGTCTGCCTGCGCCAGGTCCGGGCGGAGGCGCTCTACCGGCTGATGGCCGAGCACGGGGTCACGCATCTCTGCGGCGCGCCGATCGTGATGCAATTGCTGATCAACGCCCCCGATGCCGAGCGGCGGGACCTGCCCCGGCGGGTGGCGTTCTTCACCGCGGCGGCGCCCCCGCCCGAGGCGGTGCTGGCCGGGATGTCGGAGGCCGGGTTCGACGTGACCCACCTGTACGGCCTGACCGAGAGCTACGGCCCGGCGGTGGTCAATGCCTGGAACGCCGATTGGGACGCCCTGGCGGCCGACCAGCGGGCGGCCAAGAAGGCGCGCCAGGGGGTGCGTTATCCGGTGCTGGAGGCGCTGGACGTGCGCGACCCGGAGACGATGGTGCCGGTGCCCGCCGACGGCACGACGATCGGCGAGGTGATGATGCGCGGCAACGTGGTGATGCGCGGCTACCTCAAGAACTCGGCGGCCACGCAGGCCGCATTCCAGGGCGGCTGGTTCCGCACCGGCGATCTCGGGGTGAAGCACCCGGACGGCTACATCCAGCTCAAGGACCGGTCGAAGGACATCATCATTTCGGGGGGCGAGAACATCTCGTCGATCGAGGTCGAGGACGCGCTGTTCAAGCATCCGGCGGTGTCGGCCGCCGCGGTGGTGGCCAAGCCGGACGCGAAATGGGGCGAGACGCCCTGCGCCTTCGTCGAGCTGAAGCCGGGCGCCTCGCCAAGTGCCGACGAGCTGATCCAGTGGTGCAGGGGACGGCTCGCCGCCTACAAGCTGCCGCGCCACGTGATCTTCGGCGACCTGCCGAAGACTTCCACCGGCAAGATCCAGAAGTTCATCCTGCGCGAGCGGGCGCGCGAGGACGGCGCGTGAGCCGGCGCCCGAGCGGCCGGGTCAGGCCTGCGGAGGCTGCGGAGGCTCGGCGCGGACCGGCACGCGCACGGCCTTGGCCGCGCGCAGATCGGCGGCGATCTGGGCGATGAAGGCCTGGATCGACACCAGGCTGAACAGGCTGATCGAGGCGACCAGGGCGGCGGAAACCAGGATCTTGGCGGTAGCGGGGTCCACGGCGTGACGTCCTTGACGTAGGGCTCGCCGCGGGCTGTCCGGGCGAGGGGCGCCGTTCAGGGCGCCCGCGATGATCCGAAGGTGGGCGTGCGGCCTCGGTTCCGCCAGCGTTGCCGTGATGGACCTGGCATGCGCGTAGGTTCGGGCTCCGGTATCAACCGGAGGTGCTGGTCGTACGCACCGTTTCCCGCAATAAGCCGGCCCGATGCGGGGCGCATCGGGGAGAGACGTATGGCCGGCAAGGGGATCTCGGCGGGCATCGCCGGCTGCGTTCTGGGGGGGCTGCTGGCGGTTCAGGGCGCGCTCCTGAGCGCGGCGGCGGCCCGGGCCCAGGAGCCTGCCCGGGAGCCTGCCCAAGAGGCTGCCCGAGAGCCGGTCACCCGGGCCGGCTATTTCTACATCGGCGGCCGGTATCAGAAGCTCGGCGACAAGACCGTGATGGTCGGGCAGATGTTCGTGCAGTCGCGCACGCCGGCCCGGATCACCCAGCCCTACCCGGTGGTGATGGTTCACGGCTTGGCCCAGACCGGCGTGAACTACCTTGCCACCGCGGATGGACGGCCGGGCTGGGTGCAGCACTTCGTCGAGAAGGGCTACCAGGTCTACGTGGTCGACCAGGTCGGGCGCGGGCGCTCGGGCACCAACCCGGAGGTCTACGGCCCCTACGACCGGCTCGGCACCCGCAGCCTCGAGAAGACCTACACGGCGCCGGAGGTCTACGACCTGTTCCCGCAGGCGAAGCTCCACACCCAATGGCCGGGCGGCCCCGGCGTGCAGGGCAATGCCGCCTTCGACCAGTTCTTCGCCAGCCAGGTCCCGTTCCTGGCCAACGGCCAGCAGACGGAGGAACTCGTCGATCCGGCCCTGCTGGCGCTCTTGGAGAAGATCGGCCCGGCGATCCTGCTCACCCACGGCCAGGGCGCCCTGTTCGGCTGGGCGGCTTCGGATGCGAGACCCGACCTGGTGAAGGCCCATGTCAGCATCGAGCCGAACGGACCGCCCTTCTTCGACGTGCAGTTCCGGGGCGGCAAGGACTTCTGGGAGCGCTCCGGGGATGGCCGCGCCCGCGCCTACGGGCTGACCCGCATGCCGCTGACCTTCGACCCGCCGGTCAAGGCGCCGGAGGATCTGGTCGTGGCGCAGCAGGCCAAGGGTGCCGATTCCAAGGCCCCGGAGGGCCAGATCCGCTGCTGGCTGCAGACCGAGCCCGCCCGGACCCTGCCGAACCTCGCCAAGGTGCCCGCCGTCATCGTGACCGCCGAGGCTTCGTTCCACGCCACCTACGACGCCTGCACGGCCGCCTTCCTGACCCAGGCCGGCGCCAAGCCCGACGCGATCCGGCTCGCCGACCGGGGCCTGCACGGCAACGGCCACATGGTGATGCTGGAGGCCAACAGCGACGCCGTGGCGGATGCCGTGGCCGGCTGGCTCGGGACCCACGTGAAATAGCGTCTCGGAACGGGCCGCGGCGGCTCTTCCCCCGGCGTCCACAGGTCGCCGCCGACCGGCGTGACCGCGCTCTGCCCGCTCCCGTGCCGCCGCGACGGCGCGCGTCTGACGCTGCGTGTCGTAACCGCAACAGCCCTCGCCTTCCGCGCGCGACCGGCTTGCAGCCAAGCCTGGCTGCACGTACTGCGTGTAGCAGAAAGCTGAATAAAAACAGCAGTTTATCACAGTTCTAAAGAACGTGGCAGCCCCGGCGGGACCCATCCCGGCGCATGCGGGCGGCTGTTCGGAGCGTCGTGCAGGACCCAGTCAGATGAGAGTCGTTCATCCCCGTTCCGGCGCCCTGCGTGCCCTGCTCGCCGGCGCCTCCCTCGCGGTGCTGGCGCAGGCCGCGCCGGCGCTCGCCCAGGACGCGACGCCGCCGCGCCGCGGCATCAGTAACCCGCCCGCCGGAGGCAGCGTGCAGCTCGACGAGATCAGCGTCGAGAGCCGCGGGGGCGGCCCGGTCCAGGCGGCGCGGGCCAGCGCGGCCTCGCGCAGCGTGGAGAGCCCGACCGGCCCGATCGACGGCTTCGTGGCGAAGCGCTCGAACACCGCGACGAAGACCAACACCCCGCTGATCGAGGCGCCGCAATCGATCACCGTGATCGGCCGCCAGCAACTCGACGCCCAGAACGCCCAGACCCTGACCCAGGCGACCCAGTACGTTGCCGGCGCCTATGGTGGCGTGTTCGGCGCGGATACGCGCATCGACTATCTCACCCTGCGCGGCTTCGTGGTGAGCGACTACGGCATCTACCGGGACGGGCTGCAGCAGCTGAATTACGGCTTCGGCTACTTCAAGACCAACACGTTCGGGCTCGAGCGCATCGAGGTTCTGCGCGGCCCCGCGGCGGTCCTGTTCGGGGCCGGCAGCCCCGGCGGCATCGTCAACCAGGTGACCAAGCGCCCGACCCTCGACCCGTTCGGCTACGCCGAGGTCGGCGGCGGCTCGTTCGGCCAGAAATACGCCGCCTTCGACTTCGGCGGCCCGGCCGACCAGGAGGGCCACTGGTTCTACCGTCTGACCGGCTACGGCCGCCAGGGCGGAACCCAGGTCGACGGCGCGCCGGACGACAGCTTCTACATCGCGCCGGCCGTCACTTATAAGCCGGACGGGGCGACGCGCTTCACCTTCCTGTCGAGCTTCCAGCACGACAACACCGCGGTGACGTCGAACTTCCTGCCCTATCTCGGGACCGTGCGGCCCAACGCCTCCGGGTTGCGCATCCCGCGCTCGCTCAATGTCGGCGATGCCGGATTCAACACGTTCCAGCGCGACCAGGCCTTCCTCGGCTACGAGTTCGAGCACGACTTCGACGAGACGTGGACCTTCCGGCAGAACCTGCGCTACTCGTTCCTCAAGAGCTTCCAGAATTCCGATATCGGCCAGCTCGGCTACAGCAATCCGGCCCAGACGCTGCTCGCCCGCTACCAGTTCCGGGACAGTGCCAAGGTCAACCTGTTCCAGGTCGACAACCAGGCGGAGGCGCGGTTCTTCGACGGATACTTCCGTCACGACCTGCTGATGGGCCTGGACTACAAGGATTACCGCCTGAGCGACAATCAGGCGTCGCTGTTCCCGGCGAGCGACCTGAACATCCTGGCTCCGGCCTACGGCCTGCCCACCGGGACGCCGTCGCCCTACCTCATCAATTCCAACGCGTTCAAGCAGCTCGGCCTCTACCTGCAGGACCAGATCAAGGTCACCGACCGCCTCACCCTGCTGGTCGGCGGCCGCCAGGATTTCGCGGATAACCGGGTGGTCGACAAGCTCAACAACGGCGTGGGCAGCAACGGCCGCAGCGACAACGGCACCACCTACCGCACGGCGCTGATCTACAACTTCGACAACGGGCTCGCCCCCTATGTCAGCCTCTCGACCTCGTTCCAGCCGCTGATCGGCACCGGCATCGACAACCAGACCTTCAAGCCCGAGACCGGCAAGCAGGTCGAGGGCGGCGTCAAGTTCGAGCCCCCCGGCCAGGGCTACTTCGTCACCCTGGCGGGCTTCGACATCCACCGCCAGAACGTGCTCACCGCCAATCCCGCCAACCCGCTGTTCAACGCCCAGCTCGGCGAGGTGCGGTCCACGGGCTTCGAGGCGCAGCTGGTTGCGAGCCTGTTCGACGGCCTCAACATCTCGGCCTCGTACACGATCTACGGGCTGACCAACGAGCGGGGCGGCCCGGACCTGATCGGCAAGGTCCCGGTCAACATCCCGGAGAACTTCGCCAACGTGTTCGTCGACTACACCATCCCGACGGGTGACCTGCGCGGCTTCGGCTTCGGTGGCGGCGTGCGCTATGTCGGGCGCTCCTTCGCCGACGTGGCCAACCTGTACCGGGTGCCGGACTACGTGCTGTTCGACGCGCAGGTCCATTACGACTGGGAGCGCTGGCGCCTGCAGGTGAACGCGACGAATATCGGCGACCGGCGCTTCGTCTCGTCCTGTCAGGCGTTCAATTCCTGCTTCTACGGCGAGGCGCGGCGGGTTCTGGCGAGCGTGAGCTACAAGTGGTGAGGCTTCCACCTCGCCGGTCTTGAGGCTGCACGCGAACGTCGCGTTGCAAGTCATGGTTTCAAAAGGGCTACGCCCTTTTGCGGGTCCAGGGCAGAGCCCTGGAAGTGGGCCTTAACCCGCCACGGGCGCCGGCCCGGACAGGCGGGTCGGCAGCGTGTCGATGCGCAGGGGCCGGCGCAGGCTCCGGGAGAGGGCGACCAACGCCACCGTCGCCGAGGGGGTGGCGGCGGTCAGCAACCCGGCCACGGCGAGGAGCAACCTCGCGAGCGAGGGGTCGACGCAGAAGGCCAGCGGCGCGCGCCAGAGGCTGCGCAAG
>NZ_LKKO01000083.1 GCF_001455965.1 Methylobacterium sp. GXS13
GAGAGCCAACTTCCGCGCCTTCCAGGTGACCGAGGCCCTGGACGCACTGGTGAAGCTCCGCGGTCGTCCAAAGAGCCTACGGGTGGACAATGGACCGGAGTTCGCCGGGCGCATGCTCGACCAGTGGGCGTACCTGAACGGGGTCGAGATCGACTTCTCACGACCGGGCAAACCGACAGACAACGCCTACATCGAGTCGTTCAACGGCCGCCTACGGGCGGAATGTCTGAACGCCTCGTGGTTCCTGTCGCTGGCCGATGCCCGCGAGCGCATCGAGGACTGGAGGTGCCACTACAACGAAGATCGCCCCCATACGGCCTTGGGCGGCTTGACGCCCCGAGCCTTCGCCAACCAAGCTGTCACAGCCCGAAAACTTGCATAGGCCGTGGACCACAAACGGGGTCAACTCCATCGGCTCAAAAGCCATACTTCAGGGCGGACCACTCCCAAGGGGGCCGATCAGTCCACCGTCGCCTTCGGTGTTCCGGTCGGTCATGAAGCATGTGGCACCGCTGACAGAAGACGGCGAGATTGCTGGCAGCGTTGTCGGACGTGTCGTGGTTGCGGTGCGCTGCGGCCAATACCACCCGCGTCCGCCGGATCACGCCGAGTACCCCCGCATCGATCTTCACGCGGATGCGCCGCCCACGTCCATCGCGCCACTGACCGGCATCAGCGTCCCACCAGCGGCCGTCACCGAGGTGGAACACGGTCTGCCCGTGCGGGCGACCGCAGCCCTTGCAAGCCCCCTTGGCACGCCCGAACCGGATCACCCGCGAAAGCTGCGGCCAATCGATCGGGTAGAAGTAGCGGTGCTCGCGCCGGATCGGCATGCGGGATCGGGGGGTGCAGGGCGGGTAGCTTGGCTGTCTGGCGTTTGCCCTTGTCTCACGGAGACGCGCACGTGTCATCGAGAGACCTGGATCCTCGTTGATCTAACGGATCATTCTCCTGCCTATGCGGTCCTTAGATAGCCGCTTCCTCGCAGCACATGCACCCTGGATAGGCTAATACCCGTTGTTCAACCGTATTAACCATCCGGTAAACTTCATTAATTGTTCGTTGACTGACAACGTCAAATCGAAGGAAATACGCAGGTGGGTTCAACGGCCGCTGCGTAGTGAGTTCGATCATGGTTCGGGTCGCGTCGTTCGGGCTCTCGTCACGGCAGGGTGGGCTCGCAGGGGCGATCCTGGCGCCATTCGCCTTCGTCGTCGGGACCAGCCCCGCCGCGGCACATGTAAAATGGTTCTGCGCCTTCGATGTCGCCGGTCAGCCTCGTGGTCTGGAGCAGGTGCTCTGCCAAGACTTCGAATGGCTCGTGGCGCTCGCGATCGGTTGCCTGATGTTCGGATGTCTCGCCGAGGGCACGCCGCTGGGCGGCGCGCTGCTCAACGCGCTCGACCGCATCACCATGCGGATCCGCACCGATACCGAACTCCTGGTCCGAGCGACCCTCGGCTTCTTCTTCGTCTCACTCTGGGGAATGGGCGGGACGATCCTCACCCCGGAACTCAAGACCGATCTCGCCTGGGTGCCGTGGCTCCAACTCGCCCTGGCCGCCTGCCTGATCTGGCGCCGGACCATGCCGATCACAGGTGCCGGGATCGTCGTCCTGTTCGCGCTGGCCGTTCAGCAGTACGGCGTCTTCCATCTGGCCGACTACCCGGTGTTCCTCGGCGTGGCCGTCTACCTCATCTGCCAGGGCTTCGACGTGCGGCCGTTCGATATCCGCCCGCTTGACATCGTGCGCTGGGCCGCCGCGATCACGCTGATGTGGGCCTCGGTCGAGAAGTGGGCCTACCCGCAGTGGACCGACCCGCTGCTCGCCGCCAAGCCGCAGATGACCATGGGGGCGACGCCCGAACTGTTCATGACGGCTGCGGGCGTCATCGAATTCACTCTGGCCTTCGCGTTGATCTGGACTCCGCTGGTCCGGCGAGCCGCGGCTATCATCCTGGCGGCGATCTTCGTCTCGGCGGTGTTCGAGTTCGGCAAGGTCGATGCGATCGGGCACTCCGGGATCATCGTCGTGCTGCTCGGCATCGCCGCCGACGACGTGCGGCGGGTGGTACGGGTCCGGGAGGTGGCTCTAGCCCCGGCGTGGTACGGCGCAGCGCTCGCTGCCTTCCTGGCCATGTACTACGTCGGCCACGCCTCCCTGTTCGGTGCGAGCGCCCTTCCAGTGATCTGACGTATCTGGCGAGCCGCTGTGTGATCGGTCTGCTTCAACGCACGTGCACGGCGAGTTTCATCTTTGGGTGGATGCCACAGAGAACCATGAAGTCGCCCTCCTGTGGGAAGGTGATGACTGTCCTGTCGGCGGGTGCCTGATCGCCAGAGTCGAAGGTGAGATCTGGAGCTTCGATGTAGGCGTGGTGGACGAGATTGGCATCGTCATTGACCACCGTCATGCGCTCACCGGGATGCAGGCTGACCGCCCCAGGTTGGAATTGCCTGCCCTTCTGCGAAATTATGTGATCACCCCCTGAAAACGCGACGACTGCTTCCGCAGCCACAGTCAGCAGCAAGCTCAGAGCGAGCATCGAACGGAATGCGTATCCAAGGTTGTATAACGTAGTATAGTTACCGATATATACTGGATCTAATTTTTTATGTGCAACCTCAGGTATAAAATTCTGATTAAGTTGCCTTCCAGTTAGGTCGCACCTGTTTAAGCCAACGCCACGATGGGGAACCGTCGAGGCGAGCCATCGCAAGCTGAACCGCAACTCGGTCGGTTGTGTTTAAGGCCCGGCGCGCGCCGGGGATCGGATAGACCGATATCGCCGGTAAGCGGCCGCTTGGTATTCCCGGTGAGGGATCTGCGCGGAAGCCATCGTTGAGGCTCAGCTAACCTTCTTCGACCAACGTTCCTTTTGAGGCCGCGTCGCGTACTTGGCCCCATCGCCGTGAGGAACGGCATCGAGCCCCGCCAGCCCGTGATCGGATCGGGCGGCGGGGCAGCGCTATGGATGCCCTCGTGACTGCTATGCTCTCCCACTCGGACGCACTTCTGCATGATCCGCTCTTACAGGCGGGGCAGCAGGTAGCCGAGGCTGAGGAACGTCGCGAACAGCAAATGCGCGTCCTGTCCGGCCTTGCTCAAGGCTCGCCCGCGCGGATCTACGCCGAGCACGTTCTGAGTGAGATCGAGCGGACCGTCGTGCTCAGCCGCATGCATCTGGAGCTAATTCAGAACCTCTTGGGGTGATCGACGGGCGCCGATCGGACATGTGGGCGACCCTGCTGGCGGCTCGATCGATGTGCTGTCCACGAGGAGCCAGATCATCTCCGAACGGCTTGAGAGCATCATGGCAGGCGGTTCGCCGACCATAGCCTTCCAAGCCGCGATGAACTCAAGCTGCGACATGCGAGCGAGCGTATCCTCGCTCTGAGACTCCGGCTCTGTCGATGCGACGCGCAGGTTGGTCATGAGCGGGATACGCCCCCGGTCCGAGGTACGTTTCAAGGCTCCCTGAGCAGGGTGAAGGCGACCTTAACGGAGTGTACGATAGCGAACCCTCACCCAGTAGGAACTCGTTAACCATATCAGCCCAAGTTTCTCTCAGCGATCGGCCGCAAGCCGAGCGTCGGAAGAGCAGCGCCACCCTCCTGGATAATAGGGTGCGGCCTCGCCGACGCAGTCGCATCGGCAGTCTGGAACGGTGCGTGATCCTGGGCGCTGCGGGTATCGTAATCAGATGACGACCGCCCAGCCTTTCGTCGTACGGGTGGACAAGCCCCGTGTGACGGTCACCTACAACTGCCCCACGGCAGAATGGGCGCTCAGGAAACTGAGCGAGTTCCAAGCCGCTGGTCATGCCAATATCATCATCACCGGGCCGGACGGACAGCCCTTGGCCGAGGCTGACCTCTTCGCGATGGTCAACCGCGCTGTGGACTCGGCGCCCGAACCCGGCGCCGACCGCGCCGTTACAAAACCACAAGGCACGAAATCGGCCGTCCCGCTGCGGAAAGTCTCGGCGGCCTGAACCTTGAGGCTCGGCTAATTCGAGCACGGCACCATGCTCATGGCCACGTAGCGCAACGGCCCGATCGCCGGTTAGATAGACGACCTCCCCCGTTGATCCGTGAACAGATCGGGCAGCGGGACCGAGCCGATTTCAACCTGGATCAGGCAACTCCGCTTCTGGCCGTATGGCCTGTCGTAGCCCGGCCAGATGTTAGCAGGTATCGCCTCCACGGCGTCTCAGTCCTCAATCGCTCAACCCAAAGCTCAAATGATCATGCCCGCCCCAGCAGGATCACCGGGCATGACATCGGGTCTGGCAGGATCGCCGGGGACTGGGTCAGTCGATGGTTCGGTTGTCGGAGGATTACCCGGCATCAGGTCGGTCGGAAGCGGCTCGCCGGGGTATGATAGATCAGGGCCGCTGGAGGCTGGCCGCTGTCTTGACGATCGACAGGACGTTGTTCCGCGTCGTCTCGTCGGAGATGCTCGTGAATGCCATGACGAGTTCCATTACCTTCGGGTCGTCAAAGAAGGTCGAGGTTGCCGCACTGCCCTCGTCGAAGCCCGACTGCGTGGCGAAGAAGGTCGCGACTGGAACTTGCAGAAGGTCGGCGATAGCCTGAAGCCGTCCGGCGCCGATGCGATTGAAGCCCTTCTCGTATTTCTGCACCTGCTGGAAGCTAACGCCGATCGCCTGTCCCAGCACCGTCTGGCTCAAGCCCTGCGCGGCACGGAGCGCCGCGATGCGGCTGCCGATCGTGCGGTCGGCGTCAGTGGCGAGCTTCGGCTTGTTCAGGGCGGTCATGTCGAGAGCTTTCAAATAGCGCGGCCTAAACCGGGCCGGAGCATCAAGGATCCCCCAAACCACATGACGCACGATTGAGTTTCACGCAATCACACAACCCAAGCTTGCGCTATCAACATAGCTTGAGCGCTTCGCCTTGAAACTGCCCAGTGCGAACTGAGTACCTCGGTAGTTTGCCCCCAACACGCTTACACGTTCGAACCGATCGATCATGGTGTCGGTCTGAACGTTCAGCGGCTCTCTGCCCGAGCGATAGCTCGACCGAGGCTGAACAGCAGTGCATCCGCTGCGGCCTGCACCTCGACGGGGGCGTCGGAGCCCAGCGTCTGCTTCAACGTGATCGCCAGATCGGCCGCCCGGTCGAGCGATGTCTCAGCCTGCTGCGCGCTGCCCATAACATACCGCTCCCCGCCATTACGCATCTCGGTGATGTCGATCAGGATGCCGCGGGACCGCAGCGGTCGGCCGAAGTGATCCTGATAGGTCCGACCACGACTGAGCAGCCAGCATACCGATCCGTCAGGGGCGATGACCCGGTATTCGGACAACACGAGGCCGCCAGCACATGCCGCCTTCCGCATATGTTCGGCCAGCCACTCGCGGTCATCGGGATGGACGGCCGCAACGGCGAACACCCCGGTGATCTCGCGCTCGGCCAGATCCGGATCCCCGGTCAGAAGGCGAGCCGCACCGACATCGTAGCTGACGACCCCACGGGTGTGATCCCAATCCCAGGTCCCGACCACACAAGAGGCTTCCAGCGCACCCCTTAGGCGCTCCATATCCTCGTCGAAGCCGTCGATAGCGTTGATGCGCATGGCGCCTCGCGAAACTCGGTCTCTGGCTGTGGCCACTTCGGTACGAGCGAAACAGCACAACCAATCGTTGGCGCCCTCTTAGGTTGCATCATGCGCTGGCCTGCAACCCGGCGCCCATATGGTGTGTTATCCGGACCATCCATCAGAAACCGTCGCCGCATCCGTGAGGCGAGACGCCGAGCGAGGTGCCATGCCCGACACTTTCGAGGACCGCGACGACGAGCGTGAGGTTCGAGGCATGCTCGCCCGGATCAGCGATGCGCTCGGGGTCCCGGTGGCGGCGTTCTTTGGCTCTAACGCCGACATGCCGGAGTCTCTCCGGCATCAGCGGGAAGAGCAAGTCCTGAGGGTAGTGCGGGCGTATCTTCGGGAGATTGATCACGAAGCTGCACGACGCTTCATCACAGCCGTCCAGGCACTGGTCGAGACCGACGTGCGATAGCACGGGCGCTACGAACTACCGCGTAAGGTTGACCGCATCCGCACGAAAGGGTTCGGCGGTGTCGGGAGCCTCAGTGAACTTCGTTAAGTTGGCCGAGTAGGCCCGCTGGCAATAATCCCATGGCGCCGCCCACAACATCGTGGACGAAATCTCACGGCAAGCTGGCACGGACCCGCGGCAACTCGACCGTAAACCGCGAGCCGCGGCCCGGTTCGGCTTGCACGTGTATCGGATGTCCCAGCACCGCTGCCGTGCGTCTGATGATCGACAGCCCCAAACCGATGCCATCCCGACCAGGATCGAGTTGCGAAAATTCATCGAAGATCCGCTCCCGCACTTCGGGAGCGAGGCCGATCCCGGTAACCGGGTTCAGGGCGTCGAGGCCGACCGCATCATGTTCGAGCAGACGGCTACGCGGCGGGACAAGCCCGGCCAGATCTGGGGGCCGCCGATCTGGGAGTTCAAGCCGAAAGTCGGTTGATGCGGCCCCGGTTGGAACGGGCTACGAACACAGCGGGGCACCGACCGAGAACGTTGGCATCCGTCAGCCGCATGTCAGCAGCATCTGCGAACAGAGCGGGTCTCGGTGATAGATCGTTAACCATGCGGGCGCAGGATAACCGCAGCGACCGGCCCGCGGGCTGAGCGTCGAAAGAGCAGCGCCGGGACCGTTACACGGTCGGTCACGGTGCGGCCTAGCCGGTGCAGTCGCTCTAGGCCCGCCCGGTCCCCCTGGGCGGGCCTTGCTCGTTCCGGCTTCGACGGCTCCTTAAAGACGCCTGCCTGTCAGCCCAAGAGCAGATCGGGCTGCGGGACCGAACCCTTCGGATCAGGATGTCTTGCGAGCCTTCCGACCACGCCCGGCCATGACACCGGGCTGGCCGAGCCCGAACGACTTGGCGAGGGCAGAGCGCTGCTCGGCGTAATTCGGGGCGACCATTGGGTAATCAGCAGGCAGGCCGTAGCGCTCTCGGTAGCTCTGCGGGCTGAACCCGTTGGCGGTGAGATGGCGCTTCAGCGTCTTGTAGGTCTTGCTGTCGATGAAGCTCATGATCCCGTCCTGCTGAACCGACTTGCGGATCTGAGCGGGGCTCGGCCTTTGCACCTCGGCATCAATGACGACGGTCTCGGGAACACCACCTGAAGTTAGCTTTGAAACTGTGCGTTGCACGCTGTGAATGAGCCCCGGAAGCCCAGCGACCGGCACTGAATTGTTCGAGATGTACGCAGCGACGATGTCCGCGGTTAAGCCGATAATATCGCTATGGTAATCGAATTTTGTATTTTCTTTCATGATTGCGCCTGGAAAATGTCGCTCTGCTGATGTTGGGTATGACTATTAAATTCGGGACTGATTAAGAAATCAAAACTGCGTCAAGGCGACGCTGACCCTCTACTGTAGGATGCATTTTGCAATATAATTTGAGAGACGAACGATCGAGACCTCAATCGCTTCGGCATATCTTCCGTCGAGCATTGTTCCTCAAGGCAATGCGCAGATCGGTGCGAAAAATGCCGCTCACGCTTCACTCTGCGGGTCTACCGGCACCTCCTTCCGCTGCGATCGGGGCGCTCTCCAACAAGACACGGATCATCGCCGAGCGGCTTTCGAGCATCATTGCAGGTGGTTCTCCCACCATAGCTTCCCAGGCCGCTAAGAATTTATCGTGGGATATGTGAGCGAGGGTGTCCTCACTCTGAGACACCGGCTCTGTCGATGCGACGCGCAGGTTGATCATGGGCAGGATACGCCCGCGGTCCGTCGTGTGTTTCAAGGCTCCTTGAGCAGGGTGAAGGCAACCTTAACCGAGTGTACGCCACCTAACCCTCGGCCTTGAACGCACGTTGCGGACCTGAGCCTTCACGACGGTCGGCGAGCATGCTGCATGTGCAACCTCTACAGCCTGACCCGCCCGCAGTCCGAGATCGGCAGGGCGTTCGGCATTGAGCGCGACGACACCGGCAACCTACCGCCGCTGCCCGGCATCTTCCCGAACACCTCGGCACCCGTGATCCGCATGCGCGACGGTGCCCGTGCCCTGTCGATGATGCGTTGGGGCATGCCGTCCCCAGCTTTCGCCCTGAAGGGCAAGAAGGTCGATCCCGGCGTCACCAACGTGCGGAACACCGGTTCGCCGCACTGGCGCCGCTGGCTCTCACCCGCGCATCGCTGCCTCGTGCCGATCACGAGTTTCAGCGAGAACGAGAAAGCCGCGGACGGTTCGCACCCGCCCGTGTGGTTCGCGTTGACCGAAGATCGGCCCCTCACCTGCTTCGCGGGCATCCTGGTCGAGGGTTGGCAGAGCGTGCGGAAGGTCAAGGACGGCGAGACCACCGACGACCTGTATGCGTTCTTGACCACCGAGCCGAACGCGGAGGTAGGCGCCGTGCACCCGAAGGCGATGCCGGTGATCCTCACGAAGCCGGAGGAGTGGGAGACGTGGCTGTCAGCGCCCTGGCCGGAGGCGAAGGATCTTCAGCGGCCCTTGGCCGATGACGCGCTCGTCGTCGTAGCCCGTGGCGCTCGCCGGGATGGGCGAGCCGACGATGTGGATTAATGACGGCAGCTTAGCTTCATCACAGTCCCGCCGCGATCGGCGCGCCTCCTGAAGGCAATGGCGGAGGGCGGTCCGCCGAGTATCACGCCGCCCGGAGTACGCCGCGTGCTGAACACCCTATTGGCCCTATTAGCCGTTGTCGTCGTCATGGCCGCTCACGGCGTGGCCAAGCTGGTGCTGCTGCCGTTCCATGCGCTGCGCGGCCTGTTCCGACACAGCACCAAGCCATCACCGATTACGGTGCGCTAACCAGATCCTGGCAACCTATGGGGACGCAGGTGAGATAGACGACCTCCCCCGTCAGCCCGTGATCAGATCGGGCGACGGGGCCGAGCCGGACGGCTCAGCCGTGTCCATCACAGTATTTTGAATACACCGTGTGATCAGTGGCTCTTCTCATGCGTTGCCAGGGTCATGGACACGCTTGACGCCCACGCCGCTACGTTAAACCGGCTTGCTCGCGCACTTGATGTGCCGGTAGAGGAATTCCTGGACGAGCCGTCCGACAGCGATGCCAGCGATTTTCTCGCCCTGGTGCAACTCTGGTCGGAGATTGAGGACAGAGAGGGCCGTCGTCGGGTCCTAAGCGTAGCGCGACAGGAAGCCGAACGCGGTGGCTACAAAGGGTCCGCCTGATAGGGCCGACGACCGCGCTTCCCCGGAGACGGTGCGGTCAGCGCATCGATCTGCGGTATTCGGGTCAATGGAGCTTCTCGGGGCCTTTCGACACCATCTGAGCGATCTCACGCCCAATCGCCATCAGGAGCGCCCGCGCTGGTTGAAGGAGGCTCGGCAGCGCAGTCGCCTCGATCGCCTCGTAGGCCGCTACGCCGTGGTCGGCTGCGGCATGCAGCAACCCCTCGTCGTCTCCAGCCCCGAACCGGCGATGCCCGTCCGCCTCAAGCTCGGTGATGTCGATGACGATGCCGATGGAGGTCGTCGCATTGCCCTGGGTATCGAAGAAGGTCCGCCCGCGACATAGCACCCGGCGGACACCGTGTTGCTGAGAGCGAACACGGTGCTCGCGCACTGCTACACCGGGTCCTTTCATGCCTTGATGGATCTGGCTTCGAAGCCACGCCACGTCGTCGTCGTAGACCCCTGCTAAAGCCTCTTCGGGCGCGAGATCCCGCCCTGCAAGCTCGGCGTCGCCAGCGAGGAGTTCGGCTGCGCCACGGCTGTAGCGAGCGACCTTGCGACGGTGATCCCATTCCCAGGTTCCAACTACCCCAGCCGCTGCGAGCGCTCGATCCGATCGCGGCTCTTCACCCCACTGGTCATCGCCACCGTCTGCCATGCCATTCCCTCGGTCCGCTTTCGGACATAGGCTTAGGCGCAACTACTGGTAGTGCAACGGATCAAAACCAAACTTAGTCGGGATACTCAAGCCCTCAGAGCGTATGATCAAGGTCGCCCCATACCGCACAACCCCGCTTCTGGCCGCATGGTCTGGCGGAAACGCCTGCCGTGATTCTGCCAAATGTCATCCGGTCTCGCCCCCACCTTGATCCCGAACCCCGTCGCGATGTGGCACAGCGCCATCGAGAACATCTCCGAGCGCGCCTCACCGTGCCGCCACCTGACGCCGACGCAGTGGGCGACGATGCGGGAGGCGGCACTCGATTTCTGCACCCGCCTCGATGCCGAGGCCCACGGCTTGGGCTGGACTGCGCCGCAGCTATTCGGTGTCCATCCCGAGCACGGCACGCTCCGGGTCGATTACTGCGGCGCGCTGATGATCGCCGGTAACCGGGTTCAGGGCGTCGATGCTGACCGCATCATGTTCGAGCGGACGGCTGCGCGGCGGGACAAGCCCGGCCAGATCTGGGGGCCACCGATCTGGAAGTTCAAGGCGAAGGGCGGCTGAGGCCACGAGCCTTTGGTCATCAAGCCGGAAGGACGTGGAGCAGCCCGCCGATCAAGCCGAGCATCCCTATGCCGATCAGCCCCACGGCAATATACATCCGCATTCGGCTATGACCGATCAATTCCAGGCGGCCTTCTTCAAGGTAGTCAGACCAATCGACCACGGGTCCCCATCATGTTGCACAGGCTGAAGCCGCGCCCTCTATGCCCGTGCCAAGACGATGGGATGACCTTGGCCGTCCTGTCTCGCCCGTGATCGAATTGGTGGCGTGGGTTCACCGATCGAAATCACGCCACGGGGGCGCCTAGCAGCAGGTAAGCACCGATCGGGGCGTTGCATGCCATGATGATCTCACGCCGGAGATCGTCGCACTGCGCATCGATCAGGTCGGGTAGGATATCCTCGTCGCAGTCGTCGATGGCCGCGATCAGGATCAGTCCAGGGGCGGTCACCACGAACTCGACCAGGACCTCTCGCTCGGCATAGGGGTCGTGCGGGTCGAGACAGTAGTGCTTGGGCATGATCGTGCTTCCGGCGGGCCGGTAAAGCGGCGAGGCGCGTCTCCTATGTCCGTCCTACGACGATGGCATGACATTGCCCCCGGCTGGCTCGTTCGGCCGCCGCAGTGGACCTCGTAATCGTTCTTGCGAGCACCTCCACGTCGGTCCTCATTCCGATGTGTCACGGGGGCAGCGCCTACCCGAAAGAGGTGCGACCCTAACGGTACGGCCTACGTGCTTTGACGCCGAGCCGCTGCGACCGGGTCCTGCCGATGCCGCGATACTTCATCGACCTTCATGATGGCACGGAGGCGGTGCGCGATCGGGAAGGTCGCGAGTTATCGAACCTCGACGCCGCCCGCGTTCAGGCGGTGCGTATCCTGACGCAGCTCGCACAAGGCTTCTCGAATGAGCCGCGGCAGGACTACGTCGCGGCGGTCCGCAATGCTGCGGGTACGGTGCGTCTGCGCCTCAGGATGTCGCTGGACGCTGGCCCGATCGGTGATGGACAGGACGCGTCCGACGACGGCGTTGATGCGGTCGCCGGACCCTACCCTGTGTGGGTGAGCAAGCCGCTCAAGCTTCACTGCTTCCTCATAGCCGTCGAACATCGACGTGGCACCGCCCCTGTCTACGCGGTGCTGGCGAGCACCGCGGACGAGGCTCTGGAAGCGGTGACAGGTGCGGTCGCTCCGCGAGCCAAGCTCAGGCGGGTGGGTGGCTTGTCGAAAGACATGACCCGTCACCTGCGGTTGAAGCCGGGCGAGATACGCATGATTTGATCGAACATATGCAGGATGACCGACCGTTCCGATCAGTCCCCACCGGACTCGTCAGAACGATCTGTGAGATGTTCTTTGAGGTGGGCCGCCGCGCTCGCGTACAGTTCGTACCGTCGTATCAGCTTGGCACGTTTCTCGGGCTTCTTATTATCTTCAATCTTGTTCTTCGCCTTGTCCGCGTGACTGATCATCTTCTTAGCCAATTTCTTGAACGCCTCATCGATCTTGGCATTCACTTTGTCCGTCTCGGCATTCGCTGCCTCCCTGCGGTCGCGCAAAGACCCAGTAAAACTACTCTTCATATCCTTGGCCACGAGATACCTCCGGTAGTTATGGAAAACTTTGGGAAAGAAGAAGGTCGTCCAGTGATACACAGGAACCGCCCCTCAGACTTCGACGAGGTATGCGGTGAGGGCAGAAGGATGGGCCAGTGCAGCCCGTTCAATAAGCCTTCTGTAGGTTCCGATGGGCATCTCCACGCCGGTCCTTCTTCCGACGCGTGACCGGAAGCGGGGTCTCGCTCTCCTCCGAGGCTCGCTCACCCAGCGCGAAGTCATGCAGCCGCTGTGCGCGTCTCACGTCACCGTCCACCGCGCTCGTGAGGGCGTAGAAGGCGGCCCGGACGATATCCTTCTTGCTCGCTTTGGGGTGCTTCTCGCGGACCGCGGCGACGAGTTCCTTCCGCTTGATCCCCGGTCCGGCCAACCCCTGCAATGTGCCAGCAAGTTCCTCGATAGAGGCCATGATTGCTCCTTCCGCCGACGACCATGGCCGCGGCTCGCATGCGTCGTGCTTCCAAGCTCGCAGGCCCCATTTCAAAGGCGGTAGACCCACGCCTGTATTAGAAGTCCCGAAGCGGCTTTTAGACCATATTACGATCTCATGACACGGCCACACCTCGAACTTATCGTCGAGCACGCCTTGCTCGCCTGAAGGTACAGCCATATTCAGCCGAGGTTCCTTCCCGAGACCGGAACTAACTCAAGGCGCGCCGCCGCGGACAGGCGCGCCTCTTTCGTTTCCTCGTCAATAGTTAGCCAACTGATGCTGATCCCGCGGTCTACGTGCCCTGGGCAACGGACGACCTCAGCGTGCTTGGCAGCGATTTCGCGAGGGATCATTGCTGCACCTGCTCAGTTAACGCTTGCGGTGCAGCATCTGCGCTCGACCGGCGTGCGACCGTTCGGCTTCGACCTCTCGTCAAACGGATATCGACGGTCCCGCCACTTAACCCTGACACCGATCGGAAGGACTGCCCACCATGTTCCTAAAGGGCTTCTCTTACGCGATGATAGGGGCGTTCGCCTGTGGCCTCGTGATGACGTTCATAGGCTCGGCCAGCCAGATCTTGGGCTTGTAATTCCACTGACCGGCGAGCGGCTTGAGCGGTCGCCAGGAATGGTCTGACGGATCGGCGGCGGGGTTCAAGCCCCGCCGTTCTCATGGGCAGAGCCATGAACGCGCTCCCCGGCTGGACCGGGCAGCAGATCAGCCCAGGGCGACCAGTTGATCGTTTTTCTGGCGTCGGTGGCACCAGCCCCATCATTACGGCGGTGGACATCGTAGCTAACTAGGCAGCCAACAACCCCGAACGTACTTCAGTATTGCTCTTAAAAAACACCCCAAGAGAAAGTGCTCTCAGGGTGGATCGACCTACCCGCTAACTTAAATCGACTGGGATCAGGAGGTCAGTTTTAATTGTCGAAACTGCCGCAGCCGAAAGGCGATGAGGAGGACCAGTCCCTCGCTATTCTACTGCAATCACCTCGGCGAGGTCGCCGAGGTGTGAACTGTCCTCGCCTCAGTACGAGCCGAACTTGAAGTTCAGGCCCGCGCGGGCAATGCCGCCCTCCGTCCGGAACCGGGAGATGTAGCCGACGCCGGGGCCACCGACAGAACCTACGAGCAGGTTGTGGCTGCCGAGGTCGTAGCGGATGTATTCGGCCTTGAGCGTCACGGCGTTCGACCGGAAGAAGTTCAGGAATGAGTCGGTGGGCAACGCGTACTCGATGCCGCCGCCATAAGCGTAGCCGGTGTCGAGCCGCGAGCGGCTGCCGAAGTACGTCAGCGGTGCGGCGGTCTGGAAGCCGACCCGCTGGGTCACGTCGCCGTAAGCGAAGCCGCCAGTGCCGTATACGAACACACGATCGAAGGCGTAGCCGACGCGACCGCGGACGGTGCCGAGGAAGCTGAGGTCGGTGCGATAGGTGTTGGTGAGGACGTTCGGGTTGAAGGCCGGGCGGAAAATCGACTCCACGCCTGTGCGCTGCAAGTCCATGTACTGCGCATCGGCCTCAACGCCGACGACGATGCCCGAGCCCGGCGTGAACTGATAGTTGTAGCCGACCTGACCACCGGCAGAGAACCCATCCTGCGAGAGGCGAACGGCTGGGCTGCGGAGCAGGTTGTTCACGTTGTTCTGGAGGGTGCCGATGCCCACGGTCCGGATCGTGTCCGACTCCGTGTAAGCGTAGCCCGCGTTGATACCGAAGTAGGCGCCGGTCCAGGTGAACACCGGCACCGGGGTGAAGATCGGCGGCGGGGCGGCACGGCGCGGCAGATCCGCGGCCGAGGCAGCACCAGTCAGAGCAGTAAATGCGGCCAACACGGCCAGTAGCTTTTTCATGACGTAGCTGTCTCCGGAGCACGCGTGGTCATGAGCTAGGCTAGGCTGTAATCGCCGAAAATAATGTATCTAACTGGCCACACCCTGAAGTCGAATTCGGTATCTAGGGCAATCATTTGCTGCCTAGTCTCAGATCGCCGAAAGATAAGACATGGAAATTTCCAATTGTATTTTTTGAAGCGTTATAAACGCTTGAGTCATCCGTTTAATCCCTGCGCGGATCAGAAAATTATCCTCTGCGTTGGTTCTTGGGCGATCGGCCAACTGACCTGACCGGCTGGCTTTGGACCGGGCTGATTGAGAGGATCAGCCAGGACCAAAGGAGTTGGACATGCGGCGAGGTCAGAAGACGGGTGCGGAGCAGGTCGTGCTGAAGCTGCGCCAGATTGAGGTGCAGACAGCCCAGGGCAAGAGTTTGGCCCTCGCGTGCAAGGAGGCCGAGATCTCCGAGCAAAGCTACTATCGCTGGCGCAAGGAATACGGCGGCCTGCAGATCGACCAAGCGCGCCGGATGAAGGATCTTGAGCGTGAGAACGCGCGATTGCGGCGGCTCGTAGCCGATCTATCCCTGGAAAAGCAGGCGCTGGCGGACGTCGCCTCGGGAAACTTGTAGCCCCCGAGCGACGCCGGCAGGCGGTCGACGGCATCCGGGAGAAGTACGGCCTCTCGGAGCGTCACGCCTGCCGGATCGTCGGCCAGCATCGGGGTACGCAGCGCTACGTGCCCACCGTGCCGGCCAACGAGGATGAGCTGACCCGCGCCATCATCGCCCTGGCGTCCGAGTACGGGCGCGACAGATACCGCCGCGTCACCGCGCTGCTGCAGGCAGCCGGCTGGCAAGTGGGCAAGGACCGGGTTCAGCGCATCTGGCGTCGCGAGGGGCTCAAAGTCCCTAGCCGACAGAGACCGCGCAGCCGCCTATGGCTGAACGACGGCTCATGCGTGCGGCTACGACCGCTCCACCGCAACCATGTGTGGAGTTTCGACTTCGTGCAAGCTCAGACCCACGACGGCCGAAGCCTACGCATCCTGACGCTGATCGACGAGCATAGCCGGGCGTGCCTGGCGCTGAAGGTGGCACGGCGTATCAACAGCGTCCGCGTGATCGAGGCGCTGGCCGATGCCATGTGCCTGCACGGCATCCCCGAGCACATCCGCTGCGACAATGGCCCGGAGATGATCTCAAAGGCGCTGCGCAAGTGGGTCGCCAAGACGGGGCCACAGATCCAGTACATCGCGCCAGGCTCGCCGTGGGAGAACGGGTATTGCGAGAGCTTCAACGGTAAGCTGCGCGACGAGTGCCTGCGCCAAGAGATCTTCTACTCACTGAAAGAAGCTCAGATCGTGATCGGTCTATGGCAGAACACATACAACCGCGTCCGGCCGCACTCATCCTTGGGCTACCGGCCGCCCGCGCCTGTCAGCTTCCCGGATCTGGCCTTCCGGCTACCCTTGGCAGCCGCCATGCAGTAGCCTCTCAATCGGCTCGGTCCAAAATACCGGTCAGGTCATGCCCATGCCGTCGTGCTGTCGATCGACGAGAAAAGCCAGATCCAGGCTCTCGACCGAACGCAACCGGGACTGCCGCTGAAAAAAGGCCGGGTCGGCACCATGACGCACGACTACAAGCGCCACGGCACGACGACCCTGTTCGCCGCCCTCGACGTGCTGGATGGCAAGGTCGTCGGCCGTTGCATGCAACGCCATCGCCATCAGGAGTTCATCCGCTTCCTCAACGCCGTCGAGAAAACCGTCCCGGCCAGCAAGGCCATGCACGTGATCCTCGATAACTACGCGGCCCACAAGCACCCCAAGGTCATCGCCTGGCTGGCTCGCCACCCGCGCGTCACCTTCCACTTCACCCCAACCAGTGCGTCCTGGCTGAACGCCGTCGAGGGCTTCTTCGCTGCCCTCACCAAGCGCCGGCTCCGGCGTGGCACTTTCCTCGGCGTCGTCGATCTACAGGCAGCCATCAACCGCTACCTCGCCGAACATAACCTCGACCCGACCCCCTTCCGCTGGAAAGCCGACCCAGACACCATCATCGCGGCCGCAGCACGGGGGCATCAAACGTTGGATTCAATCCACTAGGACAGTTCGGCCTGGGGGTGGACGCCATTGAGATTCACGATGAAGGCTGCAATCAACGAGTGGACGACTTCGCGCGTGACACTTGAATATTCGAGCGGCTCGCTGCGGACGGGAACCGAGAGGCTGTTATGAACCTGTGGCGAGTTGAGCGGCCTTTTTGAGCATGAGGCAGACGAAAGCGACGAGGTGCAGGTCTGCCAGGGTGCTTGCATAGCGCTCGTAATCTTTGACGAGCCTGCGAAAGC
>NZ_LKKO01000084.1 GCF_001455965.1 Methylobacterium sp. GXS13
CCCCCCGACCCCCCATACCCCCGGCGGCCATGGCGGGGCGGCCGGCGGGCCCAACGCCCCGCCCCCTTCCCGGCCGAGGACCGTCACTTCCGGCCTGTCCCCGCCCCTGGCCCAGGCCCCCCGCAACGAGACCGGCCGCCGCCTGCGCGGGCCTGAGAAGGCCGTGCTGAAGCGGCGGGCGCTCACCGACCGCGCCAGGGCCGACCTCGGGGCCTGGATGGCGGGCGCCCCTACGGTGGATTGGCGGCCCGCGGCGGCAGAGTAGCGCGGCGGGTCATGGTTTCGAAAGGTCCGTGACCTTTCGCGGGTGCAGGGCTCAAGCCCTGCTGTCGGGCTCCGCCCCGACACCCCGCCAAAGGGCTCACCCTTTGGAAACCCCGTCGGCGCGCATGGCGCTTGCACGGTCCGGGCTTTCAGCATCCAGGCCCGAAGCATGACCGAGATCGACACCGAAGCTTTCCTGGCCGACCTCTACGCCCTGCGCGAGATCGGCCGGTTCCGCACCGGCGTCCATCGGCCGACCTTCTCGCCCCAGGACATGGAATCGCGCCGCTGGCTGATGGCCCAGATCGAGGCCTGCGGCCTTGAGGCGTCGATCGACGGGATCGGCAACGTACTCGGGCGCCATTGCGAGCCCGGACCCCACCTCCTGGTCGGCAGCCACATCGAGACCCAGAACGAGGCCGGCTGGCTCGACGGGGCGCTGGGAGTGGTCGCCGGGCTGGCTCTGGCCCGGGCCGGGCTGCCGGTCGATGTCGTCGCCTTCGCGGACGAGGAAGGGCACTTCTCCGGCGGCTTCCTGGGCAGCCGCTCGGCGATCGGCGACTTGACCGAGGCCGAGATCGATGCCGCCCGCAACCGCACCGACGGCACGCCCCTGCGCGCGGCCCTCGAATCCGCCGGGCTCGTCGGATTGCCGCGGATGCGGCTCGATCCGGCCCGCTATCGGGGCTTTCTGGAACTGCATATCGAGCAGGGCACGCAGCTCGAATCCGCTGGCCTGCATCTCGGCGTGGTCAGCGGCATCGTGGCGATCTGGCAATTCCAGATCGTGTTCGCAGGCAACCAGGACCATGCCGGCGGCACCACCATGGCCGAACGTCGGGATGCGGGGCTCTCGGCGGTGCGCCTGCTCGCGGCGATCGACCGGGAATTTCCCAAGATCTGCGGCCCGCGCAGCACTTGGACCACGGGGCGGATCACCCTGGATCCCGGCGGCTACAGCATCATCCCGGGCCGCGCCGAGGTGGCCTTCCAGTTCCGGGACGTGTCGATCCCGGTGCTGGAGCGGATGGAAGCGTGCCTCGAGGCGCTGGTGTGTGAATCGAACCGGCGCGAGCGCTGCCCCGCCACGCTCACGGCTCTATCGAAAGCGATCCCCGCCCCCTGCGACCCGGACCTCATGCGCGCCCTCTCGGAGGCCGCCGAGCTGGTCTGCCCCGGTCGCTGGCAGGTGATGCCCTCGGGCGCTGGCCACGACGCCCAGAACATCGCCCGGATCCTCCCGGCCGCGATGCTGTTCGTCCCGTCGATCGGCGGCATCAGCCACCATTGGGCGGAGGATACCAGCGACGTGGACCTAGCCTTCGGGGTGCGCGCGCTTGGCGCGGCGGCGGGGGAGGTGTTGGGGGGGACATGATAGGTTCCGGTGCAACCAAAACGGCTGATTAGGTTCAGGATCGGGAGCATCCTCGCGAAGCTCGTTCGCAGCTTGGCCAGAGGACCGGCGCTTGCAGACCCTGCCGATCAACCGCAGGCTGGTGTCATCGGGACACGCGAGCGGACGGCGTGTGCCGGCAGGCCAGGCCTGGAACAGCCAGCACGTCCTCCATGTGGCTCACGAGCGCCGCAGACTCCGCGGGCGGGATGCTCCTCATCTTGCGTATTTACGACGAGAATGGGGTTCCACCATAGTTCCGCCGAACCAGTTCATGGTTCAGGCGGGACAGCTCCACCGGCACGACCGATATGATCGGCCGAGAGCAACTTTCAGATGCCGCAGGCTCCAGCGCCCGTGGTTTTGCTTCAAGTCGAAATATGCATCTTCAGAACAAAGATTATATTTTATTCGACAAAAATATTTTTCAAGTCGGCACGATAGAATAGACATCATTGTAGTTGAATTTTATAGGATAATAAGGCAATAAATTTGCGACACATCGGATTGTGCAAATCAGGCCGCCCAAATTTAGATTGGGTTATCCACAAGACGCATTCATCTGCCGAAATACGGGGTCATATTCAATCAAACATTATTTTTCCGGAAGCAAAAAATTGAATTAGGTGAGTACATGCTATTGGTAAAAGTATTTATGTATAGACAATTTATATAAATAAAATAAATTTATCGCTTCACTGTGGGCACCTGATGCTCGTTGACATCGCTTGCTGATCAAGATGATAAGCCGTGAAGATCAGGGACGAACGACCTAAAAATTCATTTCTGTCCCGGCAGCGGTATGAATTGTTTTTAGTTTGAGATAATATATCAAATAAAATCTTTCAACCTGAAATTTTATACGTCAAGACAGCGAATGTTCCGCGTGTTTTTATGACTCTATCTTGCGAAGGTATGGGGCCTGTCATTTATTTGCACACTAACGTAGATCGGCAAGATTAAATTTCTGTTAGGGTCTGTAGATTCGGGATTGTACCACAGATGACATCCAGAATGCGATCGATCGGTGTAATCATACCGTCTCGTCTGCAGCAGATTGGTCCCAATGCCTATTTGCTGGAGCGCGCCATTGCCAGCGCCCTGGCTCAGAAGATCGTCGCGGAAGGTCGAGTCTCGCTCAGCTTTATCGTCGGGATTGATGCTGGTGCAAGCATCCCTCCACGTCTTGCTGAGCGGAGTGACATCGTTTGGGCTTCCAGCAATGCCGCCTCGCAGGGGGGGGGCTCTCAACGCCGCGATCGACGCTGCGGGAGATCGATTCGAGTACATCGCGCTTCTTGAGGATGATGATCGCTGGGATCCGCAATACCTCGCTTTGAGCTTGGCCGCTCTGGATAGCTATGGCTTTGTCTCAACGACGCAGCTTGAGGTCGACGAATACGGCCAAATTGTCCGCATCAACGATTTTCCGACGCCATCAGGCTGGATAATGCCGTTTGAGACGCTCCGGCGGGTGGGACGCTTCGACTCGGCCTTACGCTGGCATCTCGACAATGAATGGCTCGGCCGTCTCGCCGAAAGCAGGATCAAACGCTGCCATCTCGTTGACGCGATGGCGCCGAACAGCCTCGCGCTGGCGGAACAGGTGCGCCCTTGGCTTGCCAACGTCGTGCGTTTGGGAGGAGACAACGTGGAAGTTCAGCGCCACACGGTGTTGACCCCATTGGTCACACGGTTGGTTCATTCCCGATCCGGCACGGCCCAGATCGCAGTCGATCCCGTTCTTAAGAAACAGAGTCAGACAGAGTATAAGATACTCATCGAGCGGTACGGCCGCATTCCCTGGTGAGACATCCCCAGGCATAATGCGCACGTTTTTCTGCGAACGCTGCCTGAGATCAGCGATACGGAATTAAGCAGATTGCTTACAGTCCCACCATAAATCGCGTTGGAGATTGCGCTTCGAGGTTGAGGGTAGCAAGTATCCGCGTTCGTCGAACGGGATTAGCACGAACGAAGCAAGATCGTGTCCCTGAGCGTGGTGTAGCTCGCGGAGGGCCACCACGATCACCGGCTTGGGCCGGGCGGATCAGGCTGCCAGGGTCGGCAGGCTGACGAGGGGATCATGGCCGGTCGGGGCGATGCTGTCCAGGGTGATGTAGCGGGAGCGCTGGACGGCCCACTCGTCGTTCTGCTCCAGCAGGATCGCACCGACGAGGCAGGTGATGGCTCTTGGGGAAGATGCCGACCACCTCGGTCCGGCGCTTGATCTCGCCGTTCAGGCGCTCCAGCGGGTTCGTGGAGTGGAGCTTGACCCGGTGGGTGGCCGGGAAGCCCATGTAGGCCAGCACGTCGGGCTCGGCCGTGTCCATCAGGGTCGCGAGCTTAGGCACCTTGGGCCCGGAGCTGGTCGGCCACCCGCCGCCACTGGAGCCGGGCCGTTTCGGCGTCATCCTGGGCAAACGCGGTGGCGATGAAGGCGGAGACGACACGCCGCCCCCTGCGCCCGGCATGGGCGAGGAGGTTGCGCATGAAGTGGACGCGGCAGCGCTGCCAGGTCGCGTTCATGACCTTGGCCACCGACGCCTTGATGCCCTCATGGGCGTCCGAGATGACCAGCTTGACCCCGCGCAGCCCCCGGCGGGCGAGCTTGCGGAGGAAGTCCGTCCAGAACGTCTCGGCCTCGGAGGGGCCCACGTCCATGCCCAGCACCTCACGACGGCCGTCACCGTTGACGCCCACCGCCACGATCACCGCCATCGAGACGATGCGTCCGTCCTGGCGTACCTTCACGTCAGTCGCATCGATCCAGAGATACGGCCACTCACCCTCGATCGGCCGGTCGAGGAACGCGCCCACGCGCTCGTCGATCTCCTGGCAGAGCCGGCTGACCTGGCTCTTCGACACACCCGTGCCGCCCATGGCTTGGACGAGATCATCGACCGAGCGGGTCGAGATACCCTGGATGTAGGCCTCCTGGATCACGGCGGTGAGCGCCTTCTCGGCCAAGCGTCGCGGCTCCAAGAAGCCGGGGAAGTACGAGCCCTTGCGCAGCTTGGGGATGCGTAAGCCCACCGTGCCGGCGCGCCTCTGCCAATCCCGATCACAATAGCCGTTGCGCTGGACCAGCCGCTCGGCGCTCTTCCCGCCGTGAGCCGCGCCAGTCTGGCCACCGACTTCCAGCTCCATCAGTCGTTCGGCCGCAAAGCCGATCATCTCGCGCAGCAGATCGGCGTCGGCGCTCTTCTCCATCACGCCGCGAAGGCTCATCATCTCGTCGGTCATCGGGGGTCTCTCGGGTTCGGGGTTGGTGCTCGCAACCCGACCCTACCCGGCAACCGCCGATGACCACCCGTCAGCTACACCACCGCCTGGGGCACGACCCCCGGATCCCCGGATGCCGTCCACCGCCTGTCGGCGTCGCTCGGGGGCTACAAGTTTCCCGAGGCGATGTCCGCCAGCACCTGCCTCTCCAAAGATAAATCGGCCACCAGGCGACGAAGCCAGGCGTTTTCGCGCTCCAGATCCTTCATCTTCTCGGCCTGATCGACCTTCAGGCCGCCGTATTCCTTGCGCCAGCAATAATAGCTCTGCTCAGAGATTTCCGCCTCCCTGCATGCAAGGGCAAAACTCTTGCCCTGAGCTGTCTGCACCTCGATCTGGCGCAGCTTGAGCACGATCTGCTCCGCGTTCGTCTTCTGACCTCGCCGCATGTCCGACTCCTCCGGTCCTGGCTGATCCTCTCAATCAGCCCGGTCCAAAGCCAGCCGGTCAGGTCACGGCCGACGCGCTGGTGGCGGCGTTCGCGCGGTTTACCGAGGCGGGCGCGTGAGCCTCAGGCGCCCGGGATCAGCGATTGGATCGGGATCAGGTCCGGGCGGTATTCCTGCATCCCGCCGGCGATGCGCTCCTCGACGGCGTCGAGGAATGTCTCGGGGTCGGTGATCGAGCACTGGCGCAGGTCCCAGAAGGCGTAGCGCCACCAGCGCACCGCGAGGTAGCGCTCGATCAGCTTGTCGGGAAAGCGCATCTTCACGACCCGGGCCGGGCTGCCGGCCACGATCGCGTAGGGCGGCACGTCCTTGGTCACCACCGCCATGGCGCCGATGATCGCCCCGTCGCCGATGGTGATGTCGGGCATCAGGAACGCGCCGTGGCCGATATAGACGTCGTTGCCGATGCGCACGCGCTTGGGCCACAGGTAGGGGCCGCAGATCTCGTAATCCTCGGCGCGCGGATCGAGGCGGTCGAACACCGCCGAATGGTGCGTGTAGAACAGCGGCGAGGTCGAGCCGCAATGCACCGGGTGGCTGCCGCGCCCGTCCTGCACGCTCTCGCCGATCGAGCAGTAGCGGGCGATGTCGGCGCCGAAATAATAGCCGCTCACCGCGTAGGAGAACGCCCCCATGGTGAGGCAGTAATCGATCCCCATCCACTTGATGCTGCAGGGCGGCTCGAAGGTGCAATCCTCCGGCAGGCCGAACGGGGCCGGATGCAGCACCGAGATGCCGCGCCGCAGCATCTCCTGCTTCATGTCCTCGTTGACGGAGATCATGCGGCGTCCTCGTCGAGTGGGTTCTTCGCCCCGGATTGGTCCGGAACGTAGTAGTCGCGCATCAGGTCGTCGTACGCGGCCGCCTGGATCGGCACCGAGAGTTCCCCGCCGGCCGTGATGTCGATCGCCAGCAGCCGGTCGTTGAAGGCGGCCGGGTCGTTGGCGAGGGCGTAGGGCAGGACGTGGCCGTTCGGGTAGGTCCGCAGCCGGTCGCCCTGGGCGCCGAGGTCGAAGGCCGCCACCGGCAGGCCGGTCCGCAGCGCCAGGGTCAGGGCGTAGGAGTAGGTCTCGGGCCAGATCGCCGGCAGCAGGATCAGGTCGGCGGAGGTCCGCCAGACGAGATCGAGCGCCTCGTCGTCGCCGGCATAGCGACCGGTCTGGCTCACCCCCGCCCGCTCCAGGCCGCCCGCGAGCGCCGGATCGGAGAAGCCCACGATCGCGAAGCGCAGCGGCAGCTTGCGGTCCTGCGCGTCGGTCGCCAGCGCCTGGAGGAACAGGCCGCCCTTGGTCGCGCTGATCGCGCCGAGCACGGCGACCCGGCGCACACGGCCTGGCCGGCGCAGGGCGGTGGAGCGCACGCTCCGGTCGTGCTCGACATGCGGCCGCACTGTGATCGCCAGGTCCGGGTACACCGCCCCGATCCGCCCCGCGGTGTCGGCGGACGGCGCGAACACCCGCGCCGCCCCGGCCAGGAACCGCCCGAACACGGCCCGGGGCGCCTCCGGATCCGGTTCCTCGTAGCCGTCCGCGTCCGAGGCCAGGCAGTCCCGGCACACCGGCACCGGCGCCAGGCCGCAATAGCGCCCGTCCGGCATCACCAGGTGGTTGCGGTGGCACACCGGCGAGAAGTCGTGCAGCGTCCAGGCGTAGGGCCGGCCCGAGCCGGACACGAGATCCATCAAGGCGCGGGCCGCGTTCCAGCGCAGGCCCGCCAGCGAGTGCACGTGGATCAGCAGCGGCGCCAACTGCTCGACGAAGGCGGCCACCGCGTCGGCATCGCGGGGCAGGTACAGGCTATCCAGGCTCGGCAGGTACACGAACTCGCGGCTGCGGTACGAGACGTTGACCTGGATGTTCCGGGCCCGGTCGACCGAGAGCAGCACCACGGCCGTGCCCTCGGCTTTGAGCCGGGCGATCATGTCGTCGATGTGCCGCTGGATGCCCCCGCCCCAGCTATGGGTCACGAACAGCAAAGCCCGGCCGCGGAAGTGCCGGGCGAGCCGGTACAGGTCGAGCCGCGCCCGGCCGCGCCGTCCGGGATCGGCCTGGACGAACTGGCCGACGAGCGCCGGGTAGTCCGGGTGCTTGGCCAGCAAGGCCGCCTGGCCCTGGTCGTACTCGCCGCCCGGGTCGAGCCCGAACGAGATCTGCCCGGCATGGTAGACGTACACGTCCTCGGCGAGCAGGTTGGAGAACCCGGCCTTGCGGGCGCGCAGGCACCAGTCGTTCTCCTCGCCGTAGCCCTTGCCGAAGGCGACCTCATCGAGGACCCCGACCGCGTCGAGCGCCGCGGCGGTCATGTACATGCAGAAGCCGACGCCCGTGGGGACTTCCACGGCGTGGCCGCGATTGATCTGCGCCGCCGCCCGGTCGAGTTCCGGACGGGAGATCTCGAGCGCCATGGCGTTGTTGGCGTTGAACTTCGGGTAGCTGCAGATGGTGGCGTTGCTGGACAGCGGCGTGATGCTTCCGACCCGCGGTCGCGTCTCGGCATGGGCGACCAGGCGGTCGAGCCAGTCGCCGAACACCTGGGCGTCGGAGTTGAGCAGGACCACGGCCTTGCCCTGGCGCAGGGACAGGCCGCGGTTGACCGAGCGGACGAAGCCGAGATTTTCCCGGTTCTCGACGAGGTGGAACAGGCCGCGGCCGGCCAGCTCGGCGAGCTCCGCGGTCAGCTGCGGGTCGGGCGATCGGTCGTTGACGGCGAGCAGGGTGAACGGGGTCTTTTGCGGGGCGGACAGGCAGGCGTGGATGGCGCGCAGGGTCTCGCCGTGGCCCTTGTAGACCGGCACGATCACGACGACCCGGGCCTGGGCGAGGGTGAGCGCGCGGGGCAGGCCGTCCCAGTCCTGCGGTTCGGGGGCCTCCATGAGCGGCCAGCTGCCGAGATCCTCGGGGCAGCCCATCAGCCCGGCGGCGCGGCCGGTGCGGACGTAATGCAGGAATGGCGTCTCGCCCGGCGCAAGAAGATGGCCGTAAGTCTCCGCGTAGAACGCGATCGAGAAGCGCTTGTTGGGATCGCGGCCCTCGTGCTGGCCGTAGGCGACGAAATGGCCGAGCGGGCCGCCTGCCGCGCCGGCGACGTCGGGATTGCGCTTGGCGTAATACGCCGCGTCGAAATACGGCTCGAACAGCCGCACCTGCTCCGCCAGGGCGTCCGCCTCCGAGGGCGGTGGGCCGTAGCGCGGGTCGAACCGCCCGGCCGCGATGTCGGTGCCGTGCAGCAGCGCCGTGGCGAGGTGGTGGACCAGGGGCGCGATGCCGGTCTCCCGCACCCAGGGATGCGCGTCGCCATAGGCCTGCCCGTTGAAGTCGGCGCGCGGGTTGCGGCCCTGGCGCCAGCCGGTGGTGCAATAGTCGCGGACGGCGTCGACATCCTCCGCCAGGCCGTAGCGCTGGCGGTAGAAGGCGTGGTCGAAATGCAGCGCCACCAGCCCGGCCTGCAGGTCCAGGGACGCCATCCGATCCGGGGGCGGGCGGCCGATCGCGCCGAGCCAGAGCGTGTCCTCCACGGGCGGATGCGCCGGGCGCAGGCCGCAGACCCGCAGCAGCGCGTCGAGCGTCGAGCGACCCGGGCCCGGATCGCGCAGCTCCCGCCAGCCGCTGGTGGCGAAGTGCAGGTAGGGTGTGGTCTCCTGGACGTCCGCGTAGGTTGCCCGGTACCAGGCCTCGTCCACCGCCGGGACGTTCAGCCTGTCCGTGCCCGCGAAGGGCGTTTTCCCGGAGAGCCGGGTCTCGGCGACGTACCGGAAGAACGGGTCGCCGATCACTGCCCGGCTGGCGGCGCGCGCCTGCACGAAGCCGGCCGGGTCGAAATCCTGGCGCGGGCTGCGCATCTTCCGCCAGCCGCCGGCTACATAAGTGCGGAGCAATTCGGTGTCGGAGGCCTCGGCGAGTTCCTGGGCTTCCCGCTCGTCCAATCCGTCCCGGTAGTAGGCGGCGTCGAAATAGGGCGCGAGCGTCTCGGCCTGAAGTCCGAAAAGATCCTCCGGTTCGGGCCGGGCCGGGCCGCCGTGCAGGACGTAGTGCACCAGCGGGTTCTGGGTCGCGTACGCGATGTTTCGGGTCAGGCAGTAGGCCAGGGTGTCGAAATGCGGCGACGGCTCCCGGCCCTCGCGCCAGCCGGAGGCCATGTAGTGGGCCACCGGGTCGACGCCGGCCGCCTGCAGGTCGGGGTTGTGGGCGAGGTAGAACGCCCCGTCCACGAGGCGGCGGGCCAAGCGCTCGGCCTGCCTGGTGTCGGGCTTGGGCAGGACATCGCCTTTGGCGCGCTGCGCCGTCACCCAGTGCAGGAACGGGTTGATGCCGGCGGCAGCGAGATATGGCCGCGCGGTCAGGTAGTCGGCGGTGCAAAAATCCGGTCGTGGATCCCGGCCCGCGCGCCAGCCGACGGTGAGGTAGTCCCGGACCGGATCGACCGTGATGCCGTACCAGCTCGCGTAGAAGCCCGCATCGACATACGGCTCCAGCGCCGCGATCAGGCGTGCTTCGAGATCGTCGCCGGCACCCGCGCCGGCCCAGCGGGCCTGCAAAGCGGTGGGCCGGCCCAGCGGATCACTGATCCGGCGCCAGCCCAAGCGCAGGGCGCGCGCGGAGTCGACGGCACCGCGCGCGACCGGCCGGCCGATGCGGCGCTTGAACCGCCCGATTGTCGGGGGCAAACCGAGGCGCATCTCAGGGCTCTGCGGGGGAACGTGCGCCGCGTGCCGTCACGAGGCGCGGCATCCGTCGGCCGCCTTCGGGGTCGACGCGGTCGAGGCGCTGGTCTCGGATCGGCTCATGGTCGGCAGCGTCGGGGGCGGGCGTGTCTCGGAGGCGGGCGTCGCATTCTTCGCCCGTCGAACTAACGGAACCGGCCGAGTCCGTAAACCATGGGCCGGTCCGTCCTCGGCCTGCGCGGCTGCGCGACCCGGCCTAGCCGCTTGTCGGCGACCGGGGTCCGCGATATCGAAACGCCGCCCTCGCGCAGCGTGCCGGATATCGGAACCGGCACGGTGCACGAGGTCTATGCTTCAGATCGTCTTTTTCCGAAAGACGGCAGCCACCGTTCGGGACGATGCTGTATCGAGACCGAATCGACGCCATACGCCGCCGCGCCGGCTTTCCCTTCCGGCATCTCCTCTCGATCGATCCCTTCGATGCCGACCCGCGGACCCCTCGACGCCGAACAGGCCGCCACCGCCACGGTGGAGCGGGCGTGAGCCGCCGGAGCCCGGCCCGTGCCTGATCCCGGACTGGGCCGCCTCGCGCTCGGCATCACCCTGTTCCGGCCAAGCCGGGACCAAGTGGACCGGGTGCTGGCGCACGCCGCGTCCGGATTCGCCGGGGTGATCGCCTTCGACGATGGCGGCCTGCCCGCCGGGGAGGCGGAGCGGATCGCCCGGGCCGGCGTGACCCTGCTGGCGGCGGGGCGCAATGTCGGCATCGCCGAGGCGCTCAACCGGATCACCGCGGCGGCCCGGGCGGCGGGCGCGGACACCCTGCTGCTGCTCGACCAGGATGCCGAGCCGCCCGCGGGGCTCCCCGCGGCGCTGCTCGCCGCCCTCGCCCGGCTCCGGGATGCCGCGATCCCGGTGGCGGTCGTGGGGCCGGCCCCCGCCCCGGCCGCCGGCCACAAGGCGCCGGCCTACCCGCCCCGCCCCGGCGCGCCGGCCTGCGGAGCCCTCCCCCCAGCCTCTAGCCCCCTCGCCCCGGTGCAGTTCCTGGCGACCTCGGGCTCGCTGATCGACCTCGACGCCCTCGCCCGGATCGGCCCGTTCCGCGCCGACTTCTTTATCGACGGCGTCGAGCTGGAATGGTGCTTTCGCGCCTGGAGCCTGGGCTTGGGCTGCTACCTCGCCCGGGACGTCGCGATCCCGCACCGGGTCGGGGGCGGGGTGATCCGCGGCTTCGGGATCGCGATGCCGCGCCAGCCCCTGTTCCGCATGGCGACCTATCTGCGCAACGCCGTCTATGCCTGGCGCCTGCCGCACGTGCCCCTGCGCTGGAAGCTCGCCCAGGCCGCCTACCTGCCGCTCCAGGCCGGCCTGTACTGGGCGGATTCGGGCTGGCGGCCGGCCGTGCTGTTGCGGCTGCTCGCGGCCGTCCGCGACGGTGCCCTCGGGCGCCTCGGCCCGCCCCGGGATCGCCCATGACGGACCGTGCCGTCCTCGACGTGGTGATCGTCAACTGGAACGGCGGCGCCCTGCTCCGGGCCTGCCTGGCAAGCCTCGCTTCGGTGCAGGAGGCCGCCACCGTGCAGGTCATTGTGGTCGACAACGCCTCGCAGGACGGCTCGGCGGACGGCCTGCCCGCCCTGCCCCGCCCGCTCCGGCTGATCCGCAACGCCGAGAATCGCGGCTTCGGCCGGGCCTGCGACCAGGGCGCGGCCGCCGGGGACGCCCCGGCGATCCTGTTCCTCAACCCGGACACGCAGGTCGCCCCGGATGCCCTCCGGCTGGCCCGGGACGCCCTGACGGCCGATCCGCGCACCGGGATCGTCGGCGCCCGGCTGGTCGATCCGGACGGGCGGACCGCCCGCTCCTGCGCCCGGGCGCCCACCGGTCTCGGCCTGCTCGGCCGCGCCCTTGCGCTGGACCGGCTCGGCCTCGTCCGGCCGCATTTTCTGGTCGAATGGGATCACGCCGACGACCGCGCCGTCGGCCAGGTGATGGGCGCGTTCCTGATGATCCGCCGGGACCTGTTCGCGGCGCTGGACGGCTTCGACCCGCGCTTCTTCGTCTACTGGGAAGATGCCGACCTCTGCACCCGCGCCCGCGCCGCCGGCTTTTCGGTGCGGCACGTGGCCGGGGCGGTCGCCCACCATGTCGGCCAGGGCACGACCCGGCAGGTGCGGGCGCGGCGGCTGTTCTACTTCCTGCGCAGCCAGATCCTCTATGCGCACAAGCGCCGCGGCCGGGCCGCCGCCCTCGCCCTCACCATGGCGAGTTTTTGCGCGCAGGTGCCGCTGCGGCTCGCCCTGGCGCTTGCCCGCCGCTCGGCCGCCGAGGCCGCGGAGGTGCTGCGCGCGGCCGGCCTCCTGGCCGCCGCCCTGCCCGGCCTCGCGCCGAAGCTGTTGCGGGGGCGCTGATCAGCGGCCGATATGGGCCACGGAGGCGATCTCCACGAGGGCCTCGGGCTTCACGAGGCCGCACTGGATGCAGTAGCGCGCCGGCTTGTCGCCGGGAAAGTAGGCCGCGTAGACCGCGTTGATCGCCGCATAATCGGCCCAGTCCTTCAGGAAGACGTGGTTGAAGGTCACGTCGTCCATCGTGCCGCCCGCGGCCTCGACCACGCCCTTGATCGTCTCCAGCACGTGCCGGGCCTGGGCTCCGGCGTCGCCGACATGGACCACGTTCGCGTCGCCATCGAGCGGCAGCGTGCCCGAGACGTACAGCACCCCGTCGGCCAGGGTGCCGGGCACGTAGGGGGCGAGCGGCTTGCCCGTACCCGGCGGAATGACGACCTGCTTCGGCATTGTTTTGGGACTTTCGCGGTGCGGGTTCGGAGACGGCGGGTGGTTTATTCGGCGGCGGCGCGGGTCTGCGCGGTCAGCGCCGCTTCGAACGAAGCCACGTCCGAGACCCAGCCGAAGAAGGTCTCGATATTGGCGAGCGCCCCCTCGTGCAGGCTCCGCGGCCCGGCCTGGTGGGTGGCGTCGGCCAGGACGATCCCAAAGTACTCCCGGTGGTAGCCGTCCCGCAGGGTCGACTCGACGCAGACATTGGTGGCGATGCCGGTGAAGACCAGCGTGTTCACCCCCCTTGCCCGCAGCATGCTGTCGAGCGGCGTGTTGTAGAAGCCGCTGTAGCGCGGCTTGCCCAGCACGATGTCCCCGGGCTCCGGCTTCAGGGCGTCGACCAGGGCGTAGTCCCACGAGCCCTTGGCCAGGAGCTGCGCGTTCATGTCGGGCCGCCGCCGCATGGTCTTGAGGGCGTTGGACTTGTGCCAGTTCGGCGAGCCCGGGCCGCCGGCCTCGACATAGTCCGGGTCCCAGCCGTTCTGGAACCACAGGATCCGGATGCCCGCCGCCCGGGCCGCCGCCACCGCCTTGATGATCCGGGCGATGACCGGGCCGGTTTCCGAGACGTCGAAGCCCGCCAGATCGAGATAGCCGCCGGGGCTGGCATAGGCGTTCTGCATGTCGACGACGATCAGCGCCGTCGCGGCCGGGTCGAAGGCGATCGGCTCGGGCCGGGCCGGCAGGATCACGCCGCCGTGGCGGCCATGGGGATCGTGGAATCCGGCTTGCCTGTCCATCACGCCATCACCCTCATCACGCGACCTCAGCGAGCGGCGCCGGCACCACGTGCCGGCGGGATTGCATCAGCGGCTGGATCCGGGTCCCGAAGGCGTCGAGACCCTTGAGGAAGTCGTCGAACACCAGCAGCACCCCCTCCACCCCGTCGATCGTCATGATCGCGTCGAGCATCGCGGCCACCTGGGCGTAGCTGCCCACCAGGGTACCCATGTTGAGATTCACCGCCGAGGTCGGATCGGCGAGCTGGCGGACATTGGTGTCGCTGCCGGACTTGGTGTCGGCCGCGCCCTGGATCCCGAGCCAGGCGATCGCCTCGGCATCGGCGCCGGCCTTGTAATGCGCCCAGGTCGCCAGCGCGGCGGCGTCGGTCTCGTCGGCGATGATCATGAACAGGGCGTAGGCGGTCACCTGCCGCCCGGTCTTGGCGCTGGCCTCGGCCAGCCGCTCCACCACGGGCGCGAAGGCGGTCGGCGTGTTGACGCCCTTGCCCAGACAGAAGTTGTAGTCGGCGTAGCGGGCCGTGAAATCCAGGCCGGCCCCGCTCTGCCCGGCGCAGATGATCTTCATCGCCGCCTGCGGCCGGGGGCTCAGGCGGCAGTCGTTCATCTGGAAGAACGTGCCCTTGAGGTCGCTGGCGCCCGTCTCCCACAGCTCGCGCAGAATCTGAGCATACTCCGCTAAATAATCGTACCGCTTGGAGAAATACGCCTCGCCGGGCCATAGGCCCATCTGGTCGTATTCCGGCTTCTGCCAGCCGGTGACGAGGTTCAGGCCGAAGCGGCCATCCGAGATCGAATCGATGGTCGCGGCCATGCGGGCGGTGATCGCCGGGGGCATGCACAGGGTCGCCGCGGTGGCGAACAGCTTGATCCGGGTGGTGACCGCGGCCAGCCCCGCCATCAGGGTGAACGATTCGAGGTTGTGGTCCCAGAACTCGGTCTTGCCGCCGAAGCCGCGCAGCTTGATCATCGACAGGGCGAAATCGAGCCCGTAACCCTCCGCCTTGAGGGTGATCTGCTTGTTGAGTTCGAAGCTCGGCCGGTATTGCGGGGCGTTCTCCGACAGCAGCCAGCCGTTGTTGCCGATCGGGATGAACACCCCGACGCTCATGGCTGGGATGTCCTTGGCCGGGACGTCCTCGGGACAGGTTTCCGCGTCCGGCTGGCTCTGCACCATGGCCCTCTGCTCCGCGCGACCGCCCCATGTGGGCGTGAGTCGGTCTGCGGACGCTCGCAAAACCCGGGCGGAGAATCAAACCCGCACGCCTGTTCGGGGCTGAAAATGCCTCTCTTTCCAGCGACTTGCACAACCGGCGCGCGATGCCTGCACATCCTGCGCGCGCAGTGCTTGCCGACCGCCGTCATCCGTCTAGATGATCAGTCGGCTCAGGTGTCTCATGGGAGGCGCCCGATCGGAGTGACCGTCGATGCGCGTGTGGCTCGCCCTCCTGCTGATCCTCGGCCTCGCGGGGCCGGCCCTGGCCGATGACGGCGCCCGGGCGGCGGCCCGGGCGGTGATCACCAAGCAGGTCGAGGCGCTCGGGCGTGACGACGCGTCGACCGCCTACGCCCAGGCCGCCCCGGCGATCCAGGAGCTGTTCCCGAACGCCGACCTGTTCATCGGCATGGTCCGCAACCAGTACCGCCCGGTCTACCGCCACCGCAGCTTCGTGTTCGGCGAAGGCCGGGATACCGGGGAGGCGGGCGTGATGCAGTCGGTGGCGATCCAGGACGAGTACGGCGTCGACTGGACGGCCGAGTACAGCCTCGCCCGGGACGCGGACGGGTCCTGGCGCATCACCGGCTGCCGCCTGATCAAGGCACCGGGCACGAGCGCCTGACGGCTCTCGCGGTCCGGCCGCGCCCTACGCGGCGGCGAGGCGCTTGGTCTTCCGGATCTGGCCGTCGAGCGCGATGTGGAGTTCGTGCTCCGCGTCGTCCTTCGCCCCCCGCAGCTCGAAATGCTTGGGCTTGCGCGCGGGCACGCCGGCGACCGTGTAGCCCGCGGCCTCCGCGGCCCGGACCGCCAGGGCGGGATCGGCCGGCGGATGATCGGGGCCGTCCTTCCTCGGCCCGTCCTTCTTCGGGGCATCCTTCTCCGGCCAGTCGATCGTGCGGGTCGAGCCGTCCGCCAGGGTGAGGCTCGCGACCTTGATCTCGGAGGGCTTCTGCGTGCCCCGCATCGAGACCCGGTCGCCCACCGCCAGGGTGATGCCGGCGGCCCCCTTCGGGCCGAGATCCGCTAGGATCCGCCCCCCTGCCCCGTCGAGGGCGAATCGGTGCCCGAACACCGCCCAGACGGTGCCGGCGGCGTCGTGCAAATCGGTTTTCGTATCGGTCATATCTTTGATCCTGTCGTGGGTGCCGGCGGGCGGCGGGGTCGCTTCCGAGCTCCGCCGTCGTGGCGAGACGCTATCGGGCGTCGGCGGGCCGCAGCGTCCCGAGCTTGTCGAGGAGCTGCAGGGTGATGTCGGCGCAGGCCTTCATCGAATCCTCGTCGGCGCATTTCACGTCGATCCGGGCGTCGCCCCGCTCGAGCCGGAAATGCGCGCCCTTCGGCGGCGGCGGCGGCGGGCCGTCGGGGCCCGGGCGGGGGTGGGGGCCGCCGGGGGGC
>NZ_LKKO01000085.1 GCF_001455965.1 Methylobacterium sp. GXS13
GCCAGCGCGGCCGTGTCCGCCCGGCAGGCCATGGCGGTGGCGACCTGACCCTTCCAACCCTTCTGCTCGAGGCTGAGGAAATCCGCCACCAGCCCCGCCAGTTCCCGACCGCCCGTGGCGCTGGCATGGGCGACGGTACCGATCTCCGCGAGCCGGCGGGCGCGACGGCGCAGATCCTTGAATCGAGACCGGTTCGGGTGTCCGGCAAGGAACGCGTCGTGATCGGCCTGGCGCGCCATCACCGGACGTTCGAACGCCGCGACGACGCCGATCGCCCAGCCGCGCGCCTGCATCGCGGCCAGCATGTCCGGGACGGCGCCGCCTTCCGTCGGTAGGAGCGGCCAGCGCCAGGCCCGGCCGCATTCTTCCAGACCGGTCACCAGGGCGTCCACCGCCGCTTCGCGCCCCGACCCGTCGATCACCAGGGGCGCGGTGGCGGTCACAAGTGGCGAGAGGAACGGCCGCGCCACCCGTCCGCCGAGGCCGGTGAGATCGCGGCGCAGCGTGACGGGCAGGAGCGCGACGAGATCGCTGCCGCGGCGGATCGTGACGAAGCGCAAGTCCTGCGGCAGCAGCCCCGCTTCCCGATGCGCCGTGATCGCGTGGTGCGTGTAATGTGGATGCGGACCGGCGGCGCAGGCGAACAGGGCATCCCAGGCCGCCGGATCCGGCGCGGGGCCGACGGAGACCGACAGGTCCGGGAATTCTCGGCGCGCGGCGGGAGCGAAAAGGCTCATCGGATCGCTCCTGCGGACCAGATCGGGGTCGGCAGCCCGTGCAGGCGGCCGGCAGCACGGGCGAGCAGGGCGGCGCGCGCGATCGTCGCCAGCGTGACCGCGAAGGCGGCACCCAGGGGGCCGAAGGGCGGGATCAGCAGCAGGCACAGGAGCGCGGCAGCGATCAGCATGGCGGCGGTGATGCCTGCGCAGAGGCGCTCGCCGCCGAGCATGGTCAGGAGATCCTCACCGGGCCCGAACAGGCTGGCGGCGACGCTGCCGGCGTACAGCACCGCCAGGATCGGCACGCTGGAGCCGAGGCCGGGGCCGAACATCGCCAGCAGCAGGGGGCTTGCGCCTACGATCCCGACGCCGACGAGAGCGGTGGCGGCTGCGGTCAGCCGGCCCTGGCGGCGCACGAGGTCGGCGAGGAGGGGGCGGTCGGCCCGGGCATGGGCGGCGCTGTAGCGCTGGAGCGTCGCCGCGCTGGCGGCGAAATGCACGAACACGACGAATTGCTGGATCCGGGTCGCGGCGAAATACAGGCCGAGTTCGGCCGGGCTCACCAGGGCGCCGAGCACGATGACGTCGACGAAGGTGAAGCCGGCATTGGCCAGATCGATCCCGGCGATCGGCAGGCTGGTGCCGAGCCAGGTCCGCCACTGGTAGCGCTGCGGCCCCGGCGGCAGGTCCGTCCGCAGCCGCGCCAGGAGCAGGCCGGCCTGCAGGGCCGTGGCGATGGCGGCGGCGATCAGCATGCAGGCCATCGCGACTTCGGCCCGGGGCGGCGCCCCGAGCAGCACGGCCCCGACCATGCAGGCCATCATCAGGCTCTGGCGCAGCAGGTAGGGCGGCGCGATGGCGAGCCCGACCCAGTTCTGGCTGCGCGCGACGCCTTCGAGATAATCCTGCAGCGCGAAGAGCGGCATCACCCCGAGCGCGACCGCGATCGGCGCCCGATAGGCCGGCGCGAACAGGCCGGGCTCCAGCCACAGCAGGGCCGCGCCGAGGCCGGCCATGCTGAAAGCCGCCCCGCCGGTGACGAGGGCGCCGGCCCGGAGATAGCCGCGGGCCAGATCGAGATCGCCCCGCGCCTGATCGGTGGGCACGAACCGGCAGGCGCCCTGCGACAGACCGAGCGTCAGCGTGTGGCCGAGCATGGCGGTCCAGACCCACACGGCGGCGAACACCCCGTAGGCGTCCCAGCCCATCAGCCGGGCGGCGAGCACCTGGGCGGCATAGGCGAAGCCGGCCGAACCGACCCGGATCGCGAAGACCGCGAGCGCGGCCCGAGCCGGGCCATCGCGCAGGGTGTGGAGCCGCTGGCCGGCGGCGGCAAGCTTGCTGAGGGCCGGGAGGGCTGTCGCTGACACCACGCGCTCCATGCCAGGCGCTGGAGCATCATCCCGAACGGCGGTCGCCGGCTCGGAAACAGATGATGACCCGTCAAACCCGCCGAAGCGTCGTCCGAGATCCGATATCCGGGGCGATACGTCAGTGACCGCAAGAGAACGGTCTCGGGTTTTGACGGTTTAGCCCGGGGCGCGTTGCGGCTCGGTTAAGGGCGGTGCAGCCGGCGCGAGCTTCGGGTCCGGGGCGGGCTCGGTCCGCATCAACGAGGTGGCGATGGTCAGCGCCACGTGCTCGGCCATGCAGCGCAGGCCGAGATCGTTGAGCCGGAACTGGCGGCCGAGCATGTGCCCCTCGCCCTTGTCGCTGCGGCTCGACAGGTAGTGCAGGGCCTCGTAGCGGCGCACCAGCGGCACCTGCTGCTGGGCCGCCACGGTACGGACCGCATCGACGATCCGGTTGTAATCGACGTCGGCGGCCATGCTGGCGGTATAGATCGGATCGACGAGCACCACATCGATCCCGTGGGAGCGGATCCAGGCCACGGCCTCGCTGAGCTCGCTCGCAAAAGCGTCGGCATCGACCCGGGCGATGGCGTCGTGGGTGCCGACCTGCCAGACCACGAGATCGGGCTCGGCCTCCGCCACCATGGTGCGCAGGCGCTCGGACGCCCCCGAGGCGATCTCCCCCGGCAGACCGCGATGATCGATGGTCACGTCGATCTTCGGCAGGGCCCGTTCCAGGGCGGCTTCGAGCTTGGCCGGATACGAGGCCGAGGCCCCCGGCGCGGCGCTGCCGCCGATCGCCAGGATCTTGAGGGCGCGGTTCTCGCTGAGCGCGGTCCGGACCGCGCCCAGCTTGGCCATGGTGTAGAGCTGCGCGCCGGGGACCCGGCATTCCTGCGACAGGCCGGGCTGGTCGCCCGAGCCCGGATCCGCCGGCTGCTCTGCAGCCGCGGCCGGCGTCATGAAAGCCAGGACCAGGGCGGCTAGCGCCCAGCGGGGCCCCGAGGCGCGTGCGCGCTTCACGGCCGGGGCCGGGACGACTTGCTGCGGGTGCGCCATTCGACGAACCATGCGGTAAACCCCAGACCGACCAGGCCGCTTCCGGCGACCAGCATATCGACCAGCACGCCGCCGCCGGTCTGGAAACGCACGAGCTGCCCGATCAGGCTCAGGATCGACCCCATGGAGAAGACCGCCAGGGAATTACGACCCAGCTGACTCAGATAGCGCCCGACGACCCCGATTCGGGGAGCCAGAATTGCGTAGAGCGGCGCGAAGGCGAGCAATACCCCCAGGAAATGAAGAAGCCGCGCCGGTGTCAGGTAGGTTTTCTCGAATGTGAACAGCAATCGGGGCTCGGGCACCATCAGCGGATCCGGCCGGATCCCGGTCACGGCCAGCACGACGCCCACAGTGACGATGGCGAAGCCGGCTGGAACCAGCCGTCGCGCCCAGCGGCGCAGCGTGTCGGAGCGCAGGGTCCAGCCCTGGAGCACGAAGCCCAGGACCAGCAATACCTGCCAGCAGAACGGATCGAAGAACCAATCCCCCTCCCCGGGCCAGGATGGGACGTTCCACTCGAAGACGAGGCTCGCCAGGTAGATACCGGCCGACAGCGCCAGGGCCGCGATCAGGCTGAGGCGGCCAACCAGCACGAAGACCGGCGCGATGCCGATCAGCAGCACGTAGAGCGGCAGGATGTTGAAGAACCCGAGCTGGTAGGTCATCAGCGCCATGCCGCAGACCGACTGGATCGGGTCTGCGAAGAAGCCGCCGGCATTGTGCCATTCGAGGATCAGCGGGTTGTCGAGCAGCAGCGCCGAGCCGGCGATGAGCGCCAGCGCCAGCAGCATGATCGTGAGCTGCGCGCGGTAGACCTCGACGGTCCGGGCGAGCAGCCGGACCACACTCTTGCCGGCCGGCTCCGGCTTCCCGTCGCGCCCGCGGGTGGCGATGCCGATCGACCAGCCCGCCAGGAACACGAACAGCTCGGCGGCGTCCGAGATGCCGTATTGCGAGAAGGTGTAGCGCTCGAAGGTGTTGCCCGGGATGTGGTTGATGAAAATCGTCACCAGGGCGAAGCCGCGCCAGAAGTCGATCGCGTTGGGGTCCCGCATCGTCGCGGCGGCTCCGGGGTTTCGACACTGGATCGGGGGTGAGCGGCCCGTGATACGGCCCCGGGCCGGCTCTGCAAAGGCGAACAAAGGGAGAGTTCGTGCGGACGCACGAACCGGGCGGTCACGCTCGCGTTAGATCGAATCAAGGAGATCCGGACAGATGACCCGCACGATCACGATCCTCGGCCTCTCGGCCCTGCTTCCGATGCTCGCCACGACGGCCGCATCGGCGCAGGCTCAGACTGGCACCGGCGGGGGGCCGACCTCGACCATCACGGCGCCGCACACCTCGTCGGTGGGCCAGACCATGCCGCCGGCCTCCGGCGCCGGCGCAGCGACCCCGAACGATCGCCGGGACCGCACCCAGCAGCAGATTCAGGACGACAAGATCTCCCAGGGCATCTGCATCGGGTGCAGCCCGAAGTAGGCGTTCGCCGTTCAGGACATCCGGGACCGCCGGTCCCGGCGGTCTCGGCCGCGCATCAGCGCAACGCGAGTTCATCCTCGCTCTCGCGGGCGAGGCGGAGCAGGTTCTGGCCGTAAGCGGTCTTGGCGAACATCTCGCCGCGGGCGATCAGCTGGTCACGGGTGATGAAGTCCTGGAGGAAGGCGATCTCCTCCAGGCAGGCCACCTGGAGACCCTGGCGGTTCTGGAGCGTGCGGACGAACTCGCTGGCTTCCAGCAGGCTGTCATGCGTCCCGGTGTCGAGCCAGGCATAGCCGCGCGACATCCGCTCCACGTAGAGTTGGCCGCGCGCGAGATAGGCCTCGTTGACGCTGGTGATCTCCAGCTCGCCCCGGGCAGAGGGTTTCACGGCGGCGGCGATGTCGAGCACCTGGTTGTCGTAGAAGTACAGGCCGGTCACCGCCCAGGTCGATTCCGGGTTCTGCGGCTTCTCGACGATCTTGGTCGGGCGCCCGGTCTTGTCGAGATTGACCACGCCGTAGGCCTGCGGGTTGTCGACATGGTAGGCGAACACCGTCGCGCCGTCCTTGCGCGACCGCGCCTGGTTCAACAGCTCCCGCATGCCGGCGCCGAAGAACAGGTTGTCGCCGAGGATCAGCGCCACGTCGTCGGTCCCGACGAAGTCGCGCCCGATCACGAAGGCCTGGGCGAGGCCCTCCGGCCGCGGCTGCAGCGCGTAGCTGAATTGCAGGCCGAACTGCTCGCCGGTGCCAAACAGGCGCTTGTAATTGTCGAGGTGCTCCGGCGAGGAGATGATCAGGATCTCGCGGATGCCGGCCAGCATCAGCACCGAGATCGGGTAGTAGATCATCGGCTTGTCGTAGACCGGCAGCAGCTGCTTGTTGATCGACAACGTGGCCGGATGCAGCCGCGTGCCGGATCCGCCGGCCAGAACGATGCCCTTCATGGCTTGGAAACTCCGTCTGTGACCGGCCCGACGAGCCGGTCCAGGATGTCGTCGAGCGCCGCCTGCCAGGGCCTGGGCGCGATGCCGTAGGCTGCCGTCAGGCTGTCCGTGGACAAGCGCGAATTGGCCGGCCGCCGGGCCGGGGTCGGGTAGGACGAGGTCGGGATGCCGGTGACCGGGATCGACCGGCCGCCGCGCCGGGCGGAGCCCGACACGATCGCCTCGGCGAAGCCGGCCCAGGTGGTGGCGCCGGCATTGACGCAGTGGAACGTCCCGGTGGGCGCGGCCGCATCCTGAGCCAAGCGCCGGGCGATCACCGCCAGGGCGGCGGCGAGGTCGGAGGCGGAGGTCGGGCAGCCGTGCTGGTCGTTGACCACCGTCAGGGCGTCACGCTCACCGGCGAGCCGCAGCATCGTCTTGACGAAGTTGCCCCGGTGCGGGCTCACCACCCAGGCGGTGCGCACGATCGCGTGGCGCGGGTTGGCACTGCGCACGGCGAGTTCGCCCGCGGCCTTGCTGGCGCCGTAGACGCTCTGCGGGTCGATCGGCTCGTCCGGGGCGTAGGCGCCGTCGGCCTTGGTGCCGGCGAAGACGTAGTCGGTCGACACGTGCACGAGCGGGATTTTCTTATGCGCGGTCGCCGCTGCCAGGATCGCCGGGGCTAGGGCATTGAGGCGCCAAGCCTCGACCACGTCGGCCTCGGCCTTGTCGACCGCGGTGTAGGCGGCGGTGTTGATCACTGCGCCGTAATCGCGTGCGTCCAACGTCCGGGCGACGGCGCCCGCATCGGTGATGTCGAGCTCGGCGCGGCTTGGCGCGTGCACCGATACGCCGGCTGGCCAGGCCAGGGCCTGCAGCTCGGTGCCGACCTGGCCGGCGCCGCCGAGGACCAGGATATCCATCAGCCGGTCAGCCCGAGGCGCTCGCCCGTGTAGCGGCCCTCGCGGATCGGGCGCCACCAGCTCTCGTTGTCGAGATACCAGGCCACGGTGTCTTCCAGGGCCTGCTCGAAGGTCTTCTGCGGCTTCCAGCCTAGCTCGGTCTCGGCCTTGGTGCAGTCGATGGCGTAGCGCCGGTCATGGCCCGGCCGGTCGGCGACGAAGCTGATCAGCTGCTCGTGGGGGCCGTGCTCCGGCCGCAGCCGATCGAAGGCCGCGCACAGCGTTTTCACCACCGCGAGGTTGTTGCGCACCGCCCTACCGCCGAGGAGGTAGGTGTTGCCGATGCGGCCGCGCTCCAGCACGGCGACCAGGCCCTTGGCGTGGTCTTCGACATGAATCCAGTCGCGCTCGTTCAGGCCATCGCCGTAGACCGGCAGCTTCTTGCCCTCGAGGGCGTTGAGGATCATCAGCGGAATCAGCTTCTCCGGGAAGTGCCGCGGCCCGTAATTGTTCGAGCAGTTGGTCACCAGAACCGGCAGCCCGTAGGTCTCGTGCCAGGCGCGCGCCAGGTGGTCGGAGGCCGCCTTCGAGGCCGAGTAGGGCGAGCGCGGGTCGTAGCGGCTGTCCTCGGTGAAGAACGCCTCCGGGGGCAGCGAGCCGTAGACCTCGTCCGTGGAGACGTGGAGGAACCGGAACGTCTTCTTCTCCGCCTCCGGCAAGGCCTCGTAATAGCCCCGGGCACCGTCCAGCATGGTCTGGGTGCCGATCACGTTGGTGCGCACGAAGGCGCCTGGATCGGTGATCGAGCGGTCGACATGGCTCTCGGCGGCCAGATGCATCACCGCCTGCGGCTTGAAGGCGTCGATGGCGGCCTGCACGGCGGCGCGGTCGCAGATATCGGCTTCGACCAGGCGGTGGCGCGGGTTGTCGGCCAGCGGTGCCAGCGAGATCGGGTTGGCCGCGTAGGTCATCGCGTCGAGGGTGCAGACCTCGTGGCCGAGATCGTTGACGAGATGCAGCACCAGCGCCGAGCCGATGAAGCCGCAGCCTCCGGTCACCAGAATGCGCATGGTGGGTCCCCCTCGGATCGATCGCGTATGGAAATGAGCCGCCGGCAGCTAAAGCCCGCCCGGCGTGACGAAAATACGGCCCCGCCGCTAGGCGGCCGGAAACGCCGGTTCAGAATGCTGTTTAGAACACCTGGCCGAGCGCTGCGAGCTTCGGCGCGCGACGATCCTTGTCGGACAGGATCGCGGCCGCGCCGGAGACCGGCCACGGGATTCCGATCTCGGCATCGTCCCAGGCCAGCGCGCGGTCGTGCTCCGGGCTGTAATAGGCGTCGACCTTGTAGGCGACCATAACGTCGGGGGTCAGGGTGCAGAAGCCGTGGGCGAAGCCGTGCGGGATGTAGAGCTGCTCGCCGTTCTCGGCGTCGAGGGTCACGGCCACGTATTTGCCGTAGGTCGGCGAGCCGCTGCGGATATCCACCGCCACGTCGAGAATTGTGCCTTGGAGCACGCGGATCAGCTTGGCTTGCGCCTGGGGGGCGATCTGAAAGTGCAGGCCGCGGATCGTGCCCTGCGGAGCCGAGAACGACTGATTGTCCTGCACGAACGGTGTGGTGATCCCGGCCTTGGCCATCGTGTCGGCTCGGAACGTCTCGGAGAACCAGCCGCGGCTGTCGCCGAAGCGCTTCGGCTTGATGCGCTTGACGTCCGGAATCTCGGTTTCGATCACGTCCATGCCAGCGCGCCCTTCCCCGCGGATACCGGCGGGCGGCCCAGCGGACATTTCCGCCTCGGTCGTCCCGGGCGTCACGCCCGTTGCGCCGAGAACAACCTCGATGATCGATCCGCGACTTCCGGTCATTCGTCCGCCGTGTCAAGGCGTGCTGCCTGCGGGGACGGTGTCCCGGGCGGTTTTTACGAGGGTTAGTCTTGCGTTATGGGGCACCGATGACGGGTGGATCGGTCGAGTCCCTGCTGCGCGACCACCTCGCCGACCCGGCCTGCGCCTGGAGCCTTGGCGCCTACGGGGCGGTGGCCGCCTTCTCCCGGGATCCGGCCGAACCGACGGCGTTCCGTGAGGATGGCGGGATCGGCCTGGCGACCCAGCGCGGCGCGGTCGCGCTCACCGTGACACCGGACCTGGTGCCCTTCGCCTACGAGACCGGGTTCACCGGCGGCTGGAGCCAGGTGGTCGCCCTGTGCCTGCCCGCGTCGGCCTGCGCCATGAGCCGACGCACGGTGCTGGCCGAGCTCGGGCCCGACGCGGCGGCGGCGCGGGCGCAGGATCGCGACGCGATCCTGTTCGATCTCGGCCTCGGTCTCCGGGCGGTCGATGCCTGCGTGCGCGTGGCCGATCCCGGCCTCATCGATCGCCTGCGGGCCGCCGCCGGCCGACCGATCTTCGCCCCCGGCAATCCGGTCGGGCCCCTGCTCGTGGCGGCGAGCCCCCACCGGGTGTTCCTCGCCCGTTTCGGCCGGATCGAGGTCTTTACGCCGATCCCGCCCGACGGCGGCGCCAGCGCCCCCGGACCGCACACCCACATCTTGCCGAAGCTCCTGCGGCTCGGCCGGACCCATGCCGCGACCGCGCCGATCCCGCCCGGCCTCGTGCCCTGCGCGGCCCTGCATCCGGCCCATCCCGCCAAGGACGCTTCAGGCCGCCGAGCCGGTTTCAACGCCGCCCGACACGCCGCCTTCGGGCGCCTCCTCGACGCCTGGGGCGATCCGGCGCTGACCGCGCTCCGGCACACCGTGCTGGCCGGCGGCGAGCCCGATCCGGCGCTGACGAACAGCCGCTTCGCCCGCTCGGCGATCCGGGCGGCGCGAGCGCAGGTTTTGGCGATGGGCATTTAGCGCCACCGCCGTCATTGCTTCGCTACGCTCGCAATGACGGTGCGGCCGGCGAGACACCGTCGGCCACCATCGTCCACCGAGCGCAGCCTCAGCGAACTGGCGGCGGCGGGGGCGGCGCCAGCAGTGGGGCCAATGCCGGGTGATCGCCCGCGGCGATCCAGGTTCCGCCCTGCGGGTGGATCTGTGTGGCCGCGCTCAGGGCGCCCGCCCGGGCCTGGGCCACGAGTTCGGCGAGCGAAAACGGGCCTTCGACCGTGTCCCGGTAGACGTAGAAGAGAGCACCCGGCGACGGTGGCGGCGGCGCGGGGGCGGCCGGGTTGCGGCGGCGCAGCAGGGCGTCGGTGGTGAAGGAAGCGGGCTCGATCACCCTTTTGTCCACGGCCCGCAGGGCCGGTGGGTCGGACGGGTCGCGATTGGCCTCCTCGGCCGGCACGTCGGCGAGGCTGCCCGGGATCGGCTTGGTCCACGCCTCGATCCGGGCGAGGAGCGCGTCGAACAGCCGGTCGGGATCGCCCGGCAGGCCGCCGGCCTCGACGGCACCCTGGCGCCAGCGTCGGCTCAGTGCGTCGGCCACCGCGTTACCGATGCCGCCGAGTCTCGCCTCGGCATCGAAGTTCACCGTCTCGCGCCGGGGCGCATAGGCGCGCTTGGCGGTCCAGGCGAACAGGGCCGCCATCGCGAGGTTCTGGACCGGCGACAGGGCCGCTTCGGCCTCGGCGAGCTGAGCCGCGATCGCTTCGCGCTGGACCCGGTCGAACAGCTTGCGCCGCAGCGTCCGCTCCGAGCCGACGCTGCGCCAGTCACCGGGCTCGAAGGCGAAGCGCCACAGCCCGGTCTCGGGCGCGCGCTGGAGCAGGCCGAGGCAGACGGCGCGCAGGAACAGCGACAGGGTCTCGCGCAGGGCGTCGGCTTCTTCGGCCGAGGGCGCGACCGGGTCCGGGAAGCGCAGATAGTCCTTGTGGTTGTGGAGCGGGATCGCGTCGAGCCGGTCCAGCTCCTGCGCGTAGGCGGTGCGCCAGTCGCGCCGCAGGGGGCCGAGCACGTCGAGCGGCACGCCGGACAGCTCGCAATAGCAGACGATGCGGCCGCGCTGGCTCGATTCGAGGAAGCCGATCTCGCCGGCGCCCAGCACCGGCGGCAGGCTCGCCCGCAGGATCGGGCCGAACTCGGCCTGGAAGGCGCGCGAGCCCTCCACCGCCAGGATCGTCTTGAACTGGTCGCCGCCCGGGCTGAAGGCGTCGAACCGCGCGTAGATCCACGGCATGCAGCGCAGCAGCATCAGTTCCAGCGTCTCCCGCTGCTTGGCGGGGGGCAATTCGCGCAGGGCGTCCAGCGCCGAGGGGATGCGGGCGCGGTGCGGCCCGAGCTGGCGCCGGGCCATGTCGCGCACCGCGTTGAGGAGATCGGCCCGGGTGTCTTCCTCGCGCAAGAGAGCGAAGATCGCGCGCGATCCGCCATAGGCCCGGAACGCCTCGCGGGCCCAGGCGAGCTGCTCGGCGGGGGCGACGGCGATCTTATCGGGCAGGTCGCCCGAGGGCAGGACCAGGAAGGTACCGCCCGAGGGGCGCTCGATGGCGTTGCGGATCTCGGCGATGTCGAGGCGCAGCTCGCGCATCAGCCGGCCGACATCCTCGTGGCCCTGGTTCAGGGCGCCGAGCAGCCCGTCGTAGCGGGCGGCGCCGGTCTCCGGGTCGCGCCCGGTCCGGCTGCCGAGCTTGGCCGAGACCCGGCGCAGCAGCTCGGCCGCCTCGCGGGCGGCCACCGACCGGATGCGCAGGACGCAGGAGCCGCGCAGATCCTCCCTGGCCTGCTCCAGGTAGCGCTCGGCGTCGCGCCGGTGGGAGAAGATCAGGCCGGGGCGGACCTGGTCGAGCCGGCTGAGCGAGGCGGAAAAATGCTCGGCGAGCATCTCGTCGGCGAGCCGCGCATAGGTGTCGGCGGCGGCATTGAGGCGGGCGAGCGCCCCGCCATCGGCCTCGATCAGGTCCTTCACCCCCTCGATCAGCGCCCGGGCGTAGTCGAGGCCGCCGCGCTCCTGGTCGTCGAGCAGGCGGTAGAGGGCCGCCGGCAGCGCGCCGTCCCGGTCGGAGAGCCAGGCCGCCTCGAGCTTGGCGCGCACGTCTAGGACCTCGGCGCCGCGGGGGCCGTAGGCCGCGCCCGAGCCGGTGCGGCCCAGGATGTCGTCGCGCAGGCGCTCGGCCTCCTTGCGCAGGTTCGGCGCCCAGTCCCGGGGGCTCGCGATCTCGGCCTTGATCGCGTCCACCGCCTCCTCGACGCCGAGCGCCACCGATTCCTGGATCGACGAGCCGTCCGCCCGCTGCAGCAACGTGCCGACGAGGTCGTATTCAGAGATGCCGGGGGGCGCCGGCCGCAGCACCTTCGGGAAGGCTTCGAAGGCGGAGAAGCGCAGGGCGAGCCGGTCGGCGGCGAAGCGGTCCCGCTCCTCGACCGTGGGGACATGGCGCTCGCCCTGCCCCCGGGCGACGCCGAAGAACGCCTCGACCATGCCGAGACCCGCCCGGGCGGCGTGCTCCTCGAATTCGAGGCTGCCGCGGGTGGCGAGCACGGCCTGGCCAAGCGCGGAGTAGTTCAGAGAGAACAGGGCGGCCCGGCCGGCGCGGTCCGGGCTCGGCGGCGCCCATTTGCGCATCTTGTGCTGGGTCTGGTTGACCCCCGTCGAGCGCTTGCGGCCGGAAAATTCGGAATTGCCGAAATCCTCGAACAGCACGTCGGCCATCATGTCGTAGAGGTCGCCGATCGCGCCGGTGCGCTGGTCGGCGAGGTTCTGGGTGTCGAACAGGTAGACGTCGCTGAACGGCCGCTCGACCCCGCGGGCGACCCGCGCGTGGTCGCCCCAGCTCTCGACATAGGGCGGCTCCGGATTGCCGCGCATGGCGTATTCGAGCTCGGACAGGGTGGCGACGCCGTTGGCGAAGACCCGGTCCTTGTTGGCGCCGACATAGCCCGAGGGCAGGACCAGGAAGAGGTCGACCGCGTCGGGGCGCTTGGGCGTCTCGAGCGACGAGATCGCGTAGCCGGCATCGATCACCGCCCCGGAGCCAGTGCCGCCGGCGACCGAAGCGACCACGACGACGCGCAGATCCGTGGCGGTGTCGAGGCCGAGCGCGCGCAGCTGCGCCTCGTTCGAGACGTTGGCCAGCACCGCGCCGGCCTTGGCCGTGAGCCGCTCCTGGAAGTTGCGGACCTCGTCGAAGAACAGCAGCCGCGCGATGGCCCGAATCTGCCCGGCGCCCTTCGAGGCGTCGATGCGCGACAGATCTCGGGCGGGAAGCCAGGAATCGATATGCGGGTAGCTGCGCCGCTCAGCCTGGTAGCGGGCGAGATTGACCGCCTTCTGCAGGGTCTCGCCCTCGCGGAACGCGACCTTGGCGGAGAGCGCGTCGGTGGCCGCCGCCCGGCCGGCCTCGTGGGCCTCCAGGGTGTCGGTGTCGAAATACAGGAAGGACGCGGCCGGGAACTGGTCCAGGGCAGTGATCCGCGTCCCGTTCCAGTCGGCCTGGAGGATGCGGCGGCGCAGGCGCAGCAGCACCTCCATGCCGGTGCCGCCCAGCGCCACGAACACGGTCGGGCGGACTTTCAGGAGCGTCTCGATCTCGGCGGGCCGGGCGTCAGCCATATCTCAGCGCCTCCGGTCGGGTGCGCGCAGGAACAGCACCAGGGCAGCGCCGAACAGCACAAGGCAGAGGGCGAAGCCGGCCGCCAGCCCCGCCCAGGCCTGCCACAGCCGGCCGACCGTGGCGCTCACCAGGATCGCCGCGGTGAGCATCAGCGCCGAGAACAGCATCCAGCTGGCGCCGTCGGCGGCGTCGAGCGTCGCCCGGCGGTTGATCAGGTGGGCGCGCACGCCCTGGCGGACGAACAGGAACAGCAAAGCCAGAACCACCAGGGCCGCGGCGCCCAGCGCGAATTCCGTGGTGGTCGGCCCCCGTTCGAGGGTGCTGAACGGGTTCGCCCCAGTGGTGGATTGGGCGGGCGGCGTCGGCAGCGGCTCCGCCTGCGGGCTCGGGGTCTGCGGGGCGGGGATTGTAAAATCCTGCCCGGTCCGGGCCTGGACGCGGACGATCCCCGGAGGCCCGACGCGATCGATCGACAAAAAAATCATGCGTCGGGTCCGGGCTCCTGCAATCGGGTGGCGCGGGCCGGCCCCCAAAGCCCCGCCCGCACCTGCCAACGGCTGCCGTCGGGCGCCCGCAGGGTCTGGGTGCGGTAGGGACGCAGGCTGACCCGCTTCGGAACGGTGCCGAGCATCACGGTCTGGACCCGTGCCCGGGCGAGCGCGAGGGCCCCGAGACCGGCCGCGGCGGCCAGCGCCAGGACGCCGGAGGCGGCGGCGATCAGCGGCCAGGGCGAGAACGCCGCTTCGATCCGCACCGGAAGGCTCACCGAGGCTTCCGAGATACCGCGATAGTCCCGGAACAGGCCGGGCAGCCGGCCCTCCACGGCGCTCCCATCCCCAAACGGCCCGCCCATCTGGTCCCCGGACAACAATCCGCTGCCGAAGATCGGCCGCACCCGTTCCAGGAAGGCCGGATCGAGTGTGAGGCGCAAGTCCGCCAGCCGCAGCGTGAGCGTTCCATCCACCGTGCGGCCGTCGGAGAGCAATCCGGCAAGGCCGCTCGGGCGCCGGATCGGCGGCAGGGTCAGCACCACGGAGAGCGGCCCGCTCTCGGCCGCCGCCGCCATGTCGGCGATCTCGGCGGGCGAGACCGCGG
>NZ_LKKO01000086.1 GCF_001455965.1 Methylobacterium sp. GXS13
CTGTCGACGGTCCTGGACGACTTCTCACGCACCATCGTCGCCTGGAAGCTGTGCACGACGATGCAGGCCAGCGACGTCACCGCCACGCTCGACCTCACGCTGGGTGCGGCGGGGCTCGATCAGGCGCGGGTGATGCCACGACCACGTCTACTCTCCGACAACGGGCCGAGCTACGTCGCCAGCGACTTGGCTGACTGGCTCGGCATTCGGGGCATGACCCACATCCGCGGTGCGCCATGCCATCCTCAAACGCAGGGCAAGATCGAGCGTTGGCACCAGACGCTCAAGAACCGCATCCTACTCGAACACGCCGACTTGCCCGGCGAGTTGGAGACGCAGGTTGCCGACTTCGTCGAACACTACAACCATGCCCGAGCCCATGAGAGCCTGAGCGACCTCACGCCCGCTGACGTCTACTTCGGACGCGGCGAAGGGATCCTGGCCGAGCGGGAACGCATCAAGCGCCAGACCCTGATGGATCGCCGCTTGCGCCACCACGCGCAGGCCGCCTAACCTCTTACCCCAGATGGACCAGAGCCTCCGCTCCTGAACACCGCAGACTGTCCCAAATCATCTGACGACCGACAGTCCATGGGGTACCGGCCCCCGCTACCGGGTAAGCTTCGAGGCGAGCACGTCGATTTCCTGGATCGAAGGCGGCTCGGAGAACAGTTCGGACGCCTGTGCCTTTAGCGCCTGCGCGACCCCGCCGGAAAGATGGGCCTGCCGGCCCGCCTCGTCGGGGAAGGCGTCAAAGATTCCAAAGGTCGATAGTCCGATTCGAACGGCGAACCAGGCTGTCGTCGCCGGCTCCTGCTCGACAATCGAAAGACCGCCGCTCAGAAAACTTTCCACATCGGCCTCACTTCCGGGCTTCGCTTCCAGTCGTACGAAGAGCGCTTTGGTCACCATGGCTGGCCTCCTTCGAGTGTGAGGGTTGGTCGTTCCAGCCCCAGGACATTGGATGGCCTTTCCAACATGAAGCCGCAGACTCGATGAGAAGCGTGTCATGCATTTCGCGATTGCCTCATCCGGTAGAGTCTTAAGGTGTTGTCCGTAGCCAGGCTCAAAACTTCCTAAAGCGAAGCTGAGTTTCCAGGTCTACACAAATAGCGATGGCTGTCCGGTAGTCGAAACGGGTAATAAAGCTGGAGGACGACCGGTTTTCGCAGATCAAGAAGCTCGGCCAAAGTCAGCGCTTCCGGTGCAATTTCTCCAAGGCGAAGCAGTGCCTCTCGAGAGCGCGTTCGACGAAGCTGACAGACCAGCAACATGGAGCGCGTGCAAGCGCTGTTTTCGATACGCTCGGACGAAGCGTTTCAGGGGCGCGGCTCCCTCCCGGGTCTGAACTCTTCGATGTGGTAGGCCATCGCAGGGGCCAGTCGTGCGATGTGTGGCTGCCAACGTGCCCGCAACGCGACATAAGTCTCTGGACCCGGCCCACCCGGTGTCGGCTCGACGCCGGCTTCCGAAAGCCGGCCTACGGCCGCGGCGTAGCGGGTACGCCATGCCTCGCGCTCGGTACAGTTTGCGTCGGCGGGCGCTGGCAAATCCCCGGGCAAGAATGTCATTTCGAGGGTCACGACAAGCAGCATGGCGACGCGCCAGATCGCATCGACAGCAGCGCTCTCCTTGAGCCATGCGGCCTGACGATCCACAATTCCACTTCGGATCAGCGACACCGTGTCGAGCGCGATGAACGCCTGTGCCGAGACGGAATAGAAGGGCTGCCGGAAGCGGAAATAGAACAGCACCGGATAGAAATGATGCGCCTCCTTCATTTCGGCGAGGGATCCGGCAACATCGGCCAGGTGGGTGTATCCGGAACTGAACTGTCCTCTGGGCCCGAGACGGACCAGGAGTTCGGCCGCATCCGAGGTCTCGGCCGCCAGCAGATGCAGCTTCAGGCCGAGAGCATTGCGCTGTCGAAGCGCGCTGTAGACCTGCATCACGTAGGTCAGGACCAGCGACGTCACCGACATCCCGATGAGCGAGTTGACGAGGTAGAGGACCCGGTAGGCGTCCGTGGCCGGTTTAAAGTCGCTCGCCCCCACAATCGCGATGCTGCTGCCGCCCGCGTACAGGGCGGACACGAAGTCGGCTGGGGTTCCGCCACCGCTCGCCCGAACGGCCGTTCCCAATGCCGGGTGGATGATGAGGCCGGCTCCAAGGGTCAGCCCCATCGACCAGATGAGAACGTAGACGATGAGGATGACTGGGCCGCAGGCGGAGAGCACTGCACCCCGCCGCCCTGCTAAGAGATCGCCAGCACAGCGGAAGATCGCCCAGACGAGATGGGCCATCCGGTCCGCGAACAAGCCCGTTCCGATGCGTGCATAGAGGACGGTCAGGAAGACGTCGGCGAGAACGAGCCCCATCACGAGCGCGCCCGACACCTGTTCGAGAACAGGAAGCATCTGGCCTACCCTTCCGTTGCGTTCAGGCTTTGGCCGATCTCCAGGGACGCATCGCCTCCGGACCGATGACGTCGGGCGGGGGCGTGAAGTCGCGTGCAGCACCCCGCATCACTTCGGCACGCTGTCGAAAGCCACTGCGCCGACGGTAGTCCTGACGGACTTTCTGAGACGGTTCGAGGGGCGCTTTCGCGAGACTCTGCGCACAGATCACATCGACCGCCGTGACCCCGATCAAGGCACCAAGTGCGAGCAACACATTGTGCTTGCGGGGATTGGGATCCTCGAGCCCGGACAGGACCGTGGCGATGTCGAGCGCGTCCCCCGCGATGCGTGCCGAGATCCAGGGGGTCGGATCGCTGGAGCCCAGGATTCCGGCTCCTTGGAGGAGTTCGCGCACGCCATAGGCATGAATGACTGGAGCCGCGCGCGGCATGCCGAGCCAGCGAGCTATGGCGCCGCCATACGCCAACTCGGTCAGACCCAGACCGATCGAGAACCAGCCGAGACCTTGGGCGAGGACCCGTGTTCCGGGATCCGGTCTGCGGCGCGAGTCCGCGCCGAGATAGTTCGGCAAGGGCATCTGCGCGCGTGGGCAACTCCGGTCGCGTGGGGACGTGGACTCGGACATGCTGGCTTCCTCGGTGGGCAGGGGGGCGAAGCGGCAGAGCCGCCGCAGCGCGGCGCGCTGCGGCACCAGTCACGGCCGGAGCACGACCTTGATGCAGTTGTCCTTCTTGTCGCGGAAGGTCTTGTACATCTCCGGTCCCTGTTCGAGCCCCGCCCGGTGGGTGATGACGAAGGAGGGGTCGATCTGTCCGTCGGCGATGCGCTTCACGAGGTCGTCGGTCCAGCGATTTACGTGCGTCTGGCCGGTGCGGACGGTGAGGCCCTTGTTCATCAGGGCCCCCATCGGCATTTTGTCGACGAGGCCGCCATAGACGCCGGGGATCGAGAGGATCCCGGCGGGACGACAGACGTAGATCATCTCTCGCAGAACGTTGGCACGGTCGCTCTCCAGCATCACCGCCTGCTTGACGCGGTCGTAGGCCTGTTCGAGCGCACGCGGTGAATGGGCCTCCATGCCGACAGCATCGATGCACTTCTCCGGCCCCTTGCCGCTGGTCAACTCGTTGAGGCGCTCGACCACGCTCTCCTGGGCATTGTCGATGGTGATCGCTCCGCCCGCCCGAGCCATCTCCAAGCGCTCGGGCACGCTGTCGATGCATACCACCTGCTTGGCGCCGAGCAGGATCGCCGAGCGGATAGTCATCTGACCGACCGGCCCGGCGCCCCAGATCGCTACCGTGTCGGTCGGCTGGATGTCGGCCTGCACCGCCGCCTGCCAGCCGGTGGGAAAGATGTCGCCGAGGAACAGAACCTGCTCGTCGCTGAGCCCCTCCGGCACCTTGATATGGGTCTTGTCGGCGAAGGGCACGCGGACATACTCAGCCTGGCCGCCCTGGTAGCCGCCGGTGAGGTGGGTGTAGCCGAAAAGGCCCGCCGTGGTGTGCCCGAAGGCCTTTTCGGCCAGGTGCTTGTTACGGTTCGAGCGTTCGCAGACCGAGAAGAAACCGCGCCTGCACTGGTCGCACTGGCCGCAGATGATCGTGAACGGGATCACCACCCGTTCGCCCTTGCGCAGGCTGCCGCCGACGCCCTTCCCCGTCTCGACGACCTCGCCCATGAACTCGTGGCCCATGACGTCGCCCTTCTCCATGCCGGGCATGAAGTGGTCGTAGAGGTGCAGGTCCGAGCCGCAGATCGCACAAGCAGTGACCTTGATGATCGCGTCTCGGTCGTCCTCGATCGTCGGGTCTGGAACCATATCGCATCGAATGTCTTGCGTGCCGTGCCAAACCAGAGCTCTCATGGTGATCTCCTCGGAAACGTCGGTGACGATTCATCTCCGTCGCGCGAGCGGCGAGCTATCCGGATGATCCCTAGGGAGGTTCCCGAGTGGCGGCTCGTGGAGCAGCCTCACCCGGACGAGCCGGGCCTACCTGTTGAGGCTCCGGGCCGTAGCCCCGGGGACAGGCACGACAGCATCGGCGATGTCGTGCCGGCGCCGAAATTTTCATAGATGCCGATTGCCTATTCGCCTATCGCGCGGAAGAAAAAGACGTGCGATACGCATGGTTACTGAAGAAAAATTCAGAACATCAGCCCGTTGTGACTTAGGGGGCGGATGTCATGGTGAGTCGGTCACGATCAGAGGCTGGGCCGATGGCGACACTCGAGCGAGCGCTTTGCGGTCAAAGTCCCCTGCTTGCATTGATCCTGGACACCCTGCCCCTCGGCGTCGGCATCTATGACCATCACGGGCATCTCGTTCATTCCAACGCGCTCATACACCCTTACGTCGGGCTGATCGGGCAGGCGTCTCGCGATCCGACTCAGATGGATCGCTGGCGGGGGTACGATGGCGATGACAAGCCGATCACACTTGATCGCTACCCGGGCAACCGGGCCTTACGCGTCGAGACGGTCTTGCCGGGAATCGATTTTCTCCATCGCGCGCAGGATGGGTCGGAACGCTGGATCCGCGTCGGCGCAGCGCCCGTCCGCGGCGAAGCAATCGTCGTCCTCGTCGTCCAGGACATCGACGATCTCAAGAGGGCCACGCAGCGAGTCGACGCCGCGTCGGCGGAACTGGCGTGTGGATGGGTTTCGAACCATGACCCGTCACGAATGCTGCTAAACAACTTGCAGTATAAGGAGATTTCAATTCCCAACGGGGTCACGATCGGCGCCGATCGTGACCCCAGCTCTCCGATATATTAAGATGAAGACGCAATGATTTAGCGCGATCTTCCAGTGGGCTCATGGTTCGACGCCGATCCACAGCCTGGACATCACCGTCGCGCATACGGCGATTACCGGATGCCCACAATGGGTGGTCGCCGCGGGCATTCGGAAGGTCTGCTTGTCTGGGATCTAATCGGGCTGGAAAGGACCAGACTAGCCGAAAGCAGCTGGTCCGCTTCGGAGGAGGTCTGTCAGAAAAGCGGACGGCCCGTAGCTTTCCAAGTTAGTTGTAGATGGTCTCCGACGTGATGCATGGAAGTAGACGTAAAGCGCAACACCTCTGATGGGCACGTCAGCCATCTTGATTCGTTGAAGGGCGCCGTGTTCGACCATGCAAGCTTGACCCGGGCGCAGATACTTCCTCCCCGCGACCTGATCCACCAAGCTCTGCCATAAACTGAGCCGTGCAGCAGCAGGACGGCAGGCTGGGTGGCACTTTTCTTCATCAGGTCTGCAGAGCTGATGGCTGTAGTCCTTTCCACGCTGATCCACCGTCCGCCACTTGCAAAGTTCCACCTGTTAAACCTTGAAATCGAAGTCTCGGCCGAGCACCGGTTTCGAGGCAGGCGATCGCCGCCGTGCGTGCAGGCCATGATTGCGTCGAGGTCGGGCACTGGTATGCCCCTGCCACGTGTGACCGCGGCCCTAGAACGGCAGCACCTTGGCCTCCTGCAGGCGGCGGATGGCGGCTATCAAGGCCTCGACACTGTCCACGCTCTCTCCGAATCCAGCGCGCCGAATCTTACCCATGTCGGAGACGAGGTCGAAGTCGCTGTGAAACACGAAATCGCCGAAGCTCCAGCCAACCGCTTTCTCGTACGGCAGCTCGCTCAAGCCCTGTTCCACCACCAGCCGTGCCCAGACCGGCTTCTTATCCGCCATGTGGGTGGCCAAGCGCATCGGCATCGGCGGCCCGAGCGGCAGATCGAGCGCCGCGGCGAGCTTCTCCCAGACCCGCCGCCACCGGAAGGGCTCGTGCACGTAGTTGAAAGCCTCGCCGCGCGCGGCATCGGACGTAGCGGCCCAGAGGCTTGCCCGGCCGAGGGCGCCGGCGTCCGTCACCTGGGCAAACACACCCTCGTAGATGTGGGCGGGCCCGGGGAAGCGGAACGCCGCCCCTTCAACCCGACACAAGGCGGCGTAGGCGCCAATCACCATGGCAATGTTCATGGCGTTGCCGGCAGCGTCGCCGACCACCACGTCGGGGCGCAGGATGGACCAATCTGCGCCGCCGCGATCCGCCCGGCCCCGCAACTCGTCCTCTTGCGTGAAGTAGAAGTTCGGCCCGATGTGGCGGGGGTTCTCATCCTCGTAGAACGGGGCTGGAACCGGCCCGAGATGGACACCGTAGACCTTCGCCCCCTGATACAGCACCACGCGCTCCAGCGGCGCACCTGCGGCTTCCAGCCCATCGAGAAGGTTGCATAGCATCGCGCCGTTCACCCGATCCTCATCGGCGAGGCTCTGCTGGGGTGCGAGCGCGGCATAGAATAGATGCGTTATCTCGCGGGCCTGGGCGAGGGCGGCCCGGGTCGCGTCCGGGTCGGTTAGATCCGCCGCAATGGCTTGACTCGACCCGTGTGACCGCCGTGAGAGGGCACGCGCGCGCCAACCCTTCGATGCGGCAAGTTCGTGCATTAACGCTTTGCCGATGATGCCGTTCGCGCCCGCGACCAGGGCTGTTCGGGTCTCTGCCATCATCGCTCGCGTGGATGCTGGGGGTTCTACGGGCTTTGCGGCGCCGCTTCGATCTGCGTCGAACTTTACGATCGACGTATGACTAACCCATAGAAATCAGGTCTGTTCAGGAGCCGGCAACTCCTTGCGCGCCACCGCAGAGAGCAAAGGCACCCAGCCGCCTCTGGCTTAACGACGACTCGTGGGTGCAGCGACGACCGCTTTGGCCAAACGAGCATCGTGGCACTACAGCATAGGAAGCCGACGCGGTCGGGGTCCTAGGGGGAACGCCGCGTCGAGTTGGATGAACTCGGCTTCCGTCAGCGATAGCGCGCCGGCGCCCGCGTTGTCGGCGGCGTGCTCGGGGCTGGACGCCTTGGGTATCGTGAAGGAGGCCGGCCGCCGCACCAGGAAACGGAGCGCGACTTGGCGTGCGGTCGCGCCGTGGTTTGCTGCGATCCTCTGCAACAGGCGGCCGCCCGGCGTGCTCGGGCCGGGGAAGCTGCCATGACCAAATGGGCTGTATGCGACGACGGCGACGCAGTGCGCCTCGCACCAGGGCTGCACGGCGTGCTCGATCGCGCGCTCCTCCAGATGGTAAAGCACTTGGTTGCAGGCGATCCGGCCCTCGCCCCCGGCTTTCCACGCCGCATCAAGGTTGGGCACGTCGAAGTTGCTCACCCCCCAAGACAGGATCTTGCCCTGTTCGCGAAGCCGCTCGAAGCCGGCGAAGGTATCCCCGAGCGGGTGTGGCCCGGGCCAGTGCAGGAGATAGCAGTCCAGCCTGTCGGTGCGCAGGCGCGCAAGCGAGCGCTCGCAGGCCGCTGTGGTCCCGGCACGCGAGGCGTTGCCGGGGAGGACTTTGGAGACGAGAAAAACTTCGTCACGCCGTCCGGCGATCGCCTCGCCGACCACGGCCTCGGCGTCGCCGTACATCTCGGCGGTGTCGAAGTGGGTCATGCCGAGATCTAGCCCGCGACGCAGGGCAGCGACCGCGGTGGGCCGGTGTGCATCGTCGATGTACCAGGTTCCCTGGCCGATCACCGCAACCGCGCGCGGCACGGGACCAAACGGGCGCTGCTCCATTGGCAAATTCTCCCTTTGACGAAGGCGCGCTCGGCAGCGCCGGTTGGGTCTGCAGGTCAGCGTCGGCCGCGCTTGCCCGTACGCGCCGGCGGACAGTCTGATCACTGACCACTCAAACGCCGGGACGTGCCGCTGGAGTTAAGCGACACCGCCAGGGCGGTGGTTCTCACGGTGCGAAAACCGCGCGCACGCAACCGTCCGTCTTGTGCTTGAACATGTCGTAGCCGCGCGGTCCGTCCTCGAGGCTGAAGCGGTGCGTGGCGAGGTAGGCCGGGTTGAGCTCGCCCTTCGCGGCATGCGCGAGCAACTGGTCCATGTAGGCCTGCCCGTGCTGCTGGGCGGTGCGCACCGTCATCCCTTTGTTCATGATGACGCCCATCGGGAACTTGTCGATCAACCCGTAGACACCGAGCACCGACAGCGTGCCACCCTTGCGGCAAGCCATGACGGCCTCGCGCAAGGCTTGCCCGCGGTCCGTCTCCAATCGCAATGCCTGCTTCACGCGGTCGTAAGCGTATTGAGGTCCGGTGCCGTGCGCCTCCATTCCGACCGCGTCGATGCAGGCATCCGGCCCACGCCCGCCGGTCATCTCCTTCAAAGCTTCCAGAACGCTGTGCACTTGCGTGTAGTCGAGCGTCTCGGAGCCGGCGTGTTCCCGTGCCATCCTGAGTCGCTCGGGGAAGCGGTCGATGGCAATCACTCGCTCGGCGCCCAACAGCCGCGCGCTCTGCTGGGCCATCAGGCCGACACCACCGCAGCCCCAGACCGCAACCGTGTCGCCCGGTCGGATGTCGCAGAAATCGGCGCCCATGTAGCCCGTCGGCGCAGCATCGGAGAGGAACAACGCCGTCTCGTCCGCGACGCCCTCGGGCACCTTGAAGCAGTCCACGTCGGCATGAGGCACGCGGATATATTCGGCGTGGGATCCCGCATAACCCCCGAAGGCATGGGTGTAACCGTAGATGCCGGCGGTCGGATAGCCGAGCAGAGGCTCCTGGAGTTCCGGCTTAGGGTGCGTGCAGTCGCAGAGTGAGAACAGTTTCTCTTGGCAATACCAGCATTCACCGCAGGCGATGAACGAGGGGACGACGACCCGGTCGCCTTTCTTCACCCGCCGCACCGCTGGCCCGACCTCGACGACCTCGCCCATGAACTCGTGGCCAATGACGTCACCGGCCTTCATGGTCGGGATGTAGCCGTCGATGAAATGCAGGTCCGAGCCGCAGGTGGTCGACAATTTGACCCTCAAGATGGCGTCCCGCGGGTTGACGATCTCGGGGTCCTTGACGGTTCCGACGCGCAGGTCGTTGACGCCGTTCCAGTAGAGCGCGCGCATGATCAGGCTCCTCAGCGGGGGTCGCGCCGGGCCGCCGGCTGACGATCGGTGGTGGGGATCTCGCCTGTCAGGACGAGGCTCTTGAAGGCGTGCAGCGCTTTCGACGCCAGCGCCTTCGGCACGACGCTATCGAAGAAGCGCGCCGCGACGTCGCCGAGCATGCCCCCAGGCGGATCGAAGCGGATGCGCAGCGTGGCGACCGTGCCACGATCGCCCGACGCTGCGCGGAAACGGATTTCGCACTCCGTCACGAGGCCGCCGCCATCCGAACTTGTGCGGATCAGCTCGCCGGGCCGGTCTTCGGTGATCTGCATGACCCAGGCATGGCTTTGGCCGAGCGGGCCATCGGCGCGCCACTCGCTTCGTCCCTCCCCACTCGGGCGGATCTCAGCCAGGAACGCCACTATGCGCGGGAGGGTCTCTGGATCCCGCCAAACCCGATAGAGTACATCGGCAGGGCGCTCGATAGTGATCGAATATTTGACCTCTGGCTCGTCGCTCCAGCCGTTCGCCGCATCGGTCTCTTGCGTGCGTCCACGTTTCGGCGGATCGAGCCGTTGCGCGCCGAGGACGGCGAGAGCGGCCACTCCCGCTGCACCGGCGAGCGCCCATCCGACGCTGCCGAAGCCGGGCCTAGCCTGTTCGCGCGGGCCAGCCGAGGCGCGAAAAGTCTCCCTGTGGTCGCCTGGTCTGCCGTTGCCGGATCGATCGGGCATGGGTCACCCCCTGGGTCAGAGTGCTGCGACGGGCGGACTTGTGTCAGGTTCAGGCGGCGTAGGGGGCGCGGAGCGAGCGGCTCCAAACCCCCACCGTGTCTCGACCCCTGTCGTAGAAGACAAACGTCAGCTGTAGCGCCCTGGTTTGATACGGGGTTTCCCTAAGGATGGTCTCGTTGGATGCGCGAGCCGGCAAGCTTCGGCGATCCGCCAAGCTCATTCTGCCGCTTCCTCCTGCCTCGCGGGACGATCGCGTTGGCTGCGTGTTCTCCCAGGAATGGCTGTTCCGCTGCCGGCAACGATCAGGCTTGCTCTTGGGGCAAGGCTTCGAGTGGTGGCCCGGCCGGCATCTCCCTTAGGATGCATCCAGGTACCACGCCGGCCGGCCGACACCATCTGCTGGGTTTTGCCACGCGCGCGAGCAAGAGGCTTGGAGGGTGGTGCGGATTTATGCCCTCCGCTCACGCCATGCCCGATCGGGCTTCGTCCGGGGAAGCGATCCACTGACGAGCGCGCGGAGGGCAGTTCTAGCGCCGCTTAATCTCTCCTCGGCGCAGCGGCGTTTGCTGTCATACGGGAGAGCACTCACCGACAGGTCGATTTGATGGACCAACCGAAGCCGAGAGAACTACCCGGGATGGCTCGATCGGGCGCAGGACGGCCAGGCTACGTCACAGTGAAAGGCGCCCGGGAGCACAACCTGCGAGACATCGACGTGGAACTGCCGCGCGACGCCCTCGTGGTGTTCACCGGGGTCTCCGGTTCTGGAAAATCCTCGCTCGCCTTCGGTACGCTATACGCGGAAGCCCAGCGCCGTTATTTCGAATCGGTCGCCCCCTACGCACGGCGGATGATCGATCAAGTCGGCGTACCCGATGTCGACGCAATCGAGGGACTTCCCCCCGCGGTCGCCCTGCAGCAGCAGCGCGGCACACCCAGCGCCCGATCCTCGGTCGGCAGCGTCACCACCCTGTCGAGCCTCGTGCGGATGATGTACTCGCGCGCCGGCACCTACCCGCCGGGCCAGCCGATGCTCTACGCGGAGGACTTCTCGCCCAACACGCCCCAGGGCGCCTGCCCGTCCTGCGGCGGGCTCGGAAGGGTATACCACGCCACGGAAACGTCCATGGTGCCCGACCCTTCGCTGACGATCCGCGAGCGGGCCGTCGCTGCCTGGCCGCAGGCCTGGGGCGGGCAGAACCTGCGCGACATCCTGGTCAGCCGGGGCATCGACGTCGACACGCCCTGGAAGGATCTGCCGCGGGCAGTTCGCGACTGGATCCTGTTCACCGACGACCAGCCGCAGGAGCCGGTCTATGCCGGGCTCTCCCCGGAGCAGACGCAGGCAGCCCGCCGGCGTCGCCTGGAGCCGAGCTACATGGGCACGTTCACGAGCGCCCGCCGCCACGTACTCGGCACCTTCACCAACTCGCAGAGCGCCCTCATGCGCCGCCGCGCCGCGCGCTACCTCGTGAGCGAGGATTGCCCCGCCTGCCACGGCAAGCGCCTGAAACCCGAGGCGCTCTCGGTCACCTTCGCCGGGCTGGACATCGGCGAGCTGTCGCGCATGACGCTCTCTCAGCTCGCCGAGGCGATGCAGCCGGCTGCCGAGGACAGGCTGCCCGACGACCGCCCTGGCAAGGATGCCGCCCAGGAGACCCTCGACCGCGAAGCGGGCCAGCGGGATCGCGCCCGGCGCGCCGCTGCGGGCGCGTCGGCCCACGCGGGTGCGCCGGACGTGCGCGCGACCCCGAACCTCTCCATCGAGAAGCGCCTCGCCGCCCAGCGCCTCGCCGCCGACCTCGTCGATCGGATCGGGACACTGGCGGAGCTGGGTCTCGGCTACCTGTCGCTAGACCGGGTCACCACGACCCTGTCCTCGGGCGAGCTGCAACGCCTGCGCCTCGCCACCCAGCTCCGTTCGCAGCTCTTCGGCGTGGCCTACGTGCTCGACGAGCCCACGGCCGGGCTGCACCCCGCCGACGGCGACGCCATGCACGAAGCGCTGGCGGGTCTGCTCACCGCGGGCAATTCGCTGTTCGTCGTCGAGCACGATATCGGCACGATGCGCCGCGCCGACTGGCTGGTCGATGTCGGCCCGGCGGCGGGCGAGCACGGCGGCACCGTGCTCTACAGCGGGCCGCCGGAAGGTCTTCGCGAAGTGGAGGCGTCGCTCACGCGCCTGCACCTGTTCGGGGTGGTCGAGCCGCCGCGGCGTCCGCGGCGCGAGCCCTCGGGCTGGCTGCGCCTGGAGGGGATCGTCCGCAACAACCTGCGCGGGGTCTCGGCCGCGTTCCCGCTCGGATGCCTCTCCGCCGTGACCGGCATCTCCGGCTCCGGCAAGTCGAGCCTCGTGAGCCAAGCCCTGCTGGAACTCGTCGGCGACCGCCTCGGACGGCCCGTCGAGACCGACGACGCGCCGGAGGATCCCCTCGACGACGCGCCGGGCCCGACGGAGGGCCGCATCGTCGGCGGCATGGAAGGGGTCCGGCGTTTGGTCCAGGTCGACCAGAAGCCGATCGGGCGCACGCCCCGCTCGAACCTCGCGACCTATACCGGCCTGTTCGACGCCGTCCGCAAGCTGTTCGCCGCCACTCCCGAGGCGCCGCGCCGCCGCTACGACGCCGGCCGCTTCTCCTTCAACGTCGCCAAGGGCCGCTGCCCGGCCTGCGAGGGCGAAGGGTTCGTCAGCGTCGAACTCCTGTTCATGCCGAGCGTCTACGCCCCCTGCCCGACCTGCCATGGTTCCCGCTATGCGCCCGCGACCCTGGAGGTGACGTGGAACGGACTAACGATCGCGGACGTGCTCGGGCTCACCGTCGAGCGCGCCTGCGCGGCCTTCGCGGACGAGCCATCCGTGCTGCGCCCGCTCGCCGTGCTGCGCGATCTCGGCCTCGGCTACCTGCGCCTCGGCCAGCCGGCGACCGAACTTTCCGGCGGCGAGGCCCAGCGCATCAAGCTCGCGACCGAGCTGCAGCGGGGGCAGCGCGGTGGCACGCTCTACGTCCTCGACGAGCCGACGACCGGGCTGCACCCGACCGACGTGGATCGCCTGATGCTCCAGCTCAACGGCCTAGTCGACGCGGGCAACACGGTCGTCATGGTCGAGCACGACATGCGCGTCGTCGCGGGGGCCGATCACGTCATCGACGTGGGGCCGGGCGCGGGAAGCCTGGGTGGCACTGTCGTGGCGTCCGGCCGTCCCGAGATCGTGGCGCAGGCGCGGGCGAGCCGCACGGCATCCTATATGCGGGAGGAGCTTGAGGCCCACGTCAATGGAGGTTCACAACCCTAACATCCCTGATGGACCGTCGACCCGGAGCCTGCGCTCGATCAGCAGCGGAAGACGGTGACGGCAGCCAGAACGACAGACCCAGACTGGTCTGCCCCCATTTGGTGGCCCAGGTTCGAAGTTAGTACATCTTCGGCCTGGAGTTGACCCCGTTTGTGGTCCACGGCCTATGCAAGTTTTCGGGCTGTGACAGCTTGGTTGGCGAAGGCTCGGGGCGTCAAGCCGCCCAAGGCCGTATGGGGGCGATCTTCGTTGTAGTGGCACCTCCAGTCCTCGATGCGCTCGCGGGCATCGGCCAGCGACAGGAACCACGAGGCGTTCAGACATTCCGCCCGTAGGCGGCCGTTGAACGACTCGATGTAGGCGTTGTCTGTCGGTTTGCCCGGTCGTGAGAAGTCGATCTCGACCCCGTTCAGGTACGCCCACTGGTCGAGCATGCGCCCGGCGAACTCCGGTCCATTGTCCACCCGTAGGCTCTTTGGACGACCGCGGAGCTTCACCAGTGCGTCCAGGGCCTCGGTCACCTGGAAGGCGCGGAAGTTGGCTCTC
>NZ_LKKO01000087.1 GCF_001455965.1 Methylobacterium sp. GXS13
ACCCCGGCCATCCGGACCAGGGGGCGGGCGATGGCCGTGCCCAGCCAGAAGGCGAAGCCGACCGAGAGCGCGAACAGGTCGAGCCCGCCCGCGATCCAGACGGTGAGCATCCGGTCGGCCTGGGCCCGCACCGCGTCGGCGGCGGCTACGAGGTCGGCGGTCAACTGGTCCTCGACACCCTTCAGGGCGTCGATGCGCTGGGTGGCGAGCCGGAACCAGGCCGGCGCGTCGCGGAAGGCGAGGGGCGTGCCCGGCATCGTCTCCTGCGTGGCCGTGCGCAGGCGCGCCACCGCCCGGGCCGGCTCGGTCGCCTCCGCGGCGTCCAAGAGCGCGGCTTGCCCGTCCGAGGCCCCGGCCCGGAACGTGGCGCCGTAGGTCGCCTGATCGGCCGAAAGGGTGGTGAGCCGGCGCGCGGCGGGAAGATCCAGGGTGCCGGAGGCGAACACCGCCGAGGCGGCGGCCCGCTCCTGGCCGGCAGCCTCCTTCAGCGCCAGGAACGCCGCGTAGGCGTTCGCCCGGGCCGCGATGCCGGCCTCGCCGATCACCCCGCCCATCGCCCGGACCACGCCCAGCCCCTCACCGATCAGGCCGGTGTAGAACGCCACCGCCTGCGGCGCGCTCACGTCGAGGGCGTCGACCGCCCGGCGCTGGGCCGCAAGCCCGGCGAGCGCCTTGGCAAAGGCGTCCGCCCGCGCCGCGAAGGCGGGGCCGAAGCCGGCCGCGGCTGCCATTGCGTCGGGAAGCCCGGCGAGCGCCGCGCCGATCCGGCTGCGCTGCGCCGCGAGTTCCGGCCCGAACTGCGCGCCCTTGGCGCCCAGGAACAGGCTGGAGGCGCCGCGCTCGCGCTGGCCCTCGTGGACGAAGGCGCTGACCCGTGAGGCGAGGCCGACGAGGCTCTCGACCCGGTTCATCTCGGCGCGCCGCGCCCATTGGTCGGACACCGCCCATCCGGCCGCCCCCGCGAAGGCGAGGCAGGGCGCGAGCGCCACCGCGAGGATGCGGGCGCGAAGCGATGAGAAGACGGCCATCGGATTCCCGAAGGGTTCAGGGTTAACCAGAACCATCCGGTGCGGATATGAAAACACCGTTACGGTGGAGGGGTTTGACGCCGCGAGCCATGCACAATCAGGCGGCCGTCTCAACGGGATCCGCCGCGTCAATGGGCCGTTCGACGTGTCGATCGCCCCAGATCTTCAGGGCCTGGATGATCGGCTCCAGGGAGCGCCCGCGCGCGGTCAGGCTGTACTCCACCTTCGGGGGCACCTCCGCGTAGACCTTTCGCGCGATCAGGCCGTCCGCCTCCATCTCGCGCAGCTGGTTCGTGAGCATGCGCTGCGTCACGCTCGCCAGCCGCCGGCGGATTTCGTTGAAGCGCAGGGTCCCCTCCAGGAGGTGGTAGAGGATCACGCCCTTCCACTTGCCGTCGATGAGCCGGAGGGTCGCCTCGACGGCGCAGCCGGGCCTGCAGGCGCCGCGATGGTGGCGGATGCGGGGCATGGCGGGATCCTCGACGGTATCATGTCTGGCACTAGTGGCGTTTTATGTGCGTACTTGCGCCCCGGGAAGGCGGACGGCATCTCCTGACACGTCAAGCCGGAGGAGATTGCGATGCGCGCCGTCGGGTACAAAAAGTCCCTGCCGATCACCGAGGCGGAGGCCCTGGTCGATCACGACCTGCCCCGGCCCGAACCCGGACCCCGGGACCTGCTGGTGAAGGTCGAGGCGGTCTCGGTGAACCCGGTCGACACCAAGGTCCGCCTGCGGGCCGAGCCCGAGGCCGGCGGGGTCAAGGTGCTGGGCTGGGACGCCGCCGGCACCGTGGTCGCCAAGGGTGCGGAAGCCGAGGGGTTTTCCGTCGGCGACGCGGTGTTCTATGCGGGCGACCTCACCCGGCCGGGGACCAACGCCGAGTACCATTGCGTCGACGCCCGCATCGTCGGGCACAAGCCCGCCAGCCTCGACTGGGCGCAGGCCGCTGCCCTGCCGCTCACGGCGATCACCGCCTGGGAGGCCCTGTTCGACCGGCTCGACACCGGCAAGCCGGTGCCGGGCGCCGCCCCGGCGATCCTGATCGTCGGCGGCGCGGGCGGCGTCGGCTCGGTGGCGATCCAGCTCGCCCGGGCGCTCACGGACCTGACCGTGATCGCCACCGCGTCCCGGCCCGAGACGGCGGCCTGGTGCCGGGACCTCGGCGCCCACCACGTGGTCGACCATGCCAAGCCGCTCTCCGCCGAGGTGGCTTCCCTGGGCCTGGGCGCGCCGGGCCTCGTGTTCTCGACCACCAACACCGACGCGCATCTCGCCGAGATCGCCGCGCTGATCGCCCCGCAGGGCCGGTTCGCCCTGATCGACGCCCTGGCGCAGCTCGACGTGGCCCTGCTCAAGCGCAAGAGCCTGTCGCTGCATTGGGAGTTCATGTTCACCCGCTCGATGTTCGGCACGTCCGACATCGGCGCCCAGGGCGCCCTCCTCGACGCGGTCGCCCGGCTGGTGGATGCGGGGCGCCTGCGCACGACCCTGGGTGAGCATTACGGGCGGATCGACGCCCGGAACCTGCGGCGGGCCCACGCGCTGATCGAGAGCGGGCGCGCCAAGGGCAAGATCGTGCTCGAAGGCTTTTCGCAGTGAGGCGGGCGCCATGACCGAGACCGGCACCGGCCTCTTCGACGTGGCGGCGCTCGCGGCGGCCCTGCCCGACAGCGCGCAAACGCTCTTGGTCGACACCTACCTGACCGACCGGGTGGCGGCGAGCGCCCGGGTGTTCCGGGTCTACCGCCCGACGCCGCCGCACTACCACGCCACCTGCGACGAGTACCTCTACTGCCTGTCGGGACGCGGCACCGTCTGGCTGGGCGATCCCGCGAACCTGACGACGTTCGGCCCCGGCCAACTCCTGTTCTTCGAGAAGGGCACGGTGCACGCGATGCCGGAGATCGCCCCGGGCGAGCCGGTGACGTTCCTGTCGATCGACACCCCGCGGCGGGCGCCCACCGACATCATCTTCGTGAACCCCGAGGACGGCACCCCCGCCACCTTCATGGCCCGCAACGCCGACGCGTGAAGTCCCGGATCCAAAAGGTCCGTGACCTTTTGTGGGTGCAGGGCAGCGCCCTGCAGGTCTCAAGGGCTCCGCCCCTGAACCCCGCCAAAGGGCCGCAGGCCCTTTGGAAACCCGGTCTTCCCGGTCATGAAACGACAGGTCTCCGAGCGGCGGTTGCCGGCGTACGCGTTTCGTTCTAGCAAGGGCGTCGCATGACGGGCCGGCGTCCTGCCGGTCCCACCTTGCCGTCGGCCGTTCCGGGCTCGACATGAGCGGGTGCGGCGGCTGACCCGTGCGCAAGCCAGCCCGACCGTGTCGACGCCTCGAAAGACCGCCGCCCTCATGGCCAAAGCCCAAGCCGGAACCCGAGTCGGACCCCAAGTCGGCGCCGGCAAAGCCGCCCCGAAACCGTCTCCCGTAAAGGCGCCTTCGCCCAAAGCGCCCACGAAGACGGTGGAGCCCAAGGCGGCCCCCAAGGCGGCCTCCAAGTCGGCGCCGGCCGAGGCGGTCTCGGCCAAGCCTGCGCGCAAGAAGGCCGCGTTGCCCGCCGCCCCCCGCACCGACATGCGGAACGAGGCCGCCACCGACGCGAAGCTCGAGGCCCTGTTCGACGCCGCGCCGCCGAGCGCCGCCGAGCGGCGGGTGATCACCGTCCGGGGCGCCCGGGAGCACAACCTCAAGAACGTCGACCTGACAATCCCCCGGGACAAGCTCGTGGTCTTCACCGGGCTGTCGGGCTCGGGCAAGTCGTCGCTCGCCTTCGACACGATCTACGCCGAGGGGCAGCGCCGCTACGTCGAATCGCTCTCGGCCTATGCCCGCCAGTTCCTGGAGATGATGTCCAAGCCCGATGTCGATCAGATCGACGGGCTCTCGCCGGCGATCTCCATCGAGCAGAAGACCACCTCCAAGAATCCCCGCTCCACCGTCGGGACGGTGACCGAGATCTACGACTACATGCGCCTGCTCTGGGCACGGGTCGGCATCCCCTACTCCCCGGCCACCGGCCTGCCGATCGAGAGCCAGACCGTCCAGCAGATGGTCGACCGAGTGCTGGAGCTGCCGGAGAAGAGCCGGCTCTACCTGCTGGCTCCGGTGGTCCGCGGCCGGAAGGGCGAGTACCGCAAGGAAATCGCCGAGTACCAAAAGAAGGGTTTTCAGCGGCTGCGGATCGACGGCGAGTATTACGCGATCGATGACGCGCCCAAGCTCGACAAGAAGTTCAAGCACGACATCGATGTGGTGGTCGACCGGATCGTGGTGCGGGCCGACATCGCCGCGCGGCTGGCCGATTCGTTCGAGACCGCCCTGGAGCTCGCCGACGGCATCAGCGAGATCGTGTTCGCGGACGCCCCCGAGGGCGAGGAGCCCCGGACGATCACGTTCTCGTCCCGCTTCGCCTGCCCGGTCTCGGGCTTCACCATCGCGGAGATCGAGCCCCGGCTGTTCTCGTTCAACAATCCGTTCGGCGCCTGCCCGACCTGCGGCGGCATCGGCCACGAGATGCGGATCGACCCCGAGCTGGTGATTTCGGATCCCGCGCTCAGCCTGAAGCGCGGCGCGGTCGGCCCCTGGGCGAAATCGACCTCGCCCTATTACGGCCAGACGCTCGACGCGCTGGCGGAGCATTACGGTTTCAAGACCGGCGTGCCCTGGCAGAGCCTGCCGGAGGCGGCCCGCGCCGTGGTCCTGTACGGCTCCGGCAAGCAGGCGATCCGCTTCGCCTACGACGACGGCCTGCGCAAATACGCGGTCAACAAGCCGTTCGAGGGCGTGATCCCGAACCTGGAGCGCCGCTACAAGGAAAGCGACTCGGACGCCGTCCGGGAAGAAATCGGCCGCTTCATGAGCGAGACGCCCTGCGCGTCCTGCGGCGGCAAGCGGCTGAAGCCCGAGGCTTTGGCCGTGAAGATCGCCATGGCCGATATCGGCGACGTGACGGCTCTATCCGTTTCGGAAGCCCATCGCTGGTTCTCCGCATTGCCGGAGAAGCTGACGGCCAAGCAAAACGAGATCGCGGTCAGAATTCTGAAGGAAATCCGCGACCGGCTGAGCTTCCTGGTGGATGTCGGCCTCGAATACCTGACGCTGGCCCGCGGCTCGGGCTCCCTGTCGGGGGGCGAGAGCCAGCGCATCCGGCTGGCCTCGCAGATCGGCTCCGGGCTGACCGGCGTGCTCTATGTGCTGGACGAGCCCTCGATCGGCCTGCACCAGCGCGACAACGAGCGGTTGCTCGGCACCCTCAAGCGCCTGCGCGACCTCGGCAATTCGGTGATCGTGGTCGAGCACGACGAGGACGCGATCCTGCAGGCCGATTACGTGGTGGATGTCGGCCCGGGCGCGGGCATCCATGGCGGCGAGATCATCGCCCAGGGCACCCCCGCCGAGGTGCTGGCCAACCCGGCCTCGCTCACCGCCAAGTACCTCACCGGCGCGCTATCGGTGCGCACTCCGGCCGCGCGGCGCAAGGGGCGCAAGGGCAAGCTCGGCGTGTTCGGCGCCCGGGGCAACAATCTCAAGGACGTGGATATCGAGGTGCCGCTCGGCACCTTCACCTGCATCACCGGCGTCTCGGGCGGCGGGAAATCCACCCTGGTGATCGACACCCTGTACAAGGCCGTCGCGAAGAAACTGAACGGGGCGCTGGAGCACCCGGCCCCGTACGACCGCCTCGAAGGGCTGGAGCATCTCGACAAGGTCATCGACATCGACCAGTCGCCGATCGGGCGCACCCCGCGCTCGAACCCGGCCACCTATATCGGCGCCTTCACGCCGATCCGCGACTGGTTCGCGGGTCTCCCCGAGGCGAAGGCCCGGGGCTACCAGCCGGGGCGCTTCTCCTTCAACGTGAAGGGCGGGCGCTGCGAGGCCTGCTCGGGCGACGGCGTCATCAAGATCGAGATGCACTTCCTCCCGGACGTCTACGTCACCTGCGACGTGTGCAAGGGCAAGCGCTACGACCGCGAGACCCTGGAGGTGAAGTACCGCGGCAAGTCCATCGCCGACGTGCTCGATTCCACCGTCGAGGAGGCGGCCGAGCTGTTCAAGGCGGTGCCGGCGATCCGCGAGAAGCTCGAGACCCTGAAGCGGGTCGGCCTGCACTACGTCCATGTCGGCCAGCAGGCGACCACCCTGTCGGGGGGCGAGGCCCAGCGGGTGAAGCTGTCGAAGGAGCTGTCGAAGCGCGCCACGGGCCGTACCCTCTACATCCTCGACGAGCCGACCACCGGGCTGCATTTCCACGACGTGGCCAAGCTCATGGAGGTGCTCCACGAGCTCGTCGACCAGGGCAACACCGTGGTGGTGATCGAGCACAACCTCGAAGTGATCAAGACCGCCGACTGGGTGATCGACATGGGTCCCGAGGGGGGCGATGGCGGCGGCCGGGTGGTGGCGCTCGGCACCCCGGAGGAGATCGCCCGCGCGAAGGCGAGCCATACCGGCCGGTTCCTGCGCGAGGTGCTGGCCCGTCGCCCGGCCCCGCAATCCGGCCGACGCAGCGCCGCCGAATAGGCACCGGGGCGGCAGATTCTGCCGGGTAACGACCGAGATTTCGGTCGGGACCGTTTGCGGCGATCGGTGATTCGGGCCGCCGGCCCCCATTCGGACCCGTCTCGGGCCGTCCGAAACCGGGATTTCCGGCCGCCTGCGCCGGACGGGCCTCTGCCCGTCCGCCCGCCGGGGCTTGCCGGATTCTCCCGCGGATGCCGCGATCAACAGCTTGACCATTCAACGATATTTTGCCGATCGGGGGGCGATATTCAATTCTGGGGACTGTGTTGCGTCGCCGCAAAAATGCGGCTTTTGCGCAACGGTTCGGCCGGTTTTGCCGCTTCGACCAGCATTCCACTGTCTTTCCGCAGGTCTCTGTAGAATAGTCAGCAGCGTTGAGACGGGCGGGCACCGTGGGGGCGCTCGGCAGACCGGAAGCCGGCAGCCGCCATTGGCGAGCAGACCGGCAGGGTAGTGCCGAATGCGGGACGGATGCCTTGAGACCTTGGGAAGGAATGAAACAATGATGAAGAACTGGCTCGCGGCCGGCGCGGTCGCGCTCACGGTCGGCATGACGTCGACGATCGCGCAGGCGCAGACCACGACGGTTCCGGGTGAGCAGGTCGGCCTCGCCATCGGCGCGCCGCTGCCCGAGGGCATCTACGCGATCAACACCTTCACGTTCCGCCGCACCGATGGCCGGAACGATCCCGATACGGCCGTCAACGTCCCGGTCCTGGTCTGGTCGACGCCGTTCGTGCCGTTCGGCGGCCGCGTCGAGCTGCTCGTCGCCCCCCCGACCGTGTTCGCCTTCACACGCAACCCGGCCGGCGTGCGCAACAAGGACATCTCGATCAACGTCGGCACCTTCGTCGGCGGTATCTGGGCGTTCGACCTCGGCAGCAACTTCGGCGTCAGCTTGCTCGGCGGCGTGTACCTGAACGACCTCAACGGCGACCGCGGCTCGATCATCACCGCGAACGGCACGACCGCGACCCCGGTGCTGCCGCAGCTCTCCTCGAACACCTACCGCTTCGGCGTGGCCGGCAGCTACACCGGTGACGGCTGGAACATCACCGGCAACCTGACCGCCAACATCTACGACTCGCCCGGCCGTTTCGGTGGTCCGGTCGGCGCGGCCCTCGGCCCGTTCTACCTGTCCAACGCCCTGAACTTCGACATCACCGCGACGAAGAAGTTCGGCAACTTCGAGATCGGTCCGGTCGCCTACGGCACCTACAACTTCGACATCGGCCAGTTCAGCGCGGCCGCCAACAACCGCGGCCGGTTCGCCGTCGGCGGCCTGATCGGCTACGACTTCAAGGTCTTCACCGTGCAGGCCTACGTGGCCCGCGACGTCGTCACCGGCGCGCAGTTCACCAATGCGTTCGGCCGCACCCGCAGCGACTACTCCACGGACGGCTGGCTCCGCCTGATCGTGCCGCTGTACTCGCCGGCCCCCGTCTCGCCGGTCCCGGCCGCCCTGGTCCGCAAGTACTGATCGACCGAGATGCCGGTCTCCCGCCGCGCACGCGGCGGGGGATCCCGGATCTCCGCCACACCGTCCGCCAGGACGGCGAACCGCCCGGCCTCCGCCCGGGCGGTTTTTTCATGTCCGGCCTGGACCGGGGCCGATATTCAGATCCTGCGAAACCTTTCCGCGCGAGACCCCGTAAGCGGCGATGCAATCCCGGCGCTCATGCGATCCCGGGATGCCTGACGGAAGGAAACTCCAGGATGCTCAACGCTTTCAGAGGCCGGCGTGCGGCCCGTACGGTCGCCCTCGCTCTGACCCTCGGCCTCGGCGTGACCGGCGCGGCCCAGGCCAAGAACCCGATGGTCGGCGGCGCGCCGATGTATGCCAATAAGACGATCGTCGAGAACGCGGTCAACTCCAAGGACCACACCACGCTGGTCGCCGCCGTGAAGGCTGCGGGCCTCGTCGACACGCTGAGCGGGCCCGGCCCGTTCACGGTGTTCGCGCCGACCAACGCGGCCTTCGCCAAGCTGCCGCCCGGCACCGTCGAGAACCTCGTGCAGCCGCAGAACAAGCCGACGCTGACCAAGATCCTGACCTACCACGTGGTCCCGGGCGTCTACACCGCCAAGGACCTGATGGCGCTCGTCAAGAAGGGCGGCGGCCAGGGTCAGCTCACCACCGTCGAGGGCGAGCCGCTCGCCGTGGCGGTGCAGGGCAAGAAGGTCCTGATCACCGACGTGAAGGGCGGCACCGCCACGGTGACGATCCCGAACGTGATGCAGTCGAACGGCGTGATCCACGTCATCAACGCCGTGCTGATGCCCTGACGGATCCGGTGATCCGATCGCCCGCGGCGCCGACCCGGCGCTGCGGGCTCTTCGGGGGCGCCTACTCCGCGATCAGCTTGCCGGTATAGACCACCGGTCCCGTGGGCTGGCCGCTCGGCGAGCCGCCCGGTGGCTCCACGGAGACCGCCAGCACCCCGTCCGGGGTGGCGTCCTGTGGCAGGCTCACCCGGCTCGCACCGGCCCCGACGAGGCCGAGCGGCTTCGGCCCCGCGGCGCCGACATACCACAGCTCAAGGCTCCGGCCGGCGGGCGCCTCGGCTCCCACCGGCCGGACCTGGGCGGTGCCGGTGCGGGTGTCGACGCGCACGATCAGGGCCGGGAGCGCACCGCCGCCCTGGACCACCGCGAGGTAGCGGCCACCCTCCGGCTCCGGCCGCAATCCGAATGCGACGAACACCGCGAGGCCAGCCGCCAGCAGCCCGGCCCCCGCGGTGGCGATCCGCCAGCGCCGGACCTGCCGGCGCAGATGGGCGAGCGGGTCGGGCGACCCGCCGGACCCGGCCCCCACCGCCCGCAGCAGCGCTGCGCGCACCCGCGACGGCGGCACCACCGGTGGGATCGCAGCCAGCAGCGGCGACAACCGCCGCTCCCACGCCCGCACCCGGCCCGCCGCATCCGCATCGGTGGCGAGCGCGTGAACCATGGCGGCCCGCTCCCCCGGGTCGAGGGTGCCGAGCACGTACTCGGCCGCGCGCAGGTCGGGATCCGAACCGGGATCCGCGGCGAGGTCGCCGGGGCCGCCGCTCACGAGACCGCCTCCAGGCAGGTCTTCAGGGAGGCGAGCGCCCGGTGCAGCCAGGTCTTGATCGTGTTGACCGGCCTCTCGTAGCGCTGAGCCAATTCCTCGCGGGATTGGCCTTCGCAATAGGCCAGCACCACGCAATCCCGATGCGCCGGCTCGAGCCGGCCCAGGCAGGCCGCGAGGGCGTCCCGGTCCAGGAACGCCGCGGCGTCGTCATGCGGGTCCATCAGCCGCGCCACCCAATCCTCGCCGTCGTCCCGCACCGGTCCCTGAACCTCCACCGCCCCCTTCCGGCGCAGGCCGTCGATCGCCCGGTTGCGGGCGATCGTGCACAGCCAGGCGAGCGGGCGTCCGGCCTCGGGGTCGTAGCTCCCGGCCGCCCGCCAGATCCGCAGATACGCGTCCTGAAGGATGTCTTCGGCCAGGGATCGATCGCGCTGGATACGCAGGATCACGCCGAAGAGTTTCGGGCTGGTCAGATCGTAGAGTTCGGCCAGCGCCGCCGCCGCGGCCTGCCCGATCTCGAACAGCAGCCGCCGCAGCCGGGCGTCGTCGGCGCCGGGAAGGCCCGGCTGCACCCGGTCCGGAGTCCCCCCCGCGGCAAAAATCGGTCCGGCCAAGATCCGTTCCTGTGTCCGCACGCCCGTTCCCCTGCCGGTCGCGCTTCCGTAAGACTAGATCTAAGGGCCCCCGCCCGTCCTGTCACATCACCGGCTCCGCACAGGATCGTCGATGGGGCGCCGGCTCAACGATCGCCGCGCGGCGCGGCGCCACGGGTGTCGCAGGCGGTGCGGACAGCTTATCTAGGTTCGATTTCGCGCGTCCGGCGGCGCCGGAGCAGAGCGAACGAGTCGAAGGAATCTCATGGCGACGCAGGGTGAGTGGAAGATCCCCGCGCAGGCCCAGCCCAGGCCGGCGGATTACGGCTACGATCTCGATCGGGCGCTCTCGTCGGTGCTCGCCCTGTCGGCGCGGGTGCCGGAGAGCGCCTTCACGGCCGAAACTCTCGGGACCGAGCGCGCCGGCAACGGCGTGGTGATCCGGGAGGACGGGCTGGTGCTGACCGTCGGCTACCTCGTGACGGAGGCCGAGAGCGTCTGGCTGACCACCCGGGAGGGCCGCTCGGTCCAGGGCCACGTGCTCGGCTTTGATGCCGCCACCGGCTTCGGCCTGGTCCAGGCCCTGGGCGATCTCGGCGTCCCGGCCCTGCCGCTCGGCCGCTCGGCCGGGCTGAAGACGGGCGACCGGGCGGTGGTGGCCGGTGCGGGCGGACGCCAGCGCTGCGTCGCCGTCGAGGTTGTCGCCCGGCAGGAATTCGCCGGGTACTGGGAGTATGTCCTCGACGAGGCGCTGTTCACCGCTCCGGCGCACCCGCATTGGGGCGGCACCGCGCTGATCGGCGCGCAGGGCGAGCTGCTCGGCATCGGCTCGCTGCAACTGCAGCAGGGTGGCAGCAGCAGCGCGCGCCCGATCAACATGGTGGTGCCGATCGACCTCCTGCCGCCGATCCTCGACGATCTGGTCACGCGCGGGCGCGCGAACCGGCCGCCGCGGCCCTGGCTCGGACTCTATGCCACCGAGAGCGAGGAGGGCATCGTGGTGATGGGACTCGCCGATGGCGGCCCGGCCGAGACCGGCGGCCTGCGCAGCGGCGACGTGATCGAGGCGGTGGCCGGCGAGCCGGTCCCGGACCTCGCCGCCCTGTTCCGCAGCATCTGGGCGCTCGGCGAGGCGGGTGTGCGCGTCCCGCTCACCGTGCGCCGCGATGGCCGCGGCGTGAAGCTCGCCCTGGTCTCGGCGGACCGGGAGCGGTTCCTGCGCACGCCCTCGCTGCACTGACAGCCGCCCGCGAAACCGTCGCCGCCGCGGCTGCGCTTCTCGGATGCCGACGCGAGCCTGCACGGGATACAACCACAGGCTCAGCGTCGGTTCAGGCGACGGGGCCGACTCTCTCTCGACCGGCGCCGATCCGCCGGACGCTTCGAGGAGATCTGTCATGGCGATTCTGAGCGCACCACGCGCGAAGGCACTCGTTATGGCCGCCGCGATCGCCGGCGGCCTTGGGTTCGCGGGCTCCGCCCAGGCGGCGGGGGGCTGCGGCCCGGGCTTTCATCCGAACCCCTGGGGCATCTGCCGCCCGAACTGGGGCTGGGGGCCCCGCCCCCACTGGCGTCGGCCGGTCTATGACGGCGGCTATGGCTATGGCCGCCCGCGCCCGTTCTACCGACCCTATGACCGGCCCTACGGCTTCTACGGCCCGCGCCCGTTCTACTGAGCGATCGGCGCCGATCCGCGCTGCGAAGGGCGTCCCGCGGGCGGGCGGGACGCCCTTCGCGCATTCTTACCCGCCTCCCGGCATGCGCACAAAGAATGACCAGCCGGGAAGGTTGCCGGTTTCTTAAGCCGACCATGCGGCCCGTGCAGACCAGATCCTTGACCTTATGACTCCTGCTGCGCCGCGGCAGGTTTATATGTGCGTTGCACCAACAAGAGGCAGCGATGCGCAACGGCGCGCCATCCACTGCCTGAACAGAGGTCAACGTATTCCATGTCCGCCGCTCGTAGCGTCCTGAGTCGCGTCCGCGCCTATCTCCGGTATCGCGACACCGTTTCCCAGCTCTCCCGCCTCTCGGATCGCGATCTTGCCGATCTCGGCATCAACCGCAGCGAGATCCACGGCATCGCCCGCGTCTGATCTCCCGGCCCCATCGCGATACGACCCAAAGGACCGCCGCCCGTTGATCCGGGCGACGGTCCTTCGCTATTCTGGGTTATGACACAGACCCTTCACATCGTCGGCGGCGGCCTCGCGGGATCCGAGGCGGCCTGGCAGGTGGCCGAGGCCGGCCATCGCGCCGTGATCCACGAGATGCGCCCGGTGCGCGGCACCGAGGCCCACCAGACCGACGGCCTGGCCGAGCTGGTCTGCTCGAACTCGTTCCGCTCCGACGATCCGGAGAGCAACGCCGTCGGCCTGCTGCACCAGGAGATGCGCTCCTTGAGCTCGCTGATCATGCGGGCGGCCGACGCCAACCAGGTGCCGGCGGGCGGTGCGCTGGCGGTCGATCGCGAGGGCTTCTCCGCCACGGTGACCCGGGCCCTGGAGCAGCACCCCAACGTCACGGTGGTCCGCGGCGAGGTGGAGGGCCTGCCCCCGGAGGACTGGGGGCCCTGCATCGTCGCCACCGGCCCGCTGACCGCCCCGGCGCTCGCCGAGGGCATCCGGGCGCTCACCGGCGCCGAGTCCCTCGCCTTCTTCGACGCCATCGCGCCGATCGTCCATCGCGACTCGATCGACATGGACGTGGCGTGGTTCCAGTCCCGCTACGACAAGCCCGGCCCCGGCGGCACGGGCGCCGATTACCTGAACTGCCCGATGGACCGGGCCCAGTACGACGCCTTCGTGGCCGCCCTGGTGGCGGGGGAAAAAATCGGATTCAAGCAATGGGAGGGCACGCCGTATTTCGACGGCTGCCTGCCGATCGAGGTGATGGCCGAGCGCGGCCCCGAGACCCTGCGGCACGGCCCGATGAAGCCCGTGGGGCTCACCAACCCGCGCGATCCCCAGGTCAAGGCCTGCGCGATCGTGCAGCTGCGGCAGGACAACGCGCTGGGTACCCTCTACAACATGGTCGGCTTCCAGACGAAGCTGACCTATGCCGAGCAGGTCCGGATCTTCCGCACGATTCCCGGCCTGGAGCGGGCCGAGTTCGCCCGGCTCGGCGGCCTGCACCGCAACACCTATCTCGACAGCCCGCGGCTGCTGGACGCGACCCTCCGGCTGAAGGCCCGGCCCACCTTGCGCTTCGCTGGCCAGATCACCGGCTGCGAGGGCTATGTCGAGAGTGCCGCAATCGGGCTGATGGCCGGACGCTTCGCGGTGGCCGAGGCGGCGGGCCGGCCGCTCAGCCCCCTGCCCCAGACCACGGCGCTCGGCGCCCTCATCGCCCATATCACCGGCGGCCATGTCGGGGCCGACGGCGAGGCCAACGCCCCGCGCTCGTTCCAGCCGATGAACGTCAATTTCGGCCTGTTCCCGCCCCTGGCCCAGGCCCCCCGCAACGAGACCGGCCGCCGCCTGCGCGGGCCTGAGAAGGCCGTGCTGAAGCGGCGGGCGCTCAACGCCCTCTCCAGGGCCGACCTCGGGGCCTGGATGGCGGGCGCCCCTACGGTGGATTGGCGGCCCGCGGC
>NZ_LKKO01000088.1 GCF_001455965.1 Methylobacterium sp. GXS13
GAGGCTGGGGGCGCGGGCGCGGGGGGGGGGGGGCGGGTGGGGCGAGGCGCGGGGGGGGGGGGGGGGGGGGGGGGGGGGGGGGGGGGGGGGCCGCGGGGGCGGGGGGCCCGGCGGGGGTGGGGGGTCGGGGGGGGGCCCCGGGGGGGGGGGGGCCCGCCGCCGGGGGGGGGCGGGGCCGGGGGGGGGGGCGGGGGGGGCGGGGCCCCGCCAGCGCCAGCGGGCCGATCCACAGGCGGCCGCGGCGTGCGGGGCCGCCGGCCTCGCCCGCCGCTGAACTGTCCCGGTCCGCCATCCTGGTCCTCGGGTCACGCTGCGCGTCCTGCGTCACGCCGGCGACCCGCCCTGCGGCCGGCCGGGACGCATCCCATCGTGTATTCAATTCATAGACCACGCCCGGGGTCCGGGCGAGATGCCGCAGTGCACGATCATGTGCTGGATCCTCCCGTGCCGCGGCCGGTTACCCGGCGACAGGGCTGGATCCTGCCCGTGTTCCACGCACGCTGACGCCGGACCGGTCCCCGTTTCGGCGACGCGCGCTCACGAGACCGAGACGCGATGACCGAGATTTCCCGGCGTTCCATGATCGCCGCCGCGGGCGGTGCGATCATGGCCTCCCCGGCCCTGGCGCAGCCCGCCGCCGCCCGCGCCGCCCCACTGCCCGAGCGCGGCGCGAAGGGCGCCGACATCCTGGGCCCGACCAACGACCCCCGGGCCGCCGAGGAGCCGTTCACCCTGGCCCCCCCGGCCACCGACCACGGCACGATGCCGAACCTGAAATGGTCGTTCAGCGACAGCCACATGCGGCTCGAGGACGGCGGCTGGGCGCGCCAGACCACTTTGCGCGAGCTGCCGATCTCCAAGGCCATGGCCGGGGTCAACATGCGGCTCAAGGCCGGCGCCGTCCGCGAGATGCACTGGCACAAGGAGGCCGAGTGGTCCTACATGATCAAGGGCAAGGCCCGGATCACCGCGGTCGACCAGGACGGGCGCACCTTCGCGGACGATGTCGGCGAGGGCGACCTCTGGTACTTCCCGGGCGGCATCCCGCACTCGATCCAGGGGCTTTCGGCCGACGGGATCGACGGCTGCGAGTTCCTGCTGGTGTTCGACGACGGCGGCTTCTCGGAGGATTCGACCTTCCTGCTCACGGACTGGCTGGCCCATACCCCGAAGGACATCCTGGCCAAGAACCTCGGCGTGCCCGAGCGCGCGCTGGGCAAGATCCCCGAGAAGGAGCTCTACATCTTCCCGGGTCCGACGCCCGGCCCGCTCTCGGCCGACCTCATGGGGGGCGCCGGCCAGATCCCAAAAACCTTCAGCCACCGGATGCTGGCGCAGGAGCCGATCCGCACCCGGAGCGGGCGCGTGCGGATCACCGATTCCACGGTGTTCCCGGCCTCGGCGACGATCGCGGCGGCTTTGGTCGAGGTCGAGCCCGGCGGCATGCGCGAGCTGCATTGGCACCCCAACGGCGACGAGTGGCAGTACTATCTCTCGGGCCAGGGCCGGATGACGGTGTTCGGCTCGGAATCGAAGGCCCGCACCTTCGACTACCAGGCCGGCGACGTCGGCTACGTGCCCTACGCCATGGGCCACTACATCGAGAACACCGGCGACACGACGCTGACCTTCCTGGAGATGTTCAAGAGCCCGCGCTACGCCGACATCTCGCTGAACCAGTGGCTGGCGCTGACCCCGCATCCCCTGGTGCAGGCGCATACCGGGCTGGATCCCAAGCAGATCGACGCCCTGCCGCAGACCAAGGCGCCGGTGGTGCCGAGTTGACGCGGCCAGGAACCTGATCGAGCCTGGATGCGTCGATGGGATGGACAATATTCAGGCCTGATCATGGAGAGATCGATGCGCGCCCTCGCTCGCGCGTTCCTCGTCCTGGCGCTCGCCCTCCCGGCGGGCGCCGCCCGGGCGCAGGTGCAGCCGAACGACCCGAACGCGGCCAATTCCTCGTTCGCCCTGCAGAGCCAGATCCGCACCCTCAACCAGCAGCGGGTCTCCGACTACAACACGTTGAACCAGCAGTTTCAGCGCAACGTCCAGTTCCAGCCCCACGCGCCGGTCTACGGCGTCTACGGCGGGCGCCGGGTCGGCCGGCACGGGATCGTGCGGGCGCCCCGGGGCGGGTTCAACACGAGCGTGTGCATCGGCTGCTGACCGATGGGGGTTCGGGCATAGCGGGGACAGCCCGAAAAAACCCTTTTCCCGTCCGCATGCTTGGCCCAGAAGCTGGGCCCATGGTGGCGCGCGCATGAACATTCTGCTGATCGGCTCGGGGGGGCGCGAGCACGCGCTGGCTTGGCGTCTGGCCAAGAGCCCGCTCTGTACCCGCCTGTTCACGGCGCCGGGCAATCCCGGCACCGCCCGGCACGGCACCAACCTGCCGGACCTCACGATCACCGACCACGCCGCGGTGGCGGCCTTCTGCGCCGCCGAATCCATCGGCCTCGTGGTGGTGGGCCCCGAGGCGCCGCTGGTGGCCGGGCTGGTCGACGACCTGAAGATCGCCGGGATCCGCACCTTCGGGCCGACCCGCGACGCCGCGCGGCTCGAGGGCTCCAAGGGCTTCACCAAGGATCTCTGCGCCGCCTGCGGCATCCCCACCGCCGCCTTCGCGCGCTTCACCGCCCTGGAGCCGGCCCTCGCTTATGTCCGCCGGCAGGGCGCCCCGATCGTCGTGAAGGCCGACGGGCTCGCCGCCGGCAAGGGCGTCACCGTCGCCGAGACCCTGGACCAGGCCGAGGACGCCCTCACATCGCTCTTCGAAGAGCCCGGCGCCGAGGTGGTGGTCGAGGAGTGTCTCTTCGGCGAGGAGGCAAGCTTCTTCGCGTTGTGCGACGGCACCCGCGCCATCCCGCTCGGCACCGCGCAGGACCACAAGCGCGTGTTCGACGGCGACCGCGGCCCCAACACCGGCGGCATGGGCGCCTATTCCCCGGCCCGGGTCGTGACCCCGGAGATCGAGGCCCGGGTCATGGCCGAGATCATCCTGCCGACGCTGGCCGGCATGCGGGCGCGCGGCTGCCCGTTCACCGGCATCCTCTACGCCGGCCTGATGCTCACCGCCGACGGCCCCAAGCTGATCGAGTACAACACCCGCTTCGGCGATCCCGAGGCCCAGGTGCTGATGCCCCGCCTCGCCTCCGACCTCGTGCCGGCCCTGCTCTCGGCGAGTGAAGGTGACCTCTCCGGGGTGACCCTCGAATTCGACCCCCACCGGGCCGCGCTCACCGTGGTGATGGCGGCGGCGGGCTATCCGGGCGCCGTGGTCCGGGGCTCGGTGATCCGGGGCGTCAAGGCGGCCGAGGGCGACGGCGTGTTTGTGTTCCAGGCCGGCACCCGCGACGAGGGCGGCCAGCTCCTGGCCGATGGCGGCCGGGTGCTGGCGGTCACGGCGCTCGGCGACAGCGTCACCGACGCCAAGGACCGCGCCTATGCGGCGGTGTCCCGGATCGACTGGCCGGAGGGCTTCTGCCGCCGCGACATCGGCTTCCGCGAAGTCGCCCGGGAAGCTGCCGAACAGGGCTGAGGTCTCGGTGTCTCGGGGGCTCCGCCCTCGAACCCCCGCCAAAGGGCCTGCCCTTTGGGAGCCTGTTACTCGCCGATCGCGGCGCCGGCCGGACGGCGGTTGTCGTTGGCGCCGTAGAGCAGGCCCGGGCGCATCCGCTCCGTGCGGGTCGCGTCGTTGCCCGAGGTGGCCACGTCGGCGGCATCCGGCACGGCGGCGCGGATTGCGATCAGCTCCTGTGCGCCCCAGGGTTTCTGCTCGACGATCGTGTGGCCCATGCCGCGCAGGATACCTTGCGTGTCCGCCGAGAGCGCGAACGGCTCGGCATAGACCGTGTCGGGCAGCCACTGATGATGGATCCGCGGGGCGTCCACCGCCGCCTGCGGCTCCATGCCGAAATCCAAGACGTTGATGAGCGTCTGGGCGTTGATCGTGATGATCCGGGAGCCCCCCGGCGAGCCCGCCACCAGGGCGACCTTGCCGTCGCGCAGCACGATGGTCGGCGCCATGGACGAGAGCGGGCGCTTGCCCGGCGCGATCGCGTTCCGGGCGCCCTGGACCAGGCCGAAGAGGTTCGGCACACCGGGCTTGACCGTGAAGTCATCCATCTCGTCGTTGAGAAAGAACCCGGTCTCGCCGGCCATCACCCCGGCGCCGAAATAGCCGTTGATCGTGTAGGTCAGCGAGACCGCGTTGCCGGCCTTGTCCATCACCGAGATATGGGTGGTCTCGGGCTTCTCCTGCGGGAGGTTTTCGGGATCCGGGCGGATCTCCGCCGACGGGGTCGCCCGGTCCGGCCGGATCGTGGCCCGGAGCTGCTCGGCGTAAGCCCGAGACAGCAGGCGCGCCACGGGATTGGGCCCGAAATCCGGGTCGCCCAGCAGGATGTTGCGGTCGGCATAGGCGCGCCGCATCGCCTCGACCATCAGGTGCACGGTCCGGGCGGAATTGAACCCCGCCGCCCGCAGGTCGTAGCCGTCGAGAATGGAGAGGATCTCGCACAACGTCGTGCCGCCGGACGAGGGCGGGGGCGCCGACAGTATGGTGGCGCCCCGGTAGCGGCAGGTCAGCGGCTCGGATTCGGTCACCGTGTAGGCGGCGAAGTCGGCCGCCGTCAGCAGCCCGCCTCCCGCCCGGGACGCCGCCTCGACCTGGCGGGGGATCGCGCCCCTGTAGAACGCGTCCGAGCCGCCCTCGGCGATGGCCTGGAGGGTGCGGGCGAGGCCGGCCTGGACCATCCGGTCTCCGGGCCGCCAGGGGCCGCCGTCCGGGCGCAGGAACACCCGCGCGACGTTGGCCTGCCCGGCGAACAGTTTTGTGCCGGATTCCAGGATGTCGGTGTCGCCGCGGGTGAGCACGAACCCGTCCCGGGCGAGCGCGACCGCCGGGGCCATCACCCGGGCCAGCGGCAGGGTCCCGTATTCGGCCAGCGCGGTGTTCAGGCCGAGCACGGTGCCGGGCACGCCCGCCGCCTTCCAGCCGCGCAGGCTCGCGCCCTTCACGACGGTGCCGTCGGCGTCGAGATACATGTCGCGGCTGGCCGCCCCGGGGGCCTTCTCGCGAAAGTTGATGAACCGGCTCGTTCCGTCGGCCCGGTGGAGGACCAGGAAGCCGCCGCCGCCGAGATTCCCGCAGCACGGGTTCACCACCGCCTCGGCATAGGCCACGGCCACCGCGGCATCGATGGCGTTGCCGCCGGCCTTCAGGATGTCGGCGCCCACCTGCGAGGCCAGGCGCTGGGACGACACCACCATGCCGTTCTCGGCTTCCACGGCCGGTCCCGAGGCGGCCCGCGCCCCGGGGCCTCCGAGGGCGACGAGAAGCCCGAGGAGCAGCGCGCGTGCCGGTGCGATCATCCAGGCTCTCTTCGATCCGGGTCCGGCGCTGCCATATAGGGGGCCGTGCGCCGGAGTCGCGGCCCCCAACCACACCCTCATGGGAGAGGCGGTTCGGCCGCCGAGCGCGATCAACCGTTGCGGAACGTGTAGCTGTAGCCGTTGAGCGCCGGCGCGCCGCCGAGATGGGCGTAGAGCACCTTCGAGCCCTTCGGAAAGAAGCCCTTCTTCACGAGGTCGATCATGCCCTGCATGGATTTACCTTCGTAGACCGGGTCGGTGATCATCCCCTCGAGCCGGGCCGAGAGCCGGATCGCCTCCACGGTCTCCTGCGAGGGCACGCCGTAGACCGGGTAGGCGTAATCCTCGTTGAGCACGACGTCGTCGGCGACGATGTCGCCCGCGCCGACCAGGGCGGCGGTGTTCTGGGCGATCTCGAGGACCTGGGCCTTGGTCTGGGCCGGGGTGCAGGAGGCGTCGATGCCGATGACGTTGCGGGCGCGTCCGTCCGCGGAGAAGCCGACCAGCATGCCGGCATGGGTCGAGCCGGTGACCGTGCAGACCACCACGTAGTCGAACGCCAAGCCCATCTCGGCCTCCTGCTTGCGCACCTCCTCGGCGAAGCCGACATAGCCGAGCCCGCCATACTTGTGCACCGAGGCGCCGGCCGGAATCGCGTAGGGCTTGCCGCCCTCGGCCTCGACCTCGGCCAGCGCGCGCTTCCAGCTGTCGCGGATGCCGATGTCGAAGCCGTCATCCACGAGCTGCGTCTGTGCGCCCATGATCCGCGACAGGAGGATGTTGCCGACCCGGTCGTAGACGGCATCCTCGTGGGGCACCCAGGCTTCCTGGATCAGCCGGCACTTCATGCCGATCTTGGCCGCCACCGCCGCGACCATGCGGGTGTGGTTCGACTGGACGCCGCCGATCGAGACCAGGGTGTCCGCGCCGCTCTTGATCGCGTCCGGCACGATGTATTCGAGCTTGCGCAGCTTGTTGCCGCCATAGGCGAGGCCCGAATTGCAATCCTCGCGCTTGGCGTAGATCTCGACCGCATCCCCCAGATGGGCCGAGAGCCGCTTGAGCGGCTCGATCGGCGTCGGGCCGAAGGTCAGGGGGTAGCGCTCGAACTGTTGCAGCATCGGGACTCTCCGGGTCTTCCGGCCGCCGGGATCATGTTCCGCCCGGCGCGGCCGCCTTCGGGTTACGGCAGAAACCTAACCCGGATCGCCTGAAAGGTGCTCTCGATCTTGGCCTGCCGACGGCTCTCTGCTTGCATCGATCGCCGCAACGGACGAGAAATCATCCGGAAAGTTCCAGAAAAGTGAAAGAAACCGCCATGTCCGCAGGGCTCGACCGGATCGACCTCAAGATCCTGCGCCTGCTGCAGGCGGACGGGCGCATGGCCAATGCCGAGATCGCCGAGCGCTCCGGCACCAGCGCGGCGACCTGCCATCGCCGGATCCAGCGCCTGTTCACGGACGGATTCGTGCGGGCGGTCCGGGCGCTGGTCGATCCGGCCCGGGTCGGCCGGGGCACCCTGGTCTTCGTCGGCGTCGTGCTCGACCGCTCGACGCCCGAGAGCTTTTCCGAATTCGAGGCCGCGGTGCGGGCGATCCCCGTCCTGCTCGACTGTCACCTTGTGGCCGGCGACTTCGACTACATCCTGAAGGTCCGCGTCTCTGACATGGCCGACTTCAACCGCCTCCACAGCGCCACGCTGATCGGCCTGCCGGGGGTGCGCCAGACCCGCACCTTCTTCGTGATGAAGGAGGTGATCGACAACGCGCCGCTGGATTTGTGACCCGCGGACCCGGGTTTCAAACCTTATCGGCGGTCGCCGCCGGGCCTATCGCGATGGACGACGCGCGCCCCTTTCCCGGACAGGTGGAGCGAAGCGGAACCTGGTCCGGGATCCAGCACACAGAGCGCCGCGCAGCGGCACAGGATGACATCGCGGCGGCGCAGGCGGACGCTGCGCGTCGTCTTGTGCTGGATCCCGGGTCGCATTCCGCTGACGCTCCACGCGCCCGGGAAAGGGACGGCGCGCAGGTCATGTCCCTCGTCGTTCCGCCCTACCCCTCCCCGCGCCGCGCCTTGCGCAGGGCCTCCCAGCGGTCGAGGCGCTCGGCGAGGCGAGTCTCGTAGCCGCGCTCCGTGGGCTGGTAGAGGTGCTGGCGCCCGATGGCGTCGGGCCAGTAATCCTGGCCCGAGAAGGCGTCGGGCTCGTCGTGGTCGTAGCGGTAGCCCTCGCCGTAGCCGATCCGCTTCATCAGCTTGGTCGGCGCGTTCAGGATGGTGCGCGGGGGCGCCAGGGAGCCGGCCTCCTTGGCCAGCCGTGTCGCGGCCTTGTAGGCCGTGTAGACCGCGTTCGATTTCGGCGCGCAGGCCAGGTAGATCGCAGCCTGGGCCAGGGCCAGCTCGCCCTCCGGGCTGCCGAGGAAATCGAACGCGTCCTTGGCGGCGTTGGCCACCACCAGGGCCTGCGGGTCGGCGAGCCCGATATCCTCCACCGCCATCCGGACCAGCCGGCGGGCGATGAACAGTCGGTCCTCGCCGGCATCGAGCATTCGGCACAGATAATAGAGCGCTGCGTCCGGATCCGAGCCGCGCACGGTCTTATGCAGCGCCGAGATCAGGTTGTAGTGGCCCTCCTGGGCCTTGTCGTAGATCGGCGCCCGCCGCTGCACGATCTCCTGCAGCGCCTCGGCATCCAGGGTCTCCCCCGGGCCGGCCGAGCGCCAGACCTCTTCTGCCAAGGTCAGCGCCGCCCGGCCGGCGCCGGGCGCCATCCGGACCAGCACGCCCCGCGCCTCCTCGGTGAGCGGCAGGGCTTGGCCCGTCAGCGCCTCGGCCCGGACCAGCAGCCGCGCGATCGCGCCCGGGTCCAGCGCCCGGAACAGCAGCACCCGGGCCCGCGACAGCAGGGCGGCGTTGAGCTCGAAGGACGGGTTCTCCGTGGTGGCGCCGACCAGCGTGACCGTGCCGTCCTCCATCACCGGCAGGAAGGCATCGAGCTGCGCCCGGTTGAACCGGTGGATCTCGTCGACGAACAGCAGGGTCGCCTGCCCGGTCGCCCGGCGCTTGCGCGCGGCCTCGAACACCTTGCGCAGATCGGGCACGCCGGAAAAGATCGCCGAGATCTGCTCGAAATGCAGGTCGGTGCCCTGGGCCAGGAGCCGCGCCACCGTGGTCTTGCCGGTGCCGGGCGGCCCCCAGAAGATCAGCGACCCGAGGCTGCGTCCGCGCAGGAGGCGGGTGAGCGCCCCGCCCTCCCCGGTCAGGTGCTCCTGGCCGACCACCTCCGCGAGGCTCTGCGGGCGCAGCCGGTCGGCGAGCGGGCGGCTCGCCTCCGCGACGGGGGCGTGGCCGGAATCCGGTGCCGATGGAGGCTCGGCGGAGGCGAACAGGTCGGACATCCGTGCATCAACACCGGGCCCGGCAGCAGGCGCAACCCGGGATCCAAGCCTTGCCCACGGCCAAGAGCCGGATGCGCGCTGTCCGGCTCAGCCCCCGAACACCGAGGTCATGATCTCGCCGTTGCGGTTGATCACGACCTCCCAGGAATTGAGGGTGTTGCGGGTGACCCGGTCCAGGTCCTTGGTGGTCGGCACCGGCACGCCGTTGACCGCTACGATGATGTCGCCCTTCTGCAGGCCGAGCCGGCCCGCGATCGAGCCCTCGTCCACCGCCTGCACGGCCACGCCTTCCGCCGGGAAATCGACCTGCAACTCCTCCGCCACCGCCGGCGAGGTGTTGACCAGGCTCGCGCCCTGGAACGGCGAGCGGGTCTTCACCTTCAGCACGTCGCGCGGGCGCGTCTCCGGGGCGGGGGCGAGCTTGACCGTCACCGTCTGGCGGTTCGTGCCGCGCAGGATTCCGAAGCGGGTCTGGCCCTGGATGCCCTTGAGCGCGAAGCGGTAGCCGAACGCCTCAGGGTCGGCGACCTCTTGGTTGTCCACCGTCAGGATCAGGTCGCCGCGCTTCAGCCCCGCCTCGTCCGCGGGGCTCTTGGGCTGCAGGCTCGCCACCAGCACGCCGGTCGGGTGGTCGAGGCCCATGCTGTCGGCGATGTCCGGGGTGACGCTCTGGATGCGCGCACCGAGCCAGGGCCGGCGCACCACGGTCGCGCCGTCGCGGGCCGCATCGACCACCGCCTTGACCATGCCCACGGGGATGGCGAAGCCGATGCCGTGGCTGCCGCCGGATTGCGAGTAGATCGCGGTGTTGATGCCGACCAGCTGGCCGCGCAGGTCGACGAGCGCACCGCCCGAATTGCCCGGATTGATCGCCGCGTCGGTCTGGATGAAATACTGGTAGTCCGCCGAGCCGACCTGGGTCCGGGCCAGGGCCGAGACGATGCCCTGCGTCACCGTCTGGCCGACGCCGAACGGGTTGCCGATCGCCATCACGAAGTCGCCGACCTCCAGGGCGTCGGCATCGCCGAACGGCATCGGCACCAGGCCCTTCGGGGCCTCCTTGAGCTTGAGCACCGCCAGATCGGTGCGGGTGTCGCGCATCACGATCGTCGCCTCGAATTCCCGGCGGTCGGAGAGCGCGATGCGCACCTCGTTCATGTTGTCGATGACGTGGTTGTTGGTGATCACGAGGCCGTCGGCATCGACCAGCACCCCGGAGCCGAGGGACCGCTGGGCCCGGTCGCCCCGGGGGCCGCGGCCGCCCTCCGGCTCGCCGAAGAAGCGGCGCATGAACTCGTCCATGGCGCTGGCGCGCGCGGTGGAGCGCTTCTCGACATGGGAGGCGTAGACGTTCACCACCGAGGGCGCGGCCCGCTTCACCACCGGGGCGAAGGAGAGCTGGACGTCGCTGCGGCTCAGCGGCACCGTCTTGGCCGTCCCCTCCTTCGGGGCGGCCGGCGCCTCCGTGCGGGCCATCTGCGCTCCGGCGGGGCCGGCGGCCAGCAGGGTCGCGGCGAGGGCGGGCAGGACGAGGCGGGTCAGCATGCAGGGCTCCGGCGGCGGGTCTGGCGCGCCGTCCGGATCGGCGGCGGCGTGCCGTGCGGCCTTACGCTATCGGAGCCGATTGCGGCAGGCCCACGACACCGTCGCCGCACGCCCCCAGACCTGAGCCGGTCAGGCGTCTTCCTTGCGGCGCGACGTCCGCTTCTTGGCGGCCTGGGGGGTGGGCTCGGGCTCAGGCTCGGGGGCCGGCGGCGCGGCGGATTTCCGGCGCTGCTGGCCGAGGCCGAGTGAGCGGGCGAGCTGCGAGCGCTGCTCCGAATAGCTTTGGGCGGTCATCGGGTAATCGGGATCGAGGCCCCACTTGGCGCGATAGGCCTCCGGGGTCAGGCCCCGCAGGGTCAGATGGCGGCGCAGGGTCTTGTAGGGCTTGCCGTCCTCGAACGAGATCAGAAAATCGGGCGTCACCGAGCGCCGGATCTCCTGCGCGGTCGCCTTGCTGGGGGCCGCGGCGGCAGGGCTGCCGGCGCAGACGCTCTGGATCGCACCATGGATGTCGTTGAGGAGTTTCGGCAGATCCGAGCTCTGCACATGGTTGTTGCTCACATAGGCCGAGACGATCTCGGATGCGAGCACGACGAAGCGGCTCTTATCGCCATCGGGTGGGGTCATATTGTGTACGCTGCCTTCTCGTGATGTCGAAACTGGCCAGAACGCAAGCACAGCGTCGCGATCCCGCAGGCCGATACAATCGCTTTTCGAAGACCCGTCAAGTCTCGAATTCAATGTCGCGCTATAGATCCAGGAGCGTGAAAGAATGGATGCTTTGCAGGATCAACCTCAAAGAAAGCGATGGCCTAGGACATTACTTGCGCGCAATCGAACGTGATGCGCCGGCGGGACTTCGGCGCCGCTCGGAATGCCGATCCTGGACTCGTTGGGGGAAGCAGGACTTGGTGTGTTGCGCGACGGATCTTGGCGCCGGGATCGTGCTGCCAGGCAGAACGTCGGCATGCGCGCTCGACCACCGCACGGGCGCCATGTGCAACCCCAGCGTGCCTACAGTTCGGTGTGGGCAACAATCTCGCGGGCTGCTCGAGCGCGATCCGTCGTCCGCCCGGCCGTTCCGGGACCGGCCCAGAGCGGGTCCCACGCGGGCTGGGCGGTGTCGGCGACGCGCCCCGGGAACGTATCGCCATCGCGCTCGGAATCACGGAGTTCGAGCCGCCGCGACGGAGGGCCGAGCGATCAGATCAGATCCCGGCGTTCCAGGGTTAGCCGGAGCGGTTGATCGGCCGCGACGAGCTTGCGCGTTCGCTGCGTCTGGTCCTTGGAGGCGAGGGGCGCTGAGCCCCGAACGCAGAAAGCCGGTCCGCGTGAGCGGACCGGCTTGGTTGTGTGGTCGCGTGGTTGTGTCGATGTGTACGATTGGTTGCGGGGACAGGATTTGAACCTGTGACCTTCAGGTTATGAGCCTGACGAGCTACCGGGCTGCTCCACCCCGCGCCAAGGTTGTGCGGCTGATCCGGTCTGGCTGTCCGCCTGTGTCGGGCGGGCTCCGGGGCCGTAGCGCTGATCGTGTCGAGGGGATGCTGGGTGTGATTGCGTTGTGCGGGTCTGGCGGCGACCGACTCTCCCGTGCCTTGAGACACAGTACCATGGGCGCTGGCGTGTTTAACGGCCGAGTTCGAGATGGGATCGGGTTCTGGGCACGCCGCTC
>NZ_LKKO01000089.1 GCF_001455965.1 Methylobacterium sp. GXS13
TCCGCCACCGCAGCCGCCGCCCTGGCCGCGACCCCCGCCGCAATCACCGCCGCGGTCGCCGCCCCGGCCACCGCCCGAGTCGCCGCCACGGCTGATCTGGCCGCCGCCCTCGTCCTCGCCGGCGAAGTCGCCGCCGCCACCGCCGCGGCCGTCGAGGAGGGTCATCTCGCCGCGGAAGCGCTGGAGCACCACCTCGGTGGTGTACTTCTCGACGCCGGAATTGTCGGTCCATTTCCGGGTCTGGAGCTGGCCCTCGATATAGACCTTCGAGCCCTTGCGCAGGTACTGCTCGGCCACCCGGGCGAGGTTGTCGTTGTAGATCACGACCGAGTGCCACTCGGTCTTCTCCTTGCGCTCGCCGGAGGCCTTGTCCTTCCAGGACTCGGAGGTCGCCAGCCGCAGGTTGCAGACCGGGTCGCCCGAGCCGAGGCGGCGCATCTCCGGGTCGCGCCCGAGATTGCCCACCAGAATCACCTTGTTGACGCTGCCCGCCATCGCTCTCTCCTCACCGTACGGATCTCACTGGGCTCATCACCCGGCGGCCGGGGACTCATGCGCCCGGGCCGTCGGAGCGGCAACCTGCGGTCGCGGATTGTGCCCGTAATCCGCAGCTCGCCGACGATGTTTGTTCTATCTCTGTTCCAACGAATCGGCAAGATCCGCTTAGGGGATATGCACAACCAGCTTACCAAAATTCCGGCCCTTCAGCAGGCCGATGAACGCCTCGGGCGCGTTCTCCAGGCCCTCGACCACGTCCTCCCGGTAGCGGACCTTGCCCTCCCGGATCCACGCCCCGACCTCGCTCCTGAAGGTCTCGGCCTGGTCGGCGAAATCCCAGACGATGAAGCCCTGGATGTGCAGGCGGTTCGTGAGCACCGAACGCATCAGGCCGGGGAGCCGGTCCGGGCCGGGGGGCGTCTCGGTGGCGTTGTAGGCCGAGACCAGGCCGCAGACCGGGATCCGGGCGAACGGGTTGAGCAGCGGCATCACGGCAGCGAAGACGGCGCCGCCGACATTCTCGAAATACACGTCGATGCCCTTGGGGCAGGCCTCGGCCAGCGCCCCGGGCAGGTCGGATCCGCGATGGTCCACCGCCGCGTCGAAGCCGAGCTCCTCCGTGAGGTAGCGGCACTTGTCCGGCCCGCCCGCGATCCCCACCGCCCGGGCGCCCTTCAGCCTGGCGATCTGCCCGACCAGCGACCCCACCGGCCCGGTGGCGGCGGCCACCACCACGGTCTCCCCGGGTTTCGGCTGCCCGATATTGAGCAGGCCGGTATACGCGGTCATACCCGGCATCCCGAGCACGCCGACCGCCGTCGAGGGCGGGGCCGCGTCCGGATCGACCCGGCGGGTGCCCTGTCCGTCGGTGGCAAAGTACTCCTGCCAGCCTGCGAAGGCCGTGCGAAGAGTTCCAACTGGTATATCGGGATTCTTCGAAGCGACGACCTCGCCGACCACCTCGGCGGTGATCGGTTCGCCGATCTGCACCGGGGTCGCGTAGGATTTCGCGTCGCTCATCCGGCCGCGCATATACGGGTCGAGGGACAACCAGCGGGTGCGCAGCAGGATCTGGCCCGGTCCGATCTCCGGCACCGGACCCTCCTCCAGGCGGAAGTTCTCCGGCTTCGGCTCCCCATGCGGGCGCGACGCCAGGACGATGCGGCGGTTCACGGCGTTCATGAAAGACTCCCGGGTGTTCTGCCTGCGACCCCCGATCTGGGGCGTCGCACCCCGGCGGCCAATGGGGCGCCCCGCGCGTTGACCGGGATCGGCGAGCGAGGAGCCATGATGCGCGCAACCCTGATTGGCTTCGGCTTGGCCGCCCTGACGGCAGGCGCCGCGGCGGCCGGACCGCTCGATGCCTATCGCTGGCGGTCCCGGGTCCTGGTGCTCTCGGCCCCCGACGCCGCCGATGCCGATCTGCGCGCCCAGCGCGCCGCGCTCGGGCGCGTGCGGGGTGGCGTATCGGAGCGCGACCTCGTGGTGCTGGAGGCGGTCGGGACCGGCGCCGAGGCCCGAGCTCTGCGCGCGCAACTGTCTCTGCCGGAAGGCGAATTCCGGGCGGTCCTGATCGGCAAGGATGGCGGCGCCAAGCTCACGGAAGCGGCACCGATCCCGCCCCAAAAACTGTTCGTCACGATCGACGCGATGCCGATGCGGCGGGGCGAGATCCAGGGCGCGCGATAGGGGCTGGAGGCGGCCCTTTGAAGGTGATGGGCTGAGAGCCGGAACATGGCGTCGCGCCGGCCCGCACGGCCTTTTCCCGGGCGCATGCAGCGTCAGCGAAATGCGACCCGGGACCCAGCACACGACGACGCGCAGCGTCCGCCTGATTAACCCGTGCCGCTGGCGCGGCGCTTCGTGTGCTGGGTCCCGGATCAGGTTCCGCTCCGCTGCACCTGTCCGGGAAAGGGGCGCGCGTGATTGGCTCGTGAGCGCCGATCCCGCGACGCGCATCTGGCCAGACACCTTGAAAGGGCTGGGGCCGGAGGGCCCGGTTTCCGGGGATGGCGGGGCCTGCGGACACCAACGGTTAAGCCTACCGGCCTATCACCGAGCGGTGTCGGCGGCCGTGTTGCGGCCGTCCGTTGAGGCCCGCCAGGACGCGCGAACGAGACGCTCGCATCGATGACCCGAGAACAAGTCGCCACCGCCATCCGCCGCCTCGTCAGCCTCCAGGTCGAGGATATCGAGCGCGCGGTCCGCGACGGCCACAAGACCATCGCGCTGAACGAGCTGGCGGATCTGAACCGCCAGCTCAAGGCCTTCGCGGCCGCCCTCAAGAAGGCCCCGGCCCGGATCTGACCGGGGCCGCGATCCTACCAGCGGGGCCCGCCCCAGCGGCGGGGCGGATAATCCTCGGGCGGAGGCGGCGGCGGGGGCGGCCCGCGCTCGTAGGCCTGCTCGTCGCAGACCCGCACCCGGCGGACCACCGGCGCACCGTCCGGATCGAACCGGCGGCGAACGAATTCCCGGCACGCCTCGGGCGGCGCCGCGGTGAAGCGGGGCCTGCGGAATTCCGGCTCGGGCGGGGGCGGCGGCGGGCGCCGCTCATAGCCATCGCCGGGACCGCCATAGCCGTGGGGCGGCGGATAGGGCCCATCGAAATCGGCGGCCAGCGCCGGGGCCGCGGCGAGCAGCAGGGCGCAGAATCCGGCGCGCCCGATAACATGACGGAGGGGCACTGGTGGGCCTCGGCAGGAAGCGGCGGCGGGGATCGCGGCCATCGATGCCGGAGACTGCGCCGCGCCGCCTGAACCCCTGCCGCCTCCCCGGTTGCCCACCGTTCAGCCGGCGAACCCGGTTATCGCTCCGCCGAAGCGGGCTTCAGTTCTGCATCGCGTTGATCTCGCACTGCGCGTATTCCCCGCTCGCCTTCACGTAGGCGTTGAGCTTCTGGACATAGGCCTCGGCGATCGGCCGGAATGTCTGCGCTTGCAGGTTGTAGGCCTTGACCGCGTCGTTGAAGCTGTAGGCCTCCCAACCGGGACAGCCGCCCTTGGCGTCGAGGCAGGCCGGCTTCTCGGGCAGGGCCGGCTTGACCGGCCGCGCCGAGGCCGGCGGCGGCTCGGGCGCCTTGCAGGCCGTGGCCACCGGGGCGGCGGCCGGCGCCGGCGCGCCCTTGTCCGGGGTGGCTTTGGGCGCCGCCAGGGCAAGGGTCGGCGCGAGCATGCCCGCGATGAGGAGAAGCCTGCCGCGCATTGCCCATGTCACTCCGCTGCGGCGTGAGAACCGCCGGTGGCGGGTTCTGCGGCATCAGGCGGACGGCGACAAGGGTTCCGTCAGAGCGGTTTTGGCTTGGGTCCTGCGCGGCGCACCGGGCGCCGCCCGCAGCGTCCGGTCCGTGGTGCGCGCGCCGCGCACGAGGGCGATGGCCGGCATCAGCAGCCCGGTCGCCAGGACCCACCAAGCCGGGCGGATCGGGCCGGAGAAGTCGAGATTGGCCGCCAGCACGAGGCTGGCCGGAACGCCGCTGGCGAGCCCGTACCAGGCCGCCTCGAGTCCCGCTGTTGCGAGGCCGCCGAGGATCGCGAGGAGCAGCAGCGACCACGGCCGCTCCGGCAGCTTGAACCGCCGCATCGCCCGCCAGCCCATCAGCAGCAGGAACAACCCGGCGGAGAAGACCGGATCGCTGACATCGATCTTCGATTGCAGGAAGTAATGGACCAGCGCCAGCACCGCGATCGTGTAGACGAGCCGGTGCAGCCGGTGCCAGTTCGGGCCGAGGTTGCGGATCGCCGCGTCCGTGGAGGTCAGCCCCAGGGCGATCAGGCCGATCAGCGCCACGAAGCCGATCGTCAGGTAGAGCCGCAGGGCGATCTCGGTGGCGACCTTGGTCAGGACCAGGTTCTGATCGACCGCGTAGAGGGTGAGATGCGCCACCGCGTAGGCCATCACGGTGATGCCGAGCATGCGCCGGACCACCAGCACCTTCCCCCAATCGGCGATGCGGCGCAGCGGCGAGATCGCCAGCGAGAACAGCAGGAAGCGCACCGCCCACTCGCCGGTGGCGTGGATCAGCGCGGTGATCGGCTTGGCGCCGAGCGCGTCGAGCCGGTAGGCCGCCGCCAGGTACGCGGCCGGCGCGATGCAGGCCAGGAATACCGCGAGCTTCAGCCACGAGAGGCGCCCGGCCCGGTCGAGCCAGGGGAGGGGGATACCGAGGGGAACGGCCAGGCGGTCGATCATTGCTTTCGGACTCGGCCTTCTGACATCGGAAGCGGCGTGGCCGTCGGGCCAGGGTATAGGAGTGCGAAACCGGCGCTTGTGTGGATCGCTCCCCGCGCGGGTCGGTTCGCCGCGGATGTCCCCGGTGTTACGCCGGCACGGTTGACCTCGCCGCCCAAGCGCCGAGATTGCGGGCGGACGGACACCGGATGGATCCCATGCAGTACCGCAATCTCGGCCGCTCCGGCCTCAAGGTCTCGCCGATCTGCCTCGGCACGATGATGTTCGGCGGGCCCACCGACGAGGCCACCGCCGGGCGCATCGTCGGCAGCGCCCGGGAGGCGGGCATCAACTTCATCGACACGGCCAACGTCTACACCGAGGGCCGCTCGGAGGAGATCACCGGCCGGGCGATCAAGGGCGACCGCGCCGCCTGGATTCTCGCCACCAAGGTCGCCAACCCGACGGGCCAGGGCGTCAACGACCGCGGCCTGTCGCGGGTCCACGTCATGAAGGCCGCCGAGGACAGCCTGCGCCGCCTCGGCACGGAATTCATCGACATCTACTACCTCCACAAGGAGGATCACGACACGCCGCTCGCGGAGACCGTGCGGGCGATGGCCGATCTCGTACGGGCGGGCAAGATCCGGCATTTCGGCGTCTCGAACCACCGGTCCTGGCGGGTCGCCGAGATCTGCCGGCTCTGCGACGAGATCGGGATCGACCGGCCGGTGGTGAGCCAGCCCTATTACAACGCCTTCAACCGCATGCCCGAGACCGAGCACCTTCCGGCCTGCGCTCATTACGGGCTCGGCGTCGTCCCGTACTCGCCCCTCGCCCGCGGCGTGCTGACCGGCAAGTACGATCCGGACGCCCCACCCCCGGCCGAATCCCGCGCTGGCCGGCAGGACGCCCGGATGATGCAGACCGAGTGGCGGCCGGAATCCCTGCGCATCGCCCGCACCCTGAAGGAGCATGCCGAGGGCCGCGGCATCACGGCCGGGCAATTCGCCACCGCCTGGGTGCTGAACAACCGCCTCGTCACCGGCGTCATCGCCGGGCCGCGCACCGAGGCGCAATGGCAGGAATATCTCGGCGCCCTCGACTACGCCTTCACCCCGGAGGACGAGGCCCTGGTGGACGGCTTCGTGGCCGCCGGGCACCCGACCACGCCGGGCTACAACGATCCGGCCTATCCGCTGGAGGGGCGGATCCCGCGGGGCGTTTGATGTCCGCCGGCCACGGCACCCGACGGGCGCTCGCCCGGATGGACCGTGATCGGTGCCTCTCCCATCCACCCCCCTCATCCTGAGACGCGAGCGCAGCGAACCTCGAAGGAGTCTTCCAGGGATCGCGCGGCCGGCGGAAGGCCTCCGCCGAGGGCTTCGCTGCGCCACCTTCAGGATGAGGGCGAGCGCGGGAAGACCGGTCCGACACGCTCTTAAGAGGTCGTTCCCGGCACGCGGGTCGAGCGTGAGTTCAGCTTGCCCAGGCTGGCGGCGAGTTCAGCCGACGCCTCGGAGACGGCCCTGGCGACGACGATGAAGCCGCGCTCGGTGAGGGCCTTTGCCATGTCCTCCAGAGCGGCTTCGAGCTGACGGGTCAGGACGTGCTCTCCGAGGCTCGACAGGGTGCGATTGGCGACATCGGCGAGCCTGTCCGCCGTCGGCTGCCCGACATGACGGAGCAGGATCGCCAGGGTCTTGATGGCTTCCGTGAGGGTCTGGGACTGGATCGACTCGGAAGCCACCACGATCACGGCTTCGAGGGCGTCGGTCGCGATGATCGGTGCGGCATCCGCGTAGACGATGCAGGAGCTTGGATCTTCGAGCGGCTGGTTCTCGTCCTCGCTCCAGTGCGCGATGATGTCCCGCAGGGCCTGGATGACCGAGAGGCCGGGGCTGGGGTTGGATTTCGACGTCGAGACCGAGGTCCAGGCGATGGTCGAGAGCTGGTGTAGGCCATAGGCGGCGTCGTGCTGGAGGTCGCGACCGTCGTCGTAGGTGAGCGCTTTCAGCGTCTCGCCGACGAGGCTTTCCCGTGCCCCCGCGTCGAGCGTCGTGCCGGGCCGGCAGCGCACCTGGAACAGGGGGTCGTTGACGGCGCGATACGTCCCGACGGTGATGTCGAATTCGATCTCGACCGCCGCTTGGGCATGCCGCCGCACGGCCTCTTCGATGCGCGGGAGATCGAGGCGGACGACGTACCCGCTTTCCCGCGCGCGGATCGATGCGGCCACGGGCCAGTCCGCCCGCGCCGTCCTCCGGGTGGCGGCAAGCAGCCGGAGATCTTCATCGCGGGCTTCCAGAACCCGGTCGTGGATGAATTGGATGATCTGCGCCGGCCGCATCTGATCGATCGTGTTGTAGATCATCACGATGATGAGGCAGAGGGCCGAGGTGGTCAGCAGCAGGGCGATCGTGGTCCCGAAGACGGGCCGGTGAAAGCCGGTGTTGGTGACGAGCGTCATCAGGACGAACACCGACAGGCCGACGAAATACCCGAAATAGAACTGGTTCGTGCGCCGGGCCATGAACTGGTCGGTGACCTGCGCGGTCAGGGCGGCCGCCCCCTGTTGGACGGCGAGCAACAGGAGTGAGAAGGTGATGGAGGTGACGGTGATGATGCTGGACGCCACCGTCGTCAGGAGGCCACCCAGGGCCGCTCGGTCGCCCAGCAATTTGCCGAGCCACGCGAACCCGGCCGGCGCATCGCCCCCGGACCAGGACCGATCCGCCAGATAGACCAGGGCGTTCAGGCATACGAACCCGATGACGGTCGCGAGCGGCAGAGCAAGGAACTGCCGGAACGACCGCCTGACAGCGCTGACGAAGCGGCCCGGTACCGACTTGATCGTCTTCATGCTCAAATGTTGCCTGGAATCGATTGCTGGTTGCGAGGCGTATAGCAAATCCGACCCGGCGATCTCGCCAGTATCGACCCGGCGGGAACCAAGCCGATCGCATGGTCCCGGGGCGAGGCCGGATCGGGTTCGTGCGCGCGGGCGCACCCTGGCCCTGACCCGATCCGTCCGATTGCATCACGTCTCCGGCGCGCCACGTCGCTGATCTGCCTTGCGCTCGCGGCCGAGCGCGGCTATCTATCGCTCAACAGTTCTGATGGCAGTCGCGAGGCTGCGGTTCGGGAGTGGGCCCCACCGGGTCCGCTCTTTTTTTTCGCCGCGTCAGGTTTGGCAGCGCGAGACCGCACGTTCGGACGTGCCGCCCAGAACGCCGCAAAGGTTGCGCGCTGATATCCATGTCGTCCGAGATCGAAGCGGATCTGTCCGAGAAGCGCCTCGTCCGCGAGAGCGGCGTCGCCGCTCGCGTGGTGCAGGTGATCGAGGGGCCGGTCCAGGGCCTCGGCTTCCGGCTGGTCCGGGTGAAGGTCACCAACACCAACGGTTGCACCGTCCAGATCATGGCCGAGCGGCCGGACGGCACCTTCTCGATCGACGATTGCGAGGCGGTGAGCCGGGCGATCTCGCCGGTGCTCGACGTCGACGATCCGGTGGGCACCGCCTACAATCTCGAGATCTCGTCACCGGGGATCGACCGACCGCTGGTGCGGGTCTCGGATTTCGCCCGCTGGGCGGGCTACGAGGCCAAGATCGAGCTGAGCCCGCCGCTCGACGGCCGCAAACGCTTCCGTGGCATCCTGGGCGCGCCGGACGCGGAAAAGCTGACCGTCCCCATCGACCTGCCGGACGTGAAGGAAGGGCTGCCGAGCCGGATCGACCTTCCGCTGCGGGATCTGGCCGATGCGCATCTCGTGCTCACCGACGAGCTGATCCGCGAGTCCCTGCGTCGCGGCGGCCCGCTGGCCGACGATGCGGACGCGCTGGACGAAGACGACGCGGCCGAGGACGACGCGCCGGCGGCGCCGGCCTGGCCCGCGCCGAAGCCGCAGGGTCCGCAGGGCAAGGCTGCCAAAGCCGACCCGAAGGCCCCGAAAGAGAAGAAGCCGCCCCGCACCGGCCCCAAGAAGCCGGTCGTGTCCAAGGCGTCCCGTCTGAAGAGCCGCGACGACCTGCATTGAATTGAGATTCGGGCTCGGCCACCCTCGGGTGCCCGGCACGAAGACTTGACGGAAGAGAAGGACCGACACCGATGGCCGTCGTCAGCGCCAACAGGCTCGAACTCCTCCAGATCGCCGACGCGGTCGCCCGCGAGAAGGTGATCGACCGCTCCATCGTGATCGACGCGATGGAGGAGGCGATCGCCAAGGCGGCGCGCTCCCGCTACGGCGCGGAGACCGACGTTCACGCCGAGATCGACAACAAGACCGGAGCCCTGCGCCTGTCGCGCCACCTCCTGGTGGTCGATCAGGTCGAGAACGACGCCCGCGAGATCACCCTGGACCAGGCCCGCCGCTACAACCCGGGCGCGCTGGTCGGCGACGTGATCTCCGACACCCTGCCGCCCTTCGATTTCGGCCGCGTCGCCGCCCAGTCGGCCAAGCAGGTCATCGTCCAGAAGGTGCGCGACCCCGAGCGCGCCCGCCAGTTCGACGAGTACAAGGATCGCATCGGCGAGATCCTCAACGGCATCGTCAAGCGGGTCGAGTACGGCAACGTCATCGTCGACCTGGGCCGGGGCGAGGGCATCGTCCGCCGGGACGAGATGATCCCGCGCGAGACCTTCCGGCCGGGCGACCGGATCCGTTCCTACCTGTTCGACGTGCGCTCGGAAGTGCGCGGCCCGCAGATCTTCCTGTCACGCTCGCACCCGCAATTCATGGCCAAGCTGTTCGGCCAGGAAGTGCCCGAGATCTATGATGGCATCGTCGAGGTGAAGGCGGTGGCCCGCGATCCGGGCTCCCGCGCCAAGATCGCCGTGATTTCCCGCGACGGCAGCATCGACCCGGTCGGCGCCTGCGTCGGCATGCGCGGCTCGCGCGTCCAGGCGGTGGTCGGCGAGCTCCAGGGCGAGAAGATCGACATCATCCCGTGGTCCGAGGACGAGGCGACCTTCATCGTCAACGCCCTTCAGCCCGCGGAAGTGGTGAAGGTCGTGCTCGACGAGGAGGCCGACCGCATCGAGGTGGTGGTGCCCGACGACCAGCTGTCGCTGGCCATCGGCCGCCGCGGCCAGAACGTGCGTCTGGCCTCGCAGCTCACCGGCTGGGACATCGACATCCTGACCGAGGCCGAGGAATCCGAGCGGCGCCAGAAGGAGTTCGCCGAGCGGACCCAGGTGTTCATGGAGGCGCTCGACGTCGACGAGACCGTCGGCCAGCTGCTGGCGGCCGAAGGCTTCCGCAACGTCGACGAGATCGCCTACGTCGACATCCAGGAACTGTCCGGCATCCAGGGGCTCGACGACGAGACCGGCGCCGAGATCCAGGCCCGCGCCCAGGATCACCTCGCCCGGATCGAGCAGGAGCACGATGCCCGCCGCACCGAACTCGGCGTCGCCGACGAGCTGCGCGAGATCGAGGGCATCACCACGCCCATGATGGTGGCGCTCGGCGAGAACGACGTGAAGTCCGTCGAGGACCTGGCGGGCTGCGCCACGGACGACCTCGTCGGCTACACCGAGGGCCGCGGCCCCGAGGCCGTGCGCCATGCCGGCTACCTCGACGGCTTCGAGCTGTCGCGGGCCGAGGCCGAGGGCCTGATCATGGCTGCCCGCCTCAAGGCCGGCTGGATCGAGGCGCTGCCCGAGCCGTAGGCCGAGGAGGGCGCTGAGACCGCCGAGGGCGAGGAGGGCACCGAGCCCGCCTCCACCCCGGCCGAGGCCTGAGCGGAGGCTGCGGCGGACGCGCGGATGGCCGAGGTCGATACGACCCCGCCCGACGAGGGGCAGGATCCGGGGCTCGATCCCGGGGGGCTCGATAGCGGCCCCGGCCGGCGCGTGCCGCAACGCACCTGCATCGTCACGCGCGTCGTCCAGCCGCCCGAAGCGATGATCCGGTTCGTGCGCGGTCCGGATGGCGCCGTGGTGCCGGACCTCCGCGCCAAGCTGCCCGGGCGCGGGGCCTGGATCAGCGCCCGGCGCGACACCGTGACGACGGCGGTCCGCAAGAATCTGTTCCCGCGGGCTTTCAAGGGGCCCGCCCAGGCCGGCCCCGACCTGCCCGACCGGATCGTCACCGGCCTGCGCGAGGATCTGCGGCAGGCCATCGCCATGGCCAACAAGGCGGGATGCGTGGTCGCAGGGTTCTCGAAGGTCGAGGCGGCGATCGGCGGCCAGCCCGGCGCGGTGGCGCTGATCCATGCCGCAGAAGCCAGTCCCGACGGTCGCCGGAAGATCGCGTCGGCCTTGTACAGACGCCACGGTGAGGCCATGTCAAGGATACCGATCATCGACGACCTGTCCGAAGATGAATTGGACATGGCCTTGGGTCGGGATCATGTGATACACGCTGCGCTCGTCGCAGGAGCCGGAGCTGCCGGCTGCCTGTCGCGTTGGCGTCGGCTACGCTCCTTCGAGGGCGCCGCCGCGGCGACCGAGGAGCCCGATCCAGCCCGAATCGGCGGGATCGACGAAGCCTCACGTTGACGACGCACCAGGACGAATTTGGCTGGCGCCACCGGGCGTCGGTTCACGGGACGATGGAAACCCTCAGGGTTCAGGCTGAATGAGCGACACGAACAACCCGGGCGACAAGACTCTGAACAGGACTTCTCCGAAGCCGCTCTCCCTCAAGCGGCCGATCGAGGCGGGCACCGTACGTCAGAGCTTCTCCCATGGCCGCTCCAAGCAGGTCGTGGTCGAGACGGTCAAGCGCCGCGGCGTCGGCGCAGCGCCGGCCGCTCCTGCCCGTGAACCTGCGCCCGCCCCGCGCCCG
>NZ_LKKO01000090.1 GCF_001455965.1 Methylobacterium sp. GXS13
CCGCCCCTGGGGCGCGCCCAGGGCCGCCCCCACGGGGCCCCCCCCGCCATGAAGATCACCGCCCAGGACCTGCTGCGGCTCGGCGTCATCGACGGCATCATCCCGGAGGCCACCGGCGGCGCGCATCGCGACCGCGAGGCGGCGATCCGGGGCGCGGGCGACGCCATCGCCGACGCGCTCGCCCAGTTCGAGGGCTTGAGCCCCGTGGAGATCCGCGACCGCCGCGCCGAAAAATTCCTCGCCATCGGCCGGACCCTGTGAATCCGACGGCCGAAACGTTTGACGTTCGCGGCGTTCGGCCGTCGGCACGCGCGAATGCGCGTCGCCGCAGGCAAGCTTGCGCGGCCTGCGTACACTTGGCTGCGTGCGGCGGACCGCCCTGGAGGCGTCAGCCGCAAGGGCGAACCGTATGATAGCCCCGGGCGCGACGGGCGGCCTGCTCTGGGCCCTCGGGCGGCTCCTCGGGCGGCGCGACGCGCGCGAGCCGGGCGGGCACAACCACGTCTCGCTCGGCTGCAATTGCCAGATGGCGCACGTGCTCAAGACCCTGGACCTGCGCCACTGGTCCGGCCCGCTCGACTGGATCTTCTCCATGCCCGGCATGGTCCGGGACTGCCTGGACGACGATTTCGCCGCGCTCACCGACCGGGGCCAGCTCGAGAGCATCCCGGAGGCGGAGCGGCGCGGCCCCGACATCTGGCGCGGGCGCCACCGGCTCTACCGGGAGCGGCACGGGCTCGAATGCGTGTTCAACCACCACGACCCGGCGGCGAGCGAGGCGGATTACGCCTTCCTGACCGAGGGCGTGCGCCGCCTGCGCCAGGCCCTGGACACGCCCGGCACCCAGAACCGGCTGTGGATGATGACCCATCTGCACACGCCCCGGGAGACGGCCGAGGCGATCGACGACCTCCTCGGCCGCCGGGCGAGCCGCAACCACCTGACCTTCCTGCAGCTCCAGCCGGAGCATCCCGGGGTGGCGGTGGTGGAGGCCACCGACCTCCGGCCCACCTTGCGCTGGCTGACGATCCAGACCCGCTCGACCCCGGTCGGCCTGCGCCTCGCCGACCCGGCCGAGGACGCGCAGCTCGTGGCGATCATCCGCACCGAGGCGGCAAGGCGGCCGGTGGTGTTCGCGTGAGGGGGCGCCCGGTCTTCCCAAACCGCTGCCTCACCCCGCCTGAAACAACCGCGCCCCAACGAAATCCACGAAGGCGCGCAGCCGGGCCGACATGTGCCGCCCGGAGGGCCACAGGATCGAGAACTGGCCGGGATCTGTGAGGTACGGGTCTAGGATCCGGGTGAGGGCGCCCTCGCGCAGGGCCGACTCGGCCAGAAAGTCGGGCATGCAGCCGATGCCCAACCCGCCAATCGCGGCGGCGCGCAGGGCTTCCATGTTGTTGCAGGTGAGCGCGGTGGAGAGGCCCGCGGGCAGGGGCTCCGCGAGGGTCCAGTCCTGCAGCTTGCCGGAGCTGGGAAATCGGAAGCGCAGGGCTGCGTGCCCCACCAGCTCGGCCGGGCGCCGGGGCGTGCCGGCACGCTCCAGATAGGCCGGAGCGGCGCAAAGCACGAACCGGAACGGGCCGAGCCGCCGGGCCACCAGGCTCGAATCGACCAGGGTGCCGCTGCGGATCGCGGCGTCGACGCCGGCCTCCACCAGGTCGATCAGGCGATCGTTGAAATCGAGGTCCAGCTCGATCTCCGGATAGCGTGTCTGGAATTCCGGCAGCACCGGCAGCAGGAAGCGGTAGCCGATGATCGGCAGGCTGATCCGCAGGATTCCGCGCGGCGCGAGCCGACTCTGGGTGACCAGCGCCTCGGCCTCGCGCAGGTCGTCCAGGATCCCCCGGCAGCGCGCCTGGAGCAGGGCGCCCTCCTCGGTGAGCGAGACCCGCCGCGTCGTCCGATGGAACAGGCGCACGCCGAGTTCTGCTTCGAGCCGCGCCACGGCCTTGCCCACCGCCGAGGCCGACAGGCGCAGATCGCGCCCCGCCTCGACGAAGCTCAGCCGCTCCGCCGTCCGCACGAAGGCCGCGATATCGCCGAGGCTATCCATGCCATGAGATTAGAGCGCAGCGGTCCGGAATGATAGGACGAACGGCGCGATTAACGGTGACCAGGCCGCAAGCGAAGGTGAGGCGTGGGTCCAAGGGCGACCTGCCGGGTTGGGTTTCGAGCTCACGATATCGGCAGCAAGCCACTGAAACACCGCGTTTTTCCCCGCCCCGCAAGGGGGCAGGAGAGCCCGTCGCGTCCAGCCATACGCGAAGCCCGCAGGAACGGAGCCGATCCATGCCCGACTCGTCACCTCCCGCCCACGCGGGCGACCCGCTGGTCATGGGGGCGGTGTGCCTCGCCGCCTTGATCCTGCCGCTGAGCTTCTCGGCCGGGGCGGTGGCGACCCCGGCCATCGGGCGCGAGCTCGGCGGCTCGCCCGAGGCGCTGACCTGGATCACGAACGGCTTCATGCTGACCTTCGGCAGCCTGCTGATGGCCGCCGGGACCCTGGCCGACCGCTACGGCCGCCGGCGCGTCTTCACGGTGGGTGTCGCGATCGTCACCGGGTTTTCCCTGGCGCTTGGCCTGGCGCCTTCGGTCTGGCTGATCGACCTGCTGCGGGCCGGGCAGGGCGTCGGCGCTGCGGCGGCGCTGGCAGGCGGCACCGCCGCCCTGGCCCAGGAATTCGATGGCCACGGCCGCACCCGGGCCTTCAGCCTGCTCGGGACCACCTTCGGCGTCGGCCTGTCCTTCGGGCCGATCGTCACCGGCGCCCTGATCGCCGGCGCCGGCTGGCGCGCGATCTTTTGGGTGGGGGCGCTGGTGGGCAGCGCCGCGCTCGTGCTCGGACCGCCGCGGATGCGCGAGACCCGCGACCCGCAAGCCCGCAGCCTCGATTGGCCCGGGACGGTGAGCTTCACCGCCATGCTCACCACCCTGACGGTGGCGGTGATCGAGGCGCCGGGCCTCGGCTGGCATAGCCTGGCGCTGGGCGGGCTGCTCGCCGCCGCCGCGCTGCTCCTCGCAGCCTTCGCAATCATCGAGACCCGCGCCGCCCGGCCGATGCTCGACCTCCGCCTGTTCCGCTACCGGCGCTTCGTCGGCGTGCAGATGCTGCCGGTGGCGACCTGCGCGGGCTTCGTCGTGCTGCTGGTGCTCCTGCCCCTGCGCTTCATCGGCATCGAGGGCCGGAGCGAGATGGAGGCCGGGCTGCTGATGCTGGCGCTCTCGGCGCCGATGCTGGTCGTCCCGATGCTGGCCGCCGCGCTGGTAAGGCGCGTTCCGCCCGGCCTGCTCTCGGGCTTCGGCCTGCTGATGGCGGCAATCGGCCTCGTCTGGCTGGGCTTCACCGAGATCGGCAGCCGCGCGGTGCTGGCGCCGATGCTGCTCATCGGCCTCGGCAGCGGCCTGCCCTGGGGCCTGATGGACGGCTTGTCGGTCGCCGTCGTACCCCGGGAGCGCGCCGGCATGGCGGCGGGCATCTTTGGAACGGTCCGGGTCGCCGGCGAGGGCGTGGCGCTCGCCCTGGTCAGCGCAGCGCTCGCCGGCTTGGTCGCGGCCGAGCTGCGCCGGATCCCGGGCCTGCCCGACGCATCCCTCGCACAGGCGGGCCAGCGCCTGGCGGTGGGAAACCCGGACGGCGCCCGGGCGCTGCTGCCGGGTCTCGACGCGGCCACCCTGGCCCAGGCCTACCAGGCGGCCTTCACCACCCTGTCCTGGACCCTGCCGGCCGTGCCGGCCGCCTGCGCCGTGGCGGTGCTCGGTCTGCTCGCAGCCCCGGCGAAGCAAGGGGAGGGCCTTCCCGACCCGGCGGATCGTCCGACAATCTGATGCGGCTTCCGGCAGACGTTCGGGACGCTGTCTACCATCCTCGCAAGCGGCACGAAGCCGCCGCAAAGGCAGAATGCGTGGTGCGCCAACGCGATCGCCCCATCCCGCGAAGACGTGTGCACGGTGTCGTATCCACCGCTCAGAGCCGTGCAGTGTTGCGTCCGGGCGCTTGCGGTAACAAAGGCGCAAGCTTAACGAGCCTATTGGGTTGGGGAGTGGCCCCCGAGGTCGGCTATCAAAAGGCCGCCGGGGGCACGAAGACGACGAGGTTCCCCATGACGGCGCGTCTCGCGACTGCGCGACTGCTGGCGGCCGCTTCCCTGCTGGCCCTCGCGCTGGCCGGCTGCCAGGACGGTTCCGGGATCAACGGGCCGACCGCGCGCAGCATCGCGCCGATCGCCCCCCAGACGCTCGCCCTGATGCAGACCAAGGGCATGCAGCAATCCGACCCGATCCTGATCCGCGCCTACAAGAAGGAAGCGGAGATGGAGGTCTGGAAGCGCGGCAGCGACGGGCGCTACGCCCTGCTGAAGACCTACCCGATCTGCCGCTGGTCCGGCCAGCTGGGCCCTAAGGTCCGCGAGGGCGACCGGCAGGCGCCGGAGGGGTTCTACACGATCACCCCGGGCCTGATGAACCCGAACTCGTCGTACTACCTCTCGTTCGATACCGGCTTCCCGAATGCCGTCGACCGGGCCAACGGCCGCACCGGCCGCTACCTGATGGTCCACGGCACCTGCTCGTCGGCGGGCTGCTTCGCCATGACCGATGCCACCATCGCGGAGATCTACGCGGTGGCGCGCGAGGCGTTCATCGGCGGCCAGCGCAGCTTCCAGTTCCAGTCCTACCCGTTCCGGATGACGGCCCAGAACATGGCCAAGTTCCGCAACGACCCGAACATGCCGTTCTGGCAGAATCTCAAGGAGGGCTCGGACTATTTCGAGGCCCTGCGCGAGGAGCCGAAGGTCGGCCAGTGCGGCACCCGATACGTGTTCGGCGGCTCGGACGCGGCGGCCGGCGCGTGCAAGCCGCGGGTCGACCCGCAGGTGGCCGAGAAGCGCGCGCATGACGAGCGCGAGGTGGCGGAGCTCGTCGCCAAGGGCACCCCGGCGGTGCGGGTGGTCTACCAAGATGGCGGCCAGAACCCGGTGTTCCGGCCGCCGGCCAACACCAGCGCCTTCGCGAGCCTCGGCGGCACAGAGACGGTGCTGCCCTACGACGCCAAGGAGTTCGGCCGGCACAATCTCGGCGATGTCAGCCGCCCCGAGACCCTGGCGGCCGGGCCGGAGGAGATCGAGATCGGTCCGAAGGTGCAGCCGACCCTGATGGCCGCCGCCGCGCCGGCGTCCGCCAAGGCGACCGCGAAGGCCGGCCGGGGACAGCAGAAGCCCGCCGCTACGACCCTCATGGCGAATCGGTCCGAGCCGGAGCTTCGGGTCGAGACCACCGCATCGGTCGGCGAGAAGCCGGCCCGGATCGCCGTGGCCGATGCCGACGGCGATCCGAGCAGCTACCAGAAGCTTCTGGGCACGCTGTTGGACAAGGAGAAGCCGGCCCCCGCTACCCCGGCGGTGGATGCCACCGTGGTGCCCGAGCCGGTCAAGCTCGCGCACGCGGCCGAGAAGGTCGCCCCGAAGGCGGCGGCCAAGCCGCATGCGGTGAAGACCGCCAAGGTCGAGACCAAGCCCGACATGAAGCCCGCCCTGCGCAAGGGCGAGCCGGACGCCAAGGCCAAGCCTTAGGGCTTCAGACCAGCGGCCGGTCGCGGTTCATCAGCCACAGGGCGTGGACCGTGCCGGGCAGCCAGCCGAGCACCCAGAGCAGGATGTTCAGCAGGAACTGCACGCCGAAGCCGGTGGTGACGAGCACCGCCACCGGGGGGATGAAGATCGCGAGCAGGATACGGACGAGGGTCGACACGGGCACTCCGGGGCTCAGAACCTGAGGGATCCCGGCTCAAACGAAGCGCGCCCGTGTCCGTTCCCGTGGGGGTGCCGTGCGGCTTAGGCCGCCCTCCCTGTCATTCCGGGGCCGCGCCGCGGAGCCCGGAATCCAGATCCGCCACGGCGTCCGAAAGAGATCGGAGTTCTGCTGCTCGATCCTGCAATCGCGGAGTTTCTGGATTCCGGGCGCACCTGCGGCGCCCCGGGATGACGGGTCGGCATCGGTCTGCCTTCTTGAGGAACGAGACTACGCTCAGCGTGCCGGCGAAGGATGACGATTCCAACCCGTGTCACCCGCTGCGGCGAGGGGAAGGGGAGTTCGAAGGGCTGGGTGGACGGGGCGTCGATCTCGGACAGGGCGCCCGCGAGGATCACCGGCATCCGAAGCAGCGCACATGCTCGAAGCAGCCGTGCGGACGGCTCCGGAATGCTGGCAGGCACGCGGTTGCTTCGCTGCACGCGCAATGACGGGCAGGGCGCGGTGAGCGCCGCGCCCCCCGAAAAGAAATCAGTTCTTCGTCGGCGGCGTCGTCGCGCCGGGGACGTTGATCGCCTGCTTCTCCGGGTTCTTCACCTGGCTGTAGGCGACGTTGGAGAAGGTGCCGATCACCGCGGGCCAGCTCGGGTTGGCGTATTGCGGGTCGTCGCGGCCGACCTTGCAGAAGGCCGTGGTCAGGGCGTTCACCACGTCGTCGTCGTTGGCGCCCGTGTTGGCGGCCTTCACCTGGGGCACCAGGCGGACCAGCGTCGGCACGAAATCCTGCTGCTTCAGCCCGGTCAGCGTCGCCGAGACGCCGATCTGCTCGAAGGCGGCCTTGAGCTTGTCCTGCTCGATCTCGGCGCAGGGGGCCGTGCCGGACAGCATGGTCTTGGTGGCGGCCCGGGCCGCGGAGGCCTTGTCGCCGGTCACCGGCGGCGCCTTGTTGCCCCAGGAATTGCGGATGTAGTCGGTGACGTTCCGCACCTCGACATCGGTCATCTGCTGGCCGATCGCCACCATCGGCGCGAGGCCGCTCTGGGCGGCCAGACCGCCATAGATCACCCGCAGCACCGTCTCGGGGCCGTCCGACATCACCGAGGTGTTGCCCGCGAGCGCCGGCACCGCGCCCTCGATGCCCTTGCCGTCGGGCTGGTGGCAGGAGGAGCAGTAGGTCAGGTAGGTGGAGGCGCCGGGGGCACCGGGAGTGTCGAAGGCGGCGAGATCCTTCGGCTTGTAGGTCTGCTTGGCCGGGACCGTGCGCAGGTAGGCGACCATCGCCTTGAGGTCCTCCTCCTTCACCTTGGAGAGGGATTCCATGATGGTCTGGCGCATCGGGCCGGCGGCGACGCCGGGGCGGTCGCCCGGGGCGGTGCCGGTCTTGAGGTAGGTCACCACCTGCTCGTCGGTCCAGGCGCCGATGCCCTGGTGGCCGTCCGGGGTGATGTTGGGGGCGTACCAGCCGTCGATCACGCCGCCGCCGAAGCGGCCCGCGAAGCTCGAATTGCCGACGAGCTTGTTCTCGTTGTGGCACATGGCGCAGTGGCCCAGGCCCTCGACCAGATAGGCGCCGCGATTTACCTCGGCGCTGGCGTTCGGGTCGGGCTTGAAGCGCTCGTCCGTGAAGAAGGCGGTCCGCCACGTCACCAGCGCGGTGCGGACGCTGAACGGGAACGGGATCTGGCTCTCCTGGCGCTTCTCGTTCACCGCCGGCACCGATTGCAGGTAGGCCCAGATCGCCTTGGTGTCGTCGTCGGTGACCTTGGTGAACCAGCCGAACGGGAAGGCCGGGTAGAGATAGCCGACGTTCTTGCTGTAGCCGTGCCGGAACGCCTTATCGAAATCCTCGTAGCTCCAGTTGCCGAGCCCGGTCTCCTTGTCGGGGGTCAGGTTGGGGGTCATGATCACCCCGAACGGCATGTTGAGCGCGTAGTTGCCGGCCAGGAACTTGCCGCCCGGGGCGGTGTGGCAGGCGGCGCAATCGCCCATGGTCACGAGGTACTTGCCGCGCTCGACCGGGTCGGAGGCGTCCTGCGCCAGGGCCGGGAACGCGAGCAGCAGGCCCGCCAGGATCGGGGCGGACGATGCTCTAAGGTTTTGCGCAGGCATCATCTTTTTCCGAAGGCCGGGGATTACCTTCCGGGATGATGCTCTAAGCTGCATGACCACATCTCCCGGGTTGCGTTTATAGTTGTTACAAGGTGACACCGCGCGTGAACGCGTCCGTTTGCGGCGTTGTTCCGGCGGGCGGGGGGCTGCGGCGTTGCGTCCGGGCGGCGCGCAGGCGCAACGTCAGATCCGCCAGATGGGCCAGAAGCCCCGCGAGCATCCATCCGGCGACCACCGGCCAGACGGCCCCGGTGAGGGCGGCGCGCAGGGCCAGCATCAGGGCCGCCCCGGAGGCGAGGTTGGCCAGGAGCGGCGCCCGGGCCAGGCCCCGGCTCCGGGCCAGCCAGGCGAGCAGCAGCGCCTCGGCCGCGACCAGCACCAGGATCGCGTCGACGATCCGGCCCGAGGCGAACAGCGCCTCCATCAGGCCAGCCCCCGGAACGGCGCGTTGAGCCGCACGATCCGCAGGTTCAGGCAGGCGGCGACGCTGACCCAGGCGAGATAGGGCAGGTTCATCAGCCCGGCCGCGATCGAGACCCGGCCGGTGACCAGCACCAGCACGGCGATCGACAGCCACAGGGCCGCGACCTCGGCCAGCGCCCAGTCGGGCCGGCGGAACCGGAAGAACAGCACGCTCCAGGCGATGTTGAGCACGCCGTTCACCGCGTAGGCGGCGACCAGCAGGACCCGGGCGGTGGGATCGGGATCGCCGTTCCAGGCCATCACGGCCGCGATGGTGGTGAGCAGGAAGATCGTGGTCCAGACCGGTCCGAAGGCCCAGTCCGGCGGCTTCCAGGACGGGAACCGCAGGTGCCGGTACCAGCCATCCGTCTTGGTCGCGACGGCGCCGGCGACCGCGACCAGGATCGCCGCCACGGCGGCCACGGCCGGCGGCCCCCAGCCCTCGGACCCCAAAAGAGTCACGGGGAGACCCAGCGGAACAGGTGGGCGAGGTCCTTGAAGAAGATCCGCGCGTGGGCAGCGGGTTTCGCCCGGACCAGCTCCTTGTTCATGTAGCTGTCCCAGGTGAGCTGCTGGACGTCCTTGTCCCGGCAGATCGAGACGAAGCGCTCGCGCAGGCCGTCGCTGCGGTACCAGACCCACTGCATCATCCCGAGGATCCAGAACACGCGGCCGTGCAGCTTCATGAAGCGACGGCGGGCGAGCGCGAGCGCCCGGACATCGCCGGTGGCCAGGAAACTCTTGGCCGCCTCGGCCGAGAGCTGGCCGCCCAGCATCGCGTAGTAGATGCCCTCGCCGGAGGCCGGGGCGACGACCCCGGCGGCATCGCCCGCGAGCAGCACGTCGCGGCCGTTGTCCCAGCGCTTGAGGGGCTTCAGCGGCAGGGGCGCGCCCTCCCGGCGGATGGTCTCGGCGCCGTCGAGGCCGGTGGCGACCCGCCGCGCCCGGATCGAGGAGCGCAGGGAGAAGCCCTTCTTGGCGCTGCCGGTGCCGATGCTGGCGGTGTCCCCGTGGGGAAAGATCCAGCTGTAGAAATCTGGCGAGTGCCGGCCCTCGTAATAGACGTCGCAGCGGGCGGCATCGATCGCGTCGCCGCCCGGCGCATCGGGGGCCGGCACCCGGACGATCTCGTGATAGGCGAAGACCTGCTTCATCCGGTCATGGCCCGGCACCTCGGCCCGGCCGACCGGCGAGCAGGCCCCGTCGGCGCCGATCACCAGCCGCGCTCGGACCGTGTGGCGGGCCTGGGCCTCGCCCTTGCCGGTGGTGAAGTGGACCAGCGTCGAGCCGTCATCCGTCCGGGTGATCTTGTCATACGCCGCTTCGCGCAGGTCGGCGCCGGCCTGCTCCGCCCGGGCGCGCAGCCAGGGGTCGAAATGCTGGCGGTCGACCATGCCGACGAAGCCCTCGCCCACCGGCATGTCCACGGCCTTGCCGCTCGGCGCCACCATCCGGGCGGAGCGGATTTTTGCGACCAGCAGCGCGTCGGGAATCGCGAAGTCGCGGATCAGCCGGGGCGGGATCGCGCCGCCGCAGGGCTTGATCCGTCCGGGCTTGTCGAGGAGCAGCACCGCGTGCCCGGCCCGGGCCAGCTCGGTGGCCGCCGTGGCCCCCGCGGGACCGCCGCCGACCACAACGACGTCGTAGGACGCATCACCATGCAACCGAGCCATCGCGTCACCTCGCGCCGAGGATGGGATTATTGAGCGGGACAGAGGCCCGGCCCGGGGCCCGGACGGGCTCGAGCCGCAGGGCCAGGACCACCGCGACGAGGAACAGAACCCCCTCGGCGGCGAAGACGGCGGCGTAGGCCTGGACCGGCTCGGCCGTGACGAGCCGCACCGCATCCACGGCGGCCGCCCCCAGGAAGCCGCCGGCCCCGAAGGCGATGCCCTGGGCCGCGCCCCAGACGCCCATGCGGGTGCCGCGCTCGCGGGCGTCGTCGCGGCCGGCGAGCGCCATCATCGAGCC
>NZ_LKKO01000091.1 GCF_001455965.1 Methylobacterium sp. GXS13
AGCACGCGGTGACGTTCGCGGGCGGGTTGGCGACGGAGGGCTACCGGCCGTTCGTGGCGATCTACTCGACCTTCCTGCAGCGGGCCTACGACCAGGTCGTGCACGACGTGGCGCTGCAGAACCTGCCCGTGCGGTTCTGCCTGGACCGGGCCGGGCTGGTCGGCGCCGACGGGGCGACGCATGCCGGGGCGTTCGATCTGGCGTATCTGTGCTGCCTGCCGAACATGACCGTGATGGCGGCGGCCGACGAGGCCGAGCTGGTGCACATGGTGGCGACCGCGCACGCGCATGACAGCGGCCCGATCGCGCTGCGCTATCCGCGCGGCGAGGGCGTCGGCGTCGAGCTGCCGGAGCGAGGCGAGGTGCTGGCGATCGGCAAGGGCCGGATGGTGCGCCAGGACCCGGAGGCCCGGGTGGCGATCCTCAGCCTCGGCACGCGGCTGTCCGAGGCCCTGAAGGCGGCGGATGCGCTGTCCGAGCAGGGCGTGGCGATGACCGTGGCGGATGCGCGCTTCGCCAAGCCGCTCGACGAGGCGCTGATCCTGGAGCTGGCGCAGAGCCACGAGGTGCTGATCACCATCGAGGAGGGCTCACGCGGCGGGTTCGGGGCGATGGTGCTGCACCTGCTGTCCGAGCAGGGCGCGCTGGATGCGGGCCGGGTGCGTGTGCGGACGCTGACGCTGCCGGACACCTACCAGGACCACGACAGCCCGGAGAAGATGTACGCCGAGGCCGGGCTCGACGCCGCCACCATCGTCAAGACCGCGCTCGCGACGCTGCCGGCTTCCTCCGGTCAGGTCGAGCAGGCGAGCAACGTGGTGAGCGTCCGCCGCCGCCCGCGCTGATCATTTTGATCGCGACGACCGTCCAACCCAAGTCCCTCAACCTGAGGCGGCGACGCGCAGCGTAGCCCTCGAAGGAGCCTGCCAGCTTTCTTGCGATCCCTGGCAGGCTCCTTCGAGGCCCGCTGGTGCCGGCTCCTCAGGATGAGGGGTGGATGGGAGGTCGGGGAAGCTACCCCAACGCCTCTGCCACGGCCTTCCCGCAGGCCTGCGTGTCGGCATTGCCGCCGAGGTCGCGCGTGCGCAGCGTCCGCTCGGACAGCACCCGCTCGATCCCGCTGACGATCTCGCGGGCGGCTTCGTGCTCGCCGAGATGCTCCAGCATCATCGCGCCCGACCAGATCTGGCCGATCGGGTTGGCGATGCCCTGGCCGGCGATGTCGGGGGCGGAGCCGTGGACCGGCTCGAACACGGAAGGGTGCACCCGCTCCGGGTTGATGTTGCCGGACGGCGCGATGCCGATCGTCCCCGTGCAGGCGGGGCCCAGATCCGACAGGATGTCGCCGAACAGGTTCGAGGCAACGACCACGTCGAACCGGTCCGGGTTCAGCACGAAATGCGCGGTCAGGATGTCGATGTGGTATTGGTCCCACCGCACATCCGGATAGCCCTCGGCCACCGCCTTCACGCGCTCGTCCCAGTACGGCATCGTGATCGAGATGCCGTTCGACTTCGTGGCCGAGGTCAGGTGCTTCTTCGGCCGGGTCTGGGCGAGCTCGAAGGCGAATTTCAGGATCCGGTCGACCCCGTGGCGGGTCATGATCGTCTCCTGCAGGGCGAATTCCCGGTCGGTGCCGGCGAACATCCGGCCGCCGGCATTCGAGTACTCGCCCTCGGTGTTCTCCCGGACCACCCAGAAGTCGATATCGCCGGGCTTGCGGTCGGCCAGCGGGCACTTCACCCCGGGCATCAGCCGCACCGGGCGCAGGTTGGCGTACTGGTCGAATTCCCGCCGGAACAGGATCAGCGAGCCCCACAGGGAGATGTGGTCGGGCACGCGCTCCGGCATCCCGACGGCGCCGAAATAGATCGCGTCGTGCGTCTCGATCTGCGGCTTCCAGTCCTCCGGCATCATCCGGCCGTGCTGCTCGTAATAGTCGCAGCTCGCGAAATCGAACCAGTCGAGCTGGAGCGCGAAGCCGTGGCGCCTGGCCGCCTGCTCGAGCACGCGCACGCCCTCGGGCACCACCTCCTTGCCGATGCCGTCGCCCGGAATCACCGCGATGCGGTAGCGGCGCTGCGAACTGCTGTCTTGACCGGCCATGGATCCTCTCGGGTGTCGCGTCGGGGGCTGCGTACCGGGCCTGGGTTGCACGGTGCCAGGGTGTTGCACGCGCTCCTGCGGTCAACACCCCATCCTGACAATCACGCAGATTCGCCTGCCATCATCCGGCGCTGGCGGTCCAATTCCTCGCTGTAGCGCTTAAGCGTGTGGCTCTCGGTAAGGAGCCCCAGGACCTGGCGGCTCTCGGCGCTCTGGACCACGGCGAGCGCCTCGCTCTCGCTGCGGTCGAAGGTGGCAGCCGCGTCCTTGGCGTTCATCTCGGGCGTCAGGAACAGGTCGGCATGGTGCAGCAGGTCGGCCAGAACCGGCGCCGCGCCGGCCTCGGCGTCCCGGGCGGCGGCATGCGCCTCGGGGACGTTCACGATCCCGGCATAGCGGCCCTTCGCATCCACGGCGACGACCCGGGAAGGCGAGCCCAGAGGGTGGGCGCGCAAGAAGGTCGGCAGCGGGGTGTCCACCACGACGGTGGCGGGATCCCGACGCATCAGCCGGCCCACGGTCAGCGAGCGGATCCAGCCGACATCGTGGGGACTGCGGATGCTCTCGCCGCGCAGGTGAAAACGCCAGGTGGCGAAGGAGTAGCCGAAGATCTTCCGCACGGTCAGCGAGGAGGCGATCACCGCCGCCAGCACCACCCCGGTGATCGGCAGGCTGCCAGTGACCTCCAGCGCCAGGAACGTCATGGTCAGCGGGCCGCCGATGATCGCCACGGCGAGCGCGCTCATGCCGATCACCGCGTAGGCCAGCGGCGTGAGGCCGAAGCCTGCCATCGCGGGCAGGAACTCCGGCGCCACGACGGCGAACAGCTTGCCGGCGATCGCCCCGAGGAACAGCGAGGCGAAGAACAGGCCACCGCGGAATCCGGATCCGATGGAGATCGCCGTGGCGGTCGCCTTGGCGGCGAACAGCCCGGCCAGGACCGCGACGCCGTGGTCCTGGCCCTCGGCGGCGAAGTGCATGTGCAGGGCGCCGTGGCCGCCCGAGAGTACCTGCGGTGTCGCGATCAGCGCCAGCGCACCGACGCACAGCCCTCCCAAGGCGGGCCCGGCCGCCCGCGGCAGGCCGGAGGCCTGGACCAGCCGCTCGACCAGGGTGACGCCGCGCATGATCAGGATGCCGAGCAGGGCGCAGAGCAGCCCAAGGGCAAGGCTCGGCAGGATCTCCAGGCTGGTGATGTGCGAGGTGGTGACCGCCTGCATGTCGCCGAGGTCGGCCAGCGGCTGCGTGTGGATCAGCGCGCGAGAGACCAAGTTGCCGCAGAGCGCCGCGACGACCACCGGCGCCAGGGTGGCGATCGAGTAGGTGCCGATGATCAGCTCGAAGGCGTAGAACGCCCCGGCGAGCGGCGCCCCGAACCCCGCCGCGATGGCGCCGGCCGCCCCGCACCCGACCAGGGTCCGCAGGTCGCCCCGGCGCACCTCGAAGGCGATCCCGAGCCGGGAGGCGAGGCCAGACGCGAGCTGCGTATAGCCGGCTTCCAGTCCCACGGAGGCGCCGGAGCCGTTCGAGATCACGTTCTGGAGGGCGAGGTAGAGGCTGTCCCGCAGGGACATCCGACCGCCATGCAGTGCATTCGCCTCGATCGGGTCGATGGCCGGACGCTTGCGCGGACCGCGGATGTAGTTGGCCGCGACGATCAGCAACCCGAGCAGGGCGCCGCCGAGACAGGGGCCGATCAGTAGGAGTGGCGGCGCCACGGCGTCGGCAGCGCTGAGCCGGGTCCCCGCGGGAAGGTGATAGAATGTCTCGCGCAAAGCCTGCGTCACCCAGGTCATGGCCGACACCGCCAACCCGGCAACGCATCCCACCAAGGTCGCCAGCAGGACGAGACCGCCTTCGCTGCGCCGGACAAGGCTGCGCAACCGCCCGGGGGCCAGGAGGATCCGAGACCGGGTCCAGCGCCCGCGGGAGCGCGTGCCGGGCCGGGCAACGTTCCGGGCCGGGTTATGGGCCGCTCCCGCCTCGGAGGCCTGACCCGAATTCTGGCTTCCGGTCGCGGCTGGTGCCGGCTGTCGCGCGCTCACATTCCGCCCCTCCGCCCCGCCCCGCCCCGGCTGGCGCCGCATGGTTTCATCCTCTCCTTACGGAGCGAATCCGGCCTGCGTCCACCGACACCCCATCAAGCTGCACGGATCGGGTTGAAAACTGCCGCAGCCCACGATACACCGCCCGCCAGTGCCGCCGTAGCTCAGTTGGTTAGAGCACCAGATTGTGGATCTGGGGGTCCCCCGTTCGAGCCGGGGCGGTGGTACCAAGACTTAGCTGGTTTTAGACAGCTCGAAAGTGGACCAGGGGTAACGCTGAGGGTAACAGCGACCCCTGGTTTTCTTTTGTCCGCACGGCATGAGCCGCAGCAGCGCCAGCAACCGACAACCTGTCAGTTGCTCAGCAGCACCGGCATCGGTGGTATCGCCGGCACGCCGCTGAGCGTTCGCGGGATCGGGCCCTGACCGACGGCGATCAGGGTCCGCAGAGCGCGGGTGGCGAGGTAATCCGCTTGGCGGAGGCCTTCCCTGGCCCGGCGCATGTCGTCACCGGCACGGCGAACCCGCCGCATCTGCCACCACGCCACCGCGGTGATAATCGGGCTGATCAGGTGCATAGCTCGATCACCTCCTGCAGGACCGTGATCACCATCCTCTCAAGGTCGTCCGGCGCCTTGTTCATCGCCGGATCCGTGAACGGGAATGTGTGAGCCAGGTAGTCCTGAAGGCAGAGACGGGCCTTGGCCTTCAGGTCAGCGGGATTGAGAGACGGCTCCGCTAAGGCGCGGTCCCAGACGGCATCGTACAGATCCATCTCTGCATCGAGCTTATCGTCGTCCCAATCCTCGGCTCGGCAACGAGGGGATATGCCGGCCCAGTGAGCGGTAGCCCACTCGCAAGCGTGGGCCAGATCGGACGGCCGCAGATCTAGGGGCGATCCGGAAGGGAGGGCCATGACGGCCCCACCTGTGATCGGAGCGGCGAGGATGGCTGCGAGGGCGGCGCGGCGGGTGGAGGCGGCCATTAGTTCTTACCTCTGACCATGTCGAAAGCCTCACGGCGGTTGGTGTCGAGGCGCTCGCCTATCTTCGACAGGACCTTGCTGATGACGAACACGTCCTCTGGGTCGATAGGATCCCCGGAACAGCCCATGCGGTTAAGCACGCTCGCCCAGCGTCGCAGATCCGTTGTGTCGTTTTCCATCCTATCGATGGCGTTCCAAGCGGGATGCCGGCTCATAACGACCTCCCGACATTGAAGCGGTGAGCGCCGCGGCCGGTCCACTCGGTGGCCGAGGCTTCCGGCTCCTCGGGCTCGCAATCTGCGTCGCCGTCGAGCGCATCTAATAAGGCCAGGTCCGCCTCGATACGGTCGGCGATCCGGCGGCGCAGCTCGCGGACGCGCTGGCGGTCGGCATCAGCGAAGAAGCTGGCCAGCCCGATCTGGATCTCGGCGATGGCCTGGTCGGCCGGATCAGTCTCACGGCAGGCCTTAATGGCCCGGGAGACGGGGCCCAGCTGCCGGCCGAGCCCCTGGCCTGCTAAGGGCCGCGAGCTGCGGTTGGCCTGAGCAAAACTGCTCAAACCCTTGTTGCCGGACTGGGGTAATAAGGGCGTGCGTGTGCTATGGGCGTGGCTAGCCATGCCGCTCTCCTCAACAGAGTGGTGGGGTCAGGTCCGGTGCGGGAGCTTCCACCTTCCCGCCGGACCGTCATTGTGGTACCACTAGGCGTGAGGCACGTCAACTATGGTACCACATGCGCACGGGTAGAACCCGCGGGAAGCAGACCGGCATTCAGATCCAAGTGCGGGTGCAGCCTGAACAGGTCGCCCCCCTCGACGCTTGGATTGCCGATCAGCCTGATCCGAAGCCAACCCGTCCGGAGGCGATCCGGTACGCTCTCACTGACTGGCTCACCGGCCAGGGCTACGTGAGGCACCGCGAGGATCCTGAGGGGGCGAACTGACATTCTCGCCCAGCGTTGCAGCGCTGATGTCGCGTGGCGCGGCGTCCATTTTGGAAACCTGATGCCCTACACCCTTCAGCGCCTCGCCCCGGGCAGCTTCGATCTCATTCTCGACGGCAAGGTCGTCGGCAGCCTCGTGCGAGACGTGTCCGAGGACGGCCGAGAGGGCGACTGGATGGCTGAGACGCTAGAGGACAGCCCACCCTTCCCGCCGCCGTTCGAGCGCGGGCAGCACGCATTCCCGACACTGTTGGGAGCTGCGAAGTGGCTCGACGCGACTGTGCCCGATCTCTGACTGGAATCCGCTGGCGTCATCTTCATTGAGGAGAACGGCGAGGGGCCTGTAACTTAATGGTTAGAGCCGACCGCTCATAACGGTCTGGTTGCAGGTTTTAGTCCTGCCGGGCCCACCAGCTAGCAAGCTATCCCTGGAGACGCTCGCTCCATCTACATTGAGGTGAAGGCGAATGACGGGAAGCGCCGCTGATCAGAGCGAGCAGCTGCAACGATTTAACCTAGAGAAATCAAGCAACTTCTAGCATGCCAGCGATGCGTTGGAAAAGTTTTATACAAAGTTCGCGTGGAAAAGCGGTGCTTCCAGTCAGATATGCCGCCGCCTCGCTAGCTAGATCCTTCTTTCGAATAGATATTCCGTTCATTTCCACATTGTCGCTACCAGATATCGCAATTCGTTGCGCTTCATCTAAGCTACACATAAACTTTTCAGCAAGGAATTCAGAAGGGTAAAGATATTCTATTCCATTATTTTCCCATATTATGATGTTTTCTCTACTAACTCCTAATGCTGCGAGCTGCTCTGAATTAGACTTGTTGTGCACACTATCTAGAACAACTAGGGTTCTTCCGCTATATGCACTGCGTGCCAGTCCTCCGATCATAAGCCCCAATTCTCTTATGCGAGATACTACATCGCCTCTTGCCTCAACAACAAGAACACGATGCTGGGGAAAACTTATCTTGATCGCCGCGGACAGGAACTCATGATCGGTTTTGCCTTCGACGACAACGATCGCTGAAGGCAGCCAAAAATTTTCCAGACTTTCGCCTATAAATCTGAATTGAAGATCTTGAAGTTGCTGCAAGGAAGAGACATTCTCAACCGTTATTGTATTTCCCACGCGCGATATGCGGTAGTTATTTGATATAATATTCCGATCTAGGAAAATGTGCGAGTGCGTAGCAATCATCACCGCTTCAAGGTGTGGAAAGAACCCTTTCCGTACTGATTTATCAGATAATAATTTAAACAGTTTTTGCTGAGTTTCCGGTGAAAGGCCGAGCTCCGGCTCATCAATAGCAATTCGATTGATCCTCTTATCAGCTAGATCGCAGACAATTCGCAATATGAGTCTGCTTCCTGTGCTTGCTTGATCTAGGCGCTTCCCATCTATGAAAACCAAATTATCTGACAACGAATTATTTGGATCATGTTTTCGAATTTCAAACGAAGATCCTAAAATGTAATTAGAAACGGCAAATATATGATTTCGCTGGTCATCCGATATCAATCGCAGATATTGCCCCAAGTCGTAATAAATACCGTCAACGTTCGTGCTTTCGCGGAGGTAAGACAAATTTGGTTTTTCACCCAAATCTGATGGAGCGCCAGCGGTGGGGTTGAGATTCGTCCCATGCACAAACCTATTAACCGGCAGAATGCCAGCCTCAGTCCTATAGCATTCATAGAGAGCTTTAAGCAGCAGCGACTTACCGCAATTGTTTTTTCCCGAAAATACTACATAGTGCTTATTTTTAATATGCTCAGCAATAAGATTGTGAGATGGGTTGAAATTTGCAAACGGGATCTCCGGTATGTGCAGGGGCATCGGCGCTGGCGGCCTTCGATGATAGGGGGAATTCGCGCGGGTGGCACTCGACCTTATCGGAAGCTGTCCTGTTAGATCGAGTGGCAATCGATCCCGGCACGGTGAAGCGAAAGCACCAGCACCATCTACGCAGCCTGCCGCCGACCTTTGAAGATAGGCTTCAGCGCCTGCGCAGCATCGTAGCAAGCCCCGACTCGACACGGCAATTCTGACGGCTATCCTCCCGCCATCCGCACAGCCCTCGCCGCCCTCGCCTTCGCCGTCGCTGCCGGTGGGGCACAGGCTCAGCTGCCGCAGCCTCCGCGCTGATAATCCGCTCGCCCCCGCCCCGATCTGTTCACGGGGTAAGGCGGAAGTCGGCCGATCAAAAGCGGCGCATGTAATCTCCGAGTTCGGAGCGCATCCCCGCTTCGAAGCCAATGTGCCATGCCTGGACGTCGGCAGCTTTCATGCCGGCTTCCTGATGCCCTCGGGCCACAATGATCCCGACCTGCTCGATCCGGCGCACCATGCCCTCAACGCTACCTGTCTCCGGGCTCAGCGTTTTGATCATCTCGCTCGTTGCAAGCCGGCCAGCTTTTTCGCCTCGCGCGATGGGAGCTAGCGGCTTGCTATGCGGCGGCATGGGTCTCGATTGCCTCACCTCATTGAGCCGATACGCAACGCGGCTCGTGAGACAAAATGAGGCCGGGCGGTTACCGGGGCGTGCCGGTAATTCGATACCGCTGTCCCGGACCGGGAGCGCGACACGAAAAAGCCCGCGCCGGCGAACCGGGCGGGCTAAGTGGCCATTGAGCTTGGGAGTCCCTCGAATAACTGTCCGTGAAGCTGAGTCGCATCCCCCAATTGAAGGATGCCTCGCGCCAACAAGAAAGCCCCGCGCGGCTGGGCCGGCGGGGCTGAAGGTTGTGATCTCAAACTCGGGGAATCAAAAATCACGGTGACCATACCGCAACTGCTGACGTAGGAAAGCCCGCCACGATGCTGGATCGGGCGGGCTTTCAGCCTCGGACAAAGGTGTCACCGCGGAGTCCGAGGCTCTGATGGCGCCAGCTGTTGAGACGGGCGCCGCACACAGTTGTAGTGCTGCAGTGCAGCAAAGAAACCCGCCTCGCCAGTGAGCCGGGCGGGCAGAAGTAGTCATTGGGCTTCGAGCGCTATGCATGGCTCGGCCGACGCTGATCCGCTTCACCCTTTTGGATGATGGGAGGGTCTCACTCCGCCTTCGCCATCTGCCGCCCGTGGTTCTGCACGATGTCGCGGAAGAGGTTGGCGAGCTGTCGCGATGTCAGCCGCGCGAGTGGAGCGTCATCCAAATAGGGGTAGTGCTCCGGAGCACACCGCGAGATGGTGTGTGGGGATTAACCATATCTCGCACCGTCGTCGCCGTTGAGACTATGAGGCGTGGGTGCTGGAGGGTCTCCACCATGTTGACGCGCACCGTCATCAGCCTCGCCGCCCCCGTCTTCCTCATCGCCTCCTGGGCCGCTCCATCCTTGGCACAGCCGGCCGCCAACGGTGGGCCGAAACTGCTCATCCACGGCAACTACTGCGGTCCGGGCAACAATGCTCCGCTACCGCCGATCGACGCTTTGGACGCAGCCTGTGCCCGACACGATGCCTGTACACCGGATGTCGGTCTGCCCTCGAAGGCTTGTAACCTTCGGCTAGAACGGGAGGCTGCTGCGGTCGCGCGTGATCCGCGTCAGCCGGATGATATCCGCTCCCTGGCCGGCTTCGTAGCCTCATTCGCGGCGTCCAACGCGTCGAGCCCCGCTCCGTCGGTGCTCCCGGCTAGGTTCGGCCGCTAAGAGACTGGAGGTCAGCTCCCTCCAGCCGACGCCATCGTCCGGCCCCGGCTCAGCACCACGTCCTTGAACAGGTTGCCGGAGGCTGAGGTGCGAACGTTGGTGTCCGGCCCAGGCTTCTGAACGAGGACGTTGACGCTGCCGTTCGCCTCGACCTTCGTGCCACCCACGACACCGGCACGGCCGGCGGAGGCATCGAGGCGGCCCTCGCCCTTCTGCATCGCCTCGAACGCCTTCCTGGCCTTCTCCCGGGCTGCCCAGGCGTCACCGTCGGCTCGGGCACCGTCAGGACGTGGCAAGCCGGACAGCCGACCCGCAGCGGCATCAGGACCGGCGCGTAGAGCGTTGCGGACGGCATCCGAGCGCCGGTTGATGATAGCCGGGCTCTCGAACTCTTTGGTGATGGCGTTGGTGTCGCCGTCGAGATTGCCGGAACTGCCGCCCATCAGGATGCTGCGGGTCCGGGGATAGCGTCCCGACATCGCGCTGTGGGCCATCTCGCGCATCTGGCCCTCGGCCGAGTTGCGGGCGTAGCCGTTGGCCTCAAGCCATCGCACCATGTCGCTACGACGAGCGCCCCGATAGTTGCCCCACCCCTTCGGATCGCGGGCACCATAGATGCCGTAGCCGGTGCCACCGTCGTGGACCTTGTTCGGATCCAGCCCTGATTCCATCGTAGCCTGCCCGACGAGGTGCGCTGCAGCCTCCCGCAGCTTGTCCTCCGGCACGCCCTCCCGACGGAGCTGATCCATCGCGTAGCCCATCATCTGGCTGGTGCGAGCCGAGCCGGCTGTCCCGCTGCCGTCACCCCTCGGCGCCGAGCCGCCGCCGACACCAGGCAGTCGAGGCGTCCCGTCGCCGAGGCCAGGGATCCGCCCGCCCGGCCCGGTCGGAACCATGGCCCCGCCGTCGTAGCCCGGGACCTTCTTCATCAAGTACTTCCTGAAGGCCTCGCGCGCCGCGTCGCGCTGGGCCTCCGGGATAGGACCGGTGCCACCAGGCCCACCGAAGATCCGAGCGCCGCCGAGCGAGGCCGTCTGGACCCGGGCGTCACCGAACAAGCCATCGGCATCCAGGCTCGATTTTTGAGCCGTGGCGTCCTGCTTGGTCTTCAACTGCTCCGACAGATTGTCGACCGACTTGCGCAGCCGCTCGGTCGATTGCTCGTAGTCCTTCTGGCGCTGCTCGGGCGTGCGGGCTTTCAGGCGGTTTAACTCGGCCTCGGCCGCATCCAGCTTCTGCTGTGCGGCCTCGGGGCTGTCGATCAAGCCCATGCGCTGTTGGGTACGGCCGATCAGGTAGTTGCCTGCCTCGCGGGATGCATCGCGGAGCTTGCGAAGATCGTCCACCCGCTGCTGAGCTGCAATCTCATCATCACCGAGACGAGGGGCGAGGCGACGGCGCAACGGGCCATCCGCTCCGGCTTCCTTGCCAGGCAGCACCGGCCCTGACGCGCTGTCGGCACGGGCGAGCGCTTCAGCGTAGTCGCCGCTGCGAAGCGAGTGGATTACCTCAGCGACTTCCTGAAACGCCTTGGCAAGGGAGCCAGCGAGTGCGGTGCTCTCCTTCAGGAAGGCCGCAGCGTCGTCGCCCGCCTGCTTCCAGTTGATCGCCTCAAGCTCCCTTTTGACGTCCTGCAAGCCGTCACGGAGCGCCTTCGTCACGTCACCCCGCTTACCGCTGGCGAGGTCATCCAACCACGACGTGAACCGCTCGGCCGGGACCATCAGCTCAGAGGCGATGGTCGTGCCGATCTTGGACATGGACGAGCGAAGATCGGCTAGCGACCGCTCGTACCGCTCAGCAGACTCAACCATCTTGGGATCGAGCGGCCCTAGCTTCTCTGCAGCCTTGGCGTTCAGATCCCTGATCGCGCCGAGGTGCTTATCGCCGAGCCGGCCTAGGTCCATATTGCCGAACAGCTTCTCCGCAAAGCGACCCCGGTCCACCGCGTTCGGGATCTGCTCCATGAACTCCTCAGCCATCTTCAAGGCTTCGTCGTTGTTCTTCGAGCCTTTGAGCTTGATCGCGAACTGAGCCACCACTTGGTTCTGCGACTGCAGGAAGCCCATGGTCTCGCCGACACCACGGCGGATGTCGCGCATGTTCTGCGAGAAGGTTTTTGCGGCAGCCGAGGAGGCGTCGCCCGACACGCCGAACTTGCCAGCCACCGACTGGAACACGCGCAGCTGATCGGCGGCCATACCGGTCTCACGACCGAGCTGCCCAAGGCTCGACAAGCTGCTGCCCAAACTGTTCAGCGCGTTCACGACGCCGGCCACCGCCACACCCGTGCCTAGGCCTGTGACGCCGATCGCGGCCAGGGCTGGGTTCAGGACGGTTTTGGCGGTGTTTGCGGTCGCCTGGGCGGCAGCCTCGGCCTTATTAAGACCCTTCGCCAGAGCCTCGCCGTGAGCAGCACCTTGGCGGCTGGTGTCGAGCAACTGAGCCCGGAGGGCCTTCAAAGGTCCAGAAAATCGATCCTGTACCTCCGCCTGCATGCGCAGAACTTCATCGGGCATCGGCGTCGCTCCTGTGGGGCGCCAGCGCGCCGGCATTCAGTTGATCCGTTGTCGCTCGCAGCAGCGCGGTGCCGGTCTCCAGCATCACGATCTCGAAGGCGGCGGTTAGTTCGCCCGCCGTGGCGTCCGGCCATCGCAGGCAGATCGTCTCCAGCACCTCGGCCTTCCACGCCGCCTCGGTGTCGCCGATGCCGGTGCTGAGCAGGTAGTCGGCGATCTTGCTGACGCGATTCATGGGCAAGCCACCTTCACCCACCGGGAGCCATTCCACTGCAACCGAACGCCGAACAGCTCCCGGATCTCGCCGATGCGGGGCGGATCGTTCGAGGAGGTGGGCTGAGGATTCGATTGGTCGGTCATGCCGCTTCTCGGGCAGCGCTAGGAGGCAGCAGGTCCAGCAGGTTGAGATCGCGCTCGAACCGGCGCACATCCTCGTCGCCGGTGTTCGACCAGACAGGGGTGGCATCCAGAAATGCCTTTAGGCCTCCCGGGTCAAAGGGCACCCCGGCCGCCTCGGCGAGCGCCTTCCAATCAGGTTCGCAAACCGAAGTCGGCAGTTCCGCCGGCTCGTCGATGTCTTCAAAATCCGGGTGTTCCATGATGTGAAGTACGATGCTTGCCGCCTGGATCGTCGGCGAGTGCGCAAGGTGTGCTGCGGCATAAGCCACCTCAAGCGAGCCACCGGCTTCCAGGACCGCGTGGGCCACGATCAGCGGATGTACGCGCACCATGTGTTGGACTGCGAAGCGCGCGTGGGCATCGTACCCGATTTCACCGGAGCGAATGAGGGTATAGCTTGGCGTGCTCGGGGCCGGCGGTGACTGCGGCGGTCTACTTGTCTCGACTAGCTTGCGAGCCCGCACCACGCCCTTATCCTCATAGGTCTGGCTCAACTGATTCCGGTTGATCCAGTTAAGGGCTTCTTCGCGGTTCAGTTTGCCGTCCGAACGTACAGGGAGGCCTGCCTTCACGTATTGGCTGACACGCGCCTTAGAAATCTTCAGTTCGGCAGCAAGTGCAGCCTTAGTTGTGATAGCCATGATTCCGCTGCCAACTGTGAAGGGTTAAGTGGTTTTCAGAGGCTGCACCTAGACAGCTATCGAACTCGCGCCGACCCTCGGTCTCCACCCCCTTCACGGGGGAACCGGGAACTCGCATCAGGGCACCCTCCCTGCGGAGATCCCCGTTGGGTCCCACCCTCTGGCAGTGAGGGACGGTCGCTCACCGCACCCCTGCCGATCGCCACGCTGCGTCACGCGCTTCGACCTCCGCGGCCGTCTCGTGCAATAGGTCGGCCCGGATCGGCGCCTGCTCCACGTTGCCGATGCCATGAGCGTCGCCATGATCGACGGGCGTGGTCTCGATGACCGGCACGGCGGTCGTCACGGTGGTGTTGGGCTTGGTGGCTGCCATGAAGGCTCTCCGGGCTGTCGGGGTGTCGAGACCGCGGCGGGGGTGACCCCTCCCACCGCGATCCCGGATCGTCCCTGCTTGGCCAGGGGTGCAGTCGTGCCGGCCTTCGTATCCCTCGGTTCCATGGCCATGGATCAGGCAAGGGACAGGTCGGCTGCCGTTGTTGGAGGGACTGCGTCCTCCTCAATGGCGCGAGCAGGAGGCCCGTGAGGGCTTGGACCCGCGCAATCCGGATTAGGCGACGCGCTGCCAGCGGGAGCCGTCGGCGGCATAGCGCTCGGCGCCGACCGTGAAGGCTGAGCCGGGCGTGTGCAGGTCGCGCCGGGTCTGCTCGACGGCGGAGCGGGTCTGGGTGGCCGTGGCTTCGGCCTCGCGGCTCTGAGCCAGCCACGCAGCGACGCGTTCCGCCGAACTCAACTTGCGCTCGGAGGCAGCCGGCTCGGGCTTGCGGAACACACGGCGCGCCCAGGCAGCGCCTTCTTCGATCTCAGTGCGGTTCATGGATGATCCTCCCGTAGATCGGGGCGACCTCGCCCCAGATGTAGCCGGCGTCGGTGCCGAGGGCGGGCAGCTTCACGCGGCTGGCAATGGAGCTGTGAGGCTGATCAGACCGACCCTCCCAACTGCAGCGGGGCTCGCCGGGCGGCACCGGGTCGGCACCATCGGGCAGGCCTCGATTGGCCTCAGCGATCAGCGCGGCCCGCTCCCGGATCTTGGCGAGCAACGGTACAAGACGCTGCGCCTCAGTCACATACTGGTCGGCCAACGTCGCGACCTCTGCGGAGGCCTTCATGGCCTTGCGGTGCAGTTCCTTGCGGCGTTTCTGCTCGGCCTCGTGCGTGGCCTTGGCGTTAATCTCAGCGATCACCGCGGCGGCGTGCTGAACCTCCAGCTGGTCGAGCCGGATCTTGGTGACCGCGATGCGGTGATCGAGGTTGGCCACGTCGTCGGCGCTGCCCTTCAGCAGCACGCCGGAACGACTGGCCTCCAGAGCATCGCGCTCGGCCTGGGCAGTATCACGCTCGACGCTGATCTGCGTCGAGGTCCGAGGCGCAGGCGGCATCGGGTACAGGACGGTCTTGCTGGGCTTAAGACCAACGACCGGAGCAAGAGCGCGGTCCTGGCGATCGTGGCGGACGTTGACTGTCGGGAGAGCGTTCATGCCGGTCTCCCTCAAGCTGCCTGACGGAGAGCGGGCGCGGCCGGAGGCGTGCGGGGGCCGTCGTCGGGACTGAGCCGAACACCGTGACGGGCGAGGTGCGCGCGGACGCTCTGGCGCACGAACTCCGACATGGTCTGGCCGCGATGCCGGGCGGTGGTTTCGACGGCGCGGGCGAGATCAGTCTCGACCTTGAACCGAAGCAATGCGTCTCGTCGGAGAGAATTCGTCATGTTGTGGCTACGCCTCAGTCACTGCGTAGCCAGACGATGGGTCGTCTATCGCGACACGGCAAGCCATTGGAGGCAAGGACCCAAATCGCTGCGATCCCCCGCTGTCGTCCTTAGTTGTCCACTGTTGCGTTATGTTATATTTCCGCCCAGATTTTCACGCCAATATGCCGCACCTTAGGGATACAGTTTTGCGTCGAGGGGCTATGATTGACCAGGCGCCGCGGGTGGCTAAAGAGTTTCACGTTGGATCCGCCGGAGACCGTTGGTCACTGATGCGAGATCTGAATACGGGGCAGCCTTATGTGGTCCACCGCCCCTCGGACGATGAGCCGGAGGTCGAACTGGACCTCGGTTCCTTCCTGGTCCTGTTCCATGGCCAAGAGCGGGACAGCCTTCTGCAGCTGATCGCGTCGCTGCTGCCGGATGAGGAGCCGTCGGACAGCGACGAGACCAACGTCGTCCGGTCACCCCGCTTCCTGTCCCGATGGATCCCGAGCCGGCAAAACTGACAAGGCGCCGGGTGCGTGTTCAATTCGATGGAATTGAGGAACGGTTTGTAGCGTATTCGCCCGGCAGGATACTCCGCTTTACGTGAGTGCCCCATGGACAATCAGCGAACTGCCCGCCGCGTCTCCATCAACATGATCGGGCACATTGCTGTGCCTGGTGACGTGGCGATCCCATGCGTGATCCACGACATCTCGAAGTGGGGTGTGCGGGTCAGATTGGACGGCACCGAGCGCGTGCCGGACAAGTTCACGCTGACGTTCGATGCCACCGAGAAGGTGATCGGCTGCGAGACGGTCTGGAAAAGCTCGAATGAGATCGGGGCTTTGACCGACCTTATGGAGTGACGGATCTGGCAGCGCCACCAGCGTCCCGCCCCGCGGACCCTAAGTGTACTTTGAATACGATTGCAGTGTACTGGGCGCTTTAACACCACTTTAATCGGCCTCATTCAGTCTGTGCTGAATTGGAGTCGCATTTTATGATTAGCGTCTCGTCTAACAATTATTTCGGCATGATCCGGGCTGCGGAGACAGAGGCGATCCGAGCCGGCATGCCCCTGAACGGCAAGCAGTCTATGGCCGTTGTGATCGACAAGCCGGCGCCCCCGCCAGCACCGCCGGTCTCTAATCCCGCTGCTGGCGCCGTAGCAGACCAAGTCGTCAATGTGATGGTTTGAGTACGGCGAAGGCGGCTCGGATCTTCAGTGTCCAAACAGGGCGGCGATCACCGCGATCAGCGTGCCGCCGGCGATCGGCGCGAACAGCCCGAGGATCGAGATCAGGATGATAAGTGTGACGGCGGCGTTCTCAGCCCGCTTGGCATCCCGAGATGGTTTCCGCGGCGGCTCCCACGGTGGCGGGACGGATCGCTGATCGGGTGGGACGAACACCAGCGATTCCTTAAAGCGGGCTACGGGCTCGTGCTGAGGCTATGCGCGAACAGGCGGCATGTCACCGCGTCGATCCCCCGCTGCCTAATCGCGTTCTGCCGCGTTGCCCCTCCCGAACACTCTGGAGGTGAAACTTGGCCTACGTGACGATCGATAAGAACGGCGAGCCCTGGATGTTCTGCCATGCCACACACGATGGCGATCTTGAACGTCAGATTGAGACTGCCCGAGCGGAAACTCCGAACGCCACATTCACGCATCGGCTCTCGACACCGATAGAGAGCCAGCACTGCGCGGACGCGATGGATGCGCAGGAAGGGATGGCCGAGGATCCGTTCAAGTTCTTCGCTGTACCTGTGGTGGAAGATCCGGCCACCTGACAGAGGTGGAAGGAATTATTAACCATGCCGGTCCCCTATGGATGAGCGCGACTCGATCCAACCATGGTCGGTTGACCCGTCGGCGAGGGAGACCAGCGATGGACCAGCAAGCCGGGGATGACCACGAAGACCGCGCGCAGATGGAGTGAGCTTCCGCTCGGCCCTCTGCACGGCGGCTGTCATAGCCGCACCTCGTAGTCCGAAGTCGAGGGAGCTGCGTTGCAGTGTCCGATGGGGCGCATGCGCTGCTGCCCGCTTAGGACGCCCCGATGAACTTCATCAGTTGGCTGATCTCCAGGGTTACCCAGTTCTTCTCCGGCGGAGGTGACGCGCGGAGAAGCTCCTCTGCAGCGGGCGAGGGCGAAGTTCGCGGCCAAGAAAGCCGCAACCAGAGTAGGGGCAGAAACTTCGACGATGACTATCGCGCCGCTACGAATATCCTGAAGACGCGCATGAGCAACCGCTTCCCGGATAATTACCATGCCCGAATGGGCTCCGAGAAGAACAACGCGCGCGACTTCGGAGATGAGCGAGCTGAGGCAATCGACACAGCATCGGCTGTCATAGCTACGGCGCTGCGCGACGGCGCCACCGTCAAGCAGGCTGCTGATGCAGGCGCAGCCAGCGTCGGTATCTGAGCGGATGGCCGAACAGTCCAGCATTCCAACCCGAGTAAAGGCGTAAGGACGCAGGCCGAAACAGGGTGGACCTATGGCGTCTGCCGCCGGTTTCCCCCGCTCATCACACAATGGATAATACCAATGCTTGATCGCGCTCGGCAGCTGATCATGATCAACCCGCTTGGGGTATCGGCAGTCCTGGGATTGGGTGCCGCGATGGTGGTGCTCTATTTCGTGATGATGCCAATCGGTTGGTAGACCGAGTGCGGCGATCGATACTCGGAATCAAGCACGTCGCTCCATCCGGGCCGCCGCCCACTCCCGATCACGCTCGGCTTGCAGCTCCCGCTGCTGAGCCTCGTAGGCGGCCTGCTCGGCCAATTCCTTCAGCAGCCTACGATCCGCCGCAGCGGCTGCTCGGCGCCGTTCCGCATCAGCTTCAGCCCTCTGCCGAAGCACCTCCTCCAGGGTCGGCGGCTTCACGGGCCGCTTAGGTTTCGCCCTGGGCGGGGTCCTCCGTGCCGTGCGAGGTGGTGGGTGCGGCCAATCCATTCTTGGCGGGGCTGGCCGAGAGACACCGACGGCAGCCTTGGCTTCCGATAGTGTCATGCCGACAGACGCGTCCACGGCCTCGGCGGCGGCGAGGCCGGCAGCCCGTTCGCCGGCTGTAGCCCCGCGCTTGGCCAGAGCGAGGCACTTCTCGAAGCGGTCGCGTTCCGCCGGGGTCATGGCGAGGTTCCCAAATTCGCGGTTTTGCATGTGCCCCGTGCGAAACTTGCGAATTTTGCGAAAGTCCGCAGGTTCAGAACGTGAACTTTCGCAGATTTCGCAATCTTCGCAGCGGGCATGCTGATTTCCGAAGTTTCACTCACGTCCGCCCGGCCACCCGGATCAGGCGCGGGCGCTCGCTCACTTCCTCCACGAGGTTGTGCTCGATCAGAGTGCGGACGGCGGCATCGGCTTCCTTCTTCGTGCGGGTCGGTGCCGGGCCGAGCCGAAGCACGTCGCTGAACTTCACCGCCGCCTCGTTGCGGTTGCCGAGCCAGTCCAACAGAGCCTTCGCCCGGAGAAGCGTCGGATCGGTCCGGCACGCCTGCTGAAGGCGCAAAGCCTCGTCGGTGTACCAAGTCGTCAGGCGCACGGCCGCGGTCATAATCTCGGCCGAGATCTGCGACGCGTGCTCGTCCGCCACGATGGCCAGCACCCCGGCAATCCGTGCAGCGTGTTCGGCGGCCTTGGCGGCAAAGTCCCGGATCGGACGAAGGTCGCCGCCCGCGCCGCAGCGCTCCTCAATCCAATTGTAGAAGTCGCGCCACCGGTCCTCGGCAGTGGTGCTCATCGTGAGCTCACGCGGCATCAGGCCCTGCACCCGGTCTGCCTCCGGGGCCTTCTCCAATAGGTTCAGCATGCAGGCGTGGTAGCGGCGGATCTGATCGGCATCATCCGTTGTCACGGCGCGAAACAGTCGCGTGCCGGCGATGCTGTCAGGGGCTGCCACGAGGATTCGCGATAGCAGGCCTTGGTCCCGCAACACCGGATCCGATAGGAAGGCCGCTGCCGCGTCGGGCTGCACCATCAGGTGCATGGCCAGGCGCCGCCCCTTCAGAATCGACACTCCATCGAGAGCCCGCACCCGCGTGACCGGCTTGCCGTCCCAAAGGATGGAGAACCCAGCCGCCGTGCGGAGGCGGTTTTCGGCCGCCATCCCGTGCCCAGCGGTGAACTGGCCGCCCTCGGCTGTGAACACCCCGAGTGCGGGCGGCATGTTGGGCCAGCTCTTCACTAAGCCTTCGAAGGTCGGCTCGGCGGAGGTGAGCACCGGCCGCACTGGCGCTTGCGGTTCGGGGCCGAGTTCCGTCAGCAAGACCTTGCGAGCCTCAAAAACCAGCTTCCGATCGTTCTCGATCTTTTTCTTCTCGGCCGACCAAGCGGCATGCGTGACCGTCCAGTCCTGATAGGCGCGGCCATGGGTTTCTTGCAGCGCATCCTCGCGCCGGCAGACCGACCACAGCGCCTCGTTGTCTGTGGTGGTCTTTCGGTCACCAGAGAAGGCGCTGCTGACGAGATAGAGGCTCAGCGGCCGGCGTTGCCCATAGGGCATGCGAACGTCGGCATGGGCCTGCGCGGCCAGCGAGGCGGCGGCGAGCACCGACTGGGCGGCGATAGCGGCCGGAGCCTGAACTTTGCGGGCGATGGCACGGGCGGCTTCACCGAGGATCGGGCCAAGCGCATCTAGTGGGTACGGCTCGGCGGGCGGCAGGGGTGGGAACAGCGGTAGCTGTTCCGACTGGACCCGGCCGTAATTGTCCTGTCCATCAGGGCGTAGCCGGTCAAGTTCGGCGGCGAAATGATGCGCTCTCATACGCACGCCTCCTGATTCGAGTGGGTGTGGGAGGCCTGCGCGGGCTGCCGACGCTGGCGCTCGCGTTCCAACTGCTCGGTCAGATCACCGAGCAGGTTGAGGGCGGCACGGAACTCGGCCGCGGCGCACTTCATCGAGTACCGGAGGCCGGCATCGTCGCGCATGGCTGCATAATCGCCGGCCATGTTGGCGCGCATGCTGACGAGGGCCATCAGCTCGGCGATGTGAGCCCGAAGCTTATCCGGGTCGCCGTAGGCGTAATCGTTGGGGTTCAGGGTGGAGGCGCTCATGCGCGCCCCCAACGATCGGTGGTCGTGAACGCCAGTTCGGCGAGGAGATTGGCCACGGACGGCGTTAAACCGAACCGGGTGGCCAGATAGTCTTGTCGGAGCGCTTGGGCTGTCGTATCTCTCTGAGTGTCGACCTGGCAGAAGACACCTTTAGAGACCCGCCGCAGCCCGCGCTGTGCGCGGGTTTTCTGCTTCATGGCTTATGCGGCCTCCTTCTTGGCCTGTCGGGCCTCGAAGGCCTGCAGGTCGGCCAGCCGCCAGTAGCGGCGCCCATTGATGCGGATGGGTTGGGGAAACCTAAGTTTCGGATCGGCCAGCCACCGGAAGATCGTCATGTCGCTAACTTGATAGCGGGCCATGACCTGCGCTGCTGGCAGCATGTCTTCAGGGGATCGTTGGGTACGTGAGTTCATCGCGCCGCTCCTTTGAGGAACACGCTGTCTATTGATGCTAGATGTTAGGCTGTGTCAGCCAGGAATGGTCAGGAACGGTCAGGAACTCAGCCGCGATCAATTTTTTCGAAGCGCCGATACAGCGGGCCGACGTGCTTCTTCATTGAGCCTAGACTGGGGCCGCCAGCTTCACCCCCAAACAAATTCCATAAGTAAACGAACAAATCATTTTGACTTTTTGGCAACCCATTGACGTAAATATAAGCGGCCGCTTCAATCAAATATTCTTCCCAGTCATAATCAGCCTTTGCCCCACCCACACCTTTTCGGGGCGCCTCGATCAGAGGGGCTTCAGAAACTGCCTGTGCTGCGCCGACGCCCGGATTGAAATCAGGCCACAACCCTGTTACTTGCGACAAATTAAGTCTTACTCGGTGGAAATCACCCAAATGATAATGAGTTTGTCCCGTTGGTCCTAAATTCGAACGTTCAATTTGGTGCTCGATCCTACTTTCCTCCCAGATAACAAACCGAGCATCACGTAGATTGTCCGAACGCAGGATCCTTTCCGGGTGCGAGTTGCCGTTCATGTAGTAATCTGCTGCCATGCCGATCTTGCCAGATCGCAACGCCTCCAGCAGCAAAATCTCGGTAGTCGCTCGGCTTTCCATAATTTCAGCGAGCCTCCGATGAACCTGACTCAATGTGACCCAGTCATTTTGGCTCGTCATTTTGTGGTGTTTCCCCCGACTAGTTTCTCGACGTGCGCCGCCCATGCCTCTAGGGCCGCCCGCTTCTCGTCGAGGTACTGGTAGCGGTTGTAGACGGCCGCCACGCCCTGGATGATGCCGGACCGATGGTTCAGCACGGCCTCGATCACGTGCGGTTCGATCTTCAGTCGGCCCATACCCGTAGAAGCCGTCCGGCGCAGATCGTGCAGCCGCCAAGGTTCGATAGCGATGCTCTCAGGATCGCCCCCAGCGGCAACCGCGTCGGTGCGTGCAAGAGCTAGCATCACAGCGTCGAGGCGCGTCTTGGCCTTGGCGTAACCCGAAATGCCGCTGTTGCCAGTCGTGCTGATGAGATAGCCGGCCCGTCCGGCCACCCGCGGCAGTGAACCCAGGACGCCCTGTGCCGCGCCACTCAATGGCACGTCGTGAGCCTGACCGTTCTTCGCTCGCTCGGCCGGTATGGTCCACAGCGTGCCGCCTTCGCGCAGCTCGACACGCCGCATCTTAGCGACTTCATCGCGGCGCTGAGCAGTCAGCAGCAGGAGTTGCACGAACGGACCGAATGGCCATCCGATCGAAGCGCAGCCTCGCCAGAGCAGGCGCAACTCTTCGTCGCTCAGGACGCGGTCGCGGCTCGTCTCTGCCGCCGGCGCCTTGATCCGCACGCACGGGTTCGCATCAATGACACCGCGATCGGTAGCCCAATTGAACAGCTTGGACAGGGCCGCGAGCGTGCGGTTGGCGGCTACCGGTGTCCCAGCATCCACGATCCTATCGAGCAGATCGATCACGTCGCGGCGGCCGATGTCCTGAATCTTCCGGCCCTCCCAGACCGGCAGCACCTTGGTTCGCAGGATCCGGATCGTCTCCTCGGCCGTGCGGGGTCGGTTCCGCGGCTTCACGTGACGTTCGATGAAGCTGTCGATCACCGAGCCGATCAGGTCACGCGTCAGCAAGGGCACGACCGCCTTGCGTTCCGCAATTGGATCCTGCCCCAGCGACACGGACTGAAGGGCCGCCCTCCCCTCGGTTCGCGCCTTCACGAGGTCGAGAGCCGGATAAGAGCCGAGGGTAAGCTTCCGGGTCCGGCCGCCATGCCGGTATCGGACAGCCCAGCTTTTCGCGCCGGACGGCTGGATGATGAAGTACAGACCCGGAAGCGTCGCGTCTGGGATCTCCAACCGTCGCGCAGCGTCGGGCTTTAGGCGTTCTATGGCTTGCACGGTGAGGACTCGCGCTGCCACTCTGGTGATCCTCCGGGGTAACCGGGGGTAACAGAAACCGGGCGTTATGCCCTGTTACCCCGTGCTACTAACAAAGCATCACAATGGCAGTTTTTGCTAGACCTGGCAAAGCCGTTGACCGTCCAGAGGGCACCTGATTGTTAGGGCTTGTTTTGCCCTTAAACCAGATTGTGGATCTGGGGGTCCCCCGTTCGAGCCGGGGCGGTGGTACCATCCATTCAGAATGACTGCGCAAGGGGTTGGCGGATCGCCGACCCCTTTTGCGTTTCCAGATCGCTTGCGCGGCGCAAGTGGTCCCCGCCCGCGGAACCACGGGCCGAGAGCCGGCATCGACTTGCCGGGGTCGGCATGGCACCGGCCCTATGCCATCCTGGCGCGAGGCCGGCGCTCCTCGACGGGCGGCGGACGAACACGACCATCGAGGACGCGCCATGAAGCAGTACCGCATCGCCGCCATCCCAGGGGACGGGATCGGCCAGGAGGTCATCGCTGCCGGCATCGCGGTGCTCGACGTCCTCGCCGAGCGCGAGGGTAGCTTCCGCTTCGCCTTCGATCGCTTCGACTGGGGCTCGGACTACTACAAGGCTCACGGCGTGATGATGCCCCCGGACGGGCTGGCGCGGATCAAGGATCACGACGCGATCTTCTTCGGGGCGGTCGGCGCGCCGGACGTGCCCGACTACATCACCCTCTGGGGCCTGCGGCTCGCGATCTGCCAGCCCTTCGACCAATACGCCAATGTCCGGCCGACCCGGATCCTGCCCGGCATCACCAGTCCCCTGCGTCACGTCACCGGACCCGAGCTCGACTGGGTGATCGTGCGCGAGAATTCCGAGGGCGAATATGCCGGCGTCGGCGGCCGGGTGCATCAGGGCCATGCCAACGAGGTCGCCACCGACGTGTCGATGATGACCCGCTCCGGGGTCGAGCGCATCATCCGCTACGCGTTCGTGCTGGCGCGCTCACGCCCGCGCAAGCGGCTCACCGTGGTGACCAAGTCGAACGCCCAGCGCCACGCCATGGTGATGTGGGACGAGATCGCCGCCGAGGTCGCGGCCGAGTTCCCGGATGTAACCTGGGACAAGATGCTGGTCGACGCCATGACCATGCGGATGGTGAGCAAGCCCGAAACCCTCGACACGATCGTGGCGACGAACCTGCACGCCGACATCCTGTCGGACCTCGCGGCGGCGCTGGCCGGATCGCTGGGCATCGCGCCCACCGCCAACATCAACCCGGAGCGCCGGTTTCCCTCGATGTTCGAGCCGATCCACGGCTCGGCTTTCGACATCGCCGGCAAGGGTATCGCCAATCCGGTCGGCACCTTCTGGACCGCCTGCCAGATGCTGGAGCATCTGGGCGAGAAGCCCGCCGCCGACCGTCTGATGCGCGCGGTCGAGCGCGTCACCGCCGATCCCGCCCTGCACACCCCCGATCTCAGCGGCACGGCAACCACCCGCGCGGTCACGGATGCGGTGATCGCAGCGATCCGCGGCGACAACGGCTGACGCGCCGCCCCGGGCGGCCCGATCCGGAGTTCCCCCGGCGGGCCCGGGAGGGTAAGACCGACCTCCGATCGCGGCGGCGAGCCCGCACAAGAAAGAAACTCTCGGGACCCGTCAGATGAGCATCCCCGACCGGCGCGTCCGCCCCCTGTTCGACGAGGCGGCAATCGCCAAGCGCAACACCGAGCTGGCCCAGGAAATCCTGTCGGCGAACCCGGAGAACCTCCTGGTCGTGGCGGTGCTCAAGGGCAGCTTCATGTTCGCCGCCGACCTGCTGCGGGCGCTGCACCGGGTCGGGCTGTCGCCGCAGGTGGAGTTCGTGCACCTGTCGAGCTACCGCACCGGCACCGTCTCCACCGGCCAGGTCGAGATCCTGCGCGACGTGCAGAGCGAGGTCCGCGGGCGGGACGTGCTCCTGGTGGACGACATCCTGGAATCCGGCCGCACCGTGGTGTTCGCCAAGGATCTTCTCATGGCCCGGGGCGCCAAGCGGGTGCTGACCGCGGTGCTGCTCGAGAAGCCGGGCAAGCGCGCCGTGACGATCGACGCCGATTTCGTCGGCTTCACCTGCCCGGACGTGTTCGTGGTCGGCTACGGGATGGATGCGGCCCACGCCTTCCGCCAATTGCCCTTCGTGGGCGTGGTCGATTTCGACAGTGGCGATCCGGACCTGTTCGACGAGGCCTGACACCCCTGCGATCCAGCGCGGCATTTTCGCCGCGCTACCCCGCGATGCGATTGTTTTCCCGTCTCGCGCCTTGACAGAGCAACGGTTCCGTTCGTGATCTGTTATCCATAAGCAGGCCTGAAGTCTCATCTTGTGAGACACCCTCGGAATCAGGCCCGGGATCAGGAACGTTTACGGAACCCCATGGCGCGCATCCTCCTCGTGGATGACGAAGAAACCGTCCGCGGCTTCCTCAAGCGGGGGCTGGAGATCGACGGTCATGCCGTCGTGACCGCCAATGACGGCAGCGACGGGCTCGACCGGCTCAACGAGGCCGATGGCGGGTTCGACCTGATGCTGACCGACATCCGCATGCCGCTCATGGACGGCATTGCCCTGGCGCTGGCCGCCAAGCGCGATTTCCCGGAGCTGACCATCCTGCTGATGACCGGCTTCGCCGACCAGCGGGAGCGCGCCCGCGGGCTCGATGCGATCGTCACCGACGTGCTGACCAAGCCGTTCTCGCTGGCGGACCTGCGCGCCACCGTGAGGCGGGCGCTCGCCGCCTGAGGCGGGTCCCTCCGGTTCATCGACGGCGCACGAATGATGATTTCATCCGCCTTTAAACATCCGCTTTAGCCACCGCTTCACGAAAGCGTGGCAGTTTCATCCGGCGAATTCCAATCAGGCCGGACACGATACCGCGATGGACCGTCGAGACAGGGACGCCGCCGAAGCGGATTGGGACGACGACTGGGACAAGCCGCGGCGCCCCCGCAGGAGCCTGTTTGGGCAGCTCTTCGGCCTCGTAAAGCTCGTGGTCTTCGCGCTGCCCGTGGCGATGTTTCTCTACGGCAGCTTCGCGGATTGCGGCACGCGCCCCGCCACCACGGGCTGGCTCGGGCTCGTCGGGGCGGGGGCCTGCGCGCGCAGCGAGATGATCGGCAACGTCCTCTCGATGCAAGACAACTTCGCCCTCCTGAAGCGGCTGATCGATTGAGGCCACAGGGCGAAGAGCCCGCCGCCCCCACCCTTGCGAGCCTCCCATGTCCAGTCGTCCCCTCACCCCATCGCCCTCCGGTAGCGTCCCCGACGCAGTCGAAGAGGCCCAATTCCATGCGCGCATGGCGCGGCTCCGCCCCGAGCCGGTGAGCCAGCGCGACCGCCGGCGGGGCCCGCAGACCTTCGGCCGGGGCGGTTTTCGCCTGGGTTGGAAGGGCTGGCTTGTCATCGATGCCCTGGTCGTGCTGCTGGTCGTGGCCGCGGTGGTCGCTTGGCCACCAATCCGGGCCTGCCGGCACCAAGACAAGACGACCGGCTTCTACGCCGGCGACGCGGTCGACAAGTGCATCCGCCGGGGCATTGCCGAGCGCATGGACCGGGCCGACCAGCGCCTGAAGGCCCTGGTGCGCGGCTCGGGGCGCTAGCCGATTCCACACGGTAGATTCCGGATCATAGCCCGGGTCGGCTTGAGCGGCGGCACCGCGACTGGTAGCACGTGTGTCGCGGGCCGGTGTAGCACAGCGGTAGTGCAGCGGTTTTGTAAACCGAAGGTCGGGAGTTCGATCCTCTCCACCGGCACCACACCTCCTGTCCCTTTGGGTTTTCACTTGGGGCCGGGCGCGTAGTCCTTTCCCGGACAATCGGTTGGGTTCCGCTCCGACCGAGCGTGAGCCGACTGGGTCCTGGGCTGCGCGGGTCGGAATGTGCCGCCCATGCTCAGCGTCCATTCAGCCGCCCCGGGCGAGGTTCACTTACGGCCAAGCTCGAATAAGTATTTCTGAATTGTAACTGGCGCCTTTGTCAATAATTTACGGCAAAGCTCGCAAATTACGACATTAAGATTTGATGAATACGAAGTTCAGAACCGATTAAATCCGTTGCGCCTACCAGCGCCACCGGAAGGCGATGTAGCACGTCTCCGTCGCAACCGATCGCGAGATCGGAGCGGCGGATCGCAGACCCCGTCGGGGCCGCATCGCCGCTGGTCGGGACGTGATCATGACCCAGGGCAAGGACGAGCGGGCGGTGACGCGCCGCGCCGGTGATGCGGACGGAGGCGGGTTGATGCCCGCGAACGATACCGCCCCCCTGCCTGACGGTGCAGCCGCAGGCTCCGCGCCCGGGCGCCGGGCAATCAGCGACGCGGATCGCGCCCGGATCGGCCGCGGCCTGCGCCTGCATTACGCCGATGTTCTGGCCCTGCCGATCCCGGAGCGGCTCCGGACGCTGATCGACGACCTCGCCGCATGCTCCGACACGGAGGCCTCGCGATGACCATGACCCTGCAAGCCGCTCCCGCCGGCAACCATTCCGGCTCGCCGACGCACGGGGTCGATGCCGAGATGCGCGATCTCCTGCTCGGGTCGATTCCGGCCCTGCGGGCCTTCGCGTTCTCGCTCACCTACGATCTCGACCGCTCCGACGACCTCGTGCAGGACACGCTGGTGCGCGCCTGGGTCAATGCGGGCAGCTTCCGCCGGGGGACCAACCTCACGGCCTGGCTGTTCACGATCCTGCGCAACCTGTTCTACTCGGAGCAGCGCAAGCGGAAGCGCGAGGTGGAAGACGCCGACGGCGTGATGGCCGGCAAGCTGACCTCCTTGCCCGAGCAGGAGGTGCGGATGGAGATGGCGCAGTTTCAGACCGCCCTGAACCGGCTGCCCCATGCCCAACGCGAGGCGCTGGTTCTGGTGGGGGCCCAGAGCTTCACCTACGAGGAGGCGGCCGCGATCTGCGGCGTTGCGGTGGGGACGATCAAGAGCCGGGTCAGCCGCGCGCGGATGCGCCTGATCGAGGTGCTGGGCCTGGAGGGGCCGGACGACATCGGCGCCGACGCCCGCACCCGCGCGGCGCTGGGCGGCGGCTGACCCCACTCACTTGATTAACTTGACGGCCTCGCGGAAGCACGGGTGCCGGGCGGTGCCGAGCCACTCGAACACCACCATCTCAGTTGTGACGATCTCGGCCCCGTGGGCGGCCATCCGGGCGAGGCCGGCATCGCGATTCTCGGTTCGGCGCGAACCCACGGCATCGGCGACCACGTAGGCGCGCTGCCCGACCTCCCGGAGCCCGAGCACTGTCTGCAGCACGCAGATATGCGCTTCACAGCCGGCGACCACGAGGTCGCGGCCCCCGAGCCGGTCGAGGAAGCCCGGTGCCTGGACGGCACCGAAGCTCATCTTGGGGAAGACCGCTTCGGGCCCTGGAGTGAGGTCCGGCACGGTCGGGCCGAGGCCGCCGGCATTCTGCTCGGTGAACAGGGCCGGCACGTCGAGGAGCCTCGCTGCCGCCACGAGGCGGTTCGTGTTGGCAATCACCCCCGCGCCGTCGGTGATGGCCGGCATAAGCCGGACTTGGATGTCGATGACCAGGAGGAGCGCCCGGGCGGGATCGATCAGTGGCATCGGTCTCTCAAATCCGGCGGGCTTGCCCCGTAAGTGGGACGGCCCATCCTCATCCCTTTGGTATCCGATGGAACCGGCCACACCGGCATGCCAGGGACGCGTACCGGGCACGCCGCCGCGCCCCGCTCGGGCGCCCCCCCCCCCGCGTCGCGTCCCCGATGGAACGATCTGCAGGAGAACGTCTGACGCATCATCCCGGGCGTCGTACCGTAGCGCTGCTCCAGCCTCGTGGTTTGAAATCATCCCGACAGCTGGAGACCACCTTTCGGGCTGACGCGCACGCTGTTCCCGACCGCGTTACGATCGGTCCCGGCTCCATGCCTCTGTTCCAACGCGCTTCGCCGAACCGGTATTCGCTTCGGCGGAGACCGTTACAGGATGGGGCGAGGATTGCAGACTTGGGGCTTCCGATCAGGACGATGATCTGACCAAAGGCCGCTTTTTTGGTGAGCCGTCGTGTCACGCCGGTCTGACCGGGATGTCCTGACGGATGAGCAATGGGAGCGCCTGGCGCCGCTGACGCCGTGCGGCTGCAGCCAACGGGACAGCGGGCTGCAGGCGATCGCCTCCATCAACATCCGCCCGGAGCCCGCCGAGAAGAACGCCTGCAGCAGCATCTCGGGCGGTATCGAGGGCCGGCCCAGGCCCGAGTACAGCGCCTGAAAACGCGCGGTTAGCCCGGCCAGCGCCTCAATAAGCCAGAATCCGGAACGGCCGCCTTGGGTGGTCGGTCGGCCCGCGCGCCTCGAGACGCGCGGAGCGGAACAGGTTGGCCGGCTGCGCTCACCCAACCTGCTCCGCAGGCCAAGCTACCCATCGAGCGGCGACTGACCTGACCGGTCTGTCGGACCAGTCCGATCGGAGGACCGATGCCTGCCCGCAAATACAGCGCCAGGGCCTGCACCGCATGGACTTGCCAATCCGGGGGCATACCCCTCCCAATCCCGGTCGGCCAGCTCAATCGGCCCGGTCCGCTCCGATCGATCTTGCGCGGCGCCGCGCAAATGCCCCGGCGTTTAATCCGTCGCGCGGCGTGCGACGCGGCACGTCACGGCGGCGCGCGAAGCCCCATCTAGGTCTCGCACAAGAAAAACAGAGCCGAAAGACAGATCTGTAGTTTGTAGGAGCTAAGTTTTACCCATGAAGACCCGTATCGCTGCCGTCGTCACTTCGCTTATCCTTGGCGTCGCCCCGATCTCGTCCGCCATGGCATCAAACGGTGCGCGCTGGACCGGCTTTACCCCCTATGAGGTCGAGACCACTGGGGCACTGGGGCTCGGCGTCCATGACACCCCAACCTACGATCGCTGCCCGATGAGTTCGGCGGCGGAAGGCAATGCGGACCAGCAGACCCGCCCCGTGAAGCAGTACGGCCAGACCACCGGCGGCTACCGTTGCTGATCTGCGCAGCAGGCATCCCCGCATGGCGCTGAAAGTCTTTTCCTACGCGATGATCGCGGTCTTCGTCGGCGGCCTCATGATGACCCTTCTCGGGTCCGCCAGTATGTTACTGGGCTTGTAGCGTCGGGGCTTGGGCTCTCGACGGATCGGATCGACCGGCGGCGGGGTGCGAGCCCCGCCGTTTTTATGGCATGGCGAAACCACACCGCGACCTGATCGCGCGCCATTCACCATCAGGTTGATGAACGACCCAACCAGAACGGGTTCAGGGCACCGGCTCCATTCTCCTGGCATCCGGTCCGGACAAGCGGGCCGACGGTTTCAGGAGGTCGTGTCATGGTGCGCTTCAAGACCCTCGGGATGGCCGCATGGCTTGCGGCAGGGCTCGCCACCGCCACGGCGGCGCAGGCGGCGCCGTTCGGCTACGGCCCGCCCAGCGGGTCCGGGCTGATCGAACGCGTCGCTGGCGGCTGCGGCCCGGGTTTCCATCCGAATCCGTGGGGCCATTGCCGCCCCAACGATCGTGGGTGGGGCTATGGCGGCCCCCGTGGCCCCTATGGCGGTCGCCCGGGTTACGGTTATGGTGGCGGCTACGAGCGCGGCCCCGGCGGCTACGACGGCCCGCGCCGATTCTACAATGGGTGGTAACGCCCACGCACGGTCGTGATCGACCGGTCACGACAGCCGCGACTGAACCGTCAGGGCTCCCGGCGGTTCTCCCGCCGGAGGCTTCCATGTCAGATTTGTCCCAAGAGCCGAAGCGCGTGAATGTCGAGGATCCCAGTTCGGCAGCGTACTGGGCGCGCCGCCTTCAGGTGCCGGTCGAGGATGTGACAGCGGCCGTGCGTGCGGTCGGAGACGAACCGGCAGCGGTCGCGGCGCATCTCGATCGCCCCTGGCCTTACGACGGCAGCGGGATCGTATAGCTTCAGGCCTGCCCGCGCGCTCAACGCGCGAACAGGACCACCGCCCTTTCTGGCATCGCCACAACCAAAGGGCGAATTACTGCGGAATTATCATATCTAGAATAGAATTATCAGTCGAATGGTCAGGCTGATACGCAGTATTTGCAGCTGTGTGCGCTGCAGTAATTGCGACATGCTCCACACGGGCTCCGTGCAGAGCATGCTTTGATGATTGATGAATTTTCGGACGATCTGGCGAACGACCCCGAGCCGGGATCCGATCAGGCTCAGGAGGCCAATGGCGTCGCCTTTCTGCTCGCCAGCGCGGCCTACCTGGCCCTGGCGGACGCCTATCTGCGCCGGGAAGGTCCGAACGGCCTGACCGTGATGGACGAGATCGAGGGGCGGATCGAGGAGGCCCTTCAGAGCTTCGTGACGGAAACCTCTTACGACGAAGCGCGGCCCGACATCCTGGCGCACGCGACGGCTAAGATCCGCGCGTTGCTCGACGCGGGACGCTCGATGTCGCCGGGACCCGGCTCCCTCCAGTGAAGCAGCACGCGCGCCGGGAAGGAGCGGACGGCGAACGTCCCACTTCCTGGCCCCTGCTCCACCATCGGCGCTACTGACGCGGGCCGGGCAGCTGAGGCGACGCCCCCGGCTGGCGCGGCGCCTGCGGGCTCGGATCCTGCGGCGCAGGCTGGGGCTGCTGCGGCGCGGGATTGGACCCCGTTTGGTCGGTCTGCAGCGTCTGGTTCGCCTTGGTCTGGATCTGATCGGCGGTCTGCTGGCTGATGACGCCGTAGGAAACCGCGGCCGCGAGGGCGACGGCGATGACCGCCCCGATGATCGTCTTGGTGAGCTTCGGGGGCATCAGGACCTCCTCTCCGTCTCAGGTCGCCGGTCAGGCCGCTTCTTTGCGGGTGACGGCCAGGGCCCAGATCGTCGCCGGGATCCAGCCGATGATCGTCAGGTGGAGCAGGATGCACAGAAGGCCCTGAAGAACCTTCCCGCGCAGGAACATGGCAAGCCATGGCGCCAGGAAGCAGATGATGATCATGATCATGGGTTGAACGACTCCTTGCGGCTGACATAGGGAGCCGGGCCCGTTCAGGTAGACCTTTGCCGTGTGAGTCTCGAAGCGGCCGGCTGCTCGTCCGGGATCTCCGGTGGGGTGCATGAAGACCGACGGGGGCATCCGTCCGGGAGGGCGGGTCGGCAGCTACCATGCATGCACGAGGTGTCCCCCGGCCAGCACGATGACGGCCAGGGTCACGAGCGAGATGGCAACCTTCCTGACCGCCCCCGCCGTGCGTGAGGGCCGGCGCCGTCCGTCCGGCGTCCTGAGGACCCTGACCTTTGGATCCGCGAGATGCTGCGTCAGGCTCTCGGGCAGCGCACGCCGCGACGAACCAGATTTCGACCGACTCTTACGCATTCTGGTCCCTGATCACGAACGCTGAGCCGTCAGCGGCGCCGCCACGACGCGTCGGCGCCAGCACCATTCAGACAGGTGGGCGCCGACTCTCGGAAAACGAGTATCCCTCGTCAAAGCGTCTGCGGATTGTCCTGGATCCGCCCTCTGCATGAGGGGCCAGCTTTACCCGACGGTCACGGCGCCATCGATCGGACTTACCGCGAGGACGCGCGGCCCCCGAACCTCGGGATCGCGCTGCTCCCACGCGGACAGCGTGGCATTGGCCGCCTCGACGATCGCCCCCGGAGCGCCGCTGCCGATCTGGGGGCGGATCGCCTCGACGAGCCGCGCCAGGATCGTCTGCTCCTCCATCGGGCGGTTCGGCATCGTCGCCTGCCGGCAGAACCCTGCGTAGACGTTCTCGGCGATCACACGGGCGGCACGATCGGCGTCGGGTGTCTCGTGTGCCATCCTGGATCCCCTAAGAGCCCATCGCCGTAGGGCGCTTCTTCTACCTAGCGCGGGGAGCGCCCGAAACAGCGGGCTCTACTCGTCATCCGTATCCGCCGGCGAACCGGGCGGCAGGGGGCCGTCATCGATGACGCCGGGATCGCCGTAGTTGAAGGGCGGCCCGTCGAAGCCGACGACGCCGTCGGGATTGTCCGGTGTCACGTTCGGATCGACCGGCCGGCTACCGTCGCGGCCGAGGCGCTTGTCGATCCGGTCCATCCGCTTGAGATCACGCTGAACGGGGACATCCCGCGGATCCTGGGCCAGCGCCTCCGGCGAGACCGAGAGCGCCATCAAGGCGCCGAACGTCAGTAGCCGCATGTTGCCTAGACCTTCGCCGTCAGGTGCCGGGTGGCGCGCGCCGCGGATCGCCGCCGGCCTCCGAAATCCGAACCCACAGTGACGGTGATTGCTTGGCTGATCAACGTGAAGTGGCAGATGGATCGAGGATCCATACGGGATGCGGTGAAGACCGGCCCGTCAATCGATCGGGCAGCCTTCGGCCCGCTCCCGTCGGCGGCGCTCCGCGTTCTGCTGTGCCTGCTCCTGCCAGCTTTCCTCAGGCGGCGTGATTTCGACCTTGCCGAAGGCAGTCCCCAGGACTGCCGGCCCCTGTGTTTCGGTCGGCAGCGAACCCGTGGTCCGCGGATCTTCGCAGCCCAGGTCGAGCCGATCGCCCCCAGCCAGCGCCGCGGTCGCACACACGATCAGCATCGCAACGATCGCCAGGAATCTGTTCATGCGTGCGGTCACAGCATGCCGTCAAAGCGTCCGTTGACAGCGGGCGGAGCGTCGGATCGCGGACACCGGCAAGGCGTAGGGCCAAACGCTTAACGAAAAAGAGCCCGCCGCAGCTGGTGCCGAGCGGGCTCGAAGGGGTCGTCTTGGGAGGAAGGCCCTCGTACCGCAGGCATGTAAGCAACGGCATTAGCCATTGGGCATGGCTGGAGCGCGCCAAAAGCATGTAACCGCCCCGCTTGTACACGTCAGCGCAGCCATCGGGCCAATTCGCCTTCCTCCAGAGCAATGCGGCCGAAAGCGATGGCCACGATGACCGCGTTGATGAGCACTATAGCCGTCTGGACAGCGGCTTGCCGGCGCGCAGCCCGCGCATCCTGCTGGCAGAAAGCAACCACTCCCCGGAAAGCCAGAGGGATTGCCCCTCGAAAATCAGCACCTGAGGCGAAATCACAATCGAATATGCAACTTCTGATTAGTATCGGCGCGCTATCGTTCTCCCGTGTTGCCGCACGGCGAGGCTTCCGATGTACCGCGCTCTGGCCTGCCTGACCGACGAGCACACCCCCTGGGTGGTCCCCCTGGCCGCCTGTGTCTGCTGGATCTCGTGCTACGTCGCCCTGCTGCTCGAACAGCGCGTTCGGAAGGGGGGCGCCTCGGCCCCCGCCTGGCTGCTGGCTGCCGCCTTCTCGGCCGGTGCGGGCATCTGGAGCACCCATTTCATCGGCATGCTCGGCTACGATCCCGGCGTGGTCGTCGGCTACGAAATGGCCACGACGCTGCTGTCACTCATCGTGGCCATCACAGCCGCTCTTGTCGCCTTCACGCTCCTGAGCGCGGCGCGCGGGGACGCGCCGTGGGTCGGGGCGGTGGCCGGCCTGATCCTCGGCGGCGGCATCGCTTGCATGCACTTCCTCGGCATCGCGGGCGTGGTCCTGCCCGGACGGTTCAACTGGGACCTGCCGCTGGCACTGGTCGCCACGACGATCGGCTGCGGCCTTTCCGGCGCCGCCCTGGTGATCCATGTCCGCGGCGGCGAGGCACGGACACGAGTAGCCGCAACCACAATCCTGACGGCAGCCATCGCCGGCCTGCACTTCCTGGCCATGGCGGCGGCGCGCGTTGTCCCGGATCCGGCGCTGGAAACCCCGGATCTCGGCCTCGCCCGCGGCGCGGTGGCGGGTGGCATCGCCGTCATGATGGCGGTGATCCTGGCCTTCGCGGCGCTCGCCCTGATGCTGGACCATCTGCGCACGATCAACGCCGCCCTCGCCCGCCAGGGCTTCGCCCTGGGCGAGAAGACGTTGCTGCTCGACATGACCCTGGACAGCATGGACCAGGGGCTGATCATGGTGGACGGTCGTGGCCTGGTTCAGGTCTGCAACGAGCGCGCCCTGGTGCTCCTCGACCTGCCGCGGGCGATGATGCTGGCGGCTCCGAGCTACAAGGATGTCCTGCGCCATCAGCTGCGCCACCGCGAGCGCAACCGGACCGACCGGTCGTACCGGGACTGGATCGAGCGCGGCGGGCTGGAACAGGCCCATGTCCACGAGCGCGTGCGTCCGAACGGCATCGTGCTCGAGATCCGGACCGTGCCCCTTCAGGATGGTGGCTTCGTACGGACGTTTACCGACATCACCCAGCGCAAGGCCGCGGAGGCCGAGGTGGCGCGCCTCGCCCGGCACGACATCCTCACCGGCCTGCCGAACCGCGGCCTGTTCCGTGAGTACCTCGATGCGCGGCTCGCCGATATCGCCGTCCGGGGCGGCACCGGGTCTGTCCTCTATCTCGACCTCGACGGCTTCAAGGGCGTGAACGACACGCTCGGTCACCAGGCGGGCGACAATCTGTTGCGCAGTGTAGCGGACCGGTTGCGATCGGCGGTGGGCGACGGCGTCGTGGCGCGCTTAGGGGGCGACGAGTTCGCCGTCCTGCTCACCGGCGACCGCGCGGAGGCAATCGACATCGCCGAGCGCCTCATCGGCCTGTTCGAAACGCCGCTTTGGGTCGGCGAGCAGCGGATCGCCGTCGGCCTGAGCGTCGGCATCGCCCTGGCGCCGGAGCACGGGACGAGCGCGGAATGCCTGTACCGGCGAGCCGACCTCGCCCTCTACCGGGCCAAGGCCGAGGGCCGGGGCACCTACCGGGTGTTCGCGTCCGACATGGACGAGGAGGCGGAGGAGCGCCGGGTGCTGGAGAGCGACCTGCGCCAGGCCCTGGCGGACGATGCCCTGAGCCTGCACTACCAGCCGCAGGTCGACGGCGCATCGGGCATGCTGGTGGGGTTCGAGGCCCTGGTGCGCTGGACGCATCCCGTACGCGGCCAGATCCCGCCCAGCGTGTTCGTGCCCCTGGCCGAGGAGACCGGTCTGATCATTGCGCTCGGCGACTGGGTGCTCCGTGAGGCCTGTCGCGAGGCCGCGACCTGGGCACCGTCCCTGAAGGTGGCGGTCAACCTGTCGCCGCGGCAGTTCCAGAAGCCGGACCTGCCCGAGACCGTGCTCGCCGTGCTGGCGCAGACCGGCCTGTCGCCGAACCGGCTGGAGCTGGAGGTGACGGAGAGCGTCATCATCAACGACATGGCACGGGCGATCAGCATCCTCCGGCGCCTGAAGGGGTTCGGCGTCCGGATCAGCATGGACGATTTCGGCACCGGCTACGCGTCGCTGGCGACCCTGCAGGCCTTCCCGTTCGACAAGATGAAGATCGACCGCTCGTTCGTGGCCCAGCTCGGCGTCGACCCGCAGGCCGCCGTGATCGTGCGTGCGGTGCTCAGCCTGGGCCGGAGCCTGCGGATGGGCGTCGTTGCCGAGGGGGTCGAGACCGCCGCCCAGCGGCGGTTCCTGGCGGATGAAGCCTGCGGAGAGATGCAGGGCTACCTGTTCGGCAAGCCCCAGCCGATCAGCGACTATGCGGAGATGCTTTGTTTTCCGGATCACCCCGAACAGATCGCCTGCATCGCCCGGGCGAGGGCCTGACCCGGGCGTCGTGTTCGCCTGGGAGGCGATGGAAGAAACCGCGCGCGGGACGCGCGGTTCGGCGGACAGTAACAGGAAGGCAAGGTCCCACGCTGGGTGGCTGCGTCGCGGGTAGGCCACACGCCGCGCATAAGCCGCGTGGTCGCGGTTCAAGGTTCCGTGTCCGATCCAGACCGGTCGCCGATCTGCGATCGGCAACGAAACCTCAGCGATACAAAATAGCGGCGCCCGCGCGATGCGTGCGCCAAAAGACAATCATAGATTACAACGACTAGATATTTGAAATCTTGGATTGCATGCGATAGCGAGGCTCACGCCGTTACGCATCGCGAGTACTTACGTACATTTAATGCAGATCGTGTTTTCGACTGAGGGGCTTGATGCCCGGCACAGCTTCAAGCGTTGGCGTGAAGCGCTCGAGGTGCAGAAAGCGAACGTCGACCTGCGGCACCTCGACGATGCGCCGTTCGAGGCCAAGGTCGAGAACAGCGCCATCGGCCCGCTCCTGGTGACGCGCATGTCGCAGAGTGCCCTGCGCACCGAGGTCAGGAAGTTCGGAGCCTGGCGTCAGGGCCGCGAAGGCATGGCTACGGCAGCCTTCAAGCTCGCGGGCACCTCGAACAGCTTTCAGGACGGTCGCGACGCCGTGTTGAGCACCGGCGACCTCTACATCCTCGACAAGCGGCCAATGGTGCTGACGACGAGCGCAGGGGCTCAAGTCCTGTTCGTGGAGCTGCCACGCGAACGGCTGGAGAGCGTACTCGGGTCGACCCGGCACTACACGGCCCTCAGGATAGGGGCGGAGCTGGGCTCCACCTCCCTGGCGCGAACGTTCTTCGAGGAACTGGTCCGCCTGGGCGATCGGCTCGCCCCTGAGGCGGCCGACCGCATGGCCTCGGTCGGCGTCGACCTGATCGTAGCCAGCATAGCCGAGCGCCTGGCCAAGGACGTCCCGCAACCGCTGCACGGCACCGTCGTGGTCCAGCGCGCCAAAACGTTCGTCGAGGCCAACCTCGGCGATCCGACGCTCGGCCCGTCCCAACTCGCCGCCGCAGTCGGCGTGTCGCTGCGGCGGCTCCAGGAGCTGTTCAGCGAGCACGGCCAGCACATCTCGGACTGGATCTGGCAGCGTCGGCTTGAGGCCGCAGCCAAGCGCCTGATCGACCCGGGCGTCCGGCACCTGCCGATCGGCACCCTGGCCTATGGCTGCGGTTTCGCCAGCCAGGCCCATTTCGCCCGCCGCTTCAAGGCACAGTACGGCAAGACCCCGAGCGAATACCGGACCGAGTCTCTCCTCAAGGCGTCATAGGCGATCGATCCCGGGCGATCCGCTCCGGCCGGCTTAGCCGTGGGGCAAGCGCCGCCGCGCCGGGTATCGCGCCTCCGCGCGTGTCCGCGTTGCCCGCGCGCGCTCGACATCGGCAATGCCGACCGGCCGGGGCGAGGCCTCCTGGGTGAATGGCATCCGGCTGCGGATATCGCCGTAATAGTCAGAGCCGCTCATGCCGAAGCCGCCGCCCATGACCGGACCGTCCAGGAGCGGTTCCCCGGCGCAGGCGGCCGTGGCGCAGCAAACGAGGAGGGTGGCGAAGGTCAGACGCATGCAGGAATCCGGGCAGCGGAGATTCGGCCGTTTTAAGACCACGACGATGACGAAGGCGTGAGCGCCGGGTGGACCGGCCGCTCGGCCCCACCCCGATCTGGTCACGGGGCGGGGGAGCGTCCGATCTCACCAGCGGTCGAGCCGATACGCAACGCGGCTCGTGAATGCAGGATGACGCGCCCCGGTTAGCAGGCCGTGCGGGTACCGCGGGATCGATCGTCCCGAGCCGGGACCGCTCACGCACGAAGAAGCCCGCCGCGGCCTGGGGCCGGGCGGGCTGAAGATCGTCAGGATCCGGATCGAACGCGGTCAGAAGCCGCCGCGACGGCCATAGCCATAGCCGTGCGGCCGGCCATAACCGTAACCACGCCCGTACCCGCGGCCATAGCCGTAGCCGCGCCCCCGGAAGCGCGGGCCGCCATAGCCATGGCGGCGACCGCCGAAGCCGGGTCCGAAGCGGGGTCCACCGTAGCCGTACTGGACATGCTCCAAAGTCGGCGCAGGTTCGGCGACGGCGCCGAGGCCGATGTGGGCCGCGGCGGCCGGGAGTGGCGCGAGAAACAGGCTGGCGGCGAACAGGCCACCCGTCAGCGTCGGGACTTTGAACACGGATTCTCTCCTCGCCGCGGTTGCTGAGGCGCGCCCCCGGCTTGGGGGAAACCCGATGGCCGCTCAGACCGTTCCTGACGAAGTGACCTTCAACGGCCTCCCGCGGATGTGCCCAGCTCCCGCGCGACGTCCGCGCCCCGGCGGCGATCCCTCCGGGCGGCGCGTTCCACAGGGTGGGGAGTGGTCATGATGAGCGCGCTGGTGAAATGGCTCGTCCTCGCGCTTGCGGTCTTGGGCAGCACGCCCGCAGTCGCTCACCGTGTTCGCACCGACAGATCACAGCGCCGCGGAGTGACGGTAGCACCGCAATTCGGCGTTCCACGACCGCCGACCACGACGCCGCGCCCCCCGGACGACGGCATCATTCACTGGAATACGCCGAACAAGGACGGCAATCTCGGCGGTCCCGGGACGGGTGGCGGTGGCGGGGGTGGCGGCTAGATCCCGTCAACGGACGGGGGGGCCGGGAACTTGGAGGCTACTGCGTGCTCGGCACCGACCGATCAGCCGCCGCCATTGTCGCCGCCACCGCCGCCGCCCGTCTGGGGAACGCCGCGCTCGGGCTGGCCGGCATTTCCGCCCGCTGCCGTATCGGTCGTTATGGTCGCCGCACCCGTGCCCGTCGGAGCGATGACGGCCGTGCTGCCCGGGCCGCTGTTCTCGCCGCTGCCGGGGATGACGACGGTCCCCTCCGGTGTGCCGGGCGCGATCTGGCGGGGCGGTCCAGGCTGCGTAATCGGGGCGGGACCGGTCTTCGTTTGAGCAAGGGACGGGGTTGCAGCCGTCAGGGCAAGAACAGCAAGGATGGCATGACGCATCCTGGTCTCCTCGGCATGTCGGCCTCGTGCGCGCGTTGCACAGGGCCTCCGGGCCAAAACGTACGATGGAAGCCAGGGTTTCCGGTTGATCGGCTTCGGGCGTCAGCGGCTGCACCATCTCCATCCTGCGCTCCAAGATCGGGAGCCGATGCAGGTGCAGCCACGAAAAAGCCCGCCGCGGCCGGAGCCGGGCGGGCCGATCGATCTGCATCCAAACAGACTATTTTCCGCTGGGCGCGGCGTAGCTGCCGGTCGTCCCATTGCCGCCGCTGCTGCCCGCCGGCGCGCCGCGGGTGGTGTTCCGAACGAAGCTGGCACCGGGATACATCCGCTGCGTCCGCTGCATCGACGGCCGGCGCGTGCGGTGGTGGCGCATCCGAACCGGGGTGAACATGTCGGACGGCGATGACGCGCCGGCCCCAGGGCCGGCGGGAACGGCCGCAGCCGGCAGGCACAGGATGGCAAGGCCGACGCCGGAGAGCGCCGCAAGACTGGGGATGCGCATGAGGTTCTTTCTGCCTCGACCCGGAAGGATCGCCTTGGCTCATGGAGAAGCCCGCGAGCCTGCCTCTGGTTCACAATCCAGGCCCCCCGATCGCGCACGATGTCGCTGCCGGCCAGCGGTGCGTGGCTTCAACCGACAAGGGAGCCTCCACAATGTCCTTTTGTTATAGTTCCGGTGTGGCAGACCAGTGCGGCGATGATCGTCCGGCGTTCGCATACGACTGTCATCGCCCTCTGCGTGATCGCCGGGGCTGCCGCCGTCGCCGCGCTCATCCATCTTCTGCTCGGACTGCTCTCGCTCGACATCGCGGTCGCGAAGACCAGTGAGGAGGACCGGCAGGCGGCCCAGGCCTTGACCCAGCTTTTCGAGAACCAGCCCCCCCGGGTGCGCATCCGGACGATCTACGAACCGGATCGTCTCGGGACGGCGGCAGCCCTCGACACGAGTGAGACCCAGCTGACCCTGGTTCGCAGCGATGCCGCTCCAAAGGACGGGCAGACCCTGGTGATCCTGCGCCGCGACGCAATCGTCTTCGTTGCACCTGGAGGCAGCACCGTCGACAGCGTGGCGAAGCTCAAGGGCAGCACCGTCGGGCTCCTCGACGGGCGGAAGCTCGATCCCCGCCTGCTCGATCCGATCCTGACCCATTTCGGCGCCCCCGGCGAGCGTGCACCGGAAGGTCCCGACCATCGATCAGCTCACCGAAGCCGCACGGAGCCGGCAGATCGGTTCGGTGTTTGTCGTGGTTTCCGTCGGCAGCGCCGTATGGCTGCCGCTGTTCACGGCCCTGCGCAGGGGATCGGGGGCGGCGAACCGGGCGGAGGCGTACGGGCGGACGGAGAGCGTCGAGATGCGCCGCGTCGCCCTGCTCATCACCCATATCCGCGAGACCGTGCAGCGCCGCCGAACCTCTGGTCCTTCATCTTCGGCAGGACACGCTTCTGCACCGCATGCGAAACGGCCCCCGTTCTCGGCCAATGGCTGACCTCATCGTGGCTATGCGCCTGACATGCTCATGCTTGGCGGACACGGGCGCGGCATGAACGCCGACCTGTGTCGGGCCGACGCAGCCATCGCGAAGCTCACAAACCCAGTACTTCAACAATGCGACGTTGCGCAGGCACTTGAGGTCATCCCAAAAGCCTATGGTGCGCAAACAGGATTGTTGATCTCTGCGCTCGACAACGCGCGGTTCGTTCCCGTATGATGTTCAAACGTTGCCTGCGCATTTTGAGCCGTTAGGCACGTTGTTTTCAGGAATTCCGCACACATGAAGCGCCGGAGCGCGCGGCCGTTCACGGTCGAAGTCAAGCATACCCGCACCTCTCGTGTCGCACTGGTCGACGCACCGACGCGATCCCGCGAAAACCACGATCTCTGGTGGGACATTCCCGCGGTCACCGCCGACAAGCCGGCCGAGGCGCTGTTCGCGCCCGCCGTCCAGGCCGAGCCGACGCAGCCTGAGCCCCCCCCGGCCCGGCGAGTGCTGCCGAGCCTCATGCCGATGTTCGCCAGCGAGCCCGAAGCGGCGGAGGCAGACGAGGCCCCGTCGATCGAGCGCCTTCCGCGGGTGCGCCGCGCCAAGCCGGCGACGGCAACCAAGCGCGCACCGAAGCCGGTCGCCGAGGTGGCACGGCCGGCTGTCGTCGCAGCACCGGCGGCGACACGCCAGGCGACGGGCACACCCGCTCCGGTGACGGCCGCGCCGGCTCAACCGACAGCGATGCCAGTGCGTCCGATCCGCCTCTCCCGGCAATCCGACACCCTGAAGGCCGGCGAGCGCTGGAAGCGCCGATTGCCGCGCCATCTTTGGTAGGCCGAGCGCCATCTCGCCATGACACTGAATACCGCCGGAGACCGTGATCTCCGGCGGTGCTCCGATCGGCGTCGGGAGTCCCGAGGCCAGGCAGTGTCTCCGCCCCTCGGCGCCTCAGATTCCGACGCTCGCCGCCCCGGCTTCCGCGGCTTGGCTGACCGTCGCGCCGTTCCGCAGCGCCATCGCGATCGCGGTCGAAGCCGTGTCGACGGCGCCCGCGCGGTCCTCGCCGTAATCGTACATGCTGTTGGTCTGCGAGCCCAACCGGGCGTGGAAATTGTCCGGAAAGTTCTTGTTCATCCGCTGCTTCAGCAGAGTGGTCGCGGCGTGGTAATCGCCCTCGAACCCGGCCGATTGGTAAGCTTGACCGGCATCGTAAGTACCGCCCTCCTTTTCGGAGGCTGCTTTGCGGTTCTTGTGGTCGATCGTCTGCGAGAACAGGACGCCGATAACCTTGGCTATAAGCCATCTGAAGGCGTTCATGTCAGTCCTCTAGGGCAGCGGGCACGGAAACTCTTGAGAGCTGTACCACGCATTGCCCGAATGCAGCGGCTTTCTTGACGCAGATCCGGGCTCACCACTGCTCTTCCGCGATGAGCGCACCGCTCCCGTCGAAGGTTCCCCGCCAGCCCTTGCCGTGCAGGCGTACCGTCACGCAGGTCTGATCGGTTCCGGAGCCGGACTTAATCCGGGCCTCGACCTGCCCGAGGCGCTCATGACGCTTGAGCGCAGCCATGCTGACGCCCAAACGCGAAGCGAGCTCACGGGGATCGACGATCCAATCGCCCTTGTGACCGAGATCGAGCCGCACGGAGAGCCCCTCCATTCACTCGGCTTTGCATACGGGCGTGGGACCGACGCTAGGACCGTCAGTCCCCGATGGGAAGCCGGACCGGCTTGGGCGCAGAGAGGCCTGCGTCAGCGCTCGGCGGGGCGCCGGTGGCGGGCCGATTTGTGGTGCGTGCGTCCCGGGCGCCGCCGAGCCTGGACCCGGGGCGGCGAGGCGACGGGTGGTTGGGCCACGGGCACGCCGTCATGCTCCGCGATGACCGCGCGGGCCCGCTCGACGCTCATGTCACAGGCGCTGGTCATGCCCTGAAGGGCGCCAAGGGCGCGATTGTATTCGGGAAGGTTGGTGCATCCGGGGACGCCCCACGCCCAGGCCGTGGCGGGGGCCATGACGATGGCCATCAGAGCCAGCACAGCGGCGATCCCTGTGCGGATCGCTATCCTGTTCACATCCGGATCAACGCCTGCGCCCATGAAAACCTCCCGACCAGCTCCGGGGGGCAACCCGCATCGGCCCGCTCGGTGCAGTCACGATGAAGTTACGGCTGCGTCGAAGGCTTTGAACGCCCGGCCCGGATCGGCGCATCGCCGCGCCGGGCCGCCGTCCCGAGGATGACGGTCCGGCGCAGCTTTGGTGCTGCGTCGGACCGTCGTGTCTTCGTCGGAGGTGGCTTTAGAAATCCATACCGCCCATGCCGCCCATACCGCCGCCGCCCGGCATGGCCGGGGCTTCCTTGCGCGGCAGCTCGGAGATCATCGCCTCGGTGGTCACCAGCAGACCGGCCACGGAGGCCGCGCCCTGCAGTGCCGCCCGGACAACCTTGGACGGGTCGACGATGCCGGCCTGAAGCATGTCGACATACTCCTCGGTCTGGGCGTTGAAGCCGTAGGTTTCGGACGCATTGGCCAGGATGTTGCCGACCACGATCGAGCCTTCGACACCCGAGTTGGACGCGATCTGACGGATCGGCGCCTCAAGGGCCTTCAGCACGATCTTGATGCCGGCCTGGACGTCGGGGTTTTCGTTCGAGAGACCCTGCACGGCCTTCTTGGCGCGCAGCCCCGCGGTGCCGCCGCCCGGGACGATGCCTTCCTCGACCGCCGCGCGGGTGGCGTGGAGGGCGTCGTCGACGCGATCCTTCTTCTCCTTGACCTCGACCTCGGTCGAACCGCCGACGCGGATCACCGCGACGCCGCCCGCGAGCTTGGCCAGACGCTCCTGCAGCTTCTCGCGGTCGTAGTCCGAGGTGGTCTCCTCGATCTGCGCCTTAATCTGCGAGATCCGGCCCTCGATGTCCGACTTCTCGCCGATGCCGTCGATGATCGTGGTCGTCTCCTTCTCGATCCGCACGCGCTTGGCGCGGCCGAGCATGTCGAGCGTCACGTTCTCGAGCTTGATCCCGAGATCCTCGGCGATCATCTGGCCCTTCGTGAGGATCGCGATGTCCTCGAGCATCGCCTTGCGGCGGTCGCCGAAGCCCGGCGCCTTCACGGCCGCGACCTTCAGGCCGCCGCGGAGCTTGTTCACCACGAGGGTGGCCAGGGCCTCGCCCTCGATGTCCTCGGCGATGATCAGCAGCGGCTTGCCTGTCTGGACCACGGCCTCGAGCACCGGCAGCATCGCCTGCAGCGACGACAGCTTCTTCTCGTGGATCAGGATGTAGGGATCCTCGAGATCGGCGACCATCTTCTCCGCATTGGTGATGAAATACGGGGAGAGGTAGCCACGGTCGAACTGCATGCCCTCGACGACATCGAGTTCGGTATCGGCGGTCTTGGCCTCCTCGACGGTGATCACGCCCTCGTTGCCGACCTTCTGCATGGCGTGGGCGATCATCTCGCCGATCTCCTTGTCGCCGTTGGCGGAGATCGTGCCGACCTGGGCGATCTCCTCCGAGGAGGCGACCTTGCGGGAGCGCTCGCTGATGTCCTTCACGACCGCGGCGACCGCGAGGTCGATGCCGCGCTTCAGGTCCATCGGGTTCATCCCGGCGGCGACGTACTTGACGCCCTCGCGGACGATGGAGGCGGCCAGCACGGTGGCGGTGGTGGTGCCGTCACCCGCGATGTCGCTCGACTTCGAGGCCACTTCGCGCACCATCTGGGCGCCCATGTTCTCGAACTTGTCGGCGAGTTCGATCTCCTTGGCGACGGTGACGCCGTCCTTGGTGATGCGCGGGGCGCCGAAGCTCTTCTCGATCACGACGTTGCGGCCCTTCGGACCGAGCGTGACCTTCACGGCGCTGGCGAGCAGCTCGACGCCGCGCAGCATCTTCTCGCGGGCATCGACAGAAAAACGTACGTCTTTGGCTGACATGGAATGTCTCTTCTGTTGTCGTTCGGCCCCGAGGCACACCGGTGCGGGCGCCTCGAAGGGCTTTGGGAGCGTTGGTCCGGGCGGACGCCCTTAGGCGACGACGCCCATGATGTCGGATTCCTTCATGATCAGGAGGTCCTGACCGTCGATCTTGACCTCCGTGCCGGACCACTTGCCGAACAGCACGCGGTCGCCGGGCTTCACCTCGAGGGGATTGATCTTGCCGGCCTCGTCGCGCGCGCCCGGCCCGACGGCGACGACCTCGCCCTCCTGCGGCTTCTCCTTGACCGTATCGGGGATGATGATCCCCCCCTTGGTCTTCTCCTCGCCCTCGATGCGGCGGAGCACCACGCGGTCGTGCAACGGGCGAAACTTCATGTTTGGCATCCTGTTCGTCCCGCCTGCGGGCCTCGCGTCGACATGACGGAGCCTGCACGGGAAAGGCGGCGGCGGACCGAATCGCCCGCGCCGGGTCGACCGCTGTCTTAGCACTCAATGCGCAAGAGTGCTAACGTGTCTCACGAGCGATGGGCCGCAGACGGGGTTTTTCACAGCGGCCCGTCCCCCCACCAGCCACCGGGAGCCGATGGAGGTCGCGCCGACAACTGCAACCCGAATCCCCACCTCAGAACCGGCATATGGTCGCGCGGGGCTCTGCAATAGGCGGCGCCGAGATCTTCATTTCTATACCAGAACAGAAGCGCAGAAAGATCGCGAACCATCGGCGCTGCGCATTGAATTTCTGAACGCCCCTTTTGTGATTGTGATTATCCCGCCGATGCGGTAAAGATCATAAATCGATCTTTGGCCAGATATTCGGCCGTCTCGCCACAACAGGGCGAGCGCTCTGCATCTCTCCCATTTTCGACGACCACGGACGGGCGCATGCCATGCACGCGCTCGCCCTATTCGATCGTCCAGCGTTCGCTGCAGGTGCAGCGCAACAGCAGCAGGCCCTGGACCTTTGTTACCGCATGATGATCTCGGGCGACCGGTCTCCGGTGTCTCGCATCATGCTCTAAAGCAGTTGGAATATTTATGAGCATCGGCACCGTTAAGTGGTTCAACGAGACCAAGGGCTTCGGCTTCATCCAGCCTGATGACGGCGGCAAGGACGTGTTCGTGCACATCTCGGCTGTCGAGCGCGCCGGCATGCGCAACCTGATCGAAGGTCAGAAGATTTCCTACGAGATGGAAACCGACCGTCGCAGCGGCAAGCAGTCTGCCGGCAGCCTCCAGGCCGCCTGAACCTAGCGCCTCTTACGAGGACGCGTTTCGAAGCCGTTCCCTGTGTGGAGCGGCTTCTTCTGTTTCTGATACCCGCGCTGCGGCGCGCGAGGAGAATACGTGGGTCAATTCAAAGAAACGCAGCTCGCTGATCGTCTCGAGGCCGGCGCGAAGGCCAAGGAAGAGCGGCTGGCCCAGTTCCGTGCACGCCCCCCGGCGGACGATCCGGCCGTGCTCGCCCGGCAGGCCGAGCGCCAAGCCGTCGTGGAAGCCCGCGAAGTTCGGGTGAGCGAGCGGGAAGCGGCCCGTACCGCCGCCGAGGCGGTTCGCGCGGCGGAAGAACTCGCGGAGCAGGAGCGCGCGGCGGCCGAGATCGTCCGTCAGGCCGCCGAGAAGGTCGAGCGCCAGGCCGCGTTGGCCGCCGAGCAGAAGGCGACCCGCGATGCCCGCTTCGCCGCTCGCAAGGCCAAGGTGAAGCGGTAAGCACCGCGCGGAGCGCCGCCGACGCGGCTCTCCATCACGCGCGCCCCGGCGCCTCCGATGCAAAGAACCGGTTCGGCGGGCGCGGCAGGCCGAGATGGTCGCGCAGCGTCGTGCCGGCATAGTCGCGCCGGAACAGGCCGCGCCGCTGCAGTTCCGGCACGAGTGTGTCGACCACGTCGTCGAGTCCCTCGGGCACGAACGGGACCATGACGTTGAAGCCGTCGCAGCCGCGCCCCTCCAGCCATTCCTCCATCCGGTCCGCAACCTGCGCGGGCGTCCCCACGAAATGGAGCCCGGCATAGGCGCCGACCTTGCGGGCGAGGTCGCGCACGGTGGCGCCGGTCCGGCGGGCATAGTCGAGGAGTTGCGCCTGGCTGGTCTTGCTGGCGTTGGTCTCGGGGATCTCGGGCAGGGGCGCGTTGAGATCGAAGCTGGAGGCGTCGACCCCAAGCCGCACCGACAGGTTGGCGAGCCCACTGTCGGGATGGACCAGGTCGTCGAGGCGCGCCCGCTTGGCCTGCGCCTCGGCCTCGGTCTCGCCCAGGATCACCAGGGCGCCGGGCAGGATCTTCAGGTGGTCGGGATCGCGCCCCAGCGCCGGCATCCGGCCCTTCACGTCGGAATAGTAGGCCTGCGCGGCCTCCGGGGTGGGGCTGGCGCCGAACACCATCTCGGCGGTCTCGGCCGCAATGTGCTTTCCGGCCTCGGACGCGCCGGCCTGGACGATCACCGGCCAGCCCTGCACCGGCCGGGCGATGTTGAGCGGGCCCTTCACCTTCAGAAATTCGCCCCGGTGGTCGAGGACGTGCAGCTTGTTGGAATCAAAGAAGAGGCCGCTCTCCGGATCCATCAGGAAGGCGTCGTCCGCCCAGGAATCCCACAGGCCGGTGACCACGTCGTAGAACTCGCGCGCTCGGGCGTAGCGCACCGCGTGGTCAAGATGCGCGTCGCGGCCGAAATTCAGCGCCTCGTCCGGGTTGCCCGAGGTGACGAGGTTCCAGCCGGCCCGACCCTTCGAGATGTGGTCGAGGGAGGCGAACTTCCGGGCCACATGGTAGGGCTCGTTGTAGGTGGTCGAGGCCGTGGCGATCAGCCCGATCCGTGACGTGAGGGCGGCCAAAGCCGGCAGCAGCGTCAGCGGATCGAACGAGGTCACGGTGGCCGAGCGGCGTAGCGCCGCCATCGGCATGTTCATCACCGCCAGATGGTCGGCCATGAAGAAGGCGTCGAACTTCGCCGCCTCCAGCCGCCGGGCGAAATGCGTCAGGTGCTCGAAGTTGAAGTTGGCGTCCGGGTAGCCGCCGGGATAGCGCCACCAGGCCGTGTGGATCCCCACCGGGCGCATGAACGCGCCGAGATGCAGCTGGCGGTCTCGACTCATGGCTCTGCCCGATTCATGGCTGCGCTCCGCAGAGGCTCACGGGTGCTTGTGGATCGGGTCGACCCAGTGGACGGATTCGGGCCGCTCCACCGGCTCGACATCCGGGATGTTGACCACCACGGCCTCGTTGTCCGAGCGCACCAGCACGCAGTGCAGGGGTTCGTCCGTGGAGGCGTTGATCTCCTGGTGGGGCACGAAAGGCGGCACGAAGATGAAGTCGCCCGGACCGGCCTCGGCTACGTATTCGAGCCGCTCGCCCCAGCGCATCCGGGCGCGGCCGGAGACCACGTAGATCACGCTCTCCAGGGCGCCGTGATGGTGCACGCCGGTCTTGGCGTCGGGCTGGATCGCCACCGTGCCGGCCCAGATCTTCTGGGCCCCGACCCTTGCGGCGTTCACCGCCGCCTGCCGGAACATGCCCGGGGTCTGCGCGGTGTTGCTGTCGAGTTGGTCGCCCGGGATCACCCGCACGCCGTCATGCTTCCAGCGCGCCGCCTCGGGCGCCCCATCCCCGGCCCCGTGGTCGTCGGCGTGGTGATCGTGGGTATGGCCGTCGCCGCTATCGTGCATCGTCAGGACCTCCGATCCGGGTACGTGCCCATCATTGCACCGCTGCGAGGGCCTGGGAAAACCCCGTGTCGAAGATCGCCGCCGCCTGCGGAGCGCGGGCCTTCGGAATCAGGCCGGCGCGGACGTAGAGGTCGATGGTGCGCTGCTCGTCGGCGATCACGTCGGCGTCGATCGGCACGGTCCGGTAGCCGGCACGGCCGAACCAGCGCAAAGGCACCGCCTCCGGCAGGCCGATCAGCTTCGACCAGACCTCCGCGTAAGGCGCCGGATCCTTAAGCGCCCAGGCCCGCGCCCGGGCGAGGCGCGCGGCGAAATCGGTGAGCAGGGACCGCTTGTCCTTCAGGGCGCTGTCGCGCGCCACCGCGAAGGTGAGGCCCGGGGTGATGCCGTTGCCGTCGCGGACCACCCGGGCCAGGCCGGCGAGCTCCGCCGTGGAGGTATAAGGCTCCCAGGTCGCCCAGGCATCCACGGACCCGGAGGCGAGGGCGATCTTGGCATCCGCCGGGGGCAGGAAGCTGAACACGACGCTGTCGAACGGCAACCCCGCCTCCTCCAGGGCGGCCAGCACCACCTGGTGGCCGATGGAGCCGCGATTGGTGGCGATGCGCTTGCCCTTGAGATCCGCCACGCTCCGGATCGGCGAATCCGGCGTCACCAGGATTGCCAGCCCGTCCTGCCGGTTGCGGAACGCCATGAACGCCTTCACGGGCGCCCCGGCGGCGGCCGCGAAGGTGAAGGGCGCGTCGCCGACCCCGCCCGCATCGATCGCCCCGGCGTTCAGCGCTTCGAGAAGCGGTGCGGCCGCGGGGAACTCGCTCCATTCGAGCCGGTAGGACAGGCCCTCGAGGACGCCCGCCGCCTCCATCAGGGCGCGGGCATTGCCGCGCTGGTCGCCCATCCGCAGCACGTCGTCCGCCCGGGCCGGGCCGGCGGCCAGGAGGGCGACAAGAATCAAGATCGCGGCGCGCATCAGGCGGCCTCGGCGGCGCGGCCGCGGGCCGCGAGCGCGGCCTTGAAGGCCGGTAGCAGCTCCCGGCCGTACTGGATCGCGTCCTCCAGCGGATCGAAGCCGCGGATCAGGAAGGTGCGCACTCCGAGGTCGTGATAGTCGAGCAGCGCCTCGGCCACCTGCTCGGGCGTCCCGACCAGGGCGGTGGAATTGCCCGCCGCCCCGGTCTCGGCCGCGATGGCGGTGAACAGGCGCTTGTCGAGGCGCGAGCCTGCGGCCGCCGCCGCCAGCAGCCGGCGCGAGCCCTCGTTCTGCGGCGCGGCGGCCGCACCGCCTCCCCGTGCCGCCCGGGCGGCACGGGTCCGGGCCAGGATATCCTCCGCGCGAGCCCAGGCCTGCGCCTCGGTCTCGGCTAGAATCGGCCGGACCGACAGGCTGAAGCGCGGTTGGCGCCCATGCGGCGCGGCGGCGTCTTGGACGCGCCCGATCAGCTCCCGGACCTGGGCCTGGGTCTCGCCCCACAGGGCGTAGGTGTCGGCGTGCCGGCCGGCCACCGCCAGAGCCGCCGGCGAGGCGCCCCCGAAATAGACCGGGATGGCATCGACCGGCTTCACCTCGGAGAAGCCCCGTTCCACCCTGTAGAACGCGCCCGCGTAGTCGAATGGCGCCGCGGCGGTCCAGCTCTGGCGGGCGATGTCCAGGAACTCACCGGTGCGGGCGTAGCGCTCGTCCTTGGTGAGGTGGTCGCCGTCCTGGGCCAGCTCCCGGTCGTCGCCGCCGCTGATCACGTGGATCGCGACCCGACCGCCGGTGAGCTGATCGAGGGTCGCGAATTGCCGGGCCGCCACGGTGGGCGCCGTGAAGCCGGTACGGTGGGCGATCATCAGCCCGAGCCGCTCGGTGACGGTGGCGACCTGGGTGGCGAGCAGCAGGGCGTCCGGCGACGTTGAGTGGAACGCCACCAGCACCCGGTCGAACCCGCCCCATTCATGCGCCTGGGCCAGGAGCTTCAGGTAATCCCGGTCGATCGCCGGACCTTGCGCCGGATGGATCTCGGAAGTGTGGCGGGGGGCGACGAAGCCGATGAACTCGACAGCCTCCGGGGGCAGCAGACTCATGAAAGATCTCCGTGGCGGGGCCGGAGCGGCGATGGTTGCGGCAAGCCATCGAGGCCGACGGCGGCTGCGGCGAGGGCCGCAAAGAATGCCAGGATGGTCTGCCCCAAGACGCAGAGCGTCAACGAAAGCGTCTTTCGAAAATTTTGGGGACTAAAGAATAAGTCCCGCCGCAACCCGTGGAATACGAGAAGACCCTGCTCGTCAGGTGGTGGATCGCGAATGATTTCGCGTTTCCCGCATGCGTAGGCCCCAGGGCATCTCCCGACGGACCGCAGAACTGAGCCATCCACGACTCAGGTGGGTCCGACGACCGCCCGAGCGAGTGCCGGCCGACGCACAGGGTCACCATCGCCTACGGCGCACTGCACACGCGAGAAACGCCACCGTCCGGAACAGGAAAACCGGCCGGACCTTTCGGGGTCCGGCCGGTCTTCGGTTCAGTCTGTCTTGTCGCGGGAACGGCTCAGTGCCGCGGCAGGCTGTGCAGCGCCTTCAGGAACACGTCCACGTCGGACTTGGTGTTGTAGAAGGCGAGCGACGCCCGCACCGACTGGTCGACGCCGAACCGGCGCAGGGCCGGCAGGGCGCAGTGATGGCCCGAGCGCACCGCGATGCCGTGCGCGTCGAGATGGTGGGCCACCGCCTCGTTCTCCTGCCCCTCGATCACGAAGGACATCACGCTCGCCTTCTCGCGGGCCGTGCCGATCAGGCGCAGGCCCTTTACCTCGGCGAGGCCGGCCTGCGCGTAGTCCAGCAAATCGTGCTCGTAGGCGGCGATCGCCGGCAGGCCAATCCGCTCCAGATAGTCGAGCGCCGCACCGAGGCCGACGGCCCCCGCGATGTCCGGCGTACCCGCCTCGAACTTCTCCGGGGCGCCCTTGTAGACGGTCCGGGTGAAGGTGACGTCCTCGATCATGTGGCCGCCGCCCTGCCAGGGCGGCATCGCCGCGAGCAGGTGCGTCTTGCCGTAGAGCGCCCCGATCCCGGTCGGCCCGAACACCTTGTGCCCGGAGAAGACCAGGAAGTCGGCGTCGAGGGCCTGCACGTCCAGCGGCATGTGCGGCGAGGATTGCGCCGCATCGACCAGCACCGGCACCCCGTAGGCGTGGGCCAGCGCGATGATCTCCCGCACCGGGTTCACGGTGCCCAGCGCGTTCGCCACATGGGTCACCGAGACGATCTTCGTCCGGCCCGAGAGCAGGGCCGCGTATTGCTCGAAGATGATCTCGCCGCGGTCGTTCACCGGGATCACCCGCAGAGTCGCCCCGGTGGCCTGGGCCAGGAGCTGCCACGGCACGATGTTGGCGTGATGCTCGATGGTCGAGACGATGATCTCGTCCCCCGGGCCGATATTGGCCCGGCCGAAGGAATTAGCGACGAGGTTGATCGCCTCCGTGGTGCCGCGCAGGAAGACGATGTCGTCCTTCGAGGGCGCGTTGAGGAAGCGGCGCACCGCCTCGCGGCCGCCCTCGAACAGGTCCGTGGAGCGCGCCGCCAGGGTGTGGGCGGCCCGGTGGATGTTCGAGTTGTGCCGCCCGTAGAACTCCGAGGTCGCGTCGATCACGGCCTGCGGCTTGTGGGTGGTGGCGGCGTTGTCGAGCCAGACCAGCGGATGGCCGTTGACGCTCTGGTGCAGGGCCGGGAAGTCCCGGCGGACATGCTCCACGTCGAACGGCGCCGCCACCGGGCTCGACCCCTGCGCCGTCAGCCGCGGGGCGGGACCCGGATAGCGGGCGGACTCGATCCGGGGGCTGGCCGGCGCCTTGCGGGCTTGGCCGGGATCGGCATTCAGGAAGTAGTAGTCGGAGGCCGGAGTCTCCGGCGCCCGGGACAGGTGCCCGGTCCGGGCGAAGCTTTCCTGGGCGACGTCACCGCCCGGCCGCGACGGGTCGGCCGGCACCAGTTGCGGCGCGACCGCGTGCGCGAAGGCGTTGGCCCGGGGATGATCCCCGGCGACTTGGCGGTGCAGGTCGGGACCGCCCGGGAGGGCCGTCGGCGCGCTCGAGAATCCGAAATCCGGCAGGGCCGGGCGCGGGCTCGCCGGATGGACCGGCGGGATCGCGGCCACGTCGTAGAAAGCCGGGCTCGCGGGGGCGCGGTTCGGCACGGTCGGGCCGGTGAGGCCCGGCACGCCGACCGCAGGCCCGCCGAACGAGCGGGCCGCGAGTGTGGAGCCGTCCGGCTGCAGGCCGAAGGGTTGCCCCCCGGACGGCACCGAGGGGATCCCCGTGGCCGCGCTCGGGAACGGGGCGCCGCCCGGTCCCTGAGGCAGGCCTTCGAGGGCCTGCGGGACCTGGGGTCCCGCGGGCAGCGTCGGGGCGAGGGGCTGGCTCGCGGCCTGCCCCTGCTGGTAGATCTCGCGGGCGAGGCGCCCGATGAGATCGCTATGGGCGAGCTCCGCCGGGCTCGCCTCCGGTCGACCGAAGGCCAGTCCCTCAGGCATAGTCATGGTAATTGCCGAGGAGGACGTTATCGAGGCGGGCGATCGCGTCCTCGACCAGCACGGCGGCCGAGAAGTAGCGGGTCACCAGGTGCGAGGCGATCGAGTGATCGTTTGTGCCCATGTAGCGCACCGACAGGCCGGGCTCGATCTCGCCGGTCACGCCCGACTTCTGCAGGCCGACCACGCCCTGCTCGCCCTCGCCGACGCGCAGCAGCAGGATCGAGGTGGTCTCGGCGCCGGTGACCGGATCGATGTCGATCGGCAGCTTGTCGCTCGGCACCAGCGGGACGCCGCGCCAGGTGATGAACGGCGCGCCGAACAGATGGACGACGACCGGCGGCACGCCGCGGCGGGTGGCCTCACGGCCGAAAGCCGCGATGGCGCGCGGATGCGCGACGAAGAAGGCGGGCTTCTTCCAGACCAGGGTCAGCAGCTCGTCGAGATCGTCCGGGGTGGGCGGGCCGCCGCGGGTGGGGATGCGCTGGCGCGGGCCGACCTCGTTCAGGAGGCCGAACTGAGAGTTGTTGAGCAACTCCCACTCCTCGCGCTCCTTCACGGCGTCGACGGTGAGGCGGATCTGCTCGCGGAGCTGATCGATCTCGTTCGAGTAGAGGTCGGTCACCCGGGTATGGGTGTTGAGGATCGTCTGGATCGTCGACAGGTGATACTCGCGCGGATGCGATTCATAGTCGACGAAGGTGGTCGGCAGGCGCGGCTCGCCGGTATGAACCGCCAGCAGCTCGATGCCTTGCTCGCCATGGGAGCTGGTATGGCCCTTCAGCCGCTCCTGCTCGTCCCGGTACTGGGCGATCTTGGCGCGGATCTCGTCGTTCTCGAGGGCATCCGGATCGAGGGTCAGCAGGGTGACGGCCGAGAGCGCCTTCACGGCCGGGGTGGGTGCACCCGCGCCGAGCAGGTCGGTGTCACCGAAATAGTCGCCCCGGGTGGCCAGGCCCTGCCGCAACCGTCCCTTGTAGGGGCCCGAGAAGGTCAGCTCGACCGTGCCGTCCGCCACCACGGTCAGGCTGCGGGTGCCGGCGCCCTCCTCATGGATGATCTTGCCGGCCTTGTGCCTGCTCTCGGTGAAGCGCTCCGCGATCTTCGTCAGCTCGGCATCGCCCAGGCGGCTGAACAGCGGCACGGCCCGCAGCGAGGCGGGACGGATCGCCCGGTCCTTGTGCTCGGTGACGAGGTCGACGCGGCCGGGGCGGGCCAGAACGACGGCGCGGCGGTTCACGCGGTAGACGCCGCCGGCAACGTCCACGAAGGGCAGGAGCCGCAGGAGCCAGCGCGGCGTGTTGGCCGCGTTCTGGACCGACGTGACGGTGGCTGTCGCAAGATTGCGTGCCGCCGTGGCGCTCACGCTCAGACCCGGTCCACTCATCGTTCGTCCTCTTTCTTCTCAATGATGGGCGCGCCGCATCGGCCCGCGTCTTCGCGAGCTGCCACGCAGTCGATGCGGGCCGAGCGCAATATTAAATGGGTGCCGGCAGGATTAGATGACCGCGCCGCCCTGCATAAGATTCGATTTGTCGTGCAGTCCCATGGTCGTCCGCCGCCACGACACTAACGCGACACTGTGATCGCCGCTTCCGCGATCCAGCAAAGCTAAGGTAATCTTTGATTCCTCACTCGGTCAACGAAACAATTTTTCTTATTTATCTGTGTTTCAGGAAAAGCACCGCTGAGAAACGCGCTCACCCCAGGAAAAGATCAGCGCGATGTTTCATTCTGAGAGAATTGCATTCTCTATGGGCCGCAGATCCTCAAGGATCGGCGACAGACCTAACAGAGAAAAATTTTCCTTGCCGGGATCAGATCCCGTCCCCGAAGCCGAAGGACTGGTCCATGGTCCGTGCGGGCTCCTCGCCGGCGGCAAGGCGCGAGACCACGCGGGCGGGCACGCCCGCCACGGTGGTGTGGGGTGGCACGTCGTGCAGCACCACGGCGGCGGCGGCGACCTTGGCGCCTTCGCCGACGCGGATGTTGCCGAGGACCTTGGCCCCGACGCTCAACAGGACCCCGCGCTCGACCTTCGGATGCCGGTCGCCACTCTCCTTGCCGTTGCCGCCCAGCGTCACCGACTGGAGGATCGACACGTCGTCGGCGACCACCGTGGTCTCGCCGATCACGACCCCGGTGGCATGGTCGATGAACACCCCCGAGCCGATCCGGGCAGCCGGGTGGATGTCGCAGCCGAACACCTCGGAGATGCGACTCTGGACATGCAGGCTCAGCGTCGCCCGGCCCTGGTGCCAGAGCCAATGGGCGACCCGATAGGCCTCCAGTGCCGCCAAGCCCTTGTAGAACAGGAACGGATCGAGATAGCGGCGGCAGGTCGGGTCTCGCTCGCGGATGGCGATCAGGTCGCGGGCGGCATTCGCTCCGGCATGGGGATCCGCCTCGAAGGCGGAGAGGCAGAGATCGCGCATCGACAGACGCGCGAGGTCGCCGTCACCCAGACGGTGGGCGAGGCGGTACGCGAAGGCCTGGGCGAGGCTGCGCTGGTCCAGGATCGTCGCCTGGATGATCCCGGCATAGAGCGGCTCCTCGACCAGCACGGCCTCGGCCTCGGCGCGGAGTTCGGCCCACAGGTCGCCCTCGAGGGTGCCGCGGCCGGAGGTGCGTGGCGGCGGGATCGCGGCCGAAGCGGTCACGTCCGGAGAGCCCGGATGATGCGCCGCATCAAGGCACCAGCTCGAACAGGTCGGCCAGGTAGCGTTCGAGCGTCTCATGCCCTTCGAACTTCACGTCGACCGTGGCCGAGTGGTCGCTCTGCTGGTGGATGCCGACGATCCGCCCCCGCGCATGACGCCAGATCCCCAGGATCTCCGCGAGGTCGAGCCGCTGGAACACCACCTGATCACCTTGCGCCATCGTCGCTGAACCTTTCGCGCTGTCGTCGTTGCGAGGGCCGATCCTGCCGACCCGATTCTGGTGTCCGAAGCGGGGCCGGCGAGGCACTGAGCCGTCCCGGGAATGCCCTTCCACCCGGCCCGCATGGGCAGAGAAGGTTTCGTTCGCGGATTGCCCCGGGAGGAGCATGATCTTCACTAAAGCACTGAATTCTCTCGATAATTGACCGATCAACGGCGTTTGGCAAGGCTTGTTCCGCGAAAGCCCCAGCGCTAACCCGACAGCCTGGGACCGCGGGGGCGACCCCCGATTCGCGACGCGAGACCGCCATGAACCCCTATCTTCCACCCCTCGCGGGCGGCCTGCTGATCGGCCTGTCGGCCGCGATGCTCCTGTTGTTGAACGGCCGGATCGCCGGGATCAGCGGCTTGGTCGCCGGACTCGGCCGGCCGGGAAGCGCGCGCTGGCTCGCCGACGCTGCCTTCGTACTCGGCCTGATCCTCGGGCCTCCGGCCTTCGCGCTGCTGGCCGGACACTGGCCCGAGATACGAATCGCCGCGGGCCTGCCCGCCCTGGCGTTCGCCGGCCTGCTGGTCGGCTTCGGCACCCGTCTCGGATCCGGCTGCACCTCCGGGCACGGAGTATGCGGGCTGGCCCGGCTGTCGCTGCGCTCGATCGCGGCGGTGCTGGTCTTCCTCGCCACCGGCATGCTGACGGTCGCGGCCCTGCGGGTGCTGGCGTGAGCGCGGCCCTGCGCAGCCTGGCGGCCCTGGCGGCGGGCCTCATCTTCGGGCTCGGCCTGGCGCTCTCGGGCATGCTCGACCCGGCCCGGGTGCGGGGCTTCCTCGATGTGGCGGGCGCCTGGGATCTCAGCCTGGTCTTCGTCCTCGGCGGCGCCGTGACGGTATCTAGGCTCGGCTACCTTTTGAGCCGGCGCCTCCGCGGCCCGGTGCTGGATACCCGGTTCGACCTTCCGGCCCGGCACCGGATCGATGCGCCGCTGATCTTCGGCGCCGCCCTGTTCGGGATCGGCTGGGGCGTGTCGGGCTTCTGCCCCGGCCCTGCGGTAGCGGCGCTGTCGACGGCCGCGGCCCCGGTCCTGGTCTTCGTCGTCGCAATGCTGGTCGGCATGGCGCTCCACGGCCTGCTGCCGGCAGCGCCGATGGGACGCTCACGCAGCATCGGTACGGCCGGTGGATCCGGGAATCGCCGGGCGCGGGGATCGGCCTCGACGTGACCATCAATCTTGACCGCAGCAGCGCCGGGGACGGAGACAAGACGCTCCAGCCCTGGCGGCGGCTTGTTGCAAGGGCGCGACGGAGGCCCGCGCTCGAAGCAGCGGCAGCCCTCGAAGCGAGCAAAGGCTATTTCGACCCTGGAAAGCCGATGCGATTAAGGATGAATGGGTATAAGCAGCACAGCGCCTGATCTACCGCACCGTTTAACCACAACGGCCCGCGACCATGGCTGAATGTATTGGTTCACGGAAAGATGGCGCGCCCGAAAGGATTCGAACCTCTGACCCCCAGATTCGTAGTCTGGTGCTCTATCCAGCTGAGCTACGGGCGCCTGTCACGGCGGCGGGGTCTTGGCCCGCCGGTGTGAAGGGGCTTCTAGAGGCTCGGATCGGGCTTGGCAAGACCGATTGTGCCGAACCTGCAGCCGCGGGCGCTACGGGGTCCGGGCGCTCGCCCGCACCTGCTCCTCGGCGGCGCGGATCGCGTCCGGCGTGCCGACATGGAGCCATTGGCCGTCGAGGCGCATGCCCGAGAGTCGGTCGGTCGCGATCGCCCGGTCGAACAGCAGGTTGAGCGAGAAGGCGCCGTCCGGCGTGTCGGCGAAGAGGCTCGGGTTCAGGATCGCCACGCCCGCGTAGATGAACGGGGCGACCGTGCGCTCGCCGCGGCGTTCCAGGCGGCCGTCCGCGTCCATGACAAAATCCCCCGCGCCGTCGTAACCGAGGCTGGTGGCGGTGGGCGCGACGAGCAGCAGGGCGTCCATGCGCTCCGGATCCCAGGCGTCGATCAGCCGGCGGAGATTGGGAGTCGGGCCTTCGAGCCAGAACGAATCCGAGTTCAGCACCACGAACGGCGCGTGGCCGAGGAGCGGCAGCGCCTTGCGGATGCCGCCTCCGGTCTCCAGGAGGGCTGCGCGCTCGTCCGAGACCTGGATGGCGGGCCCGCTCGTCCGGCGGGCGAGGTGCCCCTCGATCAGGTCGGGCAGGTAGTGGACGTTGACGATCGCGGTCTCGATCCCAGCCTCCGCGGCCCGGTCGAGGGCGTGGTCGAGGAGCGCCTTGCCGGCCACCTCCACCAGGGGCTTCGGCACCGTGGCGGTCACCGGCCGCATGCGCTTGCCCAGGCCCGCGGCCAGCACGAACGCACGGGTGACGGCGGGGGCGGGCTCGCGCATGCGGGGATCCGAATCAAGCATTGCAAGTCATGGTTTCAAAAGGTCTCCGACCTTTTGCGGGTGCAGGGTGGAGCCCTGCGAACTTAGGCCTCCTCCCCGGAGGCGACCAAGCCCGGCAGATGCGCCGCGTGCCAGGCCCGCAGCTCGGCCAGCGCCGGATGGGCCAGGTTGCGGGCGAGATAGCCCTCAATCCGCGGCAGGTGGGCGAGGTAGCCGGGCTTGCCGTCGCGCCGGTCGAGCCGGGCGAAGATCCCCAGGATCTTGGTGGCGCGCTGGGCGGCCAGCAGGGCGTAGGCGGTGGCGAAGGCGCCGACATCGAAGGCCGGGTCCCGGCTGCGGCGCTCGCGGGCGTAGAGCCCGAGCAGACGCAGCTCGAACTCGGCGCTGGTATCGACCCTGGCATCCTGCAGCAGCGAGGCGACGTCGTAGGCCGGGTGGCCCATCACGGCGTCCTGGAAATCGATCAGCCCGACCCGCTCCAGCCCGTCGCGCTCGGGCAGCCAGATCAGGTTCGGCGAGTGGTAGTCGCGCAGGGTCCAGGTGGCGCGGTCGGGAATCGCATTCCGTAGGGCCGTGCGCCACAGGGCCACGAACTCGGCCCGGTCCGCCTCGGAGAGCGCGACGTTCCGGATCGCCGGAACGTACCATTCGGGCATCAGCTCCGCCTCGAACAGCAAAGCCGCCTCATCGTAGCTCGGCAGGACATGCTCGATACCGTCCGCCACCGGCAGCACCGCCGCCGCCGGGGTCGCGTGGAGCTTGGCAAGGAGGCGCACCGCCTCGGTATAGCGCTCGGGCCGGGGGCTGCCGCCCTCGACCACGGGCTCCTGGCCCAGATCCTCAAGGATCAGCAGGCCCTCGGCGAGATCCTCGCCGTAGATCTTCGGCGCCGAGAAGCCCAGCGCCCGCAGGCCGCGGTCGAGGGCGACGAAGGCGTGGACGCTCTCGGCCAGGTGCACGATCGCGCTGTAGGGTTTTCCGTCGCGCACCGCCGGGCCATCGGGCCGGGGCGGGGCGATCATCAGCACGGCGGTGGTGCCGTCGGGCTTGGTCAGGCGCTCGTAGGCCCGGGAGGAGGCGTCGCCCTGCATCAGGGTGCGCTCGGCGATGTCCCAGCCGCTGCGGTCGAGGAGGCGGCGCACCGCCCGGGCCCGGTCGAGCCGGGCGCGCATGCCGCCGGTGCCGTCGATCCGGGCAAGGCGCGCCTCGGCACCGAACTCGGCGCGCAGGGACAGGTCGATGGTGAGCACCGGGCCGTCGCGGGGCGGCATCCGGTCGGGCCACTCGACGAGGGTGATGGCGTCCTCGGCCATCTCCTCGAAGCCGAGCTCGACCAGTTCGTCGGGATCGCGCAGGCGGTAGAGGTCGGCGTGGACGATCGTCCGGCCGTCGCGGGCCGTGTAGGGCTGGATCAGCGTGAAGGTCGGGCTCGGCACCTCCAGGCGCGGATCGCCGGCGAGCTCGCGGATCACCGCCCGCGCCAGGGTGGTCTTGCCGCCGCCGAGGCCGCCCGACAGCGCGACGACGTCGCCGGGGAGCAGGAATTCGGACAGGAACAGGCCGAGATCCTCCGTGGCCGTTTCCTCCGGCAGCACGAATTCCCAGGGGGCCGGCGGCGCGGAGGCGCCCGCCATCTGTTCGTCCTGATCGTCGCCGCCCAAAATCCGCCTCCGAGACCCCAGGGCGCATGGTCCGAAAATAGGCCGCGGATGCAAGCGTTTCCGGTCCGGGCGGCACGCTTCCCGCCGGTCCGGTGCATCGAAACCACGCTTCGCGGGCTCTTCGCAGGGTCGATGTCCCGCGCCTCACGATTTTGGGTTTCTGCGAAGAATTGGCTGGCGCATCCTTTGCTACTTCGCGGTTTCCGCGTGTTTCGGCCGAGCCGGGACCGCGATCCGCGTTCCGCACCCGGCGCCGACCGAATCCCCCTCGTCGGTCCCGGGCCGGGTGCGCACCCCGCCCGGGGTGGGGCGAGGCCGCGCTCCGTCCGCGGCCTCGCCCGAACCAGCCAGACACATGACCACGGAGCCGAGCATGAAGCGCGCCGACCTGACCGAGAAGCTTCTCGACATCAAACGCGAGAAGGGCTGGAGCTGGGCCCATATCCACGAGGCGATCGGCGGCCTCTCGCCCTTCCTGATCACCGCGGCCTGCATGGGCCAGATGAAGTTGCCCAAGGCTCAGGCGCAGCGGGCGGCCGAACTGTTCGGCCTGAGCATCGCCGAGGAGCGGATGCTCAACGAGGCGCCGTACCGCGGCTCGATCCCGGCGATGCCGCCCACCGACCCGCTGATCTACCGGTTCTACGAGCTGGTGATGGTCTACGGCACGACCTTCAAGGAGCTGATCCAGGAAGAGTTCGGCGACGGCATCATGTCGGCGATCGACTTCAACATGGAGATGGCCCGGGAGGCCAACAACAAGGGCGACCGGGTGAAGCTGACCATGTCGGGCAAGTTCCTGCCGTACAAATATTACGGCAACGACGACGACACGCCGGAATACGGCTTCAAGGAGGGGTGAGCAGTTGAGCGGGGCTTCCCCTCCCCCCTCACCGCGGGGGGAGGGAGCCGAAGCGGACGCCGTGGCGCCTCACGCCGCCGCCGCTTCCGCCTCCAGATAATCCTGCACCGGCTGCGCGGCCCCGCCGCGCAGCAGCACATAGAGGAACGGCACCAGCAGCAGGGTCGCCGGGGTGGCGAAGGCGATGCCGCCCATCACGGCCCGGGCGAGCGCGGCGTTCTGCTCGCCGCCCTCGCCGGTGCCGAGCGCCATCGGGATCAGCCCGAAGAACATCGCCGAGGCGGTCATCAGCACCGGCCGCAGGCGGGTCTCGCCGGCGGTGATCGCCGCCTCCAGGGCGCTGCAGCCGGTGGCCTCCCGGTGCTCCTTGGCGAAGGTCACGAGCAGGATCGAGTTTGCCGAGGCGATGCCCACCGACATGATCGCCCCGAAGATCGACGGGATCGAGAAGCTAGTCCCGGTGATGAACAGCGCGAAGGTGATGCCGCAGAACGCCATCGGCAGGGCCGCGATCACCACGAACGGGTCGCCCCAGCTCTGGTAGTTCACCGCCATCAGCAGGTAGACCGCGATCAGCGCGATGCCGAGCCCGATCTCCAGGCGGAAGAAGGCCGAGCGCATGTTCTCGATCTGGCCGCGCACCGTGATCTTGTCGGGCGCCGGCAGGGTCTTCTGCTCCTCCTGCACGATCGCGTCGATGTCGCGGGCGACCGAGCCGAGGTCCCGGTCCTGGACCGAGGCGAAGATGTCGAAGGTCGGCTGGATGTTGACGTGGTTGATCACCGTCTGGGTCGGCACCCGGCGCAGTTCGGCCAGGCTCGACACCAGGGTCAGCACCCCGGGGCCGGTGCCGGCGGTGGCGGCCGCGCGCACGAACATCGGGGTGTTGCGCAGGTCGGTCAGCGAGGCGTTGCGGTATTCCGGCGTCTGCACCCAGAGCTGGTAGGGGATGCCGGTCTTGGGGTCGGGCCAGAAGTTCGGCGTCACCTGATAGCTGCCCGACAAAGAGATGTTCATGTTCTGCGCCACCTGCTGCTCGGTGAGCCCCTGCTCGGAGGCCAGGCGCCGGTCGACGTCGACGTAGAATTGCGGCTCGTTGACGATCTGCTGCAGGTGGACGTCGACCAGGCCCTTGGTGTGCTTGAGCCGCTGGACGATGCGCTGGGCGACCTCCAGGTCCTTCTCCTTGTTCCGGCCAGAGACCTGCACGTCGATCGGGGTGATGACGCCGAAATTCAGGATCTGGGTGATCATGTCGGCGGGCTGGAAATAGGCGATCAGATCGGGGAAGCGCTTCATCAGCACCTCGCGCAGGCGCTTCTTGTAGCCGGCCACCGAGCCGTGGTCCTCCTTGAGGCTGATCAGCATCTGGCCGTCGTTGTAGGAGACGAACGAGCCGTCCGAGAAGGCGAAGTTGTAGTTGGTCGAGGGCAGGCCGATATTGTCGAGGATCTGCTCGATCTCGGCCGGCGGGATCACCTCCCGGACGGTGTCCTCGACCTCGGCGAAGACCTGTTGGGTGGTCTCGATGCGCATGCCCGTGCGGGTGCGCAGATGCAGGGTCATCTGGCTTGCCTCGATCTCGGGGAAGTAATCCTCGCCGACGAAGACGAACAGCAATCCGGTGGTCCCGAGGATCAGGCCCACGACGCCCAGGGTGGCGAGCCGGCGGCCCAGCACCGCGTGCAGCAGGCCGATATAACCCCGGTGGAACCGGGTGAAGCCGCGCTCGAACGCCCCGTGGACGCGCCCGGCGAGGCGGAACAGGGGGCCCGAGACGAAGCCGAAGGCCCGGGCGAGGCGGCCCCGGCGCGGCGGATCGCGCGCGTCCCGGTCTTTCGCGTGCTTCTGCCGGTATTCCGGCGCCACGATCACGTCGATCATGAGCGGCACCAGGGTGCGCGACAGCAGGTAGGAGGTCAGCATCGCGAACACGACCGCGAGCGCCTGCGGGGTGAACAGGTACTTTGGCGTGTCGGTGAGCGCGAACACCGCCGTGAAGGCCGCGCAGATCGACAGGGTCGAGATCAAAGCCGGCTTGGCGATGCCGGCGGCGCCGTGGACCACGCTCTCGCGGAACTCTTCGCCCTCCTCGAACAGCCGATAGGTGTTCTCGATCGCCACGGTGGCGTCGTCCACCAGGATGCCCACGGCGAGCGCGAGGCCACCCAGCGTCATCACGTTGATGGTCTCGCCCAGCGCCGCCAGCACGGCGAGCGAGGTCATCACGCAGAGCGGGATCGAGATCAGCACGATCAGGGTCGAGCGCCACGAGCCCAGGAACAGCAGGATCGCGAGCCCCGTGAGCGCCGCCGCGATGGCGGCCTCGTGCAGCACGCCCTCGATGGCGTTCGAGACGAAGACCGACTGATCGAACAACGGCTTGATCGTCAGCCCCTCGGGGGCGGCGGCCCGGATCGTCGGCATCGCCGCCTTGACGTTGTTAACGACGCTGAGGGTCGAGGCGGTGCCGTTCTTGATCACCTGCATCAGCACGGCCTGACCGCCATCGGCCCGGACCACGTTGATCTGGGGCGGCCCGCCGTCGCGGACATAGGCGACGTCGCGCATCAGCACCGGCTGGCCGGCCACGACCTTGATCGGCGCGAGGTTGAGGGTCTCGATCGAGGGCGGCGTGGCGTTGAGCTGGATCGGGTATTGCTGCTCGCCGATCTTGGCCAGCCCCGACGGCACCGTGAGGTTCTGGGCCGTCATGGCGTTGGTGACGTCCAGCGGCGTCAGGCCGAGCGCCTGGAGGGCGTTCAGGTCGAGATCGACCATGATCTGCCGGGGCGCACCGCCGAACGGCGCCGGCAGGGTCGAGCCCGGCACCTGCGCCAGGGTCTGCCGGATCCGGTACTGGGCGTAGTCGTAGACCTGGTTGAGGCTGTCCTTGGCCGAGGTCAGGGCCAGCTGGATCACCGGCACCGAGGAGGCCGAGTAGCGCACGATGATCGGCGGCTGGGTGCCGGCCGGCATCGCGGCCCGGATCGAGTTGGTCGAGGACACCACCTGGGCGATGGCCAGATCGATGCTGACCGCGGGATCGAAGTAGATCCGCTGCACCGCCGTGCCCTGGAGCGTGGTCGACTCCATGCGGCGGATGTTGTTGACGTTGTTGGAGATGCCGTACTCGGCATAGGTGGTGATGCGCTGTTCCATCTCCGGCGTCGACAGGCCGGTATAGGTCCAGACCACCACGACGACCGGGATGTCGACGACCGGCAGCACGTCCTTGGGCATCACGACGAGCGCGCCGACGCCGCCGAGCATCATCAGCACGGCCAGCACGTAGGTCGTGATCCGGAACTTGAGAGCGTAGAGGACGAGGCCCATGCGGTCTCCGCCGGCCGGCGCCGGACCGGCCTGTTCGCGTCGCGTGTTGGCGTACCAAATACCCGAGCGGTTTCGCTATCATGTCCGGGCAGGCAAGGGGCGGGCCGCGACGCCGCAGGGCGGGGTGGGCTCCAGACGGCGATGGTCATGATGCATCGACGGATGGGGCGGCCGGACAGGCGTGCTCTGCCCTCCCCCCTTTGCGGGGGCTACCCGATGCGCAGATCTGTCTCCGGAAGGCGCGAGGCGCTCTCCTCCCCCTTGCGGGGAGGAGTTGGAGGTGGGGGTGGTGCAGGATGGGGCGTCCCGGCGCCTTCTGCACCACCCCCACCCCTGACCCCTCCCCGCAAGGGGGAGGGGAAAACCGCCCCTTCTTTCAACGTGTTGGTATCAGGCAGGGATGTGTGAATCCGGTAGCCCCCGCAGAGGGGGAGGGAGACGCGCACCTTGCGCCCGGCTCAGCGCAGCAGGGCCGACTTGTCCACGTGGAGCGCCGCGCCGATCTCGTCGAGCGCCTTGTGCTCGACCTCGCTGATGCCGCCGAAATCGGCGACGTCGGCGCCGATCAGGAAGACGTCCTGACGCTGGTCGATCGGCCGCTCCGCGATGGCGCCCACCAGGCGCAGGTTCTCCAGGCGGCCGGCCCGGGTCTTGGCCCGGGCGATGGCCTCGTAGAGCTCCTGCTCGACCCGCAGGGTGTCGTAGGATTTCTCGAGGATCGGGTTGGCGCGGATGCCGCCGATCGCCGACTCGATCTCCTCCTCGGCCACGTCGCCGTCGGCCACGATGACATTGGCCGCGGCCGAGACCGCAGCCTGGAGGAAGACGGCATCGCCCGCATACGACATGATCGTGCGGCCGAACCGAAGGATGGCGTCCTGGAAAATGCTCATGCCGACCTCCCGTGCGGTCGGAGATGGCGGATATTGTGGCGGCCGAGTCAAGATCCGGCTGCGCTTGCACCGGGGACTGACATTCTGGGCTCGCTTTATGGTTTCGCGGGCGCGCGGCGCAGGGGTCACATCCGTTTCCGGTTGCAGGCACGCAGCCGCCTTCTCCGTCCTTGCGAGCGCAGCGAAGCAACCTAGGGAAACGCCACGCTCGCGGAGCACGCGCTGCACTGGGTTGCTTCGCTGCGCTCGCAATGACGGTGCGGGACGACAAGCCCCGCACCGTTTTGACGGCATCGCCTAACTCAGCAGCAGCGGAACCCCGACGTATTCCCCACGCCGAAACGGGCGTTCTCGCGATTGCGGAAGAATTCCAGCTCGGTCATCGGCGCCTGGTCGGGATGGGTCCGGCGGATATGCGCGGCGTAAGCCGCGTAATCCCCCTGCCCCACCATCAGCCGGGCGCCGTCGCAGACGCATTTGGACAGCGTCTGGAGGCGGCTGCGCAGGTTCTGCGGTTGCTGCATGGCTTTCCCTACTCGGCCGGAGCCAGGCGCGGATCGGTCTCGAGGGCGGTCCAGCGATCCGCCCGCCAAGCCTTGAGGCAGGCTGCGATGCCGAAGCCCGCGATGGCGACGACGAGGCCGATGAACAGGGCCGCCAGGACGGCGTCGATCCGGTCGTTGAGGATGATCTGCGCCATCTGATCGGCGTTCTTGGCCGGCGCCAGGAGCTTGCCCTCGGCGGCGGCCGTCGCGTAGCGCTCGGCATGGGCCAGGAACCCGATCTTGGGGTCGGCGGAGAACAGCTTCTGCCAGCCGGCCGTGAGGGTGCAGAGGCACAGCCACGCGGTCGGGATGATGGTCACGAACGCGTAGCGCTCGCGCTTCATCTTGAAGATCACCACCGTGCAGAGCGTCAGCGCCACCGCGGCCAGCATCTGGTTGGAGATGCCGAAGAGCGGCCAGAGGGTGTTGATGCCGCCGAGCGGGTCGGTGACGCCCTGGTAGAGGAAGTAGCCCCAGGCGCCGACCGCGATGGCGGTGGCCGCGATGCTCGGCCCCCAGGAGGTGGTGTTCTTGAACGACGGCACCGCCAGCCCGACGAGATCCTGCACCATGAAGCGGCAGGCCCGGGTACCCGCATCCACGGCGGTGAGGATGAACAAGGCCTCGAACAGGATCGCGAAGTGGTACCAGAAGGCCATCATCGCCTTGCCGCCGATGGCCGAGGAGATGATGTGGGCCATGCCCACCGCCAGCGTCGGGGCGCCGCCGGCGCGGGAGATGATCGTGCCCTCGCCGACATCCGCGGCGGTCTGGGTGATCACCTCCGGAGTGGTGGCGAAGCCGAGCTTGGTGACGGCCGCGGCAGCGGTCTCGGGGGTGGTGCCGAGCAGCGCCGCGGGCGAGTTCATGGTGAAGTAGACGCCCGGGTCGATCACGCAGGCCGAGACCAGCGCCATGATCGCCACGAAGGATTCCATCAGCATGCCGCCGTAGCCGATGAAGCGGGCATCGGTCTCGCTGGCGATCAGCTTCGGGGTGGTGCCCGACGAGATCAGGGCGTGGAAGCCTGAGACGGCGCCGCACGCGATGGTGATGAACAGGAACGGGAACAGGCTGCCGGCCCAGACCGGCCCGGTGCCGTCCACGAACTTGGTCATCGCGGGCATCTGCATGTGCGGCGCGACGACCGCGATGCCGAGCGCCAGGCCGACGATGGTGCCGATCTTGAGGAAGGTCGAGAGGTAGTCCCGCGGCGCCAGCAGCAGCCAGACGGGCAGGATCGACGCCACGAAGCCGTAGCCGATCAGCATCCAGCACAGCTGCGGGCCCGTGAAGGTGAAGGCCGGGCCCCAGACCGGGCTCGCGGCGACCGAGCCACCGCCGATGATCGCCAGCATCAGGAGGACGAAGCCGAGGATCGAGACCTCGCCGATCCGGCCCGGGCGGATGTAGCGCGAATACACGCCCATCAGCATGGCGATCGGAATGGTCGACATCACCGTGAAGGTGCCCCACGGGCTCTCGGCCAGCGCCTTGACCACGATCAGCGCCAGCACGGCCAGCAGGATCACCATGATCAGGAAGGTGCCGAACAGCGCGATGATGCCCGGCACGGTGCCGAGCTCGGCCCGGATCAGCTCGCCGAGCGACCGGCCGTCCCGGCGCATCGACACGAACAGGACCATGAAGTCCTGCACCGCCCCGGCCAGCACCACGCCGGCCAGGATCCACAGCATGCCGGGCAGGTAGCCCATCTGCGCGGCGAGCACCGGGCCGACCAGAGGGCCCGCGCCCGCGATCGCCGCGAAATGGTGGCCGAACAGGACGCTGCGGTTGGTGGGCACGTAGTCGAGGCCGTCATTGTGCCGGACCGCGGGCGTCTGGCGCGTCGGGTCGAGGCGCATCACCTTCTCGGCGATGAATTTCGAATAGTAGCGGTAGGCGATCATGTAGACGCAGACGGCCGCGACCACGATCCAGAGCGCGTTGATCGTCTCGCCGCGCTGGGTGGCCACGATCGCCAAAGCCGCGGCGCCGAGCGCTCCCACAAGGGCCCAGGGCCCGTGCCTGCCGATCGCCGTACCCATCGTCCCGCTCCCTACCGATCGCCTCGCACTCGGGGCCGCTGGGGCCACCGGCTGGGACTCCAAGGCCCCGGGCTACACTGCGGGTTTATCCTATTGGTCTGCCGTTGACGCAAGCGATCCGAGCTGTGATGCAGCTTCGCGGGCGGCACGACGCCCGATCTGTTACATCGGGCCAACATCTCGGCCCCGGCCGTCGTCGCGGCCGGCCCTGGAAACCGTCGCCGGCTGCGCCTCAAGCGGAGGCCCGGTGCCGGCGTGATTCGGCCCTGGGAGGAGCGGACAACAATGGCAAAGGTCGCATTCCTGGGTCTCGGCGTAATGGGCGGCCCGATGGCCGGACACTTGGCCAAGAAGGGTCACGACGTCACCGTCTACAACCGGACCACCCCGAAGGCCGAGGCCTGGGTGAAGGCCCATGGCGGCGCCTTCGCGGCCACGCCCCGGGAGGCGGTCGCGGGCGCCGAGATCGTGTTCGCCTGCGTCGGCAACGACGACGACCTGCGCAGTGTCGTGCTGGGCGATGACGGGGCATTCGCCGGCATGGCATCCGGTTCGGTGTTCGTCGACCACACCACCGCGTCGGCCGAGGTCGCCCGGGAGCTCGCCGCGGCCGCCGAGGCCAAGGGGCTCGGCTTCGTCGACGCGCCGGTCTCCGGCGGCCAGGCCGGCGCCGAGAACGGCGTGCTTACCGTGATGTGCGGCGGCGCGCCGGAGACCTATGCCAAGGTCGAGGCGGCGATCGGCTCCTTCGCCCGGGCCTGCCGCCTGATGGGCCCGGTGGGCTCCGGCCAGCTCACCAAGATGGTCAACCAGATCTGCATCGCCGGGCTGGTCCAGGGCCTGTCCGAGGGCGTTCACTTCGCCAAGCGCGCCGGCCTCGACGTGGAGGCGGTGCTCGATGTGATCTCCAAGGGCGCCGCCGGCTCCTGGCAGATGGAGAATCGCGGCAAGACCATGAACCAGGGCAAGTTCGACTTCGGCTTCGCGGTCGACTGGATGCGCAAGGATCTGGGCATCCTGCTCGACGAGGCTCGCCGCAACGGCGCCACGCTCCCGGTCTCGGCGCTCGTCGACCAGTTCTACGCCGAGGTGCAGTCCATGGGTGGCAACCGCTGGGACACGTCGAGCCTGGTGGCGCGCCTGGAGCGCTGAGGCCGGCCACCTTGGGCTGCCCTTTTGGGCTGCCCTCAGACGACAGGTCCTGCCGAATGCCACGCCGTGCCCCCCCCCGGGGCGCGGCGTGTCTTATTTTACCACCAGCCAATCCTCGACCACGAGGGCGTCGAGGCCGGTGGTGTAGAACATCAGGATCGCGTCCTCCGCGCTGTGGAGGATCGGCTTGCCCATCACGTTGAAGCTCGTGTTGAGCAGGATCGGCACCCCGGTGATGTCCGCGAAGGCGGCGATCAGGGCCGCGTAGGCCGGATTGCGCTCCGGCGTGACGCTCTGGAGCCGACCGGTCCCGTCCTGGTGGACCACGGCCGGCACGCGGGCCCGGACGTGCTCATGCCAGACCAGGGTGCGCTCCATGTACGGGCTGTCGGCGTAATCCGCGAACCAGTCCGGCCCGGCCTCGGCCAGGATCGAGGGCGCGAACGGCCGGAACGCCTCGCGGTACTTCACCTTGGCGTTGAGCGCATCCTTGGCGCCCTCCGGCCGCGGGTCGGCCAGGATCGAGCGGTTGCCAAGCGCCCGGGGGCCGAACTCGGCCCGGCCCTGCACCCAGCCGCCGAGGCCGCCCGCGGCCAGGATCTGCGCGGCGGCCCGGGTCGCCTCCGCGTGGCCGACGTGCCTAGCCCGCGGCTCCTGCTCGGCCAGACGCTCCATGGCGGTGGTGGAGACCCGGGAGCCGAGATAGGGCGAGAGCGGGCGCAGCGCGGGGGGCGGGCCGGCCCAGTCCGGATGGTCCTCCGCGTAGGCGAGCCAGGCGGCGCCCACCGCGTTGCCGTCATCGGCCGGCGCCGAGGGGACGTGCAGCCGGGCGAAGCCGGAGCGGCCGAGCACCCGTCCATTATACGACGAGTTGAGACCGCACCCGCCGGCGATCACGAGGTTGTCGGAGGGGCCGAGGGCGGCGGCCTCGGCTACCAGCACATCCATCAAAGTCCCGAAAAAATCCTGGCCGCAGCGGGCGAGGTCGGCCCAGCCGGTCTCCGAAGCGTCCGCCGGGCGGCGCGCGCGGATTTCCGCGGCGACCGCCTGGATCGTCTCGGCCTCGGCGAAGCGCAGGCGCCCGGCCTCGATCGTGCAAAGCGGGGCCAGCAGGGCTGACAGGTCCGGATCGGGGTTTCCGTAGGGGGCGAGCCCCATGATCTTCCATTCCTCGCCCTTCACCTGGTCGAAGCCGGCCAGATCGGTGATCAGCCCGTACAGGAAGCCGAGCGACCCGCGGCCGCGATGGCGGCGCAGCTCCGTGATCCGGCCGTCCTGCAATCGGTAGATCGCCGCCGCGCCGGTCTCGCCCATGCCGTCGACCACCAGGGCGGTGGCCTCCACGAACGGGCTGCCCCAGAGCCCGTAGGCGGCGTGGCAGAGATGGTGCGGGTAGCGTCGCTGCTCCACGAGGGTCGCGCGCGGCGCCGTTCCGGTGATCCGCGCCTCCTGGTTGAGGGCCAGCAGGGTACCGTGGCCCACCCGTTCCTGGGCGCCGTGGAGGTCGGCGATGAATACCCGCTCGGCCTGCTCGGGCACGAAGGAGCAGTTGAGCGCTGTGGTGTGGGCGGCGAGCGCCATCAGATCGAAGGTGCCGGCCCCCGCCTGCCCGCGCAGGAAATCGGTGAATTGCGGGCCCCAGGTCGAGGCGACGACGAGCTCCGAGCCAGGCGGCACGTAGTCCTGCAACAGGGCGACCACCCGGGCCGGGATGTCCGGCTCGCAGTTCGGTGCGCGCTTGTACTGGAGGAAGCGCTCAGCAGCCTCGGCGAACAGCAGGGTGCCGTCGGGCCCGACGAGGGCGAGCGCCGGATCGTGGAAGGTGGTGGCGAGGCCGAGATAGAAGCGCATGCCCCGGCGAGGTAGCGCATTTTCGTGCGCAGCGAAGCCCGGGCATGGCGGCTACCGGCTTGCTGCGGGGCGCGGCGCCAGCAGAAGAATCGCCGCCCCCGCGAGTCCCGACAGGGCCGAGCCCGCGAGCACGCCGAGCTTCACCGCGGTTTCGTGCTGCGGGTCCGCAAAGGCGAGACCGCCGATGAACAGGCTCATGGTGAACCCGATCCCGCACAGGACCGCGACGCCGTAGACTTGGCCCCACCCGGCCCCGGCCGGCCGCTGCGCCCAGCCGAGCGCGACGGCGAGCCGCAGGCTGGCGAACACGCCGGCCTGCTTCCCCAGGAACAAACCCGCGGCGATGCCCAGCGTCACGGGCTGGAGCAGGGCGTCGGGTGTCAGGCCGGTCAGGTCCACCCCGGCATTGGCGAAGCCGAAGATCGGCACCACCAGGTAGGTGATCCAGGGCGCCAGCCCGTGCTCCAGGCGATGGAGCGGCGAATCCACATCTTCCGGCCGGCCGGGGCTCACCCGGATCGGAATCGTGAAGGCCAGCAGCACCCCCGCCACCGTGGCGTGGATCCCGGAGCGCAGCACCAGCAGCCACAGCGCCAGGCCGAGCAGCCAATAGGCCGACAGCCACGTCACACCCGCGCGATTGAGGCCGTAGAGGCCGGCCAGGACCAGCACGGCCAGCCCCAGCATCCCGGCATCGAGGCCGGAGCCATAGAACAGCGCGATCACCACCACGGCGCCGAGATCGTCGACGATGGCCACGGCGCTCAGGAAGATCTTGAGGGACACCGGTACCCGCCTGCCGAGCAGCGCCAGGACGCCGAGCGCGAAGGCGATGTCGGTGGCCGCCGGGATCGCCTCGCCGCGCAGCGTCCCGGCGCCGAGATTGGCCGCCGCGTAGACCAGGGCCGGTACCGCCATGCCGCCGAACGCCGCGATGCCGGGCAGCACCCGATCCGGCCAGGTGCGCAGCCGCCCGTCGAGCGCCTCGCGCTTGATCTCCAGCCCGACCAGCAGGAAGAACCCGGCCATCAGGCCGTCGTTGATCCAGTGCTGCACGCTCATCGGCCCGAGCATCGCGTGGAGCCCGTGCACGTAGGCCTCGGCGAACGGGCCGTTGGCGACCACGAGGGCCAGCGCCGCCGCGGCCATCAGGATCAGCCCGCCCGCGGCCTCGCTCGCCAGCATCGTGCGGATGGCCGAGAGCGGGCGCCGGCCGCGGGCCGGTGGGGCGCGGTCGGGATTGGAAGGCGGCTTCATCGCGGGCAGGCTTGGCTTGGTTCGGGGGTGGGGGCAAGGGGCGCCTTGCATCGCGGGGCGGCCGTCCCGTATCGTCATGCCATGTCAGACCGGCTGCTCTCGCTGGTGGTCGACAGCCGTTCCCCTGCAGATCGGGCTCCTACGGGGACCGCATTCCGGGAACTCGACCGCGTTCGGACCCTCGCCGAGGTGATCGGTGAAGATGGTGAGCGCGTGCCCGTTGGCAGCACCGGGACGATCGTCGCCGTCTGGGGCGCGGGCGCCGCCTTCGATGTCGAGTTCACGCGGCCGGTCGAGGCGCTCGCCGCCATCGCGCCGGAGGATCTGGTCCTCGTGGAGCGCGCCGGCGCTTGATCGGCCCGGTCAGCTACCCGGCGCAGTTCCGGGTCGATGACGACAAGGTGCGGCGCTACCTGCTCGATCCGAATCATGAGGACGGCGGGCCGAAATGCGCTTTCCTGCTCAGCGTCGGCTTCTCGATCGACAATCCGATAACGCTGATGACGACCCTCGTGGGACATCCGACGCCGTCCACGCTCACGAGAGCCTATCCGATGCCGTACGGCCTGCGGTACCATTTTGAAGGGCCGATGCTTTGCCCCGATGGAACCGCAGCGAACATTCGGACCGTCTGGCAGGTCGATGACCAGCCCGGATTGCATCCTGCCCGCTTCATCACCCTGAAGCCGCTTCAAAAAGTGCCGCGCGATCCATAACGCGCCGCACCCCTCACGACACCCGCCCCAAAACCGCGCGGATCAACCCCAGCCCGTCGGGACTCGACCAGGCGGCGGGGCCCTTCATCACCCCGATGGTGCAGCCCTGCGCATCGATCAGCATCGTGGTCGGCAGGCCCGGGGATTGCGTGTCGCGCTGGATCGCGGGCAGCACGCGCCCGCCCGGATCGGCGTAGAACGGCAGGGCGTGGATGCCGGCCTGCTTGAGCCATTCCGGCGGCTTGTCGAGGTTGCGGGTGTCGACGTTGATCGCCACGACGGCGAAATCGGGCCCGCCGAGTTCCGCCTGAAGGCGGTCGAGCGCCGGCATCTCGGCCTTGCAGGGGGCGCACCAGGTCGCCCAGAGGTTGACCAGCAGCAGCCGGCCTTTGAGGTCGGAGAGCCCGGTCTCGGCGCCGTCCGGCCCCTTGAAGCGGATCTCGGGCGCGGGCCGTGCCTGCTTCGGGGCCTGCATGCCCGCGACCTCGCCCTTGGCGGCGGCGTCGACCCGGGCGAGTGCGTTGGTCGCGCCCGCGCAGGGCTGAGCCGCCCCGCCCGTGTTGCCGGGCAGGAGACCGCTCCCGTATAGGGCGGTCCCGAGGACGGCGAGCGCGGCGAGGCCCGCGCCGGCCATCAGAGTGGTGCGGCCGGGCATCAGGCTTGCCTGCCGGGACGTTCAGGGCGCGGAAGGATCGACATGAGCAACCGGATGTGGGGCGGCCGCTTTGCCAGCGGCCCGGCGGAGATCATGGAGGAGATCAACGCCTCCATCGGATTCGACAAGCGCCTCGCGCCCCAGGATATCCGCGGCTCGCTGGCGCATGTGGCGATGCTGGGCGCGGCCGGCATCCTCCCGGCAGAGGATGTGGCCGCGATCGAGGCCGGGCTCAAGTCCGTCCGCGACGAGATCGAGGCGGGCCGGTTCGTGTTCAAGCGCGAGCTCGAAGACATCCACATGTCGGTGGAGAGCCGGCTCACCGAGATCGTCGGCCCGGCGGCCGGGCGCCTGCACACGGCGCGCTCGCGCAACGACCAGGTCGCCACCGACATGAAGCTGTGGGTGCGCGACACCCTCGATTCCCTCGACCAGCAGGCCGCCGACCTGCAGCGGGCGCTCGCGGACACCGCGCTCAAGCATGCCGGCACGGTGATGCCGGGCTTCACCCATCTCCAGTCGGCCCAGCCGGTCACCTTCGGCCACCATTGCCTGGCCTATGTCGAGATGCTCGCCCGGGACCGCGGCCGGTTCCGCGACGCCCGGGCGCGGCTCAACGAGTGCCCGCTGGGCGCCGCGGCGCTCGCCGGCACCTCCTTCCCGATCGACCGGCACGCCACCGCGGCGGCCCTGGGCTTCGATCGGCCGACCGCGAACTCCCTGGATTCGGTGGCCGACCGCGACTTCGCCCTGGAATCGCTGGCCGCCGCCTCGATCTGCGCGGTGCATCTCTCGCGCTTCGCCGAGGAGCTGGTGGTCTGGACCTCGGCGCAGTTCAACTTCGTCAAGCTGTCGGACGGCTACACCACCGGCTCGTCGATCATGCCGCAGAAGCGCAACCCCGACGCGGCCGAGCTGGTGCGGGCGAAATCCGGCCGGATCATCGGCGCGCTCACCGGCCTGCTGGTGGTGATGAAGGGCCTGCCGCTCGCCTATTCCAAGGACATGCAGGAGGACAAGGAGGGCACGTTCGATGCCCTCCAGGCCCTGTCCCTGTGCCTGGCCGCCATGACCGGCATGGTGAAGGACCTGGAGCCGAACGCCGACGTGCTCGCCCGGGCCGCGGGCTCCGGCTACGCCACCGCGACCGACCTCGCCGACTGGCTTGTGCGCGAGCTCGGCCTGCCGTTCCGCCAGGCCCACCACGTCACCGGCCGTCTGGTCGGCGCCGCCTCGGCCAAGGGCGTCGGGCTGGAAGAGCTGTCGCTGCCCGAGATGCAGGAGGCCGAGCCGCGGATCACCGACGCGGTCTACGCTGTGCTCGGCGTCGCAAACTCCGTGGCCAGCCGCACCAGCTACGGCGGCACCGCGCCGGACAACGTTCGGGCACAGGCGCAGAGCTGGATCGAGCGGCTCGGCTGAGCACGCATTGGCGGCGGACAATCCTGGTTTCAAAAGGTCTTCGACCTTTTGCGGGTCCAGGGCGGAGCCCTGGCTCCTCTTAGGCTCCGCCGCCAAATCCCACTGGCGCATCGTCCTGAATACTGGAATCAAGACGGCGCGCTGGGACTTCGAGTTTGCAGCATCTTTTTCTAGGTGCCCGTCGAACGCAGCGAGGCCTGAAATTTCAGGTGCGCCGGCGACGGCCGGCTATCGATCATCTTTTTGGTTTGCGCGTTGCGCTCCAGCTTGGCTTCGACGACCTTGTTCTCGGTCATCTGCCGGCTGGTCTTGTCGGGCTCGTTGGCTTTATGCGCGCGACTCGCGCTGGATGCGTGATGCGCGGAGGAATGGGCGGTCGTCGCGCTGATCTTGTCCACGATACAATACCCTGCGGTTTCCTAAGATCTTGAGTGTGCATCATCCCGGAAGTCGGACACGACCTTTCGGGATGATGCTCTAAGTTCTCGATGTAATGTGCTCGCCGACACCGAACCGGAACCCGCTTCGGCGGCAAACGCTCTGGCACCACCGAACCGATCCGCCCTCGCGACGCCCATCAGACCCGGACGCGGCTCGGCGCGGTCGGCCGGGTGACCAGCGTGGCGAGGCCGGTCTGGAGGGACGATCTGGTTTCGATCACCGGACTGGTGGCGTCCGGCAAGACCGGCTGGCCGTGCAGGACCCGCTCCACCGCCCGCTTCGACGCCGCGGCCTCGTCCAGCAGCTTGCGCACGTCTGCCTCGAAGGTGTCGTCGCCCTGACCGCCCGCCCCTTGCCGAAGCCGGGTGCCGGGATAGGCTTCGTCCTCCGGCAAGGATCGGGACTGCTCGGCGTCATCGGTGGTCGCATGTGGTGACGCCGCGCTCGGATCGTCCGCCGCCGCATGGCTCTGTGCTGCCACCGCGTCCGGATCGTCCGCGGGCGCGTTCGATTCGGCCTGTGGCGTCTCCGAGCTGGCCGCCTCCTGTCCAGGGGCTGCGCTCATATCGATCGCTGCCGTCACCTCGGCGAGGCTGGCCGCTGTCAAGCCTGGCTCACCCCCTGCGGCGGCATAGTCCCGGGCGATACCGGCAATCTCCCGGGCCACCTTGGCCAAGTCCTGGGCGATGAGCGCTGCCGCCTTCCTGTCACCGGAGACGACGGCCGCGAGGGCTTCGGCTTTGAGCCGCCGGAGCTTCCGCTCGGCCTCTTGGAGCGCGAAGGCTGCGGCGTCCCGCTGGCTGGTCCGCGCCGAGGCCAGGGTGATCAGCACGCTGCTGATCTGGGACAGCTTGGCGTAGCCCAGCCGATCCGGAGGCGCCAACCGCGCATCCTCATCCGGCTCTGCACCGGCCCCGCCCTCTTGTGCCGTCCCATGCGCGTCGGCCGCGATCTCCGGGCTCGCCGGCTTGTGCGCGGCCGGGCGCTGAGGCCCCTCGATCGCCGCCACCCGGTTCACAGATCCAACCATGGCCACCTGCCGCGCGGAACTGTCGTACGCCGATGGAATCAGACGAGATCGGCAAGCAATACATACGCCGCGCTGAAGCTTTTCACAAATTCAACTCTTGGTTTATGATGATGAGCGCAGATATCGGCCCTCGCCCAGAGCAAGTCACTTCGCTCAGCGGGCGGCTTCGATATCGGTCCGCGTCGCGCTCCGCCATCATTCCGGGCTGCCTCTAGCCTGGGGTGATGAAAGCTGGCATCACTCTTTCATGACCTTGTCGATTCCCCGCGCGGGCGCTGCGATTCGCAGCCGAATTCACGACCCGGCCTGATCCGTCAGGCCGGGTCTGCCCGCCCGTGAACGTTGTGGCGCCCGGTGCGCCGTCCCCAAGGTCGAAGCTCATGCCTGCCCAGGAACCGGTACTGCATCTCGTATGCGGCAAGATCGCTGCCGGAAAATCGACGCTGACCGCCAGCCTCGGCGCCCATCCCGGCACCATCGTGGTGGCCGAGGATCGCTGGCTCGCCCGGCTTTATCCCGACGAGCAGACCTGCCTCGCCGATTATGCGCGCCATTCGGCCCGCCTGCGGAGCGTGATGGGTCCGCACGTGGTCGACCTGCTTCGGGCCGGGCTCTCGGTGGTGCTAGATTTCCCCGCCAATACCGTTGCCAACCGGGATTGGATGCGCACCCTGTTCGAGGACGCAGGCGTGACCCATCGGCTGCATTATCTCGATGTCGCCGACGACGTGTGCAAGGCGCGCCTGCGGGCGCGGAATGCCTCGGGCGCGCACGATTTCACGGTGACGGACGCGCAGTTCGAGCTGTTTACCCAATACTTTGCGGCGCCGACCCCGGACGAGGGATTCAACGTGATCCTGCATCGCCCGTAACGGGGCCGGCCCCGGCGGATGCATCGGTCACGGCTACCCACACCCACCCACAGGCCCTACGCGAATTTGTGCGTCGCAACCTTCCGTGGGCCTGCGCGTTCACCCTCTGGCTAAGTCTGGTCCGTTAGAAGCTCGGCTGTGTGGATCGGAGATCGCATGATGCCTGTCGAGAGTTGGCTGAAGCCGGAAGAGGTGCCCGAACTCGCGGCACGGGCCACGGCCATGATCGATGCCGCCCTGACCGGCTCGGGCCTGACCCGGGAAACCTATTGGTCGGCAGTCCGCAAGGGTTACAACACTCCCTATAACGACCCGCCCCGCAAGCGCACGCCCCCGGCCCAGCCCAATGCGGTGCCGCCCGCCCTGGGCGTGCAGGCGGCCACCGATCCTGTATCGGTCCCCGCGGCGGTGATCGCGGCCCTGGCCGCAGAGGTTCGGGCGGTCTGAGTCGTCCCACGCTGTTGGCCGCCATCGAGCTTGGCTGCCATCTTGCCGACTTTTTACGCGGGCTTCACTAATCCCGATCCCCGGTTCGGCCCCGTATGGGGCCGCCCGTCGACAGGAAGTGAAGATGGTCCGCGTCCCCCGCCTGCTCCCGGTCGGAGCCCTCGCCCTGCTCGCCTCCGGTCTCGTCACCGGCCTCGTCGGGGCCATGGTCGGCGGGCTCACCTTGTCCACGACGGCCGCCCAGGCCCAGGAAGCCGCGCCCGAGGCAGGGTTCGACGAGGCGCCGACGCGCCGCGGACGTCGGCAGCGCCGCGAGCGGGCACCGCGGGCCGAAAGGAAGTCGGCGACACCTCCGGGGATGCAGCAGGCTACCCCGGTGGCGATTTTCGGCGACTGGAACGTGTTCGTGAATGGCGATGGCCGCGCCAAGCTCTGCTACGCCATCGCCCAGCCGCAGACGCGCTCGCCCAAGACCCTGAAGCGCGACACCGCCTATCTGTTCGTGAGCGTGCGCAAGGGCGAGAACGTTCAGAACGAGGTGGCTGTGATGCTGGGCTTCCCGTCGAAGCCCGCGGCCGCCCAGGTCCGGCCGGGCTCCGCCGCAGCGCCCACCGACCCGAGCCTCAATCTCGGCACCGGCCGCTACGGCCTGGTGGTGAAGGACGGCAACGCCTGGCTGCAGAACCCGGCCGAGGAGGCCCGGGTGGTGTCTGAAATGAGCGCCCGCAACCCAAAGCTCATCATCAAGACCACTTCGCTCCGCGGCAACCCAACGAGCGACGAATACGCGCTCGCCGGGTTCGCAGAGGCGATGAAGCGCACCCGGGACGAGTGCGCCAGGTAGGGTCTGCTCAAGCCCGGCGGCGCAGCTCGGCCCCCCGGTCGTGACGGGCGGCCGCGCGGGTGCGAGCCGCGACCCGCTCGCGGGCGGCGCGGGCCGCCTGCTCGGCATTGCGGAACACCGCACCGTCGAGGCCGTCGAAATCACGCGAGGACGAGAAGAAGCGCACACCGCGCCCCTCGGGCACGGCGATGCCGGCGGTGACCTCGCCGATCTCGATCACGCGCGGTGGCTCGGTCCGGCCCGCCGACGGATCGTCGGCGAGGGCGAAGCCTGCGGGCGCGACAGCGTCGGAAACGGGACGGTCGGTCTGTGTAAGGTCGATATCGAGACTGGGCATGGGACGGAATCCTGCCTTGGCCGGCGTCAGGGCCGTGCCGGAATGCTGGAAGGGTTGTCGCGGGTTCGTGCGGCTCAGGTTTCGCCGATCGCGTCGATCGTGCGCGTCTCTAGGCCCTCGATGTGACGCGCACGCTATGCCGGTCCGGCTCTGCGCGCGCCCAGCAGATCTGCCTCGGCGAGCCAGCGCTCGGCCCGCTCAGGCTTGCGATCGAATCCCGGGTTTCGACGCGAAACCCTTTTCGCGGCGCGCGCGGCACCGACAGCACGGCCGATGGATCGGTACGGCGTGCCCATGACGGAGCGGGTGGCGAAGGGAGCCGGTTCGGGTCGACATCCATGTCCTCCAGCGTGAAGGACCGCGCGGCGCGGGCGCCGTCGCAGTGCTTTAGCGTTTGATGACGCGGCGCAAGCTACGCTTCTCAAATCACCGCGGCCGAGGGGGCAGGCCAGGACGTCCGCCCCGTTCGGCGAGGCCAAAGATGGGCCCGGGCCGCCCGCCCGTCAACGGAACGGGCTTCCGATTTTCGGGCCCGGCTTGGCAGGAAGCCGGTCCTGTCGGGCTCCCCGGGAGACGCGATGGTTTCAGGCCCCGGCGATCACGCCGGCCAGGTCGGCAAAGTCCGAGAAGACCCGATCGGCACCGGCGCGCAGGAGACCGGCCCCCGCGGGGTCATGGCCCCAATGGCCGCCGCCGGTGAAGCCGGCGACCCGCATGCCGGCATGCCTTGCCGCGGTGACGCCGGGCACGCTGTCCTCGATTACCAGGCAGGATTCCGGCGCCACCCCCATACGCTCCGCGGCGAACAGGAACAGGTCGGGGAAGGGCTTGCCCCGGGCGACCTGGGCCGAGGAGAAGACGTGCTCGCCGAACAGCGGCAGCAGCCCGGTCAGGCCCAGGGAATGGCGCAGCCGCACCGGATCGCTGCTGGACGCGACGCAGGCCGGCAGGCCGAGCGCCGAGACCGCCTCGGCGACGCCGCGCATCGCGCGCAGCTCGGTATCGAACAACGCGAGCGTCTCGGCCTTTACCGTGTCCACGAAACCCGGGGGCGCGGTGACGCCGTAATCGTGCGCGACATGCTCCATGATCGACACCATGGAGGTGCCGGTGAAACGCGCGCGGACGGTCTCGAAGGTGATGGCGACGCCAATCCGGTTGAGGCCGGCCGTCAGGCAGGCGAGGCTCAGGGGCTCGCTGTCGACGAGAACGCCGTCGCAATCGAAGATCACCAAGGCGGGCGTCCGGGCGTGCGCGTCCAAGATCGACGGTCCTCGACGGCCCCGTGCCGCCGGGCGTCCCTGTGGCATGGGCCCCCGGGGGCGGCAACCGCGCGCATGCCGCAGTTCATCCTGTGCGGGCCCCGGCTTGCACCCGACGGCTCGGCCCCATACTCCCGGGGCGAGCGCCTCCCGGGGCGCGCAGGCATGGCTCAGAAGATCCCGCGATGTTCCGATTCCTGGCCCGCGTCCTGGGCTTCCTGCTGATGGCCGGCGGCTTCGTTGCGCTGGTCTATGACGGGGCCCGCTCGATCGCCAACAACGGCCTGCGGGTGACGCCGCTCTCGGACGTGATCGCCACCCTGTCCAAGGACAAGGCCGGCACCCTGCAGGGCAGCCTCGAAGGGGCAGCCCCCTGGCTCTGGCATTTGCTGGGCCTGCCGCTCACCCTCGCCCCGGCCTCGCTGATCGGCCTGGGGCTCGGGGCTGTGCTGCTCTGGCTCGGGCAGCCGGGCCGGGAGCCGATCGGGTTCCTGACGAAGCCCTAGCGGGCCGTCCTAGCGGTCGGCGAGGCGAGCCCGAGCTTCGGCGAGCTCAGCCTTCAGCCGTGCGACTTCGGCGGTCAGCGCGTAATGCTCGGTGACGTCGATCTGAGACGCGAAGAAGTAGACCACCGCGCCGGCATCATCCCGCACCGGCCCGACATACAGCGCGTTCTTGAAGACCGAGCCGTCCTTGCGGTAATTCACGAGATCGATCCGGATGTCCGTCTCCTGCCGGATCGCGGTGCGGAGGCGATCGACGTCGGCCGCATCGGTCTCCGGCCCTTGCAGGAAGCGACAGTTGCGCCCGGTGACCTCCAACCGTGTGTAGCCGGTCAGCTTCAGGAAGGCGTCGTTCGCGAACACGATCGGGTTGTCGTATTGCCGCGGATCGGTGACGATCATCGGCATCCGGGTCGCCCGCACGGCCGCCGCGAACGGGTCGCCCCGGTTCGACTCCGCTCTGAGATTATCCAGCACGTGGCTCGTGGCGGTCCAGCCCGTGTCCATCTGGTTTGAGCCCCTCACGCCGCAACCTGAAGGTCGCGGCTTCGCGTGCCTACAAGCCGGAAATTGCTGGCGCGGTCCAGTGCTCCGGTCGGGATTCGCCGCTCGCGCCGGGATTCTGGGCGGTCCGTACGACCCGTACCAATGACCAACAAAGTCTTGGCCGCTTTCTCGGCGGCCCGGCCGTCCCCATATTTCGATTACCCCCAAATCCGGAAGGCGAGAGACGATGTTCCTGTTCCGCAAGCGCCCCGAGATGCCGAGCGCCGCCGAGGCCCTGCCGGGGCGCCCGAACCCGATCCCGACCGCCGAGACCCACTTCGTCAATGGCAACCCGCTCAAGGGACCCTATCCCGAGGGGACCGAGACGATCGTGCTCGGGCTCGGCTGCTTCTGGGGTGCCGAGCGCCGCTTCTGGCAACTGCCGCAGGGCGTGTTCGTCACCGCGGTGGGCTATGCCGGGGGCCACACCCCGAACCCGACCTACGAGGAAGTCTGCACCGGCCAGACCGGCCACAACGAGGTGGTCCTGGTGGCCTTCGACCCGGCAGTGCTGCCCCTGGAAGCCCTATTGCGGACCTTCTTCGAGAGTCACAACCCGACCCAGGGCATGCGCCAGGGCAACGATGTCGGCACGCAGTACCGCTCAGGCATCTACACCAGCGGGCCCGAGCAGGAGGCGACCGCCAAGGCCGTGCGCGCGGCCTATGCCGGGGCCCTGCGGACGCGCGACCTCCCGGACATCACCACCGAGATCGTGCCGCTGGAGACCTTCTACTTCGCGGAAGGCTACCACCAGCAATACCTTGCCAAGAATCCGGCCGGTTATTGCGGGCTCGGCGGCACCGGCGTCAGCTGCCCGGTGGGGACCGGAATCGCCGCCTGAGACTCATGGGGTGCCGGCCGGACGCGGTACCGGCGCCGCGGGCGCGGTGACGGCGCCCGCTTCGGGCTGAGGCGTGCTCCTCGGGCTGCGCAGGACGATGAGCACGCCGCCCACGACCGAGAGCGCGAGGGCGGTGACGAGGATGAGGAAAAGCCAGCGGGGCATCCGCTGGCCCTAGCACGGCGCGTCCGGTTCGGCGAACACTCAGCGTGGGACGAACACGCCCGGTACGACCTTGCCGGTCCGGCCGAACATCTCATCGGCGCGGGCGCAGCTGGCCGGCACATCCTTCTCGTACACGGCCAAGTACGATTGGGCGTGTAGCAACAGGGTATCGCGTTCGAGATCCGCCGGATCGACGCCCATCGCCTTGACGACGCTCTTGAAGCGGTCCCCGTCGGTTCGCAGCGTTTCGCAATGGACGTTCACGAAACCAGCCAGCCCAGCGAGCTTGGCCGCCTTGAGGGCGTTGGCCGGCGGTTCCACCGGCGCCTGACCGAGGGCGGGCGCCGCGATGGAGGCCAGGACGAGCGTCGCCGGCAACAGGCTGCGGATTCGCATTCAAGGACACTCCATCATGGGCGCCGGGATCGCGGCCGAGGAGGCCGGGCGGCTATCGGATCAGCCAATTCGATTGGTCGACCGCGGGCGGCGACATCGCCACGGACCGCGCATCGCGACTGACTATCACCGGTCGATACAGTTCTCCACGAACATCGCCCGCGCGCGTTCCAGGCGCGAGTACTCGGCCATGCTTCCCGGATTGCGCAGCTCAGCGCCCTCGGGCAGGCGTCCGGCGAAGTCCGCGTCGACTTTGGCGACGAAGGGGCGCGGGCCCGTATAGGTTCCCATGCGGTTCCTGACCTCGACCGTGCCGCAGATTCCCCCGGTGCGGCCCCGCCGCAGGCCCGCCACCTGGGCGTCGGTGCTGTGCAAATGCCGTCCGATGAGGGCGAGCACGGCCTGCGTGTCGTCCGGGCCGATCGCCAAGGCCGAGAGGTCGGTCACACTCTGGGCCCTGCCGCCGCTCACCGTCTGCACGAGCAGCGTGAGGCCGAGTGCCAGGGCGGTGACGCCCCCGCCGCTGCGGCGCCCGACCGCCGGCACCGGACCGCTACTCCGGATCCGCCGCTTCTCGCGCATGGAGCGATAGGCAGGTCCGCACCATGTCGTCCAGCGTCAGATCCTTGGTATCGCCGATATTCGTCGTCTCCTCCAGGCAATGCATGAAGTAGCGGCTGTCGAGATCGGGCGACAGCGCATGCATTGCCTTGCCCATCCGGTCGGTGAAATCGATCTTGTCGGCCATGGAGGCGCGCGGCCAGAGCGACGCCTTGTCGTCCACCTTGAGCCGTGCCCAGGCCGGCGCGCTCACGAGGGTCGAGGCTACCAGCACGGCCGTCAGCAATCGGGTCACGGTGCGCGCTCTCCAGACGGGGTATCGGTTGCACGACCCTCGTTGCATACGTGTTTGCGGCGGGACACAAGCGCGCCGTGCAATGAAGCGTAAAAATAAGAGCCTTCGATCATAGAAACCGTATATTATTATGGTTTTATCCTGTTTTATCTGCCGCAATATCCCGGCTCATCATGTCCATCGGCGCAAGACCCCCTGACGATGCCAGTTTGTGGCCTGGCAAGCGCCGGGATCAGGACGTATTGCTTCCCTCATCGCACCAAACGCCGTAGCGTGACGCGTCTCATCTCCGGTTGCTCGAGTTCGGCATACCGATCTGTTCGCGAGTGGGAGCGCCGTCAGCGCCGCATGGTCCGGGCCGTATCCGCTCTCTTGTGTCTGGCGATGGTGACCGGCTCGTCGGGCGCCCGCGCCCAGATTGTCGACGATGGCTCCGGCGCCGCCCTGGGGCCGGCGGATACCCGCACGGTCCTCGATCTGATCGACCGGCACCTGAAGAGCCCGGACGCGAAGGTCACGGTGCTGCGCCGGAGCGCAGGAGCGATCATCTGCGGTTCGGTCAACGTGAAGAACCGGGAGGGGCTCTACACGGGCGAGCGCGGCTTCGTGGTCGATCTCGCCACGTCGTTCTTCGGCCGCGTCCCCGAAGGCCCGGAACTCATGACGTTCCGGCCCGGGGAGGCGTATCAGGCCATGGAGCGGATCCGGCAGATCTACTTCGACCGGTGCCTGGACTGATCCGCGCGCCGGTTCGCTACGGTGCCTTGAGCACCGCCCGGCAGGCGGACGGCAGGGCCGCCATGGTCATGGCGGGCTTGGGCTTCGGCGGCACCTTGGGCGGCTTCGGGTGCAGCACCGCGTCGGAGAACCAGTAGCCGAGATCGTCACAGCCGTCGGTGGCGGCGGGCGCGCCCTGGGGCTGGCAATCGTCCTGGCCGGCCGGGCAGGCCAGACGGATATGGTAATGGTAATTGTGCCCGTACATCGGGCGCACCTTCGACATCCAGCTCCGGCCCGAGGCCTCCCGGCACAGGGCCTTCTTGATCGCTGCGTTGACGAAGATGCGCTCCACCTCCGGCTGCTCGGCGGTGAGCTTGATCAATTGCAGATGGGTCGGCGTCCAGACCTCCGGGTCGATGTCGAGGCGGTCCGGGCGGACCATGTCGGTGGCCGACGTCTCCTCGCGCTCGGCCCGGCTCAGGCGGTGATCGGGCATCGGCGTCAGCCAGACATCCGCATCGATGCCGATCTGGTGCGAGGCGTGGCCGGTGATCATCGGGCCGCCACGGGGCTGGGCCATGTCGCCGACGAGCAGGCCCGGCCAGCCGACCCGAGCCGCCTTCTGCGACAGGCGCTCGACGAAGTCGATCAGATACGGCGTGCCCCACATCCGGTTGCGGGACGGGCGCATGACCTGCCAGTTCGGCCCGTCCATCGGCAGCGCCTCGCCGCCGGCGAAGCAGCCCTTGGCGTAGAACCCGTAGATATGGGCCGGCCCGCTGGAGGCGCGGGTGACGCGGCCGAACAGAGCCTTGGCCGGGGTCGAGGGCGCGTCCGGGTGCTCCAGGGGCGGCAGCGGCTTCGGATTGATGCTGCCGCGATCCTGGGCCTGCGCCCCTGCGGCGGACAGGATCAGGGCGACGAGGGCGACGCCCGCAATGGGGCTCGGGGTGGGGCGCGGAATCGGCATGCGGGGAGCTGTTCGTCCGTCTGAAGGGGCGGGCGCGGGCCCAGACCGGAACGTGGGGCATCGCCGGGGCGTTTTTCAGGCAGCAACCGAAACGCGAAGCATACCCCCGGGAGGCGAACATGGCGGCCAATCCTCGACCCGCAACGCGGCATCCCCGCAGCCTGATCGCCAGCGATCGGGTCATCGGCACGGATGTGCGCCGGCCGGACGGCAGCAAGGTCGGCCGGATCGAGCGGCTGATGCTCGACAAGGTTTCGGGCCGGGTCGCCTACGCGGTGATGAGTTTTGGCGGCTTCCTGGGGCTTGGCGAAGATTTCTACACGCTGCCCTGGTCGGTGCTGCGCTTCGCGCCCGAGCAGGACGCCTACGTGCTTGACCTCACCGAGGAGCAACTGCGCGCCGCCCCCGCCCGCACCCCCGAGGGCACCGACCCGGCGCAGGACGGTGCCTGGGAGGAGCAGATTCATCGCTACTACGACGCCGCGCCCTATTGGGGGATCTAGGCGGACCCGCCGTGCACGCTTCCCCCGTGGAGGCTCGCGGACTCACACATCGAGTTGGGAGAACACACGGGAGACACCGTGGCTCTCCCTCCCCCCTCTGCGGGGGAGGGTGGCGCGCTCGGGGCCGCCGTTGGTTCTCATCCGGCAGCGATATGAGAACCGCCTGGCCCGCACGGGCGAGGGGCCCTGCGCCTCAGCCGTCCGAAGGGCCGCACCAGCCCGGCAGGTAGCCGGCGTCCTTGGACTTCGCCAGGGCCATCGCCTTCTCCAGCGCCTCCGAGAAATCACCCTCGACGCGCTTCTCCTTGATGTTGCGGCGGAGGAAGTCCGCCCAGAGGAACTCGCTGAACGGGGTCGTGTCCTTGGCGAAGCCGCCGGCCCGGCGCAGCTCGCCCGCGAGGCTGCGGTACGGATCGTCGGCGAGGTCGGCGATCGCCTTGGGGATGTCCTTGAAATCCCGCCGCACGCCCTCGGCATCGTAGGGGTAGACCCAGGATTTGTGGTCGCAGACCGTCCAGAACGCATCCTTCTCCAGGTGATGCAGGTCGGCCAGAACCGTGACCAGCACGCTCTCGACGCCCTCTTCCTGCAGGGCCCGGGACAGGTGATGGTGGTCGACGACGTAGTGGCGCTTCTTCGGCCCGAGCACGGTCGGGATCATGTGTGCCCCGAGGAATGCCTTCTTTTTGTCGCCGTCGTAGCTCCGCCACCGCCGACGCTTCTCGGCGACCTCCCGGTAGCCCACCGTCATCTGGGTCGGGCGCAGCTCGGTGATCGGGATCGGCTTGAGCAGCGGCTCGCGGATGGGCATGGATCAGGCTTCCTGCGTGGTTCTGTCACGCCCTTCCCACAACGGGTCGCCGACCGGAAGGCCGGATGCGCTCACGTTTCGCGGATCGGCCCGGCCCGCACGGCGTCCAGCACGAACACCCGGATCGCCGAGGACAGGTTCTGGCCGCCGCGTCCGGCATCGATCGCGCCGATCAGCGCCTGGACCGACTGGCCGCGCGTCTCCGCGACCTCCCGGAGCGCCGCCCAGAACGGATCCTCCAGGGACACGCTGGTGCGATGGCCCGCGATCACCACCGAGCGCTTGCTGACGCCCGCGCTCACGTTGGGCGCATCATGGGGACGAATCGGAATCCGGCTCGCCGCGTTCGAGCCGGTGGCCCTCGTGGCGGTCGATCTCCAGGGCCTTGCGCCGCTGCTGCAGGGTCTTGGCTTTCTTCGGACGCCCGAAGGCGATCCGGTTCTCCTCGGCCTTGGCGTCCTCGGCTGCGCGGGCCTTGGCCTTGCGGACCTGGCGCAGGTTGATGATCTCGGCCACGGATCGCCTCCCGGCTCTCGGTTGGGGGCGGAGCCCCAAGACACCAGGGCTCCGCCCTGGACCCGCACAAGGTCCCGGACCTTGCGGATCCGGGACCTGCAAAACCGTTATTCGGCGCTGGGAGCCAGCATCGTCTCCGGCCGGACCACGCGCTCGAACTCCTCTGCGGTGACGTAGCCCAGGCGCAGGGCCTCCTCCTTGAGGGTGGTGCCGTTCTTGTGGGCGGTCTTGGCGATCTCGGCGGCCTTGTCGTAGCCGATCGAGGGGGCGAGCGCAGTCACCAGCATGAGTGAGCGGCTCATCAGGTCGGCGATCTTGTCCTCGTTGGCCTTGATGCCGACCACGCAATTGTCGGTGAAGCTGACCGCGGCGTCGGCGAGCAGCCGGATCGATTGCAGCACCGCGTTGGCGATCACCGGCTTGAACACGTTCAGCTCGAAATGGCCCTGCGAGCCGGCGAAGCTCACCGTGGTGGCGTTGCCGACCACCTGGCAGCAGACCATGGTCAGGGCCTCGCACTGGGTCGGGTTGACCTTGCCGGGCATGATCGAGGAGCCGGGCTCGTTCTCCGGCAGCGACAGCTCGCCGAGGCCCGAGCGCGGGCCGGAGCCGAGCAGGCGGATGTCCTGGGCGATCTTGAACAGGCCGGCGGCGAGCGCCGAGAGCGCGCCCTGCGTGAACACCAGCGCGTCGTGGGTGGCCAGCGCCTCGAACTTGTTGTCGGCGCTGGTGAATTCCAGCCCGGTCAGCGCCGCGACCTTGGCGGCGAACTGGGTCGCGAATTCGGGATGCGCGTTGAGGCCGGTGCCGACCGCGGTGCCGCCTTGGGCCAGCGCCAGCACGCCGGGGAGCGTCGCTGCGACGCGCGAGCCGCCGAGCGCCACCTGGGCGGCGTAGCCGGAGAATTCCTGGCCCAGCGAGACCGGTGTCGCGTCCTGCAGGTGGGTCCGGCCGATCTTGACGATCGATTCGAACGCCTTGGCCTTTGCGTCGAGCGCCGTGTGCAGATGGGTCAGGGCGGGCATCAGCCGCTCGCTGATCTCCCGGGCCACGGCGATGTGCATGGCGGTCGGGAAGGTGTCGTTCGAGGACTGGCCGCGGTTGACGTGGTCGTTCGGGTGGATCGGCGTCTTGCCGCCGCGCTGCCCCCCCAGGGCCTCGTTGGCGAGGCTCGCGATCACCGTGTTGGCGTTCATGTTCGACTGGGTGCCCGAGCCGGTCTGCCAGACCACCAGGGGGAACTCGTCGTCGTACTGGCCGGCCACGACCTCGGCGGCCGCGGCCGCGATGGCGTCGGCGAGCTTGGGCTCCAGCGCGCCGAGATCCTTGTTCACCAGTGCGGCGGCCTGCTTCACCAAGCCCAGCGCGTGGACCAGCGGCGCCGGCATGCGCTCGGTGCCGATCTTGAAGTTCTGGATCGAGCGCTGGGTCTGTGCGCCCCAATACCGGTGGGCCGGGACCTCGATCGGCCCGAAGGTGTCGGACTCGGTGCGGGTGGCGGTTCCGGTCTCGGTGGGCGACATCGTGGCCTCTACGTTTGGTGCAGTGCGGTGCCTACTTAAATGAGGCGCGGGTGAATCGCGATGCCGGTTTTCCCCGGCGCCGGACAAGAGCGGGGCTCTGTTCCCGCCGGACAAGGAGCCGATGAACGCGACGATCGACCTGACCGAGCCCGCCACCCGGTTCCGCCCGCCCGTGCCGCGCCCGTTGCGTGAGCCGCTGGGCCTGTTCGACTTCCTCCGGGCCGCTCGGAAGAACCCGATCACCACCTGGATGGACGTGCATTTCAAGGAGCCGGTGGTGGCCGCCGAGGGCGCCATGGGCCGGATCACCGTGGTCAGCGACCCAGCGCTGATTCGCTATCTGCTGGTCGAGAACGTCGAGGGTTACCGCAAGGACGATTTGCAGCGCCGGGTTCTGGCGCCGGGCCTGGGCAACGGCCTGCTGAGCGCCGAGGGCGACGAGTGGCGGCTCCAGCGCCGGACGCTGGCGCCGATCTTCAACGCCCGCACGGTCCAGGGCTTTTCCGACGCGATGAACGCGGCCGGCGCCAAGCTGGGGCGTCGTCTCGCCCGAAGGGACGGCAAGAAGGTCGACGTCGCCCTGGAGATGACCCGCGTCACCCTCGACGTGCTGGAGCGGACGATCTTCACGCAGGGGCTGCCGGGCGATCCCGACGCGCTGGGCCGCGCCATCACCCGGTTCCTGGAGGCGGTGGGGCCGATCGACCCCCTCGACGTGTTCGGCGTGCCCGATTTCGTGCCGCGGATCGGTCGCTTGCGGGCGCGGCCGGCGGGGCGGTTCTTCGCCGAAGTGGTCGACGAGCTCATCGCCCGGCGCAAAGCGGCGATGGAGCGGGGTGAGGCACCGCGCGACCTGCTGACCCTGCTGCTCGCCGCGCAGGACCCCGAGACGGGCAACGGGCTCTCGGACCTCGCCGTGAAGGCCAACATCGTCACCTTCATCGCCGCCGGACACGAGACCACGGCCAATTCCCTGACCTGGGCGCTCTACTGCCTGTCACAGGATCCCGCCGCGCAGGCGCGGGTCGAGGCCGAGGTTGACGCCGCGGGCGCGGGCGATTTCGCCGTCGAGCAACTGCCCTACACGCGGGCGGTGATCGAGGAGGCGATGCGCCTGTTCCCGCCGGTGCCGTTCCTCAGCCGGCAGGCAACCAAGGACGACCGGCTCGGCCGGATCAAGGTGCCCCGCGGCTCGCTGGTGATGGTGGCACCCTGGGTGCTCCACCGCCATCAGACGCTGTGGGAGGATCCCGAGGCGTTCATGCCCGAGCGCTTCCTGCCCGAGAACCGGGACGCGATCCCGCGCTTCGCCTACCTGCCCTTCGGCGCCGGCCCGCGGGTCTGCATCGGCCAGAGCTTTTCGATCCAGGAGGCGGTGATCGTGCTCGCCCACGTGGTCCGGGCGGTGCGCTTCCATCTGTCGGCGGATCATCCGCCGGTCAGCCCGCTCCACCGGGTGACGCTCCGGCCGGAGCACGGCTTGCGGATGGAGGCGGAGCTGCGGGGCTGAACAGCTTGACGAGGTCCCTGCCGGTTCGCGCCTTGTGGACCGGGTGGAGGGAGATTCCCCGATGTCCGATACGGCAGCGCCCCCCCACGCTCGACTACGCCGAGCAGGTCGCCCGCGTTTTGCGGTCCAACGCGGAGACGGAAAAGTTCGTTGCCGAGCAACGCAAGTTGATCGCGGAGCAATCCAAGCTTCAGGCCGAGACCTTGAAGATCGGCCGAGATCGCGTGCTCGCCCCGCTTTCGATCGGCTTCGTCGGCATGGCCGCCGCGGCCGCGTTCTTCGGGGCCGGGGCCGCCTTCGTCAAACTGCTCGGCCCGTGACGACGCCTCGTGAGGCGATGGCCTGCGGGGACCGTCGAGGTGTCAGTGAGCGCCGCCACCGGGCTCGAAACGGTGGCTGAGGTTCATGAAGCCACGCCGACGATGGACTGGCGCCAGCGTGTCGTCGTATCGGGGTGGTCTTCGGTAAGGCGCTTTAACCGCCTCGGCGCGCTTCGAGGCGGCGCGTGTTGCGGTCGTAGATGCGCGCGGCCACGAAGAGGCCTCCGAGGCCGAGCGCCGACATGGCGACGGCGATCATCAGGATCTGGAGAGCGTAGCTTTGGGGCAATCCGCTACTCCTCGGCGCGCAGGAACACCCGAATCGCGATCTGTCCGATCACATGTAGGATGACGGACGCAAGCAGGAAAGCCCAGCCGTTGTTGGTGAACACATCCGCAGGATGCTGAACCAGCGGGCTGATGAACGCCATTCCGAGCGTGAGGATCGCCGTAGCGTTGAAGAAGGTCGCGACGAGCTTTACGCCTTCAGTGAATCGTTTCGCGCGATGCTTGCGCTCCGCGGCCGACACGATCGGCTGCGCGACAGTCTCGTCCACCGATGAAGCCCCGGGCCGTCGATTCGGCCCGGTGAGTTCAGCTCTTCTTCCGGAACGCGTCCAGGCTCACGACCTCGGCGCTGCCCTCCTCGCCCTCCTTCTTGGCGACGGGGCGGGGGGCCTTCTCGTCCGGCTTGGCGCCGGGCTTGTCGCCCTGGGCCGCCGGGGCCGGCAGGACCTTCGGGGCGGCTGAGCCGATCGTGGCGAGCCCGGCGCCCTTGGGCCGGACTTCGCTCGGCTCCGAGCCGGCGCCGCGCGGGCCGGCCTTGGCCGGGGCGGCATTGGCCTCCTCGGGCACCTCGCCGGCCTCGGTCAGGTCGAACTTCAGGCCGAACTGCACGGAGGGGTCGAAGAAGCCCGACAGAGCGTCGAACGGCACCAGCAGCCGCTCCGGCACGCCCGAGAAGGACAGGCCGACCTCGAAGGTGTGCTCGTGGACGCTGAGGTCCCAGAACTGGTGCTGCAGGACGATGGTCATGTCCTGCGGGTACTTCTCGCGCAGGGCCTGCGACATCCGCACGCCGGGCGCCTCCGTCCGGAACGAGACGTAGAAGTGATGGTCGCCCATCAACCCGTCCCGGGCGGCGTCGGTCAGCACCTTGCGGACCACCCCGCGAAGGGCGTCCTGCACCAGGAGATCGTAGCGGATCAGGTCGTCTGCCATCTGCGGTCGCGCTCTCGCCCGGTCTGTGCCCAGCGCCCTGCCGCGGATGGCCGGACCGAGGAAATGAGTGAAGGCTTCCGGTGCCGGGCGCCTTCCTGCCCCGCCTAGACGATGCGAACCGCTAGGACTTGAGACCGATCGTGGAGACCGCTTACGCGGCCACCGCCACCGGTGCAAAGGTGTCGTTGGCAACTCTCGCGAGGGCCCGATAACGGCGGAGCCATGCCGAGCGAACGATCAACCTTTAGCCTTCGTCGATCCTGTCTCGCCTCCGCCTGAGACCAGTGCAAGACCCCCGGCCTTGCGGCCATCGGTCCTGGGCTCAGGTGGAGGCGCCGGGTACCGCCCCCGGGTCCGATAGGTTTAATTCGAAGATCGTTTATCGCCATAGCCGGCCTCGCGACCGGCGCCCAAGATATAGAGGGGATCGGTCCGGTTTTGAAGCCCGATCGTGTCGCGCCACTGTCTCAGGGCGAACCTCTTGACGCGGCTGTTGCCGGAAATGCGCAGTCGCGCGGTTCCGCGCTCGACGGGCCACGCCGACGCGACCGGATCTGGAGCGCTGTCTGGCGCCTGGGCGTCCTGATTGCCCTCGTGCTCGTCTATCTCGGCGCCGCGAGTCTACTCTCCCTCGCGAGCGTCCGCGTCGGCTTCGACCTGTGGGCCGGGATCGACCCGTTCCTGCCGCCCGAGCGGCGCCCCTTCCTCGGCGCGGTGGACCTCGCCCACCGTGCCTTCGCGGTCGACGCCCTGCGCCAGGTCTACCTCGCCGCCCTGGTGCTCGGCGGGGCGTGGTGGCACGACCGGGCCGGCTGGCGTCGGCGCCTGGCGCTGGATCGCGAGCGCCCGAACGGGATGCGCCCGGTGGCGCTGCTGGCGCTCCTCTTGGTCTGGCCGGTGCTGCACATTGTCTGGGTCACCGGCACGGCCGAGTTGTTCGGCGCGAGCTTCGGCCGGCGGGTGACGCTGTCGCCATTCATGAGCCAGAGCGCGGTCGTGGCCTGGCTGCTCTATCTCGCGGTGCTGGCCCCCGTGGCCGAGGAACTGCTGCTGCGCGGCGAGGCCTTCGCCCGAGCCCGGGAGGCCTTGGGGCCCGTCGGCGCCGTGCTGGTCACCGCCGTGATCTTCGCCGCCGCCCATGTCTCGTCCTGGGGGCTCGCCCGGCCGGTCTCGCTGCTGCCCCTGGCGCTGGCGCTCGGCTGGCTGCGCTGGCGCACCGGCCGCCTCTGGCCCGGCATCGCCCTGCACGGCTGGTCGAACCTAGCCCTGGTGACCTACGTGCTCTGGCCGACCTGAGCGCCGGAGCGCCCGGCCTCGCAACCCACGATGGCGGTGGACGATCCCGATCCGCGACCTTGCCGGACGCCGCTCCGACGCGCAGGAATAGGCGATGGACGCCTATCACAGCCTGCTGCGGCGCATCCTCGACGAGGGCGTGGCCAAGGACGACCGCACCGGCACCGGGACGCTCTCGGTGTTCGGCCACCAGATGCGGTTCGACCTGTCCGCGGGCTTCCCGCTGGTCACCACGAAGCGGCTTCACCTGCGCTCCATCATCCACGAGCTGCTCTGGTTCCTGGCGGGCGACACTAACGTCGGCGCCCTGCGGGCCAACGGTGTGACGATCTGGGACGAGTGGGCGGACGAGCACGGCGATCTCGGCCCGGTCTACGGCCGGCAATGGCGCTCCTGGGCCAAGCCCGACGGCGGCAGCGTCGACCAGATCGCGTGGCTGCTCGGCGAGATCCGGCGCAATCCCGATTCCCGCCGCCTGATCGTCTCGGCCTGGAACCCGGCCGACCTCGACCGGATGGCGCTCGCCCCCTGCCACTGCCTGTTCCAGTTCTACGTGAGTGATGGGCGCCTCTCCTGCCAGCTCTACCAGCGCTCGGCCGACGCCTTCCTGGGCGTGCCGTTCAACATCGCGAGCTACGCGCTCCTGACCCACATGATCGCCCAGGTGACCGGGCTCGGGGTCGGCGACTTCGTGCACACGTTCGGCGACGCGCATATCTACCGCAACCACCTGGAGCAGACCCGGACCCTGCTGGACCGGGCGCCACGCCCGCTGCCGCGGCTCGCGCTCAACCCGGAGGTCCGCGACCTTTTTGCCTTCCGGTACGCAGACATCACCATCGAGAACTACGACCCGCACCCCGCCATCTCGGCCCCGGTGGCAGTATGAGCCCCGCCATCGCGCTGGTCGTGGCGGTCGCCCGCAACGGCGTAATCGGCCGCGACAACGGGCTCGCATGGCACCTGTCCAGCGACCTGAAGCGGTTCAAGGCGCTGACGATGGGCAAGCCGATGCTAATGGGCCGGCGGACCTGGGCCTCGATCGGCCGGCCGCTTCCGGGGCGCCGCACCCTGGTGCTCACCCGCGATCCGGGCTTCCGCGCCGAGGGCGCCGAGATCGTCCACGACTGGGACGCCGCCGTCGCGGCTGCGGCCGCACCGGAGCTGATGGTGGTGGGCGGGGCCGAGATCTACGCCCTGGCCCTGCCGCATGCCGACCGGCTCCACCTGACCGAGGTCGAGGCGGAGCCGGAGGGCGACGTGCGCTTTCCCGCCTTCCATCGCGCCGCGTTCCGGGAGGCGTTCCGCGAGGCACATCCGGCCGGCCCGCGCGACGAGCACGCCTTTGCGTTCGTCGATTGGGTACGCATCCGCTGAGGCGCGCCGCCGCGGTTGTCTTCCGGCCTGTGCGTGCCCACCTGCCAGCCTTGACAGCATGGGGCGCACACCCGCAGGTGCCTGTCGGGCATGCGTTCTCATGGGGCTCCAGGCCTCGCGAGAAGAGACGTCCGTGCAGGCGTTTAGCCGCCGATCGAGCCCGTCCGCAGCGCGAGCGGTCCGGTTCGGCGGGACTAGGCGGGTGAGCGCGGCCGTTCAGGCAGGGAGACGCAGCCCGGGGAGCACGTTCAGCGTGCGGACCGGGCGCGGGCAGGCAGGAGACGACGGCTAGGATGCTTTGGAGCAATCAGAGCGGCGGTGGCGGCGGCGGCCCGTGGGGTCGGCCCGGCGGCAACGGCGGCGGCCCATGGGGTAATGGTGGCGGCGGCAAGACCCCGCCCAACCTTGAGGACCTGCTCCGGCGCGGGCAGGACCGCCTGCGCGGCCTGATCCCGGGCGGCGGCAACACCGGCGGCGGCTATGGCGGCGGCCCGAGCAGCGGCATCGGCGGCGGACGCAGCGCCGCGGTGATCGCGGCGCTGGCGGTCGCAGTCTGGCTCGCGACCGGCTTCTACACCGTCTACCCGCGCCAGGTCGGCATCGAGACGATTTTCGGCCGCTACGTCGGCACCAAGGGCGAGGGCCTGCGCTACAACTTCCCCTATCCGATCGGCGGCGTGGTCAAGCCGGATGTCGGCTCGCAGAACTCCATCCAGATCGGCTTCCGCTCCGGTCCGGGCGGCCAGGGCCGCACCCGCGACGTGCCGGACGAGAGCCTGATCCTGACCGGCGACGAGAACATCGTCGATCTCGACTTCGAGGTGCAGTGGCGGATCAACCCGCTCAAGGCCTCCGATTTCGTGTTCAACCTCCAGAACCCGGAGGGCACCATCAAGGCGATCTCCGAGAGCGCGATGCGCGAGGTGATCGGTCGCCGCAACATCCAGGCGATCCTCACTAACGAGCAGTCGAGCATCGCCCAGGAGGTCAAGGAGATGGTCCAGAAGGCGCTGGACGAATACGGCGCCGGCGTGCGCATCGAGGTGGTTCAGCTCGTCTCGGTCAACCCGCCGCCGGAAGTCCGGCCGGCCTTCATCGACGTGAACGCTGCTCAGCAGGACGCCGACACGGCGCAGAACGAGGCCAAGACCTACGCCAGCCGCGAAGTGCCGCAGGCAAGGGGCCGGGCATCGCAGATCTTCCAGCAGGCCGAGGCCTACCGGACGAAGGCGACGGCCGACGCCACCGGCCAGGCCGCACGCTTCAGTGAGGTCTACGCCTCCTACAAGGCCGCCCCGGCCATCAGCCGTGAGCGGCTCTTCCTGGAGACGATGGAGAAGGTTCTGGGCTCCGTGAACAAGGTGATCATCGACCAGAACGGCGCGCAGCCGGGCTCCGGCGCCGCCGCCGGGGTCCTGCCGGTGCTGCCGCTCACCGAGTTCGGCGCCCGCGCCCCGTCCCAGACCGCGACGGGAGCCGCCCGATGAAACAGGCTCTCCGCACCGGTCTGATCGTCGTCGCCGCGATCGTCGCGATCGGGCTCTACGCCTCGATCTTCACCGTCGGCCAGATGCAGCAGGCCCTCGTCCTGCAATTCGGCCGCGTCCGCGCCGTGCTCAACGCCACCGGCGAAGAGAAGCCCGGACTCTACTTCAAGGTGCCGTTCGTCGAGAACGTCGTGATCTTCGACAAGCGCGTGCTCGACCTCGACCTGCCGGTGCAGACGGTGCTCACCGCCGACCGGCAGAACCTGGAGGTGGACGCCTTCGCGCGCTACCGCATCCTCGATCCGCTGCGGTTCTACCAGGCGGTGGGCAATATCGGGCTCGCCAATCAGCGGCTCGCCAGCTTCACCAATTCCGGCCTGCGCAACGTGCTCGCCCGCTCGACCCGCGACGCCATCGTCAAGACCGATCGCGGGCAGCTGATGCACCAGATCCAGGAGGACGTGAACCGGCAGGCCAAGGCGCTCGGCATCGAGATCGTCGACCTGCGCATGACCCGGGTCGATCTCCCGGCTCAGAACTCGGCCGCCGTCTACAAGCGGATGAAGACCGAGCGCGAGCGCGAGGCCGCCGACATCCGCGCCAACGGCGACCAGAGCGCCGCCACGATCCGCGCCAAGGCCGACCGCGAGGTCACGGTGATCCTCGCCGAGGCGACGCAGAAGTCCGAGCAGCTGCGCGGCCAGGGCGACGCCGAGAAGAACCGGATCCTCGCCGAGGCGTTTAGCAAGGACCCGGACTTCTTCAGCTTCTACCGCTCGATGCAGGCCTACGAGACCGGGCTGAAGGGCTCCGACACCCGGCTGGTGATCAGCCCCAGCTCGGACTTCTTCCGCTACTTCAGCGACCCGCAGGGCCGGGCGACGGCCTCGGCGGCGCGCACGCCCCGCGCGCTTACGGACCCGACCGCCTCCACCGGCGCGACGCGCTGACCGCTGGCGCCCCGGCGCCAGCGAACTACGATGCGAGACAATCCGCGGGCGGCCGATCCCGGTCGGCGGCCCGCGAAACCGGAAACGCGTTCTTGAAGAGGTCGACCATGCACCCCGTCGCGAGCGCCCCCCCGGCGCCCTTCGGCCGCGCGCAGGCGCAGCCCCGTACCCGCGCCCGCTCCCTGATGGCAGCGATCCTGGTCGGCGCCTCGTTCGCGACCGCCGCCCTGCCGGCTCCGGCCTTCGCCAAGGGGCCCGCCTCGCTGGCCGACCTCGCCGATCAGGTTACCGACGCGGTGGTGAACATCTCCGCCTCCACCACGGTCGAGGCGCGCAACAGCCGCACCATGCCGCAGCTGCCCCCAGGCACGCCCTTCGAGGACTTGTTCGAGGAGTTCTTCAACCGCCGCGGCGGCAAGGGCGGTGAGAAAGGTGGCGAGCGCGGCGACAACGACAGCCCACGCCAGCAGCGCAAGTCGAACTCGCTGGGCTCCGGCTTCATCATCGACACGTCCGGGATCGTGGTGACCAACAACCACGTCATCGGCGACGCCAACGACATTCAGGTAATCCTGCACGACGGCACCAAGCTGAAGGCCGAGATCATCGGCAAGGATTCGAAGATCGATCTGGCGGTGCTGCGGGTGAAGCCCGCCGCCGACCACCCGTTGAAGGCGGTGCCGTTCGGCAAGTCCGACACGATGCGTCCCGGCGACTGGGTCATCGCCATCGGCAACCCGTTCGGCCTCGGCGGCTCGGTCTCGGCCGGCATCGTCTCTGCCCGGGGCCGGAATATCGAGTCCGGCCCCTACGACAACTACATTCAGACCGACGCGGCCATCAACAAGGGCAATTCCGGCGGCCCGCTGTTCAACATGGACGGCGAGGTGATCGGCATCAACACGGCCATCCTGTCGCCCACCGGCGGCTCGGTGGGCATCGGCTTCGCGGTGCCGTCGGACACGGCCAAGCCCGTGATCGACCAGCTGCGCGACTTCGGCGAGGTCCGGCGCGGCTGGCTCGGCGTGCGCATCCAGAACGTCGACGACGCCACCGCGGAGGCGCTCAACCTCAAGGGCGGCGCCCGCGGCGCCCTGGTGGCTGGGGTCGACGAGAAGGGTCCGGCCAAGACCGCCGGGATCGATGTCGGCGACGTCATCGTCAAGTTCAACGGCGCCCCCGTGAAGGCGTCGGGCGACCTGCCCCGGATCGTCGCCTCGACGCCCGTGGGTCAGAAGGTCGACGTGGTCGTGGTCCGGAAGGGCGAGGAGCTGACCAAGCCCGTCACCCTCGGCCGGCTCGACGATACCGACAAGCCGCAGCTCGCCAACCTGCGCCAGCCCGAGGCCGAGAGCGCGACCCGTCAGGCGCTCGGCCTCAACCTCTCCGGTATCACCGACGAGCTGCGCAAGAAGTACGCCATCAAGGACAGCGTGAAGGGCGTGGTCGTCACCCGGGTCGACCCGAACTCGACCGCCGCCGACAAGCGGATCCAGCCGGGCGAGGTGATCGTCGAGGTCGGCCAGGAGGCGGTGAACACGCCGGCCGAGGTGACCAAGCGGGTCGAGGCCCTGAAGAAGGACGGGCGCAAGTCGGTCCTCCTGCTCGTGGCCAGCGCCACCGGCGACGTGCGCTTCGTGGCGATCGGGCTGGAATAAACCCGCTGCGCTCCAAAAGGCGGAGGGCCGTCGCTCCGAAAGGACGCGGCGGCCTTCGCATTTTTGCGGATGGGAACGGCCGCATTGACGCGGCCGGTCCGTGCAGCACACTGGTGCCGCGAGTCGATGCGGCTCGGAATCTCCAGAACTCCATGACCGCCGTCGCCTTCGACGCCCTGAAATTCGCCCGCGCCCTGCGCGAGAAGGCCAAGCTGTCGCCTGAGCAGGCCGAAGGGTTTGCCGACGCGTTGGTCTATGTCCTCGACGGAAACCTCGCCACCAAGGGCGATATCCGCGACGTGCAAGGCGACATCCAGGTCGTCCGCGGCGATATCGAAGCCCTGAAGATCCAGACCCGCGCCGATATCGAAGCGCTGCGGCTCGCCACACAGGCAGATATTGCGTCCGCGAAAGTCGAAACGGTGCGCTGGCTCTTCGGCGTGATCGGCTTTCAGACTTTGGCCGTCCTGGGCGCGGTGGTCACGCTCGCCCGCACCTTTCACTAAGAGCACCTATCTAAACCGCTTCGACCCTAGCAACTTCAAACACTTAGCGGGCACAAAAATCGGTTGTGTTAGGGGCTCCAAACCTTCACGCCACGAACTCCGCCGCCCCATATCCCTGCAGGTACAGCAGCGCGGTGAGGTCGCCGTGGGTGATCCGGACCCGGGCGGCGGCCGCCACCGCGGGCTTGGCCCGGAAGGCGACGCCCAGGCCGGCCTCCGCCAGCATGTCGAGATCGTTGGCGCCGTCGCCGACCGCGAGGGTCTCGGCGGGGCCGAGCCCGAGGGCATCGCGCAGCTCGATCAGCGCCGCGCGCTTCTCCGCCTTGCCGACGATCGGGTCCTCCACCGTGCCGGTGAGCCGCCCGTCCGCGACGCCGAGCACGTTGGCCCTGTGCTCCTCGAAACCGATCATCCCGGCGGTCGGGCCGGTGAACAGGGTGAAGCCCCCCGACACCAGGCAGGTTCGGGCGCCGTGTGCCCGCATAGTCCGCACCAGCGTCGGCCCACCCGGGGTGAGGCTGAGGTGATCGGCGATCAGCCCATCGACCGCCGTGATGGGAATGTTCTTGAGGAGCGCCACGCGCTCGCGCAACGCCGGCTCGAACGCGATCTCGCCGCGCATCGCCCGCTCGGTGATCCCCGCGACATGGTCCTTGAGGCCGAGCGTCCCGGCCAGTTCGTCGATGCATTCCTGCTCGATCATGGTCGAGTCCATGTCGGCCAGGAACAGGCGCTTGCGCCGATGCGCATCGGCCGGCAGCACGGCCATGTCGATCGGCTCGCCGGAGAGGGCGCTCCGCAGCCGCTCCGTGAGAGCGCCCGCGTCGGCCGGATCGCCCGGCGCCAGCACCTCGGCGGCGACCTCCCCGTGCAGGATCCGGGGCTGGTGCTCCGTCCGCAGCACCGCGCGCGCCTCGGCCAGCACCGCGTCGGTGATGGACGGCCGAGCCGGGTTTGCTATCAGGACCGCGACCAGCATCGTGGAGTTTCGCCTTGCCGCCACACCGGAGAGAGACCGGGGGACGCCCGGCGGCGATCCTCATTGCAGGGCCCACCGCCTCGGGCAAGTCGGCGCTGGCGGTCCGGCTCGCGCTGCGCCACGGCGGCGTGGTGATCAACACCGATTCCATGCAGGTCTATCGCGACCTGCCCCCCCCCCCCGCCCGGCCCGAGCCCGACGAGGAGGCGCGGGTACCCCACCGGCTCTACGGCCATGTCGACGGGGCGGTGAACTATTCCGTGGGGCAGTTCTCCCGGGATGCCACGGCCTTGCTCGCGGACCTCGACGGCCGCTTGCCGGTCTTCGTCGGCGGCACCGGCCTGTATTTCCGCGCCCTGGAGCAGGGATTTTCGGACTTGCCGCCGGTGCCGGAGGCTGTGCGCGCCGGGGTGCGGGACGAGGCCGAAGGCCGCCCGACCGAGGCGCTGCATGCCGACCTCGCCCGGCACGACCCCGAGGGCGCTGCCCGCCTGCGCCCGAGCGACCGCATGCGGGTCATGCGCGCCCTGGAGATTTTTCTGACCACCGGCCGACCGATCGCGAGTTTTTACGGCGACCCGGTGCCTGGGCCTCTGGCCGGCCAGAACCTGCAAAGATTCTTCCTGGCGCCGGACCGCGCGCTGCTGCGCGCCCGCATCGACGCCCGCTTCCGCATGATGATCGCAGACGGCGCCCTCGACGAGGTGTCCCGCCTGCGCGCGCGACGCCTCGATCCGATGCTGCCGGTGATGCGCGCCCACGGCGTGCCGGGCCTGATCGCCCATCTCGACGGAACGCTCGACCTCGAAGCGGCGATCGCCCGGGGCCAGGCCGATACCAGGGCCTACGCCAAGCGGCAGGTCACGTGGTTCCGCCACCAGATGGGGACGGACTGGCGCTGGCTCGACCCCGAGGCGGAGGGGTCTGACATCTGAGGTACGCCGGGGCGCTCGCATCCTGCACGCGCGAAATGCCCGCAGAGCCGAGAGATCGATCCGCAGCCCATCCCGTCGGCGCCTCCTCGCCCGCACGAGCCGCGAGCGGATCAACGCCGCCACCCGGGGCGGCGACCCACGCAGGATCCCGAAGCCGGGGGCAGGAAACCGCGAGCTCCCGGGGGAGCGGGAGCTCGCGGATGCGGTCGCGTTACTCGCAGACCTCGACCCGACGGTAGGTGAACTCGCCGTCGCCGAGCCATTCCTTGCGGCGCTCGTAATGGCAGATGGGTCCGCGGCGCTCGCGCACCACCACGGTCTCGGGCTCCTCGACCAGGACGCGGCGCGGGCGGTACTCCGGCGGCGGCGGCGGCGGCTGGTTGGCGCCGTTGACCAGGGCGCCCCCGACCACGCCGCCGACAACGCCGGCCGCGAGGCCGCCGATGATCGCGCCGGTCTGGTCGCGGGCGGTGGCCGGGGCGACGGCCCCGAGCACCAGGGTCGCCGCGAGGGCTGCGGCCCCGGCGCGGATCATCGTGAAGGAACCGTTCGTGGCCACGCGCAACTTCTCCCGTTCGTGTTGCGGATGATCCAACACCGGGACGATTAAAAATCTCCGAAGCGGCGCAATTCGATCGCGTGCCAGTTGTGGCGCCGACAGACCGAGCCGCGGCAGCGGAACGCCTTGGTCCCGCTGCCGCCTGAACCTTACTTCGCCTTGGCGGCTATGCCCTTCAGGCCGGCATCGTACACGCCCGCGATGGCTTCCTGCGCCTTGGCGTCGGGCGCGCCCTTGGCCTTGAACGTGCCGGTCCAGGTGACCTTGGAGCCGCTGCCGGCCTTCGCGACCATGAGGGTCGAATGGTAATCCGTGACGGGCAGCGGGCCTTCCAGGATCGTGTAGGTGTAGGCCATCTTCTTGTCGTCGCGGGATTCCTCCTCCTCGACGATCGTCCCGCCGCCCTTCAGGCTGAGGGTGCGGACATCCTTGCCGCCCTTCTTGGACAGGGCACATTTCTCGATCACCGGATGCCAGTCGCCGATCCCGCAGAATCCGCCGATGGTCTTCCACACCGCCTCGGGCGATGCGGCGACATCGACCGACTTGGTGACATCCAGGGCCCAGGCCGGCCCGGCCACGCCGACGCAGAATGCGGCGGCCAACAACACGCGCTTCATCAGACGCTCCCTCACGCTCGACGCTCCTGATTCTGGCGTCCGAGTCAGAGGCGAACCAAGCGCGCGGGCCGCACGTTGCAAGCGCGACTTTAGTCCAACCCGCGGCAGCGCGCCCCGACGCGGGTCTCAGAGCAGCCCGTCGAGCGACGCGATCACCGCCTGGGGTGCGAGGTCTGCGTACTCGTCCGGAAGCCCCCGGCGGTTCACCCAGGCGGCCCGGAACCCGAACGCATGGGCGCCCGCTACGTCCCAACGGTTCGAGGAACAGAACAGCACGTCCGCCTCCCCGACCGCGAGCCGGGTCAGCGCGATCCGATAGGCGTCGGGATGGGTCTTGAACACCTGCGCGTCATCCACCGAGAGCACCGCGTCGAGATGGTCGGCGAGCCCCGCCGAGGCCACGGCGCGATCGACCATGGCGGCGTTGCCGTTGGTCAGCACCGCCGTGCGCAGGCCGCGCTTCTGCAGCGCCGCGAGCACGGCCGGCACCTCCGGGTAGGCCTCGAGATCGCGATAGGCGTCGAGCAGCTTTTCACGCAGGCCCGGATCCACACCCGGATGCAGCGCCAGGGCATGGTCGAGGGCGCGCACGGTGAGGTCCCAGAAAGCGGCGTAGCGGCCCATCAGCGACAGCGTCCAGCTGTATTCGAGCTGCTTGTTGCGCCAGACCTCCGAGAGATGGTCGGCATCCGGCCCGACTAGGTCGGCGTAGCGCTGGACCGCGGCATTCACGTCGAACAGCGTGCCGTAGGCGTCGAACACGACGGCCTTCACGCCCGCGAGCAGGTCCTTGGTCATGGCGTTCCTCAATGGCGCTCAGGGACGATGTGGGACTCGCAGGCGCGGCGGCGAGCCCGGCTCGATGGGACGAACGCGCTCAGGCCCGGCGCAGGCGCAGGCCGAACAGGTGCAGCAGGCCGGCCAGCAGGCCGCCATAGACCATGGTCCCGGCGAGGCCCAGGACCGCCAGGACGGCGATCTCGCGCCCGTGCGGCAGGGTCGGCACCAGCGCCTCCGCGAGCCCCTGGCCGTAGACCGCCACGCCCGCCAGCGCGAGGCAGGCGAGGCCGACGCCCAGGACCGTGAAGCCCAAGGTGCGGCCCGGCGCCGTCCAGCCGCGGCGCTTGGCCAGGACGACAAGGATCAGCAGGTTCACCCACTGGCTGACCGCTGTGGCCAACGCCAGGCCGGTGACGCCGTAGGGCCCGGTGAGCCAGAGCTTCAGCGCGACGTTGACGAGGATCGCCGTCAGCGAGGCCCAGAGCGGCGTCTTGGTATCCTGGCGGGCGTAGAAGCTGGCGACGGCGCTGCGCACCAGCACCACGGCCGGCAGGGCGAGCCCGTAGGCGGCGAGCACCGAGGCCGCCCGGGACGCGTCCTCGGCGCTGAAGGCGCCGCGCTGGAACAGGGCCGCCATGATCAGGCCCGGGATGGTCAGGAACGCCACCGTGAACGGCGCCGACAGGGCCAGCGAGAACCCCGCCGCCCGGTTCTGCGCCGCATGCGCACCGGCGACGTCGCCGGCCGCGATCCGCCGGCTCATCTCCGGCAACAGCACGGTGCCGGCCGCGATGGCGATCACCCCGAAGGGCAGCTGGTAGAGCCGGTCGGCATAATACAGGGCCGAGACCGCGCCGGTCGGCAGCCAGCTGGCGATGATCGTGTCGGCGAAGGCCGCGATCTGGAACCCGGCCGACCCGATCACCGCGGGGCCGAGCACCACGAAGAACCGCTTCAGCGCCGGATCGGAGCGCGGCACGGCGAGGTCGGGCATCACCCGGGCCCGGCGGCAGCCCCACCACAGCAGGCCGAATTGCAGCACGCCGGAGACCGCGACGCCCCAGGCGGCCGCGTAGGCGGCGTTGGGGAACAGGAAGCTCAGCGACAGGGCTGCCAGCATGGTGAGGTTGAGCAGCACCGGGGCGCCTGCCGCCACGGCGAAGTGCCGGTGGGCGTTGAGGATGCCCGACAGCAGCGTCACCAGGGTCATGAACAGCAGGTACGGGAAGGTGATGCGGGTGAGCGCAACCGCCAGCTGGAAGCGCTCGCCATCCTCGGCGAAGCCGGGCGCCAAAGCGTGGACCACCCAGGGCATCGCCGGCAGGGCGAGGTTCAGCAGCACGAGCTGCACGATCAGCATCAGGGTGAAGACGCGGTCTGCGAAGTGATGCGCCTCGCCGGAGGTGCCCGCCTCGGCGAGCCCGGCATAGGCCGGCACGAAGGCGGTGTTGAACGCGCCCTCGCCGAAGATTGCGCGGAAATGGTTCGGCAGCCGGAACGCGACCACGAAGGCGTCGGCCATGGGCCCCGCGCCCATCACGGCGGCCATCACCACGTCCCGGGCGAAGCCGGTGACGCGAGAGACCAGGGTCCAGCCACCCACCGAGAGGATGGAGCGGATCATGGATCCGCCCGCTGCGGGATCACGGGGTCGGGAAACGAGGAAAGAATGGCGGCCTGCCCTGCTGAGCCCGGGGGCCGCATCAAGAGCCGTTTTTGGCCGGCATCTCAAGGGCGCCGCGGACACGATCGGCCCGCGGCGCCCCTTATGGCCGGATCAGGCGGTCGCTTCGCCGTGCAGCTTCTCGACGTACTCCCAGTTCACCAGGTTCTCGATGAACGCCTTGAGGTAGTCGGGGCGGCGGTTGCGGTAATCGATGTAGTAGGAGTGCTCCCACACGTCGACGCCCAGGATCGGCTTGGCGCCGTGGACCAGCGGGTTCTCGCCGTTGGGGGTCTTCAGGATCGCGAGCTTGCCGTCCTTGACGGCGAGCCAAGCCCAGCCCGAGCCGAACTGGCTGACGCCCGCCTGGATGAAGTCCGCCTTGAACTTCTCGGCCCCGCCCAGATCCTCGTCGATCTTCTTGGCGATCGCGCCGGGAATCGCGCCGCCGCCGTTCGGCTTCATCCAGTTCCAGAAATGGAGATGGTTGAAGTGCTGGCCGGCATTGTTGAACAGCGGCTGATTCGTGTTGTAGGCCGCCTTGACGATCTCCTCGACGCTCTTGCCCTGGAGATCCGTGCCCTCGAGCAGCTTGTTGCCGGTATCGACATAGGCCTTGTGGTGCTTGTCGTGGTGAAACTCGAGGGTTTCCTTCGACATGTACGGCCCGAGCGCGTCGTAGGCGTAGGGCAATTCCGGCAGGGTGAAGGTCATGGGCTCTGTCTCCGCTTAGAGCACGATGCGGACAAGCCGGATCCGGCTGTCCGAAATCATCGCACGGTAACAAGAGGCTAGGGCCCGCTGTGTTTCACGGGAAACAGCAGCCGGCGCCAGCCATGGGCGGCCTCGTCCCCGGCGGGGGCATCCGGGTCACGATGCGCTAGGTAAGTCGGCATCCGCGCGACGGCAACGCCGTTCCGGCCAGGCTTGATGCAAACTTTCCCAGGTGGCGCCCGGGTGGCACCCGGCCGCCCGGCGGCGGCGCGGAGAGCCGGCCCGACGATCCACGAGAACCGGTATCCCGGACAATCTCGCCGTCGGATTTTGCAATATGCCCGCAAGGCCTTACTGTGCGACATGCCTTAAGCGCCGGCCGTTAGCCGGCCCGTGTCAGAGAGTAACATGATCGCTGCGCTGTTCGCGCTCGCTGCCGCCATGGTCATCGGGGGCTGCGCCGCCGTGATCCAGGGCTTCCCCTATGTGCGTCTGGAGAGCGGCCTCGCGATGGTGATCGCGGGTTCGGTCGCGGCCTCGTCGGGCGCGATTCTGGCCGGGATCGGCGTGCTCGGCCTGGTGTTCCGGCGGCTGGAGCGGGCGATCGGGCAGCGCCCGGTGCTGGCGTCATCCGAGAGCGCAGCCGCCGAGAGCGCGCCGCGGCTGCCACCGGTGCTGCCGGCCGCCCCGGCCTTCATCGTGCCATCGATCGTCGAGCCGCCCTTCGATCCCGAGCGGCCACGGATCGAGCCCGACCTGCGCCTCCTCGAGGACGTCCCGCCCGCACCGGCCGAGGCTTCGAAGGTCATCGAGCCGCACAGGACCCCGGCGATCGAAGCGGATTTCCCGCTCCGGTCCGTTCCTTCCGCCGTTCCCCCCGCCCCGCCCGCGGCGCCGCTCCACCGGCCTGAGCCAGCGCCGGAGCCCGTCAGCGAGCGCAGCGCGGAGGACGACCTGTTCGCCGCGCCCGAGGCGTCTGCGAAGCTGGAGGCGGCCTCGGAGCCCCCTGCCCTGCGCCCGAGCCTCGACGCGGCGCCGGAACCCGAGCCCGAGCCCGAGCCCGAGACGAAGCCGGAAACCCGCACCGTGGTCGGGCGCTACGCCTCCGGCGGCAACACCTACGTGATGTACGAGGACGGCTCGATCGAGGCGGAGACGCCGCAGGGCCGCTTCACCTTCGCGTCCCTGGACGAGCTGAAAGCCTTCGTGGATGGCGGCGGCGAATCCGGGGCCCGGGGCGCGGCCTGACGGCGGAACGAGCCGTCTCGCGCCGCATCCTTATTCGATAGCCGGCAACCATCGTCCGGGAAGATGTCCTAGACCAGGGGGTTGAGGCTGTCGTTGCGCGGTGGGATCGGCGCCCGCATGGTCAGCGCAAACCCCTCGGGATCGTAGTCGGTCTCGACCTCGGCCTGGACCTGGGTGATCAGCACCCGCTGCAGCAGGCGCGAACCGAAGCCCTGGCGGCTCGGCGGCTGGACCGGCGGCCCCCCCGATTCGCGCCAGTGGAAGCGCAGGATCCCGGCCGCCCCCCCGGGCTCCAGGGACCATGTCACCGCGACCCGTCCGGTGCGGTTGGCGAGCGCCCCGTACTTGGCCGCATTGGTGGTGAGCTCGTGGATCGCCATGCCGATCGGCACCGCGATCTCGGAGGGCAGGTCGATCGCCGGACCGTCGAGGCTGATCCGCCCCTCGGCCTCGCCATCGGCCGTGACCTCCGCGTAGGGCTTCAGCTCGCTCAGCAGCAGGTTCGCGAGCGAGGCGGTCTGCCAGGTATCCTCGGTGAGCACGGCGTGGGTGTGGGCGAGCGATTTGATCCGCCCCACGAATGCCTCGTAGAAATCCTCGATGCTGGACGCGGTCCGGGCCGTGGAGCCCACGATCGCCTGCACGGTGGCCAGCGTGTTCTTCACCCGGTGGTGCAGCTCCCGGATCAACAGGCTCTGCCGCTCCTCGGCGATCCGGCGGTCGGTCACATCGGCCACCACACCGATCAGGCGCCGTGGCAGGCGGCTCGGCGCGTCCCGCTCGAACCGGCCGGCCATGTCGATGGTGCGCCACGCCCCGTCGGACTTCCGCCGGATCCGGCCGCTGATCTGCAGGATCCCGTCCTCGCGCAGCGCCTTCGAGATCGCGTGCCGGACCGCGGCGCGATCGTCCGGGTGGAGGATGTCGCTCAGGAACTCGTTCTTGCCGATGGTGCCGTCCTCGGGGGCATGCCCGAAGATCTCGTACATGTGCTCGTTTTCCCAGATCGCCTGGTCCTCGAGCATGTGCCACTCGAAGATGCCGAGCTTGGCGATCGTGGTCGCGACCCGCAGGCGCTGATCCCGCGACAGGATCTCGTCCCGGGCCTCGACCCGGGTGGTGATGTCCTGGACGACGCCGACCATGCCGACGGGCTCGCCATCGCGACCCGGCACGGATTGCCCCCGCACGCGCAGGATCACGGTGCGCCCGGCCGCGGTGACGGGGGTGTCGAAATGATAGGATTGGCCGGACCGGCACGCCTCCGACACAGTCGCGCTCAAGCGCGCCAATTCCGGAGCGGACAGGCCGGACTTGAGCTCGTCCCACGGCACGGACCGCCCGGGCTGTCGCCCCAGGATCCGGGCCGCCCGACGCGACAGGGTCAGGAGGCCGGTCGCCCGGTCCCAGCGCCACTCACCGAGACCGGCGGTCTCCAGCGCCTCGCGGTTCGCCTCGGAATGCGCGGCCGCATCGGCATCCACGGCCTCGACCACCAGGGTCCGGCCGGAGCGCCGCACCCGCACGTCGATCACGGCCCCGTCCGCCCGGCGCCAAGCCTGGATGCCGTCGCCGAGGCCGTCGCGTTCAGTCTCCGCGAGAAGATCCGCCGCGGCGCGACCGACCAGCATGCCCGGCGACCAGCCGAGCAGATCGTGCAGGACCCGGTTGGCGGCGACGATCACCGTTCCGTTCGCCGACAGCACGACGAGGCCGATCGCGGCATCGTCGAAGCCCGCGCGATACGGGTCGTCCGTCGCCGGGTCTGGACCCACGCTCTCGTCCACTCGGATACATCCTTGAGCACGCCGTGACGCGCTCCCGCACGAGATACCCCCCTGCCGCGGCCCGGACCGCGAAGGCAACTCAGGATGGCGCCCGAGCGTGACCGTTGCAAGGCGTCCCGTACGCACTGCACCGACAGGGATGCCGGTTCGGCGAGGCCGCGTGCGTCCAGGCGCTCAGCGCGGGCGGCGCACGAACTCCAGATAGGTCGGATGCCGGCCCGCCGCCAGCGCCTTCGCCTCGTAGCGGGTTCCGGGCCAGCCCGGAAAGGGCTCGGTCCAGTCGCGGGCCTGCCGCGCCGTCCAGGTCAGGACCGGGCAGCGGGCGGCCCGGACCAGGGTCCAGCCGGCGTAATCGTCGATGTCGCTGGCGAAGCGGAACAGGCCGCCATCCTTCAGGACCCGGCCGATCTCGGCGAGCGAGGCGTCCGAGACGAAGCGGCGCTTGCGCTGGCGGCGCTTCGGCCAGGGATCCGGATAGAGCAGATAGACCCGATCCAGGCAGGCATCCGGCAGGCGTGCCAGCAGGGCGGTCACGTCCTCGTCGCGGATGCGGACGTTGCCTAAGGACCGCGCCTCGATCGCGGCGAGCAGCTTGACCACGCCGTTGACGAAGGGCTCGGCCCCGATGATGCCGATGCGGGGATGGCCCTCGGCCTGGGCGGCGAGGTGCTCGCCGCCGCCGAAACCGATCTCCAGCCAGACCTCGTCCGGTGCGCCGCCGAGCGCGGGGAACAGCGTGCGCGGATCGAGCGGCTGGTCACCCGGCGGGAGATCGACGCGGAGCCCCGGGAGCAGGTCGGTGAGCCGCCGCTCCTGCAGGCCGCGCAGGCGCTTGCCCTTGCGCCGCCCGAAGAAGGCGCGCTCCGGCTCGTCGGCCTCGTGACCGGGCCGTCCGTTCAGGTCAGACATCGGCTACCAACGCGTCGTCCGCGCCCGGGCGAGGACGGGGCTCCAAAGGGCTCGCAGACCACAGCAGGGCTCTGCCCTGCACCCGCAAAAGGTCCAAGACCTTTTGAAACCGGGACTCAAGAAAAAGCCAGCGCACCGCCCCGGATCCGGGACGGTACGCTGGCAGGTCGTTCAGCGTTCGGGCGCGGACCGCCTTACGACAGGGCCGACTTCAGCTTCTGAGCGAGGTCGGTGCGCTCCCAGGAGAAGCCGCCATCGGCCTCGGGGGCGCGGCCGAAATGGCCGTAGGCGGCGGTGCGCGCGTAGATCGGCTTGTTCAGGCCGAGCGCCGTGCGGATGCCGCGGGGCGACAGGTCCATGGCGTCCATCAGGACCGACTCGAGCTTGGCCTCGTCGACCTGGCCGGTGCCGTGCAGATCCACGTAGATCGACAAGGGCTTCGAGACGCCGATCGCGTAGGCGAGCTGGATGGTGGCGCGCCGCGCCAGCCCCGCCGCCACGACGTTCTTGGCGAGGTAGCGCGCCGCATAGGCGGCCGAGCGGTCGACCTTGGTCGGATCCTTGCCCGAGAAGGCACCGCCGCCGTGCGGGGCCGCGCCGCCGTAGGTGTCGACGATGATCTTGCGGCCGGTGAGGCCGCAATCGCCGTCGGGACCGCCGATCACGAACTTGCCGGTCGGGTTGACGTGCCAGACGGTGCTCTCGTTGACCCAACCCTGCGGCAGGGCTGCCCGGATGTAAGGCTCGACGATGACGCGCACGTCGGCCGAATCCAGGGACTCGTCGAGGTGCTGGGTAGAGAGCACGATCTGTGTCGCCTCAACCGGGCGGCCGTTCTCGTAACGGACCGTGACCTGGCTCTTGGCGTCGGGGCCGAGCTTGCCGGCATCGCCCTCGCCCTTCTTGCGGGCGTCGGCCAAGTCCTTGAGGATCTTGTGGGCGTAGAACAGCGGGGCCGGCATCAGCTCCGGGGTCTCGTCGGCGGCGTAGCCGAACATGATGCCCTGGTCGCCCGCGCCCTCGTCCTTGTTGCCGGCCGCGTCGACGCCCTGGGCGATGTCGGCGGACTGGGCGTGGAGGTAGATCGCGACCTCGTTGTTCTTCCAGTGGAAGCCGTCCTGCTCGTAGCCGATATCCTTCACGGCCTGGCGGGTCAGCTCCTCGAGGTTTTCGAAGGTCACCGAATCCGGGCCGCGCACCTCACCCGCGATGACGATGCGGTTGGTCGTCGTCAGGGTCTCGACCCCGAGCCGGGCCTCCGGCATCGCCGCGAGATAGGCATCGACCACCGTATCGGAGATCCGGTCGCTGACCTTGTCGGGATGGCCCTCGGAGACCGACTCACTGGTGAAGAGGTAGTTTGAACGCGGCATCGGACGGATCCCGATCACGGGTACGCCGTCGCGATCGCGGCGTTTGACCCCTTATGCGGGCGGGGTTCTCGCATCGGGTTGCCGTAGGGTCAAGGCGGATTGCCGAACGGATCCGCTATAACGCACGAAACGGCCGACAAACCGCTCGCCTGCTGTGCGACTCAGCAATCAGCCGTTGAGCTTGTGGTCGAGCGCCCGGATGGCGGCGGCGACGTCCCGGCGGGCCTCCTCGGAGAAATGCTCGGTGATGTGGCGGCCGACGATCTCGGCCAGGCCCTGCAGGCCGCCGCCCTCGGTCAAAGGCGTCTGCTCCGGCTCGGAGAAGCCCGGGGCCGTGAAGTCGTCGTTGCGGGGCATGCCCTTGAAGAAGTAATCCATCGGCACCCCGGTCATCCGGGAGAAGATATCGAGATGGACGGCACTGATTCTGTTGGTGCCCTTCTCGTACTTCTGCAGCTGTGCCGCCGACATCCCGAAACTTTGCGCGACGCGACGCTGCGTCAGCGATGCCTTCCGGCGCTGCTCGGCGATGCGTTGACCGACATACACGTCACGCTGATCGGTTTTCTGACCCGCCATGAAGAACTTGCCCACTCCTGCCGCGATTTTCGGGCGGCGAAGCTTAACCGCATAGCGAGGTCGTGTCACCGGCGGGTGACCAGAGCGGTAAATGATTTCTCGCGCCCCGACAGAGCGTCGGCGACCTGTTTTCTGGTGTCCCCGGCAGGGCTCGAACCTGCGACCCCAGGTTTCATACCACTTCGGCTTTCGCCGCCGCCGCCCTCGCGGGCCGCGTTCGTGGCCTGGACTATCCCTTCACCCTGGACCGTGCTTGCGCCCGGCCGTTAGGTGCCGCCCGTCTAGTCTCTACACCTTCCCGTCGAATGCACGCGCATCGGGCGGGCTTGGCTCGGGATCGGCAGGACGCCGGCGTACCGGCGCCGGGAGCTTTCCCCGACTTTGAGCGGATCCGCCGCGCGGTTTCCCGGCGCGACGCCCAATTGTGACCGTTTAGGAAACCTGTGCTCTGTCCAGCTGAGCTACGGAGACGACCACGATTCCCATAGCATCAAGACCCGGACAGGCCAACTGCGCGATGCGTGCGAGACCGATCCGGGGCATGATCGTCCGGGATGCACGCGATGATCGAGCCAGAGGGCGGATCGGCGGAATGGCGACACCGGACGGGCCGCGCGACGACGGCCCTGGTGCTGGTCGCCCTCGGCGCGGCGATGCCGGCCCACGCCGCGTCAGGCACCGCCGAGTGCCGTCAGGGACCGGCGCGCACCGAGACCCTCGACGGGATCGGTCTACGCGGCGAGATCCGCCTCGCCTCCGGCGCCCGGGTGGTGCTGGACTCCCTGCTTTGGCCGGACACCCCGGAGCCCGCAGAGGCGGCGCGCGTCTGGCTCGAAGCCCGGCGGGGCGACAGCCTGTTCGTCGTCCCGCGGGGGCAAACCGACCGCTGGGGCCGGGAGCGGGCCGACATTCAGGTGGCGGAGACCGGGATCGATCTCGCGGGTGGCTTGATCGCGGCCGGGCTCGCCTTCGCAGATGCGAACGAGCGTGATTCGCTCTGCCGCCCGGCCCTGCGTACGGTGGAAGACACCGCCCGGGAGAAGCGGCTCGGCCTGTGGCGCGATTCCGTGCTCCAGGCCACCGACGGCCCGGCACTGCGGGCGCGGGAGGGCCGGTTCGCCGTCGTGGAGGGGCGCATCCGCCATGTCGGCGAGCGCAGCGCCCGCACCTATCTCGACTTCGTTGGTCGCGGCGAGGACGGGCTCACGGTCATGGTATCGAAACGCACTTGGCGAATGATGCGGGACCGTGGTTTGAGTGCGGCTTCGCTCGAAGGCCGGCGCGTGCGGGTCCGCGGCATCCTGGAGGTCTGGCGCGGCCCGACCCTGGAAGCCAACGCCGACGCGGTCGAGATCCTGAGCGAGCCGGATCGGCGCGAGGCCGGGCCGACGGGGGAACGGGAGCTGCGGCGCTGAGCGCGATGGGCCGGATCACGGAGGGATTTGAAGGGGTGGAGCGGCGCTTGCGCGGCCGGGCATCGGCCTGTGCCGGAGCCATGCTCCTGGCTGCCGCCCTCGGCGCCTGCGTGGCCGACCAAGCCGCGGGCCCGGTGACACCGGCCGTGGTCCGGGTCCCGGCCGAGGCGCCGCGCACCACCGGGCGCGAGCGCGCCGCCGATGCCGACCATCTCAAGCTGGTGGCCTCGTTCGGGGGCGAAGTGCGCGCGCCCAACGTGATGCGGATGCTCACGGAGGTGACGGACCGGCTGGTGAAGGCCAGCGAGCGCCCGGACCAGACCTACGCGGTGACGCTGCTCGATTCGCCTGTGGTCAACGCCTTCGCGTTGCCGAACGGGCGGCTCTACGTCACCCGCGGGCTGGTGGCGCTGGCGAGCGACACCTCCGAGGTGGCCGCCGTGCTCGCCCACGAGATGGCACACGTGACGCTGAATCACGCCACCGCCCGGAGCGAGCTGGAGCTGCGCTCGGCCCTGGTGAGCCGCGTGGTGGCCGACGTGCTCAACGATCCCGATACCGGTGCGCAGCTGCAGCACCAATCGCGCTTCGCGCTGGCCCGGTTCTCCCGGGAGCAGGAGCTGGAGGCGGACGCCACCGGGGTGCGCACCCTCGCCAAAGCCGGCTACGATCCGTTCGCGGCCGGCCGCTTCCTCACCGCGCTCAACCGCTCGACCAACCTGAAGGCCGGCAGCGGCGGCACCGGCGAGCCCGACATGCTGGCGACCCATCCGGGCACGGTCGAGCGCGTCACCCAGGTCACCCGGGCGGCGCGCCGGATCGGGGCGCCGGGGATCGGCGCCGACGACCGCGCCGCCTACCCCGGCGCGGTGGACGGGCTCCCGTATGGCGACAACCCGCGCGACGGCGCGGTGCGCGGCCATCGCTTCGTCCATCCCGGGCTCGGCATCGCCTTCGACGTGCCGGACGGGTTCGTTCTGGAGAACACCCGCTCGGCGGTGCTCGGCACGACCCCGGACGGCAACCGACGTCTGCTGTTCGACCAGATCGAGGCCAAGGACGGCCAGCCCCTCGACGCGGCCCTGAAGGGCAGCTGGAACGACGCCCTCGACCCGGCCGGGTTCGAGACCCACGAAATCGGCGGGCACCCGGCGGCCTTCGCGCTCTCGCGCGGGAAGGACTGGACCTTCCGGCTCGCGGCGATCCGGATCGACGACGCGACCTTCCGGCTGATCATGGCCGCCAAGGGCGCCACCGACCCCGAGCCGGCCTTCCGCCCCTGGGTCGCGAGCCTGCGGGCGATCACCCCCGAGGAGGCGGTGCTGCGGCCCCTGCGGCTGCAGGTGGTCCAGGCCGGCGCGGCCAGCGCCGAGGAGCTGGCCCGCCGCATGGCGGTGCCGGACCGGGCCCTCGACCGGTTCCTCGTGCTCAATGGCCTGGAGCGCGGTGCCGCCCTGGTGCCGGGCCGCAGCTACAAGATCGTTGTGGAATAGCCGCCCCGCTTCACGACGGCTTGCACAAGCGCGGCCCTCGGACGACCGTCCCGCGGCGCACGCTCGGCGCCCCGGATCCGGCATCCGGAGCGGTGAGCGAAGCGCTTGACGAGCATCACCTGTTTCCGAGAGCCGGTCGCCCCGTTCGGGGCGATGCGGCAGGGAGAGCGCCGTGATTCGATTTTACTACAATCTGAGCCCCAACCCGATGAAGGTCGCCCTCTGCTTGGAGGAGATGGGCCTTCCCTACGAGCCGGTGCCGGTGGATCCGCGCAAGGGCGAGCAGTTCGATCCCGCCTACATGGCCCTCAACCCGAACGCGAAGGTGCCGACCATCGTCGACGGCGACGTGACGGTGTTCGATTCGAACGCGATCCTGCTCTACCTCGCGGGCAAGACCGGCCAGTTCCTGCCCGAGGGTGAGCGGGTGCGGGGCGAGATGCTGTCCTGGCTGATGTTCGTCGCCACCGGCATCGGGCCGTTCTCCGGCCAGGGCGTCCATTTCCGCCACTTCGCCCCTGATGGCGGCGCCTACGCCAAGGAGCGCTACGCGTTCGAGGCGCGCCGGCATTGGGACATCCTGAACCGGCGGCTCGCCGACGGTCCGTTCGTGCTGGGCGAGACCTACACGATCGTCGACATGGCGGTGTGGGGCTGGGCCCGCATGGTGCCGTTCGTGCTGGGCGAGGATGCCTTCGCCGCCCTGCCGAACGTCAAGCGCCTCCTCGACGCGATCAACGCCCGTCCGGCCGCCCAGGCCGCGGTGGCGCTGAAGGGCCGCCACACCTTCAAGGCCGAGATGGACGACGAGGCGCGCGGCTTCATGTTCCGGGCGACCCAAAGCGGCGCATGATGCGCCGGCTCAGGGACCGCCGAGCGTCACGGAGAGCATCGGCAGGGTGACGGCAAGCCCGTTGCCCGACGCCGGCGGCGTGCCGAGCGTGAGGCAGGCGCCCAGGCCAAGGCAGAAGGCGAGACCGAGCAGCGAGGTCTCGAAACCGCGATAGACCGATTCCATGGGTGGTCTCCTTCGCAAGAGACCCGCAGGATGCGCCCGATCGGTAAACGGATCGGTGCGCCAACGCTCATCCATCGCGTGAGGATCACCACCCCGAGGCGACCAGGGCGGCTCCGGCGGCGATCAGCGCGGCGCCGTCCCACAGGTCGCGTGGCTCAGGCTCTCGCCGAGCAGGCTAGTTCCGAGGAGCACGCCCAGCACCACGCTGAGCTTGTCCAAGGGCGCGACCCGGGCGGCATCCCCGAGCGACAGCGCTCAGAAGGAGCACAGCTACGAGGCCCCGGTGGCGAGACCCGACAGGATCAGGGAGACCGGGCTGCGGCCGGAGATCTGCACGAGCCCCCCGGTCTGGCCGGAGCCGACCACGATTGCCCCCGCAAAAGCGACGGTCATCAGGGTTCGCACGGAGCCTGCGACATCCGACTGGACGCTTGCAACCCCGACCTTGACGTGGATCGCGGTCAGCGCCGCGCAGCCGGCGGCGGAGAGGGCCCAAAAGCGCCAGGATTGCAGAGGGTGATTCAGAGGAGGCTGACGCGGGAAGACCGCCACACGGTGCATGTGACGGTCTTCCTCTAACGATATTCCGGTCCCGAGAGCAGCCGATGTTTCACGGGAAACATCGGCCGCCCGTCACAGCAGCTTGTCGATCGTGATCGGGAGGTCGCGGACGCGCTTGCCGGTGGCGTGGAACACCGCGTTGGTGATCGCCGCGGCAGTACCGACGATGCCGATCTCGCCCAGGCCCTTCACGCCCAGCGGGTTCGCCTTGTCCTCCTCGTCCACGAAGATCACGTCGATGTCGTAGATGTCGGCATGGACCGGCACATGATACTCGCCGAGATTGTGGTTCATGAACCGGCCGAAGCGGTGGTCGAGCATCGACTCCTCTTCGAGCGCCGAGCCGATCCCCATCACCACGCCGCCCAGAATCTGACTGCGCGCGGTCTTCGGGTTCAGGATCTTGCCGGCCGCGATCGCCGAGACCACCCGGGTAAGCCGGACCTGGCCCAGCTCCTCGTCGACCTTCACCTCCACGAAGATCGCCCCGTGGGTGTAGGCCTGGTAGGTCTCGTTGAAGTCCTTATCGGGACCAGCCTCCTCGACCGCCTCGACCTTGTCGACACCGGCGGCCCGCATCACCTCGACCATCGAGACGCTGCGGCTGGGATCACCCGCCACCGAGATGCGGCCGTCAGCGAAGACGGCGCGGTCGACATCGACATTGGCGAGGGGCGAGTTCTCCAGCCCACGGGCCAGCTTGAACACCTGCTCGCCGACGTTGCGGCAGGCCTTCATCACGGCGGTGCCGGAAGAGGCCGCCGTCCAGGATCCGCCGGCAACAGGTGCCTCGGGCAAGCGCGTGTCGCCGAGCTTGGTGGTCACCGACTCCATGGGCAGGCCCAGAGTGTCGGCGGCGATCTGGGTCAGGATCGTGTAGGTGCCGGTGCCGATGTCGCCGGTGGAATTGCCCACCGTCAGCCGGCCATCGGCGGTGAGCGTCGCGATGGCGTTCGACTGCATCATCATCGATTCCCAGACGCCGGTGGCGACGCCCCAGCCGACCAGCTCGCGGCCCTCGCGCATGGAGCGGGGCTCGGGGCTGCGCTTGGACCAGCCGAAGCGCTCGGCGCCTTGGGTAAAACAGGCCTTCAGCTCCTTGGAGCCGAACGGCTTGCCCTCGGCGGTGGCGTCCGACTCCGCGTAGTTCTTCAGCCGCAACGCGATCGGGTCCATCCCGGTCGCATAGGCGAGTTCGTCCATCGCGGTCTCGATGGCGAAGACGCCGGTGACGGCGCCGGGCGCGCGCATGTCGCCCGGGGTGGCGGTGTCGAGCTTGGCGATCCGGTAGGTCAGGGCGACGTTATCGCAGCGGTAGAGCACCCCCGACCAGTTGACGATGACCTCCTGGTAATCCTCGTAATGGGAGGTGCCCTGCACGGCGTCGTGCCGGAGCGCGGTCAGGGTGCCGTCCGCCTCGGCGCTGAGGGAGACAGTCTGCAGCGCCTCGCCCCGGTAGGTGAACGACCACATCTGGTCGCGGGTCAGGGTGACCCGGACCGAGCGCTTCAGCTCCTGGGCGGCCAGCATCGCCAGGAAGGCCTGGTATTGCGGGCGCAGGCCGGAGCCGAAGCCACCGCCGAGATAGGGGTTGAGCACCCGCACCTGATCGGGCTTCAGGCCGAACACGTTGGCGAGATACTGGTGGCTGTTCGAAACACCCTGGATCTTGTCGTAGACCGTGTAGGTCCCGTCCTCTTCCACCACCACCGTGGTGGCATGGGGCTCCATCGGGTTGTGGTGCTCGTTGGCCAGCGTGTAGGCGCCCTGCACGCGGATCGGCGCGCTGCCGAAGGCTTGGTCGGCGTCACCCCACGGCTCCGGCGGCGGCTTGATGCCCCCGCGCTTCTCGGGCGGATCGTAGGCGTCACCGCGTGCGGCCTTGAGATCGGTGACGGGTTCCTGGGCCTCGTAGCGGACCTGGATCAGCGAGGCGGCGTAGCGGGCGGTCTCGAAATCCTCGGCCACCACCAGGGCGACGGGCTGGCCGCTATAGACGATCAGGTCGTCATAGAGGGCGCGGAACGGCGAGCCGGGGGGCGCCACCGCGTCTTGGAAGTTCTTGTCCCGCCACGCGGTGCGCGGCCGGTTCTCGTGGGTGATCACCTTGAGAACGCCGGGCACCGCCTCGGCTTCGGCCGAGTCGATCGCTGCGATCCGCCCCTTGGCGATGGCGCTCGACACGACGTAGCCGTAGGCGAGGTCGGGGGCAGCGAACTCGCTGGCGTATTTGGCGAGGCCGGTGACCTTGGCGGGTCCGTCGATGCGGCTGCGCGGGCTGCCGACGAAGGTGTCGTGGCCGGTGGAGCTGAAGGTCTGGGTCATCGGGGTGCCTACTGGATGCGCTTGTCGCTGAGCGACTGGGGCGTGCCGGCAGCGGCCTGTTCGAGGCCGCGCACGATGGCGCGCCGGGCGAGGTCGATCTTGAAGCCGTTGGCCGATTGCGGCTTGGCCTCGGAGACGATGAGGTCGGCCGCCTGCTGGAAGCTCTCGCGGGTGGCGGGCTTGCCCTCCAGCAGCGCCTCGGCCTCACGGTTGCGCCAGGGCTTGTGGGCGACGCCGCCGAGCGCCAGCCGGGCGGTCTTGATCGTGTCGCCGTCGAGTTCGATGCCGGCCGCCACCGAAACCAGCGCGAAGGCGTAGGACAGCCGGTCGCGCAGCTTCAGGTAGGTGTAGTGCTGCGGGAACTTGCTCTCGGGCAGATCGACCGAGACGATGATCTCGCCGGCGGCGAGGTTGGTGTCGATCTCAGGGCTATCGCCCGGCAGCCGGTGGAAATCCGCGAACGGGATCGTCCGCTCGCCCTGCGGCCCGCTCACCCGGACCGTCGCCTCGAGCGCCGCCAGGGCGATGCACATGTCGGACGGGTGGGTGGCGATGCAGGCTTCGCTGGCGCCGAAGATCGCGTGGATGCGGTTGACGCCGCCGATCGCCGGGCAGCCGGTGCCGGGCTCACGCTTGTTGCAGGGCGTGGCCGTGTCGTAAAAATAGTAGCAGCGGGTCCGCTGCAGCAGGTTGCCGCCCGTGGAAGCGGCGTTGCGCAGCTGCGCCGAGGCGCCGGCCAGGATGGCGTTGCGCAGCAGCGGATACTGCGCGGCGACGCGATCGTCGTAGGCGACCTTGGCGTTGGTCGCGAGCGCCCCCAGTCGCAGGCCGCCTTCATGCGCCTCGATGCCGTCGAGGGGCAAGCGGGTGATGTCGATCAGCCGACCCGGCTTCTCGACGTCGTACTTCATCAGGTCGATCAGGTTGGTGCCACCCGCGATGAACCGCGCGCCCGCCCCGTAGGCCTGGACCGCCTCCGCCACCGTGCCGGCGCGGACATAGTCGAAGCGGTTCATCGGGCGGCTCCCTGCATCACGTCCTCGATGGCGTCAACGATGTTGGTGTAGGCGCCGCAGCGGCAGATGTTGCCGCTCATCGCCTCCCGGATCTCCTCACGGCTGTGGGCGTGGCCCTCGTTCATCAGGCCGACCGAGGAGCAGAGCTGGCCCGGCGTGCAGTAGCCGCACTGGAAGGCGTCGTGCTCGATGAACGCTTCCTGGATCGGATGCAGCGCGTTGCTGCCGCCCCGGTCGACGAAGGCGACCAGCCCCTCGACCGTGGTGATCTCGGCGCCGTCCTTCATCACCGCCAGCGTCAGGCAGGCATTCACCCGGGTGCCGTTGACCAGCACCGTACAGGCGCCGCACTGGCCGTGGTCGCAGCCCTTCTTGGTGCCCGTGAGGTCGAGCTTCTCACGCAGGAGATCGAGCAGCGTGGTCCAGGGCGTGACCTGGAGTTCGCGACGCTGCCCGTTGATCGTCAGGGTGATGGCGAGGCCGGTATCGGCCCGCACCGGCGGACTGTGTTCGAGGAGCATGGACTGGTCCAAGGTCTGGGGCCGCCACGAATCCGGGCGGGGAACGGATCGGTCTGGGTGCGGCGACGGAGCGACAGGCGCGTCAGCCAGACGGTTCTCTCGATAACCATTCCAATCTGCGCCTGTTCCGAGGACGATCGGTCTCAGGGGCGGCCGATGCGGGCGTTGCCGCACCCGCACCGCCTCGGGTAACGCTGGATTCACCCAAAGCCACGCCGCACCCCGGAGCCCCCGATGGCCGCGCTCGACGCGATTCTGAATGACATCGACACGGACCTGGAGAACGCCCTGGAGCGGCTGTTCGCCTTCCTGCGCATCCCGTCGATCTCGACCGAGCCGGCCCATGCCGGCGATTGCCGGGCCGCCGCCGCGTGGCTCGCCCAGGACCTGACGGCGCTCGGCTTCGAGACCTCCGTGGAGGACACCTCGCTGCACCCGGTGGTGCTCGCGACCAAGCCGAAGCCCGGCGCGCCGCACGTCCTGTTCTACGGCCATTACGACGTGCAGCCGGTCGATCCGCTTGACCTCTGGACGACGCCGCCCTTCGAGCCGCGCATCGCCTCCGACGCGGACGGCCGCAAGACCATCGTCGGGCGCGGGTCTTCCGACGACAAGGGCCAGGTCATGACCTTCGTGGAGGCGTGCCGGGCGCATATCGCGATGAATGGCGAATTGCCCTGCGGCGTCACTATCCTGATCGAGGGCGCTGAAGAAAGCGGCTCGCAGGGGCTGCCCGAATGGGTCGCGGCCAATCGCGACAAGCTCGGTTGCGACGTGGTGCTGGTGTGCGACACCGGCATGTGGGACCGGCGCACGCCGGCCATCACGTCGTCGTTGCGCGGGCTCGCGTATTTCGAGGTGAAGGTCACCTGCGCCGACCGTGACCTGCATTCGGGCTTCTTCGGCGGCGCCGCCCGCAACCCGATCCACGTGCTGTCGAAGATCATCGCCGACCTGCACGATGACGACGGCCGGGTGACGATCCCGGGCTTCTACGACGGTGTGCACGAGCGCCCGCCCGAGGTGCTGGAGCAGTGGCGCGGCCTGGGCCTGACGCCCGAGACCCTGCTCGGGCCGATCGGCCTGAAGGAGCCCGCGGGCGAGCGCGGGCGGATGCCGATCGAGCTGGTGCAGTCGCGCCCGTCCTGCGACGCCAACGGCATCATCGGCGGCTATACCGGCGAGGGCACCAAGACGGTGATCGCGTCGACCGCCTCGGCCAAGATCTCGTTCCGCCTCGTGGACGACCAGGACCCGAAGGTGCTGGCCGAACGGTTCGAGGCCTTCGTGCGCGCGCGCATCCCGTCCGACTGCACGGTCGAGGTGATCACCTACAAGGGCTCGCGGGCGATCAGCCTCCCCTTCGACATGCCGCAGCTCGGGGCCGCCAAGGCGGCGCTCGCCGAGGAATGGGGCGTGCCGGCCGTGACCGTGGGGGCCGGCGGCTCGATCCCGATCGTCGGCGACTTCAAGCGGCTCCTGAACCGCGACACGCTGCTGATCGGCTTCGGGCTCGACGACGACCGCATCCACTCGCCCAACGAGAAGTACGACCTGACGAGCTTCCACAAGGGCACGCGCTCCTGGGCGCGGATCCTCACGGCGCTCGGTCAGGGCTGAGCGTCGGACGTCCGCATCTTCGCGTCGATCCAAGCCCACAGGGCTCGGATCTCCTCCGCGGCGAGGCTCACGGGCGCGTATTCCGTGACGCCGAGCCCGGTCGCCAGGGCGTCCTGATGGTCGACCCGGTGGATGATGCCGGGCTCGGCCAGCACGCCCAGCGCCCGCAACTGCGCGGCGTAGGCGCTGGTCCGCGGCGAGGGCGGCGGCGTCCACTGGTTTAGCACCAGGGCGAGCCGGTCGCGCAGGCCGAGGCCGACCAGGGCCTGGAGGGTCGGACGCGCCGCCACGATGTCGAGGCGCGAGGGCCGCACCGGCATCAGCACGAAATCCGCATCCTTGAGCGCCGGCGCCAGCCCGGCCGCGCTGCCGGCGGTGTCGAGCGCGACCAGGGTCGTGCCCTGCTGGGCGAGGATGTCGAGGATCTCCGGCAGCTGGGCGATCTCCCAGGGCTGGATCCGGTCCACCGCGACGGCGTCGCTCCGGCGCAGGGCGCCCCAGCCGGCGAGCGAGGCCTGCGGGTCGAGATCGAGGGCGGTCACGCGCTCGCCGGCTTCCGCCGCCGCGACGGCGAGCGAGGCGGCCAGCGTGGTCTTGCCGGTGCCGCCCTTCTGCACCGCCACCGCGAGGATCCGCGGCGGTTTGACGTTCCCGCGCGACGCGGCCTCCGGCTCGTGTCCGGATCCTTGGGGATCCATGCCTCTCCTACCTGTCGATCTCGGGCCCGGTCCCCGCGATCGCCGCAGTGCCGGAAGACGGCCGTCCGGTCCCGTGTTGCGCGTGAGGCCCCGTCCCGCGGGCCCGTTCCGGTGAATCGCCCGCGCGCGGCCTCCGCCGTGGCGACCGTAGCCCAGCTATCATGACGATGACATCATGAACACCGGAGGCCGACGCGCGGCTTAGTCAGAAGCCGTCCTGAGCATCCGAACCACACGATCAGATCTTACGGGCCGCCACCAACCCCCAGGACCACCCTGAGCGAATGGTGTCATGCAGATCGTATGTTTGCGGCCCCTGAATCCGAACGATGCCGCGATTGATACTTTTTCGACCTTAACGCGCGCCTAACAAGAAAGTCATCAATCCCATAAATACATACAGTTTCATATTAAAATTTGAAATGCCATATCCGAATCGGACAATCACTTGCGAAAATAACGTCGCGCATGCGAATACAAACAATGCCGCAGACGTCACCGGTCTAGGCATCGGTCGGCAGATCCGGACTCCCCGGGATCCGCGACCCCACGCATGCGCCGGAGGCAGGATCGTATCGTGGCCGGCAGGATGCGGGATCACCCGCCCCCGCCGCGCGTTGGGCCGGTATTCCCGACCCTGCGGCTCGGACGGCCCCTCGATCCGCCGGAAGCGGCGGAGGCGGGCCGCCGACCGCCCATCTCCGCCCCAGGATCCGCATGTCCCTCGACCGCCGCCGCCTGATCGGATCGGGCCTCGTCGCCCTCGCGGCCGGATCGGCCCAGGCGGAACCATCACCCGCCCCCGCGCGGTCGTCGCGCCGCGCGCCCCCGACCAGCCGCCCCGCCGGGGCTCTGGAGCTGGCGATGGCTGCGGACGCCCCGTCGACGCCCACCGGCCTGGCGATCGCCCGGGGCGGCCGGATGTTCGTGATGATGCCGCGCTTCACCGGATCGGAGCCGGTGACGCTCGGCGAGGTGCTCCCCGACGGCTCGGTGAAGCCCTACCCGGACGCCCGGACCAACATGCCCGATCCGAAGGACCCGCAGGCGACCCTGTTCCACGTGCCCAACGGCGTGTTCGACCGCAACGACGCGTTCTGGATCCTCGATTCCGGCCTGCCCGAGGGCAAGGGCAAGCCGGTGCCGGGGGCCGCCAAGCTCGTAGAGATCGACATCACCCAGGACAGGATCCGCCGGGTGATCCCGCTCGATGCCGGCATGGTCGCGGATTCCTCCCTGAACGACCTGCGGGTCGACATCCGGGACGGCCGGGCGCTGGCCTACATCACCGACCAGGGCCAGGGCGGCCAGGGGGCGATCCTGGCGGTCGACCTCGCCAGCGGGCGGGTGACACGGCGGCTCGCCGATCATCCAAGCACGGCCACGCAGGAGGGCCTGGTCAAGTTCGTGGAGCTGCGGCCGGTGATGGAGCAGAAGGGCGAGACCCCGGCCAAGAGCCCCAAGGGCGGCGCCAACGGCATCGCGATCAGCCCGGACGGAAGCCGCCTGTACTACGCACCACTGATGAGCCGGCGCCTCTACGCGGTGGAGACCGCCGCGCTCCTCGATCCGAAGGTGTCGGATGCGGATCTCGCCGCCAAGGTCCAGGACCTCGGCGAGAAGGGCATGACTGGCGGCCTGACCACGGATTCGCAGGACCGGATCTATCTCAGCCTGCAGGAGCACAACGCCGCCGGCCGGCGCCGACCGGACGGCACCGTCGAGGTGCTGGCCGCGGATGACCGCCTGATCTGGGCCGACACGTTCTGGATCACCCCGGACCGCTGGCTCTACATCTCGAGCGCCCAGGTCAACCGCCGGCCGGAATTCAACCGCGGCCAGGACCTGCAGGAGAGGCCCTACGCGATCCTGCGCATGCGCATCGACGCGGATCCGGTGCTGTAGGGTGAAGTTCGGCACGCGCCGATCGGTGCAGGACCGGGTATGCGCTGGATCCTCGGTTTCGCATCATCGCTGTCCGAACGCCGGAAACCCCCGTTCGGGCTGATGCTTGCGGAGCAGCGCATTCCGGACGGCCGCGATGGACCTCTCGCGCGATCCCGACTTCTTCGCCGTCCTCACCGGCAGCCACCGGCGCCGCCTCGGCGCGGCGCTGGTGCCTGAAGGGGCGGACGCGGTTTGGCTCTACGAACAGGCGCCCTTCGTGGTCCTGGCCCATGATGGCGGCGCGGACCCGCGCTTCGTCTACGCCAACCGGGCCGCGCAGGCCTGCTTCGGCTACGGGCGGGACGAGCTGGTCGGCCTGCCGTCCCGGCTCTCCGCCGACCAGCGCCAGCGCGCCGAGCGGCAGCGGCTCCTCGACGCCGTGGTCCGCGACGGCTTCACCCGCGGCTACCGGGGCCTGCGGATCGCCAAGGGCGGCCGGCGCTTCTGGATCGAGCAGGCGGTGGTCTGGCAGCTCGACCGCGACGGCGTGAGTGTGGGCCAGGCGGCGACATTTTCCGCGTGGCGCGACGCGTGAGGGGCAAGATGCGTCCGCTCCCGGGCGCGCGCGTGATGATCTGCGACGCGCACTGACGTCCGCTTGCCGTCCGAGCCGAAGGGCGGAAGGGCCGCTTCCAGGCGACCGAAGAAACAGGGCGGCACGCCGGAATCGGCGGCTTTCAGCCGGTTCGCCTTTGGCCCGAAACCGGGCGTTCGGATGTGCGTCGGGTCGGGGCCAACGATCGGCTTCAGAGGCGCGTGGTCAGAGCGGTCAGCCAATCCGGCGAGGCGTTGACCAGGGCGGTCTCCGCGACCTTGTCGTAGCCCGTCGCGATCATCAGCCCCGTGGCCACGAGGATCAGGCCGAGGGCCGCCTTCAGCCCCTTGCCCAGGCCCATCATCCGGTCGCGCCAGCGCATGAGCACCTCGCGCGACAGCGTGCCGAGCAGGAGGAGCGGCAGGGCCGCGCCGAGGCCGAACAGCAGCATGGTCAACGCGACAGTCCCGAGGTCGCGTCCCTGAGAGGCGAGCAGCGAGGCTGCGCCGAGGGTCGGGCCGACGCACGGGCTCCACACCGCCCCGAGCAGCACACCGACGCCGAATTGCCCCAGCAACCCAGCGGTCGAGAACCCGCCGAACCGACTCTCGGTCCAGTTGCTCACCGGCCCTGCCGCCACGGCCAGCCGCGTCTGGGCTGCCGGGACGATCAGGACCAGACCGATCAGGATCAGCATGACAGCCGCGCCGATCCGGAACACGCCGGCGTCGAGACCCATGGCGAACCCCACGGTGGCCACGAACAAGCCGATGACCACGAAGGACAGGGCGAGGCCGGCGGCGAGCGCCGCCGGGCCGAGCCTGTGTTCCGAGGCTGCCGCGCCCAGCACCAGCGGCAGCAGCGGCAGCACGCAGGGGGACAGCACCGAAAGGATGCCGGCCAGGAACGCGAGGCCGAAGCTCGTGACCATGGCGGAGCCTCAGATCGCCTTGTCGAGCAGCGACGCGATCGCCTCGGGCTTGGTCTCGCCGGCCGAGCGTCCGGTCTCCTGGGTGCCCCTGTAGGTGATGAGCGTGCTCTGCATCGTGGCGCCGAACTGCTTCACCACGTCCTTGCGGCTGTCGAAATCGACGTCGAACACCTGGAGGTCCTTGAACCTAAGCTCGGCCTCCAGCTTCGCCAGGATGGGTTTCTGCGCGGCACAGGTCGTGCACCAGGGGGCGGTGATGTGGACGAGGATCGGCTTGCCGGCCTTCTGGGCCGCCTCGAAGGCGGCGGGCGTATAGGTCTTCTCGGCGGCGATCGCGCCGGTGCCGAACAGCAGGGGGGCGGAGGCGAAGGCGGCGAACAGGATGTGGCGGGCGGTCATGGGCGCATCTCTCCGTGTGCGTGCGTGATGGTCAGTTGGACGCCTGGGTGATGGCGCGGTCGACGTTGACACGGCCCGACCAGTCCTTGGCGCTGTCCTGCCCCTTGAGATCGATCAGCCGGGCGCCGCTGACATCGACGTTCTTGAAGTCCGCGCCCGCGACCGTGGCGCCGGTGAGGTTCGCCCCGGACAGGTCCGAGCCCATCAGCACCACGTTGGTCAGGTCGGCATCCTTGAGGTCGGCGTATTCCAGTCGCGACCGGCCGAGATTGGCCCCCTTCAGGTTCGCGCCCGCAAGGTTCACCGAGGTGAACACCGCCCGCATCAGGCCCATGGATTGGTTCTTGATATCGGCGCCGCCCTTCAGATCGACCAGTGTCGCCCCGCTCATATTGGCGCCCTTGAAATCGCCGATCGGCATGGAGCGGCTGAGATCGGCGCCGGTGAGGTTGGCGTCGCGGGCGGTGATCCCGAACATCTTCGTGTCCGCGAGCTTGGCGCCGGACAGGTCGGCCTTCAGGAACCAAGCCTGTTCGAGATTCGCCCCGCTGAGATCGGCACCGCGCAGGTTGGTCTTGTTCAGCCGCGCCGTCCGCAGATTGGCACCGCGGAGGTTCAACCCCGACAGGTCGAGGCCGGACAGCGCCTTGTCGTGCAGGTCGATCGGCTTGCCGTCGGCGGTCTTGATCAGCGCCTCGACGTCGGCGCGGCTCATCTCGGCTTTGGTCATCGCCGGCGAGGCCATGTCAGCGCCAAGCAGCAGATCCTGCTCAGCAGCGGCGGGGCCGGCGGCGAGGGCGGCCAGCATGAAGCTCAGGGCGAGGCGGCGCATCGGTTCACTCCCATCGGGTGCCGTGCAGGGCCGGCGCCCGTATCGTGTTCGTTGTGTCACGATGCTATGCCGAGTTGCTGCACCCGGTCGGTGACCCAGGTCACACAAGTCCGGCGCGGCGGGAGAAAAACGCAACGCGAGCCGGACGATCAGCCCGTCGTCACGGCCGGAAGGCGACGCCAGACATGACGGACGCGCAGAAGGTCGAGCGCTGGATCGACCGATTTCCGCTCATCCAGGCCCTCAGCCCGGCGCATCTGCAGCTCGCTCGGGGAACCGTGCAATTCCCGGTGCTGGAGGCCGGCGCCATTGCTTACGAGCTGGATGGCGAATGCGCGAACTACCTGATGTGCCTGGAGGGGCGCACGCGCATCTTCCGCATGTCGGAGAATGGCCGCGAGGTGCTGATCTACAAGGTCGGCCCGGGCGGCACCTGTGCCCTCACCACGCAATGCCTCCTGTCCGGCGGCACCTTCCCGGCCCAGAGCATCGCCGAGGAGCGGACCGAGCTCGCGGCCCTGCCGGTGGGCACGTTCCAACACCTGATGGGCGACAGCGCCGCGTTTCGCAGCTTCGTCATGGACGACTACACGCGGCTGATGTCCGGCCTGTTCACGCTCATCGATGCGGTCGCGTTCGCCCCGCTGAAGCAGCGCCTCGCCCAGCGGCTCCTGGCCGAAGCCGATCCGCGGGGTGTCGTTGCCGTGACCCATCAGACGCTCGCCGACGACATCGGCAGCGTGCGCGAGGTGGTGAGCCGCATCCTGGCGCAATGGGCCGAAGCCGGCCTGATCGAGCTCCGGCGCGGCGCGGTCGAGATCGTCGACCGCGCCAGCTTGATCGCCGCTGGTCGGCGGTGAGGCGCGGCGCACGCCTCCGATCCGGACCGCTCAGGCCCGTCCCTCCTGCACCGCGTGGCAGGCGACGCCGTCCAGCAGGGCCGGCACCTCCGCGCGGCAGCGGTCGTTCGCCAGCGGGCAGCGCGGGTTGAAGGTGCAGCCGGGGGGCGGGTCGATCGGGTTCGGGATCTCGCCGGAGACCGGCACCCGGGCGCGGCCGACATGGGCGAGGTCGGGCACCGCGTCGAGCAGCATCCGCGTGTAGGGATGGCGCGGGCGGGCGAACAGATCCTTTGCGGCCGCGACCTCGACCAGGCGGCCGAGATACATCACCCCCACCCGGGTCGCCATGTGGCGGACCACGGCGAGGTTGTGGGAGATGAACAGGTAGGTCAGCCCGAGCCGGTCCTGCAGGTCGCGCATCAGGTTCAGGATCTGCGCCTGCACCGAGACGTCGAGCGCCGAGGTCGGCTCGTCGCCCACCAGGAACTCCGCCTGGCTGGCGAGCGCCCGGGCGATGGCGACCCGCTGCCGCTGGCCGCCGGAGAATTCGTGCGGGTACTTTCTGGAATCGTCCGGGTGGAGGCCGACGAGGCCGAGCAGCTCGCCGACCCGGGCGCGGATCGCCCCCTCCCCCTGGATCAGGTTGAACGCCCGGATCGGCTCCGCGATGATCTTGCCCACGCGCCAGCGCGGGTTCATCGACGCGTAGGGATCCTGGAAGATCATCTGGATCCGCGAGCGCAGGCGCCGCCTTGCAGCCGCCTCCCGGGGGTCGGTCATCGAGATGCCGGTGATGCGGACCTCGCCGGCCGAGGGCGGCAGCAGGCCGACCACCATCCGGGCCACCGTCGACTTGCCGGAGCCGGATTCGCCGACGATCGCGAAGGTCTCGCCCTTGGCGATGGTGAAGCCGACCCGGTCCACCGCCGTGAGGAACCGGCGGGGCTCGCGCTCGATCACCCGGTTGAGCCAGGGTTTTGAGACATCGAACAGGCGGCGCAGGTCGGTGACCTCGACATAGGCGGTCATCGCGCGATTCTTCCCTCCCCCTTGCGGGGAGGGATCGAGGGTGGGGGTGGTGCAGGATCGAGCGTGACGGTGCCGTCTGCACCACCCCCACCCCTAGCCCCTCCCCGCGAGGGGGAGGGGCTAGGGGTGGCGTCCGAATCATACAGGTGGCAGGCGACGCGGCTCGCGCCCACCAGAATCGGCTCGGGCCGCTCGACGCGGCATCGCGAAAAAACCTTCGGGCAGCGCGGGTTGAAGGCGCAGCCCTTCGGGATGGCGGTGAGCCGGGGCATCGAGCCGGGGATCTGGCTGAGCCGGTCGGCCTCCTGCGAGAGGGTCGGGATCGCACCCATCAGGCCGACCGCGTAGGGGTGATGGGGTTCGCGCACTACGGCGGCCACCGGGCCGATCTCGGCCACCCGCCCGGCATACATCACGGCGACCCGGTCGGCGGCCTCGGCGATCACGCCCATGTCGTGGGTCACGAGCATCACCGCGGTGCCGTGCTCCCGGCACAGGCGCTTGAGCAGGGTGATGATCTGGGCCTGGACCGAGACGTCCAGCGCTGTGGTCGGCTCGTCGGCGATGATCAGCTCCGGCTCGGCGGCGAGCGCCAGCGCGATCACCACGCGCTGGCGCATGCCGCCGGAGAATTCGTGCGGATAGCCGTCGATCCGCCGCTCGGGGGCCGGGATGCCGACCTCGGCGAGCAGGTCGATCGCCCGGGTGCGCGCCGCCTTCGCCGACAGGTCGGTATGGGCGCGCAGGGTCTCGACGATCTGGTCGCCGACCCGGAACAGCGGGTCCAGGGAGGTCAGCGGGTCCTGGAAGATCATGCCGATCCGGCGGCCCCGCACCCGCCGCATCGCCTCGGGGGACAGGGTATCGATCCGCTCGCCGCGCAGATGGATCGCGCCGCCGCTGATCCGGCCGGGGCGATCGATCAGCCCGATCACCGCCGAGCCGGTGACCGACTTGCCGGCCCCGGATTCGCCGACGACGCCCAGGATCTCGCCCCGGCCGATGTCGAACGAGACCCGGTCGATGGCGGTGAGCGGCCCGCGGCGGGTGTCGAACGTGACCGTGAGGTCGCGCACGGAGAGGATGGTTTCGGTCATTGCAGCTTCGGATTGAGGGCGTCGCGCAGCCAATCCCCCAGGAGGTTGATGGCGATGACGAGGCCGGCCAGCGCCAGGCCCGGGAAGGCGACGATCCACCACTCACCGGAGAACAGGAACCGGTTGCCGGTGCGGATCAGGGTGCCGAGCGACGGCATGGTCTCGGGCAGGCCGGTGCCGAGGAACGACAGGGTCGCCTCGGTGATGATCGCCAGCGCCAGGTTGATCGTGGCGATGACGAAGACTGGGCCGGTGACGTTCGGCAGCACGTGGCGCACCAGGATCACCGGGGGCGTCAGGCCGATCAGCCGGGCGGCCTGGACGTAGTCCTTGCCCTTCTCGACCATCACCGAGGAGCGCACGGTGCGGGCGTACTGCACCCAGAACGACAGGCCGATCGAGATCACGATCAGCCCGATCAGCGGCCCGACATCCAGCGCGCCGCCGAAGCTGGCGCGGGCGACCCCGTCCACCACCAGGGCGATCAGGATTGCCGGGAAGGTGAGCTGCACATCGGCGATCCGCATGATCAGCGTGTCGAGGGCGCCGCCCGCGTAGCCGGCAACCAATCCCAGAGCGATGCCGAGCACGCCGGAGGTGATCACCCCGAGCACCCCGACGATCAGCGAGAGGCGCAGGCCATAGAGCACCGCCGAGAGCACGTCCCGGCCCTGGTCGTCGGTGCCGAGGTAGAACGGCGCCTGCCCGTCCGCCTGCCAGATCGGCGGCAGGTTGGAGTTGATCAGGTCGAGCTGGGCCGGGTCGTAGGGGTTCTGGGGCGAGATCAGGGGGGCCGCCACCGCGAGCCCGACCATCAGGATCGTGGCGACCAGCGCCACCATGGCCGTCTTGGAACGCAGGAAGCTGGCGACCAGGTCGGAATCGCGCCAGCGCGCGAGCCGGCCCGGCGTCGCCGCCTGCAGCGGGACCGGCGGGGCATCGCCGGCGTCGATATCGCGTCCGCTCATCAACCGGCCCTCATGCCGTCGCCGAGGACAGCCGCAGGCGCGGATCGACCACGGTGTAGAGGATGTCGACCACGAGATTGATGGTCACGAAGATCAGCGCGACGAGCAGCAGGTAGGCGGACATGATCGGGATATCGACGTTCTGCACGGCCTGGACGAACAGCAGGCCCATGCCGGGCCACTGGAACACCGTCTCGGTGATGATCGAGAAGGCGATGACCGAGCCGAGCTGGAGCCCGGCGATGGTGATCACCGGCACGAGGGTGTTCTTGAGCGCGTGGCGCAGGTGGACGGCGCGGGTGGAGAGTCCCCGCGCCCGGGCGAAGCGGATGTAGTCGGTGCGCAGCACCTCCAGCATCTCGGCGCGCACCAGCCGCATGATCAGCGTCATCTGGAACAGGCCCAGCGTGACGGAGGGCAGGATCAGCGCCTTCAGGCCGGACCAGGTCAGGAAGCCGGTGGTCCACCAGCCGAGCCGCACCGTGTCGCCGCGCCCGTAGGAGGGCAGCCAGCCCAGCGTCACCGAGAACAGGTAGATCAGCAGGATGCCGATCAGGAAGGTCGGCAGGCTGATGCCGATCAGCGAGACCGCCTGGAACAGGCCGGCGAGCCAGGAATCCCGGCGCAGCGCGCAGAAGACCCCCATCAGGACGCCGACCACCAGGGCGAAGACCGTGGCGCAGAAGGCGAGCTCCAGGGTCGCCGGCATGCGCTCGGCCAGCAGCTGCGAGACCGGCTGGCGGAACTGGTACGAGATCCCGAGCCGGCCCCGCACCACGTCGCCGGCATAGCGGGCGAACTGGACCAGCACCGGATCGTCGAGGCCGAGGCTCTTGCGGATCTCGGCCCGCTCGGAGGCGGGGGTGTCGGGCCCGACGATCTGGTTCACGGGGTCGCCCGCGAACCGGAACATCGAGAACGCGATGAGACCGACGACCGCGAGCACCGCGGCCGCCTGCATCACCCGGCGCAGCAGGAAGGCGAGCACGCCCGGCGCCTACTGCGGGTCTTTCGAGACCCAGTAGAGCAGGAGCAGATTGTCGGCGCGCTGGGTCAGGTGGACCTTCTTGGAGACACCCCAGGCCAGGGCCTGCTGGTGCAGCGGGATGTAGCCCCAGTCGCCGTTCAGGGTGTCGAAGCCCTCCTTGATCAAGGCGTCGCGCTTGGTCTTGTCGGTCTCGCCCTCGACCTTGTCGGCGATCTCATCGATCTTCGGGTCGCAGTACCCCGCCAGGTTCCAGCTCCCCCGACCGGACTTGTCGCCGGGCTTCCGGCAGCCGACGATCTCGTAGAGGATGTTGTGGCTGTCCAGCGACGATGGCGTCCAGCCGAGCAGGTAGAACGAGGTGTCGTAATTCGGCGCCAGCACCTTGGCGAAGTACTTGGCCTTGGGCTGGGCGTTCAGGTTCACCTTGACGTTGATGCGGGCGAGCATCGAGACCACGGCCTGGCAGATCGCCTCGTCGTTGACGTAGCGGTCGTTGGGGCAATCCATGGTCAGCGAGAACCCGTCCGGGTAGCCGGCCTGGGCCATCAGCTCCTTGGCCTTCTTGAGGTCGGTGGCCGGGCGCTTGAACTCGCCCCCGCGGTCGTACAGGCTCGGGGCGATCATCAGGGCAGAGGGCACCGCCTGGCCGCGCATCACGCGCTTGGCGATCGTCTCCTCGTCGATGGCGAGGTAGAACGCCTCGCGCACCTTGATGTCCTTGAACGGGTTCTTGCCCTTGACGCTCGAATCCTTCAGCTCGTCCCGGTCCTGATCCATGCCGAGGAAGACCGTGCGCAGCTCCGGGCCGGCCATCACGATGGCGGTGCCGCTGGCATTGACCCGCTGCTGGTCCTGCAGCGGCACGGGATCGATCCAATCGACCTCGCCGGACAGGAGCGCGGCGACGCGGGTCGCCGGGTTGGCGATCGTGGTCAGCACCGCCTCGTCGAGGTTCGATTCGGCCTTGCCCCAGTAGCCGTCGAACTTCTTGAACACGGTCTTCACGCCGGGTTGATGCTCGGCGATCACGAACGGGCCGGTGCCGTTCTCGTGCAGGGTGGCGTAGCTCGGGCTGGTGGCGTTGGCTGGAGTCGGCTGGGCGGCGCCGTTCTTCTCCGACCAGCTCTTCGACATGATCAGCCAGGTCGGGAACTGGGCGATGGCGATGGGGTTCGGCTTCTTCAGCACCATGTCGACGGTGTAGTCGTCGACCTTCACGAATTCGGCGTCCGCCGGGACGTTGGTGGTGAAGTTCGAGCCCGAGGCCCGAACGCGCTGAGCGGAGAACAGCACGTCGTCGGCGGTGAAGGGCGATCCGTCGTGGAACTTCACGTTCTTGCGCAGGTGGAAGCGCCACCGGGTCGGCTCCGGCGTCTCCCAGGACTCGGCGAGTCCGGGGGCGAATTTCAGGTTCTTGTCGAGGGTGACGAGCGCCTCGTAGGCCGCCTGCTGCATGCCTTCGGTGAAGCTCTCCTTGAGGGAGTAGGGATCCAGCGACTTCAGATCGCCCTGGAACGCGAAGCGGAACACGTTGGCGGCCTGCGCGGGCAGAGCCGACAGCGCGAAGGTCGCGACCGCGCCTGCGGCCACGCCGCGGGCGAGGATCTTCAGGGTCGAACGGGACAAGCGGATCTCCGGAACCGTGGAAGTTGATGGCAGGCCGCCACCACCAGCGCAGGGGTTGAGACTAGGCCGAGTGCCGCGCGCGAGCAAACCGCGCCGGCCACACACCCACAGCAAGGTTCGGACCATTTGTATGCAAAATGCGGGACTGGCGGGCTGCGGTGTTTCTGGATCGCGGTCAGATGGCGCGCGCCCGCCTCCCTCTGCGCTATGATGTCCACACATCGCTGCCGGATGAGGGGCAAGGCTACCACCAAGCGCGCCTCCCTCCCCCCGCTGCGGGGGAGGGTGGGCCGGCCGTCAGGCCGGGTCGGGCCGGGACGAAGTCCCGCAAGAGGGGAACCCGGGTTCAGCAAAGGGCGCGACCGGCATGACGGGCAAAGCCCTGTTCTGCACCGTCGCTCCCCTCTCCCGACCCCCTTCGGGGGCCACCCTCCCCCGCAGAGGGGGGGAGGGAAAACGCGTCGCGGTTCAGGCGCTTGCTTCCGATCCTACTCGGCCGCCGCCGCGTGGTGCGGTTGATGCGGCACGGCCTCGTCCGCGCCCTCCCCGCGCTCTCCGTCCGCCACGGCTTTGCGCCGGAACAGGCGCATCACCACCACGAAGAAGACCGGGACGAAGAACACCGCCAGCACGGTCGCGGTGATCATGCCGCCCATCACGCCGGTGCCGATCGCCTGCTGGCTCTTCGAGGCGGCGCCGGTGGCGATGGCCAGCGGCACCACGCCGAAGATGAAGGCGAGCGAGGTCATCACGATCGGCCGGAACCGGAGCGTCGAGGCCTCGATCGCGGCCCGCACCACCGAGGTCCCGGGCTTCCAGAGGTCCTTGGCGAACTCCACGATCAGGATCGCGTTCTTGGCCGACAGGCCGATGATCGTGATCAGGCCGATCTTGAAGTACACGTCGTTGGGCATGCCGCGCAGATAGACGGCCGCCACCGCGCCGATCACGCCGAGCGGGATCACCAGCAGCACCGAGACCGGGATCGCCCAGCTCTCGTAGAGCGCGGCCAGGCACAGGAACACGATCAGCACCGAGAGCGCCAGCAGCAGGCTGGCCTGGCTGCCCGCCTGCTTCTCCTGGAACGACTGCCCGGTCCAGGCATAGCCGAAGCCCTTGGGCAGCTGCAGCATCAGCCGCTCCATCTCGGCGATCGCGTCGCCCGAGGTGTAGCCGGGATTGGGCTCGCCGGTGATGCGCACCGACTGGTAGCCGTTGAAGCCGACGATCTGGCTCGGCCCCATGCCCCACTTCAGCTCGGCGAAGGACGACATCGGCACCATGGTGCCGCCGGCGTTCTTCACCGCGTAGTTGAGGATGTCCGACGCGTTCATGCGCTGGAGCTGCTCGGCCTGGACGTAGACGCGCTGCATCTTGCCCCGGTTGGGGAAGTCGTTGGTGTAGACCGAGCCGAGGTTGAGCTGGATCGTGGCGTTGATGTCCTCGAACTTGACGCCGAGCGCTGCCGCCTTCTCACGGTCGACGACCAGCTCCGCCTGCGGGGTCGGCGGCAGGCCCTCGATCTTCACCTTCTGCAGGATCGGGCTCGCCTGCGCGAGCTTGAGCAGCTGGTCCTGGGCCGAGAGCAGGGCCGCGTAACCGCGATTCGCCCGGTCCTGGAGGCGGAACGAGAAGCCGGCGGCGTTGCCGAGGTTGTCCACCGGCGGCGGTTCCTGGGCGTCCACGGTGGCGTCGCGGTAGGTGCTGAGCGCCGCGTTGGTGCCGGCCACCAGGGCGGCGGCCGAGTTCTTGGCGTCGCGCGCGCTCCAGGGCTTGAGGGTCACGAAGGCCTGGCTGGTGCTCGGGGCCTGGCCGGAGAACGAGAAGCCGTTGAGCATCGTCACGGTGGCGACGCCCGGCTGCGCCAGCAGGTACTCCTCGACCTTGCGGTTGGCTTCCTGGGTGCGGTTGTAGGAGGCGCCGGGCGGCGTCTGGATGTCGACCGTGAAGAAGCCCTGGTCCTCCACCGGCAGGAAGCCCTCCGGCAGGTTGATGAAGGCGTAGGCGGTGCCCGCCACCAGGGCGAGGTAGATCAGCATCACCCGGCCGGACTTGCGGATGAACCCCGCGACGCCGCGGCCGTAGCGGGCGGTCTCGCGGTCGACGAAGCGGTTGAACATCCCGAACACGCCGCCCTTGGCGTGGCCGTGGCCCTTGGCCACCGGCTTCAGGAAGGTCGCGCAGAGCGCCGGGGTCAGCGACAGGGCGAGCAGCGCCGAGAACGCGATGGAGGTCACCATGGCGATCGAGAACTGCCGGTAGATGATGCCCACCGAGCCGGGGAAGAACGCCATCGGGATGAACACCGCCATCAGCACCAGGGTGATGCCGATGATCGCCCCGGTGATCTGCTCCATGGCCTTCTTGGTGGCCTCCTTGGGCGGCAGGCCCTCCTCGTTCATGATCCGCTCGACGTTCTCCACCACCACGATGGCGTCGTCGACCAGGATGCCGATGGCCAGCACCATGCCGAACATGGTGAGCACGTTCACCGAGAAGCCGGAGATCCACATCACCGTGACCGTGCCCATGAGGGCGATCGGCACCACGATGGTGGGGATAAGGGTGTAGCGGATGTTCTGCAGGAACAGGAACATCACCAGGAAGACCAGCACCACCGCCTCGACCAAGGTGTGCAGCACCTTCTCGATCGAGGCCTCGACGGCCGGGGTGATGTCGTACGGGATGTCCCACTTCAGGTCCGGCGGGAAGAACTGCGACAGCTCCACCATCTTGGCGCGGATCGCCTTGGCGGTCTCGAGCGCGTTGCCGTCGGGGGCCAGCGTCACCGAGATGCCGGCGGCCGGGCCGCCGTTCAGCCGGGTGGAGAACTGGTAGGCGTCGCCGCCGAGTTCGATCCGGGCGACGTCCCGCAGGCGCACGTTCGAGCCGTCCGGATTGGCCCGCAGCACGATGGCGCCGAAATCCTCGATGGTGCCGAGCTGGCCCTTCACGATGATCGGCACCGTGACCGCTTGCTTGGTCGGGCTCGGCTGCGCGCCGACCGAGCCGGAGGCGACCTGGATGTTCTGGTTGCGGATCGCCCCGGTCACGTCCTCGGCGCTGAGCGACAGGCCGCGCAGCTTGTCGGGATCGACCCAGACCCGGAGCGAGCGCTCCGTGGAGTAGAGCGTCGCCCGCCCGACCCCGGGGATGCGCCGGATCTCGTTGATGACGTTGCGGATCAGGAAGTCGCCCAGCCCCACCTCGTCCATCGACCCGTCCTTGGAGATCAGGGTGATGATGTTGAGGGTCGCGGCCGAGGCCTCCTCCACCAGGATGCCCTGCTGGCGCACCTCCGCGGGCAGGCGGGCCTCCACGCGTTTCAGCCGGTTCTGCACCTCCACGGAGGCCAGCGCCGGCGCGGTGCCGGGCAGGAAGGTCGCGGTGATGTTGACCGAGCCGAACGAGTCGGTGGTCGACTCGAAGTTCATGATGTCGGCCGCGCCGTTCAGCTCATCCTCGATGAGCCGGGTGGTGCCGACATAGAGGCTGTCCACCGAGGCGCCGGGATAGGCCGTGGACAGGGCGATCTGCGGCGGGGCGATCACCGGATACTGCGCGATCGGCAGGTTCGGGATCGCCAGGGCGCCGCCCAGGCAGATGAACAAAGCCACCACCCAGGCGAAGACCGGGCGGTCGATGAAGAAGCGTGCCATGCGCGTGGTCCCCGGGGCTCAGTGGCGGTTGACCGCGGCGGCGCGCGGCGCGGCCTGCGCCTTGTCGCCGGGGTTCGGGGCGCCGGGCGTCTGTCCGCCCGGAGCGTCGGGGGCCTCGTCCGCGTCGTGCTTCGGGCTCTCCTCGCCGTGGAGCGGGGTCTGGTCCACGGGCTTCACCTTCACGCCCGCCGTGATCTTCTGGACGCCGTCGACGATGACCCGCTCGCCGGCCTTGAGCCCGTCGCGGATCAGCCAGTTCTGCCCGACCACCGGCCCGACCTCGACGGGCTGGCGCATCACCGTGTCGTCGGCCCGGACCAGCCAGACCTCGGCGCGGCCGTCCTCGGTGCGCTGGATCGCCTGCTGCGGCACCGCGATCGCGTCGGAATCGATGCCCTGCTTGATCCGGGCGCGGACATACATGCCCGGGAATAGCTCGTCATGCGGGTTGGGGAACTGCACCCGCAGGGTCACCTGGCCGGTGCTCGGATCGGCGGTGACGTCCGAGAACAGCAGGCGGCCGGCCAGCGGGTAGAGGGAATTGTCGTCCATGATCAGGTGGACGTTGGCGGTGTTGTCCTCCAGCCGGGCGAGCTCGCCGCTGGCCAGATCCCGGCGCAGGCGGTTCAGCTCGCCCACCGACTGGGTGATGTCGACATAGATCGGGTCGAGCTGCTGGATCGTGGCCAGCGCGCCCGTGGAGCCCGGCTCGATCAGGGTTCCCTCGGTGAGCAGCGCCCGGCCGATCCGGCCGGTGATCGGCGCGCGCACGTCGGTCCAGCCGAGGTTGAGCTGCGCCCGGTCCCGGGCCGCCTTGGCGCCGGCGACCTCGGCCTCCGCCTGCTTCTTACCCGCGAAGGCGGCGTCGTACTGGGCCTGGCTGGCGGTGGCCCGAGTCAGCAGCTGCTCGAGCCGGTCGGCCTGCTGACGGGCCAGCACCAGGGCGGCCTCCTGGCGGGCGAGCGCGGCCTCGGCGCTCGCCAGCTCAACGTGGTAGGGGGCCGGGTCGATCTTGTAGAGGATGTCGCCTTCCTTGACCTGGCTGCCCTGCTCGAACAGGCGCTTG
>NZ_LKKO01000092.1 GCF_001455965.1 Methylobacterium sp. GXS13
TCAGCTCGCGCCAGACGGCGCGCGCGGCCGCTGCGGCGCGGCGATCCCGCCGGTGAGGAAGCCGGCGCCGGGGCCGCCCGAGGACAGGTAGAGCTGCGGCGGGCTCGCAGTGTAGCCCCGCAGCAGCGCCGCGTTGGCGGCGCCGAACGAGGCGTCGCTGTCGGCGTGGGCGGCGCCTACGGGGAGGCTCACCAGCAGGGCGGCGGCCACGGCCAGCGACGTGTTCTTCGACATGGGGGGCTCTCGGTTCGTGCGATGTGCGGCAATCCCGGCCGCACCGGATGGCTCCCACCTGTGGTTGATGGGTCGCAGCCGACGTGCGGCGTCGCACCCGGCCGCCCGCCGCACCGGATCAGAGCCCGAGCCCGAGCTGCAGCGGCGCGTCCTTCTCCCCCTGCTCGAAGCCCGAGAGCGCGATCCCGATCAGCCGGGCGCTGCGCCGGAGGGGAAACAGCCCGGAGAGCAGCTCCAGGCCGATCCGCTCCAGGGCGCTCCGGTCGGCCACCGGGGCGGCGAGCGACTTCGCCCGGGTGACCTGGGCGAAATCCGAGAACTTGAGCTTCAGGGTCACGGTTCGGGCGCGCATCCCCTTGGCCTCGGCCCCGCCCCAGACCTTGTCGAACAGGGGCGCGAGCCGCGCCGCGAGGACGTCGAAGGCGGCACTATCCTCCGAGAAGGTGGTCTCCGCCCCGATCGACTTGCGCACCCGGTGGGCGCGCACCGGCCTCTGGTCGAGCCCCCGGGCGACCGCGTGGTAATAGGCGCCCGCCGACCCGAAGGCCTCGCGCAGGCGGTCGAGATCCCAGGCGCGGAGATCCGCCCCGGTCTCGATGCCGAGCCGCTTCATCTTCGCCTCGGTCACCGGCCCGACCCCGTGGAACCGGCCGATCGGCAGGGCGGCGACGAAATCCAGCCCCATGGACGGGGTGATGACGAACAGCGCGTCGGGCTTGCGGTAGTCGGAGGCGACCTTGGCCAGGAATTTGTTGTACGAGACCCCGGCCGAGGCGACGAGGCCGGTGCGCTCCAAGATCTCGGCCCGGATCGCCTTGGCGACCGCGGTCGCCGTCGGAAGGCCCAGGAGATTCTTGGTGACGTCGAGATAGGCCTCGTCCAGGGCGACCGGCTCGATCACCGGCGTGTGCCGGGCGAACACGGCCCGGATCTCCTCCGAGACGGCCCGGTAGACCTCGAAGCGCGGCTTCACGAACAGCAGGTCCGGGCAGAGCCGCCGGGCGGTGGCCGACGGCATGGCCGAGCGGACGCCGAACTTCCGCGCCGCGTAGCTCGCGGCCATCACCACGCCGCGCTCGCGCGAGCCGCCGACAGCCAGCGGCAGCCCGCGCAAGGACGGTTCATCCCGCTCCTCCACGGAGGCGTAGAACGCGTCCATGTCGATATGGATGATTTTTCGGAGGGCAACCTCCGGATCCATCGCCGCCTCGGGGGCTCAGCTGAAGTTCCTGATATGTTCCAAAGAATCAGGACCGGCTGCCCGGGTCAACCGATCCGGTAACGCAGCGCACAGGGGATCGGGCGAAGTCCAAAAAAATCAGGTCACGCTGCCGTAGAGGTCGTAGGCGTCGGCCCGGTCGATCTTGACGGTGACGATGTCGCCGGGCCGCACCGGGCGCCGGAAGGCGGCGTGGACATTGCCGTCGATCTCCGGGGCGTCGGCCTTCGACCGGCCCTTGGCGATCCCGCCCTCGACGGAATCGACGATCATGGCCAGCCGCTTGCCGACCTTGGCCCGCTGGAGCCGGAGCGAGATCGCGTTCTGCGTCTCCATGAACCGGCGCTTGCGCTCGGCCTTCAGCTCCGGCGGCACGAGGTCGCCCAGCGCGTTGGCGGTGGCGCCAGCCACCGGCTCGTATTCGAAGCAGCCGACGCGATCGAGCTTGGCCTCCTGCAGCCAGGCCAGCAGCTCATCGAACTCGGCCTCGGTCTCGCCCGGGAAGCCGACGATGAAGGTCGAGCGGATCGCGAGGTCCGGGCAGGTCTGCCGCCAGCTGCGGATCCGGTCGAGCTGGCGCTCCTGGTTGCCCGGCCGGCGCATGCGCTTGAGCACGGAGGGGCTGGCGTGCTGGAGCGGCATGTCGAGATAGGGAAGCACCTTGCCCTCGGCCATCAGCGGGATGACCTCATCCACGTGCGGGTAGGGGTAGACGTAGTGCAGCCGCACCCAGGCCCCGAGCTCGCCGAGCTCCTTGGTGAGGTCGTAGAACTTCGCCCGCACGCTCCGGTCGCGCCACGGGCTCTCACTGTAGCGGACATCGACGCCGTAGGCGCTGGTATCCTGCGAGACGACCAGCAGCTCCTTCACGCCGGCTTTGACGAGCTTCTCGGCCTCGCGTAGCACGTCGCCGGCCGGGCGGCTGACGAGGTTCCCGCGCAAGCTCGGGATGATGCAGAAGCTGCAGCGGTTGCTGCACCCTTCCGAGATCTTCAGGTAGGCGTAGTGGCGCGGGGTGAGCTTGATCCCCTGCGGCGGGACCAGATCGAGGAACGGGTCGTGGGCGGCGGGCACCGCCTCGTGGACCGCCGCCACCACGGATTCGTAGGCCTGCGGCCCGGTGACTGCGAGCAGGTCCGGATACTTTTCGCGGATCTCCTCGGGCTGGGCGCCCATGCAGCCGGTGACGATGACCCGGCCGTTCTCGGCCATGGCCTCGCCGATCGCCGAGAGCGATTCCGCCTTGGCGGAATCCAGGAACCCGCAGGTGTTGACGATCACCACATCGGCGCCGTCGTGGCGGCGGGCCAGCTCGTAGCCCTCCGCGCGCAGATGCGTGAGGATCCGCTCGGAATCGACCAGCGCCTTGGGGCAGCCCAGCGACACGAACGAGATTTTCGGGGCGGCCCCGGGACTGGCGTCCCGAGGAGCGGGCGTGGCGGTTGCGGTCATGATCGCATTCGGGAGACGGGTCGGACGCCACCCTCGCGTGCAGCCGGTGGATCGGGTCGCACGGCGCGCGCGGATGGGCGTTCGGGATGGCGTCCCTATAGCGGTTCTAACGCGCCCGCGCGAGACCGGCCGCCGCAGGGGTGCCCGGCCCGAGGCGGGAGGCTGGCACCACGATCGAAACTTGGCTGTTTGCAGGGCTTTGCCGGCGGGTCCTGAGATCCCACATCAGGTCCTGCCGGCCTTTCCCCACGCCCGGGACGGGTCCCGACCGCCCGCGACGGGCGCGGCCTTGCGCGGAACTGCCGCTTTCCCCGCGGCATCGCCTGTGCAACGGCAGCGCGCGGGGCGCGTGCCCTCAGAGGACAGCGGCCCGAACCCGGTCATGTGGACCCAAGAGATCTGGACCCAAGAGATCCCCTTCATCGATCCCGTCGCGGCCGCCGCCCGGCTGCGGCCCCTGCCGGATCTCGCCTTCCTCGACAGCGCCATGCGGCACGACGCGCTCGGCCGGCACTCGATCGTGACCGCCGACCCGTTCGCCCGCTTCCGGTTCCGCGACGGGCGCGCGACTTTGGACGGGCGCCCGGTCCCGGGCGGGCCGTTCGCGGCGTTGCGGGCCTGCCTGGCGCCCTACCGGGTCGAGCCCGATCCCGAAAACCCGTTCCCGGGCGGCGCGATCGGCTACCTCGCGTATGATCTTGGCGCGCAGCTGGAGCGGGTCGCGGCCCCTTCCCGGCGGGCGGGGCTGACCGACGATAGCGCGTTCAATCTCTACGACACGGTGCTGGTGATCGACCACGCCGTCGGCACCTGCCAGCTGGTCGCCACCGGCTTCCCTGAGACCGAGCCGGCGGCCCGGCAGGCGCGGGCCGAGGCACGGCTCGCCGCCTTCGCCGACCGGCTCGGCACGGAAGCCGGACCGGCGGAGACCCCGCCCCAACCCACAAAAAACCTCGCGTGGCGCTCGAACTTCGACCGGCAAACCTATGAAAATGCGGTCGAAAAGGTTCGTGCCTATATCCGGGCCGGCGACATCTACCAGGCCAATATCGCCCAGCGCTTCAGCGCCGACCTGCCGGCGGGCTTCGACCCGTTCGCGCTCTACCGGCGCCTGCGCGCCACCAACCCGGCGACCTTCGGAGCCTATCTGGAGCTGGAGGGGCTGACGGTCGCGTCGTCCTCGCCGGAGCGCTTCATCCGGCTCGACGGCCGCCACGTCGAGACCCGCCCGATCAAGGGCACCGCCCGCCGGCTCGACGATCCGGCGGCCGACCGGGCGGCGGCCGAGGCGCTCCTGGCCTCGGTCAAGGAGCGGGCCGAGAACGTCATGATCGTCGACCTGCTGCGCAACGACCTGTCCCGGGTCTGCGCGCCGGGCAGCGTCGCCGTGCCCACACTGTGCGGGCTGGAGACCTACGCCAACGTCCACCACCTCGTCTCCGTGGTGACCGGGACGCTCCGCGACGGGCTCGATGCCCTCGACCTCCTGGAGGGCACCTTCCCCGGAGGCTCGATCACCGGCGCCCCAAAAATCCGCGCCATGGACATCATCACCGAGATCGAGGGCGACGCCCGGGAGCTCTATTGCGGCGCCATCGGGCGGATCGGCTTCGACGGCGCGCTCGACACCTCGATCGCGATCCGCACCGTGTTCATGGACGACCGGCAGGCCGTGCTTCAGGCCGGGGGCGGCGTGACCCTGCTGTCGGAGCCCGGCCCGGAATACGACGAGACCCTGGCCAAGGCCGCCCGGGTGTTCGAGGCCTTCGCATGATCCTCGTGCTCGATAATTACGATTCCTTCGTCTTCAACGTCGTCCGCTACCTGGAGGAGCTGGGCGAGACAGTCCGGGTCGTGCGCAGCGACGCGCTCGACGTCGCCGGCATCCGGGCGCTCGCTCCAGACGCCCTGGTGGTGTCGCCGGGCCCCTGCACGCCGGCGGAAGCCGGCATCTCGCTGCCGGCGATCCGGGATCTCTCCGGCCAAGTGCCGATCCTCGGCGTCTGCCTCGGCCACCAAGCGATCGGCGCGGCCTTCGGCGGCACCGTCGCGCGGGCGCAGCGCCCTCTGCACGGTCAGGCGACGCCGATCGACCACCGGGGCGAGCGGCTGTTTGCCGGGCTGCCGGCGCCGATGCCGGTGGGTCGCTACCACTCGCTGGTGGTTACCCCCGGCCCCGACATGGACAAGCATCTCTCGGTCGATGCGGTCTCGCAGGAGGGCGAGGTGATGGCGCTCTCGCACCGGACGCATCCGACCTACGGCATCCAGTTCCACCCGGAATCGGTCCTGACCGAGGGCGGCCACGCCCTGTTCGGCAATTTTTTGGGATTGGCCCGTGCCTGGCGCGACGCGCATGGCCATCAGGACAGGCACGACGATGCTGTGGCGTGACGGGGCGATCGTCCCGGGGATTCAGGCGCCCCTAGACCACACCGATCGGGGCCTGACGCTCGGCGACGGCCTGTTCGACACGGCGCTGGCGCTTGGCGGCCGGGTGGCCTTCGAGGACGCCCATATCGCCCGGCTCGTCGCCGGCGCGGAGACCCTCGGGATCCCCGCCGAGGCGGACCGAATCCGCGCAGCCATGCGGGCGCTCGCCGGGCAGGGGAATGACAAAGGCAGGGGAGACGCGGACAGGCTGGCGATCCGCACCACCCTCACCCGGGGCTCCGGCCCGCGCGGGCTGAAGCCGCCGCCGGATCCGCATCCGACCCTGTTCGCCACCGCGGCGCCGAGCGCCAAGGGCGCGGCCTTCGCGCCCCTGCGGCTGTGGCCCACGCCCATCGCCCGCAACGACACCTCGCCCGCCGCCCGGCTGAAGACGTTGGGCTATCTCGACGCAGTGCTGGCCGCCCGCGAGGCCGCCGCTTCGGGCTTCGATGAATCGCTGTTCTGCAACACCCGCGGCCGCGTCGCCTGCGCAGGCACCGGCAATCTGTTCGCCCTGTTCGGCGACCGGCTTGTCACACCGCCGCTCGCCGACGGCGTGCTTGCCGGGATCGTGCGCGCGGAAGTGCTGGAACTGGCACGGGCTTGCGGCGTGCGCCCGGAAGAGGGCTCGCTGAACCTGCCCGAGCTTCTCGGCGCCGAGGCGGTGTTCGTCACGAATTCCCTGCGGCTGCTCGCCCCCGTGACGGCGATCGGGGCGACCGGCTTTGCCAGTACGGACCACTCGGCCGTGTCCCGGCTCACGGCGGCGCTCCGAACCGCAATCGCCCGCGCCTGTGGGGTCGCGGAGGAGCATGTCTGATGTCTGAGCCGACAGCCGAGATCTGGCGCCGGCGGCTGCGCTACGCGCTGGCCCTGGTCTATGCCGGCATCGGGATCGTCCACTTGGTGGCCGCCGACGCGATGCTGCCGCTGATGCCGGACTGGGTGCCGCAACCGCGCCTCGTGATCCTGGCCACCGGCCTATGCGAGATCGCCGGCGCGATCGGCCTCCTGACCCGCTCGTTTCATCGTGCGGCGGCGATCGGGCTCGCCCTCTATGCGGTCTGCGTCTATCCGGCCAACCTGAAGCACGCCTTCGACCATATCCATGTCGACGGCATCCCGGATTCGTGGTGGTACCACGGGCCGCGGCTGGCGTTTCAGCCGGTCTTTGTCTGGTCGGCGCTCTGGGCCGGCGGCCTGATCGACTGGCCGTTCGGCCACCGCCGCTGATCCGCCAACCGGTCGATCGCGCCGGCGATCCGTCATTCGCGCGAACCCGGACGGCCCCGCAGCCGCGCCATCCAGCAACCACCGAGAAACCGTGATCACAGGATCCCGGAATCGCAGGCTCACGGCAGGCTTTGATCCTGAGATCACCACGGATAGACTGTGGTGCGGCCGCCGCACGCGCTGGAACATCGCGTCGCCCGGCCCCGATACGAGCCACGTGCATGACGAAGCGCCGCGCCGCCGGCCGAACGACGCCGATCGCCGACACGCTGCCGGAGCGCGCCGAGGTCGAGCGCGCCATCGAGGCCGTCCTCGATCGCCTGTGCCCAAAGCCGGTGGGAGCGTCAGCGTCCCCGGCCTCACCGAGAAAGACCACCCGGAAACCCGGCCCGGGCCGGAAGGTCGACTGAGCGGCCGCGGCGGCCGGAAAGGTTCCTCCACAGGGCGAAGATATCGCCAGGACCCGTTGGGCCTGACCGGCGTTCCCCGTCCGGAAGTTGCATTCTCGAATGCGGCCCGCACCGGAGACAGACCGCCCCATGGCCAAGCCGAAGACGCTGCACGACGCCTTCTACGAGACCCTGAAGGACGTCTATTACGCCGAGAAGCAATCCGTGAAGGCACTCAAGAAGTCCGCCAAGGCGGCCGAGCATCCGGAGCTGCGCCAAGCCTTCGAGACCCATGCCGAGGAGAGCGCCCAGCAGGTCGAGCGCCTGACCCAGGTGTTCGAGATCATCGGTAAGCCCGCCCGCGCCAAGACCTGCGAGGCGATGCAGGGCATCACCTCCGAGATGGAGGAGGATCTGGAGGATTTCGCCGACAGCCCCGCCGCCGACGCGGTTCTCGCCGCCTGCGCCCAGGCGGTCGAGCATTACGAGATCGCCCGCTACGGCACCTTGAAGACCTGGGCGCGCCAGCTCGGCCACGACGAGGCCGCCAAGCTCCTCGACGAGACCCTGCAGGAGGAGAAAAAGGCCGACGCACTGCTCTCCAAGATCGCCGAGACGATCAACACTGAGGGCACGCCCGACGACGACGCCGAGATCCCGAAGGGCAAGGCCCCAAAGAAGGCGGCCTAAGCGCCGCGGCGGCGGAGGGGAGCCCGCTCCGCCGCCGCCTTGGAGATCCGAAATCTCAACGGGCTCAGCCCCTTGTCGGGGTCCGGGGCGCGGAACCCCGGGCTATCAATTCGCCTTCTCGATCGCGCTGAGCGGCGTCCAGTAGCAGCGATCCTGCCCGGTCGTCAGGGCGAGGCAGCCATAGGTCATCGTCCGCGTCTCGAGCCGGACGTCTTCGCCGGGCTTCCAGTACCGGCACTCGCCGCTGGCGAGGCTGCCCTTCAGGAGCTGCCCGAAGCCCGACTCGTCCCCGGCCATGACCAGCTTGAACAGGCGGTCGGTGACCTCCTGGGTGTGGCAGCCGAACCGTTCCTTGACGATTGTCTCGGCTTGGACGGCCCGGGGGAGGGCGATGGTCACGGCGAGGACGGCGAGGGCGGGCAGGAGGATGCGCATGGCCCAAGGATAAGCGCCGGCCGCCGCCTGTCGAGCCCTCGAGCCCGAGCCGTCATGCGGGCGAAGGCCGCGCCCCGCTCCGTCAGGAGCGAACCGGGATCCTTGGTTGCTGCGCTCGCGTGCCCCGAACCGGCCTCCACTCCGGCGGCGCGCGCTAGCGCGCCTTCTCGTCCCGCTTCGCCGCCTGCCAGGCGGCCTCCAGGGCGGCGAGATCCGAGCGCCCGAGTTCCCCGCCCGCAGCCTTCAGATGCTCCGCCATGGCGGCGAAGCGGCGCTCGAACTTGGCGATGCCGTCGCGCAGGGCGGTCTCGGGATCGATCCCGGCATGCCGGGCGAGATTGGCCACCGAGAACAGCAGATCGCCGATCTCCTCGGACAGAGCCTGCGCATCGCCGGCGTCCAGTGCCTCGGCGACCTCGTCGGTCTCCTCCCGGACCTTGTCGATCACCTGGGCGGCGTTGCCCCAGTCGAACCCGTAGGCGGCCGCCCGCCGCGAGATCTTTTCCGCCCGGGCCAGAGCCGGAAGGGCCCGGGCGACGCCGCTCAGGGGATCCGGGACGGTGGCACCGGGATCCCGTTCCGCCCGCTCCTGCGCCTTGATCGCCGCCCATTGCGCCTCGACCTGGGCCGGGTCGCGCAGGGTCGAGCCCGCGGGGAGGGGGGTCCCGTCCGGGGCGAACACGTGCGGATGGCGGCGGACCAACTTCTCGCCGATCGCCTTGGCGACGTCGTCGAAGGCGAAGGCGCCCTCCTCTTCGGCCATGCGAGCGTGGAACACCACCTGGAGCAGCAGATCGCCCAGCTCGTCACGCAGATCGGCCCGGTCCCCTCGCGCCACCGCATCGGCGACCTCGTAGGCCTCCTCGATCGTGTAGGGCACGATGGTCGCGAAGGTCTGCCGGACATCCCAGGCACAGCCGCGGTCGGGATCGCGCAGGTCGGCCATCAGGCGCAGGAGCCTGCGCAGGGAGGCCAGTTCGTCGGCCGCCGGAGTCTCGGGCCGACTTGAATCGCGTGTGTCGCTCATGCCCTGGGGTTAGAACATGGCGTGGGACAAGGAAATCCGGCGGCGGCCCGGGTCAGACCCGGGCGTCGCGCTCGCGCACCCGCTCGGACTGCAGGTCGCTGAGATAGCCGGTCAGGCGACCGGTGACCGCCGGGTCGGCGCACTGGACCCAGAGCGGCGCCGGCAGCGCGCGCCTGGGCAAGCGCAAGAGGAAGGCTTCGGCCGACAGGGCCGCCTCCCGCTCGGAATTGGCGGCCAGCAGCCGGGCTCCCGCCTGCGTGCCGATCAGAATTGCGATCGTGGCCATGGGCTCCCTCATCCTCGACGACCAACGACGCGAGCGGCCTTCGCGTTGCGTCCGCCGGGGAGGGCGCCGGTGCCGCGTCTGACGCAGTGAAGACTCGCAGGGCCGAACCCGCATCCGGGGCGGCGAAGCGCTCGGCCCGCCCTTGCGAAACAGAAGGTCAGCCATCACCTCTGTCGAGCACAGACCATGCGCCAAGCGGGTGGGTGTCCCCCCTCGGAACGCCGTGAACCTGCCGCGCCTCGCCTCACGAAGCGGCGGTTCGCCATCGCGGCGTTCTGGCGACGGTATCGGGTTCACCGGGGCCAGCGGGTCCGCTCTCGGTGCGATGCCGGCAAAAGGGCTGTTGACAGCAGAATGCAGGGCGTCCTATACGGCGCCTCCCGACGCGGTGCCCAAGCAAAGGCGAGCCGGCGGGACGGACTTTCTGAAGATCTCAGTAGCACTTGACCGGGACAATCCGGTAGTTTACTGGTCTCTTCAAGGCGCTGACCACGGTCGGTTCCGCTCTTTGACAAGTGAATACGAGAAAGAGAAGCGTGGACGGCGCTTGTCCTTGCGGATCCGGTGCAAGCCGGGTCATCAAGAGGATGCGAGCTGTCATACGCTTTTTGGAAGCTCACACTGTTCGGGTGGAAACGCCCGGACGAATGTGAGCCTCTGTCAAGATGTAGTGATCAGCTTTGATCAATCTCTTCAACGTGAGAGTTTGATCCTGGCTCAGAGCGAACGCTGGCGGCAGGCTTAACACATGCAAGTCGAGCGGGCACCTTCGGGTGTCAGCGGCGGACGGGTGAGTAACGCGTGGGAAC
>NZ_LKKO01000093.1 GCF_001455965.1 Methylobacterium sp. GXS13
GGTCCGGCCGATGGCGAGGAATTTTTCGGCGCGGCGGTCGCGGATCTCCACGGGGCTCAAGCCCTCGAACTGGGCGAGCGCGCAGGCGATCACGTCGCCCGCGCCCCGGATCGCCGCCTCGCGGTCGCGATGCGCGCCGCCGGTGGCCTCCGGGATGATGCCGTCGATGACGCCGAGCCGCAGCAGGTCCTGGGCGGTGATCTTCATGGCGGTGGCGGCCTCGTGGGCGCGGCCCTGGTCGCGCCACAGGATCGAGGCGGCGCCCTCCGGCGAGATCACCCCGTAGATCGCGTGTTCCAGCATCAGCACCCGGTTGGCGGTGGCGAGCGCGATGGCGCCGCCCGAGCCGCCCTCCCCGATCACCACGGCGACGTTGGGGACGCCCAGCGCCAGGCACGCCTCGGTGGAGCGGGCGATGGCCTCGGCCTGGCCGCGCTCCTCGGCCTCGATGCCCGGATAGGCGCCGGCGGTGTCGACGAAGGCGATCACCGGCAGGCCGAACCGGTCGGCGGTCTCCATCAGCCGGACCGCCTTGCGGTAGCCCTCGGGCCGGGCCATCCCGAAATTGTGGCGTAGGCGCGCCTCGGTGGTGGCGCCCTTCTCCTGGCCGAGCACCAGAACCGGGCGCCCGCGGAAGCGGCCGAAGCCGCCCAGGATCGCGGCGTCCTCGCCGAAGCTGCGGTCGCCGGCGAGCGGCGTGAATTCGGCGATCAGCCCGGCGCAGTAATCCACGAAATGCGGGCGCTGCGGGTGGCGGGCCACCTGGGTCTTCTGCCAGGGCGTGAGGCTCGCGTAGATCTCGGCCAGGGCCTGGCCGGCCTTGGCCTCCAGCCGGCCGACCTCTTCGGAGATCGAGACGGCGCCGTCGCGCTCGCCGACCGCCCGCAATTCCTCGAGCTTGGCCTCCAGCTCGGCAACCGGCTTCTCGAAGTCGAGGTAGGTGCGCGTCACCGCCATCGTGTCACAGGTCTTCCCGGGTTCGCCGCTCCGGAAGCGGCGGGCGCGAGGTGTTGGCGATGGCGGGTTTGGTGTCAACCGGCGCCGGGTTCGAGCAGCTTTGCGTGGGGGCTGCGCGGGCGGGGTTTTTTTGGCCGCTCGGTTGCGGTGGCGGGGTTGGGAGGGTGCGTCGGGGAGATTTGCGACGCGCTCTCCTCTCCCTTGCGGGGAGGAGTTGGAGGTGGGGGTGGCTCAGAAGGCACCCTCAACGTTCGATCCTGCACCACCCCCACCCCTACCCCTCCCCGCAAGGGGGAGGGAAAAACGTGTCGTGTTTCAGAGCTTTGTTTCAAAACCACCCGGATGTGTGAAGCCGCTAACCCGCAGAGGGGGGGGAGAGGCGATCGGGTCCGGCCTTCGTGCACAATCGGTAGCGATGGAAACCGGCACAGATTGTCGAGTTGATGGGCCAGCGTTCAACGCGGTCGGGCCGCCCAATCCCAAACAATCACGCCGCCAGGTCCTCCCGGGCGATCCGGCGGCAATGCTCCAGGTAGCCGCGCTGGTGCGCGCCCATCAGGTCGGTGACCGCCGACCAGAGCCAGCCGGGGGTGTCGGCGCCCTGCCCCGGCGCGCGGACGGTGTCGCTCCAGGTCTGGCGGTCGGCATCCCCCATCTGGCGGCCGTGGGCGCGGCCCAGGATGGCGGCGAGATGGCCGGAGACCCGTACGGCCTCGCTCCGGGAGAACTGCTCGGCATCGATCTTGAGATCCTGCGGCATCAGCTCCCGGACCGTCACCGGGGTGCCCTGGAAATGGGTGGCGACCATCCGGTCGCCCAGATTCGGCGACAGGGCGAGGGCGCCGGCCACGACGCGGGCAGCCGCATCCGCGGGCATGTCGGCCCCCGGGGCGGCCGGGGCGAGGTACGGCACCGCCTCCTTCACGTCGAGGAGCGCGAGATGCGGGCGGGCGCCGCCGGAGATCTCTACGAGCCCGGCATAGCGCAGACGGCCGAGCGAGCTGCAGCCCTTGATCCAGTAGGCGGCGTCGAGCAGCAGGATCGGCGCCCCGGCTTCGGCGCCGCCGAGCGCCAGGACCAGCCGGTGCACCTCGGGGTCGCGGCTCAGGGCCGCGAACGCCTCCTGCTCGGCCGGGTCCAGGTCGAAGAAGCGGTTGCCGCGCGGCAGGCGGGCATCCTTGCCCTTGAGACGCTCCCGGGACAGGTGGCGCCAGCGCCGGCCGAGCGCCCGGCGCCGGGTGGTGGCGACGATCTCGGATTCGGCGACGCCCCGCTCGGCCTGATCCGGATCGAGGATCCCGTCCGCGTCGCCGACCGCCATGGCGTCCATCATCCGGGCGGTGACGATGCCCGGCAGGGTCGCGTTCAGCGCCGCGGTGACGAGCGACAGGGACAGCCGGACGAGGTCGAAGGCCGGGTTCGACACCAGGGTCTGGTCGAGATCGCGGATCTGGATGTCGATCCGCCCGTCGGGGGCCGCCACCGCGCCGAGATTGCCGAGATGCGCGTCGCCGCAGATCCAGATCGGTGGCCCCTCCGGCAGGGATCCCGCCGGCATGGCGGCGATGAGCTCGTAGAAATGCGCAGTGCTGCCCCGGACATAGGCGTGCGGCGAGGAGGCGATCTTGCACAGGCGGCGCTGTTCCAGCTCGCTCGCCGCGCGCCCCGACCTGGCCGGCACCTGCATATCCATCCGCGTCGTCCGATCCTCTGCCGCGCCCTGTGCGACAGGGGCGCGGATCGATGTCGGGTGCGAGGTTAGAATTTCATCCTTAAGGGCGGGTGAGCGTTTTGACGCAGCTTGAGCGCGGCGCGGTTCGGCATCGCGCGATCAAGCACCACGCCCCTGCGGTCCCCCGCAGAGGCTACGCTGTCCACATAGCGGCTGATGGGAGGCCCGACGCGCTCTCCTCCCCCTTGCGGGGAGGAGTTGGAGGTGGGGGTGGCTCAGACGGCACCGTGACGTTCGATCCTGCACCACCCCCACCCCTGCCCCTCCCCGCAAGGGGGAGGGGAAAATGCGTTGCGTTTCAGGATCTTACTTTAAAAAAGCCGATCTATGATTTCGCTGGCCATCCGCGAGGCGTCCGCGAGGCTGGAGAATCGCGCGGGCCCGCGCGCCCCTCAGGCCGCCTGCTGCTCGACCCGGTTCCGCCCGGCCGCCTTGGCTCGGTACAGGGCGATGTCGGCGCGCTTGAGCATGTCGCCCGGGCCGGTATCCTCCGGGTGGCGGATGGCGACGCCGATCGAGACCGTCACCGGGATCGTCCGGGTGGCGCGCTGGACCGAGAACGGCAGCGCCTCGACCTTCTCGCGGATACGCTCGGCGATGGCCCGGGCCTCGGCCAAACCGGCTTCCGGCAGGACCACCACGATCTCCTCGCCGCCGTAGCGGGCGACGATGTCCACCGGCCGCGTGTGCTGGCGGACCCGCTCGGCGAAGGTGCGCAGCACCTCGTCGCCGGCCTCGTGGCCGTAGCTGTCGTTGATGCCCTTGAACAGGTCGATGTCGAGGATCAGGGCGGCGAGCCCCGGGCGGCGGGCGGTGTCGTCGGCAAACAGCGCGCCGAGATGGTTGTCGAGATAGCGCCGGTTGTGCAGGCCGGTGAGCGCGTCGGTGACGGCGAGCTGCAGAGAGGCCTGCATGGCGCCCCGCAGGGCCTCAGTGAAGCGCTTGCGCTTCACCTGGGTGCGGACCCGGGCCATCAGCTCGTTGCGGTCCACCGGGCGCATCAGGAAGTCGTGGACCCCGAAATCGAGGCCGCGCACCACCCGGGCGCGGTCGTGCTCCTCGGCCACCATGATCAGCGGCATGGCCCGGGTGCTGTCCAGGGAGCGGAGCTGGCTGCACAGGCGCAGGCCGTCGAACCCCGCGAGGTCCAGGCTCACCAGGGCGAGGTCGAAGCCGCCCTCGGCGGCCAGGCGCATCGCCGCCTGCGGGTCGGGCTCGATCGTGACGGCGTGGTGCTGGCGCAGGACCCCGGCCATGCGCTCGGCCGAGCCGGGCCGGTCCTCGACCAGCAGGATCCGGGCGTCGAGGCCGGTCTCCGCGGTGGCGAGCGCCAGGGGATCGCCGATGCCGAACTCGCGGGACGCCAGCGCGCGCTGGCGCAATTCGTCGGTGACCGCCTTGAGGCGCACGAGGCTGCGCACCCGGCTGAATAGGGCGGTGTCGTCCACCGGCTTGGTGAGGAAGTCGTCCGCGCCGGCATCGAGGCCGCGCAGGCGGTCGGACGGCTGGTCCAGCGCCGTGACCATCACCACCGGGATATGGGCGGTGACCGGGTTGTTCTTGAGGTAGCGGCAGACCTCGAACCCGTCCATGCCGGGCATCATCACGTCGAGCAGGACCAGGTCGCACAGGCCCTTCTCGCAGATCGCGATCGCGTCCGGCCCGTTCATGGCCGCGACGGTGTCGAAATATTCGAGCCCGAGCTTCGTCTCCAGAAGCTTCACGTTCGGGAACAGGTCGTCGACGATCAGGACGCGGGCCGACATGGTTCCTCGCTGACGCGCCGTTGCGCGATTCCGCCCGAGCGGGCGGTCATGCGCCGCCGATAGTGCGCCGGTTCGGCGTCACCGCGGCTCAAGATACGCGCGAACCGTTGCCAAAAACTTCGCGACGGAGATGGGCTTCGACAGATAGGCCTCGCAGCCGCCCTCGCGGATCCGCTCCTCGTCGCCCTTCATGGCGAAGGCCGTGATCGCGATGACCGGAATGCTCTTGAGGTCGTCGTCCTCCTTGAGCCATTTGGTCACCTCGAGGCCGGAGACCTCGGGGAGCTGGATGTCCATGAGGATCAGGTCGGGATGGTGCGCGCGGGCCAGCTCGATCGCCTCGATGCCGTGGGCGGTCTTCAGGGTCGCGTAGCCGTTCGCCTCCAAGAGGTCGTTGAACAGCTTCATGTTCAGTTCGTTATCTTCGACGATCAGCACCGTCTTTTTCATGATCCGATGTCCCGGTGCGCGCCGATCATGATTAGCGGGCCGTGAAGCCCCTTGATGACCTTTGTAGCGATCACATGTTGATGAATGGCAAACCTCTTCAAGGGGCCGAATCTGCGGAACGGCTCGCCCTCGACGTTCTGCTGTGGATCGTCGCGGAGGATGACCGCCTCCTCCCCTTCCTGGCGGCGAGCGGCCTGAGCGCCGACACCCTGCGCGAGAGCGCCCAGGAGCCGGCCTTCCTGGCGGGTGTTCTCGACCACGTCATGGGCGACGAGGGCGTGCTCGTGGCCTGCGCGGGGGCGCTGGAGATCAAGCCGGAGCGCATCGCGGCGGCCTGGCGCATCCTGTCGCCGCAGCCGGAGGATGATTGGGCCTGAGGGGGCTAGGGTTGGTGGTGCGCCTTACCCTCCCCCCTCTGCGGGGGAGGGTGGCCCTCGCGTCAGCGAGGGTCGGGAGAGGGGAGCGCCGTTTCCGGAAAGGTCGCGCTAGGCGCGAGATCCTGACCCGTCGCGCTGCCCCTCTCCCGACCCGGCCTGACGGCCGGCCCACCCTCCCCCGCAGAGGGGGGAGGGAACGGCGCGTGCAGCGGCTTACTGCACCCTCACGGTGTGCAGCCCTTGTCCCCCTCCTTCGCGGCCGCCCGGTTCGCCTGGGCGTCGATGTCGAGGGCGGTCATGTCGCCCAGGATGGCGAACTCGCCGTAATCGAGCTTGAGGGCGCCGCTGACGCCGTTCTCGTAGAGGTCGAAGCCGAGGGTGTAGATCGGCGTCCGCTCCCCGGCCCCCGGCGTGTAGTAGCTCAGCCGCACCGGCCAATGCGGCATGCCGGCCAGCGGGCCGTCGCGCCGGGGCTTGTCGCGGGCCGGGTCGGAGGCCGCGGCCGGGCCGGTGCCGGCATGGCCGATCACCGCGAAGGTGTCGTAGATCTTCTTGCCGTCGTCGGAGCCGTCGAACACCTTGGCCGAGAGGGTCGCCTGGCCGGCCCGTGCCGCCGTGATCAGGTGGCGCATGTGCTCGCTCGGGAACAGCACCGGCCCCTCGACGGTGAACGGCTTGGCCGCACCCTTCAGCTTCACCGTGACCGACTCCCCCTGCTCCGAGGCGGTGCCGTCCACCGGCGCGGCCGGCTGGTTGTTGGTCAGCGTCGTGGTCTTGAACCGGAATTCCCGGCCCTTGCCGCCCTCGAAGGTGGTGCTGCGCATGTCCGACAGGCGCGGGCCGGTCTCGCCGGAGGAGAGCTCGGTCACCTGCCGGGTCAGCATGGTGTAGCCGCGGCAGGCATCGCCCCGGAAATCGATGACGATCCGCCCGCGGGCGCTCTCCACCGAGCGTGTGCCGCCGCCCTCGGCCAGCGACAGGTCGTAGACCGCCCGATGGTTGGCCAGCACGATCTCCTTGGCTTCCTGGCCCGGCGCGGGGGCCTCGGCCTTGGCCTCGGGGACCGGCGGCTCGGATACGGCCGGCGCAGCGTGTGCCCCCCAGGCGGAGACGAGCAGGCCGGCCGTCAGGAGGTGCGAGAGGCGCATGAATAATCCCGGTTCAAGGTCCGCCAGATAGCAGGCGACGCGAAAGGGGCAATCCTCGGGCATCGGGGCGGCCCCCGATATGGGGTTCCCAAAGGGCTGAGCCCTTTGGCGGGGCATCGGGGCGGAGCCCCGATGGACCAGGGCGCTGCCCTGGACCCGCGAAAGGTCCCGGACCTTTCGAAACCGTGACCTTCACCGGTAGCCCTGCGCCTGCAGGGTGAACAGCTCGGCGTAGCGGCCGCCCTGCCCCATCAGGGCGGCGTGGCTGCCGTCCTCCAGCAGCCGGCCGCCCTCCAGGACCAGGATGCGGTCGGCCATGCGCACCGTCGAGAAGCGGTGCGAGATCAGCACCGTGGTGCGGCCCGCCGACAGCTCCCGGAACCGGGCGAACACGTCGTGCTCGGCCCGCGCATCCAAGGCCGCGGTCGGCTCGTCGAGGATCAGGATCTCGGCCTCGCGCATATAGGCCCGGGACAGGGCGACCTTCTGCCACTCGCCCCCCGACGGGTCGACGCCGCCGGCGAAGCGCTTGCCGAGCGGCTGGGCGTAGCCCTCCGGCAGGCGCTCGATCACCGGGGCGGCGAGCCCCCGGGCGGCGGCGGCCGCGATGCGGTCCTGATCGTCGGCCGCCGCGATCCGGCCGACGGCGACGTTCTCGCCGGCGGTGAGGTCGAACCGGACGAAATCCTGGAAGATCGCCGCGACCCGGGCCCGGAGGTCGTCGAGGTCGTAGGCGGCCAGCGGCCGCCCGTCGAGGAGCACCCGGCCCTCGTGCGGGTCGTAGAGCCGGGTCATCAGCTTGACGATCGTGGTCTTGCCGGCGCCGTTGCCGCCGACGAGCGCCACGGTCTCCCCGGCCCGCACCGCGAAGGACAGGCCGCGCAGGGCCCAGATCTCGGTGCCCGGATAGCGGTAGCCGACATCCTCGAACACAAGGCCGTCGCGGATCGGGCTCGGCACCGGGACCGGATGCGCGGGCGAGCGGATCTCCGGCCGGATCGCGAAGAACGAGAAGAAATCGTCGAGATACTGCGCCTGGCCGCTGATCTGGGTGAGGCCGAGCAGCAGCCCCTCGATGCCGCCGCGCAGGCGCTGGAACGCGCCGGCCAGGAAGGCGAGGTCGCCGATCGAGAAGGCGCCGGCCACGGTCCGCCAGACGATCACCGCGTAGGCCGCGTAATAGGCCAGCGTCCCCAGGCTCGCGAAGGCGAAGCCCCAGCGCGCCCGGGCCGTGGCCAGCGTCCGGTTCTCGGCGAGCAGGTTCTTCGCGAGCGCCCCGTAGAGCGCGGTGATGTAGCTCGACAGGCCGAAGAGCTTCACCTCCTTGGCGGTCTCGACGCTGGCGCCGAGGTAGCGCAGGTAGTCGATCCGCCGCCGCTCCGGGCTGCGGATCCAGGCCAGCCGATAGCCGGCCTTGGTGAAGTGCCACTCGTTGAGCAGCGCCGGCACCAGCCCGGCGGCGATCAGCACCACCAGCCACGGGGTGAAGACCGCCACCCCGGCGGTGAGCGAGGCGAGGGTCACCAGGGCCTGGAGCTGCCCGAACACCGTCCCGATCAGCCCGGTGCGGCCGCTGACCTGCCGGCGCGCCCGCTCCAGCCGGTCCTGCTGGGCGCTGTCCTCGAACTGCGCGAGGTCGAGGGAGGCCGCGTGCGCCATCAGCCGCACGGACGCGGCGTTGGCGTAGAGATCGCCGATCAGGGTCTCGGTGAGGCTCGCCAGCCGTCCGGTGAGGTCGGAGAGCAAAGCCAGCCCGAGCTCGCCGCCCACCAGCAGGGCGAGCCGCGCCCGGCCGGGATCGGAGAGCCACTCCGCAATCCCCACCGCTGGCGCCGGGCGGGCCTGTTCGGCCACGATGCCGTCGAGGATCAGCTTGGCGAGGTAGAGCGACAGGATCGGCAGGCAGGCCGCCACCAGGCGCAGGCCCAGGCTCGCGGCGAGCAGGCGCGGGCTCGCCGCGGCGATCTCGCGGAACAGGGCCGGCAGGTAGCGCAGCGCCCCCAGGCGCGCGCCGAGGCGGCCGATCCGAAGGCTCATCGGCGGTCCATCCAGGCGGATCCCCTGTTGACGACAGCGGTCCTTCGACCCGGGGGCGCGCCGTGCCGTTGGCCGGCAGGTCGAGAGAGCATTATCTGAGGCCTGAGACTGAATTTCATCGTCGAGTGACGCGTGCTGAGTGGCCCTGCAATCCTGCGTATTTCCGTCTTACTGATCCTGGCCGGAATCCTGGCGGCGCTGGTGCAGTTCCTGCTGCCGAGTCCGGTGCCCCCCCCGGCCCCTGCCCCCCCGCTCGCGCTGGCCCCGGTCTACGCCCAGAACCTCCTGGTGGCCGCGGGCGGGCTGTAACACAGCGTCGTCGCGGGCGGTCCCTTCACGGCCGCCGCCGCGCTGGCGCCGGCGGCGTGCGGGGCCGGCCATGGCCGCCGCC
>NZ_LKKO01000094.1 GCF_001455965.1 Methylobacterium sp. GXS13
GAAGAGGATCAGATTTGTGCCTACTTCGCCGGCGGCAAGATGTTCGCTGATGGCGTTCGCCGGGGGCGGTACGGCCAGTCACCCATGCCAAATCCTCGGCGCGGCGGTGAGGCGCACGGGGTGCGACGCCTGTTCTTTCGGCGGTCCGCCTGAGCGGGATCCCCACCCGAACGGACGGGGGCGCCGCCGGCGGCCTCCCCGAATCCGAGACCCGCGCCGGCCTTGACGCCCTGCCCCGGGAGGCCGTGGAGGCGGACCTGGCCCGCCTCGCCCCGCGCCAGCCCCCCTTCGAGGCCGATGCCGTCCTCGACCGGGCGCTGGCGAGCCCGGGCCTGCGCGGCGCCGCCCCGGAGACGGCCGCGCGCCTCGCCCTGGTGGCCTATGCCCGCCACGTCTTCACCGATTACGACGACCTCCTGGGCGAGGGCTATGACCGCGACAGCGCCCGGCACTTCGTCCTCGACGACCTCAACGCGACGCTGACCGCCTGGGGGGCCGCGCCGATCCCGGAAGCGGACGCCGAGGCCGATCCGGAGGAGGATCCGGCTTAGGGCGCGTGCCTCCGAAAGGCTGTCGCCGACCTGGGCCGCCCGTGAGACAGGCCCCGGCTGGGACCGGACGTGATCGTTCCGCCCGCGGATTGCTGACGATGCAGGCAGGACATCGCCGCGTGTGGAACCAAGCCGGCCACCCTGAGTTCGGCCCTTGTTTCTAGAATGTATCTCGAAATTCAGGGGGCTATCGATCATGTCACTCCGGTTCATGGGTGTGTCAGCCGGCTTGGTGCTGGCTGCGATGAGTCTCGCCACGCCGGCTACCGCGTCCGCCGGTGCGCGCGCTGTGGGCCTCAACGGGGCTCCGACAAGCTGGGCCAGAATGACTCGCCATCGCACGAAGGCGCATCGCCGGAGCATGATGAACAAGGGTGCAGGGACGGCCTCATCCTCCGCGCCGAACGGTCGCGGGATCGGCATGGGACCGACCGGACAGCCGAGCGGGGTCAAGTAAGGCTTGCCGCCGGCGCGATGCGACGCGCCGAGCCGCGTGGCTCATCGCGCCTCCGATCCATGTCGGCATGGCCCCGCGCCGCATTCGTGCGGGGCCGATCCGCAATCGAATCCCTCGAGGAGAGCCTCATTGTCGATGCGACCCGTGCCTGCCCGGCCGATAACCCTCGCCGCCGCCGGTGGCCTCGGCCTGATGATCCTGGCCCTGTCGGGCGCCGCGCACGCGCAGTCGGTCAACAGCCAGATCGATCAACCGACCCCGGCGACCCTGCCTTCGGGGACCCATCATGCCGACAGTCCGGTCTCTCCGGCGCATCAGCCGACGGGGCAGGTCGCGCCGCCGAGCGCCATCCGTGCGTCGACCGACGTCATGAAGGGCGGCTCCGTGCAGGGGAGCGGTGGCAGCGGCACGGTCAATCCGATCCAGCACTTGCCCAAGGATATGCAGCGCTGATCACACGGCTCGAGCCGCGAAACGACGTCTGCGCGGAGGTGGGCGGCCTTCGCCGGCCTCCGGTCAGCGTGCGTGAAGAGGCCCGCGCGATGCAGGGCCTCCAGGCCCCGCCTGCCATCGCCCGGCAGTGATCGCGTGGGACGCTCTTAATAGCGTCTTCCCCCGTGCCGGCAGCCGCGCCGGCAACCTGCGATGAGGCGATCGGCAAAGCCATGACGGTCGAGCCTCGCCGAACCATCGGCAAGGATGCCGGCTTCGCCATCGCGCCACGCGACGCGATCGCCTGCATCACCGTGGCGACGTCGCAGCAGAACCCGCGGCCGGCGATCCGTGTCTGCCATGGCATGCCGGACATCATCGCAGGCTGGAGCCGCGCCGCCCCGATCCCGGAGCGCGCCGCCTCTCGTCGCCTCACTTCACCGGGTGGATCGCGTGCGGCGTGTCTCGTCGGAGGACTTGGCTTGATGACGGACGGGCGATCTCCAGCCGCACGAGCGCACCGTCTGCACGGTGCCGCATCGCGCAAATGTGAGGCGACTCGCCCTCTGAGAGGTCGGTTGGCGTCTAGCCTAAAACGGCGGCCGCGACATCTTGCTTTTAGGACTGAGCGCCTGATTTCGCCCGTGATGTCGGATCGCGCAGACAGGCGCTTCCGCGAAGACGAGTCGCACGTGTCGCGCCTTTGGCAGCGACAGGCCGGCGGCCCGATCCGCCGGGCGACAAGGTCCTACGCCTAAGGGGATATTGATGGACGAGATGACGATCGACAAGACCAATACCGAATCGTACCCAATGGAAGGCAAGTGCCCCTTCGGGGGCGACCGCATCGGCGGAGCTCTTGGCAGCCGTCCGGCACTCGAGAATTGGTATCCGCACCGCCTGAGGGTCGAGCTTCTGCACCAGAACGGCGTCGCGGCCGATCCCCTTGGCCCTGATTTCGACTACGCCGCCGCATTCAATACGATCGACCTCGACGCCCTCAAGAGCGATATCAAGCAGTTTCTGACCTCGTCGGTGGCGTGGTGGCCGTCCGATTACAGCAATTACGGCCCGCAGATGATCCGCATGGCCTGGCATTCGGCCGGCACGTACCGCATCGCGGACGGGCGGGGCGGCGCCGGTACCGGGATGCAGCGGTTCGCGCCGATCTCAAGCTGGTGGGACAACGGCAACACCGACAAGTCGCGTCGTCTCCTGCAGCCCATCAAGCACAAGTACGGCAACGCCCTCTCCTGGGCCGACCTCATGGTGCTCACCGGCAACTGCGCCCTGGAGATCATGGGCCTGCCGACCTACGGATTCGGCGGCGGGCGCCTGGACGCCTGGGAGGCGGACAACGCCACCTACTGGGGCCCCGAAGTCGTCGAGATGGGTTCGGTGTCGAGCTTCGACGACATGGTGAACCGCGACAAGCGCTGGCGCGGCAAGAACGGCGACGCCGACTACGACCTGGAAAACCCGCTCGCGGCTTCTCACCAGGCGCTGATCTACGTGAACCCCGAGGGGCCTTACGCGAACGGTGACCCGCAGGGCTCGGCCAACGACATCCGGGTGACGTTCACCCGCATGGCCATGAACGACGAGGAGACGGTGGCGCTGATCGCCGGCGGCCATGCCTTCGGCAAGAGCCACGGCATGACCCCCGCCAAGGAGATCGGACCACCGCCGGAAATGGCGCCGATGGAGGCGATGGGTCTCGGCTGGCACAACCCGAAGGGCACCGGCTCCGGCAAGGACACGATGACCAACGGCATCGAGGGCAGCTGGACCCCCGATCCGACCAAGTGGGACAATGCCTACTTGGAGAACCTCTTCAAGTTCGAGTGGGAGCAGACCAAAAGCCCGGCCGGCGCCCTGCAGTGGACGCCGAAGGACCCGAACGCGCCCAAGACCCCCGACGCCCATGTCGCGGGCCAAATGCATCCCCTCATGATGATGACGTCCGACATCGCCCTGAAGGTCGATCCGGAGTACCGCAAGGTCTGTGAGAAGTTCCTCAACGACTTCGACGCCTTCACGCAGGCTTTTTCCAAGGCGTGGTACAAGCTCACCCACCGCGACATGGGGCCCAAGCACCGCTACCTCGGCCCGGAGGTGACGATCGAGGACGGCCTGCTGTGGCAGGATCCGATCCCCGATGCCGCCTACACGCCGATCGGCGCGGACGAGGTCGCGGCCCTCAAGCAGGCGATCCTCACCACGGGCCTTTCCGTCTCGGACCTGGCCTTCACCGCTTTCTCGGCGGCTTCGACCTACCGCGACAGCGACAAGCGCGGCGGTGCCAACGGCGGCCGTATCGCCCTCGCCCCGCAGAAGGATTGGATCGTCAACCGCCGGGCGGCACCTGTGGTCGAGGCGCTCCGCTCGGTCATGGCTGCGTTCAATGGCGGGCGCGCCGATGGCAAGCAGGTCTCGCTGGCCGACCTCATCGTGCTCGGCGGCTGCGTCGCCGTGGAGAAGGCCGCCAAGGAGGCCGGGGTCGACACGTCCGTGCCGTTCTCGCCCGGCCGGGTCGACACCACGCAGGACCTGACGGACATCGAGATGTTCGAGTGGCTGAAGCCCGTGGTGGACGGGTTTCGCAACTACGTCGATGACGGGTTCGGTGCGATGGCACAGAGCCTGTCGCCGGAGGAGATGTTCCTCGACAAGGCCAACCTGCTGACGCTGACCGCGCCGGAATGGGTGGTGCTGACCGGCGGCCTGCGGGCCCTCAACGCCAATCACGACGGGTCGAACCGCGGCATCTTCACCGATCGGGTGGGGGTGCTGACGACCGACTTCTTCCGCCACCTGACCGACACAGGTCTGGTCTGGGAGAAGGTCGACGCGGCTGGAACAGCCTTCACCCTCAAGGACCGCGAGAGTGGAACGGTGAAGTTCGAGGCCACGCGCAACGATCTCGTCTTCGGGGCGAACGCGCAGTTGCGCAACATCGCCGATGCCTATGCCGGCAGCGATGGCCAACGTCGGTTCGTGGCGGATTTCGTGCGGGTCTGGGACAAGGTGATGATGCTCGACCGCTATGACGTGAAGGGGCACCGGCGCTACGGGCCTATGGCGGCCTGATCGACGGCGGCCTCGCCAGCCCACAACCCCGTCCCGCCGTCCGGCGGGGCGGGGTTCCCGTGGATAAGCGCGTCCACGGGCACAGACGAACGCAGTGACGCCGGGTTATCCGCCCAACGAGGTCCGCGCATGCGCGCACAGATGGTCCTCGCACCATGGCGGCGCAGCCTCTCAGGACGGTGGAGACGGAGCGTGTGAGGCAAATCCGCAGCCGGGCGCAGGCGATAGTCTGCGGCGATCGGCTGTTCGCCTGTTGTCAAGCCGATGAGGCCTTACCCTCCGCGAGGGCCTCCTGCGCGAGCGGAAATCGACTCGACGCGGTCATGCTGCCCCAGCCCCGGCCGACCCGGCGGCGTTCAGCCAAAGCTCCGGCATCCCACACGATCCGCGATCAGGGACTGCCGAGCGCGAGCCGCAACCCGTCGACCTTCCGGATGAGCGGACGGGATCGCGCGACGAGATCCCCGAACACGTCCCGGGAGAAGAGCCGCAGCAGGGCGACATAGATGGTCAGGGCGATCGAGCTGGCCACCAGAATGTCGAGGAGCTCGTGGGCATCGAAGACGGGATGGCTGGTCAGCCAGGCCGCCAGCCCGACGGCCGCCGATGCGTAGAGGGCCGGGACGAGATGGATGACCGCCACCTGCCTCAGCGTGGCACCGCCGCGCCGCAGGATGACATAGGCGTAGAGCGGCTGGACGAGCACGTAATAGGTCAGCATCGCGAAGGCGATGTTGACGTCCATCCTGGCGTGCGGGGCAAGGTGGACGCCCAGGCCGATGATCAGCAGCAGGAAGCCGGAGAAGACGATCTCCAGGATGAGATCCAGGCCGAACGCCCCCTGCGCCTGAACGAGCGCCCCGGAAATCCACGAGACCGAGAAGAAGGCCAGGCCGATGCACTGGGCCTTGACGACGATTCCGGTGGCGGACCACCTTTCCCCGAACAGCAGGGCGATGGCCGGCTCGGCGATCAGGATCGGGATGAAGCAGGTCGGCATGACGATGAAGGCCAGCAGGCGGGACGACCGGAGCGCCGCCTGGGTCTGGCCGTGGAAGTCGTTGCGCAGGCGCGACAGCGCGGACTGCATCACGCCCGTGATGCTGCCGGCGAGGACCCGGACCGGCTGGATCGCCAGCCGATAGGCGAACACGTAGAGGCCGGCCTCGGTCGTGGTCGCGAAGATGCCGAGCAGGATGAGGTCGGCCTGCCCGCTGAACGTCGACAGGATGCGGCTGCCCACCAGCGCGATGCTGCGCCGGGCGATGTGCCGCCACCGGCGCACGAACGGCCGGGCTCCGATCGTCTGCGGACAGAGGCGCCACAGATAGGCCGTCCGGGCGGCCGCGATGATCGGAACCGGCAGGGCGAAGCTGTAGGCGCCGCATCCGGCCGTCGCGAAGGCGATCGTCAGCACCTGCAGGCCGAGCAGCTCCAGGAACGCGACCCGGGCCACGATGTCGAAGCGCAGGGCCAGGTTGATCGCCGCCGACGGGATCGTGCCGAGTTGCCGGATCGGCAAAGCGAGCGCCTGGATCACGATCAGCCCCGTCACCGCGGGCGCGCCGTACAGCATCGCGAAGAACGGGCTCGCCGCGATACAGGCGACGGCGAGGACGAGGCCGATCGTGAGGCTCATCCAGAACGCGGCGGTGCGCCAGAGGCGCATCGTCTGCTGCCGCTGGACCAGGATCTCCTCGAGGCCGAAATCCGCAAACGAGCTGACGATCGCGATGGCGCCGGTGGCCAGGGCGATGGTGCCGTAATCGGAGGGGAGCAGGATCTTCGCCAGGATGATCTGGCTGACGAAGCCGATGATGCGGGTTCCGACGTTCTGGAGGGCGAGCCACGCGATCCCGATCGACGCCGTCGTGCCCAGCGAGGGCTGGGCCGGGGCCGCCGTGACGGCGCGGTGCGGGTCGCCACTTTGTCCAGCCATCCGGCCCCCTCGCGGTCCGGCTGATCGGCCGGTGTACTGTATTTATTAATACAATAGCCTAAATCTACATGGCCTAGTGTCCGTCCTACTTAGATAAGCAGGATTGAGGGCGTCAACGTCGGATTGAGGCCCGCCGGTCATCCATTAGGGGTATGCGGGCGGGTCCGCCCGGGCGCTTGCACCGGGCTGGTTTCGCCCCCCGCGACGCGGCGCCGGGGTGGTCGCGCCGGTCCGCGCCATGTTGTAGGAGACCCGCCGGAGGCCGCCCCGTGCGGCCAGGGAGCTTTGCGGCACATCATGAAGATCAGCGCACGCAACGTCATCAAGGGCACGGTGGTCTCCGTCGACAAGGGATCGACCACGGCCCACGTGAAGATCGAGATCAGCCCGGGCCAGGTGATTACCGCCGCGATCACCAACGAGGCGGTCGATTCGCTCAAGCTCGTGGCCGGCGGCCCCGCCTACGCGGTGGTGAAGGCCTCCGACGTGATGATCGCGGTCGACTGAGCGGCCCTTCGGCGCCCGGGCGGTCATTGCGCCCGCCCGGCGCCCGGATTACCCCCCGGCCGGCAGGTTCTCCGGCGGGGGCGTGCAGGTCCGTTGATCGAGGGAGTGGCCCGTGAAGACCGTGCTCGGCATCGAGACCACCTGCGACGAGACCGCCGCTTCCGTGGTGTCCGTCGATGAGGACGGGCTCGGGCAGATCCGCGCCAACGAGGTCCTGAGCCAGATCGCCGAGCATGCCGTCTATGGCGGCGTCGTGCCCGAGATCGCCGCCCGCGCCCATGTCGAGGTGCTCGACCGGCTGATCGCCCGCGCCCTCGACAAGGCCGGGATCGGGTTCCCGGATCTCGACGGGATCGCGGTGGCGGCCGGGCCGGGGCTGATCGGCGGCGTGCTGGTCGGCCTCGTCACCGCCAAGACCCTGGCGCTGGTCGCCCTCAAGCCGCTGCTCGCCGTGAACCACCTCGAGGCCCACGCGCTGACCGCGCGGCTGACCGACAACCTGCCCTTCCCGTACCTGCTGCTGCTGGCCTCGGGCGGCCACACCCAGCTCGTCGCCGTGCGCGGAGTCGGCGATTACGTGCGCCTCGGCTCGACGGTGGACGACGCCATCGGCGAGGCCTTCGACAAGGCGGCCAAGCTGCTGGGCCTCGGCTATCCCGGGGGCCCCGAAGTCGAGCGCATGGCCGAATCCGGCGATCCCGAGCGCTTCGCCCTGCCCCGGCCGATGCTGGGCCGGCGCGAGGCGGACTTCTCCCTGTCGGGCCTCAAGACCGCCCTGCGGATCGAGGCCGAGCGGATCGCCCCGCTGGCCGAGCGCGACGTCGCCGACCTCTGCGCCAGCTTCCAGGCCGCCGTGGTCGACGTGGTGGTGGACCGCGCCCGGGTGGCCCTGCGGGCCTTCTCGGGCGTCGCCGGCCGGCCCACCGCCCTGGTGGCGGCGGGCGGCGTCTCGGCCAACGGGGCGATCCGGCGGGCGCTGGCGGCGCTGGCCGGCGAGGCCGGCATCGACTTCGTC
>NZ_LKKO01000095.1 GCF_001455965.1 Methylobacterium sp. GXS13
CGATCTGGCGCAACATCAGCACGACCTGCTCCGCACTTGGCTTCTATCCTCGCTTCATCCCCAACTCCTCTGGTCCACGCTGATCCTCTCAATCAGCCCGGTCCAAAGCCAGCCGGTCAGGTCACCCGTGGGCTAAGCTGAGCCGAGCCGCATCGGTCTCGCAGACCGTCACCGTATGCTGGCCATCGGCACTGCCATCACAGGCCAGGACTGGGGCTGTCGTCATGAGCGGATCGTTGGCCAGCTGGTAACACAGTGTGTCGCTGCTCGCGGACGGCGTGTAGGTGATCAAGCCGTCGCTGATCACGTGCATGCCGCCTGTTCCCGTGTTGTGGGTCAGCGCTACGCTTGGAGCAGCCGGAACGGTTCCGGTCGTGTTGGACCTCGTGCCGCTGCTGCCCGTGCTCACGGCGGTGCTGTTCGTGTTGGTGCTGGTCGAACTCGTGCTGGTCGCGTTGGAGCCCGCGATGGTGAAAGATTGGCGGCGCGACGTGCCCGCGCTTCGAGGCGTCGGAACCGATCCGCCAGCGCTTGCGGCGCGATCTCCGCAACCACTACATGTCGGACGACTTCCAGGGGGAACCGGCATCTTTGGGCATCGCGCATCCGCCTGTTTTCGTGCACGCGCCGGAGGGCAATGGTTGCTCGGAGCGCTTCATCCGCACGCTTAAGATCAGCCTGTTTGTGTGAAGGGCTACGACACGGGTCGAGGATCCGCGCCGCACGCTGCTGGCGTTCCGCGAGCTCTACAATGAGACGTGCTTTGTGAGCGACACGGGATTCGGCAACCGGCCCTGCCGTTCACGCCGCGCGTCCTCCACCCGCGGTCATTATCGAGCAGGCTTCTCAGGGAGAAACGCGGATGCTCCTTCTGGCTTTCGGCTGAGCGTCGCCGTACTATAACGCGCGCCACTCCTCGCGCGAGCGCGCGTATTCACTAACACATCGGCTTTTGAACGAACGCCCGGAGTTTCGAGATTTTGCCCTCGGTCACGTGGATCGGTGTTTCGTTCGGAGCGGTGTCCCGTGCGCGCGGCGCCTCGGCCCTTGAGCGCTCGCGGTACCAGGCCGAGACCGAGGTCTCACACGCGACGTTTTCGCCGCCGATAGTGGCAGGATCGGCGGAGCCAATCGGGCATTGGCTTCTCCTTCCGGATGGCGCGCCGGCGTGGTCCGCCGACCGCATCGCGCTGTGGACCTGTGCTGCGCAGGCCGAGAAGCGCTACGATGCGCAGGAAGCCCGCTTTTTGGACGTGACCTGGCCGCGTCAACTCCCGCTCACCCATGTCGCGGAAGCAGTCGAACTCATCTACGGACGATTCCGAGATGCCGGGCTGGCTGTGCAAGTCGACCTTCACATCAAGGAAGCCCGCGACGGGCTGCCCAATCCGCATCTACACGGACTCATCTCGACCCGGCTTCTGGGCAGGGATGGTTTCAGAGCGTACAAGTTCCGGGAGCTGTCCGACTGGTTTCACAACGCCGGTGGTCGCGCGGCGCGTCGACACGTCGCCGATGCCCTCAACGAAATTGCGGCTCGACACTGCCACTCGATCGTGTTCGATTCCCGCTCGAACGCGGCGCGCGGTCTTCCGATCGCCGAGGACCGGCTGCCTCGGTCGTATATCCGACGCCCGGACACGATTGCCGCGCGCGACCTTCTCGCCCGACAGGACCAGCAGCGACAGGAGCGACACGATTATTGGGTTACCCACGACGGGCTCGCAGCCGCCGAACTCAAGGTCGCCAGTCTAGAGAGAACGCGTCGCGCTGCCCTCGACGCCCTGCCCTGCGCGATGAGTCCGCAAGCCTCAAACACGCCCGTACTCGATCGAGCGGAATGGGAGACCTGGCGACTATCGCTGCCCGGGATCTCGCTTGCGCCACCAGTCTCTCTCGATAACGACGGTTACGCGCTACCGGTCGGAGGGCGCGCGATCATCGATGGTGGGGACACGATCCGCATCGAGGGTGAACTCGACAACGCCGCGGGAATCGTCCTGCTCGCGCTCGCCGACCGGAAAGGCTGGACGCGAATGCAGTTCCAGGCCGAAACGCCGCCAAACTGGTTTGAGCCGGGGCAATCGAGCATTCCACGCGAGGCGACGCCATCTCCTGCGCTGAGCCCGCTGTCCTGGGAAGGCGTCGGAAAGGTCGTAGCCGCTTGGCGCGAGCCGCCGCGCCGCTCGCGTCGTCGATCGAGCCGCGCGACCGATCTGTCGAGTCGGGTTGCCGTGGATCTGCGGCAGCGTTTGGCGGTGGCGCGGCTGCCGGGAGCGGGAGATCCAGACAAGGAGGATGTCCTAGGCTTGATGCAAGAAGCCGTTCGGGACCAGCCCCCCGGCGTCGCACACTGGGAGATGTGGAAGGCGCGCCTGGATCTCGCGATGACGGCAGTCTTGGATTTCCGCAAGCGGAAGCCGAGGCGCAAACCGGATCCGGCGGCGACACAGGATTTGCCGCCCCGGATTGAGGGACCAGCCGAGAAAGACCTATCAACCGAGTTGAAATTTTTCTGAGCCGTCTGCTGGCGACTTTCTTATCGCTCATGAAAATGGCGTGGGACGCGAGGAGGTCCCACGGTGACAGGCATTCTCAAGACGCAACGGGCTATCAACGCCGCGCAACAGCGCGCCGACGAACTCCGGCAGGAAGCCAAACAGCTCAAACGCGCGATTCGCGAAGGATCCGGACGTCTGAAGGCCCAGTCGGAGCGCCTGTGCGGACAGGTCGTCCTGCATTTGCTCCGTCAAGGCACGCCTGCCTCGCAGGAGGCGATTGTCGCGCAGGCGCGCGTGATGGCCTCTGGCCGCGAGCAGGAAGCGCTCGATCTGTTGCTTGAGCAGCTCCGTGACATTCCACGCCCCGATACACGCTCAGAACAGATCACGCAGGATCCAAATATCAAGTTTTTGTTAGGCGAGACGCTAACTCAGACTTCAATCTGCGAACCGGCGGAATATAAGGAAGCGGCGGCTTCCTCAATCAAGGTAACAGACGCATTCTTCGCGTCATCGCCAGAAACGCTGCGCGAGCATCTCATACGCGTGATCGCCGAGGAAGGGCCGATCAGCTACGGGATGGTTTATACGCGGGTCCGCAAGATCTGGGGCCTTGCTCAGGCCGTTCCGGCTATGAAGGACGCAATCAAATCGCACCTCACGGCACTGAGGGATGGTGGCCATATCGCCGGAGACCAGGAGAGTTTCTGGCCGATCGACCACAAGACCGTTCCTCGGAGAAGGTCCAAGTCTTTCAGAGAGATCTACGGCTCGGAGCTGATTCCAAAGGTCGAGTTGCGCGCGGCCATCGTTCAGCGCCTGATCCGGGTTCCGAGCACGAAGCACGAGATCACGGCGTCAGTAGCAGAGCAGCTGAGCTACGAGCTTAAGAGCCAGGGCCTGAAGGCGCGAATTGAGGATGAGATCGCGCAAATGTACAAAGCCGGCGACATCGTCGCGAAACGACTTTGAGCCGCATCGTGCGGCTTGTGCGTGCGCGGCGGTGAACTCACGCCGCCTCGCTCTGCTCGACCTGACCAGATCGGTCATGGACGGCTATATCATGGCTTGGGCCGTACGGATGCTGTTGGTCTGCTCTGGGGTGACGGTGGTTGTCGGCGGCCGAGGCATGTCGGGCAAGGAGCCAAGTCTACCGACCGGGGTGGCAGTTCGCGACTAAAACAGTCGGCTTGATGGGATCGGATGTCGTCCGAGTGGCAGGCTACAATCGTTGTTGCGCATCCCGTTTGCCGCTTTTAGGCTCGGCACACAACAGCGTCGGTACGTATCATGTCCTACACCATCGTATCGGACCGTCAGGGCGTCACCAGCCGCGATTCTCGGGAGACGCCCCAAGAAGCGCTCCTCCTCGCATCAGCGCTCGTTCAGGCGGCGTCGAGAAGGTCTGGGTATATGACGATCTCGGGCAGTTTGTGAGCGCATCCGCACTGGCTCAGATCGCGCGACGACAAATCGACAGGGTCGAGCCAGTGGCGCCGGCAGAGACCATCGATACGACGGATCTCCTGGCTTCCGATGCGAGTCCTTCTCAGACAGCTCACGAGGTTGACGTCGCTGCTGCCGCTCAGAGGAGGTCCGACACGAATTTGCCTATTCGAAGAGGCGCGCGCGTTTCTTGAATGGCGCTACAACGCAACAGAGTAACCGCGGCCGGTGCGGTGGTCGGCCTCGGGTGCCTTATGGTGAACCTGGATCGGCGCTTGCGCTCAATCTTCGCTGCTGCGCCCGAACGGCTGCAACCTCCCGATTGACGTTTCGCGCCCTGTGTACTGCCGACCCTGCCCCCTTTCGTGGAACGGCCGCTGGCGTACAAGGAACGCCCGGGCGCGTCACCCGCGCCACGGCGCCGATTTCTTTCGGTGCGGCAGATCCGGCGGATCGTGCGTGGGATATTTTCCGCACCGCACGTCGAATTTTCACCCGCGCACCCTTGGCGATACCCAGGGATGGCTGCCGACGTTTTGTCATCCAGATGGATCAGCAGAGCCATCCCGAGCCGAGTGTGTACGCGGGCCGGTGCCACGGGTGGCGCAACACGTCCGCGGTGTGGTGATGGGGAACAGTGCCGCTCCGACAGCTCTCAACTCGATGGGATCTGGCCAGCCCGCTCTTGCGGCACCGTTTGCCAGTCGAATGTGGTTCGCCACTCCGATTTTGAGCAGTGCGATCACGTCGGTCGGTGCGATCGGCCCGATATCTCAGCCACAGTCATCTCGCGTTAAGCATGCCAGAAACTGAGGTCTGTTCAAAGGGCCGGTTTCTGCTATGTTCTCGTTGCGAGCCGCGCGACAGCCGCTTCGCACTCCGCTGGGCGGCCGTCATGGTGTTACGAGCACCATAACGGCCTGACCACGATCTAACTGTTCAGGAGAAAGATCATGGCTGAGACGTTCCATACCGACTTCGACCGCAGGTCGGAAGCCTCCCCGGGGCTCTCCCGCCGCACGCACGCTCCCGTCAGGGCCGCCGCGTAGCCCGCGCGCCACAGCGCACGCCTACCGCAGCAGCATTCCACACGCCTCGCCGCGCGACCGCGTGCCCACTCGGGCACGCGTCGGCGTCCGTCTGCGACCAACCCTGACCCGGAGTTCCTCACATGCCAACGTTCGATCCCGCGCGCGCCGCGCGCACGATGACGGCTGCCCGCCAGGCCGAGCCGTCCCGCCTCACCGCCGTCACGGCGACCGGGCCGACCCTGTCGCTCGTGCCGCTCACCGACCGGCCCGAGGGCGCCCGTCTCGCCCTGTCGCCGTGCTCGCCGCTCGTCGCGGGCCTCGCGCCCTTGGCAGAGATCGACCGCCTCCTGACGGTGCCCGCGCTGGCGGGCCACGTCGCCTACGCCCTGATCCATCGGGGCGAGGCGCCGGGCGAGCGCCCCGAAATCCGCTGGGGCGAGACCGTCCTGGCGCCGCAGCGCCTCCGCCGGCACCGAGCGCACCCTCCGCTTCCGATCGAGGAGGTCGTGCTGATCGGCGCGACCGAGCCGCGCGCCATGAGCGAGTCGGCACTGCTCGCTCTACAGGAGGCCCTGACCCATCAGGCGTCCCGCGCCGGCCGGGCCCGCGTCGTCGGCGCCGTGCCGCGGCGGTCCTGGCTCGCTGCGATCGAACCGGCGCTAATCGCGCGCTGGCTCACCGATCTGCGCGGTCTGCTCGTGGCCCTCGGCTGCCCCTACCTGGAGCCGCGCGGCGCGGTGCTCACGCCCCAGGTCGAGAGCCTACCCCCGGCGTTTGCAGCGGCGGCCTGCGCTGAGCCCGCGCCCATCCCCGCGGCCGCCGCAGTCGCGGTGCCCTCGGGCTACGCCCTCGACCTGCCCGCCGGCCTCACCGCGCGCGCTGACGCAGCGCGGTTCACCCTCGACTGGCGGGGCCTGCGCGCCCACGCCGTCGTCGCGGGCGGCTGGACCGTGCTGCGGGCCGGTTCGCACCTCAACCGGGACGACCGCGGCGGCATCCAGGAATGCCTGAGCCGCAAGCGGCAAGCCCTGCGCGAGGCCAACCTCGTCCGGCCGATGGCCGACGGCCGCCTGCGTCTCACGCGCGACCTCGGCCTGCCGTCCCTCGTCAACGCCACCCGGGTGATCACCGGCGGCAACGAGCGCGACCGCCTCTGGGCCCGGCACTGACCCGCGGCGGCTGACGCGCGCTCCTTCGCCCGCGATCGCCCCTCCTCGCCGCGCGCCCGTGTGCGGCGCCCCGACCTCCTGTCCAGCCGCGACGCCGCGCCCCGCGCCGGCGCTCGCCGGAGCCTGCGCCATGACCGACACCGACTCGTCCGCCGAGATCCCCGTCCCGCCCACTCCCCAGCCCACTCCCGTGCCGGAGCGCCCCACGCCGCCCGCGCTGCCGAACCCCGTCCCCGATCCGGACGACGACCTCCTGCCCCTCGATTTCGACGCCGTCCTGATCCGGGACGACACGAATACAGACCGGCGCGGTCCGCTCGCCAGGATGCGGTCCGACCGCCTCCCAGGCGCCGACCTCGTCGTCTTGGTCATGGCCGAGGCCGCTCTGCCCCGGGCGCTGCTGCGCGATCTCGCCCGCGGCCGGCCGATCGCGGCGGTGATCACGGTCCCGAGCCCGGCGTGGTACCGGCCGCTGACCGACCTGATCGGCCGGCTCAGCGACGGGCGCGCCACGGTGGTCGAGGCCGCCGCCCGTCCCAAGCCAGGTCTGTCCGCGCCCGAGACCGAGGCGGTGCTTGCCTTGGCCAACGGCCGGCCTGTCGTCGGCCTCGCCACCAGAGCGGAGCTCCTGCCCGCCGTGCTCGCCGCCGCCGCCGATCACCGCGCGGTGCTACCTCAGCCGGACCCGGAGGTGATGGCCGCGGTGATCCGGCGCTGGTGCCCGCGGGCGCGCCGGATCACCCTCGCACCCGAGGCGCTCGCCGGCCTCGACCTGCCCGACCTCGGCGGCGCCCTGCGGCCCGGGAGCACGCCGCGGGCCTGTCGCGCGCGCCTGGAGCG
>NZ_LKKO01000096.1 GCF_001455965.1 Methylobacterium sp. GXS13
CGATCTGGCGCAACATCAGCACGACCTGCTCCGCACTTGGCTTCTATCCTCGCTTCATCCCCAACTCCTCTGGTCCACGCTGATCCTCTCAATCAGCCCGGTCCAAAGCCAGCCGGTCAGGTCACCCCGACCCTGGCGAATGACGGCAGCGCCGACGGCCAGCACACCGTGACGGTCTACGAAACCAGTGCGGCCGGGTTGAGCTCAGCCTACGCCAGCCTCGCCTTCACCCTCGACACACACCTCGCCATGGGCAGCGGTCACACCTCGTGAACCAGGCCCCGGGCGGATCATGGGTTCGTCAGCAGCGGGACGCAGATCGGCTGTGGGCGGTGCTTGAACGCGTGGCTGAAACCGACGACGCAGATGAGTGACCATGCCCGCTGCTCATGGCGCAGCAGATTCGCACCCCGCCGTGTGAGCGGCGCGGACGCCTACGGCGCTCCGCGCGAGGAGACAGCAACTGGATGCAGACCCCCTCGGGAGGTGCGGCACCCTTGAGCGCTTTTCGGTACGCGTTCGGGTCAGACCGTCGTGTTACGAACTTGGCCCGATCGGTTTCGCCTCCATCGGCCCCCACGAGTCCTGCCCGGTGCGCTGCCCTTCACGACGCGCTTTCGGCGCCCCCCCCCCCCGTCAACGGCGAAGCCAGCTCGGGGCGTTGCAAGCTTGCAATAGCGTTACCGGTAATACCGAGCTGTTCGCGTGGAACGCGCTTGCTTGAGCGACCGCGCCGAATATTTGAAGCAGGCCGGATCTCGCCTCGCGCTATAGCAAACCGTACCGTTCGTAGGCGTGCTCGACCGCATCGGCCGTGCAACGGAAGTCCCAGCCGGTCGTCGCGTGCGGTGACCGGATCGGAATGGCTGACAGCCTCGCCGCGAGAGGCAACTGCACGAGCGGTGATCCCGTAGTCCGCCTTGACGCGGCGCTGACAGTCTCAGGCGCGGTCAGTGGCGATACACAGCCGGCGCTTGCCCGTGAAGCGACCGCGTTTCTGCAGCGTAGGCGTATGCTTCGCGTCCAGGTTCACCAGGCCGACCTCGCACCCATGAATGGGCTATGCGGCTTGTGCGGACGCGCGGCGGACGACCGGTGACCAGCATGACCAGCAACTTCGGTCCTGCGGATGCGGTCGGACGCGTTCCGGTTTAGGTGCTGCAGGCGCTGGCCGATGGTGAAAGCGTGATCATCGCTGGAAGCTTGGTGGCCCAGCGGAGCGCCCGCACGATGGCGCTCCCCTCTTGGATTCCAACGGCAGATCGCGCGGCCGAGCGGTCCGCCTGGGCAGTCGGTAGAGCCGCGGCTTGCGCCACGCGTGGATGATCCGGGTGGAGACACCATAACGCTCCGTCTCAGCGCGGAGCTCACGGGTCATCTGGCGATCTCGGCGCCAATCGCAGCGGCGTCTCGGAGATTCGATCGCATGACGGGCCGCACCGCGCGATCCAGGTCGAGGAGCGTTGGTTTGGCTCGACCCGCCAGCCATGTCGGGCCGGCGCCCGCTTCGTCCGGGTCGCACCGACGTCGGATGAGCAAACACGCCACATACGGTCGCGATTGATGCGGACGCGGGCGGCCTCACCCCCTGATACATCGCCGAACAGCGCCCTCAATCCTCGGGGAGGGCTTCAGGCTCGGGCGGCTGTATCCTGGGCGTCCGCCTGGCCGGCTCGGAATCGCCATGCCGAACCGGACGTGCGCGAGTTTCCAGTCGGAAGGTTGGCCTCGCAGGCGGCAGAGGTGGATTGATGATCGGGGCAGCGTCGCTCCCCCGCGTCCCGGTTCGACGTGCATCCCGATCCACCGCCGACGTCGCGTCCGGCGTAGGCACGGGCGGGGCCGATGCGGTCGGTGGCGCCGCTGTCGCGGGCGGCGTCAGCGCAGCGGTTCCGTAGCTGCGGGCCGGACTACCAAGTGCCGGGGATGCAGGCCATCCCGATGGCTCGTTTACCGACGCCGGTCGTGAACCGGGGGCGGGCGGGGGCTGAGCAAACGTCGTCCCGGCCGCGCCGGTCAGATTTGGGCGACAGAGCTCCCCGCAATTGCTCACGACCGCGTCGTAGGATTTGCCCGCGATCACGGCGGTGACGATGCAGCGCGAGGGGCGGTATACCAGATCGTACTGGAACAGACCTTTTGCGTCGGACTCCGTGCGGAACTGGCCGTCTAGGACCACGGGCATGTGCGGACGGTCGGTCGTGCCGACGACGTAGAGTCGCCCCATGGCGATAGCCGCCAGCGTTATGTCGGACGCCGCCTGTGCGGTTCCATAGGCCGCCAGACCAACCGCGCCCACCGCAGCGATCATTGTGGCGAATCGAACCATGAGCAACTTCCTCGACGGCCCCATCAGGACCGGGTAACGAGCCTTCCCCCGCCAGAAATAGGCGTGAACATCGTGCCGCGACAGGCCGCCTGCCGTCGAACCCTCCGCGCAGTCTCATACCTGGTGTGGACAGAGCACGAACACCGCCGGAGTGCCATCGCGATCACACATCGACGACCCCGCGGCCCCGACGGGGCCGCATGGGGATGGTAAAGCCCGGGTTCCTTCGTCGCCTCGCCGCATCGCGACGGCGCCCTTATTGGAATGAAGCCCGGTGCGAGCGCTTACCGAGACCATAGGAGGGCACGGGTGCGATCTTACCCTCCGCCTGGAAGCGTTCGTGCCAGCGGATCGCGCTGGATCGGCCGATCTCAATGCGTTTGACTGCCTGTTGACGCGAAGATCCCGCCGCGATCACGCGTTCTCGCAGATCCACCGATCGTGCTGACGGCATCCCCATCGCCGCGTAGTGCCAGACATTGAGGCAAATCCGCAGACCGCCCGCTACCGCTAACGAAACGAGCCAGCCGGACAAGGCTCTCGCGGGCGTCGGCTGCACGGCGATCGCTTTACGCGAAATGGTCACGAACAATGCCGGGCCGCCGAGGCGGCGCTTCAATCGTATCGATGGTTGCCCCATCGCCGGTCGCGCGGCCGGTCGGCCGAACCAGCGGCGAAGAACCTGCACGGGTGGGACCGGACGACCAGACCGACCGGATCGGCGATCGTCACACCGCAGCGTCGTACATGCGTCTGGTCAGTCGATGACCCAGCCCGTTCCGACCGCCAGCCGCAGTTCTGCGCGCATGGCCTGGGTTAGAAGCAACTGTTCGGCGTCGGGCTCCAGGATTCGCTCACCTGTCGGGCCGGCAAAAACCGGTGGATCCACATTGCGCAGCACCCACTCCACCATCGCACCGTCCGACAGAAACGGCGCAGGAGCCTGAGCGGCCGCCGGCCCCTGTTCGAGGAGATCAACGGCCCAACCCCGGCAGCGAGAGGCCACGCCCGCGAGGGTCGTGCTGACCAGGATCGGATCGAGCAGCACCGCCAAACAGGTTCGAAAATCGGAGCCGAAGCCGCGCGTAGACGCTTCGTCCTCCACCGCGTCGAAGGCTTTGAGCTGCGCGTCGTCGTAGATTACGCAGCAGCGCACATGCTCAACGGTGGCAATGAGCGCAAATTCGTCCGCGTTCCACGAGCGGATCGTGGATATCAGATCGAGATCTTCTATCAATTTGGCAGCCAATTGCTGGGCCGCGATCCAGGAACCAGCGGAATTCACTTCGCTCGTCGTGGCGTTTGGGGCGTCTGGGGTCGCCATTCACTCATCTCCTGGGCGGCGTGCCGCGCCTCCGCGCTGTCGGCGATCCTGCCTACGTTGTCGTGCGCCAGACATATCTGGTTTCACTGAAATTTACCATAACCGGATAAAATGCTTATGGCTTTGACGTGCTGCTCTGCGTCTGACACACGAATTTGGATCGCCCGGGGGCCTCTATGTTTTTCTTCTATCTCGATCGCCTCACCCGAGAGAGCGAGATCCTCCCGCTGCGCACAGCCCTTGCCGCCGCTCGCCAAGTCGTGCCCGATATCTCTGTCGCGACGCTGGCGACGTTTCTCGAACTCGCCGCAAAGGCGCGCGACGAGCCTGTCACGACCAGAGAAATGTCGACAGCTTGTGCGATCCCTTACCCTCGTTTGATGCGGCACATTGAGGTGCTCGCGGAGGGATCGCGAAGATCGCCTGGGCACGGTCTCTTGGAGAAGGTGATGAATACCGTTGACCGGCGTGCCGAGATCAAGTTATCGCTGAAGGGGCATAGGCTGCTCGCCGCGATGGCCGCCCCGCTGTGCGCTATCGCCGAGGGGGGGCGGCGCGTGCGGTGAACGGTCAGGCGCTCGCTCCTAGCCCGCGCGGAGCAATCGCTATATGGCCGCCACCCTGAAAAATTTTAGTCGTATGCGGCCGCGATTATAGCCCGACCGTGCTGCGGATCCGGCGATGATCTTCGCTCGGCAAGCCGAGATCCGATCCGACGAGCGTAGTACGCGCGCCAGTCAGGCGAGAAGAGAGACGCGGGCTTTGAGTTTGGCGGGTCGCCGTCGAGGTGGCCCGGTACCGGATCTGACGGTGTTTGCTGCCAGCGCGACGCAGCGTGCGCCCGTGACACCGACGAACAGATTGCAGGTGCAGCCGCTGATCAGGCGCAGATCCGGGCCAGTTCGGCTTCGCTGGCGCGATGGCTGTCCGAATCGATCGCGCCGAGAAACCGCTCATGGGCGAGGAACAGCCGGTACGTGGCGAGCACATCGGCCTTGCAGTAGGCGGCGATCTCAGCGTAACGCCCGGCCTGCGCGAGCGCGGCGACGCCGCGCCCATCGAGGCCCTCGGGCTTGCCCGGGATCCGCAGCACCCGGCACAGGGCGTCGAGGCCGACTTTGGCGCGCGGGTCGAAACTGCCCAGGACGTCGCACAGGTCGAGCGCGTCGGACCCATACCGGCGGAAATATGGGCGCGCGTTCAGCCCCGGTGCCGCCACGCCGTTGATCAGGGCCCTGTACCGCAGCACCGGCAGATCGAAAGTGGTGCCGTTGAAGGTGACGAGCCGCGGGCGCGTGCACGCGAGATCGGCGGCGAAGTCGCCGATCAGTGCTGCCTCATCGCGCTCGCCGGCGTGGCCGGCCCCGAAAGCGCGGACCCGCCAGACACCCGCGACCTGCTCGGCCGCGAGCGCGCCGAGCGCCACGATGCGGTGGAAGATCAGCTTGGGGAAGCCCTTGCCGAGGGCGGTCCGCACCGCCTCCGTGTCAGCGGGGTTGAGGCGGTGCACGCGCGCCACTGCGTCGAAATCCGGGACGGTTTCCAGGTCGAGTACGATGACACTCACGGCAATTCTCCAGGTGAGCAGACGAGTGGGGGGGAACGAGGTGAGTCTCAGGTGCTCGGGCGGCCGAGGCGGTAGTAGCGCGACAGTGTGCGCGCCCAGCCGGCGTCGACGTCGATCGCGAGTAGGCGCGAGGTCACGACCTGCCGTCGACCGCGCAGACGGGGATGGTCGGCGACGCGGCCGTACAGGGCTGGGTCGACCGCTGGGACGAGCGTGCGCCGCCAACCGTCGAGCAGCGGCGCGGCTGCGAGTTCGTGGCGATCCGGGGCCGCGCCGGCGGTGAGCTGGTCGAGGGCCGCCAGGGCCGCCTCCCAGCGCACGGCGTCGTCGATGCTGAGGTGCAATTCGAGATCGGACATGGCGGATTCCTGTTCCGAGCGGCCGCGGGGCCGAGACGAGTGGGAGGGGGCGGGCGGCCGGCGCCGCCCGGAGGCGGTCTAGCGTCTCTCGTGCCCGGCTAGGTGCAGTTCGGCCGCGGCGTGGTGCGGCGGACGTTGGTGGGCGGGATGGTGCGCGCACGGCCGGGGCGGTGCGCGGCCGCGATCGCGGCGATCTCCGCGCCGGTGAGACACCGGCGCTCCAGGAGGGCCGCTGCCGTCGCTTCGATTGCGGTGCGCTCCGCCGCCACCAGGGCGCGGGTCCGGCGCATCAGCCGGCGCAACGTCGCCTCGGTCCGGGCGGCAAGGGCGGGATCGGCGCGCAGCAGCGCCTCGCACCCGTCCGGATCGGCGCGGTACAGCAGGCGGGGACCGAGGCCGAAGGACGCCTCGATTGCGCAGACGATCCGGGTCGCGGCGCTGAGATCGTGGCGCGCTCCCGCATGGGCACCGCCCCCGAGATCGAGGTCGGCCGCGCGCCCCGCGAGCAGCCCGACGACCCGTCGCTCCAGTGCGTCCCGGCCGGGCATCGGGTCGGCCTCCCCGATCACGGTCATCCCCGCCGCCGCGCCGCTCGCGCGGGTCGTGACCTCGACTACCGGCATGCCGAGCCGGTGGGCGGCCACCGCGTGGGCGGCCTCGTGCAGCGCGACCCGGCGCAGCTCCGCCGGCGGGCGCGGGGCCGGCTGCCACGGTGCCCCCCGGCCCGTCGAGGAGGCGCGGGGACGGGGCCCGGCGGGCCGCGTGGGCGGGGGGACGGCGCCGCCGGAGACACTAGCGCGGCCCATGGGCCGCCGGGGCCGGCGGCGTCGGCGGCGGGGGGTTCCGGGGGGGGGGGGTTGGCGGGTGTCGCGGGCAGAGGGGGGGGAGGAGGGGGGAGGCAGCGGGGTGGGGGGCGGGTGGCCGGGGCCGGGGGACGGCGTGGGCACCAAACCGGGCATCGCACGGGGAGGGGGCCCGGGCGGGGAGCGCCGCCACACCGGCCTCGGCGAAGCCGTCCGACATTTCCACGTCGGCGGGGAGGTCGGTCATGCCACAGGCGTGGATCATGCGCACGACCACGCGCTCGGCC
>NZ_LKKO01000097.1 GCF_001455965.1 Methylobacterium sp. GXS13
CGTCCTGCTGGACGGGCTGGCGTATCTGGTCCTGCTGCTGCTCGCCGGGCTGGCCTGCGGGGTGCGGGTGTACCGGCTCCCGGACCGGCTGTGGTGCAAGACTACCGCCTGGCTCACCCGACAGACCACAAGACCGCGACGGTCGTAAACGAAGCTTTTGACGCACCGGCCCCGTGCGGCGACCGGGCCATGCGCGTTCGCGACGAGACATGCCGAAACCCTTGTCGGGTGGCGACCGATCGCATCACTTGCCTGAGGCGAACGCCGAAATGCTCGCCCTGCGGATCCTCGGGGCGCCGGCGAGCGGTCTCGCGCCAGCCCCGAATCCATCGGCACGGCGCCCGGTCAGCGAGCGGCCGGGCCGACCCAAACCCTGCGCAGCCGCGCGTTTTCCCGGTTCATCGCTTCGCGCAGATCGCCCGGGCCTTCATGGCCGTCGGGGCCGCCCCCATGGCCAAGCAGTAGATGCTGCTTTCGTCCATGGCAGGGCGTTCGCCGCCGCTGCAGGTGCCGTTCACGGCGAATTCCTCGGCGGTGCAGGTGGCGACGCATCGGCCGCCCGCGGCACATTCCTCGACCTGAACCCGTAGGGTGATGCCGGACGCTCCCGCCTTGCCCTCGGGGCCAGCCGGTCCCGCCGGCCCACGGTCGCCGCGCTCGCCCGCCGGGCCTTTGGGGCCGACCTGTCCGACGGGACCGGGCGGTCCGATGGAACCGGCCGGGCCCGGTTCGCCCTTGGCGCCGCGCTCGCCCTGCGGCCCCTCGGGTCCCTGCGGACCGGCAGCGCCCTGCGGGCCACGCGGGCCGATCTCGCCTCTGGGCGTGTTCGCCGCCAGCATCACCGGGGCCGGGTGCGCCGCCGCCTGCTTCGCGACGGCCGGCCGGGCGCAATAGCCGACGACGGCCTGGCGGCTGACCGCCTCCGATCTCAGCGTCACCACGCAGGTTTCCGGATGATAGGGGATCCGGAACGCGAAGCGCCCGTCCTGATCCGCCCGCGTGTCGAACTTGTCGTCGAGGACGACGCTGGCGGCATGCGGCGGCGCCAAGGTGCCGAAGACCCTGAGATCGCCGTTGGAGATCATCGCCATGTCCACGGCGATGTCGCCGGTGGCCCACGAGGCCGATGACGCGAGGCCGAACGCCAAGACTAGAATCGATCGCCGAGCCATCCTGCAGACCCCACAGTTCCCAGACAGGGTATGCCTGGGCATAGCGTGGCTCTCTCGGGCCGCGGCGTACATATTTCGGCGCAGCCACGGGCGGACGAGACCTGTTCTTAAGGCGAAGGATACGCGGGCGCCGGCTCTGGCGCCGGACGACGAGGCGCCTCGACGCCGCCACGGGCCCGTCGCGGCCTTCACCGGGCGGGTGGGCGAAAGCCCCGTCCTACAGGGCGCTGCGGCTGGCAGGATGCTCGGGCAGGGCCGTCCTCACCGATGGGGCGGCGCGCATGAGGTCACGCCAGGATGTTGAGATAGCGGGCGGCGATATAAGCGGCCAGCACCACGACGAGGATGCCTGCACCGCTGAACACGATCGCGAGCCAGCGATCGAAACCGGCAGCGTCGCTGTCGGCCTGACGCGTCGCGCACGCAACACAATAGGTCGTGCCCGCGCGGATCGGCTCGCCGCAGGATCGACAGGTGGCGCGTGCCGGGGGCATCGATCTCTCGTTCGGCATCGAGCGGGTGAATACCAGTCCGACGTCCCCGATCGCAATTCTCGGTGCGCCGACCGCCTGAGTCAGCGACACAATCACGCGCGGGCCGATCGGGCGACATTCTCCCGCGAAATCCCTCACGGTTCCCCACCCGTGTCAGCCGGCGCGGCCGGACGCCTGGTGTGCGTCAGGCCGCGGCGCGAACAGCGCGCTCGTGCCGTCGCCCGCCGCGCCTTCCCGTCTTGCGCGGTCCTGGCTCCGGCCGCCGCGCCCGTGAGGATCATCGCGCCGAGGGAAGCCGCGGCCTTGGGCCAAAACCCGGATCAGGCCGATTTCGTCCGGCGGTGCGCCTTGGGCTCCGCCCCCATCGGACTGCCCTCCGGTTCGTTCCGGGCTGAGGACCCGCCACTCGGTCGCCCAAGGCCGATCGCCTTCGCCAGGGCCGACCGCCGTTCGGCATAATCCAGCGCGACCATCGGATAATCGCGCGGCAGCCCCCACTTCTCGCGGTAACGCTCCGGCGTGAGGCCGCGGCCGGTCAGATGCCGTTTCAGGGTCTTGTAGGGTTTGCCGTCCTCGAAGCTGATCAAGGCATCGCGGCCGACCGAGCGCCGGATCTCGGCGGCAGACGGTTTCTCGACCGGGCCCCCCGTAACCGCAGGCGCCGCGGCATGCCCCTGCGCGGCGGCCTGCACGGCAGCATGGACGCCAGCAAGAAGCTTAGGTAATTCTGAGACTTGAACATGATTATTAGAAACATAGGCGGCCACGATATTGGCCGTTAAGTGCCTCATATCGAGATGCCGCGCTTCGAGATCGTCGTCCATCACTGACTCCTGGCGGCACAACCTTCGTCACACCTCGGGGCATCTACGGGGGAGGCGGTGATCCGTTCCGGTTGTCGGCACGGGAGTTCATTGAGCGTTAACGACGCGTGTTCGGCGAGGCGCGCAACCAAGCGCGACTTTCGATCATGACGACCATCATGATCCCTCACGTGGGCCCGCACGCGGCGTCACGAATATGAAGGCTGAAGCCCGAGGGCATGGTGTGTTGCTTGACGGTATTCGCCAGCACGCCAGACGATGCTTCGTCCGGGCATGACCCATGAACGGATGTGGACGCTGGAGATCGCCAGGCGCGGTCACCACCGGGACAGAGCAATCTTCAGCGCCGCGGCGGATCAGTCACGCATCGCCAGGGCGTCGGTTACCAGGCGATTGACCAGAGCATCGCGTCTTGCTTGGCCCAGGGCGATGCGGGCGGCCGCGCGCGCATTGGCGGCGCGTAATTCGCCCTTCGGGGCGCCATCCCGCAGGGCGCGCCACGCCATCGCCCGAAACCACCGGGCATTCGCCAAGGCGATGGAACGACGGTCGAGGACCGACCCGCGGGTCGACGGCTCGATGGAAGAGACGGCGCGCATGAAGTCAATACTGGGCCGCAAAGATACGCTTGCCCGCGAACTGAAAAACTCATGGCATGCTATTTTTCTCGGATCAATACTTATTTGATAGCGAATTCAAAATCTTCCATCGCGGCATCATGGGTAATCTGCGCAGCACCGGCCCATACAGGCGGCATACCCATAGACCTAAGACAGTCAAGATCTCATGCGCGGTAATAAACATGCCCGGCAGCACCTTACACGCGTGCCATCCGGTACTTGCGTGTCGGCGCGAAGCCGTGCCAGATCGACGAACCACGATCGTGTGTTCTGTCGTGATCGGATGGCGGCGATATCGCTTCTACGCAACACGACGAGGCGGGGGACATCGCGGTTGCCCAGCCGCACCATAAGTCTTGCGCGTATCCGATAGGGCCATCTCGGCTTGGGCGTGTGGCCCGGCGCGGGGATCGGCGGCTGCGATGATGGCCAGTCCGGCACGGCCTCTCAGGAGACCTATCGCGGCAGAAGCACGCGCACCGTCGGATCGGCGCTCCGCGTAGGCGACGGGCGTCGGTGTCTCATGGGGCCGATGCCGGACGGGACGCCGGGCCGTGCTACGCAGGCCGCGATCCGAGCCGAGCCGTCCCTGATGCTGACCCGTCGCACGCTCCTGTCCCGACCGACCCTCGTTGCCGCCTGTGCGGCGGCGGGGAGCCTCGCGAGCGCCGGCTACGCGACGGCGTTCGAGCCCCACCGGGTTCAGGTCACGCATTACCGGCTGTGCCCGCCGCGATGGCCGGCCGGCCTGACGTTGCGGATCGCCGTGCTCACGGATTTCCACGCCCATCCCCGCTGCATGGGCGAGGATGCGATCGCCGATGTCGTCGCGCGCACCAACGCGCTCGCCCCCGACGTCACAGTGCTGCTGGGGGATTACGGATCCCAGAGCCGGGGCGCCGTCCCGTTCGAGACGGTGGCCGATCTCCTGCGTGGGTTGCGGGCGCCGAAGGGGGTGTACGCCATTCAAGGGAACCACGACTGGGGGGATGATCGCGCGGCGCTCCGGCGCGGCCCCGGCCCGACCCGCGCCGAGCAGGCCCTGCGCGCGGCCGGCATCACGTTCCTGGAAAACATCGGCGTGCGCCTCGATGTCCCCGACCCGCTCTGGCTGGTCGGACTCGAGAGTGAGGCGACACCCGGCCGCGCCCTGGATCCGGTACGCCTCGACCGGCAGAGGGCGGACATGCTGGCGCAGGCACTCCGGGATGTGCCCGCGGAGGGAGCCGCGATCCTGCTCGCGCATGAGCCGGATCTGTTTGCCACCGGGCTCGACCCCCGGATCGCGCTGACCCTGTCGGGCCATACGCATGGCGGTCAGGTGCGGATCTTGGGTTGGTCGCCATGGATCCCATCCCGCTACGGGCTGCGCTACGCCTATGGCCACATGGTCGAGGCGGGGCGCGACCTGATCGTCTCGGCGGGGCTCGGCTCCCATTTCGTGGCGGGCCGACCGTTGCGCCTGGGCATACCGCCGGAAATCGTGGTGGTCGATCTCGGGGCTTTCCCGGAGAGGGACGCCACGCCGGCGGCTCTCGCCCGCGGCCGGGGTGGGCCGGCATGACCGCTGGGTGCGGTCCAGACCGGCGGATCGAGCGCCGGCGATTCGCTGATCAGCGCGAGAAGACGCCAAGCGGCACCCTCATAAGCCGATGCAGTTCAGCCATAATGCCGAATTGCGCAAAATAAAAGCACATTGCCTAGTGTAGTGGGAACGGTATGCCATTATATTGCCTAAACCAAGCAGCTCGATAAGCCTGGTGAGGAAACGTCAAGCTTTCGCGTGCACGAACGTGCACCGATGGCGCTGGAGAGGACACGATCATGCACTGGGCTGCCGTGATCCTCGCCGCCTATTCCGCTGGTCTGATCGAGTTCTGGCGGCTCTGCCGCGACGCCCCACTGATGCCCGATGAGAGCGCCCGGCCGTATCGGGTCGAGCTGGATTCAGCCGAGCAGCCGCGTCACCGCCCAGCCTAGGATTCCGATCCAGCCGACCACCACGAGCAACACCGCCGTCAGGATCGCGGTGGAGCCGTGGCGCGCGAAGAGGCGCTGGCCGAGGCTCCGGTGCTCAGAGGCCGGTCCGGCCTCGCTCGGTGGCATCTTCATCGGCCCAGTCTCCCTCTCCACCGAGAAGCCCCGGCTCTCGAGGCGGGTTCCGTGGCGATCACCGCGCCGAACTTCCCGTCAGCGGGCCATAAGCTCAGCGATTCGGGCGCCCGTCGCGTCGATCAGGGCTTTCTGCCGTCGGCCGGCATCGGCACCTGACTTACGACCGTCGTGGTCTTGTGGTCTGTCGGGTGAGCCAGGCGGTAGTCTTGCACCACAGTCGGTCCGGGAGCCGGTACACCCGCATCCCGCAGGCCAGCCCGGCGAGCAGCAGCAGGACCAGGTACGCCAGCCCGTCCAGCAGGACA
>NZ_LKKO01000098.1 GCF_001455965.1 Methylobacterium sp. GXS13
TCCTCCGCCGCCGAGCGTCTCGCTTTATTATTCTAGCGAGCCGGCCCAGCGTACTGTCAGGATGCACTTAAATGCGAACAATTCCAAATGTCGTTTGAGTGAGCGCCACTCGAACCGGCGACTGCTTTCGGGAAGCTGGGACTCGCCTCAATGAGGCAAGGTTGGGTCGAAGGCGGAATGACCGCTTCAGGGTGAAGGGGTAGGGTCCGCTCCCCACCCAGTCTGGTCTTTGACGCCTGTGGCGCGATTGTCGGACTGTGAACATCTCGGGTAAGACGCCGCGCTTCCACGTCTACGGCCGCGTGCCTACATATCCCTCGTGCCCATCCTCCTAGCGCTTGGCGCCGCCCTCCTGTTCGGTCTGGTGTTCGGCCCTCAGTGGTGGGTGCGCCGGGCGATGCAGCAATACGCCACCGAGCGGCCGGACTTGCCCGGGACCGGCGGCGAGCTTGCCCGCCATCTGCTCGACCTGGCACGGCTGGAGCTCGTCATCGTCGAGATCGCGCCTGCCGACCACTACGATCCGGTCGCGAACGTCGTGCGGCTGTCGCCGGGGAATCATGACGGCCGCTCGATCACGGCGGTCGCGGTCGCGGCGCACGAGGTCGCCCATGCGCTCCAGCACGCGGCGGGAGACCGGCTCCTCGCGGCACGGGTGAGGTTCGCCCCGATCGTGCAGGGCTTCGAGTTCGCCGCGGCCTTGATGATGATGACCGCGCCCGTGGTGCTTGCCTTCGTCCATTCGCCTGCCCTTCTCGCCCTGCAGGTAGGTATCGGCATCGCGCTCCTTGGCGTTCGCCTCCTGTTCCACTTCCTGACGCTGCCCGTCGAACTCGATGCGAGCTTCCGCCGGGCCCTGCCCATACTGGAGACGGGTCGCTTCCTCGACGTGGGCGACATGCCCGGCGCCCGCACCGTACTGCGCGCTGCCGCCCTCACATACGTGGCCTCGTCACTCGTTGCGCTCGTGAACATTGCCCGCTTTCGGCGGCTCTTCCCGTTCTAAAACCTCTGAGGCGAGCGGCGGATTTCCCTGCCGCGCTTACTCGGAAGCGCACCATCTCTTTTCGGTCAGACCAAATTCGCTGTTTGGCGCCCTTATAGGACGGCGGGGGACTTGGTGCGGCGGCCTGCAGTAGGCCGCCGCGATGTTCGTTAGATGTCAGTCTGCTCCGACATCATCAGCGCATCGTCTGCTTCAATTCCGAGGTAGCGAACCGTGCTCTCAAGCTTGGTATGACCGAGCAGCAGCTGGCAGGCTCTTAGGTTGCCGGTTCGCCGGTAGGTTAGCGCAACCTTCGTCCTACGCAGGCTGTGCGTGCCGTAGCCCGCCGGGTCGAGGCCAATCAGCGTCACCCACTCGTCGACGAGCCGGCCATACTGGCGCGTCGTCAGGTGCTCGCCCGGTCGGCTGCGGCTCGGGAACAGCCAATCGCTGGACCGCAGCCCTCGCAGCTTCAGCCAAGCCGAAAGCGTCTCGCGAGTCGACTCGGTCAACTCGAAGGGTACGGGCCGGCCGGTCTTTTGCTGGATGATGGTGGTACGCAGGCGAATGCCATCGCCGAGGTAGACGTCGGCCACGCGTAGGCGGACGAGGTCGCAGCCCCGCAGCTTGCTATCGATGGCCGTGTTGAACTGCGCGAGATCGCGGGTACGGCCTTCGTGCTGCATGCGGGTACGGATCGCCCAGATGTGCTTTGGCTTGAACGGCGTCTTGGGCCCGATGAGGCGGCCGAGGTTCCACGGTTGGCGGGTTGTATCTCTGGTCGAAGTCATGATGGAACTCCGTTTGAGGAGCCATCAGCATCTCACTGCTATCCGCCCGCTCCGTAGCTGCGCGCCTTGAACTTGAGCCGCGCTGTTGCCTCGGATCAGGCGCGTCGCCACGAAAGGGCATGCGCACGGCGTCGGTTGCTCTTAGAAGAGCCCTATGCCAGACGCTCTGTTCTCGCCGGCTGCGGCCCGCAACGCCGCTTTTATCGCCGAAGTCCTCAAGCGCGTTCTCCCGCCCATCGGCCTCGTCCTTGAGATCGCGAGCGGATCGGGCGAGCACGCCGTCCATTTTGCTCGTGCACTTCCCGAGCTCGTCTGGCAGCCCAGCGATCCGGATGAAGCGGCCCGTCGCAGTATCGTCGCCCATACCCGCGCCGCCGGGCTGGCGAACATCCGGTCGCCGTTGACGATCGATGCGACCCGTCAGCCGTGGCCAGTGGCACGGTCGGACGCGGTCGTCGCGATCAACATGATCCACATCGCACCCTGGGACGCGACCATCGGGCTGATGGCTGGCGCGGAAGAGACGCTCGCGGAAGGTGGTGTGCTTTACCTCTACGGTCCTTTTCGGGAGGATGACGCACACACCGCGCCGAGCAACGCCGCGTTCGACGACAGCTTGCGCGCTAGGAATGCCTCCTGGGGGATCCGCGACGTCGAGGCGGTCGTGGCGGCTGCCCGAGGGCACGATCTGCATCTGGACGAGCATGTCGTGATGCCGGCCAACAATCTCAGTCTGATCTTTCGCCGGGGGCGCCGAAGCCCCGCCGTCGACAGGGAGGCTGCGTCTTGACCCCCACGCGCCCGACCAGCGCGGTTGTCGTCGGCGCGTCCGGCGGCATAGGTGGAGCCTTGATCCGCGCGCTCGCAGAGCGTGCGGCCCACGCGCCAATCTTCGCGCTCTCTCGCTCGGAGGCGTCAGTTCCGCAGGGCGTCCGAACACTTCCGATCGACCTGTGCGACGAGGCGACGATTGCGGCGGCGGCGGCCAGGGTTGGCGAAGCCGGACCGGTCGGTCTGGTCATCGTCGCCACCGGCCTTCTTCACCAGACAGGCGTCTCGCCCGAGAAGACGGTCAGGGCGCTTGACCCCGCCGCGATGGCCACCGTTTTCGCGATCAACACGATCGGCCCTGCGCTCGTCGCCAAGCATTTCGTGCCCTTGCTGGCGCGACGGGAGCGATGCGTTTTCGCGGCCCTGTCGGCGCGAGTCGGATCGATCGGCGACAACCGACTGGGCGGCTGGTACGCCTACCGCGCCTCCAAGTCGGCGCTGAACCAGATTCTGCGAACGCTCGCGATCGAAGTCGCCCACAGCCGACCGGAGGCGATCGTTGTAGGCCTACATCCGGGCACGGTCGCCTCCGACCTGTCGCGGCCCTTCCGGCCGGACCCAACTGCCGACGGTGTCTTCTCGCCTGAAGAGAGCGCGGCGCATCTCCTGCGCGTGCTGAACGGCCTAGGCGCGAACGACACCGGCGGCGTCTTCGCCTGGGACGGCTTGCCGATCCCCGCTTGAGCGCAGTCTCGGCCCGAGCGGATGCCCGGGGCGGCGCCATACGATCGTTTGGAGCTGAGATCACTTACGACATGCGCCAACAGCCGACATTGGCTGCCTGCCCAAAAGCCGACACTCGGGAGGACGGTCAGCTCAGAATCAACGTGCGCCCATTCAGGACGGCTGCTTCCCCCGGGGTTCTCTTCAGGGCTTAGGACCGAGTGGCAATTCTTTCAAACCGGGCTACATGTAGAAACTGTAACTGACCTGCGGCTTCTCTGTTGGACTGACATATTTCATGATGTCTCCGATCTTCCGAGCGCACTCCAGCGTGATTGGCAGCCGGCCATCCATCTGGGTATTGTTCCAATTCATTTTCGTCAGCCCAAGGATCTCATCACACAAGTTTTCGAGGGATGAATCCTGCTCATAAACGCTAATCTTTAGCGGATTCGGCACATACATACCCGGATAGGTCTTGTAGAAATCGACCGTCCCACGAGTGTAGAGTACGCCCTCAGTCTCTGAGATCGTCAGCATGGTGCCGCGCTTCGGAGGATAGTCACTGTCGCCAAAGAGCCTAATCTCGGTGTCGGTGATCGCGACGAAATCCTTCGACCGGATGCCCTTTTCGTCGAGTGCCCGCAGGAAACCGGCTCGCTCACTGTCACGGTAATAGCTGGACTTGTGGATCACAATTCGCGCCGGCATGTGCTCGAGGGCCCGGTCATACTCGTCCAGGGCATCGCGCAACAGTTCGTAGGCCTGCTCCTCGTTTAGGTACGGGTGCCGGTTCTTCTTGTCGATCGAGACTGGGGTGCCGCGGAGGATGATGCCGTGCCCGAACTCGTCGAAAACCTGAGCGAGGCTGGACGAGAGCGTCGCTCCATCCCGACTCTTGTAGAAGCCGATCCCAATGTAGCAGGACCGCAGCTTCGCCGTATCTTCGACTAGGCGCCACGGGATCGTGCGGTTGCCCTTGTAGTACAGAGCCGTGCAAAAGTTCCACGCCTTGGTGGCTGGATCCTGCTGATCGCCAGCGAACTTCGTGATGAGGATAGTCTTCTCGCGTACGAGCTGAAGCGGTGTGCCGAGGTGCATCGACTTTGCTTTGAGGATGCGCCTGAAATTGTGCTCTAGATCATGCTCGTCCGAGTCGTCGTTATCGGCCGTCGTTACGGAATCGAACATCTCGTTCGGCATGACGCAGACGATCACATCGACGGCCCTGTTCTCGGCCAGGAAGCGGATCTGCTCGTAGTACAACTCGACGGCGCGCTCGATGCGATCGACGCGAGAGGCCATCTTCACGACTTCCGTGATGTCGGACTTCTTCAGGGTGCGGGTGTACTGCGGCGAGTTGATCAGTTTTGTTAGAAAGCCATAGTTTTGGTTGATCCCGCCGAAGCCACGGAACAGGTTCAGCAGCTTCGACTCTTTCTTGCGCTCAATGCCGATCCGGCATTTTTCCAGCCACTCGTCGAGGAGATCGACCCCCTCGCCGCGGCCGACAACTCCTATCCGCAGCTCTGTCCGGCGCAGCTCGTCGCGCTGGTCGTAGACCCCCATGTGCTCGATCCCGGTGCGGGGGCAGATGTGGGTGCCGGTACCGAACTCCAGCAGCGGTTCCGCCAGCGTGGTCAGCTTCATGCGGCAGTTCCTTTAGCCAGATCGTCGCCTTCGTCGCCCTCGACCTGATCGGCCTCATCAGCCTCAGAGACGTCGAATTCCAGCAACGGCAGGAATTGCAGGCCTACATACTTGGCATCGTCTAGAGGCTGTTATGGACCTGGGTCGGGCTGATGCTCAGATGAGCGGGGATGAGCGCGACCCGCAAGCTGTATCCGTCCGATGTTTCCGATGAGGAGTGGGCGCTGGTTGCGCCCTACCTGACGCTGC
>NZ_LKKO01000099.1 GCF_001455965.1 Methylobacterium sp. GXS13
GCTTTCGCAGGCTCGTCAAAGATTACGAGCGCTATGCAAGCACCCTGGCAGACCTGCACCTCGTCGCTTTCGTCTGCCTCATGCTCAAAAAGGCCGCTCAACTCGCCACAGGTTCATAACAGCCTCTAGGCGATCCGCGCGAGCTTGGCGGCGAGCGCGATGACCACGACGTTGTAGTGCGCCCGCGCCAGCAGACCAAGCAGCCATCGGCCGGTCCCATCTCGAACTTGGACAGTGAGGCCAGCGCTGCGCGCTCCATGGATGAGGAGCCCACGCAGATAGGCGTTGCCCCTCTTGCTGATGCCGAGCAGCTTCGGCTTGCCACCGGTCGTATGCTGTCGGGGCACGAGGCCAAGCCAGGCCGGCCGGTCGCGCGCGGACGTGAAGGCGTTTCCGTCGTCGACGGCCGCGCGCAGGGCCGTGGCCGTCATCGGCCCGACGCCTGGGATCGACACCAGGCGACATGCCGCCTCGTCGGCGCGGACATGCGCCACGGACGCCCGGTCGAGAGCTTCGATACGGCCGTCGAGCCTCGCCCACTCCCCACGGATCTCGGCGACGAGAGCTGGATACGCGGGCCAATCTGCGCCTGGGGAGCCCTCACGAGAATGGCGACCGCCGTCTCGAACTTGCGGCGGCCATGCGGGAAAACGAGACCGCGCTCCAACAGGATCGCGCGGAGCTGGTTCATGAGCATGGTGCGCATGCCGACCAGCCGAGATCGGACCCGGTGCAGGCCCTGCATATCGAGTTGCTCCTGGGCCTTGAGGGGCACGAAGCGCATGGTCGGGCGCGTGGCGGCCTCGTCGATCGCCTCGGCATCGCGGTCGTTGGTGTTCTGCGCATTGACGTAGGGGCGGACATACTCGGGCGATATCAGTCGGATGGTATGTCCCTGCGCGGCCAGCAGTCGCCCGAGGTCATGAACGTCGCATCAGGCCTCCATCGCGACGACGCAAGCGGGCAGCTTGGCCGTCAGGCCGATGATCGTCTCACGCCGTGCGTGACAACGCAGAACCACCGTACCGGCTGGGTCGAAGCCAACCAGGCTACAGCTGTTTTTGCCGAGATCGATACCCAGCACGGCGACCGAACTCTTTGCCATTTCCAATCCCTCCATTCCTCCAAGGCAGCAGCATGCCACGAACGGTTCGGTGAGGGGCGGGCCATCCCATAAACCATCGGCATCTTCGCGGAGATGCCCGAGTGACGTTCGCTTTCATCGAGCAACAGGCGCGTACCTGGCCGGTGCGCCTAATGTGCCGCGTGCTCGCCGTGTCCCCGAGTAGCGACGAAAGCTGGCGGTCGCGCTCCGAGAGCGCCCGGTCGGCGTCCGACCGTCAGTTCCTGGACGACGTCCGGCGCATCCATGCCGCCCATCATCGGCGCTACGGCGCGCCGCGTGTGCATGCCGCCCTGCGGGCGGAAGGTCCGTCGGCCAGCCGCGGACGGGTCGATCGCCTGATACGTCGTCACAGCATCCGCGCTCTGGCAGGCCGCCGGTACCGGCCCTGCACGACCGACAGCCGTCACGACCTGCCGATCGCCCCGAACCTCTTGAAGCAGGACTTCTCGGCCGCCAAGCCCGCCAGGGTGTGGCTGGCAGACATCACCTACCAGCCGACCGGGGAGGGCTGGCTCTACCTTGCGGCCGTACTCAATCTAGCCACCCGCAAGATTGTCGGCTGGTCCATGCGCACTCACATGCGCACCGAATTGACCGTGGCCGCTCTCATGTGGCGACCCAACGACACCGCCCGGCGGTTCAGCTCGTCTGTCACTCAGACCGCGGCAGCCAATACGCTGACGAGGCCTACCACAAGCAACGCGCCGGTATGAGGGCGAGGCCGTCCATGAGCCGGACCGGTTGCTGTTACGACAACGCCCCGATGGAGAGCTTCTTCCACAACCTCAAGGTCGAACTCGTCCACCAGCGACGATGGGGGGACCCGGGAGGAGGCGCGGCGCGATCTGTTCGCCTACATCGAGAGCTACTACAATCGGCAGCGCATCCACTCGGCCCTCGGCTACGCCACACCCGAACAGGCCGAGCGAAACGCAAGCTAAGCCCGTGTTCGCAAAATCGGGGGAAGATCAGGATAGACCCTCGAACAATCCGATCCAGGCTGGCGACTACAAGCTGTACCCAACCGACGTGACCGCCGATCCGGACGGGGACACACCATCGACGCGATGGCGCTCAATGCTGCGACCTGCGAGCCCGCGCACGGCGCTGTCCTCAGTGTTGGGGCATGCCGGGTTCGAGGCTACGCGGTCGCGGGCGACCGGGCCGTCATCCACATTGATGTCTCAGGCGATGGCGGGCGGACTCGGATCCAGGCAACGTTCGAGCAACAGCCCGACGTGCCGTTCGCCTGAACCTTCTGGATCGCTGAACTTGACCTACCGCCGGGGGAGCACGACCTCACCGCCAGGGCCTGGGATCTGGCCGGCCAAACCCAGCCGGCGCTGCCCGACGACGTGTGGAAACACAAAGGCTATTTCTACACCTGCCGGCACCGGGTGCGGGTACGTGTCACCTGACTAAACAGGACTCGGCTTGTACAGGCCGCGTTAGCCAACCGTCTGCTGGTCGGCTTCGTTGACAGCGCGATCGTCGAGCCCGCCTCACCAAATTGCTCGGACAGGCCATCCCGTCCCTATCGCAGGGTCGGCGACTCACCGGGTTTTAAATGGGGGCCTCCCCCATCGGGGCCACCCAAGGAGACGTGATCGTTCAGGCGCCCGAGATGTGCGAACACGTGCTCGAAGGCATTCGTGACAGCCTGCTCGAAGGAGCCGTCGCCCTTCCCCTGTGCAGCCATGAGGGCACTGAGCAAAGCCCGGTGCTTTTCTGTATCCTCGGACATGTCATCCTCCCGGCCAGCGTGAACGCCGGCTCGGCAAACCAATGGCCATGAGAGACCCCGGTTCCTGCGCCTCATCGATCCCGGATCCGCCGGGGGATACCGCGGACATGTCGGATCCATGCGCGATGCCACACACGGTCGGACTGGCCTGCCGTAAGCTCGCTACCCAGCGACGTCGCGCGCATGGTCTACCGAGGCAGCCGATCACGACCCGCGCGCCCACCGTCCGCGGCCGGGAACGGGGCCTGCCCGCCGCGATGACGGCCCGGCCTGCTATCTGATCGGAGAGCTGCTGCCGATGCCGAACCGAATCCAGGCGGCCTTCCGCGCCGCTGCCGAGACCGGCGTCGGCCTTTGGGCGGCCTGCAACCGGCTGCGCCTGTCAGGAACGGACAATCCCTTCGTGGTCGGCGTCTACGAACCGATGCGCGTGGAGCTGACGCTGGAGAACCTGCCCGTCGCCTGGTCGATCCCGCCTGGGCTTGACGGCCCCTACCTCAAGATGGGGGCCAACCCTGCACGCGCCGCGACGCGGGGCCACGCCTGGTTCCTCGGCGACAGCATGGTGCACGGCCTCGCGATCGAGGCCGGCAAGGCGTTGTGGTACCGGAACCGGTGGATCGATTTACGCACAGCCGCCGCCGCGCTCAAGCAGCCAGCCGCGCTCGGGCTGCGGCGGGGCAGCAACGACACCTTCAACACCAACGTCGTCGAGATCGGCGGCCGGATCTTCGCCATCGTGGAGGCGGGCAGCTTCCCCGTCGAACTCGCGCGGGGCCTCAAGACGCAGCAAAACAACCCGTTCGTCGGCACCCTGATGGTTCGTTCAGTAGGCACCCGCATCGTGACCTACAGACCGGCGCGACCCATGCCATCGCGTACGATGGCCGCGTATGGGACAGCGTCCGCCACTTTGACCTGACCGGCTGGCTTTGGACCGGGCTGATTGAGAGGATCAGCCAGGACCGGAGGAGTCGGACATGCGGCGAGGTCAGAAGACGAACGCGGAGCAGATCGTACTCAAGCTGCGCCAGATCGAGGTGCAGACAGCTCAGGGCAAGAGTTTGGCCCTTTCATGCAGGGATGCGAAAAACTCTGACCAGAGCTATTATCGCCGGTGCAAGGAATACGGCGGCCTGGAGGTCGATCAGGCTAAGAAGATGAAGGATCTGGAGCGCAAGAACGCCCGGCTTCGTCGCCTGATAGCCGATACATCTCTGGATAAGCAGATGCTGGCTTTGACCCTGACCCACCAAACTGGTCCGCGCTTAGCGCAAGTTTTTCGGGCATCCTGAACCCTGAAGGAGGGAGGATGCCATGCCTCGCAAACGCTTCACGAACGAACAGATCGCCTTTGCCCTTCGGCAGGCGGAGAACGGCGCGACGGTGGACGAGGTCTGCCGGAAGATGGGTGTGTCCGAGCCGACGTTCTACCGC
>NZ_LKKO01000100.1 GCF_001455965.1 Methylobacterium sp. GXS13
TGGGTGTGATTGCGTTGTGCGGGTCTGGCGGCGACCGACTCTCCCGTGCCTTGAGACACAGTACCATGGGCGCTGGCGTGTTTAACGGCCGAGTTCGAGATGGGATCGGGTTCTGGGCACGCCGCTCAAGCCACCAGACCGGCACATCGCAATTTGTTTTGGACTTCGCCTCCGCAGGGTGCTGCGACGGCGAGGTCCTCGTTCGGCAAGCATGCAGCGTCTGGCGCTGCTGGTCTTTATGCAACCGTATCGTGTGTCACGGACACGGATCACGGGAGCGATCAAGTCAATCGGGCGATTAGTACCGGTCGGCTCAACGCGTCACCGCGCTTGCACCCCCGGCCTATCGACGTGGTCGTCTTCCACGGCCCTCAAGGGAGGTCTCGTTTTAAGGGGGGTTTCCCGCTTAGATGCCTTCAGCGGTTATCCCGTCCGTACGTAGCTATGCTGCACTGCCGCTGGCGCGACAACAGCTCCACCAGAGGTACGTTCATCCCGGTCCTCTCGTACTAGGGACAAAGCCTCTCAAACCTCCTACACCCACGGCAGATAGGGACCGAACTGTCTCACGACGTTCTGAACCCAGCTCACGTACCACTTTAATCGGCGAACAGCCGAACCCTTGGGACCTTCTCCAGCCCCAGGATGTGATGAGCCGACATCGAGGTGCCAAACGACCCCGTCGATATGGACTCTTGGGGGTCATCAGCCTGTTATCCCCGGCGTACCTTTTATCCGTTGAGCGATGGCCCACCCACGCGGGACCACCGGATCACTATGACCGACTTTCGTCTCTGCTCGACCTGTCCGTCTCGCAGTCAAGCGGGCTTATGCCATTGCACGCGACGAGCGATTTCCGACCGCTCTGAGCCCACCTTCGTACGCCTCCGTTACGCTTTGGGAGGCGACCGCCCCAGTCAAACTGCCTGCCATGCGCGGTCCCGGACCCTGATCAAGGGTCGCGGTTAGACCACCATATCGCCAAGGGTGGTATTTCAAGGACGGCTCCACCAAGGCTGACGCCCCGGCTTCAAAGCCTACCACCTATCCTACACATGCCGACACGAAGGCCAGCGCAAAGCTACAGTAAAGGTGCACGGGGTCTTTCCGTCTGACCGCAGGAACCCCGCATCTTCACGGGGAATTCAATTTCACTGAGCCGATGCTGGAGACAGCGGGGAGATCGTTACGCCATTCGTGCAGGTCGGAACTTACCCGACAAGGAATTTCGCTACCTTAGGACCGTTATAGTTACGGCCGCCGTTTACCGGGGCTTCGATTCAAAGCTCTCACCTCTCCTCTTAACCTTCCGGCACCGGGCAGGCGTCAGGCCCTATACGTCGTCTTACAGACTTCGCAGAGCCCTGTGTTTTAGATAAACAGTCGCCACCCCCTGGTCTGTGCCCCTCTGCCCTACTTGCGTAAGACAGAGGCCTCCTTATCCCGAAGTTACGGAGGCAAATTGCCGAGTTCCTTCAGCATCGTTCTCTCAAGCGCCTTGGTATACTCTACCAGTCCACCTGTGTCGGTTTCGGGTACGGTCTTACGCGGAGGCTATTTCCTGGGACCCCTTCACCGCCTGACCAATCCGATAAGGTCAAACGATACACGGCATCCGTCACCATCCGCTGGCCGGGGAATGTTCGCCCCGTTCCCATCGACTACGCCTTTCGGCCTCGCCTTAGGGGCCGGCTAACCCTGCGCAGATTAACTTTACGCAGGAACCCTTGGACTTTCGGCGAGAGTGTCTTTCACACTCTTTGTCGTTACTCATGTCAGCATTCGCACTTCCCATACCTCCACGGCCCCTCACAGGTACCGCTTCGCAGGCCTAGGGAACGCTCCGCTACCACGCACACCGTAAGGTGTGCATCCGAAGCTTCGGCTCGTGGCTTGAGCCCCGTTACATTTTCGGCGCAGGACCCCTTATTTAGACCAGTGAGCTGTTACGCTTTCTTTAAAGGATGGCTGCTTCTAAGCCAACCTCCTGGTTGTTTTGGGAGTCCCACATCCTTTCCCACTTAGCCACGAATTGGGGGCCTTAGCTGTCGGTCAGGGTTGTTTCCCTCTCCACGACGGACGTTAGCACCCGCCGTGTGTCTCCCGCGCAGTACTCTCACGTATTCGGAGTTTGGTTGGGTTTGGTACCGCTGTGGGCGGCCCTAGCCCATCCAGTGCTCTACCCCGTGAGGTATTCACGCGAGGCGCTACCTAAATAGCTTTCGCGGAGAACCAGCTATTTCCGAGTTTGATTGGCCTTTCACCCCTAGCCACACGTCATCCAAGACCTTTTCAACGGGCACTGGTTCGGACCTCCAGTGGGTGTTACCCCACCTTCATCCTGCACATGGCTAGATCACTCGGTTTCGGGTCTAAAGCCACGAACTGAACGCCCTGTTCAGACTCGCTTTCGCTGCGCCTCCACCTATCGGCTTAAGCTCGCTCGTAACTTTAAGTCGCTGACCCATTATACAAAAGGTACGCGGTCACCCAGGACGAACCTTGGGCTCCCACTGTTTGTAAGCATCCGGTTTCAGGTGCTGTTTCACTCCCCTCGTCGGGGTGCTTTTCACCTTTCCCTCACGGTACTGGTTCGCTATCGGTCGCTGAGGAGTACTTAGGCTTGGAGGGTGGTCCCCCCATGTTCAGACAGGATTTCACGTGTCCCGCCCTACTCGAGTCCTGTGGTTCGTCCGTCCCGTACGGGGCTGTCACCCATCACGCCGGCCTTTCCAGACCGTTCCGGTAAACTCACCACAGGCACTGGCCTGATCCGCGTTCGCTCGCCACTACTGACGGAGTCTCGTTGATGTCCTTTCCTCCGGGTACTGAGATGTTTCAGTTCCCCGGGTTCGCTTCAAACCCCTATGGATTCAGGATTTGATACCTTCATGTGACCAACCGTATTGAGAGTTCAGGCTCACGCCTGAACCCACAATACGGAAGGTCGAAGGTGGGTTTCCCCATTCGGAAATCCCTGGATCAAAGCTCGTTCGCAGCTCCCCAAGGCTTATCGCAGCGTACCACGTCCTTCATCGCCTCTCAGCGCCAAGGCATCCACCGAATGCTCTTAAGACACTTGATCGCTCTCGTGATCGATGTCCG
>NZ_LKKO01000101.1 GCF_001455965.1 Methylobacterium sp. GXS13
CGCATTCGTCGCTGGGCTATCGGCCGCCCGCGCCGGTCAGCTACCCGAATTTGGCCCTCCGGCTACCCATGGCCGCTACCATGCAGTAACCTCGCAACAGGCTCGGTTCGAAATACCGGTCAGGTCAAGGGAGACACGAATTGTTCGATTAATATGCGGGGCATTCGCCGGAACCGCACCTTAGATAACCAACCGGCAAAACGTGATATAGATGTGCCGAAGCGCGATGCAGAAGCTATAAGCTTAACGCATTTGTGCCCATCGTGGCTCGAAATGTATGATCACAGCAGCGGTGTAACCGTTCTTTTCTAGACAAAGCAGTTTTGTTTTAATCGGTCCGTCGTCGACCAAACTCAAAAATGATTTCAATTAGCTACCGACGTCATGCCAACTCTCAGACTAAGCGATGAAGTACTCATCGCCCGGCCTGACAAAATCAGTTCGCGTCTTGAACTTCGCGAAATTTGCATCCAAAAGGCAACGACAATGTCTAACGTTGAATTCGCGGTTAATGGACGCTTCCTTACGCAGGATACCACTGGCGTGCAGAGATATGCCAGGAATGTTGTTTTGCACCTTGATCAAGTCCTCAAAGCTCGTTCCGCATCAGCAACTATCTTTGCTCCCCAGACTGCCTTCGACCCGGAACTGGAACAAATGCCACTGGTGAAAATTGGGCGGGTTGCAGGGCATGCCTGGGAGCAATTCGTCCTGCCAATGCGCTGGGATGGCCATCTACTTAACCTGTGCAATACGGCCCCAGCTTTAAAAACTAAACAGGTTGTATGCATCCATGATGCAAATGTTTACATAAAGCCGGAAAGTTATAGCCTGTCATTCAAAGCATACTATAAAATTCTTCAGTCCCTTATCGTTCGCGGATCAGCAAAAATAACTACCGTATCATCAAATTCAGCCGCTCAAATCGCCAAGCACCTTTCTTTGGACTATTCAAGGATCAATGTACTTCCAAACGGTCACGAGCACGCGCTGGAGTGGAAGCCGGAGCTTGCTCTTGTAGCACCCTCGATCATAGCCGGCCGAGGTGGCGAAGCGGGGAGGCCATTTGTCTTGGCGATTGGCTCTCAAGCCGAGCACAAAAATATGAAACTCGTCACCGAAATTGCCCCAAAACTGTGCGAACTTGGCATAGATACCATCATAGCTGGAGGTTCTGCGTCAATTTTTTCCAACCACATCCCGACGAACACCAAGAGTGTCTCGTTCATCGGGCGCATTGATGACAACGATTTGGCATTTTTGATGGATCGCGCACTATGCTTACTGTTTCCTTCGTGGACGGAGGGATTTGGGCTCCCGATCGTCGAGGCGATGGCACGTAACTGCCCCGTCGTGTCCTCAGATCGCGCAAGTATGCCAGAAATCTGCGGGCAAGCGGCACTTATGGCTGCGCCGGACGACCCCAGTAAATGGGTTGAGCACGTAAGTATGCTGGCCGAATACCCAGACCGAAGGAATGAACTCATTCTATTTGGACAAGAAAGAGTTAAGAAATTTTCTTGGCACCGAACCGCGGATGCCTATGCTGATTTGATGCAAAATTAGATTCAATTTATCGATCTTTGGGGTTGCGGTCGGCTGCGTCGTGCTATGGTGCTATGAATCTATAGTGGTAGCCACAGGCGCGAAATCGCGATGTAATTGGGGACCTGTCGTTCGGGCTGGATCCGGGGCACCGCGGGGTCTGTAACCGGCGGGTCGGGCAAACGCTTGCCGCTCGGTGATCTTTGGGTCTGAGGGGGAAAGCGGCCTCGCTCGGAGACGAGGAACCCATAGGCCGCGATGCACAAGCTGCCGTGGCGATGGAAGCCACGCCAGTTTCATCCCCCGTAGTGGCCAAGCCTGGCCAAGCCCAATCTCGTGCTCGAGCTCCTGATAGTCCCGCTAGATACGCCAGTTAAGCATCGTCGCACGGACCAACTCGGCCGGGGGCGTCTCTGGCGGCAGCGTCAAAAGTCAGTATTTGGTTGGCGCATCCTCGCCTCGGGCCACTCGACCAGACGCCATTCCTCGGGACGTGGCACGTGTCGCTGTTCATCCTGATGCGCCGGGCGGGCTCCGGCAGAGCCCGGGCCGGCTTCTCTGTCGAGAGGGGCCTTTGCTTCGTCGTACCCGGGTAAGCGGGCGCCCGTGTCCGCGCCAAGGTTTGGGCGGCAGCGAAGCCGTTCTACAGGGCCGCAGGCTCGTTGAGGATTGAACGCCCAGACTGTAGCGCAAGCCCAAAACCGTCCGGGCCGTACGGAAGGCCGTGTCGATCCCGTATCCGGCATCTGCCCGAACAGGGCCGGCTGGCACCTGATCGGTCATGGCCGCCCGGATCTGATCCAGCGCGATCTCCGGCCTGGTCTGGAAGCCGATCGCCTCGGGCACGCCAGCCTTGCCGCGCCGCTCGGCATCCTGGGCCCAGGCTCTCATTAGGTAGAAGCGATGGGCCACTGGTAGGCTGGCTTGGGCGTTGGCCTCCGCGAGCGTCACGGCTACCTGGCCGTTGTCCTGCTTGCCGATTTGACCGCAGTATTACCGCCCCACCCCGGCTGAATGACGGCCCTTCTTGGGAAAGCCCGTATCATCGGTGATCCAGGCCTGGATCTGGCCGTGGCTTTCGATTAGGGGGAGAACCTCGCCGCGTACCCGGGCCAGCAAAACGCAGTCCGGTCATTCGCTTTTGGCCACGAAACGATGCAACACCTGATGGCTGGCTTAGACCCGCGCCGGCGCGATTCGGGCCGCTCTCGGCTCGCTGCTCTCACGAGCCCCCGGCGGTAACAGGCCCGTGCAGTAGGCCTCCAGCGGCGCGATCCGATCAGCATGGACCGGAACGGCTGTTAAAGCCTCGAGATAGCTTACAAAACGCAGCTGGTCGGCAGCCAACGGGGAGTTCAAACGGAGCAGTCGTCGTTCCATCACCAGATCGAGGCACCAAGTTTACACTTAAACTTTATGACACAGTAGTACTAAGAGCCCGTCCGAAAATGGTCTGAGGCGGGGTTGAGTGGCCGGGATGACGATGCTTCCAGGAGGGTGCTGAAGCCTGACCTGGAAGCGCCATGTGGACCCCGAC
>NZ_LKKO01000102.1 GCF_001455965.1 Methylobacterium sp. GXS13
GCGGTAGAACGTCGGCTCGGACACACCCATCTTCCGGCAGACCTCGTCCACCGTCGCGCCGTTCTCCGCCTGCCGAAGGGCAAAGGCGATCTGTTCGTTCGTGAAGCGTTTGCGAGGCATGGCATCCTCCCTCCTTCAGGGTTCAGGATGCCCGAAAAACTTGCGCTAAGCGCGGACCAGTTTGCTGGGTCAGGGTCACCGGGCTCCAGGCCCCCCTTTTCCGCCCGATGCCGAGCGGTGGGCCTTCACGTGCGTGGCATCGAGCATCAACTCGTCTGGAACAGACCTGCGGCTGCGATCTTGGCAAACAGCCGCTGCCAGATCCCGCGCTGCGACCACCTGTTGTAGCGGTTGTAGATCGTCGTGTGGGGCCCGTAGGCGGAGGGCGTATCCTGCCAGCGGCAGCCGACCTTCAGGACGTGCAGGATGCCGCTGATCACCCGCCGGTCGTCGACCCGAGGCTTGCCGGGTTGGCCGTGCGGCAGGTGCGGCTTGATCCGCGTCCAGGCTTCATCCGAGAGCCAGAACAACCGTGCCATCGCAATCCTCCTGCGCTGGAAACCTCAAACTCATGAAGAAAACGCAAGCGAGCGCAGATGGTTGTATGAGTTCCCTACCTAGTCGCTCCCACACTCGCAGCACATGTGCTGCGGCGCCTAGCCCCCATCCGCCTTCGCCACCTGGCGTCCATGGTTCTGCGCGATGTCGAGGAAAGTGCGACGCGCCCCGTCAGGAGCGCGCCGCAAGTTGGCTCGCGGTCTCCACGACGAGCCGGCCTCCTTGGCAAGGCCTGGGCCATACAATCGAACCGTGCAAGCAGGGTCGATAAATCGAAGGGTATGTTTTACGCTTACGTTTTTTCAAAAGAAATAACCGCTGACGACGGTGTTACAAAGAAATCCAGTCTGAATAGTATCAGATCTGTACCATCCGTTACTTCCATTCGCCACTCTTGGCCAAGGCTTTCTAGCCTTGCCCCTTCTTCTAGGAGCACACCGGCATACCGGATAGCCTCACGGCGAGCGAAAATTAAGTCTGGCAGCTCGACACCCTTTTTGTCGAGCAGGACGACGCCGTCATAGACGTTGAAATGGTAGCGAGGCATGCGTTTTCCCGGCCGTCGCAAGGCGGGAGCCATGGCTCCCAATCATGGTCATGCCTGAGTCAGGGACCGCGACTACCGTCAGCTGTGCCATACAGCGGCGGGCAGTGATTACATATGGATCAGGTTTCCCGACCCCCGAAAAATATGCCGCACTGTATGGGCGAACGGTATAGTCGCCAAAAGAAAGCCCCACCCGGCGACTGCCGGCGGGGCTAAGGTAAATGGACGCTCGGTGCGTTACGCCGGCGACTGTTTTCAGGATAGCGATTCTGATTGCAATATAAAACCTGTGAAGTAACGGCTTGATACTATTTTTGCCAAGGCGTGTGCTGATGCGCGGAAAGGGCCGTTCAAAAGCTCACAAGCCACCAGAGAGGTTAGGCTTGAAAAAAATGCTGCTTATCTAAGCGAAGTTTTGTTTTCTTAGGATTGTGTTTTAAGATAGGCGATGACGTCACTGATTTTCTTGTCGTCTGAGAAGCCTTGAAAAATCATCTTGTTGCCTGGAACTTTGGACTTCGGATTTTTCAGCCATTCGTGGAGCGTGGCCTCGTCCCAGGTGAGGCCGGAGTTCTTCAGAGCGGCGGAATAGTTGTAACCCGCGTAGGTGCCGGCCTTGCGTCCGACGACACCCTTCAGGTCCGGGCCCACGCCATTCTTCTGGAAGTTGTGGCAGGCCTTGCAGGGCGCGAATGCCTTCTCGCCAGCCGCAGCATCGCCGACTTCTTGGGCTTGGGCAGAGAGCGGGATCAGAACGGCAAGAACGGCGCCGAGAACGATAGAACGCATGAATTTCCTCATAGGCCAAGCGTGGGTGATGGCGATGCGAAGCTTGGCGCAGTGAGGCATAGACGTCCGCTGAAGAGGCTTAATCCAGCCGCTCCTTCAATTGCGGCTAAGGCAGCCGAAGTTGGGACCCATTCCGCCCGCCGCATCTGAGCGCCGCTACGCAGAAGGCCATGCCGTGCCCTCAGTCGGGGCCATCGTCTGGCCGCGGCTCAGCGCTCCGTCCTCGAACAGATTGCCGGAGGCCGAGGTCCTGACGTTGGTATCTAGCCCTGCTTCTGAACGAGGACGTTGACGCTGCCATTCGCCTCGACCTTCGTGCCGCCCACGATACCGGCACGGCCGGCGGAGATCCGCATGCGCGACGGCGCCCGTGCCCTCTCAATGATGCGGTGGGGCATGCCGTCGCCCGCCTTCGCCTTGAAGGGCAAGAAGGTCGATCCCGGTGTCACGAACGTGTGCAACATCGCCTCGCCGCACTGGCGCCGCTGGCTGTCGCCGGAGCATCGCTGCCTTGTGCCGTTCACGAGCTTCTCGGGAGAACGAGAAGGCCGCGGACGGCTCGCACCCGCCGGTGTGGTTCGCTCTGACAGAGGATCGGCCGCTCACTTGCTTCGCGGGCATCCTGGACGAGGGCTGGCAGAGCGTGCGGAAAGTGAAGGACGGCGAGACGACTGACGACCTCTATGCCTTCCTGACCACAGAGCCGACGTGGAGGTCGGCGCCGTGCACCCGAAGGCGATGCCGGTGATCCTCACGAAGCCGGAGGAGTGGGCAACGTGGCTGTCAGCGCCCTGGCCGGAGGCGAAGGATCTCCAGCAGCCTTTGGCCGATGATGCCCTGGTCGGAGTAGCCCGTGGCGCTCGCCGGGATGGGCGAGCTGATGATATGGATTAGTGGCGCCACCCCGTGATGATCGAACGGCGGGCGTGTCAGCCTTCTTCGCACTCCGATTTACGCGACACCCGCCTCGCTGCGCGCCGTTCCTTGAGCAGAGCTTTGAAGTCGATCGCCTCGTACTTGGCGGACATCGAAATGCGACTGCGGCCCGTCGTGATCTCGGACGGCCAGTCTACCCGCCGCTGGCTATCTCGGAACCGGACGAGATCCTCGGGGCTGAACCGTCTGCGGACTCGCTTAAGGCCCAACCCGACCGCGATGTAGGCGATGTCACCTCGGGCCACGTGGTTATCGGAGGTCCGCCGGCTGATCCGCAGCAGATTGGCCGCCTCGTCGGCTGTGAGGAGGTCGATTGCGGGCATAGGGCCCTCCCAAAGCGGGCATCGTGAAAGCTGCTTCTCAAGGGATAACTGCCGATGCAGCTACCTCACGCCCGCCCTCATCGGACAGCCACGCTGATTCAGCGGGGCTGGAAGCCTTGAGCACTCATTGACAGCAACCTGCGGTAGTACGCAGGAATTATCTATGTTGAAAAAACTCCCTCATGGCGCGGCCACCTTTCGCGGTCGCGGATTGGCGTTCGTTCACGGCTCCCACCTCGTAATGAAGGTTTGCCCAGAGTGTTCTCAACGGAACGCCCCAAAGGCTGCCGACACGGGCGTGTGTGGGTGGTGCGCCTACGTCCCCTTCTATGAAGATGTGGAGCCCGTCGTCGAACTCGAAGTTGCAGCTTAGAACTGGCCGGGCCGGCGGCGAGCTACGGTTGCTGCTTGGCCTAGACGGCTCAGCCCTTGAGCTGCTTGTTGCACACCGAGTAGTAGCCGCCACCCTTTTGAATCCACTTCGCATCGCCGAGCGTGCCAGCAGCCTTAGCGGCGTTGTAGCTGTCCAGGCAGGTATGCATCCGGGCCTTGCCCGCTGATTCCTTGGCGTACTTCGGATCGATCGCTCGGGGGTACGCAGCAGATCCCGGAGATGGCGCCGGCGCGGCCCGAGAAGCGGACGTTGTCGGCGCTGGGGCGGGTGCCGCGGTCTTGGTGGCGCCCTGTGCGACGGGGTTCGGCACGGTGTTCGTCGCCGCATCCGGAGCTGCGCCGCACTCGGCCTTGCGGAAGTCGTTCCACTTCTGCCCGTTGAGAGTCCCGGCCTGCTTCGCCGCCTGATACTTCACAGAGCAGTCCTTAAGGGACAGGGCCGCGGCGGGCGTGGCGAGCATGCCGGCGCCAAGGGAGAGAAGTGCAGCGGCAAGGATGGTGCGAGACATGACTGATGATCTCCGGGAAGCTCTGTCGAGCCGCATAGTCACGCTACAGCTAACGAGATTCCTCCGAAAGGCGCTCGGCTTCACGATGTCTTTGGCTTTTGCCATGGCTCTGCCCGCCCATGCCGCCGACATGGTCGATTTCCTGGGCACCTGGGAGCAGGCCACCACAAACGCCGACGCCTACCTGGACTGCGAGGGCACCGGCAAGATGATCGCGGGTATCGGCGGCAGCTAATCGGCTCCGCTGCGTCTTCCGTATCGATGGCCCGGAATGCGCGGTGACCCCGGCGATGCCGCCCCGCACCTACCCGGCAGCGACGCGGATCTGAGTGGAGGCCGGATCGAGAGCAGGATCGCGCAGGGGCACGGCTTCACTTCGCGAGGTTAGAATCTTAGTCTAGACGCTGGAACTTGTAGCATAAAACTCCAGTGTTCTAGCTTGGGACGTAAGTAATTATTTTCAGCGTCCTATATAAATAAATCTGCAGCTCGGCGGGTGGATCGAATTAAAACAATTACAAAATACTCACGGAATATTTCTATCGTGGTGGTTCTGTGTATGCTGTGCCATCCGGAACAGCATGAGTGCGTCGTCCTTGAACAGACACAAGCACCAGGAAAGGGTGGCGCTCGCGTCGCGCCGGGCCGACGCGGCGTCAAAGACGGCGCCCGGGGCTTTGGCATTCACCCAGTGGCATCATTCGGCCTATGTCTCGATCGCGCGGCGCATACTCGCGTGCCGCGAGCAGGCGGAAGACGTCGTGCAGGACGTGATGCTGCGCCTCGCGGCCGCGCCGCCCTCGGACGAGGTCCGATCGACGGCCTATGTCGGGCGCATGGTCCGCAACCTCGCCATCGATCAAGCGCGGCGGCGCACGCTCGAACGGCGGCTGTTCGCCCATCTCGACGAGGCCGTCGACCCCGCCGACCCTGTGGCCGGGACGCCGGAGGATGCGACGGCTGCACGGGAGGCTCTGCAGCGGGTCACTGCGGCGATGGCGCAGCTGCCGGAGCCGGTCGGCACCGCCTTCCGCCTGCATCGGGTCGACGGCGTGCCGCAGAACGTGATCGCTGCGCGGATGGGCGTCTCACGCGCTCTGGTGTGCGGCCTCGTGCGCCGGGGGCATCTCCACTGCCTCGCTGCCCTCGACCTGCGCTGCGCCGCCTGCCCTGCGAGTGCCCGCACCGGACAGCCACGCCAGCATCAGCGCGAGGCCGAGACCGTCGGCGAAGAACTCGGCCAAGATCCGACTCGCCAGCACGCCGTCATACCCGAACAGCCGCGGCAGGATCAGAAGCGGCGGGATCAGCGCCAGCCCCTGCGCAGCCAGAGAGACGGCCGCGGCCCGGCGCGGGGCGCCGATCGCCTGGAACAGGGTCGCGGCGGTGAGCTGTAGTCCCACCGGGGCGAACGCCACCGCGAAGGCGGCCGTGGCGCGCGCGCCTTCCCGGGCCGTCTCAGCATCCTGCGCGAACAGGGTGGTCAGGGGCTCGGCGAGGGAGAACATCAACCCGCCCACCACCACCCCGTAGGCCAGGGAGGCGGCGGTCACGAAACGGAAGGTCTGGTCCAGGCGGTCGTCGCGGCCGGCGCCGGCGGCATGACCCAGGACGGTCTGGGCGCCGGCCATCATGCCGAGGAGCGGCAGGGCCGCCACCAGGACGAGGCGCAGGGCGAGCCCCTGGGCCGCCACCGCGGCTTCGCCGTAGGGGGCGGCCGCCTCGACGAACAGGGCCATCGCGAAGGCGGCGAGCAGGCTTGATCCGGTGGCCGGCACCGCGAGCCGCAGCGCCTCGGGAAGCAGGCCCGGCCGGATCCGCCCGCCGCCGGGCCGCCGGAACCGGATCCGGTCCGGGCCCCGGGCCAGGGCGAAGTGCAGGCCGTAGGCGGCGGCCCCGGCGGCCTGCGCGCCGATCGCCGCCCAGCCGGCGCCCGCGGTGCCGAGGCCGCAGAGCCGGATCAGGACCCAGTCGAGCAGGATGTTGAGGCCGAAACTGCCGATCATGATCGCGCCGCTGAGGCGGGCATGCCCCTGGGCGCGGACCACGAAGCCGCCGACGATCATCACCAGCATCAGCGCGGTACCGAGGGTCGCCAGCGCTGTGTAGGGGGCCGCGGTTGCGGCCAGCCCGGCATCGGCGCCGAGGAACCCGAGCCAGAACGGCGTGTCGACCAGGATCGCGGCCGTGACCACCCCGCCCGCCGGTAGGCAAAGCCAGAAGCCCAGGGAGGCGGCCTCGTCGGCGTGGTCGCGGTCGCCGGCGCCGAGGGCTCGGGCGACTTGCGAGGCTGCCGCGATCCCGGCCCCGTAGCCCAGCGCCGCCACGAGCAGCGTCACGGGATACGCGATGGCGATAGTGGCGATCGCCGCCGCGCCGAGATCGGCCACGAACCAAGCGTTCACCAGCATCTGCAGCGCATGGGCCGAGATGCCGAGGATCGCCGGCCCGGACAGACGCACGACCAGGGCGATCACCTGGTCGCCGTCGAGATCCACCGGCCCGCGGCGGGGCCGCCCCTCCATGCGCATCACGGCTTGGCCGCGGCGGTCCGGATCGCCGCGCGGGCCGCCCGCTCTTCCGCCAGGATCGTCTGCGCGATGGCGCCCGCCCGCACCGGCAGGATGGACAGCAGCGTCTCGGTCAGCCCGTGGGTCGGCTCACTGAAGCCCTGCAGATGCAGGCTGACCCGCGGTTCGGCGGGGTCCAGCGGCAGGCGGTAGTGCCGGTCGGCGGTCTCGCCGGCCATGAACGGGCGGAGCGGGTCGAGGACCGCCGGGACCGCGGCGCGCGCGTAGCCGGTGGCGCAGATCACGGCCGCGTAGATCTGGCGCTCCTCGGTCCCGGCGACGTCGTCGCGCATCAGCGCGGACAGGCCCTCCGGGCCGGCCTCCAGGGCCAGCACCTGGGTGCTGCGCCGCAGCCGGTAGCGGGTCACGCCGCTGACCTCCTGCTCGTACAGCGTGGCATAGAAGGCCTGGATCAGGTCCGCGTCGACGACCGCGTAGTTGGTGGCGCGGTGGGCCGCGATCAGCTCCGCCCGCACCGGTGCCGGGGCGTCGTGAATGCGGTCGACGGCAGCTGGATCGAAAATCTCGTTGACGAACGGGCTGTCGTCGGCGGGCTTCAGGGCGGGCCCGCGGATCGCGAGGTCGATCAGCGCGCGGGGGTAGCGCTCGCCCAGGTCGGTGGCGATCTCCACGGCGCTCTGGCCGCCGCCTACCACCAGGATGCGGGGCTGGGGGCCGTCGAGCCGCGGCTGCCCGAGGGCGCCGGTGATCCCCGGCAGGTACCAGGAGGAATGGATCAGCCGCGCGTCATCTACCAGCGGCGCGAAGGGCGACGGGATCGCCGAGCCGCCGCCCCCCGCTACGACCAGATGGCGGCAGCGGCGCAGGCGGCGCACGCCCGCCCCGTCCCGGGCCTCGACTATGAATGCGGCGAGCCGGCCCTCCCGGGTCTCCGGCCGGACGGCGTCCACGGTCTCGCCATACGCGACCAAGTCGGCGAAGTGCTCGGCCGCCCAGGCGAGGTAGTCGTTGTACTCAATCCGCGACGGGTTGAACGTCTTCAGGTTGAGGAAGGTGTTAAGCCGCCCCTTCACGTGCAGATAGTTGATGAAGCTGAACGGGCTCGTCGGGTCGCGCAGGGACACGAGGTCCTTGACGAAGCTGATCTGCATGTCGGCCCGAGGCAGCATCATCGCCCGGTGCCAGCCGAAGCGCTCCTGCCGCTCGAGGAAGCGGAAGCTCGGGCGCATCTTGTTGCCGACCATCGCGTCCCGGAGGGCGATGGCGAGGGACAGGTTGGCTGGGCCGAAGCCGATGCCAATGATGTCGTCGGTCGCGGGGTGATCCGTCATCGCGCGTCTCTCGTCAGGTCGTGGGAAGGCGATCAGGCGGCTGGCACCGCCGGGGGGCGCGGTGCAGCGTCTGCGACGGCGGCACCCGGCACCCAGAGTCGGTCGCGGACGAAATGCTCGCGCGACAGGCTGACCAGGGCGGCGCGCTTGTGCGGGAAATCGATCGTGGCGATCGTGGCGAAGCCCGAGCCGTGCAGGTTGCGGATCTGCTGGGCGTGGTCGGCCCGAGGCTCGCCGACGATGCGCTGCGTGCGCGGCTCGTCGAGGAACAGATAGTGCATCAGCGAGGGCAGCCAGGCCGAGAGGTACGGGCGCCCGCGGATAGCGGCATCGCCGATCGCCACGTGCCAGCCGCGGTCGTAGGGGCCGGCTTCGTAGAGGGGGCCGACGCGGCTCTCCCGGGCCCAGTACAGTTCGAAATAACCGAACGGCGCGTCGTCTAGGCAGCCGAGCAGCGGCAGGCTGGCCGGATCGGCCTGCAGCCGGGCGATATAGGCCTGGTGCTCCGTCAGCGTGCCGCGCTCCTGCCAGACCTCGGCGACTCGGGGATCATTCATCCAGGCCGAGAACAGCGCGACATCCCCGGTCTCCGTCATCGTGCGGAAGCTCAGGCGGCGGCCGAGCCACGGGATGTCCCGGGTGTAGACCGTGCCAGCCAGCGTCCCAGGCCGCAGCGGATGCCGGCGTCCGTCCGTCACCGTGACCAGTTCGGGAAAAGGCGGTCGGGAATCGGGCAGCCAGCGGGCGGCGCATTGCCAGAGCAGGCCGGGCAGGATCTCGACCCCGGTTCCGATCTGCCGTGCGGCTCCGAGGGCGAGTAGCCGCGCAGCGGTGTGGGGACCGGCCTCGACGCCGATGCGCAGGACCCGCGTATCCTCGGCCGTCAGCGCCTCGGCCCGGGCCAGGATCGCCTCCGCGGCGATCTGCGGTGGGGCCGGATGGACGAGCCGGATCACCGGCGCCTCTGGGCTCCCGTCTAGGCCGAGCCGCACCGCCCGAGACTCGTTGCTCGCCTCGTCCCTCAAAATGTCCGTCATCCGCCCTCCGCGTGTCGCCAGCACCTCCCTGACGGTTGGTCCCGGCCGCGGTTCAGCATTTTTTTGCCGCCCTGCGGGCGCTCCGCCGTGAACCGTGCCCGGCGTCAACCGTCAGATGTGTCGAGGCCCGAGGGGCGCAGGAGCGAGCGGATGGACATGCAAGCCGGCGGGGATTTGACAGAGGATCCGAGCGCGGATTGGACCCGGGACGCGGTGGTTGTGGCGCGCGACACAGCCGGGCACGCCGCCTTCTGGCCAGCCGGACGCGAACTCCCCGCCGGCTGGACCCAGGCGCACGGCCCCTGCGGGATCGAGGCGGCGCGGGCCTGGATCGAGGAGCCGGCCAACGCTCTGGACCCGGCACCAGCCTCCGCGCCCGACGCCGATCCAGAGAGCGTCCCGGCGCGCCTCGCAAGCCTCGCCGCAGCGGATCCCGAAAAGCCGGCCGTACTGTTCGGCGGAGAGACGCTCACCCGGGGCGACCTCGATGCCCGCGCCGCCGCCGTGGCGGCCGGGCTCGCCGCCCGCGGGATCGGCCGGGGGGAGCGGGTGGCGGTGGCGCTGGAGCGCTCCCCGGAGATCATCGTCGCGCTGCTCGGAGTTTTCCGAGCCCGGGCCGCCTTCCTGCCGCTCGATCCCGAATACCCGGCCGCCCGCATCCACATGATGCTGGAGGATGCCGGCATCACGCAGTGCATCACTACGCCGGAGATCGCCGCCCGGCTCGACCTGCCCGCGGGGATCGCCCGGCTCGATCCCGCCGCCCTGGCTGCGCCGGGCGAGCCCGTGCTCCAGATGCCAGAGCCCGATGACCCGGCCTACCTGATCTACACCTCGGGTTCGACCGGTCGGCCGAAAGGCGTCCTGGTCGAGCACGGCCCGCTGGCCATGCATTGCCGCACCACCGCGGACGCCTACGAGATGGACGCGGCGTCCCGCGAGCTGCACTTCCTGTCCTTCGCGTTCGACGGGGCGCACGAGCGCTGGATGACCCCGCTGGTCGCGGGCGGTTGCATCGTGCTGCGCGGCCCGGAACTGTGGACCGCGGCCGAGACCCTGGCGCAGATCCGCCGCCACCGGGTCACGCATGCCGGCTTCCCGACGAGCTATATCGGCCAACTCGCCGACTGGGCTGAGCGCCTGGGCGAGGCGCCGGAAGTGCAGGTCTATTCCTTCGGCGGCGAGGCGATGGCCCGCGAGACCTTCGCGCGGCTCGGCCGCATCTTGAAGCCGCGGCTGCTGATCAACGGCTACGGGCCGACCGAATGCGTGATCTCGCCGCTGATCTGGAAGGTGCCGCCGGGCACGACCTTCGAAGAGCCCTACGCGCCGGTCGGCAGCTCGGTGGGTGCGCGGGCGGCCTACGTGCTGGGGCCCGATCTCGAGCCGATGGCGCCGGGTGAGACCGGCGAGCTCTATATCGGCGGCGGCCTCGCCCGGGGCTACTGGCGCCGGCCCGCCCTGACGGCCGAGCGCTTCCTGCCCGACCCGTTCGCCCCGCAGGGCGGCCGGATGTACCGCACCGGCGACCGGGTCCGGCAGAGGCCCGACGGCAGCCTCGCCTTCGCCGGGCGGGCGGACGATCAGGTCAAGATCCGCGGCCACCGGGTCGAGATCGGCGAGGTCGAGGCGGCTCTGCGGGCGCTGCCCGAGGTGGCCGACGCCGTGGTCCTGCGCTGGGAAGCCCCCGCGGGCGTGTATCTCGCCGGCTACGTCGTCCCGGCCAGCGGACGTCGCCCGGAGGCCGGACGCCTGCGCGCCGCCCTGGCCCGCCGGCTTCCGGAACCGATGGTCCCGGCGAGCCTGACGCTACTCGACCGGCTGCCGGTGAACGCCAACGGCAAGCTCGACCGCAATGCCCTACCGGACCCGGCCGGGGATGACCGGCGAGGGCGCCCGCCCGGTAGCGCCACGGAGCGGCGGCTCGCCGGGATCTGGTCCGAGGTGCTGGGCTTCCCGGTTCAGGTCGCGGATCGGCGCTTCTTCGCGCTCGGGGGTGATTCCCTGTCGGCCCTGCGGCTGGTGGCGCGCCTGCGCCTGATCGCGCCCCGGGGCGGGATCGGGGTTGCGGATCTCCTGCGCGATCCGACTATCGCGGATCTGGCCGCCCGGATCGACGCGGAGGCGGAGGCCGCCGACGAGGGTCTCGCGCCGACGGTCCGGCTCTCGGCCGGTGGCGGGTCCGAGCGGCCACTCCTGGTGCTGTTCCCGGGCCTCCTGGTCAGCACCCGGGAATACGAGCCGCTGGTCGCCCATCTCGGGCCCGGGCAGGAGGCGCACGGCATCCTGTGCGCTTCCCTGGTCGAGGCCGTGCGACCGCTGCCGGAGATCGCCGAGCTCGCCGCCGCCTATGCTGAGCGGGTGCGGGGCCTGATGCGCGGCCGGCCGCGCGGCTGCGCGTTCCTGGGCTGGTCCTGGGGCGGGGTGCTCGCCTACGAGACCGCCCGGCTGCTCGGGCCAGGATTTCCCCTGGAGTTCGTCGGCATGCTCGACGCCTGCGGGCTAGAGCCGAATTTCGCCAGCGGCGCCGGCCGTCCGATCGAGGCCGAGGAGCGGGCCGCGCACGAGTCGATGGTGACCGGCTGGCTTGAGCGCTCTCCGATGCGCGCCCAGTGGGAGGGCCTGCGGGAGCGCATGGACCCGGAGGCGGCGGTGCAGTTCCTGCGCTTCCTGGCCGCCGATCCACAGCCGCTGCCCACCGACGGCCCCGAGGTCGGTAGCCGGGAGCGGATTCTGTGGACGCTGGTCGATCACGCGATCCAGTTCCGGGCACTGCGTCTCGTCCCTGGTTCGGTGCCGATCCGCAGCTTCGTGGCCGCGCAATCCCGCGCCCGCGGCCTGCCGGTGATCGACTGGCAGCCCCTCACGACCCGGCTCCTATCCGTGGAGACCGTGCCGGAGACCGATCATCTCGACATCGTGCTGTCGCCGCACCTGCACGCCCGGATCGCCGCGCTGACAGCGCCGCGCCAGGCCTGGAGCGCAGCCTGAGCATGGGCGCGCACACCTTCGAAGAACTGCGGGACGCGCATCTGACCGCGCTCACCGGCTCCCTGATCGACGGCGTCGAGCACGGTCCGGGCGGGGCCATCTATGTCTGGTCGCGCGCGATCCCGGATCCAACCCTGAACTTCGCCTGCGGGGTCTGCCGGCCCGACCAGTTCAGCTGGGCCGGGGCAATGGCCCCTGGACGCGCCAGGGCCCCCGCCTTCCTCGCCCGGGACGCGGCCGAGGCCGCGGCCCTGCGGACGCTGTTCGAGCCGGCCGCCGCTTATCCGGCGAGCTGGATGGTGGCGCGGCTGACCCCGTCGCAGCCCGCCCCAGACCAAGTCGTCCGCGCCCATGCCACACTCGCACCGCCGCCGGATTTCGAGCAGGTCTTCGCCCATCTGTCGGACGACCCGGCCGTGAAAGCGCATCTGCGCCGGTTCTACCTGCCGGCTCTGCGGGCGGCGCGGTCTCGGCCGGGGCTGGTGCCGGTCCACCTCGTCCTGCAGGACGCGAGCGGTCCAGCGGCCTGCGCAAGTCTCTACCTGCGCGGCGGCCTAGCGGGGCTGTACAACGTCAGCACCCGGGCCGACCGGCAGCGTCGGGGGCTTGGCAGCGCCGTGACGGTTGCTGCTCTGCGCGAGGCGCAGGCGCGCGGGGCGCGCTGGGCTTTCCTGCAATGCCCGGCCGGCGGCGGCATCGAGGCGCTCTACGCGCAGGCCGGGTTCAGGACGGTCTACGCGCCGGAACTACTCTGTATGAGCGAGCCGTAGCATGTGCTTGCGCGAATCCACGACATAGGAGGTATCCTGGCTGCTAACATCTCCGTTAGTTGGGCCGGCGCCAGGATTTGGGTGCGGTCTCCGCCCTGATCGCTCTCCGGGTCGGCATCATCGCCGACCGGTCGCTCCCTCGGGATCCATCGAGCTGACACAGCGATCCGGTCAAAATACTCTGATCCCCTCCCATCCCGGCCTGCTCGGGCCAGCGCGGCGGAGTGCTTTTTTGTATCCGCGGCAGCGATACAATGCCCATGGATCCGGCTCCGCCACCCCTCGGGGATCAGATCTGGGAAAGCCCGCTCGGGGCCCACCGGAGCGGGCTTTTTCGTGCCCGAATCCCGGGCTGGGATTGGCAGCTTTGAAGACGCAGCATGCCCCGGTAACCGCCCGGTCTCATCCTGTCCCCGAGCCGCGTTGCGTATCGGCTCGACCGCTGGTGAGATCGGCCGGGCGCCCGCCCCGTGAGCAGATCGGGGCGGGGCCGAGCGGATCATTCTATGCGGGAAGGCTACTCCGATTTCCGGTGTCCGCGCCCGTGCTGCTCCTTTTCGGCACCGGCCGCAGCCGCAGCCTCCTTCTCAGCCTTGCCCACTGTCGCCGAGCTCGTGGCCGCGTCGCTGGTCCCGCCTGCCGGTGCATTCGATGCCGCCGACTTGGGATGCCCCTTGCCCTCGGTCGTCGACTCCGCTTTCCCACCTTCGAGAACCTCAGGGTGGCCTGCGTCGGCCTTTGCGCTCCCGGCCTCTTGGACCTCGGCAGCCTTCTGTTCCTTGGCGCTCATCGTGCTGTGGCGCTGGCCATCGCCGTGCTGTCCCTTGGCTGGGTTCGACATCGCGCTCTCCTCCATCGTGGTCAGGCGGCAACTGCGTGCGCCGCTGACGGTTCGGAGGAAAAGCCAGCGTGCGACGAAAGGCCGAGCGCTCACCGTCGAGGGAGCGGCGGCGAACACCGCTAATGACATCTGCCCACCCGGCCCAGCGACTGGCCGGTTTTTCCGTTTCGGCAATCATTCGCCCGTACCGCCGGGGGCATGTCAGACCTGCCACCCGCCGTCGCCACCTGGCGCGATCAACTCGAACGCATCTCCGAGCGCGCCTCGCCCTGTCGCTACCTCACGCCGACGCAGTGGGCGACGTTCCGGGAATCGGCTATCGACTTCTGCGATCAATTAGGCGCTGACGCGGTCGCGCTCGGCTGGACGGATCGGCAGCTATTCGGAGTGCATCCTGAGCACGGCACGCTGCGGGTCGACTACTGCGGTGCGCTGATGATCGCCGGCAAGAAGGCGCAGGCCGTCGAGGCTGAGAGGGTCGTGTTCGAGCGGACCGCCGGCTACCGGAATACGCCGGGCAAGGCGTGGGGCCCGCCGATCTGGGAGTTCAAGGCGAAGGTCGGCTGACCTTCACCCGCCCTGTAGGCTCTCGGCGAAGTCGTCGGGGATCTCGCCCCACTGCCCGAGGATCGTGACGCCTTCCAGCTCGCCAGTCTCGTCGTCAGCTACCGCCTTCAGCGCCGCCGCCCCGGGCATACGGTTGGCTAGGTTTTCAGCCTTCTTCAGGGCGCCGCCCTCAGTCTGAGCGGCCTCCTGGCGGGCAGGACGCAAGCGCTTGCGGTGGATTTCGAACGGCTGCACCACGTAGCTGGTTTTCATCGCTATTGCGTCTCTCCCGTCTGCTACGCCTACTCGCAGGCCACCTTCACCAAAGTGAACGCCCGCATCAGCACGGACCGGCCTGCGGCGTCTCGCACATCGACGATCCACGCAGTCCAGTCCTGGCTGCCGCCACCCGCCATCAGGTCTATCGCTACCCGATCCGCTTGCTGTCGGACCTCGCGGCTGCTCGATAGCCATCGCCCGTTCAAATCGAACACGGCGTCGCCCCCACCCAGGCAATGGAAGCGGTAAAGCCTCCGCGGCATTGGCCTTTTCCCGACCTTTCCACACTCGCCCACTGCGATCTCGGCGGGGCCCGACACAGCCATTGAACTACGCTCACGCGCCGTGTTTGTTCATGGTGTGTTCTATTCGATATGGAGGTCGCGATGCACGCCCGGTGGTACGAACCAGCTGTGGACGCCGGAACTCGCTGAGTCTCATGCCAGCTCACCGGATCGACGAGTTGCTCGTCGGCAGTCCCGACGCCGTGCGGGTCCCGCTGATCGGGCAGGCCCTATGCGCTGGCTTCCCCAGCCCAGCCGACGACTTCCTAGAGGGCGCGCTAGAACTGCCGCGCTGGCTCGTGCCGAACCCGCCCGCCACGTTCCTATGGCGCATCTCCGGATCGTCCATGGAGGGGGCCGGGATCTACGACCGGGATCTCGCCTGCGTCGACCGCAGCCTCAAGTCGTCCCATGGTAGCATCGTCGTTGCGGCGGTCGACGGGCAGATGAGCTGCAAGCGCCTGGTGATCGACGGCAACGTCGCCCGATTGGCGTTCTGCAATCCAGCCTTGCCAGCCTTCGCGGTCGACGAACTCGGCGAGGGCGTGATCTGGGGCGTGGTCCGCTTCTCGATCCGCTGGCACGTCGCCCGCGGGCAGCTGTCGTGAGTGCGCCGGCCCCGCGCCAACGCGACCGCATCGGTGGCGGCCGCGCCGTGGCCTTGATCGACGGCAACAGCTTCTACTGCTCGTGCGAGCGCGTGTTCGATCCGAAGCTCGCCCTGGTGCCGGTGATCGTCCTCTCGAACAACGACGGCTGCGCCATCGCCCGCACGGCCGAGGCCAAGGCGCTCGGTATTCGGATGGGCGAGCCGTACTTCAAGATCCGCGACCTGTGCCGGCGGCAGGGCGTGCGCGTCTTCTCGTCGAACTACACCCTCTACGGTGATATGTCGGGGCGCACCAACGCTGTGTACCGGCAGTTCAGCCCGCAGGTGGAGATCTACTCCATAGACGAGAGCTTCCTGAACCTCTCGGACGTGGCGCCGGGTCTACGGGAGGAACTCGCCCGGGATCTGCGCGCCACGGTGCGGGCCTGGACTGGCATCCCGACCTGTGTCGGCATCGGCCCGACCAAGACACTGGCGAAGCTGGCCAACCACATCGCCAAGACCGTGCACGAGCTGCAGGGTGTATGCGATCTGACTGACCCGGTCGCCTACGAGCATTGGCTCTGCCGGATCGATGTCGCCGAGGTCTGGGGTATCGGCCGGGCCTCGCTGGCGAAGCTGGAAGCGATGGGCGTAGAGAGCGTAGCGGACCTGCGCGACCTCGACTCGCAGCCGGTGCGCAAGGGCCTAACGGTAGTGGGCGAGCGCATCATCCACGAGCTGCGCGGGCTCGCCTGTCTGCCCTTGGAGATGGTGCCGGCCCGACGGAAGGGCTGCGCGGTCACGCGGTCGTTTAGCAGCCGCATCACCGAACGGGCGGTACTCGAGGAGGCGGTGGCCGCACATGCTACCCGACTGGGCGAGAAGCTGCGGCGGGAGGGGCTGGCCACCAACCACGTGTCGATCTTCTACCATACCAGCGAGCACGATCGGGATGCTCCGATGCGCTCGGTCTCCACTACCATCACCCTTCCCGAGCACACCAACGACACGCTGGCGCTGATTAAGGCAGCACGGCTCGGGGTGGCCAAGACCTGGCGCGAGCCCGGCCAGCGGTCGTGGCGGTACTCCAAGGCCGGCATCATCACCAACGACCTAGTGCCGTTGTCGCACAGCCCGCGGGCCTTGATCGACGCCATGGACCGGGAGCGGTCAGGGCCGCTCATGGCGGCGATGGACGCCTGCAACGCGCGCTGGGGCCGCGGGGCCGTAGTGCCCGCCCGCTCGGGGCTGGTGGCCAAGCGGAGGTGGAACACGAAGTTCGAGATGCGGACGCCGCGCTACACGACGCAGGTGGGCGAGCTGCCGGTGGCGCACGCCTGATGATCGCAGGTCGCATCCAGCCATGGTGTGGAAGCGCACCTGAGAGCTGAAACAACGCCACTTATGCGCGGGCTACAACCTATGGGCGGTTGTTCGCTGCACTGAAGGTGCATAGGTCGATGCTGTGGGACGGCGATGACATCGTGGTCCTGCAGCCCTCCCAAGGGCGTTTCCTCCCAAGACTTCGGGCCGCTCCTTCGGGGGTGGCCTTTTTTCTGCCCAGGCCTGATCGGGGTCGCCGAAATCACAGGTCCAAGGCGTCGTTACCCGGCCTCGGCCAACTCCTCGACACTTGAAGCCACTGTGAAGCCTTCGCGATCGAACACGCTGTAGATCACCGCCGCCGGTTTGAGGTTGAGGCTGGCGATGTGCACGGCAGCAGCCTCACTAGCGCTTGCTACCGTTTCGTAGGGATCGGGCAGTTGGTACATGCGCGTCTCTACCTCCTCATCGGTTGAAGCAGGCTCGGCGATCGTGATTTCGACCGTATAGGACATGTTTGTGCGCACCTTAGCTCGGTGAAAGACACCAAATAACCATAGAAATAGGATGATATGCAGCGGTTTTTAGATTAGCCATAGCAATCCGCCGCGTAGCATTTCTGCCTCCGTACGCTCGCCTAACTCGCTCCGTTCTGAGCGATTGCCAATAAGAAACGCACGAAGACGATAAAGCGATGCGTGTCCCCAGAATGAAAGCTGGGAGTTCGCTGAGTGCTACTCGCCCACCCTCCCGCACCTCTTCCTAACTGCAAGCCCTAGGAGCCCGTCCGAGTAACAGGTTTGCGGATCGAGATCAGGGTTGAGATCAGGGCGAGCTAGCAGCCTGCGTCATGCTCAGTGCCCGGCCTTGGCCAGCTTGAGGAGGTTGTGGGCGGTGCAGATCATCGCCCATTCGCCGCGGACCTGATCGAGGCCGCGTAGCAGGAACTGTCGGAAGCCCCCGGCCTGCTTGACCTGCCCGAACACCGGCTCGACGATCTGCTTCCTGAGGCGGTAGCGGCTCCGGCGGCCAGCCCGCTTCAGCCGCGCGGCCATCGCACGCATTAGGGGCGTCTTCGTCAGCCTTCGACGACCGGTCGCATCGCCCTCGCCGTGACGCGCCCGCCCCGGAGCGAGATAGGGGGTGATCCGCCGCTGCTTCAGCGCGGCCAGGTTCGCCTCGTTGGCAAAGCCTGCATCGCCCGAGACCTCGCACGGTTTGCGCCCGAGATGAGCGCGGACGTCATCGATGAGTGGCACGAGGGCGCGGGCGTCGGCGGCGTTTGTCACGAGGCGGGGCGCCACGATGATCTGATGCGCGGCATCGACGGCGATCTGCCTATTGTAGCCCTGTACGAGCCCGTCGCGGGTCGGCAGGATCCGGCTGTCTGGGTCAGTGAAGTTGCGCTGCGCCCGGTCCGGTCGTCCGCCGTCCTCGGCACGTAGGGGCCGACCCTGCCAGCGCATGCCCGAGGATGCACCCGGCCCGCTCTCGTCCTCGGGGTTGGGCGGATCGATCGCTTCCGCTCCCAGGGCAGCCTTGGCGGCACGGATCGTCTCCAGCCGTCGCTGCTTGTCGGCCATCCAGTCCGGCGTCTCGTCGCCCCGTCGGTTCGCGCCCTGCACCGCATCCCCGGCCGCGTCCGCCTCGCCCGCTTGCTCCAGCCAGGCGTCGACTTCGGCGGCCAGCCCCGGCTCAGCCGTCTTCATGCGTCCGTAGCTCATCGCCTTGTGGCGGGAGGCGTTGGCTTTCACCTTGGTCCCGTCCACTGCCACGTGGGCGAACTGGACCAGACCAGCCGCGCGGCACAGGCGCAGCACCTGCACGAACAGGTCCGACAGGGCCACGAGGTGGCGCTTGCGGAAGTCGGCGATGGTGCGGAAGTCCGGCCGGTTCAGCCCGGTCACCGCCATGACGTCGACCCGTTCCTCGCAGGCCCGGGCGAGCTGACGCGTCGAGTACAAGCCGCGGCTGTAGCCGTAGAGCAGCAGCGCCACCATCATCCCCGGATGGTAGGGTGGGTAGTCTCGCTCTTCGGTGTAGGTGTCGAGGATGGCCGAGAGGTCGAGCGCTTCCCGCACCGTGTCGCGAACGAAGTGCGCCACGTGCCCGGGCGGCACGAACTCGTGCAGCGAGGGCGGTAGCAACCAGCCCTGATCCACATCCCAGGAGCGAAACACCTTAGCCATGAGCCGAGTGAATCACCCTCTAACGTCGCCGTCGAGAGGATTACTTGGACGGGCTCCTAGCGCTTCGGCGAAGGCAAGTGACATTCTGGCCCCGCCTCTCCAGTCTCGACGCGGAGTTCCGGCGCGCTCGCAATCTGCACGGTGGTCGAAGGCTCGGCAGTCCACTAGGCGGCTAAACCACCTCAGCGTGACCGCATTAGCGCCCTGCCCCGAGAAGGCGCATAGGGTGTCATCTCTCCGCGCAATCCCGTGCACTGGGCCACCAACTGAAGGCCACGATGGCGCGCGAACTGACGACGGACAGGACCGCCTTGAACTTCGAGCCCGTCGATTGCGACGCGCGTCCCCGTCAGAAGGCCGATCTCGCGACACAACGCGATGAAGCCGGCACAGACGCGTCCGATGGCCGGTCCGTTCTGCCGGCGGAACTCGGCAATGGTCTTGTGATCGGGCGACAGCTGGCCTGTCAGCCACATGACCTCGACGTTGCGGCCCGCTTCACGCTCCAGACGCCGGCTCGACGGGACCCGGTTGAGATAGCCGTAGACGTAGAGTTTTAGGAGAGCGGCCGGATGGTAACCCGGTCGTCCCGTCCGTGCCGCATCGACGCCCGCGAAGCCGAGCGCGCCGAGATCCAGCGCGTCCACGAAGGCATCGACCACGCGGACCGGGTTGTCCTCGGCAATCCAGTCTTCAAGACAAGGCGGAAACAGCGTCGTCCGATCGCGCTCGGCACCGACAACAAACCGTCCCATGCCATCCTCCGGTCGATCCGGAAAAGATACCATCACCAAGGTTTTGACACAGCCAGGACCTTTTTCCGAAGTTCAGAAAGATTGCTTACCGTAAGTCTGATCCTCATCCGTGACCAATCTTGGTCGGAAGCTGTCCGGCAGATGTAGCTCGTTCGACGCAGCGAAGGAGCGGCCTGCATCAAGTTGCCAAGCCGGGGCCGCCGGCGGCCAGCGAAAGCGCCGTGTTGTCCGGTTGCAGAGGAGCCTGTCCCAGTCGCAACAGCAAGTGAAGTTGCACCGCGCGGAGGCCTGGAACGTCGGTCATGGAGGCTATCGTCAGTTCGCTGAGGCGGTACGCGGCGCAGTCTCTTCCCCGGCGACGCGGACGACGTCTCCGCTGGCCAGGAACTCCTGAGGGTTGTCGATAAGCCGATCGGTAATGCCCACGCCAGCGCGCACCTCGACCTCGTTGCCGAGGTTCCGCCCGAGCGTCACAGGCTTAAGTGCGACCCGGTGATCGTCGCCCACCTGCGCCACCTGCGTGCCGTTGCGGTCGAAAACCAGCGCGGTGGCGGACACGCGCAGCGTCCCCGGGTCTGAAGGCACGTGGAACCGGACCTCCACGAACGCCCCCGGCCAGAGTTTGCCTTCCGGATTGTCAGCCTGGAGCTCCACCAGACCCTTGCGGGTGTCTTCCGCGATGGCATTTGCAGTCGAGGTCACCTCTGCGTCGAACGATGCCTCCTGCCCTGGCACGTGCAAGGAAGCCTTCAGCCCCGGCCTCATCACGGCGAGGAAGGCCTGCGGCACGTTCACGTAGACACGCACCCGGTGGAGGTCCGAGACCCGATAGAGCGGCCGACCCGAGGTTCCCCCTGCGGTGAGCAGGTCGCCGATGTCAACGTTGCGCGCGGTTACGACGCCGTCGAAGGGTGCTCGGACCTCCTTGAATCGTGTCAGTTCCTCCAAACGCCCGACGTTTGCCTGCTGGGCGACGATGTTTGCTTTGGCCACCGATAGGGCCGCCGTACGCGAGGCCGCGGTGAAGCGGTCGGTGTCGCCGCGCTCCTCGCTAGACCAGCCCTGCGTTACCAGGCGGGCGGTGCGCTTGTTGGTGGCCGCACTGAGATCGGCGTTCGCTTGGGCTTGGTCGACCGCAGCCTGGAGCTGAACGAGGGTAGCGCGCGCCTCGGCGAGTTGCTGGTCGAGGTCGGGCGCCGAGATCTCGGCCAGGACCTCGTCCTTGCGCACGCGTGCGCCGATGTCCCGGTGCCAAGCCGTGACGTAGCCGCTAGCGCGGGCATACAACGTACCAGTGTAGAAGGCGCTCAGCGAGCCGGGCAGGGTCAGGTCTTCGTCCATGGGCCCGCGCCGCGCGTGCACTACACGGACGGTGGGTACTGCTTGCTGTTCGGTCCAGCTCGCGACCTCCTGCATCCCCTTCGCCCGGTCGTTGATGCCGACCCAGGCGAGCGCCGCGGCGCCGATTGCCACGCTGGCCAGCAGCAGGCCGACCCGGCGCCCCGATGGAAGGCGAGGCGATGCGACAGCTGGCTCGGCGCCCGCGTGCGCGGCGTCCTCGGATTTGACGTGTTGGGTGGGGTGCATGCGAGATCTGGGGTTAGGCTGATGGGGATGAGAGGGCTTGAGGGGAAGCGTCTTCGCGTCGGGCCCCGGCGCGGCGGGGCCGTCCATGCACGATGCCGAAGACCACCGGCACGAAGAACAACGTCGCAAGCGTGGCGAACAGCAGTCCGCCGATCACGGCGCGGCCGAGCGGCGCGTTCTGACCCGGCTCGATCGCCATCGGCGCCATGCCGATCATCATCGCCAGCGCGGTCATCAACACAGGCCGCAGACGCGTCGCCCCGGCCGCCAGGGCAGCCTCGATCGCCGTGCGTCCCGCGTCGAGCTGTTCGCGGGCGAAGCTGATGACTAGAATCGAGTTGGCGGTCGCGACACCCATGCACATGATCGCCCCCGTCAGCGCCGGCACCGAGACGTGGGTGTGCGTGGCGAACAGCATCCACACGATGCCGGCGAGCGCCGCTGGCAGCGCCGTCACGATGACGAACGGGTCGACCCAGGACTGGAAGTTGACGACGATGAGCAGGTAGATGAGCACGATCGCGAAGGCGAGGCCCACGAGCAGTTGCTGGTAGGCTTGCGCCATGGTCACCGCCTGCCCGCGCACCGTGACGGTCGCCCCCTTCGGTAGGTCGGCCCGCGTCTCGTCGATCGCCCGCTGGATGTCCGCGGTGACGCCGCCGAGATCTCGGTCCTGCGTCGTGGCCAGGATGTTGACGGTGGGGGCGATGTTATAGTCGGTCGCCACCGCGCTGAGCGGCTCCGGGCGGATCGTCGCCAAGCCCCCCAGGAGCTGCTCCGAGCGGGCGGCGGTGATCGGCAGGTTGTTGAGTGCGCCCAGCGTGTCGATCGAATATTGCGGCGTCTGGACTGAGACAGGGTAAGACACGCCGTTGCGCGGGTCGAGCCAATAGGTCGGGGCGGTCTGCGTACTGCCCGACAGCGTCGCTTGGAGGCTCGCGGCCGCGTCGCCCTCGGTCAGGCCGACGACCCCGGCAAGCGCACGGTCGAAATCGACCCGCAACGCGGGGTTGCGCGCCTGCTCCTGGATGCGGGCGTCCGCCACGCCGGCGCGGCGCCGAACCCGGGCCAGGAGCGTGTTGGCGTAGGCGCGGCCCCCCGCCACGTCGCGGCTGGCGACCTGCACGTCCAGCGCGGCGGGGGAGCCGCAGTTCAGGATCTGGCTGACGATGTCGGCGGGCAGGAACGCGAAGGTCACGCCGGGAAAATCCTGCGGCAGACGCTCGCGCAGCTGTCGGGTCAGGGCCGCGGTCGATCGCCCGCCCTCCCCGCCGCCTCCGGCCTCGTCGAGGGTCACAAGCATGTCGGCGTCGAAGGTGCCGATGGTGCCGCTGTTGCCGTAGGAAATGTTGATGCCACTGATCGGAAGGCCGATGTTGTTGACAACGCTAGCCACGCGTCCCAGCGGGATCAGCGTGCGCAGTCTTCCCTCGACCCGCCCGGTCAACGCCGTCATCTCCTCGATGCGCGTGCCCGTGGGAGCCCGCAGGTGGATGCGTAGCGCCCCCGCATCCATGTCCGGAAAGAAGTCCCGCCCGAGATAGGGGACGAGGCCGAACGACAGGCCGACCACCGCGAGGAAGCCGACCGCGAAGGACTTCCGGAGCGACAGCGCCAAGCCGAGCAGCCCGAGATAAGCCTGCCGCAGGGCCTCGAAGCGGCGCTCGAAGCCCCGCTGAAACCGGGCGAAGAAGCTGGGCTTGCCGGCCGAATCCTGTCCGTGTGCGTGCTCGGTCAGCAGGTAGCGCGCCAGCGTCGGCACCAGGGTGTAGGTAAGCGCGTAGGACGCGATCATCGCGAACACCACCGCCATCGCCAGCGGCCGGAACAGGAAGCCTGCCACGCCGCCTAGCGCCAGAAGCGGCACGAAGGCGATGCAGATGCAAAACAGGGCGACGGTGGCCGGCGGCATGATCTCCTGCGCCCCGCGGGTGATAGCGGTGACGATGTCCTCGCCGAACTCCTCCATGTGTCGATTGATGTTCTCGATGGTCACGGTGGCGTCATCCACCAGGATGCCGACCGCCAGGGCGAGCCCGCCAAGCGTCATCACGTTGATGGTCTGCCCGAGCGCCGAGAGCGCGATCAGCGAGCACAGCACGGCGAGCGGGATCGACACGGTGATGATCAGGGTCGAGCGCCAGCTGCCCAGGAAGACCAGAATCATCAGGCCGGTCAGCGCCGCGGCTATGACCCCCTCGCGAACCACCGCCACAACGGACTCGCGCACGAAGCCCGACTGGTCGGCCACGTACTTGAGGTCGACGCCCGTCGGCAGCCCCGCCTGGATGGCGGGCAGGCGCGCCTTGACGTCGGCGATGATGTCCAAGGTCGAGGCGTTGCCGATCTTGAGGATCGACATCAGCACGCCCTTCTTGCCGTCGAGCTGGACGACGTTGGTCTGGGGCGGCGAGCCGTTGCGCACGTGGGCGACGTCCCGCATGAAAACCACGGCGCTGTCCACGACCTTGACCGGCAGGTCGTTGAACGCCTCGATGGTCTTGGGTGAGTCGTTGAGGTCGACGATCCACTCGAAGGTCCCGATCTTCTGGGTGCCTACCGGGTTGATCAGGTTCTGCCGGGCCAAGGCTGCGCCGACGTCGGCCGCCGACAGGCCGTGGGCGTGCAGCGCCGACTGGTCGAGATCGATCTGCACTTGGCGCGCGGCGCCGCCGTAGGCGTAGGGCAACTGCGCCCCGGGGATCGTGGTGAGTTGAGGCCGGATGAAGTTCTGCGCGAGGTCGTTGAGCGCCGTCTGCGAGAGGCTGTCGCTGGACAGGGCGAGCTGGATGATCGGCACGCTCGACGCGTTGTAGGCGAGCATCAGGGGCGGCGTGACGCCCGGCGGCAGCTGCTTGAGCTGCGTCTGCGAGATGGATGTGACCTGCGCCTGGGCTGCAGTGATGTCGACGCCGGGCTGGAAATAGATCTTCACGATCCCGTAGCCCGGGACCGACTGGGATTCGATGTGCTCGATGTCGTTGACTGTGGTGGTCAGCGAGCGCTCGAACACCGAGACGATGCGCCCCGCCATGTCGTCGGGCTGCAACCCGGTGTACTGCCAGACGACGCTGATCACCGGGATGCCGATCCGGGGGAAGATGTCGGTCGGGGTGCGCACGATCGCCATGACCCCGAAGATCAGGATCAGGATCGACATCACGACGAATGTGTAGGGCCGCAGCAGGGCCAGTCGGACGATCGCCGCCATACCTTGAATTCGCCTTGATCAATCCGGTCGACGGGTCCTAACGGACGCGTACAGAAGCATATCGTATTATGCATTCATCGGGCCAGTGCGGCAATTTGATGATGTTGTTCCCGAGAATGGCCAGAAACATGGAGATACAATTCACCATATGCGCTCATTTTATTTACCTTTGCTGTCCTCGACGGTTCTGAACAGCCTTCAATGCGTAATTTTGCGGCATGCCGAGCGCTCACTGCGCCTTGACAATTTGGACCACCGTTGCGGAAAACTGAGCTACCGACTAAATGAGGGCGTGGTGGAACTGGCCCATCCGCGCTTTGAATCAACAGCTGATCTCGGACGACACGGGGCGCTTCGCCGGCGGCTCATCGTTCGTTGAGGTAGACGCCGATGCCCCGACTGAGACCGTGCCGACCTTCATTGGCCGAGGCGCGTTAACCAGGGTTTGCGGATGGTGAACGCATTTCCCACCATGAGGATTGATGGATCGTACCGAGGTCCGCTTCAATCAAGGCGAAGGCCTCGGACGTCCCCGGACGGGCGCAACTCCAAAGGTTCCCTTCTGAGCTTTGACATAACTTCCGCTCCCTACCCTTCTCCGAAATACAGAGGGTCCGCTTGCGGTTCGCTTAATCCAACTCTGTGATTGATACTGCCTAGCTCAGCGAGTTCCCCACGGTCCTGTCGAGTCCGCATGTTATCGTCGCCCTAAACCCTCCGAACTATGCCAATCCGACGCCAATCTCTGGCTGGAGCGGCCTCCTCCCATTCACGATCCTGGTCCGCCAGCAATGCGGCACGACGGACCTCGGTTGTCTCCATTTCCGCTGACAGCGCTTCCCTTGCCCCGTCGCCGGGGTAACGAGCGGACGTCCTGCACGCTCCCAGAAAACGGGCGAGCGTCATGACGAAACAGTCTACGTCGATGGGCGTCACAAGTCCTGTACCGAGGAGGTTGAGGCGCGAACGGCCGGCCATATCCGCACAAGAGCTGCCAGCGAACCCGAGCGCTGCGATCTTGTCGGCGTCCAGTGCCAGACGTTTGATTTGCGTTTCGCGCAGCAGCTCGAGCCTTCGTTCCCTGGTAGCCGCGACTGCGTGCGTCTGACGTGCGCTCGGCAGCCAATGTGCAATCTCATCGAGGATGAAAGTTCGAATAAGCTCGACCCGGACCGGTCCGAATTTCCTGATGCGAGCGATCTCTTCGGGAGAAGACTGAGCCAAATGAGATAGGTCGCGAAATCCTGCTTTGCGCAGGCGGGCTCGGAGGGAGGCTGTCAGGAAGCCGCGACCGAATCCCAAGGCTGAGAGATGCTGAATGTTGTCGCCAGAGAGGCCCTCGAACAGAGGGAGGCGCAAGCTGACCTCGTCAAAGAGGCTATCGTACCGGATGGTGCGCGTTGATCGCCTGGGCATCGCCGTCGCGCATACGGCGGTTTGCGGATGCACACAATGGGCGGTCGCCGCGGGCATTCGGAAGGTCTGCTTGTCTGGGATCTGATCGGGCTGGAAAGGACCAGATTGGCCGATAGCTGCCGGTCCGCTTCGGAGCTGTGCGGCGAGAAAGCAGACGGCTTCCTACCGACCCAACTCGATTGCCTGGGGCGCCATCGGCGCTTCCCGAAAGCGGCCATTGGTCCGCCATCAAGCAACTTCGGCTTGGAGTGCAGGCTGCGTGAAAACTTAGGTCCAAGCCGAAATTGTGGAACAATCTCCTACGCTGCTGCCATTTGAGCATCCTGTATGGCGGCGGTGATGCCGTCGGAATGCCTGCGCTGGCTGCGACCCGGGGCGCACCAGGGAAATTCTTCAACAAGCCATGAGTTTTCACACATGAGGTAATCGCTTGAGCGTTCCCCTCAGGGCCGGAGTGAGGCGGTCTACAATGGAAGAGATGGTTGTTCCCGGCAGGATGAAGGTGCGGGCTCACAACTGGACGCCGGGCCTATACATTGAGCGGAGAACGACCATGAGCGAGTATATCGGTCCCGATGTGTCGTTGAAAGACATTGCGATCTGTGTGCGGCGCGACGGTCAGCGGATTTGGCCGGGTAAGTGCGCCTTCGATCCCGTCGTCATTGCCGGGGCTGTGCGCACGCACGCCCCCGAAGCTCGACAGATCGTGTTCGAGACGGGGTCCTTGTCGATCTGGTTCTTCCATGCCCTCACGGCGGAAGGTCTTCCGGCGATCTATATCGACGCTCGCCATGGCAAAGCTGCCCTCGACATGGCCGCCAACAAGACCGGCGCCAACGATGCCGATGGTTTGGCTCATCTGGCCAAGGTCGGCTTCTTTCGCGAAGTCTGTGTGAAGGGATACGACAGCACGCTTGTGCGGACGCTGGTCGCCGGGCGGGACAAGCTCGTGCGGATGACGACCGAACTCTCCAATGAGATCTGCGGTCTGATAAAGACGTTCGGCTTGATCGTGCCGGGCGCAAAGGGCAGATCGTTCGAGGCGGAGGTTCGACGTCTGTTCTCGGACTAGGACGGTCTCGCTCGCGTCATCCTCCCGCTGCTGGAGGCCTGGGGTGCGGTTCGCCGGCGGGCGGCGGAACTCGGGCGCCAGCTCCTGGCCAGTGCCTGGCAAAGCCAAGCCTGCCAGCGTCTGATGGCGATCTCCGGGATCGGGGAGATCACCGCACCCGCCTTCGTGACCGCGATCGAGGGTCCTGCGAACTTCAGATCGTCACGTTCCGTCGCCGCCTGGTTCGGGCTGACGACGCGACGTTATCAGTCGGGCGAGATCGACTATGACGGCCTCATCTCCCGGAGAGGAGACGCGCTTATGCGGGGGCTCTTCTACGAAGCCGCAACCGTTCTACTGACGCGAAGCCGAGTGGACAGCGACCTGCACGCCTGGGGGCTGAAGCTGCGCGAGCGGCTGGGCTTCAAGCGTGCCGCCGTAGCCGTCGCGCGCAAACTGGCTGTCGTCATGCATGCCATGTTGCGGTCCGGCCAGCCCTGCCTGGCGAAGGCTGCCGTGGCCTGATCCCAGAACCCCCGAGCTTGCCACGCGTCAAAGCGCGTCAAGGCGTCCCTGCCGGGACGTGAGCGAACCATTCCGCCGAGGCTGTTGCACCCTGAGATCCTCACCGGTCCATCGAGCGCGTCACACATCGGAAGGTTCATCCTGCGAAGCCCCATCATGCGGCGGCTCATGCCGACCGCAAAGACGACCGTGCTCCCGGCAAACGACAGCCAGACTATCCAAAGAGGAATTGCTTTATACCGGGCGATTAGACGACAGCCTCGACCCATGTCGGTCGTTGGGACAGCTAGCGGCGCTTCCCTTAGCGGTCATTCGCCGACCGTCCGACGACTCGGGCCCAGGATGGATCTCGCCCGGACAGCTTTCGAACGGCAGCACAATAGATGGGCGCTGTCATCCCACCTGCTGATGGCGATTTGCCGGGGTTAAATATGCACGCCGATTATGATGGGATATAAACTATACAAAAATCTATCATCCTGAGCTGCTGGTTCGTGTGCTAGCCAAACCAGCAGCTCAGTAGTTATTCAGTTGCCCCACATTCTCCGATGCTCGAAACGACGACGAGCCATCCGATGCCGCATGTGATAACTGGTCATGCGACGCTGCATGCGTACGTTAGTGATCATACTGGAAGGAGCCGAGGCGATACCTGAATTGATTACGGCGGCAGAGGCTGGTGTTGCAAGTGAAACAACACTAAGTGCCATGAATGCCGCGACCGAGACGAATGATATGCGCAAAACGAAACCTTTCTGCTTTACAGTGAAGTTTCAAAACAAAACCTCACAATGGTGATCCATCGCCCTAACTCCCGAATTGCAAATTGGCTCTCAATTACCACAACAAATTTCCGTTACCTGGCGTCCGGTGGACGTTCCGGAGCTCGCAAGAAATTGCGCTTCACACGAAGGAGTAATTACGACTAAGCCTTACCGTCCAGTGGACCTTGACGAAGCCAGTCGGCGGTCTGTCGCGGGTCGGGAGGGGCCCCTGTGGCTGTGGTCTACTTTGATTTTCATGCATCCGCTGCTGTGAAGCAGACCGTTAGAAACCCACTAACCCAGCCGTTCAGAGGCGTCCGCCAAAACCACCGAAGCTGGCCTAAAACCGCTGGTTTGCTTCGAAGTAGATCGGCTGGATAAGCAGACAGGCTCACTCAGGTCCGACCCGCACGAAGGAAGCGGATGTCAACGATCTCGTCTTTCATCGATCGTTCCGGATGGCTGTGCTCACCCGACCCAGGGACTGCCTTGCGCCAACAACTCTTTCTGCAACGTGGCGCCCTACAGGAGGGGCAGTCCAGATCGATGCATCTTCCGCCGCCTCATTTCAGGCCCGCTGACCAAAGCAGCGCAGGGTATGACGGTAGGGGAATAAGGCGCACCCCGGTGAGCCGATACCTTCCTACACAAATCTGTGTCTCCGAATTCCAGGAACGGCATCAGTGCGGCCACGGTTAGTGCACGGCGGGTGCATGGCCACGCTTCGCGTGACGCACTTCGTTCAGGATCGATGCGGGCGGGGTCGATGCAGGTAGGACCAATCAGAAGCATCGCGGAGCAGTCGACGCGCGACGCTGTGGCGATCTGGATTGCTCTCGCCCTTACCTACCTCGTTTTTGCCGGTACGGTGAGCGTCAACGAGGGCTTGGCCGCGATCGTTTGCGCCACGCTCGGTACGGCCTGGTGGTGGGGCGTCGGGCGGCGTAGCGGCTTGCGGTTCCGCTTCGATCGAGCGGCGCTTCGCCCGCTCGGGGCCGCGATCCTCAACCTGCCCCGACAAACCGCCCAAGCGGGGCGTCACCTGATAGAGGCCGTGCGCACGTGTGGTGCGGGCGGAAAAATCTGCGAGCGCAGCGTGGCCGGCCTGGGCTGGGCGACGCCGGACGGGCCGACAGCTCGGGCCGCGCGAGCCGTCGGTCTGCTCGCCGCGTCCCTGGCTCCGGACAGCTTCGTGCTCAACCTGGACCGCGCTCACGGGACAGTGACGACGCACGCCCTGAGGAGCGAGGCGCCGTGACGATCTGGACGGCCGCCATCCTGGCGCTGATGCCGCCCTTCACCCTCGCGGTGATGCTGGCGTGGCGCGGCAGCCCCAGCCAGCGTTTCGCCGCCTACCAGTTCGCCGGCACCGTCACGGTGCTGATCCTGACACTGATGGCCTTCGCCACAGATCAGGCGTCGATCACCGATCTCGCCCTGACACTCGTGCTGCTCAGTCTGCCCGGCACGATGCTTCTAGCGGTTTTCCTGGAGCGCTGGATATGACCCTCGCGATCGGCTTACTGCTGAGCCTCACCATAGCCATTACGTGGCTGGCGTCTCTTGCCTTGTGGCGCCTGCCCCGAGCACTCGAACGGCTGCACGTCCTCGCCTTCCTCAACGTCACGACCTCCGTCCTCGTAACGGCGGCGGCCTTCCTGGCGGACGGCGTCTCAGGGCGTTCGGTGAAGATCCTGCTGATAATGGTCGTCTTCCTCGCTTGGGCGGCGGTGCTATCGCATGTGTCCGGCCGGGCCATGCTGATGCGCGAAGGGCGCTCGGCATGAGCGCGATCCTGCCCCTGCTCTTCCTGCTCACTGCCCTCTCGGGAACCGCCGTGGTGCTCGTCCGGGATCCCACCCGACAGGTCTTCGTCATCGCGGTCAATGGGCTCGTCCTGACGATCCTTTTCGACGCGCTGCAGGCCCCGGATGTCGCTCTATCGGAGCTGGCAGTCGGCTCGGCGGCGGTGCCGCTCCTCTACCTCGTGGCGCTCATGGCGGTACGCAATCAGCTACCCGGGAAGGAGTCGTGACACCGCGTATTCGCGTCGCATTGCTCGCCCTGGCCGGCGTAGTCCTGCTCCCGGGCGCCGCAGCGGTGATCACCGGACTGCCGCCCTTCGGTGCCACGATCGCCCAGTACGGCGAACGCATCAACGCAATCACGCCAGAGGCGCGGCACGTCGCCAACATGGTCAGCGCGATCAACTTCGATCTGCGCGGGCTCGACACTCTGGGCGAGGAGTTCATGCTGCTCGCCGCCATCACCGGGACGGTGGTGCTGTTGCGTGGCCGCCGCGGCGAGGGCAACACCGAGCGTGCCCTGCGCCGGCCTGGACGTGCGGTAATACCGCGCTCCGAGGCCGTGGTGCTCGTGTGCCGGATCGCGGGCCCGCTCACGGCCCTGTTCGGCTTGTATGTGGTAGTGCACGCGACCGTTACCCCAGGCGGGGGCTTCCAGGGCGGCGTGATCCTCGCATCCGGGACGCTGATAATCTACCTCGGCGAGGGCTATGCTGGCTGGCGCGACGCGGTGCGCAGCCACTGGCTCGATGGGCTGGAGGGCGGGGGCGCCCTGCTCTTCACCCTGTGTGGGTTGGCACCGATGCTGACCGGTGCCGCCTTCATGCAGAACATAATGCCGCTCGGTACCTTCCGCGACCTGATGTCGGGCGGCCTGATGCTCGTCGAGAATCTCGGCGTCGCCTTAGCGGTGGCGGGGGGCTTCACTCAGCTCTTCCTGGAATTCATGGAAGAGACCCGCGAAGCGGACGAGCTCGACGAGCCCGGAGAGGAATCCGCGTGAGTGTGGTCTCGAACATCCTGCCTTATGCCGTCGCTGTGTGGCTGTTCGGCGCAGGCCTCTATGGCATCGCCACGAGCCGGAACTTAATCCACCTCGTGGGCTGCCTCGGCGTCTGCCAGTCGGCGACCTACGTGCTGCTGCTCGGCCTCGGCTACCGCTGGGGCAGCATCGCGCCGATCTTCTACGATCACCCTCCGGGCACGCCAGCCGTCGATCCGGTCATGCAGGCGCTGGTGCTCACCGACATCGTGGTCGGCGCGACCCTAACAGCCCTGCTCCTCGTGCTGACGATCCAAGTGTACAAGCGTAGCGGTAGCCTCGACCCAGAGAAGCTCCGCCCCATGCGCGCCCGGCAGGGCTCCGACCGCGCCGAGGGATCGGACCGCGGACACGACGGTAAGCGGACAGTCTTGTGACCCTCGGGCCCTCCGCGCTTCTCCCCCTGCCGGTCGCCATCCCGCTGGTCTTCTGCGCGGTGATGCTGGCGACCGCCCACCTGCTGCCCGGCCGGCTGCCCGACATCCTGGCGACGCTCGCCGCGCTCAGCGTCGCGATTCTGTCCGGCATGATCGCTGTTCACGCTGCCGACGGTCCCCTGGTCTACTGGTTCGGCGGCTGGGAGCCGCGTGACGGCGTCCATCTCGGAATTGGCTTCGGCGTGGACGCGGCTAGCGGCTGGATCGCGGCCTTCATCGGCGTGCTCTACGTATTAACCTTCATCTTCGCGTGGGGCTTTTTCGACCGGACCCACGGTCACTTTCACATCCTGATGCTGCTGTTCCTGGCCGCCATGATCGGGTTCTGTTTCACCCGCGACATGTTCAACCTGTTCGTGTGGTTCGAGGTGATGAGCGTCGCTGCCTTTGCACTCACCGCCTACCATCTGGAGAAATCCGCCCTCTCGGGTGCGATCAATTTCACCGTCATCAACAGCCTCGCCGGCTTCTTGATGCTCGGCGGCATCGGGTTGATTTACGCCCAGACCGGCAGCCTTGACTTTGAAGGCATCGCATCTGCGGTGGGACGCGGCGGTCGGGATCCGGTAGTGGCCGGGGCTTTCTGCCTAGTGGCGACCGCTCTGATGATCAAAGGCGCGATCGTACCGTTCCAGTTCTGGCTCGCGGACGCTCACGCGGTGGCGCCGAGCCCGGTTTCAGTGATCTTCTCTGGCGCGATGGTGTCATTAGGACTCTTCGGCCTCGCGAAGGTGAGCGCCGTTGTTTTCGCCGGCTCCGACCAAGTCCAGCATGCTCTACCAACTCTTCTCGAGGGGTTAGGCAGCATCACCGCCATCCTCGGCGGCTGGATGGCGCTGCTGCAACGCCACATGAAGCGAATGCTGGCCTTTTCGACGATCTCGCATGCCGGGATCATGCTCACCGCCCTGGGAGCCCTTTCGCCGGCTGGCACAGGAGGGATGCTGGTCTACGTCGTGGGTCACGGTCTGGTAAAAGGCGCGTTGTTCATGATTGCCGGCATCCTGCTGGCAACCCGGGCCAGTATCGACGAGATTGCTCTGCGGGGCCTCGGACGTGGGATCGGGCCAGCCGGATTCGCGATGGCTCTGGCCGGCCTCCTGCTATGCGGCCTGCCGATCGGCGTCCTCGACCAAGGTACGCGTCTCGTCCAGGGCGCGCTTTGGCACCAAGAGCGCTGGATCGCGCTCGCCGCTGGCGCCATCGGCGCGGGGCTGACGGGGGCAGCCGTTCTACGGGCGACAGGCCGCATCTTTCTCGGACTCGGGCCCGATCCCGGCGACGAGGGCGGGGCGCCGAGCGAGGACGAGCGCGAGAAGGCCAACCGTCCGCTGTGGGTGATGCTAGGACCGTGCTGCGTCCTGTTAGCCTTTGATGTCGGATTGCCGGCAAGCCTGATCGCCAACGCGACGCCGGAAGCTGCCTCGGCCTTCATGCATCAGCCTTCCGTGTCAGCGAAGGCCGAGGGGCCGGCATGGCTGACTTGGATCTCCGTTGCGCTGGCCCTGGCGGGGGCCGGCTACGGCCTGTTTCGGACGCGGTTGCCGAAGCTCGTCATCCGCCCGCTCCGCGCCACACAATCGGTGCCAACGCGCGCTCTCGAGCTGCTGCACAGCGGACTGATCGGCGACTATGCGGCCTGGCTCGCGATCGGCGTGGCGTTGATAGCGAGCATCCTCGCTGTGTCATGAGCGTCTCATTCAGTTATCCCGTGCGTGAGGCAGGCGCGAAAGACTTAGAGTAGTCGATGACCGCCAAGGCAATCCCGCGAGGCGGGACTGGCTCATTCGTACCCCGGAACCCGACGCGATGGCGAGCTACCGGTCCGTCCGCGAATAGCTTGGTCAGATGAGCACCGATAACCGACTGCTCCGTTCTTCGAGGTATTGAGCGGCAGCCCCGGGGCGAGACACTCGCCCCCAAAGCACCCATCGACCTATCCAGCCGCGTCTGCTTGAAGGATGATGATTGCTCAGATTAAATGGCTCGGTTGTGTCGTCGATCACCAAGCAGCATCGGATCCGCAGACCAGCCGGTCCGCGGAGCGGCCCAACTCCGTTCAGAACAGGTTGTCGTCTCAGAGTCCGTCCGAGAAGTCATGGTGATCGGGCGAGACGTCTGACGAAATCATGACGGCTGCGGCGTAGAGGAAGGCTTTGGCAGAGGCGAGGGTCGCTTCCGGGTCCTTCCAGAGGCGCCGGTTGCGACTGATCCAGGCGAAGAACCGCTCAACGACCCACCGGCGTGGATGCACAGCGAAGCCGACCTGATCCGGCGGCTTGCGCACGATCTCGACGGCGATGATCGTCGCGCTCGCTGCCTTGTCGCCAGCATAGCCGGCGTCGGCGGAGGCCTTGGTAATGAACGGGCAGCTTCGGCGTGACACGTGCAGGACCGGCACGGCTCCGTCCCGGTCCCGCACGTCGGCAGGCTGCGGATCGAGGACGAGCGCACGCCCGTCCGTATCGACCAGCGCTTGGCGCCTGCGGCCTTTGACCTTCTTACCGGCGTCGTAGCCGCGCGGCCCGCCGCTCTCCGTGGTTTTGACTGTCTGGCTGTCGAGCACTGCGGCGGACGGCGAGGCTTCGCGTCTGACACGCTCGCGATCAGCCATGAGGAGGTGGTGATTGATCCGGCTAAACAGCCCTGCGTCGCGCCAGCGGCTGAAGGAGCCGAACGTGGTCGATCGCGGCGGCAGATCCTTGGGGATCAGCGGCCATGCGATGCCGCCGCGCAGGACTGAGACGATCGCGTTCAAGATCTCCCGCGGCGTCCAGACCGGAGGCCGCCCGCGTGGCTCAGGCCTCGGCATCAGCGGCTCGATCACCACCCACTCGGCATCGGTGAGATCGGTTTCATAGCGAAGGCATGCGCGGCTATGCTGCCGCCGGGTGGTCGGGGTCCACATGGCGCTTCCAGGTTAGGCTTCAGCAACCCGCCTGGAATCATCGCCATCCCGGCCCCTCAACCCCGCCTCGGATCGTTATCGGACGGGCTCTAAGTGATGTCTCCGACTGTCTAGGTATTATCGAGGATGTCTCGCAATGAGACGCCAACGTGGGCGGTATCAAGTTCCGGCAGAATGTCATTTTTAGTTATATGATGCAGAATACTCAAATAATGCTCTTGAAAGGCCGTATTTTTTCGAAACGTATGGTCGCTAGACAGTCCAATCCGCTGATGTGCATCAAGTTGTCTGCTCGTTCCGTCCAAGCTTCTCGCTGCTATCGGCCTTGCCGGGCAAGGTTGCTATGGGGCCTGCGCCCAACGATCCCTCCCGAAATAACAAAGATCAAGGTCGGCCTGGTTTTCACCCGGATAGATGGAGTCGGCCCGTGCAGCTGACACCTGGGAAATCCCCTGGGGCGATCTGTCCCTGGGCCAGGGCGCCAATGTGATGCAGTCAACTGTCGCGCTGCTGTGTTTGGCAATGGACCCGTCTCGCGGCCCCGTTCAGCGCGGGGTGGGCGCAGAGATAGCTTAGGCCGCCCATGTGGTACCTCTACGCCATCGCCCTCTTGGCCGGCGTCGCCAACGCCATCGAGCCTGGGCAGAACGCCACCCTGGCGAAGGCCACGGGACAACCCATGCTGGCAGGTCTGTTCTGCTTCGGCTTATCGGTCGTCTGCCTCCTCGCTGTGATGCCCGTTGTCCGCCTCTGGGGCAAACCCGCGGTCGATGCCACGTCGAGGGTCCCGTGGTGGGCTTGGCCCGGCGGCATTTTAGGAGCTGCGATCGTTCTGGCGCAGCTCTACGTCTCCGAGAAGCTCGGCGCTGCGCCGTTCCTGGGCTGCGTCGTCACGGCGGGCGTCATCGGCTCGATCATCCTCGACCATTATGGTCTCGTGGGCTTCGATCGGCATCGCGCCAGCCGCTGGCGGGTCGTTGGCGGGGTTCTGATGATTACCGGCGTCGCCCTCGTGGCGTTGTTTTGACAGCCACGGCCAATGCTCCGAACGCCTTGCGTCTAGCAGGATCACGACATGCTTTTTCTCTATGGGTTCGTGCTGCTGGCGGGCATCGCCAGCGCAATCGAACCTGGCCAGAACGCTGGCCTCGCGAAGTCGCTCGGGCGGCCACTGCTGGCGGGCATCATCAGCCTAATCATCGGCATTGCCACGTTTGCAGTGGTGATGCTGGTGACCGGACAGTACGGATGGCCAGGAATGGACCGTCTGGCGCAGGTTCCCTGGTGGGCTTGGTACGGGGGAGTGCTGAGCGCGGTCCTGGCACTTGCCCAGCTCTACGTATCCAAGAAGGTCGGAGCAGCGACCTTCCTTGGGTTGCTTGTCACGGCGGGTGTCGTCACGTCGATCCTTCTCGACAATTTCGGCCTCGTCGGTTTCAAGGTCCACGAAGTCAGCCTTTGGCGAGTACTGGGCGGTACCATGATGATTGGGGGCGTTGCGCTGGTTGCACGGTTCTAACGTGGGATTGGGATTGCCCCGGTTTGATGGACATTGAGACCGCTTTTGCGTGAGGTGTTCGTCCGATGCCCAAGACCTGTCCCGCATCCCCCGCCGAGTTCCACCGGTAGATGGTCGATCTGGTCCGCGCCGGCCGTGATCCCACCGATTTGGCTCGCGAGTTCGAACCCTAGGGCCAGACCATTCGGAACTGGGTCGCCGAGGTCGATTGTATCGAGGGGCGTCGGGAGGAGAAGCTCCCGGGTGCCGATCCCGGCCTGACGACGGTCGAGCGCGACGAACTCATCCGGCTACGGCGTGAGAACCGACAGTTGAGGCTGGAGCGCGATATCCTCTCTCGCGCGACAGCCCAGTTTGCGCGGGAGACTGGAGTTCTGCCCTTGGGGTCTTCCGGTTCATGAGCGCCAACCAGGCCGACTTCCCGATCACGGTGATGGCGCACACCCTCGGCGTGTTGAAGGCCGGGTATTATGCCTGGGCCGACCGGCAGCCCTCGGCGCGACGTGTGGCGGACGTTGCCCTGCTGAAGCGGATCCGCACCGTCCATCTCAGCTCGCACGAGACCTATGGCGCGCCACGCGTCCACGCCGACCTGCGCGAGCAGGGCGAGCGGCATCCCGCAGACACGGGTCCCATTGCACATGTGCAATGGGTGCCCGCCATTGCCCAGCTGATGCGCGAGGCCGGCTTCGTCGGGGCCAGCCATCGGCCCGGTGGCCCCATCACGACGCGCCGGGACCGGGAGGTGCGTCCGGCTCCCGATCTCGTCGACCGCAACTTCGCCGCCGCCGCCCCGAACCAACTGTGGGTGGCGGATATCACCTATGTGCCGACTGCTGCCGGCTTCTTCTACCTCGCCGTCGTACTCGACGCCTTCAGCCGCCGGATTGTCGGCTGGGCGATGGCCAATCACCTCCGGTCGGAGCTTGTCCTGGACGCCCTGGAGATGGCCGTCACCCAGCGCAGGCCCCGCGACGTGATCCGTCATTCGGATCAGGGTTCACAATACACGTCGCTAGCCTTCGGCAGCCGCTGTTAGGAAGCGGGCGTGCGACCCTCAATGGGCTCGGTCGGCGATGCCTACGACAACGCCATGGCCGAGAGCTTCTTCTCGACCCTCGAATGCGAACTGCTCGCACGTCGTCGCTTCCGCTCGCAGGCCGAGGCACGGATGGCCTGCTCAGCTACATCGAGGGCTTCTACAATCCGCAGCGCCGGCACTCGGCGCTTGGATACCGCGCCCCCGTCGTCTACGAGCAGGAAACCCAGCCGGACCCGTTACCCGAGCCCCTCTTCAGCCAAGCCCTCTAACCGTCCACAGAAACGGGGCAATCCCACTGTCGGGAAGGCTCCATCTCTGGGACAAGCCGGAGCCGACACTCAAAGCTAGACCTCGGCGTTCTAATTCAAGGCAGGCCGCCAGCGTCGGGCCATTGCGCTGGCTCAACGGTACGCCAGCCCGGTATTTGATCACGCTGGTGCTGACAGCATGGTCTGTCAGCACCTTGAGGATCGCTTGTTCTAGATTCTTCAAGGATCGCATTCGGAACACGATGCATGACCCGACGCCAAGCGCACGTTTCGATTGCTCACAATCCTGTTAGGCACACACCTCGTGCCCGGTGATCTGAGGTTTTCGATATGTGATGCGACGAGCCTTGATCGATACGGTGGTTGAAACGCTCGACGCATTCGTCGCACCGCGCTACCGACCTGAATGGCCAGAGAGATCCCCAGCGTCGGCGACCTGCGCCGCAAGTCCGAGGTGACGGACGACGAGACCGAAGCTGCAACGGATGCCTACCTCAAGGACGAGGACGCAGAGCCGTTCGTCTTTGAGTCTGGCCACCGGGTCGATGTCGCCAAAGCAATCGAGATGCACCCCCAGGCCAGGAAGGTGCTGGCGGAGGAGGGCACCGCGCCAGGTCTACGCCGCACGATGGTCATGACCGCTGTCATCATGGGCTTCCCGGTCCAGGGATGAGCGGTGAGCCAGATGACGCTCACGGCGTTGTCGTTGCCCGGCTGATGCTTCAGCTGTTCGGCTTCGCGCAAGGTCTCGGGGTAGACGAAGCGACGGTCCAGCACATCGTAGAGCGCGTCATCGTCGAGATGCCGATGTGCCCGGACGAGGAACGCCTAGTGAGAGCACGCAACTGGCTGCTGATCGCGGCGGCGTAGGGGAGGCGTCGGGGTACTACCCCCGTGAGGCCGTAGGTTGCCAAAATCGTCACCGGCGGTGTGAAGCTCAAGAGCGAGCCCGCGCTACTTATCCGCGAGACGATACGATCAGCGCGGCGAGAGAGTCTTGGGTTCTTTCGGATCGCCGTTAGGGGAGATCACCCGTTGGGGAACTGCGACCGCAGGTAGCCGCATAGCCCCCAGGCGCTCTACGGCGCTGCATGATAGGCACTCTCCGGTCTCTGAATGCACGGCCGCTGATTTGGCCTGTCGTACCCACGGTCCGGTCCGGTTCGGCCCTGATCTGTCTTGAAGCGCAGCCGATGGTAACGACCCCTGAGAAGCCTGCGATCCGCGGCCCCCACACGCCAGTCAGCGGGAGCGGCCCGGAGGGTGTTGTCGATCAGCACCACGACATCTTCTTCGCTGCCGTCGAGACGACACGCATGCCGATGATCGTCACCGATCCGCACCAGCCGGACAACCCAATCATCTTCGTCAACCGCGCCTTCGAGCGCATGACTAGCTATACGCGTGCGGAGTTGATCGGTACGAACTGCCGATTCCTTCAAGGGCGGGAGACCGACCGGGATACGGTCGCCGAGATCCGCTCCGCCATCGCCGAGCAGCGCGAGTTCTCGACCGAAATCCTGAACTACCGCAAGGACGGCTCCTCGTTCTGGAACGCCCTGTTCGTCAGCCCGGTGTTCAACCGGTCGGGCGACCTCGTGTACTTCTTTGGCTCCCAGCTAGACGTATCCCGGCGACGGGACGCCGAAGAGTCACTTCATCAGGCCCAGAAAATGGAGAGCCTGGGCCAGCTTACCGGCGGCATCGCTCACGACTTCAACAACCTGCTCCAAGTGATCTCAGGACACAACGAGGTGATGCTGGCGCTGATCGACCATCCCACCATCGATGTCAGTCGGCTTCGCAGAGCCGGTGAGGCCGTGCGCGATGCCAGTGAGCGTGCTGCCAAGCTGACCCATCAGCTTCTCGCCTTCTCGCGCAAGCAGCGCTTGGAGGGGCGCCTCCTGAACCTGAATGGCCTCGTGCAGAACATGAGCGAGATGGCCGAGCGCACGCTCGGCGAGCATGTTGAGATGCGTCTGGTGCCCGCAGAGGACCTCTGGAATACACGCATCGATCCGACCCAGGCCGAGGTCGCGCTGCTGAACGTGCTTATCAATGCTCGTGATGCCATGCCGGGCGGCGGCACCGTCACCGTCAAGACAGAGAACCTCCTCGTTGAGGACGAGGACAGCGCGTTGTTCAAGACGGTGGGGCCGGGTGCCTACGTGGTCGTCTCTGTCACCGACACAGGGGCGGGCATGCCCCCCGAGATCCTGGCGCGGGTGATGGAACCGTTCTTCACCACGAAGGCTGAGGGCAAAGGCACCGGGCTCGGCCTCGCGATGGTCTACGGGTTTGCGAAACAGTCCGGCGGTTCAGTCAAGATCATCTCCGAGGTTGGTCATGGCACGACGGTGCGCCTACTGTTTCCCGCCACCGACCAGAAGATCGAGGATGACCGGAAAGCCTCGCAACGTGCTGCGGACCGGCACGGTACGGAGACGGTCCTGGTCGTCGATGACCGTCTCGATGTGGCGGCTACCGCCGGTACCATCCTTGAGGACTTCGGCTACAAGGTCATCATCGCGGATGGGCCTAAGGCAGCGATTGAGATCCTCGATGACGAGGGCCGGATCGATCTTCTGTTTACCGACCTGATCATGCCCGGCGGCATGAACGGCGTGATGCTGGCTCGCGCCGCCCGCGAGCGGCAACCCAAGATCAAGGTGCTGCTGACCACCGGCTACGCTGAAGCATCGCTGGAGCGCACAGACGCGGGCGGCACCGAGTTCGAGGTTATCAACAAGCCGTACAAGCGCTTGGAACTCGCTCGGAGGATACGCCGTGTCATCGACGGCCCAACGGGGATCGGTTGAAGAACGCAGTAGCGTCAAATGGTGGGACCAGCGATCGAAGGACTTGATTTGGGGGCCATGCACAAGCGTGCGGTGTTCCAAAGCCTGACGCGACGCCTGGACGGGTTCACCCGTGGCCTCGGTCTCGATGAGTTGACCGTGCGCACGATGGTCGAGACGGTGGTCGCCGACATGCCTGATCAGTCCGACGAGGAGCGCCTTACCGAGGCGCTTCGCCGGATGAACGTCGCATCCGCGTAATCACGCATACCGAATGAAACATTCGTGCCCGGTTCGTCGTAAGAAGATTACGATGGACGTATCGGGGACGGTCGGATGGTAGCTCTCACCGCAGCGGTTCCAGCTTTGCATGCCGCCGGACTGATCGGGATCTGGAACACAGATGTCGCCGCAGGCCGCTCCGTGCTGGATGAAGGGGCAGCGGCTGTGATGGCTGGCAACCCCGGCCTCGCCGGCCAGCCGCTCCCCCTTGAAGCTGCACTTGGACGCATACACCCCGACGACCGGGACTGGTTGTTCAGGCAGATCCGCCAAGTGCGCCGGACCGGCGGACCGTTCTCGGCCGAGTTTCGGGTGCTGGGCGAAGCGGGCGCTGTACGCTGGATCCTCAACCGAGGTACTATCTCGCATATTGAGGACGGCCGGATGCAGGGCCTCGGTGCCTACATCGATACCACGGTCGGTCACCGTAGTTCGAGCGTCCCAGCCGCCTTGTTCGCTCAGGGAGGCGAGGATCCGCTGCTTGTGGCAGCCGATCGCTGCATCGAGGCGCACACGGCATTGAAGGCGGGTGATCACGTCGACCTCCGGAGCCTCTCCGAACTGCTGCTGACAAGCATCGGTCGTACCCTTGCCCGAAGGCTGTCGAGCTAAGCGCGGCGTCCGCGTAGCCGCATGTTCGAGGAAGATCTTATCGCTGTGGCCGTAACGGTGCTCACGTCCCGCGGCCACACGGTGGAGCCGGACGTCGATTTCGAGAACTGGCGCGTCGCCGGCGGCACCTGGCTCACCGCTGGCGGTCTCTTGGCCCTGGCCATCCGCCTCTGCCTGAACTCCGGGGTCGGCCGGCTGCAGTAATCGCGATGCCTCAGACCCTTACCGGCTGGATCCTGTTTGCTGCCGTCATCGTCGCTGGCGCCGATGGCGGCTATTTGGTCGTCAGGGTTGTGATGAGTACTCGCGATAACCGGAAGATCGACAGGCGCAACGTCGTGGCGGCCATCACCTTCGGGACCATGCTGATCGTGTCCGGCACACTGCTCTTGTTCGTCGAGGGCCGCTGACCGGATGCCGACCGAAAACCGTACGCGCCCCGATCCGAGGCCGCGCCTTGCGGGCGCTCTGGGCCTGCGCGGCCCATCCGCAGGGCCTCCGGCATAGAGCTTATCCGACCTACATGCTGATGCTGGCCGAGATGGGGCTGGTTCAGAAGCGGCACGTGCGTGGGCCCGGGCGATCGCAGCCGGCGTGGTTCCTAACAGCGGCCGGGCCGGCGGTGATCGCGGAGCTCGGACCGAGCGAAGTGCGGGATTAGCCGCCCTTCGTCTTGAACTCCCAGATCGGCGGGCCCCACACTTTGCCTGGCGTGTTCCGGTAACCGGCGGTCCGCTCGAACACGATCTGATTCCCCTCGACCGCCTGCACCTTCTTCCCGGCGACCATCAGCGCACCGCAGTAGTCGACCCGGAGCGTGCCGTGCTCGGGGTGGACGCCGAAGAGATGAGGCGACGTCCGGTCCAAGGCGTGGGCCTCGGCGCCGAACCGGACGCAGAAGTCGAGCGCTGCCTCCCGCATCGCGGCTCACTGCGCTGGCGTTAGGTAGCGACATGGCGAGGCGCGCTCGGAGATATTCTCAATGGCGCCGTACCACATGTCGACGGGGTTCGGGATCAGGGTGGGGGCGAGACCGGATGACATCCGGCCGAGCTACGCCACGAGCTGTCGGCAGGCCATGCGGCCAGAAGCGGGATTGCTCCGTGTCTGAGGCCCCCGACCCGTTCCGTGTGAGGGGGGATTTGGACCGAGCCGGTGGGTGTCCCTCAAGACGACACGCCATGCTGCACCGCAGCGCTAATCAATCAAGGTCCAAAACGAGCAGGCCCGCCCTGGTTTTCCAGTGGCGGGCTTGATGCGACTGCGCCGACGAGGCCGCACCGTGTCATCCCGAAGGCGGTGCTGCTCTTCCGGCGCCCGGCTACACAGCCGATCTCTGGGAGCAACCTGGGACGTTATGGTTAACCAATTGTTGCTGCTGTGAGCAGCAGTTGCTTGGGACACCGAGGCCTGAGACCCGGACATAAAACTATGTCGGTAGGGCAGCATAAGGCCGAGCTCCGCCGCGGGTTGTAGATATTCGACGCTGCCAGAGCTGGACTTCTCGGTGCAAGGGAGCCTGATCGGCGTCTTCAGAGGCTGCAACAACGCCATACCTGATAGGACTGATCGGGTTCGTTTTTGGTAGCTTCACTACCGGGAGTTGCGCCTAGGCCTATGTTCTAATGCGGACCGAGGGGGCGGCATGGCAGACGGTGGCGATGACGACGAGGGCGACGAGCCGCGATCGGACCATGCGTCGCTACGGCTGGTGTGGTTGAACCCTGGGAATGGGATCACCGTCCTAGGGTCGCTCGGTACAGCCGTGGCGCGGCGGAACTCCTTGCCGGCGAGGCTGCACTTGCAGGGCGAGACCTCGCGCCCGATGAGGCTTTAGCGGGGGTCTACGACGACGTGGTCTGGCTTCGAAGCCAGATCCATCATGGTTTGAAGGGGCTCGGCGAAACGGTACGCGAGCACCGTGTTCGCTCTAAGCAGCACGGTGTTCGCTGCGCGCTGTGCCGCGGGCGAACCTTCTTCGATACCCAGGGTGATGCGACGACCTCCGTCGGCATCGTCATCGACATCACATAGCTTGGGGCGGACGGGCATTGCCGGTTCGGAGCAACCGACCCGGTTTGCCCGAGCAGTAAGCGCGCGATCCTTCGACCGTTCGGGCAGTCCGCCGGCTTAGCGGCTGACGCCGGTGCCGCCACCGATCGGGCCGATAGTGTTCGGCCCGGTATTGGGAGCGGGCGTTGCGGCCTGGTTCCGCTCGATGTTCATTTGGAGGGTGTTGCCCTGCGTGGTCTGCTCCTGCCGCAAGGAGCGCATCTGGCTGTTGTACTCCATGGACTGGTTCGCGGCGTTGGGATTGCCCTGTTGCACCTGAGCCAGGACGGGCGTCGCGCCGATTGCGGATAGGCAGGCGGTGGCGAGGAGAAGGGCGCGCATGATCGGACTCTAACGGTTGATGGGGTCGTGAAGTCGACGCGTCCGGAGCACGGACGGTTCCGACCCGGGGCAGCGACCTGATGCATCAGGGCGGAGCATCACGGCTCAGGCTCGACGGCGTCCTTGCTACGAGCCAGCCTCCGCGTCGCTAACAGCCTACGCAGACCCGAGGATCCCATTTCGGCAGAGGCTTCAGCGGCGGCAATGCTTTCGGCGCCGGGTTCGTGGTGGTTACGCTCTGCTCGGGAAGCGTTACCGCGGCTGGTCGTGCGTCGGCGAGGGCCGCAACATCCTGGACCGATTCAGCCGTGGCGGGCCGGGCGATGCTGCCCGTCAGATACCCATCCATCGCTCGCGCGGCGTTGAGGCTAAGTGCGACGGCGAGGCCGGCGGCGATGAGGCGGATGACGATCATAGGAGGCTCCGCCGGCACAACGTGATGCGGGCGGCGGGGTTCAATCCCCCTCCCCGTCTGCCGTGCGGCGTTTTAGGCCCCTGATCCCGGCGCTTGATGATGGCCCGCTTGGCGGCGTGTCAGGAGCGCCGCGGGCGCAGCGATGACGCCGGCAGGATCGTCGCGTGCCACCGGTTGTCATCCTGCGGCACCCACGGGCGCTCGCCGGGCGGTTCGGGCAGCGGGTACGCGACCGGCATCGACCCGACCGTCCAGGCGACCGGCGGCGTGTAGAGCTGCGCGAGCCTGCGCGGGGGCAGGCGCTTCGCCAGCCGGACGGGATGCGCTCGCAGGGCGAGCCTGCGGCGGTCGTGCCGGTGGAGCCGGGCGTAGCGCTTGCGCAGCTGGGCGAGGCGCATTTTGGCCCGGGGGCGGCGCGTCGCCGTCTGCACGCGCGGGGCCAGCTGCGCCAACTGGATCAGGCTTGGCTTGTCGTAGCTGACCGTTGCGACACGGTTGGCCGCGGTGATGCAACCCGTACAGATCGATCCTGACAGTTGTTGCCAAGTCCGCTGCTGACGCTCGGCGATGAGCGCGCTCCGATCGGAAGCCGGCTTGGGCTGTTCCATGTCCCGGCGGGCGGGAAAGGCCGCGCTTATGGACGGCAACCCGATGGCGAATGCAGCAAGTGCCGCCGTTAAGGAGTGTGCAACGCGCTTCATGACCCATCTCGGCGACAGCCCAAGGCCGCCAAGCGTCTTGTTGCCCTGTGGGTGCGGGCGAGCAAACCGTTTTCTTGAGACTTCGGTACTCAATACGTATGCTGCCGGTGCGGTTTTAGGCCGGCCGAGCCGGCGATGCTTTCGTCGTCCGCGGTTGATCGGCGCAAGATCATTGTGCTGTTTCCCGGTGGTGGCAAGTATTTGAATCCTGTTCGTGGGTCATGACGATGGCGGTTCATTGGACAGTCGCTTAATTATTCGATAATGCAAAGGGATTGCGGCCTGCGATGCGAGCCGCGTCTCGCATCGGGGCGATCATGATCTCTGTGCCGCGGATCGCGACTTTAGGTTTGGTGTTGCTGGCGGGGGCGTGCTCGCGTCTGCCGAACGTTCCGACTGCCTACAGTGCATTGCCGCGCACCGCTTCATCCGCCCCGGCGACGCCGGTATCCACGGTTCCGGAGGTGCCGGTCGCATCGGTCGTCGACCTGCCGCGCATCGTCATTCCCGGGACCCTGAAGGTCCCGGCCGCCACGGTCGAGCCCCACGGCCTGAACCCGAACGCGGCCCTGGACACGTCCCGGCGCAGCCGCATGACCTGGGAGGCGCTGCGCCCCGGCGATCTCCTGAAGCCGCCGGTTCTCGCATCCGCGGACGGGGCGGTATCGGCAGGTGTCGCGCCCCGGACCTACGACCGGGAGGCGGCAATGGACCGCCTGCTGAAGGGCGGTCGGGACGCCGCGAGCGGCATCTGCTCCGGCTGTTGATCTCGGGTTGCCGCGCGGCGTCATGGTTAGCCGATCGGGGCTCTCGGCGCGGTCTTTTTACGCACTGTTAACATGTCCGCCCCACGTTGCAGCCAGCGACCCGAGGGAGGCGTGGCATGCGGACCTTGAAGGCGGAAGACGAGCAGGCGGTCGAGCGCCTGACGCTGCGGCTCCTCCAGGACGCTTATTGCGATCTCGCGGCGGTGCTCCGGGGCGCGCAGCCTGCGGCCGCCGCGGCCATCCTCGCCGTCATGGAACAGCGCGTCACCGACGTCCTCACCCGGATCTGCCAGCAGGGCTCGGAAGGCGCGGCCTCGGACCGGATCGCGATCGCCGTGGGCGAGCGGATCGGCGAGGTCATGGATCAGGCGCACGGCCGGGACGGAAGCACGGCCTTGGCAGCCTGAGTTAGGTCGTCCGCGCGCCGGACGTGCTTCGCGGCCATTGCCAGTACCGATAACCCCGGCCCATCCTGCCGCGGATGCGTCCGCCCGTTCCCCTTTCCGCCGTCCGGATCTTCGAGGCTGCAGCGCGGCGACGCTCGTTCAAGGCGGCGGCCGGCGAGCTGAACCTGTCGCCGAGCGCGGTCAGCCACGCCGTGCGCAAGATGGAGGAAATTCTCGGCGTCGCCCTGTTCGAGCGGAACGGGCAGGGCATCGCCCCGACCCCGGCCGGCGAGGCTCTGTGCGATCATGTCGGGGGCGCCTTCGCCGAATTGAATCGCGGCCTCGACCTCGTGGCCAATCGCGGGCCGCAATTGCTGCGGCTGCACTGCGCACCGAGCTTCGCGGCGCAGTGGCTCGCGCCAAGGCTGGCGCGCTTCCTCAGAGAGCATCCGGGCTTCGAGGTGCGGCTGGCTGCCGGCATGGACTATGCCCGCTTCATCACCGACGAGTTCGACGCCGACATCGTCTACGGCCCGCCCCGGGGCGAGGGGCTGGTGCGCATGTCGCTCGGGCGTGAGACGGTAACGCCGCTCTGCGATCCCGAGCGCGCCGCCCGGATCGCCGGCCCCGCCGACCTGTTCGCGCAGACCCTGATCCAGAGCGACAACAAGCAGGTGCGCTGGACCCATTGGTTCGAGCGCAACCGGCTTACCGCGCCACCCACCGCCGCCATCCGCTTCGACCGGAGCTTTTTGGCCCTGGCGGCGGCGGCCGAGGAACTCGGCGTCGCCCTTGAATCCACCCGACTCGCCGAGCGGGAGATCGCCGCCGGTCGGCTGGTGGCACCGCTCGCCGGGCGGGCGGAGGATATCAGCTACATCGGCCACCATTTCGTCTGCCCGGCCGATGCCCGCCGCCGGGCGCCCCTGCGGGTCTTCGCCCGCTGGCTCGCCCGGGAACTCGCGATCGAGCTGGACGCAGAACTCGCCTGAACCGCGAGGGCAGGTGAATCCCATTCACCTGCAGGTGCAGGATTCGCGTTTGTCGCGCGGGCCGCCCCGGGCCAATGTCGCCGCAACGAACAAGACGCGAGGAAACGTCACCGCGAAGCCGTCGATCCCCGGATCGCGGTCGCCGGCTGGCCCTAGCCTCCGTCGCGACGACAGGCTTCGATGCCGCACGCGCGCGGATCGCCGGGAGGGTCCCATGGTTCTGAACGATCGGGTCTGCGTGATCACCGGCACGGCCTTCGCCCGCGGCATCGGGAAGGCCACGGCGCGCCTGTTCGCGCAGTCCGGTGCCCGCATCGCCGTGCTCGACCTCGATGCCGGCCAGGCCGAGGAGGCCGCCCGCGACATCGGCTCCGGCCATATCGGCCTCGCCTGCAACGTGACCGACCGGGCCGCCTGTGACCGGGCCGCCGAGGAGATCGCCGCCCGGCTCGGGCGCATCGACGTGCTGGTCAATAATGCCGGCATCACCCAGCCGCTCAAGATCATGGACATCGCGCCGGAGAACTACGACGCCGTCACCGACGTGAACCTGCGCGGCACGCTCTACATGAGCCAGGCCGTGATCCCGGGCATGCGCGGCCAGGGCTCGGGGGCGATCGTGTGCATGTCCTCGGTCTCCGCCCAGCGCGGCGGCGGCATCTTCGGCGGCCCGCATTACAGCGCCGCCAAGGGCGGCGTGCTCGGCCTCGCCAAGGCCATGGCCCGGGAACTCGGCCCCGACGGGATCCGGGTGAATGCCGTGACGCCCGGCCTGATCCAGACCGACATCACCGGCGGCAAGCTCACCCCCGAGCTCAAGGTCGAGATTGCCAAGGGCATCCCGCTGGGGCGCCTCGGGGTGGCCGACGACGTCGCCAAGGCCTGCCTGTTCCTGGCCTCCGACCTGTCCGCGTACATCACCGGCGCGGTGATCGACGTGAACGGCGGCATGCTGATCCACTGAGGGGGGAGTCCCATGTCGACCGATAGGCCGCCGACCGAACGGCCCCGCGCGGGGTCCAACGTCCCGCTCAGCGAGCGCGCCTACCGCATCCGCCGCCACGCCCTGCGCATGGGCGAGGTCCAGGGCCAGGGCTACATCGCCCAGGCCCTCGGCATCAGCGACGTGCTGGCGGTGAGCTACTTCCACGCCATGACTTACCGGCCCGAGGATCCCGAATGGGAGGGCCGCGACCGGTTCCTGCTCTCGATCGGCCACTACGCCATCGCCCTCTACGCGGCGCTGATCGAGGCGGAGATCATCCCGGAGGACGAGCTGACGAGCTATGGCGGCGACGATAGCCGCCTGCCGATGTCGGGCATGGCCGCCTACACGCCCGGCATGGAGATCACCGGCGGGTCGCTCGGCCACGGGCTTGGGATCGCGGTCGGCATGTGCCTCGGGCTGAAGCGAAAGGGCTCGAAGAGCTTCGTCTACAACTTGTTCTCCGACGGTGAGCTCGACGAGGGCTCGACCTGGGAGGCCGCCATGTCGGCGGGCTCGTTCAAGCTCGACAACCTGATCGGCCTCGTCGACGTGAACGGCATGCAGGCCGACGGCGCCTCCACGGGGGTGCTCAACTTCGAACCGCTGGCCCCGAAATTCGAGGCGTTTAACTGGTTCGTACAGCGGGTCGACGGCAACGACATCGACGCGCTGGTGGCGGCCTTCGACGCCGCCCGGAACCACCCGGGGCCGCAGCCCCGGATCATCATCTGCGACACGCGCATGGCCAAGGGCGTGCCGTTCCTGGAAGCGCGCGAGCGCAACCACTTCCTGCGCGTCGAGCCGGATGAATGGCAGCGCGCGCTGGCGATCCTGGACGAAGGGAGGGTGCGGTGAGACGCTCGAAATACGAGAAGCCCGCTCCGCGGGAGGGCGGCAGCCTCAAGACCTCGGCGATGATCGCCTCGCTGGCTGCCCCCGGGCAGCGCACCAAACCCGCGCCCTTCGGTCATGCCCTGGTCGAGCTCGCCAAGACGCGCCCCGACATCGTCGGCCTGTCGGCGGACCTGTCGAAATACACCGACCTGCACATCTTCGCGCAGGCCCATCCCGAACGCTTCTACCAGATGGGGATGGCCGAGCAGCTCCTGATGAGCGCGGCGGCCGGGCTCGCCCGGGAAGGCTTCACACCGTTCGCCACCACCTACGCGGTGTTCGCCGCCCGCCGGGCCTACGACTTCATCTGCTTGGCGATCGCGGAGGAGAATCTCGACGTCAAGATCGTCTGCGCCCTGCCCGGCCTGACCACCGGCTACGGCCCGAGCCACCAGGCGACGGAAGACCTCGCGATCTTCCGCGGCATGCCCAACCTCACGATCATCGACCCTTGCGACGCGCACGAGATCGAGCAGGTCGTGCCGGCCATGGCCGCCCATAAGGGGCCGGTCTACCTGCGGCTCCTGCGCGGCAACGTCCCGCTGGCGCTCGACGAGTACGGCTACACGTTCGAGCTCGGCAAGGCCAAGACGATCCGCGACGGACGCGACGTGCTGGTCGTCTCCTCCGGCCTGATGACCATGCGGGCGCTGGAGGTGGCCGACGCTTTGCGCGACGACCGGATCGACGTGGCGGTCCTGCACGTGCCGACGATCAAGCCGCTGGACGAGGCGACGATCCTGCATGAGGCCCGGCGCGGCGGCCGGCTCGTGGTGGTGGCCGAGAACCATACGGTGATCGGCGGCCTCGGCGAGGCGGTGGCGGGCCTGCTCATGCGCAACGGCACGATGCCCGAGCGCGGCTTCCGCCAGATCGGCCTCCCGGACGAATTCCTGGATGCCGGCGCCCTGCCGACGCTGCACGACCGCTATGGGATCTCGGCGGCCGCCATGGCGCGGAGCATCCGCGGATGGCTGTGAGCCGCCTCGCCTTCGTCGGCCTCGGCGCCATGGGCCTGCCGATGGCGGCCCACCTCGTCGCCGCGGGTTTCTCCGTGCGCGGCTACGACATCCGGGCGGAGAGCCGCGCGGCGCTCGTGGCCCTGGGCGGGGCGCCGGCCGAGACCCTGGCGCAGGCGGCCGAGGGCGCCGACGTGCTCCTGCTGATGGTGGTGAACGCCGCCCAGGCCGAGGAGGTGCTGTTCGCGCGCGGCGCCCTCGACGCCCTCGCCCCGGACGGGATCGTGGTCCTGATGGCGACATGTCCGCCGGGGGCGGTGGAGGCCATCGCGGCACGCGTCTGCGCCACCGGCCGCCGGTTCGTGGATGCCCCGGTCTCGGGGGGGGTCGTCGGGGCGAAGGCCGCCAAGCTCACGATCATGGCCGCGGCCCCGGCCGCGACGCTGGCGGCGATCCGCCCGATCCTCGACGCGCTCGGCGACCGGATCTTCCATGTCGGCGAGCGGCCGGGACAGGGCGCCACCGTCAAGGCGGTGAACCAGCTCCTGTGCGGCGTCCATATCGCGGCCGCCGCCGAGGCGATGGCCCTGGCCGGGCGGGTCGGGGTCGATTGCGCGGTGGTGCTGGAGATCCTCTCGGGCTCCTCGGCTGCGAGCTGGATGCTGCGCGACCGCGGCCCCCGGATGCTGGAGGTGGAGCCGGAGGTGACCAGCGCGGTCGACATCTTCGTCAAGGATCTCGGCATCGTGCTGGAGGCCGGCCGCAGCGCCGGTGCGGCCCTGCCGCTGGCGGCGCTGGCCCATCAGCTCTTCGTCTCGACTTCGGGCCGGGGCGACGGCGGTGCCGACGACAGCCAGGTCGTGCGCGCCTATCGCGCGCTCAACGGCAAGTAAATGTAGGGGCTTGAATGTAGGGGCTTGCGGGCCGGCGCGGCTTGTCCGTGCGCCGCGGAGCCCGGATGATCCGCGCCGGAGAAGAAGCGGCGCGTGAGACGCACGATAACGGCACCGGAACCCGTATCCGGGGCCGAATAACGGAGGGACGTACGATCCACATGACCGGCTAACGGCGGGGATCGGGCGGCTCGGGACGACCCAGGGAGTGAAATCATGCGCGACACGCGTTTCAGCCGCCGCAGCCTGCTCGCCGGCGCGGCTGCCGTGCCGGTCTTCGGCATCCTGACCCGGCGCGGACAGGCGGCTGAGTTCTCCTACAAGCTCGCCACCGGCCAGGACCCGACCCACCCGGTCAACGTCCGGGCGCAGGAGGCCCTCGACCGGATCCGCGAGGCGACCGGCGGGCGCCTGGAGATCAAGCTGTTCCCGGCCAATCAGCTCGGCTCCGACACCGACCTGCTGGCGCAGGTGCGCAACGGCAGCGTCGAGTTCTTCAACCTCGCCACCTCGATCCTCGCCACCTTCGTGCCGGCCACGAGCCTGCCCAACACAGGCTTCGCGTTCAAGGATTACGACGCGGTCTGGTCGGCGATGGATGGCGGGCTGGGCAACTACGTCCGGGCCGAGATCGCCAAGACGCCGATCCTCACCGTCTCGAAGGTCTGGGACAACGGCTTCCGGCAGATCACCTCCTCGACCCGCGAGATCAGGACGCCGGAGGACCTGAAGGGCTTCAAGATCCGCGTGCCGCCGGCGCCGATGCTGACCTCGCTGTTCAAGGCCCTCGATGCCGGCGCGGCGCCGATCAATTTCAACGAGCTGTATTCCTCGCTCCAGACCAAGGTGGTCGAGGGTCAGGAGAACCCGCTCGCCATCACGGCCACGGCCCGGCTCTACGAGGTGCAGAAATCCTGTAGCCTGACTGGGCATGTCTGGGACGGCTACTGGATCCTGGGCAACAAGAAGGCCTGGCAGCGCCTGCCGGCGGACCTGCGCCAGACGGTCTCGCGCGAGCTCGACCGGTCCGGCACCGACCAGCGCGCGGATGTGGCGACGCTCAGCCTCTCTCTGCGCGAGAGCCTTGCCGCCAAGGGCATCGCCTTCGTCGATGTGGACCGTGCCCGCTTCCGCGACGCGCTGGGCCGGACGAGCTTCTACCGGGACTGGAAGGCCAAGTACGGCGATGCGGCGTGGGCGTATCTCGAAGACGTATCCGGCAAGCTCACCTAAGGAACGGACGCCATGCAAATCGACATCGCGGCCGTCGAGAGCGCGGCCGGGCTTGAGCTGGCAGGGCCGCCCCTGCGTGCCCGTACCTGGCTGCGCAAGCTGGACGTGGCCCTGGGCTACCTCGTGGAGATCCCGGCAGCCCTGCTGGTGCTGGCCGAGATCGCCGTGCTGTTCGGCGGCGTGGTCAGCCGCTACGTCTTCCGCGAGCCGCTGGTCTGGTCGGACGAGCTGGCCGCGATCCTGTTCCTGTGGCTCGCCATGCTGGGGGCCGTGGTCGCCTTCCGCCGCGCCGAGCACATGCGCATGACCGCCATCGTAGCGATGTGCGGCCCGCGCATGCGCGCCTTCCTGGAAACGGTCGCCCTCGTGGCCGGCCTGATCTTCGTGGCGCTGGTGCTGGAGCCGGCCTTCGAATTCGCCAGCGAGGAGACCTTCGTCCAGACCCCCGCGCTGGAGCTCAACAACGCCTGGCGGGCCGCCGCCCTGCCGATCGGCTTCGGCCTGATGCTGCTCGTCGCGCTGATCCGCCTCTTGGAGACCGCCGACTGGCGGCTCACCGTCGGGGCGCTCGCCATGGGCGGCGGCATCGCCGCCGGGCTCGTCGCCCTCCAGCCCGTCTTCGCGGGGCTCGGCAATCTCAACCTGCTGCTGTTCTTCGTCCTCGGCGTCGGCGCCCTGGTCTTCTCCGGCGTGCCGATCGCCTTCGCGTTCGGGCTGTCGACCTACGCCTACATCACCCTCACCACCGGCGCGCCGTCGATGGTGGTGGTCGGGCGCATGGACGAGGGCATGAGCCACCTCATCCTGCTCGCAGTGCCGTTGTTCGTGTTCCTCGGCCTGCTGATCGAGATGACCGGCATGGCCCGGGCCATGGTCGGGTTCCTGGCCTCGCTCTTGGGCCATGTCCGCGGCGGCCTGCACTACGTGCTGGTCGGTGCGATGTACCTCGTCTCGGGCATCTCCGGCTCGAAGGCCGCCGACATGGCCGCCGTGGCGCCGGTGCTGTTTCCCGAGATGAAGGCGCGGGGCGCCAAGGAGGGCGACCTCGTGGCGCTCCTGGCCACCACGGGCGCGCAGACCGAGACGATCCCGCCCTCGATCGTGCTGATCACCATCGGCTCGGTCACCGGCGTGTCGATCACGGCGCTGTTCACCGGCGGGCTGCTGCCGGGCTTGGTCCTGGCCGTGACGCTCTGCGCCCTGGTCTGGTGGCGCTACCGCGGGGAGGATCTGAGCCACGTCGCCCGGCCCTCCGGGGAGGGGATCGGCCGGGCGCTGCTGGTGGCGGTGCCGGCCCTGGCGCTGCCGTTCGTGATCCGCTTCGCGGTGGTCGAGGGCATCGCCACCGCCACCGAGGTCTCGACCATCGGCATCGTCTACGCGGTGCTGGCGGGGCTCCTGATCTACCGCCAGTTCGACTGGCGGCGGCTCTACCCGATGCTGGTCATGACCGCGACGCTGTCGGGGGCGATCCTGCTGATCATCGGCGCGGCCACCGGCATGGCCTGGGCGCTGACCCAATCGGGCTTCTCGCAGACGCTCGCGGTGGCGATGAAGAGCCTGCCGGGCGGCCCCGTCGGCTTCCTGTTCGTGTCGGCGGGTGCCTTCATCATCCTCGGCTCGGTGCTGGAGGGCATTCCGGCGATCGTGCTGTTCGGCCCGCTGCTGTTCCCGATCGCCCGACAGGTCGGCGTGCACGAGGTCCACTACGCGATGGTGGTGATCCTCGCGATGGGGATCGGCCTGTTCGCCCCGCCCTTCGGGGTCGGCTACTACGCCGCCTGCGCGATCAGCCGGATCCACCCGGACGCGGGCATGCGCCCGATCGTCGGCTACATCCTGGCCTTGCTCGTCGGCCTCGTCGTCATCATCCTGGTCCCCTGGTTCTCGATCGGGTTCCTCTGAAAAACCCGGATTCGAAAGGTCCGAGACCTTTCGTGGGTCCAGGGCAAAGCCCTGCTCTCGAGCAGCCTGGTCCATCAGGGCTCCGCCCCGATACCCCGCCAAAGGGCTGAGCCCTTTGGAGACCCTGACGCACGCCTGAGCCCCGAGCTACCGCGATGCCGGAGACTCGAGAGGCCCTCACCGCCCGGATGGCCGACGCGATCCGCTTCCTGTCCCTCGACGCCATCGAGCCGGCGGGTGATGGGCATTCCGGCGCGCCGCTTGGCTGTGCAGAGATCGCGGTGGCGCTGTTCACACGTCACCTGAAGTGCAACCCAGCCGACCCGGAATGGCCGGACCGCGACCGCTTCGTGCTCTCGAACGGGCACGGCTCGATGCTGCTCTATGCTGCGCTTCATCTCGCCGGCTATGCCGGCCTGCCGATGGAGCGGATCCGGTGCTTCCGCGAGCTCGGCTCGCACACCCACGGCCATCCGGAGATCGCCCCCGAGCTCGGCATCGAGGCGACCACCGGGCCCCTCGGGCAGGGCATCGCCAACGCCGTCGGCATGGCCGTGGCCGAGGCCAAGCTCGCCGCCACGTTCGGTCTCGATCTCGTCGATCACCGCACCTACGCGCTTCGGCTGGGACCGCTGGATCGGCGAGACGGGCGGCTTCGTCGGCATGACCGGCTTCGGCGCATCCGGGGCGCCGGAAGCCCGATTTCGCCACTTCGGCATCACCGCCGAGGCGGTGGTGGAGGTGGCGCGGGCGCGTCTGACTTAGGGCGTCTCCGCCGGTCAGATCATCCCGGCGCCGCCGGTGCGCACGATGCGCGCGCGCTGCTCGGCATAGCGACCGTTGGCGACGCGCTTCAGCGCGCTTTCGAGGCGGTTCGCGACCTGGCCGAGAAGCGAACGCTCAGCGCGAAAGCCAACGAGATACGCGAGGGTCGCCATCGTGCCTGATCCCGAACGAGGACCGGGCCATGCGCCCGGTTGCTGCGGTGCAATATGCGCCCGCCCGGGATTGCGTGTCAGGGAGGTCTCAAGTGGCCTGCCATGCAGAAAAGGCATGCAGAGGACACGGAATCTTCATCGGATTGATCTGAGGACTATATCCGGCTCGTGCAGTGCAGCGAATGCAGTCGCCCGCGCCCTCACCGTTTGACAGCGGGACCTGCCTCGAGGAGTAGGCAATTCCGGGCTTCGAGTTCCTGGCGGATCGACTGCTTGGTGATCTTGCCGTAGCCGGATTTCGGCAATGCGTCCCAGAAGAACACCCGCTTCGGCAGTTTGTAGCGGGCGACCTCGCCGGAGAGCCATGCGATCAGCGCGGTCTCGGTGATTTCGGCCCCGGGACGGACGACGCAGACCGCCACGCCGATCTCGCCCCAGGCCGGGTCGGGTACGCCCAGAATCGCGGCCTCGGCGATGGCAGGGTGCCGCAGCAGCTTCTCCTCGGTCTCGCGCGGATACACGTTCGACCCGCCGGAGATGTACATGTCCGAGGCGCGGCCGGTAATGAACAAAAACCCTTCCGGGTCGAGGTGGCCGAGATCGCCGGTCCGGAACCAGCCGTTCCGGAACGCCGCCGCGTTGGCCTCCGGGTTGTCGTAGTAGCCTGCGAACACCGCCGGGCCGCAGACGCAGATCTCGCCGGTTTCGCCCGCCGGCAATTCCTGCCCTGCCCCGTCCTGAATCTGCACCTGCATGCCGGTGCGCTCGAACCCGCAGGTGCCCACCTTCACCCCCGGCCCGTCCTCGGCGGCATGGAGACGTGGCGGCAGCACGGTGATGTTGCCGGTCACCTCGCCGAGCCCGAAATACTGGACCAGCACCGGCCCGAGCGCCCGTAGCGCCCGCTTCTGATCCTCCCGGTACATCGGCGCGCCAGCGTAGATCACATGGCGCAGGCTGGTGTGATCGTGGGCCGCGACCGCCGGGTGCTCGGTGATGAGCTTCACGATGGTCGGCACCGTGAACAGATTGGTGATCCGCCACCGCTCCACCAGGGACCAGACCTCCGCGGGGTCCAGGCGCGCGCCGCCGGTGAGCACCGTCTTCGCGCCGGCCGCGACTTGGGCGAGCTGATGGATGCCGGCGCCGTGCGAGAGCGGCGCGACGACCAGGGAGGCGTCGGCCTCGGTGGTGCCCGGCATCAGGTCGCAGAGATGGTTGGTGATGACGAAGGCCATCTGGCCGTGGGTGAGCACCGCCGCCTTCGGCCGGCCGGTGGTCCCCGAGGTAAAGAAGAACCAGCACGGATCGTCGTGCTCGACATCGGCGGTCGGGGCCGCCTCCCCCGCATGCGCGTCGACCAGGGCGTCGTAATCCAGCCCGAAGGTGGAGCCGCCGATCTCGAGCACGAGGCCCAGCACGGGTGCGGCCGCGCGGATCGCGGCGGCGTGGTCGGGGAACTCCGTGCCGCAGATCAGCGCCGCGGCGCCGCTGGCGCTGGCGAGATAGGCGACCTCCGCGGGCGTCTGCCGGAAATTCGTCGGCACCCAGACGGCGCCGAGTCGGAAACAGACGAACATCGATTCGAACAGCGGGTTGCCGTTGCGGGCCTGGACCAGCACCCGGTCGCCCTTGGTGACGCCGCGCGCCGCCAGCGCCGCCGCCATGGCGTCAACCCGGGCGTCGAGGGCGCCCCAGCTCCAACTCCGGTCGCCCCAGGCGAGGCCGATCGCGTCGGGCCAGCGGCGGGCCGCCCGGCGCAGAAAATGGGTGAGATTCATCACCCGCCGGGAATAGGGCGCGACGCCGCCGCGCGGCGCCGGCCCCGCCCGGCCGCTCATGCGAGCTTCCCGCAAGCCTTCTCCAGGAGGGACCACCCCTCCTCGCCGTACCGGCCTTTCCATTCGGCGTAGAAGCCGGCCTTGCGCAGCTTCTCGCGAAAGGGCTCCGGATCGGGCTTGTTGAACACGAGGCCGCCCTTGGTCAGGTCCTCCTGGAGGCTGGCATTGAGCTTGGCGACGTCGGCCCGCTCCTTCATCCCGGCCGCGTTGATGTGGCGGGCGACCATCGTGCGCAGGTCCTCGGGGATGCGCTCCCAGGCGCGGCGGTTCGCCAGGAACCAGTAGCCGTCCCACATGTGGTTGGTGAGCGAGCAGTATTTCTGCACCTCGTAGAACTTGGTCGTGGCGATCACCGCGAGCGGGTTCTCCTGGCCCTCGACGATCTTGGTCTGGAGGGCCGAGTAGGTCTCGTTCAGGTTGATCGAGGCGGGGGCGGCCTCGAACGCCCGGAACATCGAGGTCCAGAGCGGCGAGACCGGCACGCGGATCCGGAAGCCCTTGAAGTCGTCCGGTCTGGCGATCGCCCGGGTCGAGGAGGTGGTCTGGCGGTAGCCGTTGTCCCAGATCTTCTCCATGGCCACGAGGTTGGCCTTGGCGATCTGCTGGCGGACCCAGGCCCCCAGCTCTCCGTCCATCGCCGGCCAGACCGCGTAGTAATCTGGGAAGGCGTAGCCGATGCCGTTGATCGAGGCGTTGGGCACAAGCGTCGAGAGGATCAGCGGCGACATTGTGAAGAACTCGACGCTGCCGGAGCGCAGCTGGCTCAGCGTGTCGGTATCCGAGCCCAGCTGGCTCGTGGGGAAGATCTTGAGATCGAACCGGCCACCGCTCTCGACGCGCAACGCATCCGCCATCTCGCGGGCGCGGATGTTCATCGGGTGCGTGTCGGGCAGGTTGTTCGCGTATTTATAGGTGAAGTCGGCCCGTTGCGCCCGGGCCACGTGCGGGCTGGCCACCGTCCCGGCGAGGAGCGCCGTGGAACTCGCGGACAGGAACCGGCGACGGGACAGGTGGAATGGCGACGACATGGGCGGCCCTCTTGGTATGGGCCCGCGGGCCCTGCGTTTCCTCAGGGTCCACGTTCGTGCGCGGACTCTCTGCGTATTGAGGCTTCGATAGCCGCTGGCCGAAACCAGTCAACGGGGCGGTTTCGGCTCGGCTATCGGAGTGAGCGACTTGTCAGGGCGAGCGGGGTTGTCGAGCCAAGTGGAAGCGGCCGCCGGCGCGGCTGATCCCACCCCTGCGCAAGCGGGCTTCGCGTCGAGCGGGCCAAGCAACGGTTCGAGTTCGACAGATCGGCGGGCGAGGGTTCAGACTCAACTGGTGGGCTTGGTGGCCCCAGAGGCTAACGAACGCGCACTCGCCACCGCGCGGAGGAGCATAAAGCCAGGTCCTGGAACCACGCCTACCGTGACGTTCCGCGGTCGTCTGCGAGCCAATGTCCGTCCTGGGAAGGTCCGCTTCCCGGCTGTCGACGCAGCAGAGATCTACGACTGGGTTGGGTGGATTTATGCCAGCCCGCTTCCGGGATGAACCAACGGAAGCGCGGACGATCGACATGTGCCGGGAACTGATCATCCGCTCCCGATCGGTCGGATCGAGGGTGATCGAGACGCACGTTGCGGTCAGGCACTTCGATCACCCCGTTGCATCCGACGTTCGTTGGGCGTGGCCAAACGTCATGGAGCGACTGTGTCGATGTGCGTGATGTCGGATGCCGGGATCGAGACGCGCGACAGCACAGGCGGAGGCGTCGGACCGGGCGGAAAGGCAGTCTCCCACCCCCCGCCCAGAGCCTTGGACAGGGCAACGAAGTCCGTGGAGATCGCCGCCGTCGCCTGGACGAGGCTGGTCTCGGCCTGCAGCACGGTCTGCGAGGCTTGGAGGACCGTGGTGAAGATCTCGACGCCTTGCGTGTAGCGCGCCCGAGACAGGGACAGCGCCTGTCGCGCGTCAGCCACCTGCCTAGCGAGGCGCGCCCGCCTCGCTTCGTCTCCCTTGAGCGACGCGAGCGCGTTGACGACGTCGTGCCAGCCCTGGAGGACCGCCTTCTGATAGGCGATCGCCGCCTCCTGCTGTCTGGCACGCTGAAGCACGAGGTTCGATCGCAACCGGCCGCCCTCGAACAACGGGATCGAGATCGACGGGCCCACGTTCATGTATTGCAGGGACGAACCGCGGAAGATCTTGCCCGGATCGACCGCGTTCACGGTCGGGCTCGCACTCAGCGTCACGGTCGGGAAGAACTGCGCTTCGGCGACCCCGATCTCGGCGACGGCGGAATGGAGATTCGCTTCCGCCCGCCGAATGTCGGGTCGACGCAGGACCAGGCTCGACGGCAACCCCACCGGCACGCGCGGCGGTACTGGCGGGATCGACCGACCGGTCACAAGCTCCTGCGACAGGGCGAGCGGTGGCTCGCCCAGCAGCAGCGAGATCGCGTTGATCTGCTGGATCTCCTGTTGCTGGAGCTGTGGCAACTGCGCCTTGATCGCCTCGACCTGCTGGGCCGCGTTGGCCGTGTCGAGGCCGCTGACGAGGCCCTTCTGCTGGCGGATCCGAACCACGTCGAGAATTTGCTCGTTGACCTGGATGTTCGCCAGATCGATCCGGATCTGCTCCTGGGTGCCGCGGAGCTGCACGTAGTCACGCGCCAGTTCGGCCTGACTGGAGACCAGCGCGTCGCGTCGCTGCTCCGCCGACGCGTCGGCCTGTGCCTGTGCGGATTCGACGGATCGGCGGACGCGGCCCCAGAGATCGAGTTCCCAGGACGCATCGAAGCCGAGGGTGTAGCTCTCGAACCCGTTCGTCAGCGGCGCGGTCAGGCTGCCGCTGGACGTGGCTGAGGTTCCGCTCCCGGAGGCGCCGCCGAGGGAACTCGACAGCAGCCCGATCGTGCCGTTCTTGCTGAACTGCTGCCGGTAGGCATTGCCCTGACCGTTGAGCATCGGCAGCCCGGCGGCGGCCGCGGTGCCGAGCTGTGCCCTGCTCTCGAACAGGCGCGCCGTGGCGGTCTGCACATCGAGGTTCTGCGACGCGACGCGGTCTTCGAGCTGCGCCAGGATCGGATCGCGGAAGGCGAGCCACCACGCCACCGCCGGCTCCGCCTCGCTGGTGCGCGCCAGGAGCGGGAGCGGCGTCCGAGTTTCAAGGCCGGTGTCGAGGTAGTCGCTCGACTCCGTGATCGTCGGGGCGGGGGGCATGAAATCCGGACCGACCGTGCAACCGGCCAGCCCGAGTCCGACGGTCGCGAGGGCCGCGCAGCCACGTTGCCGATGGTGTCGACGGAGAGCCATGTCAGTGTCCTCCGCCGCCGCCTTGCGCGGTCTTGGCCGAGATCAGGAAGCAGAGCGGCACGACGAGGAAGGCTATCACCGCCGTGTATTGAAAGACGTTGCCGTACGCCAGGATCTGCGCCTGCTTCATGTAGGTCTGGTAGGTGTGGGCGATGGCCTGCTGGTGCACGACGGACGCGGCGCGGCCCAGCGACCGGAGGGTGTGCTCGCTCTCCTGGATCAGCGTGTTGTAGCCCTGCCGGAGCGGCGTCATGAAACCCGACAGGTGAGCTTGGTCGGATTGCGTCCGCTCCGTTACGGCAGCCGTGGACAGCGAAATCCCCAGCGATCCGAACACGTTGCGGAACATCGAGAAGAGCGCCGCGCCGTCGCTTCGGTATTTCTGGGGCAGGGTCAGGTAGGCGATGGTCGAGATCGGCACGAACAGGAAGCCCAGCGCGGCCGTCTGCAAGGAACGCATGAGCACCAGCGTCCTGAAGTCGATGTCGGGGGAAAGCTTGCTCGAATACATGAGCGCAGTCCCCATCAGGGCGAAGCCGAACATGACGATGTAGCGGGTCTGCACGACCTTCATGAGTTGTCCGACGATCGGGATCAGGATGATCACCACGACCCCGCCCGGCGAGAGGATCAGGCCGGACTGCAGGGCCGGGTAGCCGAGCACGTTTTGGGCGAACTGTGGGATGATGACCGCGCTCGCGTACAGGGCGAACCCCATGGCACCGATGAGGACGCAGCCCATGGCGAAGTTCTTGTCCTTGAAGACCTCCAGGTCGATGATCGGCTTCCGGGCGGTCAGCAGCCAGCAGATCGCCCCGAAGGTGCCGAGGAAGCCCAGGACCCCCATGGTGCGTATGAACGGCGAACCGAACCAGCCATCGTCCTCGCCGCGGTCGATCATGATCTGCATGCAACCGATGCCGATCACGATGAGGGATAGACCGATATAGTCGATGCCGCGCTTGGTCTTGCGCTTCTCCGTCTCCGAGGGCGGGTCCTGCACCAGGACGCCATTGGCGATGACCGCCACGATCCCGACGGGCACGTTGACGAAGAAGATCCAGCGCCAGTCGAGGTGCTCCACGAGGTAGCCACCGAGCGTCGGCCCGAGGACGGGGGCCACGATGGTGGCCACAGCAGTGACCCCGAAAGCCGCCCCACGCTTGGACGGCGGGAACGTGTCGAGGATGATCGCCTGCTGGCTCGGCTGCAGTCCGCCTCCGAAGAAGCCCTGCATCAGGCGGAAGACGATGATCTGCCCGAGGCTCTGCGAGATGCCGCATAGGAACGACGACACCGTGAACATCCCGATGCAGATCAGGAAATAGCGCTTGCGCCCGATCGTGTCCGAGAGCCAGCCCGCGATGGTCAGCACGATGCCGTTTGCGACGAGGTAGGCGGTGAGCGTGTAGGTCGCCTCGTCGCTCGATGCGGCGAGCGAGCCGGCGATGTACGGTAGGGCGACGTTGACGATGGTGGTGTCCAGGATCTCCATGAACGCCGCCAACGTGACCGCGATGGCGATCAGCCAGGGGTTGTAGGCCGGCTTCCAGCCTTGGTTCTGGTCCTGGCTCATTTGAGCAGCACCGTCGGCTCGACGCTGATGCCCAAGGGTAGCGGCTCGTCCTTCCTGAGTCCGGAATCGATCACGATCTTCACTGGCACCCGCTGGACGATCTTGATGAAGTTGCCGGTGGCGTTCTCGGCCGGGAAGGCCGAGAACTTCGAGCCGGAGCCGCGCTGGATCGAGTCGACATGGCCGTGCAGGTCGAGGTCGGGATAGGCGTCCACCGTGATGGTGACCTGCTGACCGGGCCGCATGCCGTCGAGTTCGGTCTCCTTGTAGTTGGCCGTGATCCAGGCATCCGTGGTGACCAGGGACATGACCTGCTGGCCGGCCGTGAGGTAGTCGCCGACATTGACGTTGCGCTTCGTGACCCAGCCATCCTGGGGCGCGCGAACTACGCTCCACTCGACATTGAGGATGGCTTGGTCGAGCTGGCCCTTGGCCTGCTCCGCCTGTCCTTGCAACTGATCGACCTGCTGCTCGGACTGGCCGATGTTCTGCTGGACCGGCATGGCCTGGACGACGCGGGCCTCGGCCTGCTCGACCTGCGCCTTCGCCTGCTGGTAGTTCGACGCCGTGGTGTCCACGTCCTGCTGTGTGGTCGCCAGTTTGGGCAGGCTCTTCTGTCGGTCGTAGTTCGCCTGCTGCAAGGCGAGGTTGGCCCGTGCCGAGGCGAGGTTCGCCTGAGCGAGTTGGAGCGCGGCCGGAAAGTTCTTCCTGGCGATCTCGACGCCAAGTTTTTGGTTGGCGACCTGCGCCTTGTTGGCGTCGAGCTGACCTTGGGCCTGCTCCTGCCGATAGACGTACTGTCGGGGATCGATGCGGAACAGCGGGTCGCCCTTGCGGACGAACTGGTTGTCGGTCACGTCCAGGGCGACCACCTGCCCGGCGACTTGCGGCGCGACCGTGACGATATTGCCATCGGTATAGGCATCATCGGTCGTGGCCTTGCCGCGGGTAGACAGCCAGAAGTAGAGCCCGCCGCCGATCATCAGCAGAACCACGAGAGCGGCGATGCCGATCACCAGCGGTCGCCGCTTTTTGCGCTTGTTGGCGTCCTGATCCTCGCCGGCATCCCGCTTGTTAGAGCCTTGCTCCGGTGTATCGTCCCGCCGCTTCGGTTTCCTGTCTCGACCGCGCTCTCCGTTGCGCTCGTGCCGATCCGAGCCGTCGTACTCGGAGCGGTCGTCGCCCGAGGAGGTCCGACGCCTTCGGTCCTCGGCAGGATCGTCGTACTCGATGTCCCGATAGCCATCGGAACGAGGCTGCCGATCGTCCGGAGCCGAGCGCTCACTTCGGTCGGTGTCCCGACGTCCGCCGGCATCGGGCGCGCCGGACCGTGAGCGCCCCCGGTCGTCAGCTCCGGACCCGACATCGAGATAATCGCGCCGGCTGCGTGAGCGGTCATACGGGCGGGAACGGCTATCCGCGTCGTCGGTCATGGATGGAGCTTGGAACCTTATCGACGGCGTGGTCTGGCGGAACACTAGGTCGCGCGACCGGCTTGCCTTATGGATGGCCGGCACAACCGAACCCGGCGGTTCGGATAAGCGCGGGTGAACCGATCGATGTCAAGCGCCGCGGTTGTCGACCAAAAGATGCCGCGCGGGCCCATCCCACGCGGCGCGCGGCGACGTGGGGAGATCGCTCGGGCCGCCGAGCAGGTATTCCTGCAGTATGGCTTTGCCGACACGACCATGAAGATGGTCGCTCTAGCCGCAGGTGCATCCAAGGAGACGCTCTATCGCCACTTCGGCAGCAAGGAAGATCTGTTTTTAGAAATCGTGAACAACCGAAATAACGAGGTCAGACAGACACTCGATGCGGAGCTTGAGAGCGATCGACCCATTCCGATCATCTTGCGATCCGTGGGTATCTCGCTGCTGGAATGCATGTGCAGCCCCACGGTCGTAGCACTCGCTCGCATCATCGTGAACGAGACACCCCGGTATCCGGCACTCGGGGATGCCTTCTACGCGATGGCCCCCGGTCGCACGCTTCAGAAGCTCACCCGTTATCTCACGGACGCCAAAGCCCGGGGGGAGTTCGTCGGCGACGCACCGGGGTTGGCTGCAGAGATCTACACCGGGAGCGTCGTGGGCAAGTTCGTCCCGCTGATGCTGTTCACTCCGCACTCCTTCGCCATCGATCGAGCGCAGATCGAAGCACATGTCGACGAGGTGGTGCGAACATTCTCGAAGTCGTACGTCGCCCGGCGTCGAACGCGGTCATCCGGATGAAGGTCGCCTTCCTCGCCGAACGGTGCGGTAGGGAGCGATCCGACGTCCGAAGTTCCCCGCACCGAAATGGGCTGGCAGCGTCTGGCAAGACGCCTGCCCGCGTTCTGCGGCGGGATACTACGTGATCAGTAAGGTGGGCAGCGTCCGGTTTCGGAGTATGCCGCAATGGCCAAAGAGCAACCGATACGGGTCCCGAGCGAACGCTCCGAACGCGGACCGGGAGGTGAGGATGCTCCCTCCGCCTCGAGACGACCTGACCGTCTTCCGTCCGCCGGAGGCGGATCTCAGCGGCGGGCGCGTGCAGCCATCGCATGGACGGGCTCGCCGTCTCCGCCTGTGCCGCCGCGGTAGACCTCGGCCTGCGTGTCGACCACGAAGGCCAGGACCACCGCATCCTCGACCGCCTGAACCGGGATGCGACCGGCCCCCGTCGCCAGCCTGCTTCCGGCATCGCCGAAGCTCTGGCCATCGGCCATGACGCATCCTTCGAACACGAAGAAGTAGGTCCTCCGGCCGGGCTCCGTCGGCAGGATCGTGGTCTCCCCCGCCGCGATGCGGATGTCGCGGCAATGAACGGCATTGCGGACATGGAAGTGGGCCCCGCTTCCGGCCGGCCCGAACACGTCACGCCATATGTTTGCACGCGGCACCGGAAGCCAGCCGTGCTGGCTACAGAGCTCCAAATCTTTGGCAGGCGGCCGGATGAAGATTTACAGCATGCGCCGCGGCGGGTCGTCGTTGCGGACGCGCTCTTCGCGCCGAAGACCCCAGCCGGCGTTCATGACCATGAGATGATCCGCGTCGGGCGTGAGATGGCCGTCCTCGGGGGCGTCGTGGCGCATCACACCGGTCGGGACCCATAAGACGATCTCGTCGGCGACATGCTCGTGGAGCTTGATGTGCGTCCCCGGCGCGAGGAATGATTCCATGATCGTCGCGAGCGGTCCACGACCATGGTCGGTGTCTTCCGGCTCGAGGTGACCCGGTAGATAGGCCCGGGCGACGAACCCGTCGCCATCGATGGCATTCTCGGTCGTGCGCGTCGCCCTGTAAATCCTCGTCGAATCGACCTCCCGGCTCGTTGCGCCGGAGAACGTACGGGTCACCGGCCAACGTTCCCGGCCCGTCCACGTGCCATCCTGCATCCTTCCCGTTGATAGAACCCCCGAGCCCCGAAGCCCCGCTCGACCGAAGAACAGTATCCAAGGCATGCGCGGGCCCGCCTACGAGGGTCGCAAGCGTCGGATCGGTGAGGTCGAATTCCCCGGCCCGTGCGGCACGGTACTGGCCCAGCGCGCTCTCGACGACGGACGCCAGGATGCCCTACGCCCGCATCTCGGCCATCGACGACGCGTCGGCGACAAACTCGTACCGGATCGGCCGGCCGTGGATCCCTGCCAGACCTTTCCCGACCCAGCCGATCGGGATGGCCACGCGAGCCTCCCGTCGATGGGGCGGAATGTGGATGCAAGGGGACTGGCGGGATATGCCCGTCAGGCCGCCTCGGGCATCCGGTCCAGGAGCTTGTCGAGGGTGATCGGGTAATCCCGTACCCGGATGCCGGTCGCGTTGTAGACGGCGTTCGCTACCGCCGCTCCGACCCCGCAGATACCGAGTTCGCCGACGCCCTTGGCCTTCATCGGTGAGGAGATCGGATCGACCTCGTCCAGGAAGATCACCTCCTGGTGCGGGATGTCCGCGTGGACCGGCACCTCGTATCCGGCGAGGTCGTGGTTGGCGAAGAAGCCACGCTTGGTGTCGACCGCGAGTTCCTCCATCAGCGCTGCGCCGGTGCCCATGGTCATCCCGCCGATGACTTGGTTGCGAGCCGATTTGGGGTTGAGGATGCGCCCGGCGGCGCACACTGCCAGCATGCGCCGGACGCGGATCTCGGCCGTGTGCACGTCCACCCCGACCTCGACGAAATGGGCGCCGAAGGTCGAGAGTTGGTACTGCTTCGACAGATCTCCGAACTCGATGGCGTCCTCGGCCGTGAGATCCCCCTCCGCCGCGGCTTCGCCGAGTGGGACCGCGCGGTTGCCGGAACGGACCTCGCCGTCTGCGAACACGGCGTCGGCGGAATTGATGCCGAGCCGCTGCGCCACGGCCTCCCGCAGCTTCACGCAGGCTGCGTAGACACCCGATGTCGAGGAGTTCGCTCCGAATTGGCCCCCCGATCCGGAGGAGACCGGGAAGTCGGAGTCGCCGAGGCGGACGACGACATTGTCCAGGGGCAAACCCATCATCTCGGCGGCCGTCTGCGCGATGATGGTGTAGCTGCCAGTCCCGACGTCCGTCATGTCGGTCTCGACCGTGACCATTCCTCGACCGTCCAAGCGAACCCGAGCTCCGGACTTCAACGACATGTTGTCCCGGTAGGCCGAGGCCATGCCGACCCCGACGAGCCACTGCCCGTCTCGGACCCTGCCTGGGGTGGGGTTGCGCTTGGCCCAACCGAACTTCTTCGATCCCAGGTTTAGGCAACCTACGAGGTCGCGATGCGAGAAGCGCCGGTCCGGCTTGTTGGGGTCGACCTGAGTGTCGTTGCGCAAGCGGAACTCCACCGGATCCATCCCGAGCTTCTCCGCCATCTCGTCCATGGCCACCTCAAGCACCATCAGGCCGGGGGCCTCGCCGGGTGCACGCATGGCGTTGCCTTCGGGAAGATCAAGTTGGGCAAGTTTCATGGCCGTGAGGCGGTTGGCACCGGCGTAGAGCATCCTGGTCTGGTTCACCGCCGTCTCGGGACTGCCGTCGGGAAGGTTGCCCGAGGTGCTCTCGTGAGCAATCGCCGTGATCGTGCCGTCCTTCGTCGCACCAATGCGCACGCGCTGGATCGTGGCGGGCCGGTGGGTGGTGTTGTTGGCGATGAGGGGGCGGGTCAGAGCCACCTTCACCGGTCGCCCGGCCGCCTTGGCGCCGAGGGCGGCGAGCACGGCGTCGGCGCGCACGAACAGCTTGCCACCGAACCCTCCGCCGACGAAGGGCGCGTCGAGCCGGACGTTCTCCTTCGGGACACCGAGGATCTTGGCGAGGCTGCCATGGCCCCAGGCGATCATCTGGTTCGACGTCCAGAGCGTGACCTTGTCGCCGTCCCAAGCCGCGATGGTCGCGTGCGGCTCCATCATGGCGTGGCTCTCGTCGGCGGTGCTGTAGGTCTCGTCCAACGTCACCGGGGCCTCGGCGAACGCGCCTTCGAAATCGCCGACCCGCTCTTCGCCGGCACCGCCGCTTCCCTCTTGGCTGTCGGCCGGGACGGGCTTGGCGGCTGACGCCTCGGCCGCAAGATCGTATTTGCCGTCCTCGGGCAGGTAGTCGACCCGGACGAGGAAAGCCGCCGCACGAGCCTGCTCGAAGGTCTCCGCCACCACGACGGCGACGGCTTGGTGGTAGTGCTGCACCCGGTCGCCACCGAACAGATAGGCGGTGTTCATCTTGCCCCGTTCGAGCCGAGGCGTTTCGAGTGTGGTCACGACGGCGAGTACGCCAGGTGCGGCCTTCGCCTCGTCGACATGCATGGCACCGATGCGGCCCCTCGCGATGCCGGCACCGAGCACGTAGCCGTACGCTTGATTCGCCACGACGTCGTGGCGCTCGTAGGCATAGGCGGCCGTGCCGGTGGTCTTGTACTTGCCGTCGATGCGGTCGGTCGCTTTGCCCACGACCTTGAGCTGATCGATCGGGTTCTGGCCGGCTGGCTGATCGAACTTCATGGCTCAGGCCCTCGCTTGGTTGATTGCCGCCGTGAGCGCGCGCTCGGCGAGCTTCAGCTTATAGGCGTTGTCCCGCGTCGGATTGGCCTCGGCAAACACCATGTCGGTCACCGCCTTGGCGCCCTTGGGCAGATCGACTTCGGCCGCCTCCACCCGCCAGGGCCGCGGCGCGACTCCGCCGAAGGCGACGCGACCGGTTCCGTCCTTCCCAAGAATGGCGGCCACCGAGACCAGGGCGTAGGCGTAGGAGGCCCGGTCGCGGACTTTGCGGTAGATGTGCATCCCGGCCACAGGTTTGGGCAGCGTCACCGCCGTGATGAGCTCGCCGGTCTTGAGCGTCGTATCGACGTTCGGCGTGTCGCCCGGCAACCGGTGGAACTCGGCCACCGGGATCCTGCGCTCGGTCCCCTTCGCGTCGACGGTCTCGACGGTGGCGTCGAGCACCCTCATGGCCACGGCCATGTCGCCCGGATGCGTGGCGATGCAGGTCTCGCTGGCGCCGATGACGGCGAGCTGGCGCGACACGCCGTCGAGGGCCGAACAGCCGGAGCCGGGCTGCCGTTTGTTGCAGGCCTGCGCCGTGTCGTAGAAGTACGGGCAGCGGGTCCGCTGCAGCAGGTTGCCGGCGGTGGTCGCCTTGTTGCGCAGCTGTCCGGAGGCCCCCGCGAGCAGGGCCCGCGACAGCACCCCGTAATCCGTCCGTACCCTCGGATCGGCGGCGAGGTCGGTGTTGCGCACCAGCGCGCCGATGCGCGCGCAGGCCGGCGGCGTCGGCTCGACCCTGTCGAGCCCGAGCCCGTTCACGTCGACGAGGTGGGTCGGCGTCTCAATCTGCAGCTTCATCAGGTCGAGCAGATTGGTGCCGCCGGCGATGAACTTGGCGTTCGGCTTGGCGGCGACGGCGGCGGCCGCCTCTGCGGGCGTGCCCGGGCGTTCGTAGGTGAAGGACTTCATGCCTGCCTCCCGGCAACCTCGGTCATCGCCTCGACGATGTTGGAATAGGCTCCGCAGCGGCAGATGTTGCCGCTCATGCGCTCACGGATCTCGGCGTCCGTGACCTGCATCGGGGCGTTCAGATCCGCCGTGACGTGGCTCGGAATGCCGGCCTTGATCTCGGCGAGCACGGCGACGCCCGAGCAGATCTGGCCCGGGGTGCAGTAGCCGCACTGGTAGCCGTCGTGCGCGACGAAGGCGGCCTGCATGGGGTGGAGGTCGTCAGGTCCTCCCAGCCCCTCGATGGTGGTAATCTCGGACCCCTGGTGCATGACCGCGAGGGTCAGGCAGGCGTTGATGCGCCGCCCGTCGACGATCATCGTGCAGGCGCCGCATTGACCGTGATCGCAGCCCTTCTTCGAGCCGGTCAGGTGCAGGTGTTCGCGTGCAGCATCGAGCAGGCTTGTGCGGGTATCGAGTTCGAGCTCGCGCCGCTGGCCGTTCACGTTCAGGACGACCTTCGCCATCACCGGCTTGTCCGTCCCGGCCGGAGCGTCGCCGGCGGCTGCCGCCGCCGCCGCCATGGCCGCCGCGGCGGAAGCTCCGATCATCAGGTCTCTCCGATTGAATTCGTGGTCTTCGGGATTAGCCAACTCGGTCTCCGGATGCGCGGCGGGCGGATGATCGACCGGGGGCCGTCCATCGAAGGCATGCCGGACACAACACGGGCACCCTGGATTGGCTCCAAGCTACGGCTCTTGGCCGCAACGCCCGGGAGCCGATCGATCGCCGGCCCGTGGGCGTTCCTTTCGGAACGGGGCCCCCGTGCCGCCGGGGACGCAACGGTGTCGCCGTTCGGTCGATCGCGATCCGATGGAGGCGGCCGGGGCCAGCCGTTCAAAGGAACGCCTGCCCGAAGCACGGCCTCGACCTCGTCGGCGGCCCTCCGTCCACTGTCGTGGGCCCCGTGGGCGGTCGTGAAATCGCAGGGGTGCGTCGCCTCGCCCGCGAAGAAGCGCCGGTCCTCGAATGGTCGCGCCAGCGTTGCCCGCGCCAGCCTTGCCCGCGCCAGCCTTGCCCGCGCCTGGGATTGCCCCGGAAGGGCGCAGCTGTACGCGCCGCCGATGGCCGCCATCCGGCTCCAGGACGTCGCCGCGAGCGGACGCATCGCCGAGGCCGCATCGCTGCCGAACAGGGCGGCCAGCTCCGCCGAAACGTGGGTCAATCCTGCCGCCGGCCCTTACTCCTCCACGATCCGTGCGCCGTGGCTCCCGAGGAACGCCTCGATCACCGGCCATCCGTTGGGGCGGATGGAATAGGCGGCCGATTTCGTGTCGTGCAGGTTGCCGTGGGCATGGCTGTCCGGCTCGAAGGCGCTCTCGCGCAGACCCGGAGGAAGAGCTTCTCGTTGCGGCCGAGAGGCAGGACGGCGGCGGCCTCGCGCCATGGATCGGCGCCGGCGGGAAGGCGGATCGCATCGCCGGCCAGGACCGCCGTCTAGACCGTCAGGATGGCCGCGCCGGCCCGGACGGTGCCGGCGCAAGTGGTGACTGCGACGCCGTCCGAGGTGAGGTCGATCTGCTCGGCTGGAATGGCCAGTTCCAGCTCAGTTGTGGGCGCCAGGCTCGCTGCGATCAGCTTGCCGTACGCAAGCTTGAGCCTATGCTTGAAAAGCGGCAGGTCATTCCCGATGCAGTCGAGTGGGGCCAAGCTTCGCGCATCGGAAACACTGACGATCGCCGCCGGGCATCAAAGGGCTCCCATCGAGGCATCTCATCCATCGTGGGAGATCGTCATCGTGAAAGGCTGAAACGGCTCAAGTTTTCAAGGTTATACCTGAGCCGCTCCGAAGTCGTGAACATTGGTTCGACTATTGGCGCGTCACGAGAGTCTCGCGTGCCGTCACCAGGGCCTCGATGAGCCGGGTCAGGCGTCGGATCGAACCGCCCCGCCATCCCCGCCGGATCAGCGAAACCGCGTCGCCGTCGAGGGCCGGCAGAAAGGCGGGGTCGAGCCCGCGATCGGCCGCGATCTGCGCCAGGATCGGCGCGAGGAGGGCCTCGAGATGCACTGCGCTGGGCGCGGACATCTCTAGAATTCGCAAGCGGTCGAGCAGCGGACCGGGCAAACCTTTCACGCTGTTGCACGTGGCAAGCCACGACACGTGGCTCAGGTCGACCTCGACTTGGAAGGCCGGGTCTTGGTAGGTCCGGGCGGTCTCCGGCTCGAGCATCGGCAACAATGCGTTCCAGAGTCGACCATTGTCGGTCCGGGTCGCAGCCTTCTCAAGTTCGTCGACCAGCATGAGCGGGTTGGCGCAGCCGGCCCTGGCCACTGCCATGACCGCGTGCGCCGGCTCCGACGTCGCCCAGCGCCGATCGAGTCCGCCGATAGACGCCCCCGAATCCCGCGTCGCATCCACCCGCCAGAGCACCAGCCCGAGATGATGGGCCAACCGGGTCCCGAGCCGGCTCTTACCGGCGCCGGGCGGGCCGACCAAGAGCGTCGGACGCAGCGTCGCATGCGTCCGACCGACCAGATCGGCGAGCAGCCGGTCGACGGTGCCGCGGGCGTACGGGAACTCGAACAGCAACGCCGCACGCACCGCTGCGAGATCCGGAACCGGCGTCAGCGGCAACGGCTTGCCGATGATATGCTCGTAGCCGCGGGTGACGCCCTTGCCGCGATCGGTCCCGGTCTCTTGGACCGCCGGGACGACCATGACGTGCCCATCAGGCGAGAGTTCGGATTTGAGAGCGTCATCCGGCGCCTCCGCCCGACCCGGGGTCGCCTTGTCGCGGTGGCGCGCCTCGCCGCGGGCCAGCGAGGCCTCGACGGCTTTTCGCTTGCGCCGCTCTTGCGTCGCCGCGTGATCCGCCAGCGGCTGCATCATGCGCTGCCCGACCGGCACGAGCGCGCGGACCAACGGTACTCCGTCGGCGAACGGATCGTGGGCGCCGGCGGCCAGCGCCGCCGCCGCCGCGGCCGCGGTGCTGGCTTCACCCGAGAGTTCCAGCAGGGCGTCCGCGAACGCATCGCTCCAAGCCGTTTGCAGGGCGGTTGCGAGATCGGTGGCGCCGATCATTTCGGCGTCCGGGTCGGCATCGGGTTCGGAGGACCGGCCGAGCGAGAGACGCGTCTGCGCCTCCGCGAGGCCGGAGAGTTGCAGGCTGAGGCCTGAGATCGCGTCGCATTCGAGCCAGAGCGGCCGAGCCAGACGCGCGGCAGCCTCGCGATCATCGCCGCCGCAGGAGAGCAGCATCACGATATCCGCGAGCGCCCGCGCCGCCGGTTGGTCGCGCTCGACCGCCCACGCGTCGAGAAATCCGGTCAGAGCGCATCGGGGTGCGATCCACCGATGATCGTGCCACAGGTCGCCACCCGATGCGGCGATCGCCGCGCTCCAGGCTTGGACCGGCACCTCGGCCTCGGGGGCGAGGGCGGTGATCTCGACGGCGAGGCCGATGCAGGCGGCGGGAATGCGCAGGGTAGGGTCGAGGCAGGCCCGCAGGCGCCGCGGCAACATGGGCTGCAGCAGGCGCCGTGCCGCCTTGGGATCGACCTGCAGGATCGGCGGTTTTGACGAGAAAGCCATCCTTTGCCCCCTTCAGCGCTCGGAGACAGCGGTGACGCGGTCGGGGCCGCGTCGCGCGGCGGAGCGCCAAGCCCTGGCGAGCCATAGGGCCCCGAGGTCGGCCCGACGCCGCGCCCGCCGCCCGAGCACGTGTGCGAGCAGGTCGATGCACGCAGGGTCCCCCAGCGCCGCGCACAACAGGATCGCCGACATCGCCGGGTCCAGACGCTCCGGCAGGATCGTGCCTTCGGCGAGAACATTGATTGCGACGCCGATCGCTGCGGTCGGATCGGCTTTGCAGGCGGCCCCCCAGTCGGAGGAGGGCAGCGGCGGCGTATCCAGGAGAGCGGCCCGTAGACGGCGTTGCGCGTCCAGGTCGAGTACCATGGGGGCGAGGACGCGCCACCACGTCAGAGGGGGCACGGGCTCGACGGGCGTACGGGGTCTGCCGGCATCAGGGGAGGCAGTTGAGTTCATCAAGATAGACCTAGAGAGCGCACCGGCGCACAGGCGCACGGCACGGCGGTGATCGGAGGGGTGAAAGGCGCGCCGGGCCATCGGCCGGCGCCAAGGCATGCGATCAGCGCGCGGGCGGCTCGGGGCGACGGGGGAGCGCGTCGTCCTCGCCGATGCCGAGGCTCGCCAGCGCGACCGTGAGCAGGTCCGGGACGGCGCCGCGCAGGCGGCGCTGAAGCACCGCCGTCACGGCCTCGACCGCGGCCGTGACCGGCACCGCGAACAAGCCGTCGATTGCGGGACCTGAGATCGTCAGATCATCGCTGTAGCCGGCACGTCCGTAGACATCGATCAGCACAGCGCGCGCGGACGCGACCTCGAAGCCCAGACTGGCCAGAAAGGCCCGGCCCTGGACCTGAGCGCAGCGCAAAATCCACTCGACCTGATGGACTTTTCTGGCCTCGTTCTTGCCGGAACCCCGTTTGACCTCGGCGATGATGGCACGGCTCTCGTGCCGATCGACCACGACGAGGTCGAGGAACACGGTCTGGGCCACGGGTCCTGAGAGCGCGATCGACATGTCGCCGAGCTGCGCGACGGTGCTTGCGCGCACCAGTTCCTGGGTGGGATTTGTGATGGGCATCGCGACACCCCGGAGCACGATGTAGCGGCCGCTGCGCTCGAGGGCGTCCGTCATGGCCATCTCGATCAGGCCGCCATGGCGTTTGACCACGGAGGCCAGAACCGACCCGAGCTGCGACAGGCCGGGCCCGAGCAGAGGATCGGGCACGAAGGTCGCCCTGAGAGCGCCGTCGACCGCCGCCTCGGCGGCCGTGAGCAACTCGCTCCCGCAAGCCCGCGGGATCACGGCGTGGGTGAAGCCGCAGCCGGCGGCAGCCGCGCTGCCGAGCGGGACGGTGATGCGTGTGTGATGCTCCGGACTGGGGGCGGGCTGGCCGCGCGCAGATATCCGATGCCGGACGCCGCGGTGGGCGGCCGGGTGGGAAACGACGATGGGCATAAGGGGGGTCCGTCCACGTGACGCCCGCCCGCCTGCGTCCCCCGCGATGCGACAGGACGACAGGCAGGGTCGTGCCGCGGGCCGTGGCCCCCCGGCATCGAGCGGGCGTCTAGGTTGCAGGAAAGCGAGACAGGGCGCGTCCGCACCGGGCAGGTGCGTTGGGCGAGCCTCAGGCGATCATGCGTTTTGTCGGGACGGGCAGGGAATGGAGCCCGAATTTCGTGCCCCGGGGCGGTTTCGCGGACGGGACAACGCCGGTAGGAAAGGTCTCAGCCATGGGTCGGTATCCTTCATCGATACGGATCGTGGTCAGGCCGACGCCGGTGCTGCTAACACCGGTGCCGGCCGCCCTCTGCTAAAGGGCGGCTCGGCACATGCGGCGGTTCTGCCGTCGATGAACCTGGCCTGGTCCAAGGCCGTTGGGAAGCGCCGCGGTGCAGAAATCCCCGGCCGGGCAAGCCGTATCCGGCAAAAGCGTTAACGGAGGCCTGGCCGCGCTTGGAGGGAGGCCGCTTGTGTCTGCGGTACGCCGCGTCAGGAACCGCGCATCCGGAACGCCTCGGCGAGCATGTCGAAACGGCGCCGCGACCGAACGCACGCGATGACGATGGGCGATCTCAGCGCGTTCCGCCGACGCGCATCCTCACCGGGATTGCTCGCACGCCACAGCACGCGGTCCGCCGCCTCACGCTTGCCGACAAATCAGGCGCACGGAGAACACCTTGGACGAGCTCGTCGATGAAGAGGGGGCTGCCAGGCGCTCATCTAGACTTCAACAACATGGAAATTGTTAATATAAGATAGCTCACTATTTAACGATGTGCAATACATGACATCTGCGTTGGAATCATCTCATCAAGAACTTATACAACACTGATTCGGCCTCGATAGGGTCGATATCTGTGTCGGAACGATGCGATTTCGGTGTTGCGCAAGCAGCTGAGATATAGAAAACGACGAACGATCTGATCGGTCGAGACGACGACATGACCTCACCGACGCGTGAGACGGCTGATCGAGGTGCTGTTCAAGATCTATGGCGACAGATTCGTGTCGAGAGGTCCCGCGACCGACGTCACGAAAACTGAGCGCATTTGGAGATTTTTGGCTCATTTCAAAATCCAGTTTCGGCGCTCGGTCGTCATCATGGCCAAGTCGACGACATAAACCCCGATCACGCCCCCTGGATCGAAATTTTCAAAGGCGGGCTGGATTTTATATATTAGTGGCCGCTTCTTCGGCCAAGCTGGCGGTGAGTATCGAAACATTCGAAGGCTCGGCCGGACTATGTTTGTGATAACAAGGAGGTTAACGATCTCATGAGGCGGCGCAAGAAATTTCGTCGATCTAAAATTCACTTTACTCTTGTGGCGGGCACAAGGTCTTCGCGCGAAGCGTCCCGGCGCAATTCATGCGAAGCTGAGACCGAGAGGATCCGGGCCTTGGAGCGGATCCTCGAAGGTATCTTACAGTTGCCGGGGCACCCGATGCAGCCCGAGCCCGAATGCGAGGAGGATGAGCGGGCGATGGAGGCCTTTGCCCTCCGCAGGGCGGCGGCTGCAGCGATGCCAAACCTGAACCCGCCGCCGGCCGCCAACGACGACCCTATGACGATCGCTCATTTAGTGATGGAGTATGCGCTGGTGGACGCGGCTTACCTGCGCTGATTGCGTTCGCGAGAATTGAGGGCGGCAATGTCGCCGACGCGGACCCATCATCTCTGCGCTCCGAGGCAACCGACCGTCTCACCCGGCGAACAGTGGGATGGCAATCTGGTGCGCGCGTGAGGGGTGAACCGATCTGCGCATCCGGTTCCCCACTGCCCTTAGGCGTTGTGAAGGCGTGCGATTCGCGGCATCAGTCGTCGGAGCACATCCCAGCGCCGGAGCAGATGGAAACGCCGTGAGCAGCTTGAAATTCGGTACGAGTGGCTTGCGGGGCCTTGTGACGGATCTCGTCGGCTGGCCGAGCTACGCCTACGCCGCCGCGTTCTTCCGATCCGTCTCGGCGGACGGAGACCGCCGAGAGGTCGTGATCGGGCGCGACCTGCGCGACAGCAGTCCGGGCATCGCCGCGACGGTGGCAAGCGCCGCTGCGGCATCCGGCTTCACGGCGATCGACTGCGGCGCCCTTCCGACACCTGCCCTCGCGCTCGAGGCGATGCGGCGCAGCGCCTACGCCGTGATGGTCACGGGCAGCCATATTCCCGAGGACCGTAACGGTCTTAAATTCTACCGGCCCGACGGCGAGATCACCAAGAGGGATGAGATCGCCATCCTGGAAGCTCTGGGGGACGTCACGGCGGTCGGCCAAGTGCCGACGCCGGTCCCTGCCATCCCAGAGCCCGATGCCGTCGAACGCTACCATCGACGCTACAGCGACGCCTTCTCGTCCGAGATCCTGAAGGGCGTGCGCATCGCGGTCTATCAACAGAGCTCGGTCGCGCGCGACCTTCTGACCGATCTGCTCGCGAGCTTCGGTGCGAGCGCCGTATCGATCGGCCGATCGAACACGTTCGTTCCAATCGATACCGAGGCGCACCGACCCGAAGACATCGCTTTCATCGCCGAGGTCATGGCGTCCGGCGATTATGACGCGTTGGTGACGTCCGACGGCGATGCGGATCGACCCCTAGTGGCCGATGGGGCGGGGCGGATCGTGCGTGGCGACGTTCTCGGCCTCATCACGGCCCGCTACCTCGGCATCGATACGGTCGTGGTGCCGGTCACCGCCGGCTCGGCGCTCGAGCAGTCCGGTGGCTTCAGCCGGGTCGTGCGTACCAAGGTGGGCTCGCCCTTCGTCATCGCCGGCATGGAGCGGGCAAAGGCTGAGGGGGCGGGAGCCGTTGCGGGCTTCGAGGCGAATGGCGGCTTCCTGCTCGGATCGGACATCACCATCGCTGGACGGATCCTGCCCGCCCTGCCCACGCGGGACGCGATGCTGCCCATCCTGGCCACGCTCGCGGCAGCGCGCGCAGCCGGTGCGACGTTGGCCGATCTCGTGACCTCGCTCGACGCGGGAGAGATGGCGAGCGACCGCCTCCCCAATACCCCTTCCGAACGGAGCAGCGCATTTCTCGCACGGCTTGGAGATGAGATCTTCAGAGCCGAGTTCCTCCAGCCGATCGGGTCGTCGCGCACGGTGGATCAGCAGGATGGTGTCCGGATCGGTCTCGACGGCGGACGATCGATTCATTTTCGGGCGTCGGGCAACGCCCCGGAACTGCGATGCTACGCGGAGGCTAAGACGGCGCGGGACGCCCAGGATCTCGTTCGTTGGGGGCTGACGGCGGCGGCAGCCGTCATGGCGGAACAGGCCAGTCGATCCTGATCGCCAGCATCGGCTGGCTCGCGGAGGGATGGTTCGCGGAGGCGGCAACACGAGGCGGCCTCCAATCGCCGTGAACCCAAGCCGTCACCGACGCCGAGCCCCGTCTCAGACCGGGCAACCCAACCGGGCCTTCCACCACCCATCGAGTTGCTCATACGCTCTGCAATGGCCGCGACATCGCGGGGAGCCCAGGGACCGGTAGGGTCGTCGTCGACGGTCGTTCGCCTGGTCAGCATGTCAGGTTACCCTCGTCGTGGCGGACGACAGTTTGTTGCCCGAAGCGAAGATGCCCGGGACCATCCGTCTGGTTGCGCCTCCGATCGAGTCAGAGGCCAAGCATTACACGGCGCGGCTGCTGCCCACCGGCGGGCGCAGTCTGTGAGCTCGGACGCGTTGGGTTCAGTCAGCTTGCCATCGTTTTGCGGGCGAACATCGCGGCAGCGAACAGAACGGCAGATCCTGCGGCGACCAAGCTTACCATCAAGATGCGACGGGGTTCCGTGGCAGATCCTGCCTTTACCGGTTCGGTGATCATATTGAAGAACTGGGGCTGGCGAGCGACCAGGATGCGTGCTCGATCGGACGCCTTCCGAACCTCTTCCGCGTATTTGACCGCCTCCTTCCGTTCGTGTTCGAGAGCCTCGAAGCGCGTCAGCGCGCTCGCGAGCTGACGCTTCTGGTTCGGATCCTGACCTGTGGCTTGCCGCTCGATCCGACTGATGTTGTCGTCGAGATCCTTGATCTGCTGCTTGATATCTATGATCCGACGAGATTCCGGTCCTAGATCCCGCTGGCCGATCGAGAGCTGAACGGCCAGGTTGATGCGGGCACCTCGCAGCTCCGAGACGAGCTTCAGGTTGGCCTCGTTGGATTTCTGAGCGTCGAGCAGACCTTCGCGATTGCGCAGATCTGTCTGTGCGATCTCAAGCTTGGAGACGCGATCCTCGGCGATCTTCAACTCGCGCGTGCTTTGGACCAGGGCATCCTCGCGCGCCCTCATGCTGAGGTTGTCCAGCATATGCTCGGCGTCGTTCAAAATCGCTTGCGTGATCGCCAGCGATTCGTCGGGATCAAAGGCTTCTACCGTGAGACCCATGATGCCCGAGGCCGATTCGACATCGATGGACACCCGCCGCTTCCAGTAGCGGAGGGCTTTCTCGATCGGCTTCTCGGGATCGAGGCGGGACGCGAAATCGATGCTGTCGCGGCCGAACCACTCGCGGATCGGGAGTTGCGCCTCGATCTCCTCAAGCATCGGTCGGCTCAGGACGTACTCCTGGGTGATCAGCGTATCTTGCGCGATCGTCGAACTCACCACGCCGGCGCTGGTCCCAACCGCATCGGGTGCCGCCTTATCGGCCGTGCCGACCGACGGCCGGATGGCGAACTTCACCTCGGTCACGTATCGATCCGATGCGATGATCCCATAATACAGAGCACCAGCCAGCGTCGGCACCACGAAGCAGACCACGAACAGGATCAGGATCCAGGGGTCGCTTTTGACGTGGCTCTGGTAGGATGTGACGCCCTTCTTCCGGTCCCGGAAGCTGGGAACACTGGGCAACTGCCGCAGGACCTTCGCGATCGCCATTTGATTCTGAGCCGAGGCGATGGGCCGTCCGCCGACCTTCCGAATTTCCATGTTCATGGATCAGTCCCTGGCGCCGGCGGACCGCGAGGTTTCGAGAGTCGGCCGGGTAGCGGCGACCTCAGTACGGTTGCGTGCCTTTGCACTTACATCCGCTCGCGGCAAAAGCATGTCGACCCGAGCTTCATGGGGACTGTTCCGATCGCGACGGGGCTGCTGATATCCGGGACTGTCGGGCATGCGACCGTGGGCATAGCCGGACATGCCAGAGTGGCAGATCGCTCCGTTCACGCGAACGTCGACGGTCGGCGACTCAACTGCAAACCGTCGGCGCCGCGTACAGATTTCTACAAGACTTGCCCGCCACATTGGACCCGATACGGACGGCGATGCGCCGGGTCAGCGCACCGTCTCGACCGCGCGCATTCTTCGAGAGTTCATGCCCTATTCCGGCTTTCCGCCCGTCCTCGTCGTCGATGATGTTCCGATGATCATCGAGGTCGTACGCGCCGTGCTCGGCCAGCTCGGCTTTCGCGACATCGATACGGCGGCCGATGGCACGGCCGCACTCGAACGGTTGCGCCAGCGGCGCTACGGCTTGGTGCTGTCCGACTGGAACATGCTGCCGATGACCGGGTACGAGCTGTTGCGCCGCGTGCGCACCGATCCGGCTCTGCGCGAGACGCCGTTCGTGATGATGACGACGCAGGCGCAAGCCGATTGCTTCCCGGCAGCACGCCGGGCCGGCGTGAACGCCTGTCTGATCAAACCGTTCGCGCCCTCGAAGCTGCGTGAGACGATCATCGCGGTGTGCGGCAACGTGCGGCCGGATGGTGCCGTCTAGGCGCGCCGATCTGCGGCTCCGCACGAGCCTCATCTCAACCTTCATCGACTGTCTGCCCCCAAGGATCCCGGCAGCGCCCCGGCTCAACCCGAACGCCGATGGAGCAGCGTGGCCCCCTCCCCCGGAATTGTGCGGCCTTGTCGGCGTCGTCGCGTGAGGGCCCGTCTCTTCGACCTGCGAGTGCGGGGCTTCTGCGTTCAGACCATCGATCGACCGATGGCGGCCTGCATCAGTGCGTCCACCCGCCCCTCGTTCAGCCGCTCGGCCACGTAGGCCAGCCCCGCCTCTCCGCAGGCTCTGTTCAATTTCTCGTCGCCGTGTACCGCCGCGATCGCGTGCGCCAACCCCGCCGGTGTATCCGACACCAATCCCGCAAGCGGTTCAGGCAGACCCAGCCCCTCGGCAGCGGCCGGCGTGCACACGCACGGCACCCCCGCAGCAAGGCTGTCGAGCACCTTGCCCTTCACCCCCGCCCCGTAGGCCAGCGGCGCCACCGTCAGCCGCACCCGGTCGAACACGGACGCGAGCTCCGGCACATGTCCGACCGCTTCGACCCCGGGTCGCACCGCGGCCAAGGCCCGCACGCTGTCGGACATGCCGCTGCCGACCATCAGGCACGGGATCCGCGGGTCGAGCGTCGCCACCGCGGGCATTACGGCCTCGATCAGGAACAGGGCCGCATCGACGTTGGGCCGGTGCCGGTAGCTACCGATGAAGGCCAGCCCACGCCGCTCCGCGAACGGTACGGCGGTCGGGCGCGATGTCACCGCCCAGGGTACGACGTGCACCCGCTCAGCGGGAACACGCCGGCGCAGCAGCGCTGCCTCGACCGCAGAGTGCGTGATCACCGCATCCGCGGCCTCAGCGGCCGTCAATTCCAGAAAGCGCAGGTGCCCGGCATAGGCTGCCAGATCGACGCGGCCCTCGACCTCGGCCTGTCGGGCGGTACGCAGGTGGTGCAGGTCGGCGACGCTGTAGACCAGTCGCGCGCCGCGCTGCGTATCGCGCGCGAGCTGGCTATAGCGCCCGGCGGTGTCGATCCGGTGCAGGTACACCAGCGCGAAGGCGCCGGCGTTCCTGCGCAGCACCTCTTCGACCGTGGCGTACCACGGATGCAGGCAACAGGTGATGCCCTCAGCCTCGAGAGCCGCACCATCGGCCCAAAGATCTGTCGGCACGAAGGTGACGGCATACCCAAGCCGCCGCAGCGAGCGCATGTGCGACAGGATCGCGTTCGAGCCCGCGTCGCGCTCGGCCGAGGGCATCACGCTATCGATGACCAGGGCCCGGGGCCGGGACTGTCGCTCGGTCCCCTCGCCGTGCGGCTCGGCGCGAGCCCGGCGCAGCCGCTGCGTCGGGTCGAGCAGGAAGGCCAAGCGTCGATCCAACTCGGTTTCATCGACAGGCTCGGCCAGCGCGCATGCCAGCCGTTCCTGAAGGTCCTCATCGAACACTGCGACCGGATCGAGGGATCTGGGCGAGCCAGGCAGCATGGCGCCATCGCCCTCACGGCGCACCGCGATCGTGCAGCGGGCGAGCGCGGGCAGCGCGCCGGCGGGAAACGCGAAATCGAAGCCATACCGCCCGTGGCCGATGCCTGCGCGCACGAGATCCTCGCGGGGCCGGTCGGCGAGGCAGCGGCCCACCACCCGGCCATCGACCGAGACGAACACGCTCACGGGGGTGTCGGGAGCGGCGGTGTCCTGCGCCCAACCGATCATCTGCAGGCGCGAGAGCCGGTCGAGGTGTCCGCGCAGCGCCATCAATCGTCCTCAGAGCTGCGCGGGATCGGATCGACTCAGGCGGCTGCGGCGATCGCGGCCTGGATCCGCAGCCTACCGGTCACCGCACCGTCGGTCGACCGACGGACCTCGACCGTGTGGACGGCCTCGGGTGCCCGCGGCAGCTTCAGGTCGAAGGCGTGGCAGCCGTAGCCGATGCCGGCGGCCTTCAGGTCGGCGCGAGGGCGCGGCACCCGCACCGTTCATGCCCAAACATCAGCCGGGGCGAAACGGAAGGATGACTGGCGGATCACGTCCAGCGTTTTGCAGGTACCTGCTTCGTGCGGCCGCAGGCGCGGCTGAACTTCAGCGTATGGCCCGCCCACGACCGCTTCGACGAATGGTCACGGCGTGGCTTCTGTCGCTACCGCGACGCGCCCGCGCAGATCCGTGGACAAGCAGGAAAACATTCGGGCCTCCTTCTTTGAAAGCCACGCGTCGAATTATTGGCGCCCTACCCGTTGAGATCTCGAACACCTCAACACGGTCGGACCCCGCTTCCGCTGCGGTTGCGATCCCGGATGATGCTTGCAGGATTCGGTGCAGCACACGAAGGGTGAAGACGGCTCCTCGACCAGAAAATCGGGACGTGGTGGAGCCCCCCAATCCCGCGCACCCAAATTGGGTGCGCTTTGCGAAGGTCGGCCGTAACCTTGCTGTGTCCCGGAAGGGGACGTCGAGAGCTATAAGATGTCGATCGTCGCACCGAACGAACCGCCCACCGCTTTTACACCGGACGCCTGGGCCCTGGCGATCATACGCAACCGGGACGTGAAGAGATCAGCCGAGCATGTCGCCTGGTTGCTTTCGTCGGATGTCGCCTTCTCGACGGAGGGGTGCACAGCTGATGACGCAGATATCGGCGCTCGGCTCTGTCTGGCTCCCAATAGCATCAAGAACGCGCTTCTTATTCTGCGCGTGCACGGCTTCATCACGTGGTCGCGCTGCAAAGTCGACGGCGCTCGCGTTCGTACGATCCGCCCCGCTTTTCCCCAATCGGAAACCGGTCTTGCTGGGACCAAGCCTCTGGATGGCGCTCCGGCCCCGATAGCTGTCGCCGCGCCTTCGCCTGTCGGGGACACGCCTCGGCGTCGACCTCGTCGATCCGATACGGCCGTCTGCCCGATGCCTGAACAGCTATCGGCTCAGACGGACGTGCCCGCCTCGCCTGATCACATCGCCCAGGAAATCGCCTGCACTCTCGCGGATTGCACCCAGAATGGATGCGATGCCGACCCGTCCCCCGGGGAACCTGAACCGAACGAAGATGCCGCCGACAGCACGATCGAATACGACATCTTGCGTGCGTTTCCTGATCCGCCGTCGTCGAACGGCACCCACGATGGGTGCGATGCCGGGGTGGTTCCGCAAATGGCCACCCTGCGTGGATCGAGGAAGCGCTACGACCGAAGCGTTCCTCTCTGGGTGCAAGCCACCGATGTCCAGCATGCCCGCGCCGCGTTCCATGCCGAGCGCCTGCCCTGGGATCCTCGTTGCGAGCACGATAGCTGCAGGTCGCCGTGGATCGCCTCGATCTGCGCTGAATCCGGGGCCGTATTCTGCGCCCAGCATACCGGGTACGCGGACCTTCCGGTTGCGCTAGCGCGATTTGGTCTCGATCGGCGGCGGTAGCCGAGCGTTTTTCGTCAACCTCTGCCAGCCTCGTCCAAGGCGGATCTGAAACGACCGCCATTGCTGGCAGCCGTTACTGCCAGTCGCAGTAACGTGGGGGATGACCAAAATGATCGGTGAAAACCAGACCCGTACGCCGGAGACGGAACGGGATTTTCTCAAACGTGCCGATAATCTCGCGAGGACGGCGGCGGTGGAGCTCGGACTGCCAGGCGAGTACACTCCGTTCGATAAAGTCGTCGAATGGTTTCAAGGTTCGGATTTCAGATGGAAACCGTCGACGATCCGGGTGTATCGAGCCGCCATCCGTTGTGCTTTGGAGAATGCCTGCAAAAACCCGGATGCCTACGAGGGGGCAGGCGCGGCTTTGGCACGATTGAACGCCGAACCGGCGCGTCCCATGCCTGCCAAGGGCGCGAAACGCAGAACGAGTGCGCGGAAGCGGAAGTCGGCCAGCATCGCCGAGATGAGGGAGATCTCTAATGTGTTGCTGCAATCGCAGCACCGGTATGCTCGTCTAGCCAGCCACATGCTTTGTCTCGGTACCGAACTCGGCTTGCGTCCGACTGAATGGTCGACCGCCCGCCTGGAGGGAACCACTCTGGTGGTGACGAACGCCAAGGCCACCAATTCGCGTGCGAACGGCGAGGTCCGCCACCTCGAGTTGAGCGATCTCACGCCCAATCACGCCACCATGGTCAAAGAGCTGCTCGCGATGATCGAGGCGGCTCTGGAGACCAGCACTTGGGTCAAGATCGCCGCGGGCATCCGGCATTTGTGCTCGTGGGCATCCGCGAAAGCAGCCATTGCGGTGCCGTCGTTGCGGGGGGCGAAGATCAGCCCCTATACGACCCGCCACATCGCCGCTGCACGCGCCAAGGTTGTGATGGATGAGGCCGGCGTCGCCGCGTTTCTCGGACACAACTCGACGCGAACCGCTCAATCCCACTACGCCCGCAAGCGCACAGCGACGGGTTGGGCGCCTACGAGGGTCGGAGTCGATCCCTCTCAAGTTAAGACGGTCCGGCGGACGTACCGGGCAAGGGGCGAGAAGCTCACATCCACCTCACCCAAGCCGCCCAAGATCTGACGCGAGCGACACCGGCCCGGACAGATCGATGCCATAGCAGCCTTGCGAATTTCAAGCTCAGGGCGAAGCGATCCTCCCAGTCTCTCCCCGGATCTCGCAGACCGGCCATCGATCTGGCGCCGCGACGCTTCCTACGAGCGTCGCGGCGCCAGATCTCTTTTCGCTGGCAGCTCATACAAGTCGCTACGGCTGTTGGCCGGCTCCGAGCGGATCGGGTGGTCTGCGAGCCGAAGCGATGGGCGATCCCGGACCCAGGCGTCCGCAGCCGTACTCGATCGCGGACACAGGGATGCAGACGTCCTGCGCGAAGCGGTGCAGGACCATGCGCTGGAGGCCCCAGCTGACCCGGACGCGGTTCCGGTTCTCTCCAGGCCGCGAGATGGGGTAACTTCGTTGGCGTCCGTTCCCTAGCGTTCGCGCCATGCCTTGGCGATTTGATCCGAGAGCGGTTTGATCAGGTAGCTCAGCGCCGAGCGCTCGCCGCTTTGGATATAGGCGTCCGCCGGCATCCCGGGGACGAGCCGCACCCCGCCCAGGCGTGCCAGATCGGCCGCGGTGAGGGCGATGCGTACCGTGTAGAAGCTCGCGCCTGTCTTGGCATCCTGGCTGATATCGGCGGAAACGCGGGTGAGCTCGCCGTCGATCTCCGGGGTTGTACGCGCGTTGAAAGCGGGAAAGCGAACCAAGACCCGCTGACCGAGATGGACGCTGTCGATGTCATGCGGCTGGATGCGGGCTTCGACCAGCAGCCGATCGGCGTCGGGAACGATCAACATGGCGGGCTCGCTCGGCGTCACCAAGCCGCCGACCGTATGGACACTCATCTGGTGTACGGTTCCGTCCTGCGGTGCCCGCAGCTCGATGCGTTTGAGCAGATCCTCGGCGGCGACGCGCTTCTCGACGAGTTCCGACCATTTCGCCCGGATCTCGCCCAGATCCTTGCCGACCTCGGTACGCATGTCGCCGTCGATCTGTAGGATCTGCAACTCGGTCTCGGCGATCCGCCCGCGGGCCGACGCGGTGGAGGCCGTGAGCTGGCCCCGCTCCCCTTCCAAGCGTGTCGCGTCCCGTTCAAGCGCCGTGACGCGCGACAGGGGGACGAGATTCTTTGCGTAGAGGTTGCGAACGCCTGCAAGCTCGTCTTTGATAAGCGCGATCTCACGCGTCTTGGCGGCAGCCTGCTCGATCAGCCCAGCGATCTCTTCCTGGAGCTGATTGACGCGCTCCCGCATCTGAGCGCGTTGCCCTTCGCGGCCAGCCAAGCGGGCCTTGTACAACCGCGTCTCACCCTCGAGTAGATGGGCTACATCAGGTTCGCTCGCCGCCCGCGCGCCGCTGCCGGGCGGGATGGCGAGCGACGGCGCGCCGTCGCGTTCGGCTTCGTCGCGCGCCCGACGCACCGTGAGCTCGTCCAACGCCTTGAGCACGATATCCAGGTTGGCGCGTGTCTGCGTTTCGTCGAGGCGCACGAGCACGTCGCCGGCCTTCACGTGCGAGCCGTCCTGGACATAGAGCGCGCCGACGACCCCACCGGTCGGGTGCTGGACCTTCTTCACATCCGTTTCGACCACCACTTGGCCCGGCGCGATCACCGCGCCGGCGATCTGAGTGACGGAAGCCCAGCCGCCGATCCCGAGGACGAGAGCCAGCGACAGACCGATGCCGAGGAGAAGATGGGCCCGGATCGAGCGGGCGGTGACGTCGACCGGTTCGGGTGGTGCCCCGAGATGGATGTCGGGTGCGAGGATGGATCCCAAGCTCATCAAGCGACCTCCCGGAGCGGCGTTGTCTCGTCGGGAGCCGGACCCTGATGCAGGACGCGCGCGAGCACTTGATCCTTGGGCCCGAACGCCCGTACGCGTCCGTCGGCTACCGCGAGCACCATGTCGACGCCGGCCAGCGCCGAGGGGCGATGGGCGACGACGATGCAGATTCCGCCGCGCAGGCGCACCCCGAGGATGGCCCGGGTCAGCGCGAGCTCTCCCTCGGCGTCGAGATTGGCGTTGGGTTCGTCGAGGACCACCAGAAACGGGTCGCGGTAGAGCGCCCGCGCCAAGCCGATGCGCTGGCGTTGTCCGGCCGACAGACCCGCCCCCCCCTCCCCGAGCGCGGTATCGTAGCCGCGCGGGAGGCGTAGGATCAGATCGTGGACACCGCCTGCACGCGCGGCAGCGACCACCGCCTCTGGCGACGCATCCGGCTCGAACCGGGCGATGTTCTCGGCGATCGTACCTGCAAACAACGCGATCTCCTGAGAGAGATAGCCGAGGTGCTGCCCGAGGCTTGCGCTCGTCCATTGATCCAGACTCGCACCGTCGAGCCGGACGGCTCCGCGCATCGGCGGCCAGACGCCGACGAGGGCCCGTGCCAGCGACGACTTGCCGGACGCGGACGGACCGATGATGCCCAAGCCCTGTCCCGCCCCCACCGAAAAGGTCGCGCCCTGGATCACACAGCGCCCGTTTCCGGGCAGTACGAGGCTCACGTCCTCGACGGACAGGCTGGCCGCTGGGGCGGGCAGACGGTGCGGAAGAGCCTCCGGGGGAACGCGGGCCAATCCGGCGGCGAGCCGTCCCCAGGCTTGCCGAGCCGCGACGAAGCCCTTCCAGTTGGCGATCGTGAGTTCTGCCGGGGCCAGCGCTCGTGAAACGAGGATCGAGGCGGCGACGATGATCCCGCCGGTCGCCTCTCCGCGGATGACGAGCCAAGCGCCGATCGCCAGAACGCCCGATTGCAAGGCCGTGCGAAGCGTCCGTGCGACGTTGCTGAGGAGGCCGGTCGTATCGGAGGTCGCCAGCACCGTATCGCCGTAACCCCTATTGGCGGAGCACCACCGGACTATGAGACGCTCCCGCATTCCGAGCGCGGCCACAGCTTCGGCGTTTCTCCGCGCGGCTTCGGCGAGTCCGAGGCGGGTGGCACCGTGCGCGGTCGAGGCCCGGAGAGGATCGCGGGTCGCGTGCTCCGACAGCACGGCGATGGCGGCGAGCGCCGCACTCATCGCCAGCGCTGCAGCGCCGATCAGGGGATGGAACAGGAAACAGATGGCGAGGTACACCGGTATCCACGGGAGATCGAACAGGGCGCCGGGACCCGATCCGCTCAGGAAGGCGCGCAGCGTATCGAGATCGCGCAGCGGCAGGAGGCCTTCCCCGAGCGTCGACGCGTCCGCTGGGGCCGCGCCCGGCGGTGACCTGAGGGGCGCGCGGAGAATGAGTTCGAGGATGCGCCGCCCCAGAGCTTGATCGAGCAACGCACCGGTACGAGCCAGGATGCGGCCGCGCAGGATCTCCAACCCGCCCTGGAACGCATAGAGGAGCAAGGCGAGCGCGATCAGACCAACCAGTGTCGGCAGCGAACGGCTCGGCAGCACCCGATCGTAGACTTCCAACATGAAGAAGGAGCCGGTCAGCATGAGCAGATTGATGAGACCGCTCAGCAGCGCGACGCCGAGGAAGCCCGCGCGACAGCGCCTGAGCGCTCCGGAGACTTCACAGGCGACATGCGATTTAGACACCGGCCCACCTCGAAATTCGGCCCGCCGACGACCCTCGTCGACCCGTTCCGGTGGTGGGTAACAAAGATCAAGGGACTATTAACCGTGTTGTGAAAATCTCGGTTCAGGGACGAAATAGGGTCCTATCTCGATGAACCGGCTCCATGTTCCGTATTCCATTCCCACGAGCGACGGCGTTGCTCACCGTCTTCGCCCTCACCGCGTTCCTCGGTAACAAGGTCGGGTGGTGCGCGAGTGCCATCGAGCGCGCAGGGCTCACGGAGGCAAATCGAGCCGCCCAGGCGCGGATGGATGCGTTCCAGGCGCGCCAGCAGGTTTCCGCCGAGCGAATCATCCGCTCGATCTGCATCGGTTGCCTGCCCGTCGTTCACGTCACCATTCCACGGACGGTCGATCGGTCGGGTGCCGGGGGCGGCACAGAGGCTGCGACGGCGACATCCGATGCCGCCAAGCCTCGCAAGCATCCTCGACAGATGGTCGCCGGCTCACAGCATCGGCGCATCGGACTGCGGTCCCTGCAACGGATCCTGCTCGCCGGCCTGATCGTCCCGGACGAGGACTAAGGCGATCGTGCGCGTCGGATGATCCTCGCCCATCCAGGCGAATGATCACTCCGCCTGGGCCAAACGATCCCATATCATCGACGGTGCCAGGGATGCCGCAACGACTCTTTTCCAAAGTTCGCCTCTGGTCGGGCGGAGGACCCGGGATCCGGCGGATGTCGCCGCTGCTCGCCGCGCTGGCGGTGACGTTCGCCGTACTTGGAGCACGCGCCGCCTATCCGACCCCGTTTCTCCGGTTGCAGGCGCTGGCCTTCGACACGCTCCAGAGGGGAGCCGGTCGCCCGCTCTCCGATGGCGGCCGGGACGACGTCGTCGTGATCGACATCGATGACGCGTCGCTGGCTCAGATCGGTCAATGGCCGTGGCCGCGCGATACCGTGGCGGAACTGATCGAGGTCCTGCAGGACAGCGACGCCCGTGCGATCGGGCTCGACATCGTCTTCTCGGAGGCCGATCGCACATCCCCCCGTCGCCTCGCGGCGGACTGGACCTCCCGGCTCGGTCTCGCCGTGGTGCGGTCCGACGGCGCGACCGGTCGACCGCTGCCGGACAACGACGACGTTCTGGCCCGTGTGTTCGCCCGCGGTCGCGTCGTCGCCGGCTTCGGTCTGATCCGGGACCCGAACGGAGCCGGGCGACCGAAGGCAGGTGGCCTCCTCCGTCAGGACGCGGCCCAACTCGAGGCGCTCCCGCCGTATCGCGGCGCGATCCGGAACCTGCCGGCGCTCGAGCAGGCGGCCGCCGACCAGGGGAGCTTCATGGTCGCCGGGGAGACCGACGAGATCATCCGGCGCATGCCGCTCGTCCTCAAGCTGGAGGATGCGCCGATACCCTCGCTGGTGTTGTCCGTCCTTCGCCTCGCCCATGCGCAATCGCCCCTGGTCCTATTGAGGGGCGTGCGATCCGCCGGCATGAGCGGTGCGATCGTCGGTTATGATCTCGAGTTCGCGGGCCGAAGGATCCCGTTGGAAGCCGACGGCTCGATGCGACTACGCTTTTCCGAGCGGGGCGAGCGCTCGACCGTGTCGGCCGCGCAGGTCCTTGCAGCGAAGCACGACCCGGAAAAGCGGGAGGCGCTGCGCCAACGGATCGCCGGACGGATCGTCCTCGTCGGGGCGAGCGCCCTGGGTCTGGTCGATCGGCGTGCGACGCCGTTCGACGGCTTCGAACCGGGGGTAAACATCCACGCGGGTGCCATCGAGCAGATCCTGCGCGGAGACATCCTGGTTCGTCCGTACTGGGCGGGGTCGGTCGAGACGTTCCTCGCGGTCGCGATCGCCGTGGCGGCGGCGACCCTCGTCGCGGTCGCGCGCCTGCGCTGGTCCGTCGGCCTCCTCACCGCAGTTGTCCTGGGAGCGGCCAGCTTCGCGTGGGTCGCGTATCGATGCGGTGTGCTCGTCGATGCCAGCCTCATGCTGGGTTTGCCCCCCCTGGCCTTCGTGACCGCCGCCCTGACCCGTCACTACGTCGCGGAGCGCGAGGCGCGCGCGTTGCGGACGGCCTTCAAGCAATACTTGTCCCCCGACCTCGTAGAGACCCTGGCGCGCGACCCCTCCGGGCTACGACTGGGTGGGGAGGAGCGGGAGATGACGTTCCTGTTCACCGACGTCGAAGGGTTCACGAGCTTTACCGAGCGCTCCGAGCCGTCCGAACTGGTGGGAGCCCTGAACGCGTATCTCGACGGTGTGTGTGCCGTCGCCTTTCGTCACGGTGGCACGATCGACAAGATCGTGGGCGACGCCGTCCACGTGATGTTCAACGCGCCGCTCGATCAACCCGACCACGCGTCCCGGGCGGTCGCGTGCGCCCTCGAGATCGATGCGTTCGCGCGCGGCTTCGCGGCGCAGCACACGAGCGGCTTCGGCGTGACGCGGATCGGCGTGAACACCGGCCCGGCGGTAGTGGGCAACTTCGGGGGCGCTCGCCGCTTCGACTACACGGCCCATGGTGATGCCATCAATACGGCGGCACGGCTGGAAGCGATCAACAAGCGCTTCGGCACGTCGATCTGCGTCTCTCAAGCGACCGTCGAGCGAACCGGTGAGGTCACCGGCCTGCGCTTCCGCGCGGTCGGCGGGATCATCCTGAAGGGCAAGGCTGCGGCGACCGAGATCTATACCGTGGTCGTCCCAACCGCTGCGAATACCGCCCATTTCGATCGGTACGATGCTGCGTTCGAGGCGCTCGCACGCCGGGATCCCGGTGCATCCGACCAGATGCGCCGAGTTCACGCCGACGATCCCCAGGATCCGTTGGCGGCGTTCCACGCCGGCCGGTTGGACGCCGGCGACAGCGACTTGGTCCTGAACCGAGCGGCTTGAATCGAGCCGAAATCCCGAAGACCCGCCTCGAGATTCGCCTGCACCGTCACCGGATCCTTAAGCAGCGCGAGGCAGAGTGCCATGCGGCGGCCATTCCCGTCGCCGAAGTTCCGAGGCGTCGATGCTGCCGACACACGATCCGACCGATCTATCCCGATCGTCCGGAGCCTTCGGTCTGGTCAGCGTCGTCGAGCACCCCGCTGGCGGCGGTTCGGACATCGTGGTCGATGCCGAACTCCTGTTTCAAGGGCACTATGCGCGTGTCCAATCGGATCTCGTCGTGTCGGACGCACACCACCGCGTCGTGATCCACGACTACTTCGACGCCACCACTCGTCCCGTGTTGCGCTCTCCGGACGGCGCTCTGCTCCCGGACGCGCTGATCGCCTCCCTCGTCGGCGCCCAGGAGGCTCGGGTGGCCGCCGAGAACGCCCCGGAGGCGCCGCGGGCGATCGGCCGGGTCGAGAGTGCCAGCGGCGGCGCCTCCGCGCTACGCAACGGCGTCACGGTTGTGCTGCACCCGGGCGACCCGATCTTCAAGGGCGACGTCGTCCAGACGGATGACGGCGGCAAGCTGGGGCTCATCTTCGTCGATGGGACCGCGTTCAACCTCGACGGCGAATCCCGGATGGTCGTCGATGGCATGACCTTCCAGCCTGGCGCGACCGGAAACAACGCCCTGTTCAGCCTTGTCCAAGGCATCATCACCTTCGTCGCCGGTCAGACCGCGAAGTCGGGCGACATGAAGGTTGCCACCCCGTCCGCCACGATGGGCATTCGCGGGACGGCGGTGCACGTCGAGATCGCCAGCGATCATGGGGCGGTCAAGTTCTCGGTCATGACGGAGCCCGACGGGCATACCGGGCGCTACGATGTCTTCGACCGCGACGATCCCAATCACGTCCTGTTCACCGTCTCGGATCCCGCCACGGTCACAACCGTGACCTCGAACGGGCAGGGTCAGATCGCGATCAACACCGCCGCGAAGACCGCGGTCGAGACCGATCACGAGACCGGGTTTCTGAAGGGCGTCTTCGCGACCGTCGCAAGCGGGGTCCAGAACCCCGTCGTCCCCGCGCCGAGCCCGACCTCGACCCCGACGCAGACCCACGCCCCGGCCGCAGGGTCGTCGAGTCCCCCGAACCTCGTCGCGCCCCCGACGACTACGCCGCTTCCAGCCGCGCCCGCACCGCAGGGATCGCCCGGCGACCATTCTCAAGCCGCGCCTCCGACTGCGACATCTGTCCTCGCTTCCGCGGACGCGCAGAGCGCGAGGGCCCAGGATGCGGCTGTGCCAACAAGCGTCACGACCCTGCAAGAAGCCGCGATACATTCGACGGCCGCCGTCGTTCAGGTACCGATGCAGCCGGCGCCGGACCCCCATACCTCCACGCACGCCGGTGGCCCCGGCGCCGGCAATGAAGCGGTCGGGTCTTCACAGATCGAGGCTCCGGCGGCGGCGGTCGTTCCAGCCCTGGAGCGGACGCCGCTCGCGGTCCCGGAGTCGCAAGCGGTCGTCCAAGTTCGATCCGTGATACAACCGCTGCCGGCGGAGGCCCACACCCCCTCCTCCGGCTCGACACCATCGTCGAACGGCGACGCGGTCCCATCGGGGGCTGCCACGTCGGTCGTGGGGTCGGAGCCATCCGATCCGTCCGTCACCGGTTCGGTGCCGGTGGGGACGGCTGGCGGCTCGGGTCTCGGATCATCGGTCCCAGCCCCGATCCCCGATCATCCACTCTCCGTGGCCGACGTCACGGGCGCGGTGATCGCCGCCGCGCGGTTGAACACCGATACCGCGCACGGCCTTCTGGCCAACGTCCCGGGGGCCTCGGTGGCTTCAGTCGGCCTCGTCGGCGGGGCCATCGTGGCGATGGCGTCGGGTCCGCTGACCCTCGCCGGCCAGTACGGCACCCTGACGGTGTTGGGCGACGGCAGCTACAGCTATCGCGCCGATCATGCCGCCGGGTTGGCGGCCGGCGGGACCGGGGTCGACAGCTTCGCCTACACGGCCCGAGACCCGCTCGGGCATGCCGCCAAGGCCACGCTCGCCCTGACCGTGACCGGGGTGAACGATGCCCCGGTGTTCGATGGGGTGGCGACGCCCGGAGCCTCCTTGAGCCTGAAGACCCCGACGGGATCCGGCGTCGAGCACGCCTCGGGCAGCCTGCACTTCACCGACCCCGACCTCACGGATCGTCCGACGGCCTCGGTCCTGGCGCGGACGATCAGCGCGCTCGATGCCTCGGGCCACGCCCTGAACCTCACAGCCGCGCAAACCGCGGTGCTGGAGCGCGGCTTCAGTATCGGGGCGTCCGGCCCGATCGCGAACGCGGGCTCGATCTCTTGGAGCTACGATCTCGCGGACGCCGCGTTCGCCTTCCTCGGCGCCGGTCAGACGGCCGTTGTAACCGCGACGATCGGGGTTGACGACCACCATGGCGGCGTCGCCACACAAGATGTGGTCATCCGTTTGGCCAGCGCCGACGCGGCGCCACCGGATCCGCCCGCGACCGGTTCAGTACCGGTGGGGACCGGACCGAGTGGTGGTGCCGGCTCGTCGGTCCCAGCTCCGGTCCATGATCACCCGCTCTCCGTGACCGACGCCGCGGGCGCGGTGATCGCCGCCGCGCGGCTGAACGCCGATCCAGCCCACGGCCTTCTGGCCAACGTCCCGGGGGCCTCGGTGGCCTCCGCCGGCCCAGTCGGTGGGGCTATCGTCGCGATGGCGTCCGGGCAACTGAGCGTCCTAGGCCAGTACGGCACCCTGACCGTGCACGGGGACGGCAGCTACAGTTACAGCGCCGATCACGCCGTTGCGTTGGCGGCCGGCGGGACCGGGGTCGACAGCTTCGCCTACACGGCCCGAGATCCGCTCGGGCACACCGCTACGGCCACGCTCGCCCTGACCGTGACCGGGGTGAACGATGCCCCGGTGTTCGACGGGGTGGCGACGTCTGGAGCCTCCTTGAGCCTGAGGACCCCGACGGGATCCGGGGTCGAGCACGCCTCGGGCAGCCTGCACTTCACCGACCCCGACCTCACGGATCGTCCGACGGCCTCGGTCTTGGCGCAGACGATCAGCGCCCTCGATGCCTCGGGCCACGCCCTGAACCTCACCGCCGCGCAAACCGCGGTGCTGGAGCACGCCTTCAGTATCGGGGCGTCCGGCCCGATCGCGAATGCGGGTTCGGTCGCTTGGAGCTACGATCTCGCGGACGCTGCGTTCGCCTTCCTCGGCGCCGGTCAGACGGCCGTTGTGACCTCGACGATCGGGGTCGACGACCACCATGGCGGCGTCGCCACCCAGGATGTGGTCATCCAATTGGCCGGGGCTGCGGCGCCCGCATCGCCGGCTCCGTTCGCCCTGGCCGACATCGGCGGTGTCGCCAAGGGGGGAGCCATCACGGTGGATGCGCAGCACGGTGTTCTTGCCAACGACACGGGCAACGGCTCCAGTGCAAGCCTACACATGATTTCCGTCGCGAGCGTGAACACCGGGCTAGCGGTTCCCGTAATCGGTCCCCTCGCTATTCCCGTGGTGGGCGATTACGGCATCCTGACGCTGTCCGCCGACGGCAGCTATAGTTATCACGCCTATCCGGGGGGGCTGCCGTCAGACACGGTCGCACAGGACGTCTTCAACTACCTCGTCACCGACCAGCAGGGGCGCAGTTCGAGCGCCAGCCTGACGATCACCGTCGGTAATCCGAGTGTGACTTACGTGAACGCGACAGGGATGAATGACGGGCCCGGCCAAATCTTGTCCGGATCGAACGGTCCGACGGTGCTGGACGGCGGCAACGGCGACGATCACCTCACCGCGGGCAACGGGCCGACCGCGCTGATCGGCGGGCCCGGTGATGATGACATGACCGGCGGCGCAGGGCCTGACACCTTCGTGTTCAGCGGACAGTTCGGGCATGATACCGTCCACGGCTTCGATGTCGTCAAGGACGTCCTCCAGTTCGACCACACCGTGTTCAACTCCGTCAGCGCCGTCTTGGCGGCGGCCCACGATGGTGTCGGCGGCGTCGTCATCACTGACCTCCTCGGTCACAGCCTCACCCTTCTGAATGTCACGAAGCAGGCGCTGACGGCGCATGCCGATGATCTCCACATCGTCTGATCGCGTCCGCGACGTGTCTGCGACGATTAGGGGCTTCTTGACCATCTTCGTACACAGCTTGGCACCTCGATCCCCCGGGGCGCCAAGCTGTGCGACTGTTTGAGACCGACGGCTCCGTCCTGACGATGGGCGCCCTCCTGATCGCGATGGCGGTCAAGCATTTCATCGCAGACTTCCTGGTCCAAACCGAGTGGATGGCGCGCGGCAAGGAGCGGCTGCGTGGTTGGGGCCCTCCGCTCGCCGCCCATGCCGGGGTACACGCACTCGGCACCTTGACGATCGTGGCCGTATTTCGACCAAGCCTATGGTGGTTGAGCGGGGTCGATCTGGTCGTGCACTGGCTGATCGACCGCGGCAAGACGCTCTGTGCGCATAGGTTTCAGTTTCCGATCACGGATGTGCGGTTCTGGTGGTTGATCGGCTTCGATCAATTCCTGCACCAAGCTACAAATGTCGTCCTGTCGGTATCGATGGTGGCTCTCTGACCGCATCGGTCGCCGCCATGTCAAATCGAGCCCGATGCCGTTTCTCAACGACATGCCTCTTGACTGACAGGCGGCGCGTCAATTTTTTGTGGCATCTGGGGTTATCGAATATACGCCTTGATCAGCCGAGGGGCGGAGCCACGAACATGCAGATCTGCCCCACCGGCGCGCCCGACTGGATCTGGCAAATCGCGCCCACGTATGAAAGCAATCGAAGGCTATAGCCGTCCACTTGCTGCGGATTTCGGTATCGATCGTCAACAAGGCTACCTCGGATCGTGCCGTAGGATGGTTCCTTTAGGGATTTCTGTGAGGCTTTCCACGCCCTAGGTTGGTCGATCTCTAGCCGCGAGTCATCGTGCCCGTCGTGTCACCGCCGTCATTGCATCGCGTGCAGCTCTGCGCCGGTGTCACTCTCTTCAACGAGGGTGATGCGGGCGATGCCGCCTACCTCATCGAGGAGGGGCGCCTTGAAATATTTGCGACGCGCTCGGATGGCGATCTCGTGTTGGCGTGCCGCGGGCCAGGCGAGGTCGTCGGCGAGATGGCGATCCTGGATGGAGGAAAACGCTCGGCCACCGTCCGAGCGCTGGCAGACAGCGTCTTGATCGTCATCACGCGCGAGCAACTGGCGCGGCGAATTTCCGGAACGGACCCCATCCTCCGCATGTGCTTGAGCGTCGTGCTCGAGCGCTACCGGGCAACGGTTGCGCGGCTCGAGGGCGCCGGCGGTCGACCGGCCGCTCCGCTTCCATCCGAGCCACACAACCCATCTCCATACTTTCGCGAAGCCATCGAAACGCTGCGGCTCGAGCAGGAAATTCAGTCCGGCATAGATCGGGCTGAGTTCTTCATGGTGTTTCAACCGATCGTGAGACTTGATACAGCCTATACCGTCGGGTTCGAAGCGCTGATGCGATGGCAGCATCCGGAAAGAGGCTTACTCCCGCCTTCACAATTCATCCCGGTGGCGGAATCGTCGGGACTGATATCCCGACTGACCCTGGTCGCCTTGAAGATCGTCGCCGAGCTGATCCCTCGGTTGCCCGATTGCAATGGGCGCGACGGGCCTGGGCCTGGGAAGCTGTTTCTGAATCTGAATATCGCCGCACAGGATCTCTTTGAGAGCGATTTTCTCGATTTGGTCGAGAGTTTGGTCCGGGATGGGAGATTTGAAACCAGCTCGCTGCGCTTTGAGGTTACGGAGAGCGGTCTGATAAAAGACCCCGATCGTTCAATCGCAACGCTCCACAAGCTCCGTGAGTACGGATTTGGAGTCGCTATCGACGATTTTGGGACGGGATATTCCTCGTTGAATTACCTGAGCACGCTGCCTGCCACGGCTATCAAGATCGATCGCGGCTTCGTCCGATCGATGATGGACGATCCCAAAAGCTTCAAGATCATACAGATGATCGTTCGACTCGCCGACGAGCTTGGACTACCGGTCGTGGCGGAGGGCATCGAGCGGCCAGAGCAGGCCGTAGCGCTGAACGGAATGGGATGCGTGTATGGGCAGGGCTACCTTTACGGTAGGCCCATGCAGTTTATGGAGGCTTTGAGTTCGGTTGTAGATCTGCCGCGGTAAGATGCTGATTTATTTTTGCAAAAAATTAATTTTCTGAACTTGGCCGGTTTTATACACGGATGTCGACGACCCGCCGCTGTCCGCCGAGAAGTCCTTTATCGGGGTGATCCTGAAGCCCGGTCACGATCGATCGAGATATTTCGATCAGAACCCACTGACGTTCGTGTCGACACTCGAGCGCTGCAGCAGCGCGCGCCGATTGAATGATCTCTGTAGCGCGCACGACGCCGACCGTGTTGATCGAGGCGGTGATGGTCATGGGTCCGGCCTCCTCGGACGAGAGGGGACCATGCGACCCATGAGGGGCGCGTTTAGCGGATTCGATCAATGCGATGGATCTGCAGGGAGTCGTGGCTGCACAGCCCGTTGGTCTGCAGCATCGGCGGAAATCAATCCAACAGCGCCGCCAAGGTCACGCTTTATCCGCGAGTGATGTATGCGCGCGCGATCGACTGGCCAGCTTGAATACGCCGCGCGAATTGCCGAAGGAGGTGAGCCAGGGCGGTGCTCCGAAAATCTGGAAGCGAAGGTCGATTTCCAAGGTCGGACGCCGACGCATCACCCGACAGGCTGGCCGAGTTCGCTGGGTTGGCGACCGCGCTGGTCGAACGCATGCTCGAACAGCGCGTCGCGGGCATGATGATTCAGCCAAAGCAATCCCATATGCTCGCGACAGCCACCCAGATGCTCCAGGCCAACGGTGTAGTGTGGCCATCGTCCTTCGAGCTGGTCTTGACAAAGATCGCCCGGCGCGCCGGGCTGGTCCCGGAGATCACGGAGGTTGCGTCCCACGGCGATGATGTCGTGGTGCATATGTCCCAGTTTCTAAGTGACGTTGAGCGCACCCAAGGCAGCCGGTGGTGGACGACGAGGACCGCGATTTCGAGCACTCCACTTTATCCGGACCATACATCCGCGAGGGTGAGACGGTCGATGTGGAGATTTTTCGGTTCGCGGGTACGCAGGATCCTTGGCGGCTGACCGTCGTCCACATGTCCAGCGGTGCCACCGAATGGCGGGAGCGCTTTGCGACGGAGCTGGACGCCTACCGCGCTTTCATGAAGGCCGTCGAGCGGGACGGTCTCGCGTCGTTTGGCGCCGCCGTCAGCCGGATAGTGCATTGATCCGGACCGGCGCCCGAGGGGATGAGCGTCGAGCGTGATGGCCAGTGCACCTGCATACCGGCTCCGTCGATGATCCTCCATCGCCCGCGGTTCGCGCCTCGCACGAACGCCTGACGGCTTCAGCGCTTTCGATTGGCTCGCTGTCGTAGCGCACCATCGGATAGGATCACCGGTCCAGCTGATTGCAAGCTCCGGTGCTGTAACCCTGCCGCCACGGCGCCTCATAAACGGCAGCCTGCCCCAGCCGCCCCGGGTATTCCTAGGTATCAAGTGGTGGTGGTGTCATCGGTCCGTCACGAAAATTCTATGCCAGATAAACGCAATTCTCATTCTGTATAATTCGCAGGCGTGTAGCTAGCGATCGGTCCAGAGAAGGTAAAGGAATCCGAGTCGATGCCTCAAAAGATTCCGTCCGGCGCGCAATCGACTCCTTTTACGATCACGGCCCCCGATACCTACACCTTGGACGCCGGTACGACGCGGACACAGACCGCCGGAATCGGCGTGTCGGTGACGGCGGCGGCCGGACCTGTCACGGTCGATATCGAGGGCTCGCTCAACGACACCGCATCAGGCCAGCGCGCGATCAACGTCGCGAATAACCCGATCGCCGGCACGATCGCCATCGGTGCGAATGGCCGCGTGCAATCCCTCAACCAGGACGCCATCCGCAGCCAGTCGGTGAACGGCAAGATCGATCTGACCAACCTCGGCCAGATCGTCGCCAGCAGCGCGAACTTCACGCCGGGCGTTGGCGGGACCAACCCGGGGACCGAGTTCGCGATCACCTACAACGCCGCCCTCGGCGCCGCGGGGGCGCCGACCACCGACTTCATCAGCGGTGGGACCCTCACCAACGGCGCTCCCGGCAACACCGCGGCGCTCATTCAGAGCGATAACGGCGACGCGATCCGGCTGGGCTCACACCAGACCCTCGTCAATTACGGCACGATCAACGGCAACGGACCGGTCAACGACGCCGCGACCAACAACAGCCTCAACCCGGTCGGTGGCAGCACCTCGACCGCGACGACCTACGATGTCTCCCGCGGCGTCCGGATCAATCAGGACAATGCCACGAGCGATCGGATCGATAATTTCGGTACGATCACCGGCGCCCAGCACGGCGTCGACGTCGGCGTGACCGGGGCGACGAACATCCGCGTCGTCAACGAGGCCGGCGGGCAGATCATCGGGCGCAACGGTTCGGGCGTCGGAGCCGACACGACGGGGGCGTCGGCCACCACGGTGCAGGTGACGAATTCCGGTCTGATCCGCGGCGCCTACGCCCCGCAATACGATCGAGCGGGCTACCGAACCGTAGACGGCGACGGCGACGGGGTCGACATCGACGGTGGCGCCACGATTCTCAACCGCGCCGGCGGCACCATTGAGGGGACGGGAGCGGGCGGCTACGACAGCAACGGGCGCCTCAACAACAGCGAAGGCATTTCGATCGGCGGCGGCAGCGTCAGCAACAGCGGCACGATCCGCGGCGCGGCCTACGGCATCGTCGTCAACAACGATTCGAACACCGCCGGCAGCCGCAGCGGCGTCGCGGCTACGCAGATCACCAACAACGCTTCGGGCACGATCACCGGGCAGAGCGGCTACGCCATCCGCTTGGAGAACAAGACCGGGACGGCCGCCGACAACGACACGATCACCAACTTCGGGACGATCACGGGGAACGGCGGGGTGCCGTCCGGGACGGTTTTGCGTCAGGACGGCGCGCCGGATCCAGGCACCGTCGGGACGCTCGACGGCCGGACTTACACCGCGGCCGACGCGGGATCGGTCCGGTTCATCCGCGGGGACGGCTCGGCGATCCAGACCGGCGAGGGCAACGATACACTCTCCAACTACGGCGTGATTACCGGCAATTCCGGCCGCGCCATAAACCTGGAGGGCGGCGATGATACACTGAATCTCTATACGGGATCGTCCGTCGTCGGGCGTATCGATGGCGGTGCCGGGAGGGACACGCTCAACCTGCGCCTCGACGATAGAACTGGTGTGGACGCCGCGCTCGGCGCCAACAGCGGTGCGACGACAGGCAGCCTAAGCAACGTCGTCAACGTTGAGGTGCTGGCCGTTCAGAACGGCACGTGGACCGTCCAGGATGCTCAGACGTACACGTCTGGCATCACGGTCAATCGCGGAGCCGGTCTGACGGTCGGTGCCAACGGTTCGCTGACGGGCGATGTGGCCAATGCCGGCACGCTGACTTTCGCGCATATGGGCGATCTCACGAACGCGGGTGCGATTTCCGGCGGCGGCTCTGTCGTGCAGGCGGGGACCGGTACTTTCGCATTGTCGGGCGCCAACACCTACTCGGGTGGCACGACGATCCAGTCCGGAACTCTGAACCTCGGGTCCGCGGCCTCAGCGGGCACAGGTGCGATCACATTCGCCAACCTATCCGGCAACGCCACCGCTCGGCTGGGACTCGACGTTGCGGCCCAGCCAGCCACCAACGGCACCTTCACCAACACATTGACCAATTTTGGCTCCGGCAACGAGCTCGCCCTCGCCGGTCTGACCAACTCCAGCGTCAGCTACAACAGCTCCAACAGCTCGATCACCGTCATCGGCACCCGCACCGGCGGCGGACAGGTGAGCGAGAATTTCGTGCTGTCGGCCCCGCGCACGACCAGCTTCACGGCGACGGTGGACGGCCAGGGCAACACGATCGTCCGCGCCGCGACGCCGACCAACTCTACGAACCCGACCCCGCCAGCCAACAACGCCCCGTGTTACTGCACCGGCACCCGCATCCTGACGGACAGTGGCGAGGTCGCCGTCGAGGCGCTGGGGATCGGCGATGTGGTCGTGACCGCCTTTGGCCAGCACCGTCCCATCCGCTGGATCGGCACCCGCAGCTATATCGGTCGCTTCGCCAACACCAACCCCGCCGTCCTGCCGGTGTGTGTGAAGGCCGGGGCGCTGGCCGATGGCATCCCGACCCGCGACCTGTGGGTCTCGCCCGATCATGCGCTGTACCTCGACGGCGCGCTGATCCCGGCCGAGCACCTTGTCAACGGCGTCACCATCGTCAAGGCCGAGCGTGTCGAGGGCGTCACCTACTGGCACATCGAACTCGACAGCCACGACGTGCTGCTCGCCGAGGGGGCGCCGGCCGAGAGCTTCGTCGACGACGGCGGCCGGGCGATCTTCCACAACGCTGCGAGCTACCGCGCCCAGTACCCGCATCAGCCGGCATGGCCGGTCGCCGCGATCTACTGCGCCCCGCGGGTCACGGACGGCTATGCCCTAGAGGCGGTCCGCCGCAGCCTCGCCCTCCGCGCCGGCCTGCCAACGCCGCCCGCGCGGGTCCTCGGCGAACTGCTCGGCCACCTCGACCTGTGCGACGGGGCCCGCATCGCCGGATGGGCGCAGGATCTCGCTCATCCGGACGGACCGGTGTGCCTCGACATCGTGGTCGATGGAGCCGTGGTCGCCATGGCCTGCGCCGAGATCTACCGCGCCGATCTGGAGGCCGCCGGCATCGGCGACGGCTGCCACGCCTTCGACCTGAAGCTGCCCCTAGCGCCCGAGGCCGCACACACGGTCGAGGCCCGTCGGTCGACCGATGGTGCGGCGATCGGTACGCTGCGGATCCAGGCCGCGATCGCCGCAGCCGCCCGAGTCGATCCGATCCCGCGCAGCTCTGAGGACGATCCATGGCTCTGCGCGGACACCCCGACCAGCTCTCGCGCCGGCAGATGATCGGTTGGGCGCGGGACACCGCCGCCCCCGACACTCCCGTGAGCGTGTTCGTCTCGGTCGATGGCCGGGTGGTGGGCCGCTGCCTCGCCGACCGGCCGCGCGCGGATCTCGTGCGCGCGGGCATCGGCCACGGGCGGTATGGCTTCGATTTCGCGTTTCCCGACGGTGCGCTGCCCGCGCTCGCCCGCTGCACGATCGCGGTGCGCCGTGAGGGCGATGGCGCCATGCTGCCGGGCTCGCCCAGATCCCTCGATCCGATCGCCGCGTTCGATGAGGACCTTCAGGAACGGCTGGCATGCGCGCTGGCCGAGCCTGTCGATGAGATCGAACTGGATCGACAGTTGGCCTTCCTGCTCGACCAGGCGCAACAGCTGCGCCGGGCTCGCGTCGAGCCGCATGGCGAGGGGACCGAGCGACAGTCCCGGCCCCGGGCCCTGGTAATCGATAGCGTGATGCCCTCGGCCGAGCGCGATGACCGGACCGGTCTGCTGGCCGGTCTAGGCAGGCGATTGTCTTGCCGGGTCAACAAACTCATCCCAATGCTACTTAAGCGTTAAGCTTGCTGACAACGTGCTTGACAAGCAGCAAACCAATGCTGGCGGCTGTCAGGCCGAACATAATGACGTACAGATAGTCAACTTGAATGCCTGCATATGGATAGTAGGCTGATCGGACCCATTCTGCGCATTGCAGAGCCGGATTAAATTTCATCCAATAATAGACCTTATCGGGCATGAAACTCGGCAGGAACATAACTCCGCTCGACACGTACATAAGAATACTGAAGAGCGCATAGCCGATCATCCATCCGGGAAAAAACCCGATGATTGCGACATTGATTGTCCCGATTCCAATGCCCAAGATAATCGCGGCCACGTAGCCGGAAACGGCTACAATCGGATTTGCCGGTATAGGATTGGTGCCTAAAGCAATTAAAACTGAAACTACAACCAGCAATGCAAGAAAGCCAGTGACGATCTCGACAAGTATGCGGGAGAAAACCAAGTCGAAGAGTTTGACTTGAGGATAATATGTCAATGGACGATTCATGATGACTGATTTCATCACTTCGCGCGATATGTATTGAAAGACCAGTACTGGGACAGCGCCTGTGGCGAAAAATAGCGGCCTGCTATCGCCCAGGGGCGCTGCCAGCTTCTGGAAAGTGTAGATCGCGATCAACATAAAAACGTGGACGCAGGGCCACAGAACCACCACGCCGTAGCCCCATATCGAGGCTCCGAAGCGTGTGCGCATGTCCCGCAAAATCAGGGCGTGCAGGACGTGCAGGTAGGACTCGACCGGGCTTTTTTGTGATTGAGCCGTCAGGAGAGCGGACATCGGGGTGGCCTCTGCGTTTCTCCGTCTGCTTCCACGAAAAACTGGGCTAAAGTGCGTTGCCTGGATGTGCCGGAGGGGCCTGCCTCACGGTGTTGAGGGCGTAGTAGTCGCGCATCAGGTCCCCGTACTCCGCCTCCGGAGCCGGAACGGAGAACGGTCCATCAACCGTGATGTCGATCGCCATCAGTTGGTCGTTCAGTGTCGCTGGGTCGCTGGCAAGAGCGTGGGGCAGGACGTGGCCGTTGGGATAGGCGCGTAAGCGATTACTCCGGGCGCCGAGGTCGAAGGCCACCACCGGCAGGTCGGTTCGCAGAGCCAGGGCCATGGCGTAGGAGTAGGTCTCGGGCCAGATCACCGGTAGCAGGATCAGGTCGGCAGAAACCTTCAGCAGGATGTCGAGGATCTCCTCATCCTCCCAGTGTTGCCCGGTCTCGGCGATCTGCAGGGCAGCCCGGGCGACCCGATCAAGCGTCGGGTCGTCGGAGGAGTAGGATCCCGTCTCAGTAACGCCGGCCCGCTTCAGGCCGCCGGTCAGCGCCGGATCTGAGAAGCCCACAATCGAAAACTGTAGCGCGAGGTCTCGCTTGCGGGCGTCGGTTGCCAAGGCCTGAAGCAGCAACCCGCCTTCGGGCATACTGATTCCACCCAGCACCGCGACCCGGCGTACGCGTCCTTTGCGCCGCAGGGCGGTGGAGCGCACGCTGCGCTCGTGCTCGACATGCGGCCGCACCGTGATCGCCAGATCCGGATATACCGCCCCGATCCGCCCCGCGGTGTCGGCGGACGGCGCGAACACCCGCGCCGCCCCGGCCAGGAACCGCCCGAACGCAGCACGGCGCTCCTTCGGGTCCGGCTCCTCGTAGCCGTTCGCGTCCGCGGCCAGGCAGTCCCGGCACAGGGGCACCGGCGCCAGGCCGCAATAGCGCCCGTCCGGCATCACCAGGTGGTTGCGGTGGCACACCGGCGAGAAGTCGTGCAGCGTCCACGCATAGGGCCGCCCCGCGCCGGACACGAGGTCCATCAGCGCGCGGGCCGCGTTCCAGCGCAGCCCCGCCAGCGAGTGCACGTGGATCAGGCGCGGCGCCAGCTGGTCCACGAACGCGGCTACCGCATCGGCGTCGCGGGGCAGGTACAGGCTGTCCAGGCTCGGCAGGTACACGAACTCGCGGCTGCGGTACGAGACGTTGACCTGGATGTTCCGGGCCCGGTCGACCGAGAGCAGCACCACGGCGGTGCCCTCGGCTTTGAGCCGGGCGATCATGTCGTCGATGTGCCGCTGGATGCCCCCGCCCCAGCTGTGGGTCACGAACAGCACCGCCCGGCCGCGGAAGTGCCGGGCGAGCCGGTACAGGTCGAGCCGCGCCCGGCCGCGCCGGCCCGGATCGGCCTGGACGAACTGGCCGACCAGCGCCGGGTAGTCCGGGTGCTTGGCGAGCAAGGCCGCCTGGCCCTGGTCGTACTCGCCGCCCGGGTCGAGCCCGAACGAGATCTGCCCGGCATGGTAGACGTACACGTCCTCGGCCAGCAGGTTGGAGAACCCCGCCTTGCGGGCGCGCATGCACCAGTCGTTCTCCTCGCCGTAGCCCTTGCCGAAGGCGATTTCGTCGAGGGTGCCGACCGCGTCGAGCGCCTCTGCTGTCATGTACATGCAGAAGCCGACCCCGGTGGGCACTTCAACCGAGCGGCCGCGGTTGAGCGTGCTCGCCGCCTGGTCGAGCTCGGTCCGGGGGATCTCGAGCGCCATGGTGTTGTTGGCGTTGAAGCGCGGGTAGCTGCAGATCGTGGCATTGTTCGAGAGTGGCGTGACGCTGCCCACCGGCGCGGGGCCTTCCGCCTCGGCACTCTCGGCATGGGCGACGAGCCGGTCGAGCCAGTCGTCGAACACCTGGGCGTCAGAGTTGAGCAGGACCACGGCCCGGCCCTGGCGCAGGGACAGGCCGCGGTTGACCGAGCGGACGAAGCCGAGATTTTCCCGGTTCTCGACGAGGTGGAACAGGCCGCGGCCGGCGAAGTCCCTCAGGTCCGCGGAGAGCCGCAGGTCGGGGGACCGATCGTTGACCGCGAGCAGGGTGAACGGGGTTTTCTGCGGGGCGGCGAGGCAGGCGTGGATGGCGCGCAGGGTCTCGCCGCGGCCCTTGTAGACCGGCATGATCACGACGACCCGGGCCTGGGCGAGGGTCAGGGCACGGGGCAGGCCGTCCCAGTCCTGCGGTTCGGGGGCCTCCATGGCCGGCCAGCTGCTGAGATCCTCGGGGCAGCCCATCAGCCCGGCGGCGCGGCCGGTGCGCACGTAGTGCAGGAACGGCGTCTCGCCCGGCGCGAACAGGTGGCCGTAGGCCCGGCGATAGAAGCGGGTCGAGAAGGCCTTGCTCGGGTCGCGATCCTCCTCCTGGCCGTGGGACAGGAAGTGGATGGCCGGCCCGTTCTCGAAACCGCGCGTGTCGGGATAGCGCTTGAGGTACCAGGCTGCGTCGAAGTACGGATCGATCAGCCGGGCCTGCTCCAGCAGCTCTGCATCCTCAGCCGCGGGCGGCGTGCCGTAGCCCGGATTGAAGGCGTCACCCGAGAGATCGGTGCCGCGCAGCAGCGCGGTGGCGAGGTGGTGGACGAACGGGGCGATACCCGTCGCCTCGACGTAGGGATGATGGGCGCGGTAGGCCCAGCCGTTGAAGTCGGCGCGCGGGTTGCGGCCCCGGCGCCAGCCGGTGGTGCAATAGTCCCGGACCGCGTCCACGTCCTCTGCTAGGCCGTAGCGCTGCCGGTAGAAGGCGTGGTCGAAATGCAGCGCCGCCAGACCGGCCTGAAGGTCCAGGGATGCTGCCCGGTCCAGGGACACGCCCCCGATCTCGCCGAGCCAGCCTCTGTCCTCCGCGGGCGGACGCGCTGGGCGCATGCCGCAGACCCGCAGCAGTGCGTCGAGGGTCGAGCGGCCCCGGCCCGGATCGCGCAGCTCTTGCCAGCCAGCCCGTGAGAAATGCACGTAGGGCGCCAATCCCTGCGCGTCCGGGTAGGTCGCCCGGTACCAGGCCTCGTCGACGGCGGGAAACTTAGGCTGGTCCTCGCCGGAGAACGGCGTGCCGCCGGAGAGCTGCGTCTCGGCGATGGCGCGGAAGAACGGGTCGCCGATCACCGCCCGGCTGCCGGCGCGCGCCTGCACGAAGCCGGCCGGGTCGAAATCCTGGCGCGGGCTGCGCATCTTCCGCCAGCCGCTGCTCACATAGGTGCGAAGCAGCTCCGCGTCGGAGACCTCCTCCGGTCCGTCCAGCCCTTGGCGAAAATACGCGACGTCGAAATAGGGCGCGAGCGTCTCGGCCTGGAGCGCCGAGAGCTCCTCTGGCTCGGGTCGGGCCGGGCCGCCGTGCAGGACGTAGTGCACCAGCGGATTCTGGGTCGTGTAGGAGATGTTTCGGGTCAGACAGTAGGCCAGGGTGTCGAAATGCGGCGACGGCTCGCGACCCTCGCGCCAGCCCGAGGCCATGTAGTGGGCCGCCGGGTCGACGCCGGCGGCCTGCAGGTCGGGGTTGTGGGCGAGGTAGTACGCGCCGTCCACGCGGCGGCGCGCCAGGCGCTCGGCCTGTTTGGTGTCAGGCTTGGACAGGCCCTCCCCATTTGCGCGCTGCGCCGTCACCCAATGCAGGAACGGGTTGATGCCGGCCCGGGCGAGATAGGGCCGCGCGGCGAGGTAGTCGGCGGTGCAAAAATCCGGTCGCGGATCCCGGCCTTCGCGCCAGCCGATGGCGAGGTAGTCGCGCACCGGGTCGCGGGTGATGCCGTACCAGCTCGCGTAGAAGGCGGCATCGACATACGGCTCCAGCGTCGCGATCTGCTCTTCCGCCGAGGCGATATCGTTCGCCGGGGGAAGGCCGCCGCTGGCCGCGAGCCGGATCAGCGGATTGCGGCTCGAACGCGCTCCGGCGGAGCCCGCCCAGCTGTAATACAGGCCGTAGAGGGTCTTCAACGCGTGGTTCTCACGGTGCCACCTAATGCGCTCGATCCGGCATGCGGTCTCCTCCGGCGGCTGTGTTGAGGCCTGTAGCGCGGACGAGCATGTCTTCGCAGCAGCTATGTCGAGGGCGGATCATCGCGCCGTGCACGCGTTTCGCCGGCGGCTCTCGCCCTATCGGAACAGGCGCGCCCGGTAAATATCAAGCTCCAGCCTTCGGTCCTTTGCCCCGTCGTCTCGGCACTGGCCGTCAGATCAGGTCCGACCGCCAGGTCACATCCTCGCGCACGATGCGCGCGGGATTGCCGGCGGCCACGCAATGGGGCGGCACGAATCCGGTGACCACCGCGTGCGCGCCGATGATCGCATTGTCGCCGATGGTGGCCCCTTTAAGTAGCGTCGCTTGGTTAGCGATCCAGACATGGTTGCCCACGCGGACGGACTTTGCTGGGTTCAACCGCTTGCCCCCGCTTCGGCTAACGATCGAGTGGAAATCGCTCGTGGTCATCCAGACCCCGGATGCGATCGAGCAATCCGTCCCGATCTCGATCGCCTTTGCCTCGACCGGGTTGAGGTGGACCAGACCGGTGAAGCCGGTTCTGTCGCCGACGCGGAGCATCGAGCCCGGACCGATATAGATATTGGCCATCCCCAAGCGAACATCCTCGCCGATATCAAATTTGCAATTCGATTCGATGACGATGTGCATATCTTTATCGGAGACGCAGCCGCGCCCTATCCGGATATAATTGTTATCGCCGTTGATATAGATTTTTCCGGCTTGGGCGTGCTGGTCGCGGGCGTCGATGTCGATGACATTGTTCTCTCCCTTATCGACGATATTCAATGGCATAGGTGGCTCTACGAATTCAGCTTCAGATCGATCCGTGCGCGACCCGGCTGCTGGCGCGATCCGCCGGATGCGCTGCCGCACCGCGGGCGAGAAGTCTGCTAGGGGCGGAGGGAATCTGTCGGACGACGGTGAGAATCATTGATATTCGGCGCCTCCGCGAAGGCCGGCTCGGTCCAGCGGAAACGTTTCCAATGTCTCTAGGCCAGACGCCCTGCCTCTCACAACTCGGCCCCCGCCTGAACCGTCATCGGATGAATCCGACGGGAGTGCGGTCCAGTGTTGACGCTCGGAGGGTCCTATGACCTATGGCCGCTCCCGGATGCGTGTATGCGGTGAGGCCAGCCGATGGCTGAAGACAATACCCTGACGAAGGCACTGGTCGACGTGCGGGCGCGGAAGGCCGCGCTCCAGAGCGACTACGATCGGATCGCGGCGGAACTGACCAAGCTGCGCGCGGCCGAAGCTGCGTTGATGGCGATCGTGGAAGGCGTGCCCTTGAAGGATTCGTCACTCCTTCACGCGTCCGACGCATCGGGGGCGTCCGGCGAGGATCGCGCCTCCTCGGCCCGGGTCGGACGACGCGGGGCCCGGGGTCCGCGGGCGAACTCGGCCAAGGGGCGGCTGAAGGCCCTGCTCGCGAGCGCTGGACCGCAGGGGCTGTCGCATGCCGAGATCGCCGACCGGCTGCCCGATGTCGCTCCGAACACCCTCAACACCTATCTCAGCATGATGGTGACGGGCGGCGAGGCGCTCCGGAAGGGAGATTTCTTCACCGTCGCCGAAGGGTCACAGGACGAGGCCGACGACGCCCAGGACGAGGCCGATCAGGACGACGAGGCGCCCGAGGACGAGGAGACGGATCACGAAACCGCGCCGGCACACTGAGCCGGTCTGCCGACCGGCCATGTTGTGAGCGTATCGCGGTCTCAGTGCTCCGCCTCGGACACGATCTCGTTCGAGGCTCGAAGGCGGATCGCCCCTTCGGCTTCATCACAGGCCGACGCCACGGCTCGCGACCGTGGCGTCGGCCTGCTACCATCATCCCGCCTCCTCCATCGGGGCGGCGTCACCAAGGGCAGCGCGCCATGCGGTCGATCCTCTTGCTCTGCTCCCTGCTGCTCCTGCCCTCACAGGCTTGGGCGGCCTGCCGGTGCGCCTGCGTCAGGGGCGTGATGCGGCCGATCTGCCAGCAGACCGATCTGGTCGAGCCGATCTGTACGGGGTTGTGCACGGATTCCGTGCGTCCCGAGACCGTCGTCAAGCCGCTCTTCGGCGGCCAGCAGGTCTTCAATCCGGTCGAGCCCTTCGACCCCGCGCCCCCCGGTCTGGTCCAGAGGGATCTGAACCTGAGCACCGATACGCGCGGGAATCCCTTGGGCACCGCCGGCGTCCAGGGCGGCAGCGATGCGTTCTCAAGCTCGGCCGCCGGAGGGGCGGCCTGGCGCTGAACGCCAAGCTCGGAAATCGCTGCTCTGCGGCCGGCTTCTCTTAGGCTTCCGACGACAGGCGCCGGATGATCGGCAGCATCAGCGCGCCGGGCGGTGCCGCCGGCACGGGAAAGATCGTGGCGGTCTGATCGGTCTTCACCCGGGGCAGCCGCTCGATCACAATCTGCAGGTTCGGGATCGTCCGGGCCAGGGTCGTCGCGAGGGTCTCGCCGGCCGTCTTCGCCATCACGTATTCCAGGGTATCGCGCGGCGCCTCGTCGATGGCGGTGGTCGACGGATAGAAGGCTGCCAGCCGGTCGCGCCGTTCGAGGCAGAACAGGCTCAGATCGTAGAACGCGTAATTGTAGACCCGCATCATCTCCTCGAAGCAGGCCGGCTCGAACGGCGCTCGCTTCTGGCGAAAGATGCGCGGCGTCGCGAAGTGATAGAGCTGGGACGGTCGCATCGCGAGGGATTCAAACTGCGGCCCGACCGGCTGGGCGGCGGCGCAGCGCACGACCTGGCAGCGTCCGCCGCCGTCCCGGATCTCGCGGGCCACCGCCTCCGCCTCGGAGGCGCCAGACGCATAGGTGATGCAGACAGCGCCGCCGCCGGCCGCCAGCAGCTTGGCCGTCGCCGCGCCCAGGCCGCGGCCGCCGCCGACGATGAGGGCGGACACGTCGGCGAACTCACCTGGGCTGACCAGGGCCGCAAGGTCCGCCCAGCTCTCCTGCTCGACCGGGCGTGGGCGCACGAAGCTCTCGACCCGCGCGTCGAGGCCCGGCCCGCTGGCCTGGGTCGTCACCGACTGGAGCATCGGCTGGAATCGCTTCACCGTGTAGGCGAGGCTCGATCCGTCGGCCTCGTCCGTGAACGTGACGTCGATCTTCGAGAGGATCGAGTGCAGGCCGGGCACGAACATCCCGACCAGGGTGGAGAGTCCGCCGAGGGCCGCCACCCGGGCAGGACCGATGGCTCGCGCCAGCCGCGGCGCCAGCGCGGCGATGGCGGCCGCGCCGGGGAGCCGGAAGGCGCCCGTCGCGCTGCCGATCGTCCCGGGGGCGACGGCGACCGGCCCGGACGGGATCGCCGCAACCGCAGCCGCGACGGGCTGGGCTCGCGGTCGCTCTCCTCCCAACACCGCCTGGATCGTCGCCACGCGCACGCCGTCCACCACCAGGGAGAGACGCATCTGCCCCGCATCCGCCTCGTGCACCACGAGCGCGCTGCAGTCCCCGACCAGAACGAAGCGCTCGAACCGCATCTGCAACGCGCTCAGCCGCGCGAGCGGATAGGCGTCGGCGCAGGCATCGAGCGCCCACAACGCCGCGTGAACCCCATGGACCGCCTGCCCCCCGGCGAGCGTCCGCCGCGCCGCCTGGCCATCCATGTGCATCGGATTGACGTCGCCGGTGGCCTGGGCGAACGCGATCTGGTGCTCCTGCGACCAGATTCGTGATGCCAGGGGAGCGTTGCTTGAGCCGGCTCCGTCCATCGCAACGCTCCTCTTCGACTGACGCGCCCGAGTCCGCCCGCCCGGGCGACGCGGGGGCCGGATCCCGACACGGCCGGCCCCCTTGCTTTATGATATCGGATCTCGCAAGAGGGCGACGCTCGCACATAAGGTATGGGGCCGGTCGATCGCCGGAGGGCAGGCATTCGTTGGAATGTCGCAAGGACCGGTATCGAGGATGAACACGGCTCGCGTCCTGTCGCTCGGCTTCGTCGGAAACGTGGTCACCAACCCGTTCGGGAAGGTGACGGGCCGCCTCGCGGATCTTGCCGAGGTCGCGTGCGAGCATTTCCCGATCGGTCAGATCGAGCAGGTTCTGGCGGGCCCGGCCTCCGTCGACACGCTCATCGTCCATCTCGATCATCGCTGGTTCTTCGATGTCGCCCCGGACGAGGCGGCGATCGGACGTGCCCGGGCTCTGGCCGAGCTGGTCTCGGGCCGACTCGCACGGGCCTCCGGGACGATCATCCTCAACACGGTGCCGTTCGTGCCGGTCTCGTCGGTGGAGAGCGACCTCCACGGGCAGCTGGAGGCTTTGGCGCGCATCAACGCGGTGCTGTTCGATCTCGCGCGCGCCAATGAGCGGGTCAGCGTCATCGACGCGGCGGGAGCCCTGGCGCAGCTCGGCTTCGCCAACGCGCTGCGCGAGCGCAACCGGTACATGTACCAAATGCCCTATGCGCCAGCCGCCGTGGACGCGCTGGTCGAGCGCTATGCCGACGCCGTCGCGGCCCGACTGCGGGCCCGCCGGAAGGTCGTGGTGGTCGATGCCGACAACACCCTCTGGGGCGGCGTCGTCGGCGAGGACGGCGTCGAGAACCTCGAGGTCGACAGCGATTATCCCGGGATCGTCCACACCCAGCTCCAGCGGCAGCTGCTGCGCCTCAAAAGCCTCGGCATCCTGCTCTGCGCGGTGACGAAGAACAACGATGCGGATTTCCGCTCGGTGTTCGAGCAGCGCGCGATGCCCCTGCGCCTCGACGACTTCGTGGCCTATCGCAGCAACTGGTCCGAGAAGAGCGACAACATCCGCGAGCTCGCCGAGACGCTCAATCTCGGCCTCGATAGCTTCGTCTTCCTCGACGATAACCCGTTCGAGATCGAGGAGGTCCGCGCCCGGCTGCCCGGCGTCGAGTGCCACCTGTTCGACCGGACCCGCCCCGAGCAGGCGCTGACCCTGCTTGACGGGATCGCGTCCCTGCGGGCCCGGAACGTCACCGCGGAAGACCTATCGAAGACCGAGCAGTATCGCGGCGAGGCGCAGCGGCAGGAATTGCAGCGCTCGGCCGCCTCCATGGACGAGTACCTCGCTTCCTTGGACATCCGCCTGCACGTCACCCGCAACAATGCCGGTGCCCTCCGGCGCGTGGCGCAGCTCATCAACAAGACCAACCAGTTCAACCTCACCACCCGGCGCTACACCGAGGACGAGGTCGCCACCGCGATGCGCGAGGGCAGCGTCTACGCGGCCCGGGTGGTCGACCGCTTCGGCGACATGGGCGTCGTTGGCGTCGCCATCGTCCGCGGCGGCGAACTCGAGACCTTCCTGATGAGCTGCCGGGCGCTCGGGCGCCGCATTGAGAGCCAAGTCCTGCGCTACGTCTGCCAGGAAGAGGCCGACCCAGCGCTGCGGGCACGCTATCGCCCCAGCGCCAAGAACCGGATGGTCGAGACCTTCCTGGACGAGAACGGGTTCGCGCTCATCGGCTCTGGCTCCGAGGGCAAGGACTATCGACTGACCCGAGGACCGGATGACACTGCCTACGTCCACATCGTCGCCGAGTGAGCACGCCGCCGCGACGGCCGCCCGCACCACGCTAGACCGCCTGGTCGAGACCTGGGGCCGGCCGGAGCTGAGCGGCCTCGGCCCCGAGGACGACCTCTACGAGCGGATCGACTCCTTCGCGGTGGTCGAGCTGCTGCTGGAGACCGAGTCCGAGGTCGAGAAGGCGGTCGGGCGCTACGTCCCGCTGGCCGACGAGAGCATCCTCGACAGCACCCGCTCGCCCCTGCGTCGGCTCCAGGGCTGGTTCGACTACGTCGCGCAGGCCGTGGCCCGTGGCTGAGCTGCGCTTCCGGCATGCGGGCATCGCCGGCCTGGTCACCACGGTCGGCGGCCGGGCGCTCGCCTTCGACGCCGAGGCGGCGGATCTTGGGATGTCCCCCGAGGAGGCCGAGCGCCTGAAGCGCGCGATGGGCTTCACCACCCGCCACGTCGTCGTGCGCGACGACACCACCACCGCCGACCTCTGCCTCAACTCAGCCCGAGAGCTCCTGCGCGGCCTCGACCTGCAGCCGTCGGATCTCGACGGTCTGATCCTGGTCACCCAGACCCCGGATTACAGCTCGCCCTCGACCGCGATCGGCATGCAGCACCGGCTGGGCATGCGCACCGACACGCTCTGCTTCGATATGCGGCTGGGCTGCAGCGGCTTCGTGTACGGGCTCTCGGTCGCCTACAGCCTCGTCGAATCCGGGCTGAGCCGCGTGCTCATCTGCGTCGGCGACGTCGCGAGCCGCATGGTCGCCACGAACGACCGCTCCATCACCCCGATCATGGGCGATGCCGGCGCCGCTGTCCTGATCGAGCGGCGTGAGACCGAGAGCGTCTTCCAGCTGCACAGCGACGGCTCCGGCGAGAAGGCGCTGTTCATCCCGCATAGCGGCCTGCGCGCGGATCCCGAGGATGCGGACAAGCCGGCCTCCATGCACATGGACGGCGCGCAGGTGTTCAATTTCTCCCTGAAGCGCGTGCCGTCGTTGATCACCGACATCCTCGCGGCCGCCGGGATGGGGCCGGAGGAGCCGGACTTCTACGTCCTGCACCAGCCGAACAAGTACATTCTCAAGAACCTGCAGCGGCGCCTGGGGCTCGACGACGGCAAGCTTCCCTCGGGCACGCAATCCGTCTACGGGAACCAGAACTCCGCCTCGATCCCCGGAACGATCTCGGGCTTCCTGGCGGAGGATTTCGCGCACCGGCCCCTGCGCGCGGTGCTGGCTGGGTTCGGCGTCGGTCTGAGCTGGGGCGCGTGCGCGCTCAGCACCGATCGGATCTACGCCCCGTCGGTTTTGAAGTTCGAGGAGATGGCGTGATGACCGAGGCTGGGTTCCTGGACGAGCTCGGCGCGATCCTGGATCAGCCGGGGCCGCTCGCGCGCGGCCAGAAGCTCGGTGAGATCGAGACCTTCGACTCCCTCGGCATCCTCAACATCATGGCCCTGTTCGACACGCTGGGTCTCGAGGTGGAGCCGTCCCGGATCGCGGAGGCCGCGACCACCGACGATCTGCTCGGCATCGCCGGCGCGGAGCTGGAAGCCTGAGGCCGGGCGATGGCGGAGCCCGCGGGACACATCCTCGTCGTCGGAGCCAGCAGCGGCATCGGCCGGGCCGTCGCCGAGCGCTTCGCCGCGCAAGGGGCCGTGACCGCCCTCGCCCGCCGGGCGGACCGCTTGGCCGAACTGACCGAGGCTGGGATCGCCACCATCGCCGCGGACGTAACCGACCTCGCCGCCATCGCCGGGACCCTGCAGGCCGCGGTCGCCGAACGCGGCCTGCTGACCGGCCTCGTCTATTGCGCCGGCGTCCAGGTCATCAAGCCGATGCGCAGCCTGAGCGTGGAGGAGGTCCAGCGCCTCTACACCACGAACCTCGTCGCCCCGACTTTGTTCGCCGCATCCTTCGGCAACGCCCGGATCTCGACGCGTGACGCGGTGTTCTGCGCCGTCTCCTCGGTGGCCGCCCAGCGGCCGGAGCCGGCCATCGTCCCCTACGCCGCCTCGAAGGCGGGGCTCGACGCGCTGATCCGCGGCCTCGCCCGGGAACTCGCGCCCCGGCGGGCGGTCGGCGTCGCGCCAGGCTGGCTCGACACCGAGATGACCCAGGCGCATGCACGGCTCTACGGCGAGGGTTTCAAGGAAGCGCTGGAGAAGCGCAGTCCGGCAGGCGTTGCCTCGGTCGCGTCGGTGGTCGACGCCATCGCCTTCCTGATGTCGCCGCAGGCGCGGCACGTGACCGGCGAGATCCTGCGAGTCGATGGCGGAGCGTCTCTATGATCGGTGGACTCACGTGACAGACGGAGCCAAGCGCCTGGCGCTGATCGGCGGCGGCGGTTTCTCCAAGGAGATCGCCGAAGTGGCCCAGCTCCTCGGCTACACGGTGGACGCGACCTATTCGAGCCAGCCGAGCGCGCAGGTCGGCACCTACCGGGGCTATCTCGACGAATTCCTGGCCGACCGCGCCGAATACGCGGGCGTCGCCCTGGCCGTAGGCGGGGTTAGCCGGGCAGCGATCCAGGCCCGGGCAGAGATCATCGCGTGGCTCGACCAACACGCCCTTCCCTGCCCGCCCCTGGTATCGCCGCATGCGATTGTCAGCCAGGGCGTGGCCTTGGGTTCAGGCGCCTTCGTGGCGCACGGGGTGATCGTCAACGTCGATGCGCGGCTCGGGCGGTTCTGCGTGGTGAACACCGGCGCGATCATCGGCCACGACGCAGAGATCGGCGACAACACGACCATCTCGCCCGCGGCCTTCATCGGTGGGCGCTGCACGATCGGGGCGGACGGCTTGGTTGGCCCGCTGGCCAAGGTGCTGCAGGGGCTCAAGGTCGGGCAGCGGGCGATGATCGGGATGGGCTGCACCGTGTTGCGCGCCGTGCCCGATGAGGGTGTGATCTGGCCGAGGCCGGATAACCCTGTGGTCGCATCAGATCGCGGTTGAACCGATCCGAGCCTGAGGAGCGGCATGACGGCTCCTGGGCTTGTGCGATAGCTTGTTTCCCAGTTGCGCCACGCATTACACGACACCAACGATCCCGCGTTGGGCAATATCGCGATCGCTGCGGCTACAACGCATTCACCTGATCGATTTGACCGCTCGCGCCTCGGCTGACCCCTACGAGCGATAAGGCGCTGTTGATTATATATTCCACGCTGCTTCCCTACGCACTCAGCACCTACGGCTGGTGCGATTGGTCGAGGCAGGCCTGCGCATCAGGGAATTAGGCATTTAGACGCCGTTCTTCGATAACGTTCTGCAGGAAATTGCGACTAAAATCAGATATATAGCTGCATAATTCCCGTCGTTTCGAAGCAGGGAATTGTCGCGCCCTTACAGGGATCAAACTGCGCGCCACCGGGTATTTGTCCGCCCTCGACATCGCCGGCACAGGCTATTGAAACCACGATCGGTGGTTCTATAAATGTACTTATGACCGTGACCCGCCAACAGGCTATCCAGCTCGTCTATGCGCTCATGTACGGGGCGTCAGAGACAGCATGTCTACGCCTCGATAAGCCGATCCCCCCTCGGCTTATCACCAGCGTGAGACGCCTTCTCGACGAGGACGTCGCGCGTGCTCGCGCCAGCCAAAATGAGAATTCAGCATGTACCTTGGCGTTCTACGACGGGTTGCCGGCCGGGACTGGGTATGAGGTTCAGTATACGCCTTACCGCGTATTCAACCTCGCTGTGGCGCATGAGCTGACCCGCTTCGGCTGTAAGCAAGGGGAAGTCGTCGAGCTCATTGCCACGATCCAAGACAAGTTCAAGGACGCCTTTAGCAGGGCGAATGATGGCCTCCAAACATGGGGTCGTACGAGCTTCACCCAATCTAGCGAGGCTGATTCAGAATCATCACTCCGCGAGAGACGAAAGCGGCGTAAGATATTCCTCGCTCTGCGTCGCGTCGAGGCGACAGAGAGCGCGGCCGAATATTTTGGGACATCGCTGAAAGAAGGGGCGCGGCTTAATACCATCGAAATTTTGGACGGGCCGGAAAAACTCGCGACGTTCCTCTCTGAGGAGCTGACCGGCGGCCTATTCGGTGCCTTCGTGATTGAGCTTTCCGAGCTTGCTGTCCGCATCACCGAACTTGTCCAGCACGCACCGGTGCGCAAGCGTGGACGTCAGCCGTCTCAGCCGCCCGCAAACTGGGGTGATGTCGTCGCTCCATTCCGCGTTCGGGATCGCGACCATGGGTGATGATTACGAAATCGGTTACCGCAGGCCACCGCGCCACACCCAATTCAAGCCTGGGACCTCCGGTAATCGCCGTGGGCGCCCACGTCGGTCGAAGAATATCGACACGCTGTTTGAACAACACCTCGATCGGCTCGTCACCGTCACTCGCGACGGCCGGAAAGTACGCGTCAGCGTGCGCGAGGTGGTCGTGATGAACATCGTGAAGGCTGCGGCAAACGGGGACGCGCGTGCTCGCGAGCTTGTGCTTCGTCATATGCGCGAGAGCGGCAGGCCCGATCCGTTCGGGGCCAAGCCCTACGACGACAAGATCCTGGCCGAGCTCGCCGCCACGGTGGTTCCGCTCGATGACGACGACGATAGATCGGAGGCGTGATGATGACGAGCTCAATTCACGAGCGACTCTACCGAACCGACCTGGCGTCCTTCACAAAGTTCGCCTTTCACGAGCTGTCTCCCCAATACGATCTCAGCACAGGCTGGCCCGTCGACGTCATGGCCGATGCGCTGCAAGGGTGTCTCGATCGCGGCACCAACCGCCTGATCCTCAACGCCCCGCCGCGCAGTCTTAAATCACATTGCGCCGCGATCGCGATGGTGGTCTTCGCCCTCGGCTGGGATCCCACTTTAAAGATCACCGTCGTCGCCGGCACGCGCGCCCTGGCGGCCGAGCTGCAGCGCCGAGCCCTCGCGCTGATGCGCACCCCGCGGTGCCGTGCCCTGTTCCCGCATCTGCGGCCGACGGTGACACCAGGCGAGATCGTCCTGCCGCACGGCGGCGGCATCCTGTACAGGGCGGTCGGCCAGAGTCTGATCGGACGCGGCGCCGACTTTATCGTCATCGACGATCCGATTGCGCCGCACCGGGCGCAGGACGATGCCGAGCGTGCAGGGGTCAATGCCTGGTATGCCGCCGAGATCGTGCCGCGGCTAAACGACAAAGCCGGAGGCGTGATAGTCCTGGTGATGCAGCGCGTGCACGAGGACGATCTTACGGCCCATGTCCGCAAAAGCGGCGTCTGGACCGAGGTGGTGCTGCCGGCCATCGCTCTCAACGATGAGGCATGGCGACCCCATCACCGGCGGCCCATCCTGTGGCGGAAGGGCGAGCCATTGCTGCCGGATCGTGAGGGGAAGGAGACTCTGATCGCGGTCCTGCACGAGATCGGCGCCTACAACTTCCGGGCACAGTACCTACAGCAACCATCGCGGGCGCCGGGGCTCGAGCGCGTGGGCTGGTTCTGGGCGCCGCGGCCGCCCGACTGGCAGCCCAGGATGCCGATCGGCGGTGCGTTTCGCAAAATCCGCGAGATCGACACCATCCTGTTCGAGGTCTTCGGCGTCGGCGAACTGCCGCCGTACGCGAACCAGGCGCCCTACGGTGACGCCGAATGGGAGGCGAGAGCGATCATCCAGCAGCAGCGGCTCGTGGCTGAAGCCCAGGCCGATCGGCACCGGCAGGAAGCGTAGGGTTGATGATCTTCGGCATTCTCCTGGTTGAGTTGGCCGGAGGACAGAAGGCCGTCTGATTCGTGGACGTTTAAGCACGTTAGAGGGAGAGCGATCATGGGACGTGCGACGCGAGACCGCTTGGGTAGCGCTGACCTGTTGGTCGAATCTCTTCATAGCAAGAGTCGTCGGCGCCGGACTGCCCTCGACCGACCCGCCGCTGCGGCATGCCGCGCACGCAACGACTTGGCTCCGAACCTCACGTTGGTTCAGCGCTCACCAGGGTCACTCACGGCGCCGGCCCGTGCGGTGCGTAAACGCGACGTTGCCCAGGTGGAACGCGTGGCCGCCTCGATCCGCGCCCTCGGCTTCTGCGATCCGGTGCTGATCGACAGGCAGGACGGCATCCTCGACGGGGTAGCGCGCGTCGAGGCGGCTAAGCTCGTGGGTTTGAGCGTCATTCCCTGCATCATTGCGGGCCACCTCACGCCAAGCGAGCAGCGCGCTCTGCGGCTGGCGCTCAACCGGCTGCAGGAGCGCGGCGGATGGGACTTGGACGAGCTGAAGCTGGAGTTCGAGGAACTCGCGCTCGAAGATGACGTGCTCGATGTGACAGGCTTCACGGATAGCGAGATCGACCAAGTCCTCTTGGATGATGAGCCCGATACCGTCGAGCCCGGCCCGTTGACACCGTCGGCGGACGCCGCAGCGGTGGCGCGGCCGGGCGACGTGTTCGTGCTTGGCCGGCACCGGGTGGTCTGCGGGGATGCCCGCGATTCAGCCGTGCTGGCCAAGCTCATGGGAGCGGAGCGCGCGCGCCTGATCCTGACCGACGAGCCTTACAACGTGCCGATCCGCGGGCACGTGACGGGCGGTGAGCACCGCGAGTTCGCGATGGCCAGCGGTGAGATGACTGAGGTGGAATTCGAGACGTTCAACTTGGTATGGATCGGGGCTGCTCTGCTGCACCTTGTCGAGGGTGGCGTGTTCGGCACCTTCATCGACTGGCGTGGGCTGCACGTGGTTCAACATGCGGCGGCTGCGTTGGCTCTGTCGCCGTTGAATCTGATTGTGTGGGCGAAGACCAACGCCGGCATGGGGAGTTTGTACCGCTCGCAGCACGAGCTGCTCCCCCTGTTCAAGAATGGTGAGGACGCGCACGTCAACAATGTCGGCCTGGGTCGAGGCGGCCGCTGGCGTTCGAACCTCTGGACCTATCCCGGTGCCTCGTCGCTCGGATCCGGCTCGCGGAAGGGCCTGCAGGATCACCCAACGGTCAAGCCAGTCGCGTTGCTCGCGGATGCCTTGCTCGATCTCACCGGGCGAGATGAAGTCGTCCTCGACCCGTTCCTGGGCTCAGGCTCAACGCTGATCGCGGCCGAGCGGGCGGGGCGACGGTGCTACGGGGTCGAGATCGATCCGCATTACGTAGACCTGATCGTCAAGCGGTACGAGGAGGTGACGGGCGGTCGTGCCATCCGTGAGGCTGAAGGATCGCACCATGGCCAAGCGGATTGGATTGTTCCAGCACCGTGATACCGGGCTAACCTATCAAGAACGCTACCGGACCGTAAGGGCCTGATAGTTCGAAGCGCAACCGAACTCGACTGGTGGGCCTTGCCGGTAAACATCAACGCCTCACTCATTCCCAATGTCGATTTAAATCAATTGCGAAATATGCCGCGCAAGTCGCCCATGAAAACTTGCATAAAATATGACAGCTGACGTCGATCTCGACTGGACTGCAGAGGACATTGGAGCGTTAATGCTCGCACAGCGACGCATTTAGAACCGAAGTGAACGACCCAATGAGATAAAATTGTAAGCTACCGAGTGCTGGGCCGGATTTTATTAACACGCACCTTCGCGAGATGAGCGTTTGCAGCAATAAGTCGATCGTGCGTGATGAGTTTCTATGACCGGTAGCGAGGGTTGCTTCACGCTCTTGTGCCGAGAGGCTGAATAGCCAGCATGCCCGAGAGCAGCGGCGTGCGTGCCTCAACCCCGCCGGTCCCACGGGCCGACAGCGGGGTCGGGTTGGTGGCGGGGCAGGTCCCGCCGACGACTCGGAGCGCATCATGCTTTGTCCTACTCAAAACCACATCCCGAGCTTGTCCTCGGTCTCAGCCGTGTTGTGGCCGGCACCCTGCCCTCCCGTATCCAGGTCAGCCGCTCACGCGTCCCTGGTTGACGGGTCGCGTGTCGCGTTCGCTCTGTTCAGCATGTGAGGCGGTGATGTCCAATCGCACCATCTCCTGGGCTGCCGCTCTGCGCGAGTTGAAGGCAGACCGTTTGTCCCGGCCCGTCATCCGTGAGGAACGGCTACGATTGTCTGCCAACTGTCCCGGCTCCGCACCTCTCGCACTGAGTGCTTGGCGCGGTCGCTCGGGGCGGCGGTACGTCGTTGTGGTTCAGCCGCTCGACACCCCAGACTTGGTGGATGACCGTGCGACCGTCGTCCTAGCCGTTGCCCGGGATACAGAAGGACATGCCACGATAGTGGCGGTTCGGCCGTGTGACGCGGGTGATGTGGGCTTTCTCGGCTGGCTCGCTGCCTGCGCGCAGCGGGGCGCTTGCGAGCTGCACGCCCACCGTTTGGCTGAGACCGCAGCCGATCTTGCGGCCATCGCCGCTGACCTGACTGGACCTGTTGGTTCCGTCGCGGCGCGCGAGCGAGGGGAGCCGCAATGACTCGCCATGAATTCGGCAGGGCGGTGCTGCGGGCGGCACTGGCCAGGGCGGAGGGGCGCTGCGAGGGGCGGCTATCCAATGGTAGCCGCTGCCCGTGCTCGCTACAGATCGGGCGCTACCATTTTGATCACATTGTTCCCACTGCATTGACGGACGACGCCTCACTCGGGAACTGCCAAGTGCTTTGCCGAGCATGTCATGCGGCCAAAACCGCGGTCGACATCGGCGTGATCGCACGCGTGCGGCGGGTGCGTGACCGGCACGTGGGTATAAAAGACCCACACCGGCGACCGCTGCCAGGTGGCAGGTCGAGCCCGTACAAGCGACTTATCGGCGGCCGCATCGTCCGACGCCATCCGGGGGAACGAGAATAATGATGCTCGTAATGGCCGTGTAATGAGTAGTCGATCACTTCTAACGGAAATTCGGCCCTTACCTTCTTCACAGCTACCCCAGCCGCTGCCCCTAACCTGACCGGTATTTTGGACCGGGCCAGTTGCGAGGCTACTGCATGGTGGCGCCCATGGGTAGCCGGAAGGCCAGATCCGGGAAGCTGACGGGCGCGGGCGGCCGATAGCCCAGCGACGCATGGGGTCGGACGCGGTTGTAGGTGTTCTGCCCGAGGCCGATTACGACCTGTGCCTCCTTCAGCGATTAGAATATCTCCTGGCGCAGGCACTTGTCGCGCAGCTTGTCATGAAAGCTCTCACAATACCCGTTCTACCACGGTGATCCTGGCGCGATGTACTGGATCTGCGGACCAGTTTTGGCCACCCATTTGCGCAACGCCTTCGCGATCATCTCGGGACCATTATCGCAGCGGATGTTCTCCGGGATGCCGTGCAGGCACATCGCCTCTGCCAGGGCCTCGATTACGCCGAGGCTGTTGATGCGCCGCGCCGCCGTCAAGGCGAGGCACGCCCGGCTGTGCTCATCGATCCGCGTCAGGATGTGCAGGCTCCGGCCGTCGTGGGTCTGGGCCTGCACGAAGTCGAAGCTCCAGACGTGGTTGCGGTGGAGCGGGCGCAGGCGTTTGCCCGAGCCGTCGTTCAGCCAGAGGTGGCTGCGGTATTTATGTAGGCTGGGGACCTTGAGCCCCTCGCGACGCCAGATGCGCTGAACCCGGTCCTTGCCCACCTGCCAGCCGCCCGCCTGCAGCAGCGCGGTGACACGACGGTGCGGGTCAGCGCATCCTCGTCGGTCGGCACGGTGGGCACGTAGCGCTGCGTGCCCCGGTGCTGGCCGACGATCCGGCAGCCGTGACATTCCGAGAGACCATACTTCTCCCGAATGCCGTCGACCGCCTGTCTGCGTCGCTCGGGGGCTACAAGTTTCCCGAGGCGACGTCCGCCAGAACCTGACCCACCAAAGATAGATCCGCCACACGCCGACGAAGCCGGGCGTTTTCGCGCTCCAGATCTTTCATCTTCCTGGCCGGATCAACCTTCAGATCGCCGTATTTCTTACGCCAGCGGTCGTAGCTCTGCTCGGAGACATCCGCTTCCTTACAGGCAACGGCGATGCTTTTCCCTTGTGCCGTCTGCACCTCGATTTGGCGCAGCATCAGCCCGACCTGTTCCGCGCTCGGCCTCTGTCCTCGCTTCATCCCCAACTCCTCTGCACCAGGCTGATCCTCTCAATCAGTCCGGTCCAAAGCCAGCCGGTCAGGTCACCCCCTATTGAATGATCTCGTGGGCCGCGGTCGCAATCTACGGGACGCCCTGACACTACGATGAGGCTCCATAAGGTTCGGCCACAGCGGCTTCTGCCAAGCTAGCGGTTGTGATCATACAACCGCCGTAGAGGTGCTGCTTTTACCGCGTTTACCCCATTGCCTGCGCTTTGGACCGCATGGCGCCATACGAGAGCAGCGAACTGCCTATGGACTGGCACTTGTACACATCAAGCTTGACCCATATGCCGCTGCGGTCGTAGCAGCCGGGCAGCAACGGAACGGGACGGATTCATGACGGGCAAGCGCGCGCTGATCACGGGGGTGACGGGCCAGGACGGCGCGTACCTGGCGCAGATGCTGCTGCAGAAGGGCTACGCGGTCACCGGCATCGTGCGCCGCTCCAGCCATGCCGGCGTCTTCGATCACAGGTTGAAGTGGCTCGGCATCCTGGACGATGTCGAACTCGTGGACGGCAACTTGTTGGATCAGTCGGCGCTGCTGCGCATCGTCCAGACCGCCAAGCCCGACGAGATCTACAATCTCGCCGCCCAGTCCTTCGTCACCTCCTCATGGCAGCAGCCGCTGCTCACCGGCCAGGTGACGGGCCTGGGCGCCGTGCACATGCTCGAATGCCTGCGCTCGGTCGCTCCCCAGGCCCGGTACTACCAGGCCTCGACCTCGGAGATGTTCGGCCTGATCCAGGAAGCGCAGCAGAGCGAGACGACGCCGTTCTACCCGCGCTCGCCCTACGGCGTGGCCAAGCTCTACGCGCACTGGATGACGATCAATTACCGGGAAAGTTTTGGGCTGCACGCCTCGAACGGCATCCTATTCAACCACGAGAGCCCGCTGCGGGGCGTGGAGTTCGTCACCCGCAAGGTCACGGACGCGGTGGCGCGGATCAAGCTCGGCAAGCAGACGGAACTGCGGCTCGGCAACATCGACGCCAAGCGCGACTGGGGTCACGCCCGGGACTATGTCGAGGCGATGTGGCTGATGCTGCAGCAGGACAAGCCCGACGACTTCGTCATCGCCACCGGCCGGACCACGACGGTGCGGGATATGTGCGTGATCGCATTCAAGCATGTCGGGCTGAACATCGACGATCATCTGATCATCGATCCGGCGTTCTTCCGTCCGGCGGAGGTCGAGGTGCTGCTGGGCAACCCGGCCAAGGCCAAGGCGACGCTGGGCTGGGCGGCGCAGACCTCCCTGGAGGCGATGATCCAGGAGATGGTCGACGCCGACATCAAGCGTCATTCCTAGCTCACGTGCTTAAACGTATCCTCATCACTGGCGCATCGGGGTTCGTAGGTCGACACGTCCTGCGTGCGTTCCGCGACGGGTTCGCATCAGCCGATATCCTTGGCGTTGGACGCCGAGCATTTTATGATAAACCAAATGGGGTTACATATGAGGCCCTCGACCTTACCGATCCGGTCGCGGTCCAGCAGCGGATTGGCATTTTCCAGCCGACCGAAATACTTCATCTTGCGGCTGAGTCGTCAGTCACGCGTGCTGAAAAATCCAAATTTGACGCGTGGCGCATAAACTTTGGGGCCCTATACAATTTGATCGTCGCAGTCGAACGGGGAGGAAAACCTTGTAATTTTGTTTTTGTTAGTTCAAGTGAAGTTTACGGACGGGCATTCATAGAGGGTTGTCCCGCCAGCGAGAGGACAATGCCGCAGCCGATGAACGCATATGCCCAATCTAAATGGATTGGCGAGCAGTTATTGATTAGATCCACCGAAGGAACCTGCCTACGACCTATCATTATGCGCCCGTTCAATCACATTGGCCCCGGACAAGATCTAGCATTCGCCATCGCCTCTTTTGCTCATCAGATCGCTCTTATTGAGTCTGGGCTTCAGCCTCCATTTGTAGAAGTAGGCAACATTTCAACACAACGCGACTTTCTCGACGTTTCGGACGTTGTCGACGCGTACATGAAAATTTTTCAAAATTCTGAGATGTTTGACGAGCCGCAAATATTTAATATCTGCTCAGGTCAACCTCGTAGTATTGAGAGCATGCTAATGGCCTTACAAGAGCTGTCTCACATCGATTTTATGATCCACAGCGATCCTGATCGGACACGCCAATCCGACGTGCCGGTAGCGTTCGGCGACCCTCGTCGCCTTCAGCAGGCAACCGGATGGGTGCCAAAAATCGATGGAATGACATCTCTGGCCCGAATTTTGGACGATGCCAGGACTCGCGTTGCTAGCGTTGTCTCATGAGGGTGACATCCGACCGCTTCCCCCTGATTTCCTACACATTTCCCACGTTCTAGAAGAACGTGGGAAATGTCTGATGCAGGAAATTAGACAGGATTTCACGCCTAAATTCGTACGAAAGGCGGTCGACATGCTGAAGAGCTGTAATTGGGCGCAGATGCCGATCACGGCCGAGCTCGAAATCTGATCTTTGAATGTTGCGGCAGTGTCGTTCAGCGCTGAAGGGGGCAATGCTTTGACCGCTGCCGGCAGGATAGACGGTGGGGGCCGGCTCACCAGCGCAATCATATTGCCGTCCGATCAGGTGATTGAGATCGCCCACCTCCAGCGCGATCTTAACCAGACGGGCTGGTGAGCTATTCCGAAAAGCGAGATGGCGCCGGGGTCCTTGGCATCATGGCGCTGGCGGGCGGAGAGCTTCCGAGCGCCCATGCTCCGCAGGATCCGGTTCAGTGTCTGCTGGGCCACCGTACGCCTGCGGTGAAGGCCGCGGTTGTGCTTCCGACGGGGTGTCAGGCTGCAATCTGCCGGGGCTGAGGCTGGGTCCAGCTCCAGAGGAGCAGATCGTCGATGCGCCGTGCGAGATGGTCGGGGGCCGCGCGAGCACGTCGGCGAGCCAGGCCTGCGGATCAAGGCTGTTGAGTTTGGCGGTCTCTATCAGCGTGTAGAAGGCCGCGGTGCGATGGCCGCCCGCATCCGAGCCGGCGAAGGTCCAGTTGCGGCGGCCCACCGCGATGGGACGGATGGCGCGTTCGGCGGCATTGTTGGAGAGACAGACGCGTCCGTCGTCGAGGAACCGGGTGAAGGTGTTCCATCGCTTGAGCAGATAGTCGATCGCCGCTGCTGTGGGAGCCTTGGCCGAGAGCTTGGCGCGGTTCTCCCGCAGCCACGCCTCCAGGTCGGCGACGAGGGCAGCCGAGCGGGCTTGGCGGTGCGCCCGGCGTTCATCCGGCTCAAGGCCGTTGGCGGCGCGCTCGATCGCGAAGATCGCAGCGATCCGCGTCACCGCTGCGATGGCGATCGGAGCCTTCTTCAGATCGGCGAGCTCGAAGAACGTGCGTCTTGCATGGGCCCAGCAGGCCGCCTCGCGGATCGGACTTGGTTTGCGGCCGAGTTCGTACAGCCAGCCGAACCCCGAGAAGGCGTCCGCCTGCACGATGCCGTGGAAGCCGCCGAGCCAGGTCTCGGCATGCGCGCCTGAGCGGTCGAGGGAGTAGAAGTACGCCGCGGCCGGTGGCTTGGGTCCACCGAAGGGGCGGTCGTCGCGGACCACCGTCCAGAGCCGGCCCGTGCGGGTCTTCCCCTTGGCCAGGACCGGCACCAGCGTGTCGTCGAGATGGAGGCGCTCGGCCCCCCGGACATGGTCCTCGATCCGGGCGACGAGGGGCGACAGGGCGGTGGTGACGGCTCCGACCCAGCCGGCCAGGGTCGAGACGTCGATCGGTACGCCTTCATGCGCGAAGCGCTGGCTTTGGCGATGCAGCGGCAGGTGCGGGCCGAACTTGGCCATCATCACCTCGGCCAGGAGGTTTGGCCCGGCTCGCCCCCGTGGGATGGGATGGAACGGGGCCGGAGCCTGCGCGATCGTCTCGCTGTCGCTGCAGGAGAAGCGCTCGCGCACGTGCTGGATCACGACCCAGCGCGCCGGGATCCGCTCCAGGGTCTCGGTGACGTCCTCACCGAGAGGGCGCAAGCGTACCCCGCCACAGCAGGCGCAGCGTGTCGGGCGGGACGATGCGCTCGCGCGGCAGATGCTCGGGCAGGGGCCGACGAGCGGGCTTGCGCCGGGAGGACGTCAGGGTGGCGTGCGCCTCGGGCTCGCTGGTCGCGTGCGCATCCGTCTCGGCCAGCGTCTCCTCCAGATCCTCCAGCGTCTCCTCCAGATCCTCCAGCGTCTCCTCCAGATCCTCCAGCGTCTCCTCCAGATCCTCCAGCGTCAGTTCGAGCTGGTCGATCCGGGCGCTGCGTTCCGAGGAGACCCCGAAGCGCTCCCGTCGCAGCCGGGCGACCTCCAGTTTCAGCCGTTCGACCGCGATCTGCGAGGCGAGCCGGGCCTCCCGCTCGGCCAGGATCATGGCGTGGGCGGCGGCGAGATCCGTGAGAAGCGGCGGGGGCTCGGGCGCGTTCGACACGCCCGAGAGAAGAGCATATTCACCAGTCTTTTTAACGCGTTATCCTCATCCGAGAGCGCCAGGACGCCAGCTCTCCTGCGGCATCCGCCAGTCGATGCCCGAGAGCAGGTAGCCGAGTTGCACCGTCGAGATCGTCACGGCTCCGTCCGCCACCGACGGCCACAGGAAACGGCCGCGGTCGAGCCGCTTGGTGTACAGGCACGCTACCTGGCCATCATGCCAGATCACCTTGATCAAGTCGCCGCGTCGGCCGCGGAACACGAACAGGTGCCCGGAATGGGGATCACGCTTCAGCGCCTCCTGGACGATCATCCCCAAGCTGGAGGAGCCCATGCGCATGTCGGTGTGGCCGGTGGCCAGCCAGACCCGGACATGGGCCGGCAGCGGGATCATCGGCCCTGCAGGGCATCGAGCACCCGACCCAGCGCCGCGGCATCGACATCCCGGCCGACCGTGAAACGGCGACCGCCGCCAAGTTCGATCTCGATGAACCCATTAGGCCGACGGGTCCGGGGCCGCCTCGGTCTCGGTTCGACAGGCGTCGAGGATGGCCCGGGCACGATCGCAACGGGAACGAGCGACGGAACTGGGGCCAGCGGCACGCCACGCTCGCAGAGCAGCTTGCCCCACCGAAACAGTTGGCTGACGTGGAGACCCGCTTCGCGAGCGACCTCCGACGCCGACACGCCCGGCTCGAACGAGGCGGCCATAAGCCGCTCTTTCCCCGCCCGCGTCCAGCGTCGCCGACGCTCCGACCTCACCAGTTCGATGCCCGCCCACGTCATGCTTAAAGGCCTAGAATTACCCCTATGACGTTAGCCCGACCCGACCATCACACAAGGCGGCTCTCACCGGACGCGTACGGGCCACCGACAGCCAGTGGCCCTCGAACAGCATCTCAGCGAGATCGGCCAGCCGACAGCGCATCACCCCGCGGACAGTCCGCATCTGCCCCATCTCGACCAGGGCACACACCAACTTCCGCTGCTCGGCGTTCGGCCGCGAGCAAGCCCCAGGCGCTTTGCCGCTGATCAGGACGTCCAAACTGTACGCGTTAAACGCTACGACCCAGTCCCGCACAATCTGGAGCCCAACCCCACCGAGCACTGCAGCGGTCCAGCGCAAGCAACCGGCGCAGATCGCCGACAAAGCCGACAGGAACTATGTCTGCAAGGAATCGGGCACACTGGATAAAGCGCGCAGGCATGCTGCAAAAAAAACCGAACGCTGTGGCAACGAAGGAGCCATGCCACCCCCTCGGACTCCAAGCCCGAAAACAGAATCACCTCTTAGCCGCCGGTGCTACCCCTCGACTCACACTAAATGATGGTAAGTACGATCAATAAATGACCTGCTTACTTATCGCGCATCTTCTTGGATTTATACTCATCACTCAACATCATCTCAGAAATCATCTGCGGAATATTCTGCGTCTTTTCCAGCAAAGATTTGTAATACGCAAGGCCAACCATATCAGGCTCCCTGCCCAGCAAAAGTCGAAATAAATCTTCTACAACAGTACTAGAGTTGTGAAGTGTCGGATTTCCATGCAGGTGTGCAAGTATTGAAGCTTCTGCAGGACCGAACGAGAGCGCGATCCGGCCTTCAACTCTGCCATGCATCGCGAAGTGTAGCCAAGGCTCGACCCCTTCCCTGACAACATCTGGGTAGAGCGTTAAGTAAGCAATGGCATCAAAGTCGGGGCCTGGTGAGCGGCCTTCGTAACTGCCATCTTTTAAAAAATGCATCATTGGATCGTGGCCAGCAGCCGCCACATCAGGGTTGTGCTTCAGGTACCATGCCGAGTCAAACAAGCCGGAAGAAATCAGTGCGGCTTGGCGTGCAGCCAACTGCCGCGACGCCATACGCCGAGCCCACCATGTTCTCGCAGCCGGCGGCTTAGCCAATCTAAAAACTGGCGGTGGAGATAGAACTAGAATAGCATTGGGCTGCGGAACTTGCTGATGACTTATTGGAACAGCTGCTCGAACAGATTGAGCAACGACCGATCCGTTAAGCATTTCCGAAACTATCGCGTCTCGCAGACCGAACAAAGCTCGACGGCGACTCGCAGCGGCCCCAAAGGCGCGCCGCTGTGCAGCACCATCGGAGTAATGACCAAACCTCGGAAAAGACGACATTATTACAGACTCTTCAATCGCTCGACGATCGACTCGCCATAGGTAGCCCAGGTTCCGATCTGCCGATTTAGAGCCTGACGATTCAATTGCTGGCGGAGGCCGGGCTCATACACTAGGCGTTTTAGCGCCGCTTTAACTTCTGCTGCGGAGGACATGTCGACCGTCAAACATCCTCCGCCTTCCGCAAGTTCAGCCATCACGCCTTCAGAGTGACAAAGGCACGGTCGCCCCATCCAGAGGCTTTCCATGATTGGGAGGCCAAAGCCTTCAGCAAGAGATGGGTAAACTGTGAAGTCGGTTTTTTCATACAATGCAGCGATAGCGCTATCCGGTAGGATTCCATGCCAAACGAGATACTCATCCTCGTCAACGGCGCGCTGAACATAAGCAGCAAGATCTTCGGCGCCCCCGTAACGATTCCCGACTAAATCTAGACGAATTTCAAGATTGGGGTAATCAGAACGCAAGCCGCGAAAGGCCTCAATCAGCACGCGGTGGTTTTTGCGTGGCTCAATAGTCGAGGTGCAAAGGATTCTTACCGTTTGCGTCTCTGAAGCCAGATCAACAATGCGTGGGTGGTCGCTGAACTGTGCCGGTAGCCAGATCACCTCGCGTTTTGCAGGAAGTGGCGCGCCCCTATCGCGATGCCATCGTTCACACTCATTCAGACTAAATCCGGATATTGCGAACAGACTATCTGAGCGGCTCACTGCAGAGAGGTAAGCAGGAAAAGCTTTTGAAACCGCCTCATCAACGAAGCGGGGTTCGTAAATCGGCAGCATGTCATAGAATACAAAAGCAGTTCGACATCCACGGGACTCGCCCCATGCAACACGTGCCTCGGCCGTATGGTCCAGAATCACCTCAGTGAATAAAAGGATAGGCTGAGCGGGACATCGTGGGTCACGCGACCGCAATAAGCTTTCCACGGTACCGTTCCAATTCAGCGCTGATGCCGTCCGACCTACCCAATCAGAAGGTCCAGCGTTGCTTGATAAGAACGGTTGATTGTAGATCGATAAAAGCTCATAGCTACTAGAAGATGCGTTCCATTGAACAAATAGAATTTCTAAGGCCGGTTTTTCAACTAGAACGGCGGCGAGCCTGCGCGTGACACGTATGACCCCGGAGTTCCCGGGATCGCGCGCCGAATTCGTGACGTCCATCAGGATAAGGCGACGTCCATTGCGCTGTGTACTTAGATCTACAGGGTTACTAGCGAGATTAAAGATCTCTCGGGACCACTCATCAAGTGTCCTCGTCCAAGAAAAATTGTCTCGGAAATTCTGGAAACGCTCCATCTGATCAATCTGACTCGGTAGGCCATCATGTAGGATCGCAATTGTTTTCTGTTCCATCTCCGCGAGAGATGAACAGAGTAACCACGGATCGGCAATTACTTCCGAATGAGCTCCAATTGCAAAGGCTAAAACTGGTCGACCGAGCCACTGCATTTCAGCGATAGGAAGGTTGAAGCCCTCCCAGAGTGAGAGACTCAGTCCTAAGACGCAGCGCTCCATGGCCGCTTGAAGTAAAACATCGCTTACTGTAGGCATCGCTGTGACATGATCGACCAGGTCTGCCGGTACGTTAATCTCGTCCGGACCTGTTAGTAGAAGAATATGGATCGAACATCCTGCCTTCTGCGCAGACCGCATTATATCAAAAACTGCCGGCGAGTTTTTATATCCCGCCGACTCGTATCTTCCAAGGCCTAAAATTAGGGACTTGCCTTCCCTAGCTCTAGCATCAATTTCGGCCAAAATATTCGCTTCGGTCTCAATAAGATCGCAATCCTCGAATTTAAATGCATAATTCGACATATGGTCTGCGCCAAGGAGAACGGTTGTAACACCTTCAGAGCCTCCACGATCCGGCTCAGTTTGAGTCTCGCAAATGAATGAGCTGATCGGCAAAACCTTCGTTATAAAAGGAAGTGTGGCTTGCCTGAGGCGGCGGAGCTCTCTTTGAGTAGGTAAAGCGGATTCCGGAAAACCATCATGAGGCACAGCGCCTGCGTCGATAAAGACGCTGCGCACTCCATAAGCGGGCGCCCTTGCGGCAACCCCAAAGAAAGGCCAACCCCCGGTAATCAGTATATCTATAGAAGTATCCTTCCGCATCCCTAATAAGGCGTTTGCCGCTGCCTCATCAGCACCAGCAAGGTCGATTCCGTCAGGCAACTCCATTATAGTAATCGAGTGAGTAATTTCTTCTAAAGCCGCTCGGTCACAGCGCAAGCATGCAAACGAGACTTCTGCACCGTTTGCCACCAGGTGTTTGGCCAAAAGGATAAGGATACGGTCCACCCCAAATCGAGCGAGAAATCGCTCGTTGCAAATCAAGATGCGTGTCGGTGCGGCAGTGCTGGATTTCGCCATCAAGTTGGCCCTACTGACGAAAGGTGGAAATGGTCTTGTGGGGTAAGTGCGGTGAGGAGACGCGCGGTTCTAGGTCCGTTCGATGCAAGGCCGCCACCAATTGTGTCGGTATCCTGGATGGCAGCTACCGCGCCGAGGGCGTCAAGTAACGAGCTATAAGCGCTAACGGCACACCCGTGTTGGACCGCATCGGCCAGCGATGACTCGTCCGGCACAAGAACCGGAATTCTTGCTCGAAGTGCTCGGCTGATCAACGAGTGCGTGTGTGCGTCTGTTTCCCCGAGGACCCAGAGCAGCCGGGCTTGCCTCCATGCTTCCCCCCCGGCCCAAGTGTGCCAAATAAAACGGATCCGACGCACCTGCTTCTCCTCCACAATGTGGAAACGATGCATTAGCATCCGAAGGTGTTCTGCGAAAACGGGAGAGGGTGCTGTCCCGGAGCAGATAACGACTAGATCGTCGGATGGACGCGCATGTTGTAGCGGAGTCCTGTAGAGTTTGATTAGCCGCTCGAGCGTAGCTTTTTCGTCAAAGCAAGAACGGCGTTGAGAATTATAATTGCCGAACCGCACAACCAAGCTAGGATCTTCAACGAAACGTCGCATTGCCGCAGCTAGGTCGGCAGCGTCCCCAGGGCGCACGAGAAGACCAGATAGCTTGTCGTCGACGAGCTCAACGTTGCCACCTATCCGCGTTGCAATTTGCGCACGGCCTGAAGCTGCCGCCTCTAAAAGAGATACGGGCTCGTTCTCGGGCCAATGGGAGGCCAGCACAACAACGTGGCTCCGTTCGAGCACCGCGAGAGCGTCCGCGTGGTCTAAACGCCCGTTATATTTTACACTGCTTCCGAACCGATTGGACGCAATATCTTGGATCAGTCCTTCCGCCATATGGCCATCCCCAGCGATAGTCAGGCTCCATCGACCATCAAGCGAACTGTCCTTCGCCAAAATCGCTGCGGAATCTAAAAGCGTGGCGATACCTTTGTGTTCACCAAGATAACTAAAGCAGCAGAAATTGATCGGTATTAAATGGGGCAACGGTGTAACAGGAGTTGTTTCAAGTGGAATGCCATTAGATAGATGTTTTACCGTGGCCCGAATCACTTCCGACCTGCTGTACGCGCCGGCCATGTAAGAGCTAGGACTAATAAGTAGGTCGGCCTGATCCACGCACCAAGCAACGAAATCTCTTCGCATGCGTATTGGCACGCTATGAGTATTTTCAATCGAAATAGCAGGCTGGCAGAGTGCGCATTCTTCGTGGTTATCGCAAGCACCGCCATCGCTGCGCAAAAGCGTATTTTTGAAACAAAAACCATTATGATCATGGAGCGTGACAATAACTCGCGCGCCAGTGGCTTTGGCCGCCAGTATCAAATTGTATCCTAAGCCAGTTACATTATGAAAATGTACTATGTCAGGCCGATGAGCGGCAAGCAGGGCACGAAAGACCCTTTCCACAGACGGCAAATGAAAGTTGTCACTGACGTTTAATGAAGTTAAACCAATCCGGTAAACTGGGAAGCCTTCACCAGTTTCGAGCTTGAGATGCCCCGGCGGATGTTCCATACTCGGTATGGCGCCAGCGAATACAGCGACCGCTAGGCCCTCGGCGAAGAGAGCACGGGCTTGGCGGTGGGCGACGATTTCTGCGCCACCTATTACGAAGGGTGGAAATAAATTGCTGACTATGATGACTCGTTCCAAGCCGGATGCCCCTATTCTTGGTGACCGAAGACGCTTTACTCCATGTGGGGCATCGATGTCGATAAGAACGTTCGACGGGGGGCAGCCTTCTATCCATTGTGCGGTGATACTATCGTCGCAATGAATTCTGCACAGTCTTTTCACGCAATCGGGTCGCCAGCGCACTTGGGTCTGCGCAACAAAACATGGAATTAAGCAATGACTGATGACGAGTTTATTGTACGCCTATATGACGCCCTATTACTTAGATCGCCGAATGTTGCTGAACTACGGCACCATTTGTCGGCTTTGAGCGATAGCCGTGACCCGAAAGAAACCTTTTTGTCTTTTTGCAACAGCGAAGAGTTCAAAGATAGGCGTCGCGAGCGCTTACTAGACATAGAATGCATAAATTCTTGCGTAACTGACTCTCGCGTTGCCAGGCTGGAGAAATATCGACTAAGAGTCTTAGAGATACTTTCTCCCCTCAACGCGCAGGACGTCCTACATTATAAAAAAGTACGCATCGGCCGCAATCATGATGGCGGATATGTGATGATTGATGACTTCGAGGGAATTGATGCAGCGTACTCGTTGGGTATTTCAGATGACGTTTCTTGGGATCTCGCATTTGCTGAACTTGATATAGATATTTTTCAGTACGACCATTCGATTAACGAGCTCCCTGTAAAACATAATCGGTTCCACTGGTCAAAACTCAAAATCGCTTCGGAGTCCGCGTTTTCCAATGAAACAATAAGTCTTCAGCGCGCCTTCGACGGTAACGCTCATAGCGTCTCCCGAGATTATATCATTAAAATTGATATTGAAGGATCGGAGTGGGATATGTTTGCTGATACCGATCCCAGCTATTTGCGCGCATTTAGACAGATAGTTTGCGAATTTCACGGATTTCACAAAATAATCGACGACCGTGAATACTCAAAAATGGTAAGAGCCATCCAAAATGTGACGACGCACCACAATGTAGTGCACGTGCATGGCAACAATTTTACTCCGTGGGCAATCATTGGGGGGGTTGCAATACCGGATACTTTAGAGATTACTTTTATAAGAAGGCAGGGCAGAAATTTTCAACCGTCTAAATCAGTTTTTCCGACATCATTTGATCAGCCAAACAACCCTGAGCTCGCCGACATGTACCTTGGGAACTTCAATTTTCCCGTTCGATAACTGTTTGCTGCCTGGATCGCTTTTGTATTTATATTAGAGCGTTTTCGGTTTAATCTGGCTCATATCCTGCGGCGGCGAAGAAGTTGGCGCACTGGTCGGGTGTGACGGTGTCGACGAGGCGCCCGATGGCCGACCACAGACCCTCGACGGTCCGCTCCGCGGCCTTGCGCAGCAGCGCTTTCAGCTTCGAGAACGCCATCTCGATGGGGTTGAAGTCGGGGCTGTAGGGCGGCAGGAACAACAGCCGCGCGCCGGCCGCCTCGATGGCAGCTCGCACGGCCGGCCCCTTGTGGCTGCCGAGGTTGTCCATGACGACGATGTCACCGGGAGTGAGTTCGGGCACCAAGACGCGATCGACGTAAGTCTGGAAGGCGTCCCGGTTGATCGGCCCATCCAGCACGAATGGGGCGGTGATCCCGGATAGGCGCAGGCCCGCCACGAAGGTCGTGGTCTTCCAATGGCCATGCGGCACGGGAGAGCGCAGCCGCTCGCCGCGCGGTGAACGCCCGCGGGTGCGGGCCATGTTGGTCGTGGTCCAGGTCTCGTCGAGGAACACTAGGCGGGCCGGATCGAGATCGGGCTGGCCCTCGAACCAGGCCTCGCGCGCAGCCCTCACGTCCGGTCGCTTCTGCTCGGCTGCGTGCGCTGTCTTTTTTTGTACGTGAGATCGCGCGCGTCGAGGAACGTCCAAAGGGTGCCGAGCCCGACTGTCAGATCGTGCGCGTCTCGAAGCCGGGCGCGCATCTCCTCCAGGGTGATGTCGTCCTGCGCGTCGATCAGGCCGCGCAGGAACGCCTCGTGCGGATCGAGCTTCGAGCGGCGCGCGCGTCCTTGCGGACGGGCCGCCACCGTCCCGGTCGTCGCGAGCGCGGCCATCCAGCGGATCGAAGTGGCGACACCGACCCCAAACCGCGCCGCCGCCTGCCGCCGCGAGGTCGTGGCGGCGGCTTCCACCACCCGATCGCGCAGATCCTGACTGTAGGGTCGTCCCATCTGTCGCTCCTCCTCCAGAGCGATCAGTGAATCAGCCCGACAGTCTCGCGTGAACCCTGCCGCATCGACTCAGCCCAAACCGAAAACGCTCTAGACGCCTTGATGAAGCCAAGCATAGAATTTGATTTTTCATCTCGCTCAATGGGTTTCCGCTCCTTAAGCGCGCGATGGCCGAATTAAGTCGCGGAATTTTGGAGATTGATGATTTGTGCGGTACTGTGATAGGATTGGCAATCAAAGCACCTTATTGAAGGCGGTTTGAGTCTCTGAATCTTTCGGACGTGGCGGATTGAATGCCCTTCGTAAGTTAGATCACAATTGTAGTTTTGGGCGCAGTTTTGGAAGTCAAGCAAGCGAGATGCGATACTTTGTAAAAATGGCGACGGCAGTCCAGGCCTGGCCCCGATCCGAGTTATACTGATTGTTGCGTTTTCGACTTTCAAATTACACGCCAAGAAACAACTATACATTCGCGGCCGACCTTTTTATCCCGTTGTTGGGCCTCTCGCCGTGATAACTTTAGGTGAAATCCTATCTGGCCATTATCACTAGGTGATAACCTCCGCTCGTTACAGTGTCTCTGAGGTGTCTACCAAATCTGTGAGGTATCAATTGGCTGACGGTGTGGAGGGACCTCGGGCTTCTGTTCCAATACATGAGACCTTAGAGCACCGCCGACAAATCTGGTGCACAGTGGTGAAGGCATCGGATGGAAACTCCAGCGCTTTCCCGGATCAGCGGTTCGCCTTTCCGCCGCGTTCCATCGAGGTATGCTAGGCCTAGGCCACCCCAGACTTCAGCCCGTCCGTTCGCGACCGAGTGCTCGATGATCTGGCCTGGGATGAAGTCGAGATCCACAAAATGAAGGTGCGGATTGCGCCCCCAGTCAGCCGACTTGATACCCCTTCGCGTCGCAGGGTTTCCCGAGTCATGCATCAGGATAAAGAGCGGCTCCTCGGGCTCGTAGGCAAGTACTAGGCTGATGTCACGTTGTACGCCTGCTTCCGAATGGTCGGCGTCAATTAGCACGAAGTTGAGTGGCAATCGGCGTTCCCGGAAAGAAGCGAGCGCTTCGGGAATGAGGTTGACGGAGTTGCCGATTCTCAACTCGGCGTTGGGGGGACAAGGGAAGCGCCCTGGGACGGCTGGGTCGATGTCGATCGCGATGATGTGTTTGGCGAACTGACTCGTGAGCGATAAGCTCCCGCCGTGATAGACGCCGATCTCTAGAGCGCCCTTTGGCCTCACACGCGCCAGCACGCCGGTCAAGCCAATCTGCTCCCAGGGCATCATCTGCCAGTTATCTAACAAGACGTTTGGGAAAAGCGTTTCAGAAAACATGCGTTCTTGTCCCTGGGTTGGCCAGCTTGACTGGCCTCCGCTACAGCTTATTGACCGGGCCGATGACCCAGCTTCGGTAGTTGGTCATCGTTAAGGCAGGCGCGAGCGCGAAGCAACAGCAGTTCAAGCGCGGGATGGCTTTATCGCGCCCCTTGGAATGACTTCGATTTGGAGCTAGGAGTCGTGGGCGTACAAATGGACGAGGAAGCAGAGTCGTTTCTGCGAGCAATCGATTATTATGGTCTTAAAACCGCAGTCGTCAGGGTTAGTGATTGCTGAAATCTGATGCTGTTGCAGGATCGACAGCCTTCTGATCTGCACTTGATGTTCGAAATACGGCGGGAGGGAGGTGTCGAGGGCGAGATATTTGAAGGCGCTCGACGCGGCAAGCCGCAAGTTTGAAAAGTACCTACTGAGGTAATACTCGACGTTGCGATGCGACATGAGGCGCACGGCGAAAGGGCCGACGCAGAGTGAATGGCAGTCAGCTCACCGATTATGGGATCTCCCCGTTTCTTTGGACGGTTAGGGGGCTTAGCTGAATAGTGACCCTGACCCACCAAACTGGTCCGCGCTTAGCGCAAGTTTTTCGGGCATCCTGAACCCTGAAGGAGGGTGGATGCCATGCCTCGCAAACGCTTCACGAACGAACAGATCGCCTTTGCCCTTCGGCAGGCGGAGAACGGCGCGACGGTGGACGAGGTCTGCCGGAAGATGGGTGTGTCCGAGCCGACGTTCTACCGC
>NZ_LKKO01000103.1 GCF_001455965.1 Methylobacterium sp. GXS13
GGACGGCGGCGGTGAGGGCGAGGGGGGCGATGGCCGCGGGGGGGCCGGCGACCGGTGCGGGGGGCGGGGACAGGCCGCCGCCGATGACGATCACGTCCGGATCGGGCAGGTTGACCACCGGGGCGGCGGCGCGGCCGAGGCGGTCGAGATGCGTCGCGAGCGTGTCGCGTGCCTGCGCGTCGCCGGTGCGTGCGGCGGCGACGATCGCCTCGGCGGTGAGGCTGCCGCCATGGCGTCGGGCGTGGTCGGCGGCCAGGCCCGGGCCGGACAGCCAGGTCTCGATACAGCCCCGGCGGCCGCAATAGCAATCCGGCCCGGGCTGCTCGTCGCCCCGGGGCGCGGCCAGGGGGCCGTGGCCCCATTCGCCCGCGATGCCGTTGCGGCCGGTGAGCACGCGGCCGTCGATGGCGATGCCGGAGCCGACCCCGGTACCCAGGATCACCGCCCAGACCACTCGGGCGCCGGCGCCGGCGCCGTCGACCGCCTCCGAGACCGCCAGGCAGTTGGCATCGTTCTCGATCCGCACCGGCCGGTCGAGCCGCCGCGCGAGATCAACCCCGAAGGGGTGGCCGTTGAGCCAGTGGGAATTGGCGTTGCGCACGCGGCCGGTCGCGGGCGACAGGCTGCCCGGCATGCCGATGCCGACGCTGCAGGGGGCGCCGGCGTCGGCTTCAAGCTGCACCACCAGGGCGGCCAGGGCCTCGATGGTGGCCCGGTAATCGCCGCGCGGTGCCGGCATCCGGGCCTCGGCCAGGGTCGCACCCCGGGTATCCAGCACGATCCCGGCGATCTTGGTGCCGCCGAGATCGATGCCGAGGCGCGCCTGCCCGGTGGGCGCTGGCATCACTCTGCCGCGGCGACCTTGGTGACCTTGCTGTCGGTCCCCATCGGCTGCGGCGCGTGGTCGGAGATGTCGGTGCCGATCGAGACCGGATGGGCCATGACCTCGTTGAGCTTGGCCATGTCGAGCTCGCCCTCCCAGCGGCTGACCACCACGCAGGCGACGCCGTTGCCCACGAGGTTGGTGAGCGCCCGGCACTCGGACATGAACTTGTCGATGCCGAGAACCAACGTCATGGCGGCGACCGGGACCGGGCTGTTCGGGATCGCCGAGAGCGTGGCCGCGAGGGTGATGAAGCCGGCGCCCGTGACGCCCGAGGCGCCCTTCGAGGTCAGCATCGCCACCAGGATGATCGTCGCGTATTGCGCGAAGGTCAGGTCCGCCCCCACCGCCTGCGCCAGGAACAGCGTGGCGAGCGTCATGTAGATGTTGGTGCCGTCGAGGTTGAACGAGTAGCCGGTCGGGACCACGAGGCCGACCACCGAATCCGAGGCGCCGAGCCGGCGCATCTTAGTCATCAGCTGCGGCAGAACCGTCTCGGACGACGACGTGCCGACGACGATCAGCAACTCGTCCTTGATGTAGGCGAGGAAGCGGAAGATCGAGAAGCCCGCGACCTTGGCGATGCTGCCCAGAACCACGATCACGAACAGGATCGCGGTGACGTAGAAGGTGCCGACCAGCCAGGCGAGGTCGTAGACCTTCTGGATGCCGTACTCGCCGATCGTGAACGCCATGGCGCCGAAGGCCCCGACGGGAGCGAGCTTCACCACGATGCCGATGATCTTGAAGAAGATCTGCCCGGCGGTGTCGATCGCGCTGTTCACCGCGGCGGCGCGCTCGCCGAGGCTGGTAACGACGACGCCGGTGAGGATCGAGATCAGCAGCACCTGAAGCAGGTCGCCGGTGGCGAAGGGATCGAAGAAGCTTTTCGGGATGATCGCCAGGATGTGGGCGACGGTGGAATCGGCGGCCGCCTTGTTGGCGTAGCTCGCGACCTTGCTGGCGTCGAGCTTCGTCGGGTCGGCGTTGAAGCCGGCGCCGGGCCGGATCACCTCGCCGACCAGCACGCCGATCAGCAGCGCCAGGGTCGAGACCACCTCGAAATAGACCAGCGCCTTCACGCCGACCCGGCCGACCTTCTTGAGGTCGCCGACCGAGGCGATGCCGTGCACGATGGTGCAGAAGATGATCGGCGCGATCATCATCTTGATCAGGCCGATAAAGGCGTCGCCCAGCCACTTCATCGCCTTGCCGGTGGCGGGGTCGTACCAACCGAGCAGGACGCCGAGGACGATGGCGATCAGGACCTGGATATAGAGGACCTTGTACCAGGGCTCGCGGGGAGCGCCGGGCGCAGTCGTCGCGTGGGTTGCGTGTGCCATATCCATCCCGTGCACGGTTGCCGTGCATCCTCCCAATCTGCCGGCACGCTAACGACAATCGTCCCCCGCCTCAACGGCGGCTTGGTCTTCCTCCCTGAAGCAAGTGTGACAAAAACCTGTCGATCCCCGACTGAAAAATGGTTGCGCCGGATATTCGGCCCACGCCTATTCGATGCGGATCGACCAGGTAGAACCAAGTTTTCGCGTGGCATCTCCAAACACGCGTCATCGTCCCCACCCGCCGTAAGACGCCGGGGGCATGGCCCAAGAGACCCAGCACGAGGGACGCGGGACGCCGCGGGGACCCAGGTGTCGGCCAGATACGCGCGGGATCCGATCCCCGCGGCGACCCGCGGCACCGGCCGGGCATCACCCCCGGCCGCTGCCGTCTTTCTCGTCGCGATGTCTTGTCAGCGCCCCGATCCTGCGACTCCAATGCCAGCGGTCACTGCCCATGGCGCCCAAGCCGCACGGCCAAGCCTTCGGCCAAACCATTGGCCAAGCCGCTTCGCAGCCGAGACGCCCCCGGAACCCGCATTCACCGCCGTGGTCTCTCACCCGACCTCCGCCTCGTAGTGGGCGGGTCCGCAAGTTGCTCAGGGTCAGCCCAGACCCGGGTCGCC
>NZ_LKKO01000104.1 GCF_001455965.1 Methylobacterium sp. GXS13
CCGAACACGATCGACAGGTTGCGCAGCAGATCGTGCTGCAGCTCCACGGTCGCGACCTCGGTGAGGATGCCGCTCGAGCCCAGGATCGTGGTCTCCGTCACGCCCGTCGCGGCGGTGAACCGGACGGGGGTGCGCGGGCCCCCGGACCCGAGCAGCCCGGCGGTGCCCACCGGCGCGTCGGCGGCCGCCGCCGGCGGCGCGAAGCCGAAGCCGCGGCCGGAACGGGTCGCGCGCGACGAGGCTCCGCCCCCGCGCAAGGCGCCTCCCCGGCCCGCGACCAGGCCGGCCGCGAAGACCCAGACCGGCAAGCCTGTCGAGTCGCGCCCGGAGACCTCCGTACCGCCCGCCGGCCCGACACGGCGCGAGCAGCGCGCCGCTGCCTCCGCGACCCTCGCCTCCGGGGTGCAGACCCTGACGGTCGAGGCGGACGAGGCGGGGATGCGCATCGACCGCTTCCTCACCGCCCGCTTCCCGCTGCTGCCCTTCACCCGGGTGCAGAGCATCGTCCGCAAGGGCGAGTTGCGGGTCGACGGCAAGCGCGCCAAGCCGAACGACCGGCTGGAGCCGGGCATGAGCGTGCGCGTGCCGCCTCTGCGCCTCGACCAGCCGACCGAGCGCCCGCGCAGCGCCGCCCGGGAGCAGGACGACGCCGAGTTCATCCGCTCGCTGATCCTCTATGAGGACGCCGACATGATGATCCTCAACAAGCCCTTCGGCCTCGCGGTCCAGGGTGGGTCGGGCACGGTCCGCCACGTCGACGGGCTGCTCACGGCGCTGACCGCGCCGGACGGGCAGAAGCCGCGCCTCGTCCACCGGCTGGACAAGGATACGGCCGGCTGCCTGATCGTCGCCAAGACAAGGCTGGCGGCAGCCACGCTCGCGAAGAGCTTCCGCTCGCGGGCGGCGCGCAAGATCTACTGGGCGCTCACGGCGGGCGTGCCGCGGGTCCGGCAGGGCCGGATCTCGACCTACCTCGCCAAGGACGAGCCGACTGATGCTGATGCGCGCATGCGGGTCGCCAAGCACGGCGACGAGGGCGCGAGCCACGCCCTCACCTATTACGCCATGGTCGATCAGGCCGCCCAGAAACTGTCCTGGCTGTCGTTCAAGCCGGTGACCGGGCGGACCCACCAGCTGCGCGCCCACGCGGCCCATATCGGCCACCCGATCGTCGGCGACCCAAAATATTTTTCCGTGGAGAACTGGGAGCTGCCCGGCGGCATCCAGAACCGGTTGCACCTGCTCGCCCGCCGGATCGTGATCCCGCATCCGCGCACCGGCCGGCCCGTGGATGTCAGCGCGCCGCTGCCGCCCCACATGACCCAGAGCTGGAATCTCCTGGGTTTCGACGCCTCTCGTTACGACCCGATCGTCGAGGCGCCGGAGAGCTGAGCCTGGAGCCACGGCACGATGGCCTCCGCCAGCGCGTCGGGGGCCTCCATCGGCAGCATGTGGCCGGAGCCGTCGATCACCGTCAGCGCGGCGCCGGGAATGCCGGCCTGCAGCTCCCGCGCCTCGTCGAGGCTGCGCAGGCTGTCCTGGGCGGCGGCCACCACCAGCGTCGGGCAGGTGATGGCGCCGAGAAGCCCGCCATCGCTCGCGCGTGCCTGACCGGCCTGGCGCAAGAAGACCTCCCCGCCGAGGCGGTCGCCCATCTGGCGGATGCGGGCGATCAGCGATGCGTCGCCGACCCGGTCCGGATGGACCGAGCCGAGGATCGCGGCTCGGCTGAGCCCTGAAAACCCCTGGCGGCGGACATTCGCCACCGCCGCCGCCTTCCGGCGCGCCTGGACCGGTGTGTCGGCCCGGGCCGAGGTGGCGATCAGCACCAGCGCCCGGACCCGCTCCGGCGCCAGCCGGGCGATCGCCCGCGCCACGTAGCCACCCATGGAGAAGCCGATGAGGGCGAATCGCTCCGGCGCCTCCCCAGCTATTCGTTGCGCCATGGCGTCGATGCCGGCGTCCCGGCTGAGGTCGCCGTGCAGCACCGGGCCGAGGGGCGCGAGGCGCGGGCGCATGTCCGCCCAGAGATCGGGATCGGTCATGAAGCCGGGGAGCAGGACGAGGTTCATGGGGCGGTCGAGATCCTCAGTGACTCGGCATCCACGGCGGCGTGCGGCCCGCACCCCAAAACTCTAGGGACCGGCACGCCTTGGCAATCGGCCGACTCGCCTCATATGCTGATCCGCGACCCGCCGTTCCGCCGCGGGGCCGATTTCCCGCGGTTCGAGACCCTGACGCATGAAGCTCGCGACGGTGGCCTGCCTCGCCGCCCTTTGCCTGGTCGGGCCGGCC
>NZ_LKKO01000105.1 GCF_001455965.1 Methylobacterium sp. GXS13
GGCCCCCTACCGAGCCCCCCTCCTCCTCATCCCGGTCTCACTGAAGCGATCCAGCGTGCGCGCCGGCTTCCGGTTGGCGCGGCACGACGACGAGGTCCGGATCAATCCGACCCTCCTGGAGATGCTGCGCGAGAATTACCGGCTGCGCATGCCCGAGTTGGAGGCGGAGCTGCCGCTAGACGAGTCCGGGTACGACGTCGACGGCATCTTCCGGATCGTGCAGCGGCACGTGAAGGAACTGCGCGGCTGGGAAGTGGTGCCCGACGTCGTGCTCTCGGCTTTCACCTTCACCGAGTACCTGTTGTGGAAGGGACTTAGTCGACCAGGCTGAGGTTTTGAAGCGCAACCCAGTCGTCCGCCATCTCATCGATACGCCCAAGCACTCCTACGGTGATGGCACACCGTTCCCCGAGCCAGCGCGCCTCGACCGGGAGCACCCGCCCGAGACCGTGTTCGCGCCGCTCTCGGCGGATTCCTTGCAACTCTTGGCGGTCCTCGCCGCCGCCGGCGGCAAGGACTTCGTGCTGTTCGAACCGCCCTGGACCGGCAAGAGCCAGACGATCGGCAACATGATCGCCCAGTGCCTCGCGCAGGGGCGCACCGTGCTTTCGTCTCGCAGAAGACCGCCGCCCTGGAGGTCGTTCACTCACATCGTAGTGAGTTCGACTGGCTCGTCGACACGGCGACCTATCTGCGGCGTCGGAAGGACGGGCATCGACATCATGCCGACCCCATCGGCCGGTCCGGGAGTAGTCCCACATGCGTCTTACATCCGCAGCGATCCTTCTCGTCTCATTGATGCTTCAAGCGGCGGCGGCCCCGACGACCGAGCATTGGTCGGCGGCCAGCAAGACCGCGACCGGGATCACAGGCGATATCGAGCTGTCTCCGACGGCGCTCGTGGCTGCGGGCAAGACCTTCCCGCTGTCGGTCGCAGCCGACGTCGACGCGTTCGGGACGAACCAGGGGCCGAAGCCCGCGCGGCTCCTGCAAGTGACCCGTGCGTTCAATCCCGTCCTGCTGCACGGGAACACCTTGTGCTCACCGGCGGCACGCTGGATTGCGGTGTATCGGAGTGCCGCCGGGAAGGAACTCACCATGGCGGTGTTTTCCGGCAAGACGCAGCCGCGTGGCGAGGACGATCCCAGCCTATGCGCGACGTATTTCTATGAGCGCTGAGAACGCCAGCGGATGATGGATCGCATCGAACGCCTCGCTCAGATCAGCGCCTATCCGTGGAACCTGACGCGGCGCGTCTTCAGCCCCAAACAGGCGGAGGCCGAAGCGCTCGTCCGCGGTTGGATGGAAGAGGCTGGCCTGACGGTCCGGCGCGATCCCGCCGGCAACCTCATCGGCCGGCTCAAGGGACCGGTCCCGGGCGGCCCGGCGGTCGTGATCGGTGGTCACATCGATACGCGCGAAGATGCCAGCCGCTACGACGGTACGCTCGGCGTACTGTTGGGGATCACGGCCGTCGAACGGGTGATCCACCAGAGTGTGGCGCTGCGATACGCGATCGAGGTCGTCGCGTTCGTTGAGGATGCGGCGGGCCGGTTCGGCGCCCACAGGCTCGGCAGCAAGGCCATGGTCGGGCGGCTCGATCCGCACGTGCTGGACTGGGACGACGCCTACAACGTCACCCAACGCCAAGCCATGCAGTCTCACGGTCTGGACCCCGACACGCTCACGACGGCCAGACGCCCGGCAGATGCGATCCTCGCTTATCTCGAGATCGCCGCCGAGGCCGGCCCCGTACTGGAACAGTCGGGATCACCGGTCGGCGTCGTCCAGGCTTTGTCGGCGTCCGCGATCCTGCGGGTCACGCTGACGGGACAGGCCGCCAGCGCCGCGACGGTCCCGATGTCGGGCCGACGGGAC
>NZ_LKKO01000107.1 GCF_001455965.1 Methylobacterium sp. GXS13
CCCGCCGAGCACGAGGCCGACGCCGGCGAGATGGGCCATCAGCGCCGGATCGACCGCCCGCCCCCAATCGCCCAGCGGCGCCGCCCGCCAGGCGGCGCGGAGCGCCAGCAGGGCCACGACCGGGATCGCCAGGAACCACCAGGGGCGCAGGACCGCGAAGGCATCGAGGGCGCTCATGCGGGCTGGCTCGCGATGGGCGGTGTCTCGCCCCGCCCGAAATTCGCGCGCGCCCTCCCTCCCCCCTCTGCGGGGGAGGGTGGCCCCTGCGTCAGCAGGGGTCGGGAGAGGGGAGCGACGCGTCCGGAGAAGGCGTGCCGGGCGACGATACCCGCATCGTCGCGCTGCCCCTCTCCCTCCCTGCTGCGCAGGGTACCCTCCCCCGCAGAGGGGGGAGGGAGTGGCGCATATGACGACAATGCGAGCATCACACCCCCCTCCGGGTCGCCAGCAACACCGCGGCGGCGGCGAGCGCCAGGGCTGCCGGCCAGGGCCAGAGATCCCGGCGCAGCGGCAGCGGTGGGGCCAGCGCGCGGCCGCCTTCCAGCCGGTCGATGGCGTCGGCGACCCGGACGAGGTCCTCGGTGGTGCGGACGCGGAACGCCTCGCCGCCGCTGGCCTGGGCCATGTCGCGCAGGGTCTCGGTGTCGACCACGTCCTGCTCGCCGTCGGCATCGGCCATGTCGCGGGGGCCGAGCGCGATGGTGTAGATCTTGATGCCCAGCTCCTTGGCCAGGGCGGCCACGTCCTTGGGGGCGGTCTGGCCGGCATTGTTGGCGCCGTCCGAGAGCAGGATCACGGCCTTGGCCGGTGGTGTTGCCGCGCCGTCGGCGCTCGTCCCGGGGTCTTTCGGGTCGAGCCGGCGCAGGGCGAGGCCGAGCCCGTCGCCGATGCCGGTGGAGCGGCCGCTGATGCCGATGGTCGCCTCGTCGAGCGCGCGGGCGACCGCGGCGGTGTCGAAGCTCGGGGCGGCGGCCACGTAGGCCTGGTCGGCGAAGATCACGAGCCCGATCCGGTCCCCGGCCCGGCGCCGGATGAAGTCGGTGCCGACGCGCTTGACCGCGGTGAGCCGGTTCACGGTCTCGCCGTCCAGGGCGAAATCGCGCCGCTCCATCGAGCCGGACAGGTCCATGGCGATCATGATCTCCCGGCCCGAGGCGGGGAGCGCGGCCGCCGGCATCACCAGGCGGGGGCCGGACAGGGCGACGACCAGGGCCACCCAGAGGGTCCAGACCAGGGCGGCGCGGCGGCGGCCCCGGGCGGCGAGGTCGGCGCCGGAGCGCGCCGTGCCGACCAGGGTGCCGGGCACCAGCAGGGCGCCGCTGCCCCCCTCCGGCTCGGCCGGGAGCAGACGCGCGGCCAGCAGCGGCAGCGGCAGGGCGAGCAGGATCCAGGGCGCCGCGAAATCGAAGGCCGAGGCGAGGGAAGAGAGCTGCGCCGTGAGCCAGGCGGGGAGGAGGCCGCTC
>NZ_LKKO01000108.1 GCF_001455965.1 Methylobacterium sp. GXS13
TGACCTGACCGGTATTTCGAACCGAGCCTGTTGCGAGGTTACTGCATGGTAGCGGCCATGGGTAGCCGGAGGGCCAAATTCGGGTAGCTGACCGGCGCGGGCGGCCGATAGCCCAGCGACGAATGCGGTCGGATGCAGTTGTACGTGGTTTGCCATAGACCGATGACGATCTGCGCCTGCTTCAGCGATTAGAAGATTTCCTGGCGTAGGCACTCGTCCCGAAGTTTGCCGTTGAAGCTCTCACAGTACCCGTTCTCCCACGGCGATCCTGGCGCGATGGACTGGATCCGTGGCCCCGTCTTGGCGACCCACTTGCGCAGCGCCTTTGAGATCATTTCAGGGCCATCATCGCAGCGGATGTGCTCGGGGATGCCGTGCAGGCACATGGCATCGGCCAAAGCCTCGATCACGCCGACGCTGTTGATGCGCCGCGCCACCTTCAACGCCAGGCACGCCCGGCTATGCTCGTCGATCAGCGTGAGGATGCGTAGGCTTCGGCCGTCGTGGGTCCGGGCCTGGACGAAGTCGAAGCTCCACACATGGTTGCGGTGGAGCGGTCGTAGCCGCACGCATGAGCCGTCGTTCAGCCATAAGCGGCTGCGGGGTCTCTGTCGGCTAGGGACTTTGAGCCCCTTGCGACGCCAGATGCGCTGAACCCGGTCCTTGCCCACTTGCCAGCCGGCTGCCTGCAGCAGCGCGGTGACGCGGCAGTATCTGTCGCGCCCGTACTCGGACGCCAGGGCGATGATGGCGCGGGTCAGCTCATCCTCGTCGGCCGGCACGTAGCGCTGCGTACCCCGATGCTGGCCGACGATCCGGCAGGCATGACGCTCCGAGAGGCCGTACTTCTCCCGGATGCCGTCGACCGCCTGCCGGCGTCGCTCGGGGGCTACAAGTTTCCCGAGGCGACGTCCGCCAGAACTTGTTTCTCCAAGGACAGGTCGGCTACCAGCCGCCGCAATCGAGCGTTCTCGCGCTCCAGATCCTTCATATTCTTGGCTTGATCGATCTTCAGGCCGCCGTACTCCTTACGCCAGCGGTAATAACTCTGCTCGGAGACATCCGCTTCCTTGCATGCGACGGCGATGCTCTTTCCCTGGGCCGTCTGCACCTCGATCTGGCGCAACATCAGCACGACCTGCTCCGCACTTGGCTTCTATCCTCGCTTCATCCCCAACTCCTCTGGTCCACGCTGATCCTCTCAATCAGCCCGGTCCAAAGCCAGCCGGTCAGGTCACCC
>NZ_LKKO01000109.1 GCF_001455965.1 Methylobacterium sp. GXS13
GTGGCCGATCAGATTGCCGGTCAGGTGAGCGGGGTGGCGGAGGCGATGCTGCCGGAGACGCCGTTTGTCGCGCGGGGGCTGCGGCTCGACTGGGCGGCCAAGCGCGGTCTCGACATCGGGGTGGCTTCCACCGCGCTGTTCCTGCTTCTGCCGCTGATGCTGGTGATCGCCGCGCTGGTGTGGGCCGGGGACCGCAAGGCGCCGATCTTCCGGCACACGCGGCTGGGCCGGGACGGGCGCAGCTTCGGCTGCCTGAAGTTCCGCTCGATGGTGGCCGACGGCGAGGGGGTGCTCGCCGCCCATCTGGCCGCCAGCCCGCGGGCCCGGGCGGAGTGGGCCGCCACGCACAAGCTCAGCGACGATCCGCGCATCACCGCCATCGGCCAGGTCCTGCGCAAGACCTCGCTGGACGAGCTGCCGCAGCTCTGGAACGTGCTGCGCGGGGAGATGAGCCTGGTCGGGCCGCGCCCGATCGTCCAGGCCGAGGTCGCCCGCTACGGCCGGGCGTTCTCCACCTGCTTTGCGGTGCCGCCGGGGGTGACCGGGCTGTGGCAGGTCTCGGGGCGCTCGGACACGACCTACGCCGAGCGCGTGGCGCTGGACCTGGACTATGCCAGCCGCTGGAGCCTGCGCCGGGACATCGCGATCATGCTGCGCACCGTCCCGGCGGTGCTGGCCCAGCGCGGCAGCAAGTAGCCCGGGCGGGCCGAGCGCGCGGCCGGAGCCCGTCGCGGACACGCGCCGGGCCGCACGGGCTCGGTCGGGCGCCGGGGTGGCGCCGGGGTTGTGCGGGGACGGGGTCGCCGACGGGATCGTCATGAAGGGTCTGCTGCTGAACGCGCTGCTCGGGGTCGGGCTGGGGCGGTTCGGCTCGGTCTGGGGTCTGCCGGTGTTCCTGCCGGTGGTGGCGGCCGAGCTCGCCTACGGGTTCCACGTGCACCACCTCGGCGTCGGGGGCGGGCTGCGGCGCGGGGTGGCGCTGCTGGTCTGCGGCCAGCTCGGCTTCCTGCTCGGCGCGCTGCTGCGGCCGCTGCCGGGGGAGCGGTGAGGCGCGGCCCCGGCCGAGCCGTCTGGTGAACGAATTGCTCACGAACGAGGCCGCGTCCGGGTTTGCGGCGCAGGGGGTTCAGTCTTGGACGAGAACGATCCGCACTGGGACGCCGACCCGCTCTGGTACGACCGGGCGGAGCCGGAGGCGCCGCCGGG
>NZ_LKKO01000110.1 GCF_001455965.1 Methylobacterium sp. GXS13
ATGGGCAAGGAAAAGTTCTCCCGCACCAAGCCGCACTGCAACATCGGCACGATCGGTCACGTCGACCACGGCAAGACGTCGCTGACGGCGGCGATCACGAAGGTTTTGGCGGAGACGGGCGGGGCGACGTTCACGGCCTACGACCAGATCGACAAGGCGCCTGAGGAGAAGGCGCGCGGGATCACGATCTCGACGGCGCACGTGGAGTACGAGACGGCCAACCGGCACTACGCCCACGTCGATTGCCCCGGCCACGCCGACTACGTGAAGAACATGATCACGGGTGCCGCCCAGATGGACGGCGCGATCCTGGTGGTGTCGGCGGCCGACGGCCCGATGCCGCAGACCCGCGAGCACATCCTGCTGGCCCGCCAGGTCGGCGTGCCGGCGCTGGTGGTGTTCCTGAACAAGGTCGACATGGTCGACGACGAGGAGCTGCTTGAGCTGGTCGAGCTCGAGGTGCGCGAGCTTCTGTCGAAGTACGACTTCCCGGGCGACGACATCCCGATCACGAAGGGTTCGGCGCTGATGGCGCTGGAGGACAAGGAGCCCAAGATCGGCAAGGAGGCGGTTCTGGCGCTGATGGCGACCGTGGACAGCTACATCCCGCAGCCGGAGCGTCCGATCGACCTGCCGTTCCTGATGCCGATCGAGGACGTGTTCTCGATCTCGGGCCGCGGCACGGTGGTGACGGGTCGCGTCGAGCGCGGCATCGTCAAGGTCGGCGAGACGGTGGAGATCGTCGGGATCCGGGCGACCACGACCACGACGGTGACGGGCGTGGAGATGTTCCGCAAGCTGCTCGACCAGGGCCAGGCGGGCGACAACGTCGGCGTGCTGCTGCGCGGCACCAAGCGCGAGGACGTGGAGCGCGGCCAGGTCGTGTGCAAGCCGGGTTCGGTGAAGCCGCACACCAAGTTTAAGGCTGAGGCCTACATCCTGACCAAGGAGGAGGGCGGCCGGCACACGCCGTTCTTCACGAACTACCGGCCGCAATTCTACTTCCGGACCACGGACGTGACCGGGGTGTGCGAGCTGCCGGAGGGCACCGAGATGGTGATGCCGGGCGACAACGTGACCATGGACGTCACGCTGATCGTGCCGGTGGCCATGGAGGAGAAGCTGCGCTTCGCCATCCGCGAGGGCGGCCGCACCGTCGGTGCCGGCGTCGTCGCCGCCATCAACGACTAAGCCAGGAC
>NZ_LKKO01000111.1 GCF_001455965.1 Methylobacterium sp. GXS13
GGCAGGTTCTGCAGCGCCACGTCGTGCACGACCTGGTCGTAGGCCCGCTGCAGGAAGGTCGAGTAGATCGCCACGAACGGCCGGTAGCCCTCCGTCGCCAACCCGCCCGCGAACGTCACCGCGTGCTGCTCGGCGATGCCGACGTCGAAGGTCTTGTCCGGGTGCGCCTTGCCGAACAGGTCGATGCCGGTGCCGCCGGGCATCGCCGCGGTGATCGCCACGACCTTGTCGTCGGCATCCGCCGCCTTGATCAGGCTCTCGCCGAACACCCTTGTGTAGGCTGGGGCGTTGGGCTTGGCCTTGGCCTGGACCCCTGAGACCACGTCGAACTTGACCACGCCGTGATACCGGTCGGCCGAGGCCTCGGCGGGCGCGTAGCCCTTGCCCTTGCGGGTGACGACGTGGAGCAGGATCGGGCCGTGCTCGGCGTCGCGGACGTTCTTCAGGACCGGCAGCAGCTGGTCGAGGTTGTGCCCGTCCACGGGCCCGACATAGTGGAAGCCCATCTCCTCGAACATCGTGCCGCCGCCGACCACGAGCGAGCGGGCGTACTCTTCCGCCGCCGCGGCGCGCTGGTAGAGCGCCTTCGGCAGGAGCTTGCCGAGCTGCTTGGCGGTCTCGCGCAGCGACTGGTAGGTGCCGCCGGACGCCAGCCGCGCCAGGTAGCCCGACATCGCGCCCACCGGCGGGGCGATGGACATGTCGTTGTCGTTGAGGATCACGATCAGGCGCGAATGCAGGGCGCCGGCATTGTTCATGGCTTCATACGCCATGCCGGCCGACATCGAGCCGTCGCCGATCACCGCGATGGCGTTGCGGCGCTTGAGCTGACGGCCCTTGGCCTTGGCGGCCTCGGCATCGAGATCGCGCGCGACGGCCATGCCGAGCGCGGCGGAGATCGAGGTCGAGGAATGGGCGGCGCCGAACGGGTCGTAGACGCTCTCTGAGCGCTTGGTGAAGCCGGACAGGCCACCGCCCTGGCGCAGCGTCCGGATGCGGTCGCGGCGCCCGGTGAGGATCTTGTGCGGGTAGCACTGGTGGCCGACGTCCCAGACGATGCGGTCGTC
>NZ_LKKO01000112.1 GCF_001455965.1 Methylobacterium sp. GXS13
GTTGCTCCTGCGCCTTCAAGGCCACGAAGCGCATGGTCGGGCGCGTGGCGGCCTCGGCGATCGCCTCGGCATCGCGGTCGTCGTTCTTCTGCGCCTTGACGTAGGGGCGGACGTACTCGGGCGACATCAGCCGGACGGCGTGCCCCTGCACGGCGAGCAGCCGGCCGAGGTGGTGGGCGCCGCAGGCCTCCATCGCTACTACGCAGGCCGGCAGCTTGGCCGTCAGGCCGACGACCGTCTCTCGCCGCGCACGACGTCGCAACACCACCGTACCGGCTTGGTCGAAGCCAACCAGGCTACAGCTGTTTTTGCCGAGATCGATACCCAGCACGGCGACCGAACTCTTTGCCATTTCCAATCCCTCCATTCCTCCAAGGCAGCAGCATGCCACCAACGGTTCGGTGAGGGGCGGGCCATCCCATAAGCATGAGCGGGGTTGGGGGCGACGAGGCATGAGGTACCCGGCCCCCGAGAAGCTGGAGATCATCCGGCTGATCGAGCAATCCCACCTGCCGATGCATGCCACCCTGGACAAGCTCGGCATCACGCGCTCGACGTTTTACCGGTGGTCCGACGCCTACCAGCGCGGCGGCCCCGAGGCGTTGAATGACCATCCTTCACAGCCGAGCCGGGTCTGGAACCGTCTACCTGCGGAGATCCGCGAGCAGATCGTGGCCCTGGCTCTGGAGGAGCCTGAACTCAGTCCACGTGAGCTGGCGGTGCGCTTCACCGACGAGCGCCGCTACTTCGTCTCGGAAGCGACCGTCTACCGGTTGCTCAAGTCTCAGGACCTGATCACCAGCCCGGCCTATATCGTCATCAAGGCCGCCGACGAGTTCCGCGATAAGACCACCGCGCCCAACCAGCTTTGGCAGACGGACTTCACCTGCCTGAAGGTCGCTGGCTGGGGCTGGTCCGACCTGTCGACGGTCCTGGACGACTTCTCACGCACCATCGTCGCCTGGAAGCTGTGCACGACGATGCAGGCCAGCGACGTCACCGCCACGCTCGACCTCACGCTGGGTGCGGCGGGGCTCGATCAGGCGC